>NZ_JAODTZ010000068.1 GCF_025399795.1 Streptomyces rhizosphaerihabitans | reverse complement strand
TGACTCAGTCATGTCCGCAACCATAACCGGTGACTATGTGCAGAATCTGTGGCCCCGGCCAATTCGCTGCCATATGAGCGGATTAAGAGAACTATGGAGTCACCTGTGAACCACGTCCGACGTGAACCAGAGCCTGACAAGCGGATGTTGCGGCGAGGCTTCCTGTCGGTGAGAAAGGGGTTGACGGCCGATGACGTGCGGGAAACCGCCGCCGCCCTCGCCGCCCGCGCCCTGGAGCTGCCCGAACTGGCGCACGCCCGCACAGTGGCGGCCTACGTCTCCGTGGGGAGCGAACCGGGCACCCTCGCGCTCCTGGACGCGCTCCGCGCCCGTGGGGTGCGCGTCCTCCTGCCGGTCCTGATGGCGGACAACGATCTGGACTGGGGGGCGTACAGCGGAGCGGACTCCCTCGCACCGGTCCGACACGGCGGGAAAATGGCCCTCTTGGAGCCGACCGGCGAGCGGCTGGGGCCGACGGCCGTCCAGGACGCGGACGCCGTTCTGCTGCCCGGTCTGGCCGTCGACGCGCGCGGGATGCGGCTGGGTCGCGGCGGCGGCTCGTACGACCGTGTACTGGCCCGCCTGGAGCACTCGGGCGCCGATCCCGCGCTGGTGGTGCTCCTGTACGACACCGAAGTCGTCGAGCGGGTCCCGGAGGAGGCGCACGACCGGCCCGTCCACGCGGTGGTGACGCCCTCCGGTGTGCGCCGCTTCCGCTGACGGGCGACGGGACGAAGGACGGCGAACCCCGAACGGCCGACGGCGGACGCCTGACGAAAGTGGCCCTCCACGCACGCATGGAGGGCCACTTTCGTCAGGCGCCGGTTTCCGGGCGTCAGGACCTCGACGCCCGCCCGGGCGTCACGGTTTCAGGACCAGGGTGTCGGTCGTCTTCTTGTCGACGGCCTTCTTGGTGAAGGCCCACGGCAGGAGTTCGCCCTTGGCCCACTTCTCCGTCTGGTCGGTGTAGTGGGCGCTGTAGGCGTGCCCCGAGGCGCCCGAGAGGTTTATCCACTTGGACTTGTCGAGGTCCTGGAGGTTGACGACCATCCGCATCGAGGGGACCCAGACCACTCCGTAGCCGCCCGCCGCGTTCCAGCCGGTCGCGTTGACCGTCGCCTCGCCGCCGCTGAGCTTCCAGGGGCCCCGGTTGAGCATGTACTGCAGGAAGCGGGGGCCTTCGGTACCGAGGGTCTGGTTCTTCAGGAACAGGCGGTGCAGCCGGCCCCAGCTCCAGGTGTCGATGTCCTTGCCGAGCTTGGCGGTCAGCTCCCAGCGGGCGTCCGTCATGGCCTGGCTGAACAGCTCGTCCCGGGTGTCGATCGGATTGTCCTTGCTCGTCTTGCGCGTCTTGGGCGACTTCCACCAGTCGTTGTTCTCGTCGTCGATGATCTTGCGGACGACCTCGAACCAGCGGTCGCCGCCGTCCGGCTGCGCCTGGTCCGCGTCGCGCTCGCCGCACTCACGCACGGTCTGGCCCTCGTCCGCGGGGCCGGTGGTGTCGATCCGGGGGACCCACAGGCACTGACCCTTGACCCGCAGCTCCTTGGGCAGCTTGTTGCCGAACGCGAGCTTGAGGATGTTGCGCCAGGTGGCGTTGAAGTAGGCGGCGGCCGCGGAGTCGGAGTCCTGGGTGTAGTCCCAGCCCTCCAGGAGCTTCTGCGCGTCGCGGACGTCCTTGTCGGCCACGTCGATCTTGAGCAGCCTGGGCACGATCAGCTTGGCGATCTCGCTGCTGTTGTCGAGCTGCATCTGGCGCATGTCATCGGTCGAGATCTTGGCGCCGCCCTTGGTCTTCGACTCGATCAGGTCGGTGATCCGCTGGCTGCGGGTGCCGTAGCCCCAGTCCGTGGTGAGCGTGTAGGGGTACTTGTCCGGCGCGACGACCGCCTGGTTGGCGGTCACGATGTAACCGCGCTCGGGGTTGTACTCGTAGGGCAGCGCGGACTGCTTGATGTAGCCGGTCCAGCGGTACTTGGAGTCCCAGCCGGGCGACGGGAGCGAGCCGTCGTCGCCCTTGGCGCGCGTGGGGATCTTGCCGGGGAGCTGGTACCCGATGTTGCCACTGGCGCCTGCGCCGTCGGCGTAGACCAGGTTCTGGGACGGCACCTCGAAGGACGCGGCCGCCTTGCGGAACTCGGTCCAGCTCGACGCCTTGTCCATCTCGAAGACGGCGTCCATGGTGTTGCCCGGGTCCAGCGCGGTCCAGCGCAGCGCTATCGCGTAGCCGTCGCCGCGGTCGGGCGCCCCGGCGTCGACGGTGGCCTTCTTGCCGACCTGGACCAGTTCGTCGTCACGGTCGGAGAGCAGCGGCATTCCGTCGTCCGTCTGCCGGACGACGATCGTCTTGGCGGCGCCGCCCGCGACCTCGATCGTTTCCTTGCGGGTCGTGAAGGGCAGCACCTTGCCGTCGTACTCGTAGCCCTCGCCGGTGATCTTCTCCAGGTAGAGGTCGGTGACGTCGACCCCGGAGTTGGTCATACCCCAGGCCATGTCCGCGTTGTGGCCGATGACCACGCCGGGCATGCCCGCGAAGGTGTAGCCGGAGACGTCGTACTGGCACGTGGCGGAGACGGCGGTGCAGTGCAGGCCCATCTGGTACCAGACCGAGGGCAGCGACGCCGACAGGTGCGGGTCGTTGGCCAGCAGCGGCTTGCCGGTGATGGTGTGGCTTCCCGCGACGACCCAGGAGTTGGAGCCGATGCCGTTGCCGTTCACGCCGACGGCGGTGGGCAGACCGTCGAGGACCTTGTAGAGCCCCGAGAGCTGGCTCTGGAACCCGGCGGGTGCCTCGGTGTTTCCCGTGAGCCCCGTGCCCGCCGTGGACGTCGAGGTGGTGCCGGTCTGGCTGTACGTCCCGGTGAGACTGTCGTACGAACCCGTCCGGACGATCGTCTTGTTCCGGCTGTACGGGTACTCCGGGTACAGGTCGGCGATCTGCTTCGGGCCGAGCCGGCTCGTCATCAGGGAGCGGTCGATCTCTTCCTGCATGTTGCCGCGCAGGTCCCAGGCCATCGCCTTGAGCCAGGCCACCGAGTCGACCGGGGTCCACTGGGTCGGCTTGTAGTCGTTGGTGAAACCGAGGGCCGCGTACTCCAGGGAGATGTCCTCGCCGTCCTTGCCCTTCAGGTAGGCGTTGACTCCCTTGGCGTACGACTGGAGGTACTTCTTCGTGGAGGCCGACAGCTTGGTGTCGTACTCCTTCTTCGCGACCCGGTCCCAGCCCAGGGTGCGCAGGAACTCGTCGTTCTTGACCTGGCCCTCACCGAACATCTCGGACAGCCGGCCCGAGGTCATGTGGCGGCGCACGTCCATCTCGTAGAACCGGTCCTGCGCCTGGACGAAGCCCTGGGCCATGAACAGGTCCTCGTCGGACGAGGCGTAGATCTGCGGGATCCCGTTGCCGTCGCGCTGCACGGTCACGGGACCCGACAGTCCGTCGAGCTGTATGGAGCCCTTGGTCTGCGGGAAGGAGGCGCGCACAGTGCTGATGCTCCAGTACGCGCCGAAGGCGATGCCTCCGATGATGGCGAGAACCAGGACAATCAAGAACAGTCGGGCTTTGCGCCCCTTCTTCCTGCCGGACTTGCCGGGCTGCTGGCCGGAAGAGGCGGTGGTGTTGGGGGGCATCGCTGTCCTTGCTGTCCTAACGCGAGCGGCAGGCGGTCCTGGAGTGCTGGGGCAACCATAGGCGCAGGGCCAACCGCGCCTTGACGCGGAGTAGGAAACCGGGAAGCACGACCGTTCGATCTTGCCTCCGGGAACGTCAAGAAAGCGTCAAGAGTTAGGTAAGGTAACGAAGTACTTGCACTGAAGTGGCCGGCTTCCGGTGCTCAGGTCCGGAGGCCGCCCACGGCGGGACCGGACCGGCGAGAAAGGAACAGCCCCTGACTGTCCACCACCTCAACCAGCTCCTGCTCGTGTGCTCGCTCGTCCTGCTCATCGCGGTCGCGGCGGTCCGGATCTCCTCACGCAGCGGGCTCCCCACGCTGCTCGTGTACCTGGGGATCGGCGTCGCGATCGGCCAGGACGGAGTCGGCGACGTCCACTTCAGCAACGCCGAGCTGACCCAGGTCATCGGGTACGCGGCCCTGGTCGTGATCCTGGCCGAAGGCGGTCTCGGCACGAAGTGGAAGGAGATCAGACCGGCCCTGCCGGCGGCCTCCTCGCTGGCAGTGGTGGGCGTCGCGGTGAGCGTCGGCGTCACGGCGACGGCCGCGCACTATCTGATCGGCCTGGAGTGGCGGCAGGCGCTCATCATCGGGGCGGTCGTCTCGTCGACGGACGCCGCGGCGGTCTTCTCGGTCCTGCGCAAAATCCCCCTCCCCGCGCGCGTGACGGGCATCCTGGAGGCCGAGTCGGGCTTCAACGACGCCCCGGTGGTCATCCTCGTCGTCGCGTTCTCCACGGCGGGACCGGTGGAGCACTGGTACGCGCTGATCGGCGAGATAGCGCTGGAGCTGGCCATCGGCGCCGCCATCGGGCTCGCGGTCGGCTGGCTGGGCGCGTACGCCCTGCGGCACGTGGCACTGCCGGCCTCCGGCCTCTACCCGATCGCCGTGATGGCGATCGCGGTCGTGGCGTACGCGGCCGGCGCGCTCGCCCACGGCAGCGGCTTCCTCGCCGTCTACCTCGCCTCCATGCTGCTCGGCAACGCGAAACTGCCGCACTGGCCCGCCACGCGCGGCTTCGCCGAGGGGCTCGGCTGGATCGCCCAGATCGGCATGTTCGTGCTGCTCGGCCTGCTGGTCACCCCGCACGAGATGGGCGACGACATCTGGCCCGCGCTCGTCATAGGCCTGGTGCTGACCATGGTGGCGCGACCGCTGAGCGTGGTCGTCAGCCTGCTGCCGTTCCGCATCCCGTGGCAGGAGCAGACGCTGCTGTCCTGGGCGGGGCTGCGCGGCGCCGTTCCCATCATCCTGGCGACGATCCCGATGGTGAGCGGCATCGCCGAGAGCAAGCGGATCTTCAACATCGTCTTCGTCCTGGTCGTCGTCTACACCCTCGTCCAGGGCCCGACACTGCCCTGGCTGGCCCGCAAACTCCGTCTCGGGGAGTCTCCCGGGGCGGCCGACCTGGGCATCGAATCGGCGCCCCTGGAGCGGCTGCGCGGCCATCTGCTGTCCGTCGCGATCCCCAAGGGGTCGCGTATGCACGGTGTCGAGGTGGGCGAACTGCGGCTGCCCCCGGGCGCGGCGGTCACCCTCGTCGTCCGCGACGCGAAGTCCTTCGTGCCGATGCCCACGACGGTGCTGCGGCTCGGCGACGAACTGCTGGTGGTGGCGACCGACCCGGTCCGGGACGCGGCCGAGAGGCGACTGCGCGCGGTGGGCCAGGGCGGCAAGCTCGCCGACTGGCTGGGAATCGGCGACGGCGACGGCGGGGCGGAACATCGCACGAGGCACCGCACAGGCCTTTGACGCGACGCTGGACGGACTCTTACGGGACACCGGACACGCTTCTTACGAAACCCCGAACAGGACCCGAAGAAGCGAGAGGCATTCACAGGCGCGCGATCCCGTGGTGCTCATTTTCACAGGTGTGGCGACACCCACCCCCTGTACGATGAAGGCACACCTTGATCGAACCAACTCTGCCTGACGCAGAGCTGGCGCGACCGTATGGCGGCCGTGACGTCCTCCCGCAGGAGGCGCCGGTATCTACCGCAGATCCGCGCAAGAGGACAGCTCTCGGCGCCCCCCGCACGGGCGCGCTACCAGGCGGCAGAAAGGCACGGGCCGTGGCATCCACGGTCACCTCCCGTCCTGGATACGGACAGCTGCTGCGCACCCGCGGCGCCTGGACGTTCCTGCTCCCCGGCTTCGCGGCCCGCCAGCCGTTCGCCATGCTGACGATCTCCATCGTGCTGCTCGTGCAGCACACCACCGGCTCGTACGGCGCGGCCGGCGCGGTCGCCGCCGTCACCGGTGTCTCCATGGCGCTGTTCGCGCCCTTCACCGGACGTCTGGCCGACCGGCACGGACAGCGGGCCGTCCTGCTGCCCGGCGTCCTCGTGCACACCGTGGCCGGCTTCTCCTTGACCGCGCTCGCGCTGGCGGGCGCCCCCTTGTGGGCGCTTTTCGCGGCCGCCGTGCCGACCGGCGCCTCGGTGCCGCAGGTCGGCCCCATGGTGCGGGCCCGCTGGGGCGTGAAGCTTCAGGGCTCGCCCCTGATGTCGACCGCGGCGGCCTTCGAGTCCGTCACGGACGAGTTGACCTTCGTCTTCGGCCCGCTGCTCGCCACCGCGCTGTGCACGGCTGTCGATCCCGCCGCGGGCCTGCTGACCGAGGCTTCGCTGACTCTGATCGGCGGTCTGCTGTTCGCCGCGCAGAAGAGCACACAGCCATCGGTCGCCCTCGCCGGACACGCGCGCGTGGAGCACGGTTCCGCTCTGCGGATCCCCGGAGTACGCGTTCTGATCATGACCTTCCTGGGCATCGGCTCCGTCTTCGGCGGTATGCAGGTCTCGCTGGCCGCGTACAGCGAGTCGATCGGCGAGCCCGGCCTGAACGGTGTCCTGTACGGCGTCTTCGCGGCGGGCAACATGCTCTCCGGCATCGTCTGCGGCGCCATCGCCTGGAAGGTGGCCCCGCAGCGACGGCTCGTCCTCGGGTACGCCGCCCTCGCGCTGGCCGCCTCCGGGCTGTGGGCGGCGAACTCGGTGATCGCGCTCGCCGGCCTCGGTCTTGTCGTCGGTATGTGCATCGCGCCGACCCTGATCACCGGCTACACCCTGGTCGAGAGCCTCGTTCCGCAGGGCGCCCGCACCGAGGCCTTCACCTGGCTCACCGGCGCCGTCGCGCTCGGCCAGGCGGCAGCCGTCACCGTCGCCGGACAACTGGAGGACAGGCTCTGGGACGGCGCCGGATTCCTGGTGCCGATGGCCGGTACCGCGCTGGCCCTGGCAACCCTGGTGGCACTGCGCTCACGCCTCGCCACACAGGCCCCGAGCCGAGCCGTCGCACGTGGCGTCGGTCACCGCGTGCCGGTGACAGTGGACTGATCTCGCGGAATACGTCAGTATGGACCGTCGTTAGCACTCACTGAGTGAGAGTGCCAGGAGGAAGACAAGTGCCGACCTACCAGTACCAGTGCACCGCGTGCGGCGAGGGCCTCGAGGCGGTGCAGAAGTTCACCGATGACGCCCTGACCGAATGCCCGAACTGCAGCGGCCGCCTGAAGAAGGTGTTCTCGGCCGTCGGCATTGTCTTCAAGGGCTCCGGCTTCTACCGCAACGACAGCCGCGGCTCCTCGTCGAGCAGTTCACCGGCTTCCAAGTCGGCGACGTCCACGTCCTCGTCGGACTCGAAGTCCTCGTCGTCGGCGTCCACGTCGTCGTCCTCGGACACGAAGTCGTCGGGCACCGGCTCGTCGAGCAGTTCCGCCGCTTAGGGCCTCCGCGGTCCGCCGGGGCTCCTGCCCCGGCCCAGCCGTCTCCGCGAGGCCCCACAAGGCTCGTTTCCACAGGACCCCGTCGTCGTACGACGACGGGGTCCTCGGCGTTCCCCCGTCCCGGCTAGGGTGCCGTTCATGGCGAACACGGAGAACCCACAGACCCCGGCCGAGGAGCAGTCGACGGCCTTGGCCGAGATCGGCGTCATCGGCGGCTCGGGCTTCTACTCGTTCCTCGACGACGTGACCGAGCTGCAGGTGGACACGCCTTACGGGCCGCCCAGCGACTCGCTGTTCCTCGGCGAGATCGCCGGTCGGCGGGTCGCCTTCCTCCCCCGCCACGGCCGCGGCCACCATCTGCCACCGCACCGCATCAACTACCGGGCCAACCTGTGGGCGCTGCGCTCCGTCGGCGCCCGCCAGATCCTCGGCCCCTGCGCCGTCGGCGGACTGCGTCCGGAGTACGGGCCCGGAACCCTGCTCGTTCCGGACCAGTTCGTGGACCGTACGAAGTCACGGCCGCAGTCCTACTTCGACGGGCTGCCGCTGCCGGACGGCTCGGTGCCGAACGTCGTGCATGTGTCGCTGGCCGACCCGTACTGCCCCGTCGGACGCGAGGTCGCCCTGCGAGCGGCCCGCGGACGGGACTGGGAGCCGGTGGACGGCGGCACGCTCGTGGTCATAGAGGGTCCGCGGTTCTCCACCCGGGCCGAATCACTCTGGCACCAGGCGCAGGGCTG
This sequence comes from Streptomyces rhizosphaerihabitans, assembly GCF_025399795.1. Taxonomy (GTDB): domain Bacteria; phylum Actinomycetota; class Actinomycetes; order Streptomycetales; family Streptomycetaceae; genus Streptomyces; species Streptomyces rhizosphaerihabitans. The sequence continues at coordinate 29,540 of NZ_JAODTZ010000068.1, read as the reverse complement.
GTCGGTGGTCGGCATGACCGGGCACCCCGAGGCCGCGCTCGCCCGTGAACTGGAGCTCTGCTACACGTCGTTGACGCTGGTCACCGACCTCGACGCGGGGGCCGGGACCGGCGAGGGCGTCTCGCACGACGAGGTGCTGAAGGTGTTCGCGGCGAATGTGGACCGGCTGCGGGGCGTGCTCTTCGACGCGGTCGCCGGACTGCCGGCGAACGGAACACGGGACTGCCTGTGCACGACGGCCCTGGGCGGGATGGACCCCGGCTTCGAGCTGCCGTAACGGCGGCCGCTGCGATCCCACCCAGCCCTGACCGGGCCCTCGTCCCGCCCGGTCCGATCCCGGTGACAGGTGGCGGGTCGCAGGTGACCGGGGCCGCGGGGCGGTCGCCGTGGCCCGCGTCTGCACGGTGGCCGTCCCCATCGCAGTGGCCCTCGCCGCCGCGGTGACTCCTGCCATCGCGGTGGTCCTCAGCATCGCAGTGGCCGGCGACGGTGCACCCGGTGTGAGCGCGCCGTCGCGAAGGCGGAGTCTCTCGGGCCGAACGCGGGCGGAACCTCCCGTTCGGGTGAGGGAGTTGTCCACAATTCCTCGGTGATCCACGGGCTCCAGCGGGCTTCGCGGCGAGACCTCATCGTGGGATCGCAAGCCGATCCCTCGTCGCAGGTGGTGGTCACCATGGCACAGCTCCCTCAACTCATCCGCCCGCCCGGCGCGGACGCGCCTCCGACCTGCGAGGTGCCCCAGTTCGCGCCCCTCCGTGTGCGGGGCGGGCGGTATCGGCTGCGGCTCCTCGCGCACCACAGGCGGCGAGCGGTCGCCGCCGGCCTGGCGATGACGGCGGCCGCCCTCGTGGCAGCCGGCCCGGGGAACACCGAGCGGGCGCGCGGGCATCCGACGTCCGCGCCCCCTGCCGCGTCCGCTTCCACCACCGCTTCCACGCCTGCACACGGGCAGGGCGCGGTCGAGACGGTGAGGGCGCCGGTCCGGATCGCGGACGGTGCCACGGTGAGCCTGTTGCGTCCCGGCGACCGGGTCGACGTGGTCGCCGCGGACAGCGGCGGTGCGGCGCGCGTGGTCGCGACCGGGGCACGGGTCACCGGGGTTCCGGACGTCGGGGCCACCGACACGGGAGCCCTCGTCATCCTCTCCGTCCCGCGCACGACGGCCGCACGGCTGGCCGGTGCCGGCACCACATCACGGCTGGCGGTGACGCTGCGATGAGTGACGAAACTGTGTCAAGTCCGTCGTTCGAGCTACCCAGTCGGACGGGCCCGGAACGCCCTGCCGTAGGTTGCGGAGCTGTTTGTTCCACAACCTGTGCGGAGGGGCCTCCCAGTGAGCGAAAACAAGCAGCCCGGTGTCCTGGAGGGCTTCAAGGCCTTTCTGATGCGTGGCAACGTCATCGACCTGGCCGTCGCCGTGGTCATCGGCGCCGCCTTCACCAACATCGTCAACTCCGTGGTGAAGGGCATCATCAACCCGCTGGTCGGCGCTGTCGGTACGAAGAACCTCGACAGCTACAACTCCTGCCTGGAAGGTCCGTGCCGGGGCAGCGGGACGACCGCCACGGGTATCCGCATCATGTGGGGCTCGGTGCTGGGCGCCACGCTCAGCTTCGTGATCACTGCCGCCGTCGTCTACTTCCTCATGGTTCTGCCGATGGCCAAGTTCCTGGCCCGGCAGGCGGCTCGCCAGAAGGCGAAGGAAGGCACGCGCGAGGTCATCGAGGTGTCCGAGCTGGAGGTCCTGAAGGAGATCCGCGACGCGCTGGTCGTCCAGCGCGGTCCGGGACGCCGCGAGTACTGACGGCGAAGCTGTGGGCCCGCGCCCGGAAAATCGGGTGGCTCCGACGTCAGGAGACCGGGGGCCGGGAGACCAGTCCGGGACCTGGGCCTCAGGAGACCGGGCGCCTGGAACCCCGGGGCCGGGAGACCGAAATCCGGGGATCCGGGAGCTTCGAGCTCAGTGGCGGGGAATACGGCAGCCACAAGGCCAGGGGCCGGGCTCAGATGTGGTGGGGCGGCTTCTCGTCGAGGAAGCGCTTCAGGTCGGCGGCACTGTCACCAGTGCTGTCGGCCCGCTCACCCCACCCACGGTCCGTATCGTCCGAGGACTGCTGGCTCAACGGATCGTCGAAGACCAGCGCCGGCTTCGGATCGCGCGGTTCGGGGGCGGGGGCGGGACTCATGCCCCAAGGGTACGCCGCGAGGGTGGCGGCCCGCCCGGCCTCGCCCGGGCGCCCCGCCGTCGCGTCAGCCGTGGGACCACCAGGAGGGGGCGGGCGGCGCGGGGCCCCGATCAGGTACCCGGCACCGGGTCGTCGCGAGCGGCCCCAAGAGCCCTCCGCCCCGGCGGATCCGGATCCCCGTGACACCTCTGACCTGGTATCCCGTCGAGCATTCGACCTCAGGGCCGCTTGTGAACGCATTCACAAGAATTTCCGGGACTTTTCTGCTGTGCTTGGCCGTATGACGTCCCGTCCCACTCCGGAATCCGCCGCGACACCACGGCCCACAGGCCGCCGGCCGCTGCGCAGAATGACCGCACGCGGCCGTGACGAGGAGCACCGGGTCGCGTCACCGCTGGAGCTCCTGTTCGACCTGTGTTTCGTGGTGGCCATCGCCCAGGCGGGCTCCCAACTGGTGCACGCCGTGGCGGAGGGTCACGCGGGTGAGGGCATCCTCAACTACGCGATGATCTTCTTCGCCATTTGGTGGGCCTGGATGAACTTCAGTTGGTTTGCTTCGGCTTACGACAATGACGATGTTCTCTACCGGGTCGTCACTCTGGTGCAGATCGCCGGCGTTCTGGTGCTCGCGGCCGGGGTGTCGAAAGCCTTCGCGAGTCACGACTTCCTGGTCGTCTGGCTCGGCTACGCGATCATGCGGTTCGCCATGATCGCGCAATGGCTACGGGTGGCACGGTCCACCGAGGGAGCCGAGAGAACCATGGCGCTGCGGTACGCGGGCGGCGTACTGCTGTGCCAGGTCGGCTGGCTCGGACTGCTGCTCGCCCCGGAGGCGGGCCGACCGTGGGTGTTCCTGGTGGTGGCTGTCGCCGAGCTGTCCGTCCCGGTGTTCGCGGAGAAGGACTTCACCACGTCCTGGCATCCGCACCACATCTCCGAGCGGTACGGACTGTTCACGATCATCGTGCTGGGCGAGACGATCGCCGCCGCCACGGTCGCGGTGAAGTCGGCCGTCGACGAGCACGACGCCCTGGGCGAGCTCCTGCCCATCGCCGCCGGTGGGCTGCTGATCGTGTTCTCCGCCTGGTGGATCTACTTCGTGGTGCCCATCCACGGGCATCTGCGGTCCAACGGGCAGGCATTCCTGTGGGGGTACGGCCACTATCTGATCTTCGCGTCGGCTGCCGCGATCGGCGCGGGTCTGGAGGTCGCGGTGGAGCAGACGGTCGGCACCGCGCACATCTCGGCACTCTCGGCGTCCGCCGCCGTGACACTGCCGACGGCGTTGTACTTCCTCGCCGTCTGGGCACTGCACTCCCGGCACTTCAAGGTCGGCATCGCCCAGCAGCTCGTTCTGCCGACCACCGCGCTGCTCGTCATCCTGTGCACCTTCCTGGGCGACTGGGCGGTACTCGCCGCGGGCATCGTCTCGGCACTGGCTGTGGCGGTCGGGGTGGTGATGACGACGCGGATGGTGACACGGGAAGCGGCGGGCGGCTCGGCAAGGAGCGCGTAGCGAGACGAGCAGGGGATGCGTGGAGGAGTCGAGCAAGGCGTGCGCAAGAAGGGGGGCAAGGCGTGCGTGGGAAGGGGAGCAGGACGTACGCAGGACGTACGCAGGGAGAGGCGCAGGGAGAGGCGCAGGGCGTACGTGGGGAGAGGATGGCGCGCCGTCGGAATCGGCGTGTGCCCCCAGGCCTCGGCATCGGAGTCGGCGCGTGACCCCAGGCCGTCGGGCTGCCGCTGCCGGGGTCCGAGGCCGGGGAACACTGGGCTCATGACAGTTGACGCTCTGACAGATGTCGTGGGTCTGCGGGTGGGACACGCGACGCGCACCGGGGACGGTTGGCTCACGGGGACGACGGTGGTGCTCGCTCCCGAGGGAGGTGTGATCGCCGCCGTGGACGTGCGCGGCGGCGGGCCCGGCACCAAGGAGACGGACGCGCTCGATCCGCGCAACCTCGTGCAGAAGATCGAGGCGGTCGTACTGACCGGCGGCAGCGCGTTCGGGCTGGACTCGGCGTCGGGCGTGATGGCGTGGCTGGAGGAGCGGGGACGCGGAGTGCGCGTGGGGCCGGACCCCACGCACGTCGTGCCCGTCGTGCCCGCCGCCTGCGTCTTCGATCTCGGACGCGGCGGCGACTTCCGGTCACGGCCGGACGCTGCCACCGGACGCGCCGCCGTCGAGGCGGCCGACGCGACTGCGTCGGGCTCACCGGTGCGCGAGGGAAGCGTGGGTGCCGGTACCGGGGCAGTGGTCGGGCAGCTCAAGGGCGGGGTCGGGACGGCGAGCGCGGTGCTGGAGTCCGGCATCACGGTGGCCGCGCTGGTGGTGGCCAACGCGGCGGGCTCGGTCGTGGAACCGGAGACGGGCGCGCTGTACGGAGAGTTGACGCGCGGACGGACGGTGTGTCCGTCCGCCGCGGTGCGCGAGTCCGCCCGGCGGCGGCTCGCGGAGGCCACCGCGAGGAACGCGCCGCCCCCGTTGAACACCACGCTCGCCGTCGTCGCGACCGACGCCGTTCTGACGCGGGCGCAGGCGCAGAAACTCGCGGGTACGACGCACGACGGGATCGCGCGCGCCGTGCGGCCGGTGCATCTGCTGAACGACGGGGACACGGTGTTCGCGCTGGCCACGGGCACCCGGCCGCTCGTCGCCGAGAACCCCCTGGCGCTCAACGAGATCCTCGCGGCGGGCGCGGACCTGGTGACGCGCGCGATCGTGCGTGCCGTGCGTGCCGCGGAGTCGGTGGACGGGCCGGGCGGGGCATGGCTGTCGTACGAAGAACTCTACGGAGAAAGCCAGTTGGGCGATCCCCCCGGTTCACTCACATGATGATGCTCGACCGGGTGACGGTGATCCGGCTCGGGTAGTGGCGATCCCGCCCAGGTGGTGGTGATCCGGCTCGGGGACGGCGATCGGCCCGGGTGGCGGTGATCCGGCCCGGGTGGTGGTGATCGGCTCGGAGTGACGGGAACCAGTTGAGTCGCCGATCGCGTTCTCTCCATGTACGGGGGCGGATCTCGACTCCCTCGTCGGGGAAGCCGTAGCGGTCGGGAACTGTTCCGGCAAGACCGTCGTGCCGGACAATGGCCTCAACGGCTTGAACCGTTCGTGGAGCGCGTGGACCGCGGGAAGTGCCGTCTGACGAGGGCCTTTTGACGTCCTTGCGAGGCGCGTGGGAACTTGCCGCGCGGCCCGCCCGTTTTCCGTCCGTACGTTTTCTCGGTTCGCGGACATGATGTCCGACCGAGGGGCTACGGTATGCACCCACAAGGTGACATGCAGCAACGCCGGGAGAAACCTTGAGCGTTCCGTACGAGACAGCAGCGTACGAACCACCCGAGTCGCCCGAGTCTCCGGAGGAGCATCTCGCACGACTTCTGGGCCGCGCCCTGAACTCGTTCGAGCTGCCCGACGAGGCGATACGGCGACTCGACTGCGCGCTGGCGCACGACAGCTCGCTGCACTCCGCGCATCACAGCGCGGGGCTGCACCGGGAGACGTACCGCCACACGTGGCTGCTCGCCGACGGTTCCGCCGTCACGCTGTGGGAACTCGTGCACAACACGGCGACCGGTCGCGACGCACAGCACGAGGTCTACGCCGACGAGGAGGAGTTGCGCGCCGCCACGGCCCGACTCCCCCTCCCGCCGGACGCACCGGACTTCGAGCTGCCCGTGTTCGTGCAGTTGTCGGCGATCCCCGAGCCGCGTCACACCTATGTGCCCGACGACTCCGCCGATCACGCGCGCCGGCTCCTGCGGCGCGCGGAGAATCCGGACCGGCCGGGCGCGGAACTCACGACGCTCCTGCTCCGGGAGGCGTTCGCGCACCAGATCACGCAGGCCTTCGGGCGCCCCTGCCGCGCCGGTCAGGCGGGGCTGTGCTTCTCGCTCTACGAGCACGCGTTCCTACTGCGCGACGGGCAGGAGATCTCCCTGTGGGAGGTCGAGCACACGGCGACGCCGGACCGGCGGCACATGTGCGAGGTGTACGCGACGGAGGACGCCGCCCGCGACGCGATGGAGCGACGCGCGGCACGGCTGGGCTGAAGCCCTGAAGCCCTGAAGCCGGAAGGGGCCCCAGCACCTGAGGTGCTGGGGCCCCTTCCGGCTTGGACCTCCGCGTCGCGCGGGTGGTGGCGGACCCGGGCAGAGATCAGCCGACGAATTCCGGCTTCCGGTCCTGCTTCGGATCCTGGTTCCGGTCCTGGTTCTGGTTCGAATCCTGGTTCTGGTCCTGGGGGTCCGTCTCGTCCTCCGCGCCCTCCACATGCTGTGCCGGCCGCTTCGGCAGCGCGAACATCAGCAGGAAGATGACGGTCAGCACCGCGGCGACCCAGCCCAGCGCGTGCTCGAAGGCGTTCGCGAAGGCCGGGCCCACCTGTGCGCGGGTCAGGTGGTCGCCGATCTCACCGAAGAAGACGACCGAGACCAGGCCGAGGCCGAGCGCGTTGCCCATCTGCTGCACGGTGTTGATCAGCCCCGACGCCGAGCCCGCGTGCTCACGCGGGACCTCCGAGAGCACCGCGTCCGTCAGCGGGGCGACGATGAAGCCCATGCCCGCGCCCATGACCACCAGCGGAAGAACCATCTGCCAGGAGGCGATGGACATGCCGTACCGGTCGGACTCCCAGATGTAGAGCAGGACTCCGAGCGCCATGAGCAGGGCGCCCCCCTGGAGCACCTTGCGCCCGAAGCGCGGAACCAGCAGCTGCACCGACATGCCCGCCGCCGCCGAGACCGCGATCGAGAACGGCACCCCGGTCAGACCGGCACGCAGCAGGCTCCAGCCGAGCCCGATCTGCATGTACAGCGTCCAGACCAGGAAGAAGATGCCGAGCGCGATACCGAAGACGGTCTGCACGGCGATGCCCGCCGCGAAACTCTTCACCTTGAACAGCGACAGCTCGACCAGCGGCGAACCGTCCCGCGCCGTCTTCCGCTTCTCGTACGCGACCAGCGCCGCGAAGACGACGAGGGAGCCGACCATCGACGCGTACCCCCACAGCGGCCAGTGCAGCTCACGGCCGCGGGTCAGCGGGTAGAGCAGCATCAGCAGGCCGAGGGTGACGAGGGTGACGCCGACGAGGTCGAGCTTGAGGGCCTTCGGGGCCTTGGACTCACTGATGAAGCGGCGGCCCAGGATCAGCGCGACGATGCCGACCGGCAAGTTGATGAGGAAGATCGGCCGCCACTCCAGGCCGAAGAGGTTCCACTCGGTGAGCAGTGCTCCGAGGAGCGGACCCGAGACGGCGCCCAGGCCGACGATCGCGCCGAAGAGGCCGAAGACCTTGCCGCGCTCGTGCGCCGGGAAGGTGGCGTGCACGATCGACAGCACCTGCGGCACCATCATCGCGGCCATGGCGCCCTGCAGAATGCGCGAGGCGACGAGCATCTCCGGGTTCGCCGCGAAGCCGCACAGCGCCGACGCGATCGTGAAACCGGCGATGCCGATCAGGAACAACCGCTTGCGGCCGTGGATGTCGCCGAGCCGCCCACCGGTGATGAGTCCCGCGGCGAAGGCCAGCGCATAGCCCGCGGTGATCCACTGGATCTGGCTGAACGTGGCGCCCGCGTCCCGCTGGATCGACGGGATCGCGATGTTGACGATCGTGACGTCGACCAGGTCCATGAAGGCCGCGGTCATCACGATGGCGAGAGCGAACCAGCGCCGTCGGTCGGCCGCCGCGCCGGGTTCCGGGCTGCTGAGAGCTGTCTCAGAGATGTCGGTGGAGGTCATGTCGTAAAGGTAGGCGCTGATTAGGTCAGATCATGTCCTAGTTCTGCGGCACCCTGGAAAACATGACGACCGATACGCCGGCGAGGCTTCTCCAGCTCCTCTCCCTCCTGCAGACGCCCCGCGAGTGGCCTGGCGGCGAGCTGTCCGAGCGCCTCGGGGTGTCCCGGCGCACGGTTCGCCGCGACATCGACCGGCTCCGCGAGCTGGGTTATCCGGTGCAGGCGACCAAGGGCGCGGACGGCGGTTACCGGCTGGTGGCAGGCAAGGCGATGCCGCCGCTCGTCCTCGACGACGAGGAGGCCGTGGCCATCGCGGTGGGCCTGCGGGCCGGCGCCGGGCACGCGGTCGCGGGCGTGGACGAGGCCTCGGTGCGGGCCCTCGCCAAGCTGGAGCAGGTGCTGCCGTCCCGGCTGCGCCATCGCGTGTCCACGCTTCAGGCCGCGACCACACCCCTGACCAGCGGAGACGGCGCGAGCATCGCGCCCGAGACACTCACCGTGATGGCGTCGAGCATCGCGGGAGGGGAGCGGCTGCGGTTCGCGTACCGCTCCGGGGACGGAACACCGTCGCGGCGGCTGACCGAGCCCTACCGGCTGGTCTCCACCGGCCGCCGCTGGTACCTCGTCGCGTACGACCTCGACCGTGAGGACTGGCGGACCTTCCGCGTCGACCGGGTGACCGAGCCCTTCGCGACGGGGGCCCGGTTCGCACCCCGCGAACTGCCGACCGGCAACGCCGCCGAATTCCTGCGGCAGTCGATGTACCGGCGTCAGGAGACGTACGCGTTCGACGTCGTCTTCGCCGCGCCGGCCGACTTCGTCGCGGCGCGCGTGCCCGCGTGGGTCGGTGCGCCCGAGCCGATCGACGAGCACAGCTGCCGCCTGCGGGCCTCCACCGGTGACTCGGTGGAGTGGCTGGCGGTGCGGATCGCGATGGTCGGCTGTGAGTTCGCGGTGCGGGGTCCGAGGGAACTGGTGGAGTACGTGAGGGACTTGGGTGCGCGGCTGAGCCGGGCGGGGGGAGTGCCGCAGACTGACGGCGCTTGACGGTCGACAGGGCGTGCGGGCCGGTGACACCCGCCGGGCCGTCAGGGACGGCAGGTTATGCCGCTGTGGCAGAATCTGCCATCCGGGTCACCCCGGGGTTCAGGTTCGGGGTGGCCCGTCCCCGTCCTGCCCGGAAACCGCAGCGCGATCCCGCCCGGAAACGGCATCGCAAACCCTGCCCGGAAACGGCATCACGATCCTGCCCGGAAACCGCATCGCGCGCGCCCCGTTCACTGCCGCTCGGCCCCGTTTCGAAGACCTTGGCCCGAAGACTCGAAGACGTTGGCCCGAAAACCTGCCCCGACCGAATCGGACCCCGGCGCGTCCCCGACTCGACGCGCTCGAACCACGGCTCGAAGACCTGACCCGAAGAACGCGGGGGCCCACAGTCGAATCCGTGGCTCCAGGTCTCGGCTCGCCCCCGGAACAGAACCCGACCCCCGGAACAGAAGTGGAGCCGAGCTTCGGCGCCAGGGGGGGGAGGCGCCGAAGCTCGGCTCTGGGAGAGTCCCGGCGCGGGGGGGGTGTGCGTCGGGACTCGGTTCTTGGGGGCGGTGCACTTCCGCCCGGTGGGGCTCTGAAGCGTGGGCCCTGAAGTCTTGTTCCCAGAGCCCAGCAGGTTGAAGCGGCCTTACATGGCCATGTCTGGTCGACTTGTGGCCAACGTGGCCTGCGTGCCCGTGCGCGGACCGGGCAAGGCGGGTCTCGCACACCCGCGGTGAATGAACCCGTACGGCCCACTCACCCCGCTCACCCGACTCCCCCCGTACGCTCCGCGCACACCTCTGTCGCTACGCCGCCGCGTCGAATCCGGTGTCGCGCGCCAGCTTCTTCAGTTCGAGCAGGGCGTGCTTCTCGATCTGGCGGATGCGTTCGCGCGTGAGCCCGTGCTCCTTGCCGACCTCCGTGAGCGTCCGCTCCCGGCCGTCCTCGATGCCGTACCGCATCTTGATGATGGAGGCGGTGCGCTGGTCGAGGTGGCCGATCAGGTCGTCCAGCTCCTCGCTGCGCAGCAGCGTGAGAACCGACTGCTCGGGCGACACGGCCGAGGTGTCCTCCAGCAGATCGCCGAACTGGGTCTCGCCCTCGTCGTCCACCGCCATGTTCAGTGAGACCGGGTCGCGGGCCCAGTCCAGCACATCGCCCACGCGCTCCGGCGTCGAACCGAGCTCGGCGGCTATCTCCGTGTGCTCGGGCTCCCGCCCGTTCTCACGGTTGAACTCGCGCTGCACGCGACGGATCCTGCCCAGTTCCTCGACCAGATGGACGGGGAGGCGGATCGTGCGCGACTGGTCGGCGATGGAACGGGTGATGGCCTGCCGGATCCACCAGGTGGCGTACGTCGAGAACTTGAAGCCCTTGCGGTAGTCGAACTTCTCGACCGCGCGCACCAGGCCGGCGTTCCCCTCCTGGATCAGGTCGAGCAGGGGCAGGCCGCTGCGCGGGTAACGGCGCGCCACGGCCACGACCAGCCGGAGGTTCGACCGGATGAATACGTCCTTCGCGCGCTCGCTGTCGGCGAACAGCGCCTCCAGCTCCTCACGGGACGCGTCCGCCTCGGCCTCCGCCTCGCCGTCGAGGATCTGCCGCGCGAACACACCCGCCTCGATGACCTGGGACAACTCGACTTCCTTGGCGGCGTCGAGCAGCGGTGTTCGCGCGATCTCGTCGAGGTACATGCCGACCAGGTCGCGGTCGGCGATTTCGCCGCCTCCGGCGCGAACACTGCGTGCCGCGTCGGCGGTCCCGCCGGTGGCGGACTTACGACGGGCGACGGCACGGGTTGCCATGCGTGCTCCCTTGCGTGGTGGGCTTGCGGGTGGTCCTGGACATCGGGTTTCACCCTCCCGGGTGCCCGGCATCTGATGGAAACAACGACTGGAATCAGGACAGAATTCCCAACCCGCACCTTGATTTTTCTGATCATGCAGTATCCTGTCGCACCACACAGGAGGGCTGATGCGGTCAGAACGTACAGATGTGCAGGTCAGGCCGGGAGTCGCAGCCGACCTCGGCGCGCTCACGGACCTCTACAACCACTACGTACGTGAGACGCCCATCACATTCGACACCGACGTCTTCACGCCGGAAGAACGTCGTCCGTGGCTGCTCTCCCACCCTGAAGACGGACCGCACCGCCTGATGGTTGCCACGGACACGGAATCACAGGCGATTCTTGGGTACGCCACATCCAGCGCTTTTCGCGCGAAGCCCGCCTACGCGACCTCCGTCGAGCTCACGGTCTACGTCGCCCCGGACGCCGCCCGCCGCGGCGTCGGCACGCTCCTCTACGAGGCCCTGTTGGCGGCGCTCGCCACCGAGGACCTGCACCGCGCCTACGCGGGCATCGCGCTGCCCAACGAAGCGTCCGTGCGCCTGCACGAACGCTTCGGGTTCCAGCACATCGGCACCTACCGGGAGGTCGGCCGCAAATTCGGCCGCTACTGGGACGTCGCCTGGTACGAGAAGGAACTCTCCCGCTAGAACTCGCCCTCCAGGGGCGCCGTTCGGATCACGCGCTATTCAGGTCACGCGCCGTTCAGTCACGCACCGTTCAGATCACTCTCCGATCAAGTGACGCGCCGTTCAAGCCACATGCCGTTCGCATCACGCACCGTTCAAGCCGCGCGGCGTTCCAGTCGCCCCGGATCGGGAACGCCTGGGCGCTCAGCCGAACTGCACCGATCGCTTCGCCATACCCAGCCAGAATCCGTCGATCACGGACCGCTGCCCGTCCAGCTCTCCGGAAGCGTCCGCCGCGCCCATGGTCACGAAGAGCGGGGCGAAGTGCTCGGTACGCGGGTGGGCGAGCCGGCCCGCCGGAGATTTGCGCTCGAAGTCGAGCAGCGCGTCCACGTCACCGGCCTCCAGCGCGCGGTGTCCCCAGTCGTCGAACTCGCTCGACCAGGTGGGGACTCCCCCGCCGGTGTGACGCAGGGCGGCGAGATTGTGGGTGAAGAAGCCGGAGCCGACGATGAGCACGCCCTCGTCGCGGAGGGGCGCCAGCTTCCGGCCGATCTCGAACAGCCGGACCGGGTCGAGTGTCGGCATGGAGATCTGGAGCACCGGGATGTCCGCCTCGGGGAACATCTCCACCAGGGGGACGTACGCACCGTGGTCGAGTCCGCGGTCCGGGATGTCCTGCACCGGCGTACCGGGCGCACGCAGCAGCTTCCGTACGGACTCGGCGAGCCGCGGAGCACCGGGAGCGGCATACGTCACCTGGTAGTAGTGCTCGGGGAAGCCCCAGAAGTCGTAAACGAGGGGGACCGCCTCGATCGCGCCGAGGGCGAGCGGGGCCTCCTCCCAGTGGGCGGAGACCATGAGGATCGCCTTGGGGCGGGGCAGGTCGGCGGACCAGGCGGCGAGCTGGCCGGGCCAGACCGGGTCGTCGGCGAGCGGCGGGGCACCATGGCTGAGATAGAGGGCGGGCATGCGCTCCGACGCGGGGCGCTCCTCGGTGGCGGCGGACATGGCGGCTCCCTCCAGAGAGTTCAATCGTACGGCGGCAGTGCTTGATCTTTGAAGCATTTGCTTAAAGTCTCAAGTTCTTTGTCGAGACTACGGCGACTTTGTTTAAGTTTCAAGAAGGGGCTCGTACAGTGGAGTACATGAACACGGCATCCGCTCCCGCTGAAGAGCCGCGCTGGCTCACCGACGAGGAACAGCGCATCTGGCGCGCGTACATGCACGCCACGACCCTCCTGGAGGACCACCTCGACCGCCAGCTCCAGCGCGACGCGGGCATGCCGCACATCTACTACGGCCTGCTCGTGCAGCTGGCCGAGGCACCGCGGCGCCGGCTGCGGATGACCGAACTGGCCATGAACGCGAAGATCACCCGTTCCCGGCTCTCGCACGCCGTCGCGCGCCTGGAGAAGAGCGGCTGGGTACGCCGCGAGGAGTGCCCGTCCGACAAGCGGGGGCAGTTCGCGGTCCTGACCGACGACGGCTACGAGGTGCTGCGGCGCACCGCGCCGGGCCATGTGGCCGCCGTACGCCAGGCCCTGTTCGACCGGCTCGGCGCGGACCAGCAGAAGGCCTTCGGCGAGGCCATGCGGATCATCGCCGAGGGTCTCCAGCCGAAGGACGCGGGCGCGGATCTGCCCTGGCTGCGCTAAAGGTTGCCGGTTGGCCACCACTCGACTGCCCGTCCAGCCCTCGGCTGTCGCACGGCTACGACTCGGCTGTCGTTCGGCTGTCGCACGGCTACGACTCGACTGCCCTTCGGTGTCGCTCGGCTGCCCTTCGGGCTACCGCTCGGATCAGGTCACAGACGCGGAAGTCCGGAGTGCGGACGGCTGACACGGGTGGGGTCCCGAGCCCGGGCGGCAGGCGGCGGACGGGAGACGCGGGGGTTGCCGAATCCGGACGGCGGACGGCGGACACGGGGGTTGCCCAGTCCGGACGGCGGGCAACGGACGCGGGCAGTCCCCAGTGTCCGGGCAGGGGACCGCCCCGGCTCCGTCGTGCGTGGAACCGGGGCAGTCTCTGGAAGTCGTACGGACGAGGCGTCCCCACCCCCGTCCGTACGCGAAGCACCGGAGTGCGGGCTACGGAAGTACCGGAGTACGGGGCGGTCGCGGGGTCAGTGCGCGATGACGGGCACCTTCAGCTCGTCCTGCGCGCCCTCGCCCGTGCCGGAGCCGACGACCGCCGAGGCGTCCGGACGGCCGGTGTTGATCAGGGTGAAGGCGATTCCCGCGGCGACCACGAGGATGCCGACAGCGAACCAGATCGCGTTGCTGTAGCCGTGCACCATGCCTTCCGCCTGGACGAGCTGCTGCTGCGCCTTGGTGCCGGCGCCCGCCATGTGGTCCTTGATGTAGGCGGTGGTCGCGGAGGCGGCGATCGTGTTCAGCAGGGCCGTACCGATCGCACCGCCGACCTGCTGCGAGGTGTTGACCATCGCGGAGGCGACACCGGCGTCACGCGGCTCGATACCGTGCGTGGCCAGCGACATGGCCGGCATGAACGCCGTACCCATACCGAGGCCGAGCAGCAGCATCGCCGGCATCACCAGGGAGACGTACGACGAACCGATCTCCAGCTGCGCCAGGAGCAGCATGCCGAGCGCGGCGACCAGGAAGCCGGGACCCATCAGCAGCCGCGGTGCGACCCGGGTCATCAGCCGGGCACCGATCTGCGTGGAGCCCGTGATCATGCCCGCGATCATCGGCAGGAAGGCGAAGCCGGTCGAGATCGGCGAGTAGCCCTTCACGATCTGCAGGTAGTACGTGAGGAAGAGGAACGTGCCGAACATCGCGATGATCGCGAGACCGAGGGAGAGGTAGACGCCGCCGCGGTTGCGCTCGGTGATGACACGCAGGGGCAGCAGCGGGGCCTTGACCTTGGACTCGGTGAGGACGAACGCGGCCAGCAGCAGGGCCGAGGCCACGAACAGGCCGACCGTCATGGAGTCGCCCCAGCCGTCGGACGCGGCGCGGGTGAACCCGTAGACGAGGGAGACCAGACCGAGGGTGGACAGGACCACGCCGGGGATGTCGAGCGGCGAACGGTTGCGGCCGCCCTTGGGTTCACGGATGACGAAGTACGCTCCCGCGGCCGCGACGATCGCGAACGGGATGTTGACGAAGAAGGTCCAGCGCCAGTTCATGTACTCGGTGAGGACACCGCCGAGGATGAAGCCGACGGCGCCACCGCCACCCGCGATCGCCCCGTAGATGCCGAAGGCCTTGGCGCGCTCCTTGGCGTCGGTGAACATCACGGCGAGCAGCGAAAGGGCCGCGGGCGCCAGCAGCGCGCCGAACACACCCTGGAGGGCGCGGGCGCCGAACATCATCCCGCCGCTCTGCGCCGCACCGCCGAGCGCGGAGGCCGCGGCGAAGCCCACCAGACCCACGACGAACGCCCGCTTGCGACCCCACAGGTCGGCGATACGGCCGCCGAAGAGGAGCAGACCGCCGAAGGCGAGGGCATAGGCCGTGACGACCCACTGCCGGTTGCCGTCCGAAATACCCAGGTCCTGCTGGGCGGAGGGCAGCGCGATGTTCACGATCGTGGCGTCGAGCACCACCATCAACTGGGCGAGCGCGATGAAGACGAGCGCCTTCCAACGGTTGCTGTGCGCGTCGGACGCTGGGTCCGGGACTGCCTTGATGGTTCCTGTTTCAGACATGGGGGTACCCACTCCGGGACTTCGTAGCGAAAAATTCAGTGAAAGGGGACGGCTCGTCGACGGTGACGGCCGGAAGCGCCTCGGCACGACTCGTCCCTGATGACGAGCGCACCTCGCGCGTGATGAGTGCAAGCCGTACGAGCTGTACGAGCTATGAGTGGTTGTCGGGTACGAGCAGGGTTACGAGTTCTGACCGGCCTTCGGTGCCGGGCTCATCGGTCCCCGATCGACCGGTCACTCCGACTGTCGGTCGATCCGTCGGCCGAGGTGCCGGCAAACGGTCTGATCGGTCGTCGATCAATCGGTCGTCGGCCGATCGGTCCGGC
Organism: Streptomyces rhizosphaerihabitans; assembly: GCF_025399795.1. GTDB lineage: Bacteria > Actinomycetota > Actinomycetes > Streptomycetales > Streptomycetaceae > Streptomyces > Streptomyces rhizosphaerihabitans. The sequence continues at coordinate 14,097 of NZ_JAODTZ010000068.1, read as the reverse complement.
ACCTGACGCATCGGTCACGCTCGTCGCAGTTCCTCCAGGTTGGCGGCCACTCCGGGCAGTTCGGAGCGGGCCGGAGCCCGCATACCGTCCAGGAGCAGCTGCAGATGACGGTGCACGAAGCGGTCGATGCCCTGGCACGCGGTGCCGGGCAGCGGCCTGGTGAGCTGGCTGACAGCGACCATCAGATCGCCCAACTCGACGTCGGGGCGCAGCTGACCGGCCTCGCGGGCGCGGGCCATCAGCTGCTGAAGCAGGTCGGTGATCCGGTCGCGCGCGGCGACCAGGTCGGGATGGTTCTGGTCGAAGTTCTCGGAGAGCATCGGGCACAGGGCACCGATCCGCTCATCGGCGGCGAAGTGCACGAAGCCGCTCAGCGACTCGAAGGCGTCACCGCCTTCGGCGAGCGCCTCCTCGACCCACTCCGAGGTGCGGTCCATCACCGAGCACACGACCTCGCGGGCGAGGGCGTCGCGGTCGGGGAAGTTGCGGTACAGCGTGGCGTTGCCGACACCGGCCCGGCGGGCGATCTCGTCGAACGGCACCTCGGCGCCGAACTCGACGAACATCTCACGGGCGGCGGCGACGATCCGCTCCCGGTTGCGCAGGGCGTCGGCACGGGGCCGGGCCACTCGACGCTGCACGGGGGTTGCGGTCTCCACGGCGTACTCCTCGAAGCATCTCGGAGCCTGAGTGCGATCCGGGGATTCGCTCCCCGTTTCGCTCGGACGTATGGCTAAACGGGGAAACGATCCCCGGTTATTTCCCGACCGGGAAGAGAAATCTGTGACCTGCGTCACATCACCGCCGGGAGCGACCGACCGGTAGCCCTGCCCCCTCCGGGCCATCGGCCCCGACCTGGGATTCCGCCCGGCCACCCCGGTCTCCCCCGCCTCCCACCGGACCTCCTCCGGCAACGCACCCGGCTTCCCACCGGGCCTCCTCCGACCTCCCGCCCGGTCTCCCGCCCCGGCCTCCTCCGGCAACCCGCCCGGTCTCCCGCTCGGCCTCCGGAGACCCCGCAACCCCGCTCTGCCCTCCCGGGAGGAAACCGTTTCAGGTCCTCCCGGAGATAAACCCGATCGGGCCCATCCAGCGCGCGCCCGGCGCGTCGGCGACTCAGGGTGATCGAAAGGGCGCAGTCGGAGACCGGTGGCTGCCGTGGAGCGAAGGACCCCCGCATGCAGCCGTCCAGCCGCCGGATACGCCCGCGCCGTGTGGCCGCGCTCGCCACGGTGACCGTGCTGACGCTGGCGGTCAGCACCTCCGCCGGCACCGGACACCTGACGGTCGGCTCCGCCACGGCGGGCTCCACCGCGCTGGCCCGCTCCACGGCGCTCGGCCCCTGCATGATCAACGGCCCGTCCGGGGTCCAGATGGGGGAAGGCATCCCGACCACACCCGGTTACGCCCGCTCCACCGGCACCCTCCGGGCCCTGACCCTGATGGTCGACTTCTCCGACGCGCCCGGCAAGGGCAGCGCTCTCGACCGGTACGACGAGTTCTTCCCGAAGACGCAGGAATGGTTCCGCACCGCCTCCTACGGCCGCCTCGACTACCGCCCCGAAGCCCCCGTCCGGCACTGGCTGCGCATGCCCAAGCCCTTCAAGGCGTACGGCATAGAACGCGGCGCACCCTTCGACCCCGGGTACCGCGAACTGGTCCAGGACATCGTGGCCGCGGCCGATCCCGAGGTGGACTTCCGCTCGTACGACATCCTGAACGTGCTGGTCACCCCCAATGCCGGGCCCTCCGCGCTGGACACCGTGCTGTCCGTGACCTTCGCCGGCAACACCGAGGCGCCGGTCGCCGACGGCGTCCCGGTCGCCAACGCGTCCTTCGTCTACAGCCGCCAGGACGACGGCTCGGGCTCCTATTCCGACACCGGCTACCGGGTACTGCCGCACGAGAACGGCCACACCTTCGGCCTGCCCGACCTGTACACCCAGGACGGCGGCGGCGCGGTCGGCCACTGGGACATCATGAGCGAGGACTGGGGGGCCGACAACGACCTCCTGGGCTGGCACAAGTGGAAACTCGGCTGGCTCGACGCCTCCCAGGTCAGCTGCGCTGCGGCGCGCGGCACCAGCGCGTACCGGCTGACCCCGCTGGCCGTGCGCGGCGGCCCCAAGCTGGTCGTCATACCCACCAGCGCCCGGAGCGGGTACGTCCTCGAACTGCGCACCCGCGCGGGCAACGACTCCGCGGTCTGCCACCCCGGCGTACTCGTCTACAAGGTCGACGCGGACGTGGACACCGGGAACGGGCCCGTCACGGTGTACGACTCCCACCGCGACAGCGGCGGCTGCACCCGTTCTCCCAACGTCCAGGCCGAACTCTCCGACGCGCCCTTCTCCCCCGGTGAGACCTTCAAGGACGCGAAGGCGGGGCTCACCGTCCAGGTCGCGTCGGCGGACGCCGCAGGGAAGTATCGGGTGTACGTGACGCGCCACTGACCGCCGGACGAGCCGCCGGGCGAGGCGCCGGACGACCGGACTGGCAGCCCCGTCGGAGGCCGGACGGACAACCGGACGGGCAGGGGCGCGCGCGGCAGACCGGTGCCCGTGCCGGGAAGCGGCCGACCCGCGGCTGCGGCCGCGCAAGCACTACCGTGGCTCTTCTGAGATCCGCCACACGGTGGCTCATCTGAGATCCGCCAAACGGTGACTCTTCTGAGAGCCGCATCGGAGAGCCCATGCCATCGAGCCCCATGTCATCGAGCCCCACGTCGTCGAACGTCACGTCCCCGAACGTCACACCCCGGAACGGCAGTCCGTCACATGCCGGGCAGGCCACGGGGTCGGGCAACGGAGCGTCGGCCACCGGGGCCGGGACGGACAAAGGGTCCGGGGCGTCCGTCTCCGGGCCCGGGACTGCCGGAGCCGCAGGGACTGCCGGGGCCGAGGCGCCCGACGAGGCGGTCACGCCGCTCATCCGGGGCATCGCCGTACTCCGGCGGCTGACCGAGGCGGACGGGGTGTCCAGTCTGAGCGGACTCGAACGGTCCACCGGGCTCGCGCGGTCCACCGTCGACCGGATCACGGCGACCCTCGCACGCATGGGATACGTACGCCTCGACGGGCGGGACGCCGTACTGGCCCCCCGCCTGATGGAACTCGGCAACGCCTACCTCGCCGCCCTCCGGCTTCCCCGCCTCCTGGACGCGCATGCCGACGCGCTCGCCGACGAACTCGACGAGTCGGTGTCCCTGGCCGTCGGTGACCGGGACGGCGTCCGCTTCATCCATCAGGCGACCCGGCGCCGCGCGATGTCCCTGAGCTTCCGCATCGGCGACCTGCTCCCCGCCGAACGCACCGCGCCGGGCCCCCTGTTCGCTTCCGAGTGGAGCGAACAGGAGTGGACACGATGGCGGGAGCGCCGCGCGGCCGATCCGGAGGACCGCGGCTTCCCAGCCGTGCCGGCACGGAGCAGACCGTACGAGGGAAGGGCGGACGCCACCGCATTCCCTGTCGCCCAACTCCCCGCTGTCGGCGATGACTTCGAGCAACGGGCGGCCGAAGCGGGCCGGGTGGGCTGGGCGCTGGACGACCAGCTGATCGAACCGGGTCTTGTCGCCGTCTCGATGCCCGTACGGGAGTCGGGTCGGATCGCCTGCGTGGTGAACGTGGTGAGTCATACGAGCCGGCACAGCGCCGCCGACCTGCGGGACGCGCTGCTGCCGCGTCTGCGGACGGCTGTTGCCGAGATGGAACGGACGTTGGCCCTCGACCGGGAGCCGACGCCGGAGCGGAGGACTCCGCCCACGGAGAGCAACAAGCGAGTCGACACCGGGACGGCCGGGAACGTCACGCCCCCCTCCGGGCTCGCCGACTGGACCGGCGCCTCCAAGCAGGAGCTGGGGCGGGAGTTCGTCGAGTCGCTGGCCCGCGGACTGACCGTGATCACCGCCTTCGGCGAGGGCCGGGCCGAACTGACCCTCACCGCGGTCGCGCAGGCGACCGGACTCGCCCGCGCGACCGCCCGCCGCGCCCTGATCACGCTGGAACACCTCGGATACGTCACCACCCACGACCGCGTCTTCCGGCTCACCCCGCGCGTCCTGGGCCTCGGCTTCCCGCCACTCTCACGGACCTCGCTCCCCGAGATCGCGGCCCCGCATCTGGCCGAACTCTCCCAGCGGCTCCACGACTCGGTGTCGCTCGCGGTGCTGACCGGCGACGAGATCCAGTACACCGGGCGCGTCTCCACCCGCCGCATCATGAGCGTCAACGTCACCGTCGGCACCCGGCTGCCCGCGTACGCCACCTCTCTGGGCCGAGTGATCCTGGCCGATCTCCCGGAGGCCCGCGCGATGGAGGTACTGGACGGCGGACTGCCGGAGCGGTTGCACCCGTTGACTCCATTGACCCCGCGGACCATCACGGACCCGGAGCGGTTCAGGACCGAACTGAACCGGGTGCGGAAGGCCGGATACGCCATGGTCGAGGAGGAGTTGGAGCAGGGCCTGCGGTCCATCGCCGTCCCGGTGCGCGACCGAGGCGGACGGGCCGTGGCCGCGGTGAACGTCGCCATGCACAGCAGTCGCCGTACCGCCGAGGCGTGCGTCAGTGACGTACTGCCCGAACTCCACGCGACGGCGAGCCGCATCGAGGCGGACCTGCACATCGCGGGCCGCTACGGTCGAGTGCAGTTGAGCTGAGAGGAACGCCGGAGCCGCCGAGCGCAGGACTCCCCGTGCTCCCTCACCGTCTCTTCCACCCCTCGAATTGTCTCTCCGCCCCTCGAACTGTCTCTTCCCGTAGGGGAATTACCACCATGGCGTGAAGATGATCTGCGTGAGACGGCCCCGTTGACAGATCCAAAAGCAGGTTCCTAGCGTCGCTTGCGGCAGGACGAACAGCAGCCGAACGACAAGGAGCGTCCGGGTGGTCGCGTCGTGGTGAGGCAGGAGAGGTCCGAGCGGACCAGGCGCAACCTGATCCGGGCCGCCTCGACCGTGTTCGACCAGGCCGGTTACGAACGTGCCAGCCTGTCCGCGATCAGTGAACGCGCGCAGGTGACCAAGGGCGCCCTGTTCTTCCACTTCTCGGCCAAGTCCGATCTCGCCCGTGCCGTCCAGGCGGAGGCCTGCGCCACGTCGGACGCCGCACTCGTGAAGCTGGCGCGGCGCGAGACCCCGGCCTTCGAGATCGCCACCGCCATGGCCCACACCCTCGTGGAACTCCTCGAAACCGACACGACCGTCCGCGCGGGCGTGCGCCTGGCCCAGGAGATCAGGACACCCGGCGACCCGTCACTCCACTGTCACCTCAACTGGCTCGGCGCCCTGCACAGAACCCTGAGCCGTGCACGCGGCGACGGCTCGCTGCTCCCCGACGTCGATGTCCGCGCGGCCGCCGTCCTGATGCTGTCCATGATCACCGGCACCACGGCCCTGCCCCGCCTCCCCGCCTCCCCCAGCCCCCGGCCACTCCCCCACCCGCAACGCGCTTCCGGCCCCCGCCTCGCCCCGCACTCCCTGGACGAAACAGGAGACCAGCGGCTGACCCGCATGCTCCACCTGACACGCCCAGCCCTGTCAGACCTCCCGACAAGTTGACCCCCACCCCAGAACCACCCGGCTTACCTGGCTCACCTGGCTCACCCGGCTCACCCGGCTCACCCGGCTCACCCGGCTCACCCGGCTCACCTGCGGTACAGGACCACTCGACTCACCGGCGATGCAAGGCGCGTCCTTGCTCACCCGCGGCACGGGGCCTTCGCCTGCGGCTCGGGCACGCCTATCGGCACCCCACCGGACGCACCACTGGAACACCCCGCGCCCTGGGGGACACGAGGCCCAGCCTCCATCCACGATCCGCACGCCTTCGTGAGATCTGTCGAAAACCCCCGAAGCCCAGGTCAGCGCCTTAGCGCGCAGAGCCACCAAACGGCCGGCCCTGGTTTTCAAAACGCCCCAACCGGTGCGCACCGACCGGCCAGCGGACCGCCCGTCGCGAGCGAAAAACTCCAGAACTCCCCACCCCGATCACCCTCGCCGCGTAGAGCTGTGTCTCGTCGGCCTCCGCCGAGTAGCGCCCCGATGCCGTGCGGTGGTGGCGCTCTACTCGTTGAGGCTGTCTCGCCGTCCGCCTACGACCGCGGGCGACTGGTCCAGATGACGTTGCGGTCTTCGCGTTCGAAGTCGGATCCGACGGGGTCTTCTCCGCCGCGCTCGGGCCGGTGGGCACTCCGGTGCATCGAGGAGACCGGTGAGATCAGTGTCTTCTGTTAACGGAGTTTGAACGGGGGTGCGGGGTGGGGTGCGTTACGCGGTCCGGCCGTCCCCACTGGTTCACGAGACGGGCCCTGCCGAGCCGTGGCCTTTGGCTCGGCGGGGCCCGTGTGCTGTCAGGCCAGGTCGGCCCTATCCGACGTTGAGGTTGTCGTCCACGAGGAACTCCGGGTAGCCGAAGCACTCACCGAGGGCGGTGAAGGCTTCGCAATGGTTCTCGTCGATGGCCACGACGTGCCGCGTGGGGCGGGCGGAGCCTGTCCGCCCGCCCCACACCTCGGCGTCAGTCGGTCCGGTCGTTGAGCCCCTCGCGCACGACCCAGTACGGGTAGCCGAAGCGCTCACCGAGGGCGACGAACTTGCCGTAGGTGTCCCCGTCGGCCGGCACCGGCACGAAGTAGGCCTTCACCGCGCGCAGGAAGAGCCGGTAGCCGAGGTCGGCGCACGCCTCGGTGACCACCCGCTCCAGCGCGGGGACCAGGCCGGTCACCGGAAGCCCGTACGGGGGCGTCTCCGAGGCGAGGCCCAAGGGCTCCGCGACCGTGTGGATCACCTGGATCACCGTCCGCCGCAGCTCCTCGTCCACCACCGGCTGTGGTGGCGGAGGCACGAACGCCGGATCGTCCTGGTGCACGCGGGCCAGCCACGCCTCCTCGATCCGCTGCAGCCAGGTACGGGCCGTCATGCCGTGCTCGCCAGGGTCGAGGATGCCGTGCGTGGCGGCGAGCCACACCGTGCGGATCGTCTCGTCCGACAGCGGTGAGCGCAGGAGCCGCTGGATGTCCTGGCCCAGTTGGGCGGCCTTGGAGCGGTCGAACTGGTCGGCCGATGATTCCGCCAGCATGAGCCACACCCTGACGGGGCCGGGGGCGACGGCACGGGACGGGAAGTGCTCCCTGTAGAACTCCTCCAGCACTTCCCATCGCGAGGCCAGCCAGGTCAGCCCGATGTCCGTCACGTAGATGTCTTCGATGAATTCGACCTCGACGAAATCGTCCTCGACATCGCTCTCGTGCTCGTGGGCCACGGTCACCCTTCCAGATAGGAGGTGTATACGACCCATTTGCCATGAGGGTGCGCACGGTTGCCCTTGCCGATGTATTTGAGCTGGACGATGACCCACTTGGAGGTCACCGCGCTCTTTTCGGCGGCAGTTTCGCTCTTCTTGACCCACTTGTAGCCTATCGGTCCGCCCCTGGTCTCGACGTCCCTCACCTCCCAGCGGATCGTCTTGAGTTCCAGCAGCTTCCCCTGGGCCCTTCTCTGCGCCTGCTTGTTCTGCCATTTGACGAGCTGTTGCAGGTGGTTCGGATCGTGGTCGAGCCACTGGGTGACGGCCTTGTCGACGGCCTCTCGAGCGATGTCGAGACTGGCCCAGCGCGTGGCGATGCCTTTCGTGTTTTCGAGGGCCTTCGTCTCCATGGCGCCGTCGTTCGGGTCCACGTGCTGGTCGATGGTGTGAGCCCCTTCGACGTCCTCGTCGGCGACGATGTCCTGGCAGTTGTGGACGAGGAGGTTCTGCGGGTGGGCACCTTCGGTGCTGACGTAGAACGTGTGGATACCGTCGACCGTCAGGTCGTAGACCTCGCGGGGTGCCAGACCGGCCCGGTCCTCGAGGGCCGTCACGGTCCGGAAGGTGCCGTTCGGCGTTCGCAGGTTGTCGCCCACGTGCAGGGCGGAAACCAGGGTCCAGCCGCGTCCCTCGACGAAGAAGCGGTGGCCCGCCGTGCTGGACAGTTTCCCGTCGGCCACCGAGATCTCGACGAGTCGACGGGTGTCGTGCCTCATGGTGTTGACGACCCGCCGCACGGACGCCCGGCCGGTCTCCGGGTCGGTTGCGCGGACCAGGTCACCGACGCTGACGTCGCGGATCGCCTTGTGGCCTCCGTCCGCCATGAGAACCTGGGTGCCGCCCGGGAAGCTGTTCCGCCGGCACGCGGTCATCACGTCCTCGTAGAGGTCGACCTCGGCCTCGATCGCGGCCACCGCTGTCGCGTCCACGCCGTCGAGAGCCTTGAGCGCCCGGAACGCGTCCCTGATGCCGACGCCGGTGATGATCGAGGCGTCCACGGCGCGGATCGCGTCCGCGAGGGGCTTGAGGAGCTTGCCGGCGAACAGGCTCGCGACGTCCACGGACGCCCAGGCGCAGCCGCTCCAGCTGCCGCTCTCGAAACCGGAGGTGAACTTCTGGGCGCACTTGATCCAGCTGCCGAAGAGGATGTCGACCGGATCGATGTTGGCCTGGAACTCCGCCATCGTGATGGTGTGCGTGATCTTCTGGGACAGTTCGTCGGTTGTGACCTCGCCGAGATACGTCGTGGCCTCGGCCGGGCACATGAGCTTCTGCGGGTCGATGCCCTTGGCACTGCACAGGTACAGGTCGAGGACCTCTTTGTACCGGATCTTCTCGGTGATCGTGCAGTCGCCCTTGTAGAAGAGCTTGTCTATCCAGCCGTCGCAGCCGTCCGTCTTCTTGACGATCTCCGGGGTGCCGACCTTTTCGATGTGGTCGACGATGTAGAACATGTTGCCGATCGAGCCGCCGTTGCCGTCGGGGACGGTTCCGGTGTTGATCTGCTTGGCCTTCTCCGCCTTCTCGGCCCTGTCGGCCGCGTCCTGGGCTTCCTTGGCGTACTTGTCGGCGTCCTTGGCGGCCTGTTCGGCCTCGGTGGCGGCCGTGTCGGCGCGGGTGGCGGCCGCTCGGGCGTCCTTGGCATCCTGTTCGGCCTGGGTGGCGGCTGAGCGGGCGGCGGAGGCGTCGAGTTCGGCGGCGTCGGCGCTGTCGCGGGCGTCCTTGGCGTAGCCGGCGGCGTTGCCGGCGGCCTTGTCGGCGGCCGCGGCGTCGGCGGTGGCCTGGGTGTCGTAGTCGACGGTGCGGGCCAGTGAGGACGCGGCGGCGGATGCGGCCTTGGCGGCGTCGGCGGCGTAGCCAAGGGCGTCCTTCGCGTACGTGCGGGCGTCGGCGGCGTATCCGGCGGCGTTGGCCGCGTGTTGGTAGGCCTCCTTGGTGTCGCCCTTGGCCTGGTCGGCGAGGTTCTTGGCGGCCTGGGCCTCGGCCGCCGCGTTCGTGGCATGCGCCTCGGCGACCGCCTGCTGCTGGTCGGCGATCGTCTTCGAGCCCTGTCCGGTCAGGACGACCAGGGCGGCGGCGGAATCGGTGTCGACGTAGGCGGAGCCGAGCTGGATGGCGTCGTTGGCGGGGTCGGCGACCCGTTTGGCCGCTGCGCCGGCGTCGACGGCGGCCTGGGCGGTGACGTGGGCGTAGCCGGCGGCTTTGGCGGCTGCCGCGAGTGCCTTGGCCGCCTCCGTGTTGGCGGTGTCGGCCTGGGTCTTGGCGTCCTTGGCGTGCTGTTCGGCTTCGTCGGCGAGTTTGACCGCGTCCTTGGCCTGGGCGGAGGCGTCCTGGGAGGCCTTGATGGCGTCGGCGACCGCGCTGGTGGCGGTCTTGACGGCGGCGTCGGCCTTCAGCTTGTCGGCCTGGGCGGCGTCGGAGTCGGAGCGGGCGCGTTTGGCGGCGGCCTCGGCGCGGGTGGCCGCGGCGTCCGCGTCGGCTGCCGCCCGGGTGGCGGCGTCGGCCTCGGAGCGCGCCTTGCCCGCGGCGGTTTCGGCGTCGTCGGCTGCCTTGTCGGCGTCGTTCGCGGCGGTGCGGGCGGCGGTCGCCGCGTCACCGGAGTCCAAGGAGTCGGCGTACGCCTCCTTGGCGTCGGCCTTGGCGCGGGTCGCGTCGGCCTTCTGCTCGGCGTCCCAGGCGTCGTCCCGCAGGGACTTGGCGTGGTCCTTCGCCTTGACCGCGTCGTCGCGCCGGTCCCCGGCGGTCTTCTCGGAGGCTTCCGCCTTGTCCTTGGCGTCCTTCGCCTTCGTCGCCTCGGACTCGGCGTTCTGGCGGTGCTCGGCGGCCTCGGACCGTTTGACGGCGGCGTTCGCCTTCTCCGCCTTGGCCGTCTTCTCCTCGGCCTCCGCCGCGAGCCGCTTGGCGTGCGCGTCGGCGGCCGCGGCCTTGGCGTCACCCTCGGCCGTCAGCGCGTCGGTGAGCCTGGCCTGCGCGGTCTCCTTGTCCTTCTTGGCGTTGTCCCGGTGCACCTTCGCGGCGTCGGCGGCGGCCTTGGCCTGCAGCTCGGCCGTCTCGGCGGCCTTCTTGCGGAACTCCGCCTTCGACTGGGCGGCCTGCGCCAGCGCCCGCTGCGCGATGGTCGCGCTGTCCCCGGCGGAGGCACGGGTGGCCGCCTCGGCGGTCTCACCGGCCTTCTCCAGTGCCGCGAGCGCGGCGGCGGCACCCTGCGTGACCTGGTCCTTCTGCTGCCCGACCAGCAGACCACGGCCACGCGGCGCGCCGTTGGTGTCGGCGATGCCGTAGGCGGCCTGGATCGCCGTGTCCGAGGTGGTCGAAGCCTTCTGCGCGGCGGCAAGCTGGGTCTTCAGGACCGCGAGCTGCTTCTTCGCGGCGGCCTGCGCGGCGGCGACGCCGGCCGTCGCCTTGGTGAACTGCGCCTTGTCCGGATAGTCCAGCTGTCCGGTGCCGTTGTGGCCGGACGGCTTGATGTCGAACTGCTGCGCGGCGGTGTCGTTGCAGGTGTAGAGCTTGGCGTCGTTGCCGTTGTCGAAGGTGTGCAGGTCCAGGCACTTGCCCGTACCGACACTCTTCAGGCTGGTGGCGCCGCGCAGTTCGGACGCCCAGGTCTGCGACGTGGAGTCCTTGCACGACGAGATCTGGATTGTCGTGCCGTTCGCCGTGTTGTTCCCGGCCACGTCCAGGCACTTGAGCGAGTTGACGTTCTGCAGGTGCAGCTTGTCCTCGCTGCCCAGCAGCACCCACTTCTGCGCAGCGGAGCCGTTGCAGGTGTAGACCTGGACCGGCGTGCCGTTGTCCTTCTTGCCGCCCTGGACGTCGAGGCACTTGTCCTTCGCGGCGTGCACCTCGATGACGGTGGGGCTGTCGCCCACCCAGCCCAGACCGCCCGGCATCCAGTAGGCCTGCCACCGGGTGAGATGGTCGGCGTCCCAGGACTGGCCCAGCATGTCGCTCAAAGCCTTCGCACCCTTGGACAGGGCGTTGACCGCGTCCTTGTTCGCGCCCAGGATCTGGTTGCGCTGAGCGGCCTGCGAAGTGACCTCCTGCTGCCACTCGCCGGCCGCCGTGGAGGTGATGTCGCCCAGTACGCTGTCCGGGTCGACCGGATCCCGCCAACCACACGCGGCGAAGCGGGACTTCACGTCCTCGACGGCGATGCGGTACTCCGGCGTGCCCGGCTGCGGCGCGCTGTGCGGGAAGCCACCGGAGGACAGGAAGAGACGGGCGTCGTCCGCGCCGGCGTTCGTCGCGGGGCCCCCGTGCATCCACTGAAAGGCGCTGCGCTCGGCGAGCGCGCGATTCCACTCCGCCGGCGTCGTCCCGGTGGGATCGGGGTCCTTCCCGTAGAGGGGGTTGCCCACCTGGTCGACGGCCTTGAGGGTCTTGCCGTCGGCTTTCGGGGTGGCGTCGTCGTAGAAGTCGGAGTCGGTCTTCCAGAACCGGTCGGCGACCCAGGCGGACAGACCGGTCTGGGAGTAGAAGCTCTTGTCGCCGTCGGGCGGCCAGTGGAAGTCGGCGTCGGTGAACCCGCCGGGAGTCGCAAGACCGTCCAGAGGCTTCTGCCAGGCTTCCCGCTGAGCGGAAAGGGCGTCCATCTCCTTGCCCGCCGCGTCGCGGTCGTTGTTGTACGCGACGGCGAGCGGTGTCTGTTCCCAGTTCTTGCGGTCGGCCAGGACGTGGAGCTTGTCCGGCGTCTGGTTGAGGCCGTCCCGCGCGGTCACGGCCATCGACGGGCCGCCCAGGCGCAGTACGTCGGCCATCAGGCACTGGTCCTGGCGCAGTTGCTCGGCGGCGGTGTCGTCGTACCAGGGGTAGGAGTCGGCCACCGGCTCGGTGTTCGGCCCGATCGAGCCGGGCTGCACCGCGAGAGCGGCCAGAACGGCCAGCGCAGCCGCTGAGGTGACGGCGGAGGTGAGCTTTCGCGATCTTCGTGCTGCGGGCAGCCGGAACCATGGTCTGGGGTGCAAGGAGGCATCCCTTTCTGCGTTCACTGGGGGGTACGAGCCCGAGGAACGGCCGAACAGTGGAGAGCGGCGATCTGCTTCTGAGGGGCGCTCAGGAGCACGCTGGACCAACCGCATCGATAGATGTGCCGAGCCGGAATGACGGCATGGCGACGCAACCTCTCCCCGTGAGCGACGGTGTTCCCCCGGTCGCTGAATAACGTGCGCGAACGCGGAACTGGTCAGGTTCCGCGCCATGCGCGGCGCCACCTTATGCAGACATACACAGACTCGTACAGAGATTCGATACGCCCGTGAGGGCGCTGGCGTGAAACCTCCCGCCGCCCGATGGTCCGCGGTCGGGGTCCCGACGGCCCGGCGGCGCATGGAATTTCTGTGCGTTTCCTGTGTCCAGGAGGTGGAGTGCGGTCCATGTCCGTCCGGCAAAGTATGGCCGGTTTTCGACTCCGCCCAAGTGTCCTGCGCGGGGCGCAACCGCGCCCCGTCGGCTGCGGCTGTCAGGCGAGGCAAGTTCCGGCGCCGGGGCGGTGAGTGCGGCAGCATCCGCGGCGAGCAGGCACCCCTACCGATGAGGAGATCGCTGACCATCCCCTGTCAGGTGAAGAACCACACCCTGCGCATCCGAGTCGACGAAACCCCGGAGGACCGGGAGACCGACCCCTCGACCAGGCGGCAGCGCTTCAACCGCACCGAGCACCTGAGGCAGATACCGCCGGACACCCATGCCGACCACCGTCTCAAGGGCTTCCGCCAGGACAGCGAGCCCAGCACTCCCGTTTCGACCAGAGCTACCCCCACAAGAGAGTCCCTGCCTACGGGGCCGACGCGGCCCTGCTGATCTACATCGGCTACGCCTGGCTGAGCAACTCCGTCGCCCGAGCCAAGATCACCCACGCGCTCGCCGCCTGAGCCGGTGCGCACATCTCTCCGTCCTCGGATCAGGCACCACCCGCTACACTGACCGCGGTGGCTACGCCCTCACGGCTGCCACCACGACCTGTCGCCAAGCAAGCCTGAGCGGTCCGCCGATCCCGGCAGACTTTCAGACACGCTTTCCGACAGATCCCCGCCTTCGTAGCTCAGGGGATAGAGCACCGCTCTCCTAAAGCGGGTGTCGCAGGTTCGAATCCTGCCGGGGGCACCAGTTCAGAAGGGGACCACCTACCGATCTCGGTAGGTGGTCCCCTTCTGACATCCAGATCTGACATCAACGGCTGACACCAACAGTGGCGTACAGCGGCGATCGGATCCGTACCTCAGTGAACAGGGCCTTTGAGAGTCAACTGCGTTGACCGACCTCACCGTCTCATCGTGATCGACCTGATAAGGATGAGGCCACAGCACAAAGCCCATCGTCGGCCTACCGAGACCACAGCGACTACGATCTCGCCCACACCAAGGGGAGGGAAGATCGTCATGGCTATGGGACTCGCGGGATTGCCCGGCAGAGAGTGGATGATCCGGGACTCGAAGGGCCGGAAGTACAGCTACGACTCGGAAGAAGAAGCGCTCGAGGAGCTCCCCGAGCACGGGGAAGGGGCCACGGTATGGACCCGCGAGGTCTACCGTGTGCTGTTCGTCACCAGGTCGGTCGACGGCTGGCAGCAGGTTCCCGCCCCGCGCGGCTAGGGCATGTTTTAACCGCTGGTGTTTGATCTGGTTCATCGGCCGGCGAAGCCGGCTGTACCGCAGCGCAGTACCGCAACCCCATCGACCGTCCCTGTCCGCTGCCACCCTTCCAGCGCCTCGAAGCGTTCGGAATGACCCCGCTGACCGAACTGGCTTGAGCTACGGATCAGAGGTTCCCCGTGCCACAACCGCGCCAGATGGGG
>NZ_JAODTZ010000067.1 GCF_025399795.1 Streptomyces rhizosphaerihabitans | reverse complement strand
AGGGCGGTTTGTGAGTCTTTGAGTCGTTCTGCCATCACCTGATGGTGTGGGTGGGGGCGGAATCTGCTGGCCCGTGGGCGTTAGCCTGCTGGGGTGGTGGGGTGAGTGAACGCAAGCCGTACCCGAGCGACTTGTCGGACGAGCAGTGGTCGTTGATCGAGCCGGTGATCACGGCGTGGAAAGACCGGCACCGTTCGGTCAGCGGTCACCAGGGCGCCTACGCGATGCGGGAGATCGTGAACGCGATCTTCTACCAGGGCCGGACCGGCTGCCAGTGGGCCTACCTCCCGCACGACCTGCCGCCGAAGAGCGCGACGTACTACTACTTCACCGCGTGGCGCGATGACGGGACCGACCAGGTCATCCATGAACTCCTGCGCTGCCAGGTCAGGGAGAAAGCCCGCCGGTTAGAGGACCCGGCTCTGGTGGTGCTGGACACGCAAAGTGTCCACGTCGCCGCCGGGGTCCCCGCCACCACGACCGGCCGGGACGCCGGGAAACGGGTGCCAGGCCGCAAGCGGGCACTCGCCGTGGACGTCCTGGGCCTGGTCATCGCCGTCATCGTGCTCGCCGCCAGCACCCACGACAACGCCGCGGGTATCACCCTGCTGGACCAGGTCGCCGAACACACCGGCGGCACCGTCCGCAAGGCGCTCGTCGACCAGGCTTCAAGAAGCAGTCACCCAACACGGCACCGGCATGGGCATCGACGTCGAGATCGTTGAACGCAACCCGCAGGACAAAGGATTCGTCCCGCAACCCATCCGCTGGAGGGTCGAGCAGACCTACGGGATCCTGATACTGCACCGGCGCCTGGTCCGCCACTACGAACGCCATCCGGCCTCCTCCGCCTCCCGCATCTACTGGGCGATGACCCACACCATGACCCGCCGGCTCACCGGCACGACCACCCCCACCTGGCGCGACCCACAGGCCGTGACCGCATGAACATCCAGCCCCTGCTCGAAGCACTGGATCTCCAGGAAGACGCGGCCCGGACCCTGACCGACGAACTCCGCACCCAGGCCGCGGAATTGCAGGCCCGACTGCGGGAGGCCGAAACCCACCTCGAACACCTCGCGATCACCCGGAAGACCGTCACTGCTCTTGCCGACCGGATCCCCACCCAGGTCACCGTGCCGGATCTGCCCGAGCACCCGGACTACCCCCGCATCCTCGTCGGCTTCAACGAGGCCACCGGCCCCCTCCGGGCCCGCGACATCTGCAAGGCCCTTGATCACGAACCGTTGCCGAAGACCATCGAAGGCACGCGGGCCAAGCTGAAACGCCTGGTCACGCTCGGCATCCTCACCGAAGTTGACACCGGCAGCTTCGCCAGGAAGCAGCAGTCAACCGAGCACCGCAACCGGCAGCCCTGCCCGGGGTGACCGCGCGCTGCAGTTGGCGGGCCTCGCCAACTGCAGCGTCGACAGCTGTGTCAGTGCCCTCGCGTAACGTGCACGCCGAAGGCATGGGCACTGACCTGCGCGGATGAGTTTGGAGAGCGGCATGAGTGACCGTATTGAGTGGCCGTCGGGGCGTGACAAGGAGGCCGCGCTGATCATCAGGACCGACTATGAGGATGAGCAAGCATGGTCGGCCGTGAAAGCGGATCTGATGACGACCTGGGGCGAGGACGACGACGTCGAGCCATACGTTCACGTGGTCGACGATCCGCAGTGGGCAGAAATGACGCCCACTCAGGCTCTCTCCGAGGTATCCGCGCACGGAGAGGACCTCGGCGTTGTCTACCTCGCCGACCGCGTCTCTATGCAGGAGACCCCTGTCACGTTGCTGGCATTGTCCCTGCTGACCAGGGATCAGTGCGAAAGCGACGAGGAGTTCGAGGCGTACGGCGGTGCGTTCCGCGTGATGCCGTACGGGATCCACGAGATGAACGCGAACCTGATGATCGCCAACTTGGACTTCGGCGATTTCGCGGACGCGGCCAGGAATGATCCCGAGGGCGTCTTCCGAGGCTTTGCCCGCTGAAGCGCTCACCCACGCCCCCGGCCTTAATCCGGAAAACGGATATCAAGTCACGAACCGTCCTCTCAGAGTGTTCAAAATGTTCGTCGGTGCTGTGGCGTACCCACCCGATCCAGGCAAGCCGACCGGGGCACAGGTGTCGGGCGATG
Organism: Streptomyces rhizosphaerihabitans; assembly: GCF_025399795.1. GTDB lineage: Bacteria > Actinomycetota > Actinomycetes > Streptomycetales > Streptomycetaceae > Streptomyces > Streptomyces rhizosphaerihabitans. The sequence goes on along the minus strand of NZ_JAODTZ010000067.1, from coordinate 35,574 downwards.
GCGGCTCCGGTCGTGCCCCGGTCCCGGCCGATTGCGACGGCGCGGGCATCGGCTCGGGTGCGAACAAGGGCAACGGAACAGTCCTGTTCCGTGCGGTCGGGCGGTGGAGTTCACCGCCCCGTGGCGGCCCGTTCGGTTCCGACACCCGAGTGAGGGTGGGCCCGGCTGGCTCACGCGCGACGGTCCGGCGTCGCAGCACGGTTTGCATCGAAATCGGCGACGCTCCGCCCTGTGCTGCAGCAGGTGTTGGTGGAGGGTGGACGACGCCCGGGGGAGGTGAACGAGACCGGGTCCGGATCCGGTTGCAGCTTCTCGGCGACGATTGTGGCCGGGACCAGCCGTTCTGATTGTCGACGTCCGAAGCGAAGGTGGTGACCTGCCGGCAGCGCCACCAGCGGGACGGGTCGTGCGTTCAGCCGGTGTCGACGGCATCTGGGTCGTCGCACCGCTGGTGGCTCTCACTGCGGTGTCCGAGTCGAGAGGCACCCCGATGGGTGCCTCTCGACTGTCGGTCTGACCGTACTGTTCGAGACCCGCAGTGTTGTCAGTTCTTCTTGAAGACCGTCACCGCCAGGCTCGCGCAGGCGTTGTCGCTCGCGGCGACGGCGCCGGTGGTGTCGAGTACCTTCGTCCAGGTCCCCGGCGGCAGCGTCACGTTGTAGGTGCTGCCGGTGGGGTTGTCGACGACGACGGTGTCGTAGGTCGTGGGCGCGGCGGGGTTCGAGCTGAAGCGGCCGATCACCACCGAGCCGTCGATGGTCGCGGACACCTGGTTGTGCACCGCGCCCCAGGTGGTGAGGCGCAGGGCCGAGCCGGCCTTGCGGAGCGCGATGGCGTCCTTGTAGTAGCTGAAGATGTTGGCGTTGGCGGTCTTGTCGCCCCAGTGGATCGCGTTGACGGCGTCGGAGGCGGCGTAGGAGTTCATCGCGGTCGGGTAGTCGCCGCTCACGACCTTGGAGCGGAGGAACTCGTCGCCCTCGGCGATGATCGGGACGCCCTCGGAGGTGAGGACCATACCGACGGCGAACCGGTCGATGCGGCCGGCTGTTCCGGTGGCTCCGCCGGTCGCGCCGGAGTACGTGATCTTGTCGTAGAGGTTCAGGTTGTCGTGGATCGAGGCGTAGTTCATGGTCTGCTCGGGGTCCTCGGCGAAGGCCGGGGTCCACAGGTTGGAGACCGGGGCGGTGCTGTTGGCGTCCGTGGGTGATCCGCGCATGCCGAAGGCGATGGCCGCGGCGTTGCCGGCGCCGCCCATGTAGCCCATGGTGTTCGTGTCCGTGCCGCCGCGGATCGCGTCGCGGTAGACGCCGTTGAAGACGCCGAAGTGTGCGGGCGCGAGGGCGGGGAGGTTGCCGTAGCGGACCTTCTGCGGTTCCTGCGGGTCGCTCGCGCCGCCGTTCCAGGGCTCCCCGTACATCATCAGCGTGCGACCGGCGTAGGCGGTGTTGAGGTAGTTGGCCCAGGTGTTGACGTTGTTGGTGTAGTGGACGCCGACCAGGTCGAAGCGGAAGCCGTCGACGTTGTAGTCACGGACCCAGTGCTCCAGGGAGTCCTGGATCATGTGGCCGACCATCGGGTTGCCGTCGTCGATCGAGTTGCCAGTGCCGGACAGGTCGGTCGACGTGTAGTACTTGCCGGTGATGTTGCCGAAGACGCTCTTGCTGAAGGTGTGGTTGTAGACGACGTCCATGACGACGCGGATGCCGTTCTTGTGGAACACGTTGACCATGTCCTTGAACTCGCGGATCCGGTCCTCCGGCGCCGCGAACTGCGAGAACTGCTCCTCGGGAACGTTGTAGTCCACCGGGTCGTAGCCCCAGTTGGGCACGGTGCTGCCGAAGTCGAACGAGGGCATGATCTGGACGGCGGTGACGCCCAGCTCCTTCAGGTGGTCGATGCCCGTCTTCGCGCCGTTGTCCGTCGTCCCGGTCTGCACCAGGCCGAGGAACTTGCCGCGCTTGGCCGCGTCGACGCCGGAGCTCGCGTCGATGGTGAAGTCGTGGACGCTCAGCTCGTAGACGACCGCGTCCTCACGGTTCGTCAGGGCCGGGCGCGCCGCCCAGCTGCCGCCGGTGGGCGTCACTGCGGCGGTGTCGACGACCACGCCCTGGGTGGTGCCGGGGGTGGTCATCTGGGCGTAGGGGTCGGGGACGGCCACACCGCCGACGTAGAACTGGTACGTCTGATCCTTCAGGTCCCCGCTCACGACGGTCTGGTAGACGTTCGTGTAGCCGCTGAGGGTCGTAGGGCTGAGCGGGTGGCTGCTGCCGCCGACGCTGACGCTGATGTTGGAGCTGTCCGGCGACCAGAGCCGGAAGGTGGTGCCGGCCGGGGTGTACAGCGCGCCGAGGGTGTTCAGCGAGGACGTGCTGCCGCCGTTGCTCACGACGGTGATCCAGTGGGTCGCCGAGTTGTAGGAGAAGGTGGTGGTCGCCCCGGCCGAGGGCACGTCGAAGGCGATGTTGGCGCCGTTCGCCGTGCCGCCCGCGCCGTAGTTCACGGTCCAGGACTGGCCCAGGGTCACCTTGGTGTTCCAGCTGCCGGCCGGGATCGCGGTGGTGCTGTAGGAGTAGACGCCGTCGCCGTCGGGGTCGGTCATCTGCGTCGTGGCGCAGGTGGCGGACCAGTCCGCGTTGCAGCCGAGCTCGGACTGGTAGTCACCGGCCGCCGTGACGGCGGGTCGGGCGGAGTCGTCGGTGACCAGGTGAGTGTTGGGGTCGTAGACGAAGTCGACGACCTCGCCGCCTGCGGGGACGGTCATCGAGATGTTCGAGCCGCCCGCCACGCCACCCGCGCCGTAGTTCTCGGTCCAGCTGTCGTTGATCGCGATCTTGTAGTTGTAGCTGCCGCCCGGGACGTTGAACGAGGCGGTCCAGGTGCCGTCGGCCCGCGGGGACATCTGGGCCTGCGGGCAGTCCGGCTGCCAGTCGGCGGAGCAGCCGATCTCGCTGTCGAAGGTTCCGGCCAGGGTGACCGCGCTCGGCGCGGCGGCGCTGGCGGGGAAGGAGGAGAGGGAGACGGTGCCGGCGCTCAGCAGGACGGCGGACACGCCGAGGACGGCGGCTCTGCGCGTTCCGGCGCGGGGGTGTGGTCTGCGGCTCATGAAGGGGAGTGCCTCCGGGCATGCCGAGGGCCGACAGGTACACGCAGCGGCCTGCTGTCCGTACCTACCGTCCTCGGGCGGGGTGGGGTGGAGTCGGAGCGCGGGGGTGGGGACGCGAGCGGCGGGGGAGCCGACGGGTCCCCGGGGACCTGGAGTGGCCGGCCGGTGTCAGCGCCAGGAGTCGTTGTGGGTGACGGCTCCGGAGGCGGGGGTGGTGCAGGAGCGGTTGGGGTCGCTCTGCCAGGTGATCGTTCCGTCCGGGTTCTTCTTGAGGTGTCTGTAGGCGAAGCTCGAGTTGGACGGCAAGGTCAGCGCGGTCGACCAGGTTGGGTAGCCGGCGGCCGAGAGTGGGACCACCGCGGCGGTGTTCCTGTTGCCCGGCGCCGCGATGGAGCCGACCACGTCCACGTTCTGGCCGTAGTAGGTGTCGGGGTACTCGTCGAGGGCGACGGAGACCTGCCCGTCTGGCCGCAACTGCTGCCCGTGCAAGGGCTGTTGACGTCGAAGGCGACGGCAACGGCGACCGCGTCCTCGGGCGCGACGGCGACGGTTGCGTTGCCGTTCGCGTCGACGGTCACGACCGGTCAGGTGCACGGACGCGACGGAGTTCCGGTTCCACCGGAACAGGTTGGCGAAGACGTCGTTGCCCTTGCCGGGCGGCGAGGCCACTACGGGCGTGCTGCCGCCGACCAGGGCGAGCGGCGTGACGGCAGCGAGGAGGGCGGTGGAGGCGGGGGTGGCCTGCAGTCTCTGGGATCTGGGATCTGGGAGCTGCGGGCGTGTGGAGGGTGAGATGCATGTGCGGCTCCGGGGGCAGGGCAGGGCAGTGCTGTGGGTGGGACCGTCCGCGGCGACGGTTGCCGCGACACCGGGACCCGACCCGGGAGCGCCGCACCGCGCGGGGAAGAGAGTGCCACCGCGCGGAGGAGTCGACAAGACTCATGGAAGAATTTGCTGCAAGTTTCTACAACCTATTTCAGCTTGCTGTCGCTGCACCGCACCCCGAGCTTCGAGGGGAAGCCTGGACATCCGCGTCCCGCACGCACCCGGCATGCTCCATGCGCCTGGCACGCCGACCGATGCGCCTGATCTCCACGGGACGACGTCAACGGCGCACGGCCCGGACGAGGCCGTCGACAGCCGCATGGTTGTTGCCGTCGGCGTCGATCACCGGACGGGTGACCGTCTCGGCCCGCAGGATGTCGGCGTACGGCCGCCAGATGTCGGCCACCTGCTCGACGGCGTACAGCACACGCGCATCCTGTGGGCCGCCGTGACCTCGCTCGGGATTGGTCGCGTCGTGGCCGACGAGCAGCAAGGTTCCGCCCTCGCGTACGCCGGTAGCGGCCCGGAGCAGTACCTGGGCCATCGCGGTCCACGGGAGATGGAGATAGGCGAACAGTGCCAGGTCGTAGATCGCCTCGTCAGGGGCCCAGGCAGTCAGATCGGCGCGGACGGCGTGCAGGCGCACACCTCGGTCGGCGGCCAGTCGCTCGGCCTTCTCCAGTGCCACGGCGGAGAAGTCGACGGCGTCCACATCCCAGCCCCGTTCTGCCAGCCAGACCGCGTTGCGCCCTTCACCGGCGGCGATGTCAACCGCCCGCCCGGTCGGTTCCAGGTCGGACAACTCCTCCTCGACGAACCGGTTGGGTTCCGCCTTCCACACCAGTTCGCTGCCGCGGTACCGCTCGTCCCAACCCGCTGAGTCCATCTCGTGCACCTCGTTCCTCCGCGTGAGCACAATCCTCGTCCGCACCGGCGTCTTCCTGCGGGTCCGCCTCGCCGTCCTCCGTGTTCTCGGGACAGGGTGAGGAAGGCGCCCTCGGGTTCGCGCAGGTATCCGCCGACCTTGGCGAACCCGATGCGGGCCAGCCGGGTGACGACCTCCTCCTCGCGGTCCTGCGGCGCGATGACGACGACATCCTGCTCCGGCGTGACGACCATGCCGGCCTGCTCGGCGAAGCGGCCGTCCGCAGGCACGTTGACCGAGCCGCGCAGATGGCCGGGCGCGAAGTCCTGCGGCGAACGGGCGTCGACCACGACCGCTCCCGCCGCGCGCCGCCGTATGAACTCCTCGACCGACAGCGGCCGGGGCGCGGCGGTCGCGTCGAACAGGCCGTGCTCCTTGCGATTGAGGATGGCGTCGTGGACGAGTGGTCGGCGCCCGCGGCCGTGGCGGCTTCACGGGCCTGCTGCTCGGCTCGGTCGGCCAGGCACTGCTGCACCACGCGCAATGCCCGGTCGCCGTCATACGAGCCGAGGAGCGGCAAGGACAACTTGCAGAGAATGGCCGCCGCGATCCCACTCACCGACGACGAACGCGCGGCCGTCGACGACGGCCAGGAAGCACTGGACCGCCTGCTCGACCGCCTCGCCGACATCCGCGGGCCCGACACCACGCGAATTTCACGTGCCGGCCACTGCACGCCTCCTGCCACTCGTCGCCGTCCGGCAAGGCGGCGCAAGCGCGACACCACGCTGATATCGAGGTGCGAAACGGCTCGGGAGAGTGCCACAGTCACTGTCGTGACCCTGATGGACGTACTCGTCGACTTCTCCCACACCGGTCGGATCGGCCCCCTGAGCTGCGGAATGTCCCTGGCTGAGGCTGAAGACCTTCTCGGCCCGGGGCGCCCGCACCCGGCCCACCGACTGAAGGGGCCCGATATCGACGGCTACCCCTACTCCTGGGACGGGTTGCAGCTGGTGGTCACTCAGCGGGCCGTCAGTGGAATCTGGATCAACCTCTGGCCCGGTTCTACCGCCAAACTTCCGCCGCTCGTCCTGCCTGATTCCGAGTCGTCCGAGGCCACCGTCCTCCGCGAGGAGCTGATCGCCGCCCTCGACGGCGCCGGCTGCCGGCATGCGGTCAACAGCACTCTCACCTTCGGCGAGCAGTCGAGCATCCTCACCCAGCCCGCTGACGTCTGCGCGGTCTTCAGCCTGCCCGGGCGGGACAATCACGTGCCGCACCGCGACCGGCACTACCTCGACGTGATGCACAAGCACACGGCTTGACATCGCCGATCTCACAGAATGATTCAGGGCGAGACCAGGAGGGCACGATGGAGCACCCGCAAGACTCCGACTTCGCCGAGCACGCTCGGGGGCTGGTTGAAGCAGCGTCGACGACCCCTTGGCCGCTACGGGATGGGCGGCAGGTCGTTCCTCAGCAGATCTTGGCCGACCTGGCTGATGTCGCAGTCCGTGCCCCGGTCACCGGTCGGGAGATCGACTACACCCAGACCCTGCGCGAAGTCCTCGACGCCCTCGCAACCGGGGACTCAGGTGGCGATCCGGACCTCCATATCCTGGGCCTGATGCTCGCGATGACCAGCATCGACCGGGGCGGTCACGCCGCTCAGGCCGACGCCTGCGAGAACGCCCTTCAATACATTGCCAGCCTTCCCGCATGGCACGACGTCAACATCACCTTCGGCCGCAACGACTCTGCTTGACGAAACAGATTCCACAGAATCAGCCGGTTGAAGGACCCGGCGGAGATCTTCGCCGCCAGCGTCCGTCTGACCGGCCGCCTGCAGCGCACCCACCCGCAAATCGCCAGAATCCTCGTGCGCACCGGCATGGCCTACCTGACCTCCGACAGCGGCCAGGCCCCGCAAGCGATGCGGGACCTGCAGGTGGCCGCCGACAACGGACGGCTGGACATCGACGACGTACGCACCGCGGTCGCCATGGCCGACGGCGCCCTGCTCGGCGTGCTCCACCTCCTGGAGACCAGCCCCGACCTCGATGCCGAGCGCGTCACCGACCAACTGGCCTCCCGTCTCCTGTGCATGTTCGGCATGACGCGCGCCGAAGCACAAGAGCTCGCCACCCGGCCCCTGCCATCGCTGCCCGCGACCTGACAGGGCGACGGCGACAGAGAGGGCAAGGTCGGCGCGGCACTCCAAGGCCGGATGAGCAAAGATCATTTTGTTAGGAGTTCTTGGGGTCCGGGCAGTCCAGGTCGACTCGTTGGACCGGTGGATCGCATCCCGGACGGCGTCCTCGTCGGCCTGCACCGGCTGCGCGGTCACCGGCACGCAGTTCCCACCGGCTGAGGCCGGCAGCATCATCGCGCGCCGGTGACAGCATTCGGCGCAGCTGCCTGGTGGTGGTGATGCGGTGCCGGGCGAGACCGGTCAGCACCTGGCCTCGTCGCGGACCCTGGCTACGAAGTCGACCGTGCCGGGGGCAGCAGGGCCCGGCTGCCCCCGGCATCCGGGCAGGTCCGGGCGACGCGGTGGGTTTCGTAACGCGCCCGATTCATCGGTCGTCCGACCGATCCGGTAAACCGTTGCACGGGTCATCGTGGCGGCATGACTGAAACCCCCCACCACGACCCCGCGGAGCCGGCCGACGCCACCCGCAGATCCATCCTCACCACCCTGGGCGGCGCAGCCCTCGGCGTGGCCGCTCTCGGAATCCCGGCTTCGCGCGCAGCAGCCGCAGACCCGGGCAACAGGCCCCAGGCCGCCGCCGGACCGGCCGCTGCCTGCGTCCTGACACCCGAGCAGACCGAAGGCCCCTACTATCTGGACCTCGAAACGGTCCGCAAGAACATCACCGAGGGCAAGGCGGGCGTCCCACTCACCCTCCGCGTGACGGTCGTCGACATCGCGACCTGCTTCCCGTTGCCCAACACGGCGGTCGATATCTGGCATTGCGACGCGCTCGGTGTCTACTCCGGCTACGCCGCGGGCGGCTCAACACCGGACACCACATTCCTGCGAGGCGTGCAGCTGACCGACTCCGCCGGCGTCGCGGAATTCACCACCGTCTATCCCGGCTGGTACGTCGGCCGCGCACTCCACATCCACGTCAAAACCCATGCTGGCGGAACCGTGTCCAACGGGACGTACCACGGAGGCCACGTATCCCACACGGGCCAGCTCTACTTCCCCGAGACGTACAACACCAAGATCGCCGCCTTGACCCCGTACCGGAACAACACGGCCACCCGCACCCTCAACGCAAGGGACGGCATATACCGCAACGGCGGGTCCTCGACCCTGCTGAGCATCACCCAGGCGAGCAGCGACCTCGGCAAGGGAGTAACCGGCACCGTGATACTCGGTGTCAATCCCGCCGCAACGCCCTGACGCACCCTCCCGAGGGCGGCCGAGCCGATGAGACCGGAAGGTTTCGCCCAGGAAGCCCGCGGCCAGGAACCGGGGATGACCCGGCACAGGACATGTGAGTTATGCGGAGCGGCGCTGACCGCCGGACCGCACGGCGGTCGGCCGGCTCGGTATTGCTCCAGTGCGTGCCGGCAACGGGCGTTCAGACAACGCTCGATGCACAAAGGCTCCGGAAGGGAACGGCCAACCGCACCGGATGCCTCCCCTCCGGGCTCGGGTCGCGGGCTGCCGCAAGCGCTCGACTCCTTCGTGGGGCGACGGCAGGAACTCTCCGTCCTGCGCACCCTGCTGAGGACGTCGCGCTTGCTCACGCTGACCGGTGCCGGTGGCGTCGGCAAGACGCGGCTGGCGCTGGAGTTCGCCAAAGGGCTGCCTGAGCGCTACGCGCGGGTGGACCTGATTGAACTCGAGTCGCTGCACGACGACGCTCCGCTCGCGCAGTCCGTGGCCAGCGCGCTGGGCGTGGGCGAGCGAGCGGGGCGGCCCGGCACCGACGCTCTGGTCCGTGCGATCGGCAACACCTCCCGGCTGCTGATCCTGGACAACTGCGAACATCTGGCGGAGCCGTGCGCTCGGCTGGCCGCGACCCTGCTGAGCCACTGCCCCCGGTTGCGGATCCTGGCCACCAGCCGGGAGGCGCTGCGGGTTCCCGGAGAGACCGTGTTCCGGGTTGGCGAGCTGTCTCTGCCGCCGACAAGCACCGGGGGCGACCCTGACGCCCTCCTGCGCTCGGATGCCGTCCGCTTGTTTGTCGAACGTGCCGCCGGCTGTGTGCCTGGCTTCACCCTCGGGCGTGGCAACGGTGCGACTGTCGCAGAGATATGCCGTCAGCTGGACGGTCTGACGCTCGGCATCGAGCTCGCGGCGCGGCGCGTCGGCACGCTTCCACTGGACGACATCCTTGCCGGACTGAACGACCGGCTGTTCCAGCTGTCGCTCTTGACCGACGGAAGCCGGACAGGTCCCCGTCGTCACACCGGACTGACTGCCGCGATCGCCTGGAGCCATCGACTGCTCGAGCCGACGGAACAGGCGGTCTTCCGGCGTCTCGCGGTGCTCGTCGGGGGATTCGACGCGGGGGCCGCAGAGGCAGTCTGCGCCGGCGGCACCGTCGCCCCACGACAAGTTCTCGGCATCCTGTGCGCACTTGAGGCCAAGTCGCTGATCGTACGGCTGCCGGACAACGCACATCCCGCGCGGTTCCGGCAGCTGAGCGCCGTTCGCGCCTGCGCCATGGAGCACCTGATCGCGTCGGGCGAGCTGGACGCCGTACGGCGGCAGTCCCTCGACTGGCTGAACAGCCTCACGGAACGGGCCGATGGCGAGGTGTTCGCCGACCAGGCTGTTGGGCCGCTCACCGGCGAACGGGACAATCTCGCGGCGGCCTTGGCCGACACCGGAGGCGGCGGTGGCGCTTCGCGCGACCGGCTGGCCCTGGAACTGGCCCGCGTGTACTACCAGCATGAACAGCCTTCGGCTGCCCGCTCGCTACTGGACAAACTTCTGCGGCTGCCTGCCGGGCCTGCCCTCGACGGTGCGGTGGCGGCACTCGCCACCCGTGTCGCCTGTCAGCAGACCGACCTGGCCGGAGCACTACGCCTTGGTGAGCAGGCGGTACGCCAGGAAAGCACGCGCGACCACCCCGCCGGTCTCGCCAATGCCCTGGACGCGCGGGCGGCAGCACGGCTGTGCCGCGGTGAATTCGCCGCCGCCGTCGCGGACCTGCGCGATTGCCTGCGTATCGTCTGTGCTCTCGGCCGACGAGAGGACACCGCATGGTGCACCCATCACCTGGCCTGGGCTCTGCTCCAGGCGGGCGCGGAGGCCGAGGCCGACTTGCTCATGGCTCGTTGCCTTCCGGTGCTCAGGGAGCAGGCTCACTGGAGCCGGGCTGCCGCCGCCCTGCACACCGCCGGCGCCGTACGGCTGTCCCTGGGCCGTCTGGACAACGCCGAGGAACTGTTCGGCGAGGTGCTCCGCATCGTCCCGGAAGCAAGCTTCCACGCGCTGTACCCGGTCGAGGGCCTGGCCCTCGTGGCCGCCGAGCGCGGTGACTTGCGGCGAGCTCTGCGCTTGTACGAGGCGAGCGCACATGCACGCCGCCGGCTGGACACCGAGCCGGAGGACCCATGGCGCCAGCGAGTGGAACTGACGGCGGCTCGTGCGCGGGCAGGGCTGTCGGCAGCTGCGCAGGACGCGGCCGTCAGCGGCGGACGTCGGCTGCGCGGGGACCGGCTCGTCGCATACGCCCTGCGGAGGGGAAGCGGCAACCCTCGCTCGGCGTCTTACGCCACGGCGGTCGTCGTGGACCAGTTCCCGCTCACGGGCCGGGAGTTCATGGTCGCTGAGCTCGTCGCCGAGGGCCTGACCAACCGCCAGATCGCCGAGCAGCTGGGTCTTTCGGCGCATACCGTCGCCACGCACCTGGACAAGATCCGCGACAAACTGGGCCTGCGCTCACGCACTCGGATCGCTGTGTGGGCGGCCACACGAAGCAAGGACGATGGCTGACGACGCGAGAGCGTCGCCCGCTACCGGGACCATTCGCAGTGCACCGGGCTTCGGCCCGGTGGTGAAGCGAATCTGAGACTGCTCTGACCTCGGATGTCAGCACGGATCCGCAGTGTTGACCTGGCCCATGTCAGAGCGGCCGGTTCTGCTGCTCGATGTACTACTTCACCGGATTCCTCCGAGGATGACCCGGGCTTCAGGCCGGGGTGGGGGTACCTCCCGCTTGCGGGGGAGAATCGGACTCCTGCGGAGCAGGGCAAAGAACGGGGTTTCGCCGCCAGGGCGAAAGACCGCCCGCCCGATCGGGAAAGCTGGACGCCGCGCGTTGCGAGAACCAAGCACGTGCGACGTGCCGAGCGAGAACCGAGCCGCCCCGTCCAGGCGCAGAAGGCCACCAGGAACCCGGGTATCCGCTAGCAGCGCAGCCATTCCCCGTCGGCCGCCTTGCCATGACGACCCGCCGAAAACACCACGGGCCCCAACGGGCGGGTAGCCATGACATCCCTCGGGCCCGGCTCTGGGGGCGCGGTCAAACGAGACCCCGACATCCGCGCCACACGTACGCCGACCGGTCTCCGGTTGGCCCGCTCTGCCTTCCTCAACCTGTGAATGCTCTATCTGGTGTCGCCCTCCATTGCCGCTCGAGGTCGATACCTCGCCGTCGGACACGCGGAAATCTGTGCTGGCTGGAGTAGACATTGGGTGATCGCGTGGTTATGGTTTCTCCCGTAGCCCAGAGAGACGGCAGGGCTTGGCAGACACGAACTGCCGGGCAGCAGTACCGCAGTTGCAGTGGGCAGGACGGTGCGGTGGTGGAGTTTCGAAGCCAGGGTTGTTGCAGGACGGCGACGGGACTGACGACCGGACCGGGCGGCCCGCAGTGATCAGGGGCCGCCGTGAGCGGGACCGCAGTTGATGCAGCGGCAGTACCGGTAAGTGCAGTTCGCAGCAATGGAGTCAGTGAGCAGCACCTCGGTGAAGGCGTCGGCTGCGGACGCGCGCACCGGGAAGTTCGGCAGTGGGGTTCCAAGCCAGAGCAGACGCAGGACGGGCGACGGGGCTGGCTGCCGGAAAGTGGCGCTGTCACAGGCCACCGAGCAGTTCGCATCACCAGCAGTACGCAGTACCCGCTCGGTAAGTAATTGATCACCCAGGGAAGAATGGAGGAGTTGAGCGCCATCAGGATCGCCCGGACGGAAGTTTTGAGTCCGGGTACCGCAGGACATCGATAGTGAGGTGGTCTCCGGTCGAGCAACCGCGATCCCCGCACCCACCCTCATCCCCCATGAGCTGGTGTGGACATAGAAGGCCGGTGCAGTACCAGGCCCGGCAGATGGTGTAACAGTTCCTTCGGGCCCTGGCGCCAATGGCGCCAGGGCCCCTCCACGCGTTCCGCAGAGAGGTGCGATGACAGCAGACGACTCGTACGGCCGACTCGACGACGACGACTACCCCGCCTACACCATGGGCCGGGCCGCCGAGATGCTCGGCACCACCCAGGGCTTCCTCCGCGCCATCGGCGAAGCCCGCCTGATCACCCCGCTGCGCTCCGAAGGCGGGCACCGCCGCTACTCCCGCTACCAGCTGCGCATCGCCGCCCGCGCCCGCGAACTCGTCGACCACGGGACCCCCATCGAGGCCGCCTGCCGCATCATCATCCTCGAAGACCAGCTCGAAGAAGCCCAAGGCATCAACGCCGAACACCGCCGCACCGCGTCCCGGCACACGGCCGGCACCTGACCCGCGGTCCGCGGCGACGCACCGGACCGCACTCTTCCGCCGATTTCAAGAATACGAGCGCATGATCGCCGAAGACACTCAGCCGCCGGCACACGGACGACACTCCCGGCCCCGGCCCCGGCACCACGCCCGACGCCCTGCGCACTCCGGTGGTTGATGCGCCTGCCTGCGCAGCCGACCGACCGACTGCCGGGCAGGCGGCCGCCGACCTGGAGGCGGGGTGGAGCGTGCGGCGACTGTGCTGAAGCCGAGGATGCGCGGCTGGCTGCATGCTGGCGTGTTCCCGCTCTCGCTGGTCGGCGGCATCGTCCTGATCGCCGTTTCGCGCTCGCTGTAACGGTATGAGCGGCCGAGAGTGCCCGCGTCGTCCGGGCCCCCGATCCATGGATACAGGCCAGGCGCAACGGCCGTGCCGTCGATCGGTCACCGGGATCCCAGAGTGTCCAATGCAGCGTTCGAACAATGGCATTGGGTTCCGTCTTGGAGGAGCGGCGCGAGTGGTACGTCTGGCACGCGTTTCACCCCGCCGCCTTGTCAGGCCGCGGGGTGACAGGGAGAGGCAGGGGCAGGCGGCGACTGGCTCAGCCGTCAGGGCTCGGTCAGCTGCTGCTCCCCCGGCAGGCGCCGGCCGCGCAAGTGTCGAGCCAGGCGGCGAAGTCCGTGTCGTAACGGGTGCCGATGCCGGTGTTGTAGACCGCATAGGCTCCGGCGTAGTCGCCGGTGCGGAACTTGGTGAGCATGGCCTGCACGTCGTCCGGGTGGTTCTCAATCATGTAGCGGACGGCCAGGTAGCCCCATGGGTAAGTGCGGGTCAGGTCGGAGTTGGCGTACGTGCTCTGCCACAGGGTGCTCAGGGCGTAGGTGTGCTTCCCGGCATCGGAGAGCGCCTCGGTGTCGGGCACGCCCCGGTAGCTGTACGAGACGTACTCGGCGAAGCCCTCCATCCACCAGATGTTCGGGACCGTCTGGCCCGCGGAGAAGTCGCCGTACGTGTCGTAGCGGCCGTCGAGGTAGTGGGTGTACTCGTGGTTCAGGTTCCAGATGTCCGCCGGGAAGCCGTCGCCCACGCTCTTCACGTAGGCGACGAAGCGGGCCTGGTTGTTGGGGTCGGCGGGGTTGCCCTCCAGGTATTCGCCGCCGTTGTTGGTGCTGTTGCCGAAGATCCAGCCTGAGTACGTCTGGTAGTCCCTGGGGCTCGCGAAGACGACGATCTGGATGTTGGTGTTGCGGTCATCGGCGACCGGGCCGCTGTCCTTGACAGTGCCGTGGAAGTAGCCGTCCTGTCCCTGCACGCTCTTGCAGGCCTCGGCGAGCGCCGAGCCGGTCAGGGACTGGGCCAGGAACGTGTGCCCGTCATCGCATTTGTAGGTGATGGGGAGTGCCGCCGCGGTGAGCTTGGACGTCAGGTCGCAGGTGTCGTAGTACGAGCATGGGGCCGCGTCGTGCGCGGAAGTCATCTCGGCGGCGCCGACCCACAGCGGAGCGGTCGGGCCGGTGATCGAGGAGGCGCCGAGGAGGCCCTTCACCATCGGCCGCACCTTGTCCTGGAGCCCGGCCGTGTCGAGGAAGCGCGCCGTCTCGGTTCCGGCGTTGGCGGCCATGAAGTACCAGGTCCCGCTCAGCATCGACATGTGGTTCAGGGCGAACGAGTTCAGCGTGTCGATGATGCTCGGGTCAGCGGTGACCGCGCTGATGAACGCGGGGTTGAAGTGGCCGCGGAAGAGCGGGGTGAAGACGTCGTTGACGGCCGTGTCCATGCTCCAGTAGGCGTCGTAGGAGCTGTCGTAGGCGTTCAGCACTCGCTTGTACGTGTCCAGGTAGCGAGCCTGCTCGTTGGCACTGTCCGTAAGGATGATGACGTCGCCCAGGACGTTGCCGTGTTCCGAACTGACGCGCATGAAGTGGCAGTTGGCGGTGAACGCGTCCAGCCCGCCTTCGATGGCCGCGGCCAGGGGCGGGCCGTAGTCGCCGACGTCGGCCGAGTCGTTGTACTGCACGTAGTAGCCGGCGCGCAGGAACAGCACGAGCTGCCACACGTGGGTGGAGTTGTCGCCGGGATACCTCTGCGACGCGTCCTGGAAGGCGCCTGCGACGGTCACCATCTGCGCCTCGCGGAACACGTTGCGGGCGTCCGTGCCGGTGATGCCGAACAGCGTATTGATGCAGTCGGTGGTCGAGTCCTGGATGTACGCGACGAGTTCGGATCCGGTACGGGTGCCGAAGTCGGCCGGGGTGCACGACGCGGCTGCCGCGTGTTTGGTGGCTTTGGGAGGCCGTACGGTCTTCGAGGTCGAGGAGGTCTGCGGCAACTGCGGGCTGAGCGGCCGGACATGGGCGGCGGCCAGTCGCCCGCTCCGGACGTCTGCTTGATCGGACGCAGTGGTGTTCGCGCCGAGCGGCGACAGCGCGCGCGGCTTGGGCTTGGTCACGGCGGTGGTCGTGGGAGCAGCCGTTGTGGCGGTCTTCGGTCCGGCTGCTGCGAGGGCCGGTGCGGCCAGCAGGCCTGCTGTCAGGGCGCTGACCGCCAAGCTGACGGCCAGGAATCTGGACGCGAATCTGGACGGACTTCCGGGATGGAATCCGGGCAGGGCAGGTCGACGACGCATCAATGCTCCTTCGTGAGTGGGGGGTCGCTTCGAGCACGAGCGGCGAGGCGTGGGGGGAACGTCCCACTCACAGTGGCCAATGACAACGGACCGAGGGATACGACAATGCAGGGGCTGGCCATAACATCCGTGCCCACAAGGGCAGTTGACGGTCAGGGCGGGGACGCCGAGCAGGTCTCCGACTCGTGTTATGCGTGCGGCGGAAAAGCGGTATGGGGCGGGGCGGCCCCCTGCTCCCTACGATCCCGGTATGACGACGAAGAAGCCGCTCCACACCGGTTCGCACGACCTTCCGGTCTCCTCGGCGCTCGCCGAGTTCCTCATGGGGAACTGGGAGTCTTCGCCGCGCGCCGATCCGCCCCCGCAGTCGATCGCACCGTGGGCGGCCAAGCGGCGCGACCGGCTGTCCGCGCGCTTCCCCGGCGAACGGCTCGTCGTTCCCTCTGGCGTCCTCAAGGTGCGCAGCAACGACTGCGATTACCGGTTCCGGCCGCACACCGCGTTCTCGTACCTGACGGGTGGGACCGAGCCGGGCAGCGTCCTGATCCTCGAACCGACCGCCTCTGGTCACGAGGCGGTGCTGCACGTCCGCCCGCGATCCCCGCGCGACACCGGGGAGTTCTACCGCGACCGCCGCTACGGCGAGATCTGGGTCGGCCGCCGCGCCACCCTCGACGAGGCCTCCTCACTGCTCGGCGTGACGACCCAGGGCCTCGACGACGTGCCCGCCCGGCTGACCGGCGCGCGGCCGACCCGCTTGCTGCGCGGTGTCGACCCGGAGATCGACGCGCTCGTCGATAGCACCGGCCGTGAAGAGGCCGACCTCGAATTCGCTTCGTTCCTGTCCGAGATGCGCCTGGTCAAGGACGAGTGGGAGGTCGAGCAGCTGCAGATCGCGGTGGACGCCACGGCGGCCGGATTCACCGACGTCGTGCGCGCACTGCCCGAGGCCGTCCGCCATCCGCGCGGCGAACGCTGGGTCGAGGGCGTCTTCGGCCTGCGCGCCCGCCTCGAGGGCAACGGCCTCGGCTACGAGACAATCGCCGCCGCCGGAGCGCACGCGTGCGCACTGCACTGGATCGCCAACGATGGTCCGGTCCATCCCGGTGACCTGCTGCTGCTCGACGCCGGCATCGAGTCGGACACGCTCTACACCGCCGACATCACGCGCACCCTTCCGGTGAGCGGCACCTTCACCGCCGCACAGCGCGACCTCTACGACCTGGTGCTCGCCGCGCAGGACGCCGGTATCGCGGCGGTCCGGCCGGGCGCGCGCTTTCGTGACTTCCACCTCGCTGCGATGTGGGTCATCGCCGAGGGGCTGCACTCCTGGGGCCTGCTCCCGGTGACGCCGGACGAGGCCCTTGAGCCCGAGAGCGGTCTGTTCCGCCGCTACACGTGGTGCAGCAGCGGCCACATGCTGGGCATGGACGTCCACGACTGCGCCGCGGCCCGTGCCGAGCAGTACCTGGACGGCGTCCTGGAGGCGGGCCACGTCCTGACCGTCGAGCCGGGCCTGTATCTCCAGCCGGACGACCTGACGCTGCCGCCGGAGCTGCGCGGCGTCGGCGTGCGCATCGAGGACGATCTGGTCGTCACGGAGGACGGCGCCCGCCTCATGTCGTCGGCGCTGCCGCGCACCGCGTCGGCGATCGAGACGTGGATGGGCGAGCTCCTGGTCTGACCCTGCGTCCCAAGGCGCGGGGCGCCGCCGTAACCGGCCCTAGGAACGCGGCAGATGGAACGTCTGCGCCGCCCACGCCTGGAAGTGCGCCGACCGCGTGATGAGGTCGCGGTAGGACGCGTGCGCGGAGCTGAACAGTGTCTCCGTGATGTCCTCCGTGACCTGGTCGCGGCGCCATGCGAGCAGATAGCGGGTCCACAGCGGTGTGCCGGTCAGCGGTTTGACGATCACGCCCTGGTTCGGCCGGGTCGTGGCCTGCACGATGGAGACGCCGAGTCCCTCGGCGATCATGTCCTGGAGCTGGAGCCGGTCACCGAGGTACTCATGGACGGCCGCGGGCGTGAACCCGGCCGCCGCGCAGGCCGCGTAGAACACGCCCGGCCAGCCGGCACCGTCGTCGGGGGTCAGGAACCAGGCCTCGTCGGCGAGTTCGGCGAGGGGGACCTCCATGCGGTGCTTGAGCCGGTGACCGGCGGGCAGAGCTACGAACGCGGGTTCGTTGACGATCTCGCGATGCGCCACGGCCGCGGAGTGCCGAAGCTCCATTCCGGGGTAGTCCGCGGCGATCGCGGCGTCCAGCTCGCCCTTCTCCAAGTGCTCGACTATCTCCGACGACGGGTAGACGCTGCTCACCGTCAGCGTGAGATCAGGCCTCCGGCTGCGTATACGGACGACCATGCCGGACAGGACGGGCGAGTTGGTCGCCGCAAGGCGCAGGATCCGGGGTGTTCCGACGCCGTACCCCGGCGGACGACGCCTGATGGCATCCGCACGGGCCAGAATGTCGCGCGCCTGAGTCAGGATCTCAAGGCCGTACCGGGTCGGCTCGACTCCCGACGCGGTACGCACGAACAAGTCCTCACCGAAGAGCCGCTCGATCCGGCGCAGTTGGGTGCTCATCGCCGGCTGCGAGTACTTCAGGAGTGCCGCGGCCCGTCCCAGACTCCCGGCGTCCGCGATCGCACACAAGGTCCGCAGATGCCGAAGCTCCAGGTCCATCGTCCGGGCTCCTCGTCTCGATGCTCCTGCCGTCCGCGGCCACCGGGCGACTCTAGCGGTGGTTCATCGCGGGGGCAGTAAGGGGAGAACCGCTCGATGCCGAGACTGCCGGAGAGCAGCTCGGCCTCGCGCGGCTCGCGGGACAGGTCGGCGGAGAACTGCCGCGGAAGACACGGGACTTGGCCACCACCGGGACGCGGACGTGCGGTTCGGGACGGAGCGGATCGGCGCGTACCGGCTGCTCCCGTAGCAGGATCGCGCACAGTGCGAAGCGGACCGGTCGACCCCGAACCCCTCACCCACCAGGTCGACGGCCTGGGACATCTGCCATCCGTGACGCGGTCACGGCCGGGTGGTCGACCGCAACCATGGTCGGCTGTGCGGCGTGTGATCCGGTGGGACGGCTTTTGTCTGTCCCCGACCGGAAGGCGAGGGGGCCCGATGACGCAGGAGCAGACCGGGGACACGACGTCGCGGACGAGACCGGGCACGGGGCGGCCCAGGACAGTGCGAGGCCATGCGCTGCGCTGGGTGTTCCGCCTGGTCATGGCTGCCCTGATCCTGCTGCTCGCCATGCGCACCTACGAGGAGACGGGCGTCGCGCACGCACGGTCGAACGGGACGCTGCACACGGCCGAGGGCACCATCACGAAGCTGACGTCCCACACGACGAGTGGGAGAGACGGCGGAGGCCAGGACGGCGGCAGCGGCGCCTGGATCTTCACCACCAAGTACACGATCGAACTGCGCGTCGGTGACGCGACGAAGACGGTGGACGGCGTCCCGGACGATTCCGCGAACGACCTCCAGGAGGGACAGCGGGTCCAGGCGGGCCTGTGGCACGGGCGGGTCGTGGAGATCGACGGGCGTGACGTGTGGCCCGGCTGGCATCCCGGTGGGTGGGACATGGCACTGTTCATGCTCTACCCGTTGATCATGGGGTATCTGATCGCCCTGGCCGCTGCCGCGTACCTGGCCGGCCTCGGCGGCCGGGTGCGGCTGGTGCGGCGGGACCGGTCCCCGGCGGTGGCGTTCGGGTTCCTCGTCGGGATGGCGGCGAGCTTCGTGCTCATGGGGTGCGCGGCTTTCGGGAACAGCATCGCGTACTGGCCGGTCGTTCCCGTCGGAGCCGGAACCGCCGCCGCGCTGGTGGGGCTGAGGAGAGTGCTCCGGCGGGCCCAGGCCACCCGCGTCGAGAACTCACCCAGCGGGAACGCACCGGCCCAGGTCTGATGGCCGGGGCCCGGCCGCCCAGGGGACCGCTCTGGAATGATCATGCAAACCCGGTGGAGAATGGAGACGCGCTGGTGCCAGCGTTGGACGGGACGGCGACGATGCTGGTCGGCAGATCCGAGGAACTGAGGCGGTTCGACTCGGTGATCGCCGGTCTGGGGAAGGACGGCGTCCCCGCCGTGGTCGATATCGCCGCAGACGCCGGCATGGGGAAGAGCCGGCTGCTGAGCGAGTTTTGTGCGCGGGCGCGGCAGCGTGGGCTGACCGTGCTGCGCGGCAGGGCCACGGAGTACGAGCGGCACACTCCGTTCCAGACGTTCACGGACGCGTTCGCCGACGTTGATCGTGCCTTTCTCGACTCGGACGACGTACCCGAGGCGGCGGCACCGGTGCTGTACGGCGCCGACAGTGTGCACGGCGCCGCGTCGGGCACGGGCAACCGCGATCGATTCGGCCTCTATCGTGCCGTCACGGAAGTGCTGAGCAGGCTCGGGGAGCGGAGCGGGCTGGTGATGGCCCTGGACGACCTGCACTGGGCGGATCCCGCGTCCCTGGAACTGTTGGACCACTTGATCCGACACCGGGCGTCAGGCCGGGTGCTGCTGGTCGTGGCCCGGCGCGAACGACAGACGCCACACTCGCTTGCCGCCGCTCTGACACGCGGCGTCGACAGCGGAGCCGTACTGCGCATGCCGCTGCGGCCGCTGCCCGAGCAGGACTCGATCGAGGCGCTGGCCTCCGACCTGCCACCGGGCGACGCCGGCAAGATCTATGAATCCAGCGAGGGCAACCCGCTCTATCTCCTCTCCCTCCTGCACGCCTACCGGCACGGCGCATCGTCGCGCGGCACCACCGTCCGGGTCCACGACGACACCGCGTCCGGCGTGCCGAGCGGACTGGGATCGCTGCTGCTGGACGAACTGACCGCGCTGACCGAGGCACAGCGCCGTACCGTCGAAGCGGTGGCGGTCCTCGGTGACCATGCCACGCCCGCGATGCTGAGCCTGACGACCGGACCCACCACGGCGGAGGAACTCGACGACTGCATCGGTGCATTGGCGCGACGGGATCTGCTGCGCAGGGGGTCCGACGGGCGCTGGACCCTGCGCCACCCGCTGCTGCGGGCACTGGTCTACGAGAACACCCCCGCACCGCGCCGCGCCGAGATCCACCGGGGCGCGGCGGACGAACTGGCGCGGGCAGGAGCCTCCGCCGCCGAGCGGGCTCATCATGTCGAGAGGTCGCTGGTCGGCTGGGATCCGGTGTCGGCGGCCGTGTTGAGCGAGGCGGCCGCCCAATTCGCCCACACAGCGCCCGCTACCGCCGCTCATCTGCTGCAGGTCGTCCTTCGACTCATGCCGGAGGCACCCGCCCACGCCCAGCAGCGTGGGGATTTGACGCTGGCGCGCGCCAGAGCCCTCGGTGTGGGCGGCAGCCTGCGGGAGAGCCGCGATCTGCTCCACACGCTGATCGGCGGGTCCGGGCCGGACGACGCATCGCTGCGCGGGGATGCGATAGCGCTGTGCGCGATGATGGAACGGCACCTCGGACACTCCCCGGAAGCGATCGCCCTGCTGCAACGGGAACTGGTCCGCAGCCCTGGTCCTGAGCCCCGCCAGGCGGTCTCCCTGGGGCTCGCGCTGGGCATGGCGGCCCTGAACACCGTCTCCTACCCCGACGTACGCGACGACATCGAGCGGACGCTCGCGACGGCCCGCTCCCACGGCGACCTCATGGGAGAGATGGGGGCCCTGGCGCTGGGGTCGTTGGGCGAGGCCTACGAAGGGGAGACGGAGGCGGCCCGCCGGTTCGCCGATGCCGCCGCCGGGCTCGCCGACGGTCTGACCGACCCCAACCTCACGGAACTGTGCGAGTCACTGGTGTGGCTGGCCTGGGCGGAAGCCCTGCTGGAGCGCTACACCGACGCGGAACGCCACGCCGACCGGGGGCTGGACATCGCCCGTCGCAGCGGCCAGGTCCACGTCATGCCACACCTGCTGAGCAGCAAGGCCTTCGTGCACCTCAACACCTGTCGGCTGCCGTCCGCCCTGGAGTCGGCGGAGGAGGCGGAATCCGTCGCACGAGCCATCGGCAGCAGCGATCTCCTGGCCTTCACCCTGTGTTTCAAGGCGCTGATCCTGCTCCCGCACCGCCCCCTGGGCAACACCAGGGCCTTGCTGACCGCCGAGGAGGCCGTGGCCGCGGCCGGCGGAAGCCGCCACTGGTGGGCGTCGCTGGCCGGCTGCGTGCTCGGTCACACGGCGCTCGTGAGCGGCGACCAGTACCGCGCGCAGGACGCCATCCTGAGGGCGGGCGGTCCTGAACTGCTGGGGCTGCAACCCTCCATACGCCCAGGCCAGCTGGACACCCTCGTCAGCACCGCTCTCGCGATCGGCGACGTCGAGCAGGCCGCGCGCTGGGCCGCACGAGCCGTCGAGGAGGCCGACCGGATGGGGCTGCACGGCCAGCGCGGGGCGGCACTGCGGGCCGAGGCGGCGCTCGCCCAGCACCAGGGTGACGCCCGCGCGGCCGCAGACCTCTTCGAGCGTGCCGCGCAGGCGTACGCACCCTCCGGCGCGAGGCTCTGGGAGGCGTACTCCCTGCTGCTGGCGACGACCCAGGCACAGGCCGCGGGCGACGGTCCGCGCGCCGTCGCGATGTGGGAGCGGGCCCGCCGTATCGCCGACGACGGCGGCGCGCACCTGCTGTCCGACCTGGCCGCGCTCGTGCGTCCCCAAGCCGAGGAGGCACCCCTCGCTCCCACGGAACTCGATCAACTGACCGCACGTGAATGGGAGATCGCGGAACTCGTCGCCGAAGGACTGAGCAACCAGGCCATCGCGACCAAGCTGTACCTCAGCCGCCGTACGGTCGAGACCCACCTGTCGGCGATCTACCGTAAGACCTCCGTGTCGTCCCGCTCGGCGCTGGCGGGCCTCATGACGCGCACGGTCCTGGACCGGCGCGCGCGTGAACAATGAAACTCAGGCCGTTGCGTCCCGGTAGTCGCCGAGACAGCGGAAGGCGCCTCCGGTCGCCCGGAACAGGTACATCGCGTCCGCGTACCGGTATGTGGACGAGTCGTAGCGCAGCCGTTTGGTGATCCCCCGGTAGTCGGTCTCGCGCAACCGGCCCATGATCGCGCCCCGTTCCGCGCGCGACGCGCCCAGGGCCGTCATGGCGCGGGCCACGAAGAGCGTCGCGTCGTAGGCCTCGGCGGAGTACCAGGGCGGGGCGGTGTCGAAGCGTGTGCGGTAGGCGGCGACGAAGGACTTCGCTGCTGTCACCCGGGTCGGATCGAGGAAGGCGGTGGTGAACACCCAGCCCTCGGCGGCGTCGCCCGCCGAGGCGAGGAAGCGGGGGTCGAGGGCGCGTTGACCGGCCAGCCGTGCACCGGAGTAGCCGGCGGAGCGCAGCGCCCGGGCCAGTCGCGCGGCCCGCGCGTACCCGCCGCCGAACACCACCGCGTCCGCGCCCGCATCCGTCACCGACTCCGCGAGGGCACGGAAGTCGCCGTCCGCGTCGTCCTCGGCGGCGAGGGTGCGCCGGACCGTGGATCGCACGGCCGCGTCGACGCCGGCGCACAGACGCCAGCTGAAGTCGCCCTCGGCAGCATCGTCGATCAGCACCGTCTTGCGGGCCCCGGCGGTGCGGACGAGGTACGCGACGACCGGAGCCGCCAGGGTCGCGTCATCGGGGCGGGTGGCCGCATACACCCGGTACTTGGTGGGGTCCACCTCGTTCAGTCCCACCGACACGGTGACCATCGGGAGCCGTGCCTGCTGGTAGAGGCCGAGGGTGGACTTCGCGCAGGCGTCGGTGGTCGGCCCGAGCACCGCGCGGACCCGGCCGTCGGCCGTCAGCCGCCGGGCGACCTGCCGTGCCCGGGTCGTGCTGCCTTCGTCGTCGTGCACCTGGAGCGCCAGGTCGAAGCCGCGCCCGGCGCGGGAGTTGAGGTGGTCAAGGGCGAGCCGGACCCCGTTCTCCTGGGCTCGGCCCGTCGTACGGCCGCTGCCGCTCAGGTCGGCGTGCAGGGCAACGACCAGGCGCGGGAGACGGGTTTCGCTTCCCTGGGCCGAGGAGCGGTCGGGCTTGCGCGCCGTCCACCACGCCGCCGTTCCGCCGGCCGTCAGGACCCCGGCGGCCGAGCCCAGCACCAGGAAGCGGCGACGCGTGGAGCCTCCCGAGCCGACGGCCGTCTCGGCGCCGGGCGCCGCGTCGGCCACCGTCGCCCCGGACACCTCGGTCGCGTCGACGGCGGGCAAAGCGAGCACGGCGGCCGAACGGCGCGCGATCAGCCGGGTCAGGGACTCCGGCAACCAGCCCCCGTCCTCGCCCGTACCGTCCAGGGCCCGACGTATCCCGGCCACCGTCGGCCGGGAGCCGGGCTCCTTCGCCAGGCACCCCCGCAGCAGTGGCAGCAACGACTCCGGTACGTGGTCCAGTTCCGGCTCGTCATGGACCGTGCGCACCAGCATCCCGGCCGCGGAGCCATGCCCGAAGGGGCGCTCGCCCGTCACGGCGTACGCCAGCAGACAGCCGAGCGAGAAGACGTCACTGGCCGGCCCGATCTCCCGGCCCCTGCCCTGCGCCTGTTCGGGGGAGAGGAACCCGGGGGAGCCGACCACCATCCCGCTGGCGGTGAGCGCGGTGTCCTCCGGCATCCGGGCGATACCGAAGTCGATCATCCGGGGTCCGTCGACGGCGAGCAGCACATTGCCGGGTTTGACGTCCCGGTGCACCAGCCCCGCCCCGTGCACCGCGTCCAGCGCCTCGGCCAGCCGCGCCCCCAGGACGCGGACGGTCCCGTACGGCAGCGGCCCGCACTCCTCCACCGCCTCCGCCAGCGAGGGCCCCGGCACGAACGCCGTGGCGAGCCACGGCGACTCCGCGTCCGGGTCCGCGTCGAGCAGCGGTACCACCCAGGGGTTGGCGACTCGGCCCCCCGTCTCCACCTCACGGCGGAAACGGGCCCGGAACCCCGCGTCGTCCGCGTACGCCGCACGGATCACCTTCACCGCGGCGAGCGCGCCTCCGGCAGAGCGGGCCAGGTACACCACACCCATGCCGCCCGCGCCCAGCCGACGCAGCAGCCGGTAGCCCGCGATCCTGGCCGGGTCGGCGCCGCGCAACGGCTCCATCAGCGCCTCACCCGGTGCACACCTGGTACGAGCGCCCCATCAGGTGGACACCCGGTACGGCGCCACGCCCTGGTACGCGAACCGGCCGCCGTCGACCTTCCACAGGTAGACCCCGCTGCCGTCGATGACCAGGGCCCCGGTCGTCTTGTCGAACGCGAGGTTCCGGCTGATCCCCTTGTACGTGGCCGAGCGCAGCGCCGCCGTCAAATTCTGCCGGGTGCGGCGCCCGGCGGTCAGCGAGCGCAGACCGCGTACGGAAAGTTGCGCCACGTCGTACGTCTCGACGGCGTACCGCTCCGGCTCCGCGTCGAAACGCTTGCGGTAAGCGGCCCTGAACGCCTTCGCCTCGGGCGCCACGGTGGCGTCCATGACCGGGGCGACGATCACCCAGCCGTCGGCCGCGTCCCCCGCGGCGGACAGGAACCGTGCGTCGAGCACCCCCTGGGCGGCGGCCCTGGCCCCCGGGAAGTCACGGCTGCCCAGTTCCCGGGCCAGCAGCGCTGCCCGGTCGTGGTAACCGGCGAACACCACGGAGTCCGCGCCCCCGTCGAGCAGGGCATCCAGGGTCGGCCCGAAGTCGGTGCGCAGGGCGCTGACCACCTTCGGCACGGCCGGCTGCCGTTCCTTCCGCAGGATGTTGGCGAGGGTGCTGCTGATCTCCCAGCCGTAGGCGTCCGCCGCCCGGTCGTCGACGATCCCGACCGTGCGCGACTTCGCGGTGCCGCGCACGTACGCGTCCAGGTAGAACGGCAGGACCGTGTCCGTCACCCGGGCGTGCAGGAAGGACCGGCTGCCCATCACCCCCAGCACGGTGGCGCCGGGCGACACCGCGATCAGGGGCAGCGAGGCCGCATCGTACGCCGCCAGCGAGGCCAGGGCGGTGGCGTCCGTGGTGGGACCGATCACGGCCAGCACGGAACGGTCGGCGACGAGCTTCGCGGCCGCCTCGGGTGCCCGGGCCGGATCGCCACCGTCGTCCACCGTCTTCACAGCGAGAACAAAGGGACTGTCCGCACGGGAGTTGAACTCGTCGACCGCCAGCCGCAGCCCCCGCTCCTGAGCCCGGCCGACCGCCTTCTGATCGCCGCTCAGGTCGGCATGCAGACCGAGGGTGTACACGGGACTGCTGGAGTTCGGGGCGGCGTTGTCGTTCTCGCCGTCACCGGAGAGCGCCGCCCACGCGGCCAGTCCGCCCCCGGCCGTGACCACCGCCGCACCTCCGGCCAGCAGGAGGAAACGGCGTCTGCCGACGGCACGGACCGCGGGCTGCGCGGCCGCCGTGTCCGTCGCAGCGGTGCCGACGGACGCGGCGTCGACCTCGGTCTCGTCGATGGAGGGCAGCGCGAGCCCGGCGGCCGACCGTTCCGCGATCAGCCTGACCAACAGCTCGGGCAGCCAGGCCTCGTCGCCGGGGGCCGACTCCGTTTCGCGGAGGGTCGGCTCCGTTTCACCGGGAATCCTGTCGTCCTCGGGCTCTGGAGGACGTACGACGCGCAAGGCCTCCCGCGGGTCGCAAGGCGACGAGGGCGACAAGGGCGCGGCGACCGTGAGGGCCTCGGACAGCACCCCGGCCGTAGGCCGCAGCTCCGGGTCCTTCTCCAGACAACTGCTCACCACCTCGGCGAGCTCCGCCGGAACACCCTCCAGATCCGGCGCGTCGTGCACCGTCCGGTACAGCAGCGCGTCGATCGATCCCGTGCCGAACGGAAGGCGCCCCGTCGCGGCGAAGGCCAGCACGCAGCCCAACGAGAAGACGTCTCCGGCCGCTCCCGGATCCCGCCCGCCCCGCGCCTGTTCCGGTGGCAAGAACCCCGGCGTGCCCACCACGACACCGGTCGAGGTGAGCGCAGTGTCCTCGGAATTGCGGGCCACACCGAAGTCGATCAGCCGTGGGCCGTCGAGCGCCAGCAGCACATTGCCCGGCTTGACATCCCGGTGCACGAGACCGGCCGCGTGCAGCTCCCGCAGCGCCTCGGCGAGCCGCGCCCCGAGCACCCGCAGGCTCGGCACCGGCAGCGGCCCGTGCGCGGCGAGAGCCTCGGCGAGCGAGGGACCGGGGACGAAGGTGGTCGCGAGCCAGGGCTGTGCCGCCTCGGGGTCCGCGTCCACCAGGGACACCACCCACGGGCTGGTCATCCGGCGGGCCGTGTCCGCCTCACGCCGGAATCGCTCCCGGAAATCGGGGTCCTCGGCGTACTCCGCCTGAATCACCTTCAGCGCGACCAGAGTTCCGCCGGCCGGGCGGGCCAGGTACACCACCCCCATACCGCCCGCGCCGAGCCGTCCCAGCAGCCGGTAGCCCGCCAGCCTGGCAGGATCCGAAGTTCGCAGCGGCTCCATCACTTCCCCTTCAGCCGCTGCCCGATGCGCGTCAGCATCTGAGCCAGGGCCTTGCTGCCCAGTTGTTCCAGTTCCTGCGCGGTGTTGCCCTTCGCGCCCGTCACGGAGACGGCCACGACGACCGTGCCCAACCGGGCGACCATCCACCGGTACGGCTGTGCGGCACCACCGTTCTCGACGTAATCGCCGGCCTCGAGTACGGAGTCGTCGGCGTACTCCTGCTCGCGGGCACCGAAGGGGGTGCCGAGCGACATGAGACCCGTGATCCGCTCGTCGGACCGGGGCCGCTGCTCCGGGCACCGCAGCACCTCTTCGAGAGTGGTGCTCAGCTGCTCGTCGGCACCGAGGACGGAGGCGTGCACGGTGGCGACCGCCGTCACCTTGACCGCGCCCTTGCCTCCGCCGGCCGGCAGCCGGCTGTAGCGGGACGTGCTCGCCAGCACCCCGCGCGAGAGCTTCTCACGCTGCCAGCGGCAGTCCTCGTTCAGCACGGCCCAGGTGCCCGGGGTGCTCCCGGCCGGAGTCTGGGCGACGAAACTCCGCCCCCAGCCGGCCGGGGCGAGCACGACGGATTCGGCCAGCCGGCGCCCGTCCTTGGAGGTCCGGGGGACGAGGGAGGCATCGGGCGTGAAGACGGAAGAGGCGGCGGACGCGCCGGCCGACGGGGTCTCCCCCCTGACCGGCGAGGAACTGGCCGAGGCGCGTGGCGCGGTACCGGCCGAGGGCGAATCGCTCTGCCGGGAAAGCTGGTTGTCCGTCCCCTGGGCCGAACACCCGGCCAGCAGAGTCCCCGCGACCAGCAGCTTCGTCCAACTGCCCCGCATCCCATGGGCGTTGCTTGTCACTCAGTCCCCTCAACACCGTTCGTGCCATTCGACTCGTCGAACATAGACGGCCGGGAGGGAACGGACCTCCGTAGAACCACGTATCTGGTTACGTAATCCGCAAGGGGAACGACGACAGTCGCGGTCAGCACCAACGCGCCCGCAAACACGCACAGGAACCGTTCGAAGAAGACGACCGGGATACGCCCATCGGGGAACAGGGCGGAGGCGACGGTGCCCAGCGTCGTCTTCACCGCCACCGGCGCCCAGAACAGTACGGGCCGTACGACGCCCCGTGGAGGCGAGCCGTGCCAGCGCCTCAGCAGCCCGCGACGCCCGATGGGGACGGTCGCCCAGACCCAGCCGACGATTCCGGCCGGCGTGGACGCCTGTGCAGGGCCGATCCACCACGGTATGCCGGGCACCATGGGCCTCCCGAGTACGGCGAAGCCCAGTGACGTCCCGGCCGGCCCGTCGTGCGTGAAGTCGTCCCAGAGCCCGTGGGTGACCGCGCCGAGCCACGCCGAGATCACGGTGACGTACCAGCGATGGCGCACCTGCCCCAGGACTCCGTACTCACGCCACCAGCCCCGCAGGTGCCGGGCGACGACAGGGGCCGGCCCGCCGGATGAGCAGCGTGGCGACGACACTCAAGGGGACGCCCCACAGGGCGAGTCCGGCCCAGGTGTGCCCGTACGTCGGCAGGGCGCGCCCACCGCGTAGGGGAGGTCCGGCGCGGTGGACCCGACCACCAGCGCGACGCTGTTCCTGCCAGGGGTCCTCGATGCTGTGACAGCCGCGTTCCTCCCGGAAGCCGCGGCGGTCCTCGGTGAGGTACTCGACGGCGCGCAGCCGCTTGGGGCCCTCGCAGCCGTACAGGTGCGGCACCGCCAGGCGGAGCGGGAAGCCGTGTGTCCGACGGTGGGGGCTCGCCGTCGTGGTGGGTGCCCGGCAGGGTCTGCGGGGCCGTGAAGTCGGCCAGACGGAGGCCGGCGGCGTAGCCGTGCTCCGCCCGGGCCATGATGTGCGTGACCTCCGGCGCCGGCGGGACCAGGTCCAGGACGGCGGTCGCGGGGATCCCGTACCACTCGCGGTCGGTGGAGGTGCGCCCGGTCGCGCAGCGCAGGCCGGCGACGACTTCGATCTGCGGCAGTCCGCTCGGTTCGCCGTAGGTCCAGCTGCGCTCGGCGCCGTCGGCGGTGGCCCCGAGGACCCGTAGGTTCCAGCGCTCGCCGCGGAAACGGGGGCGGGCCCGTAGTGCGAGATCGGAAATCCGGTGTGCAGGGGCCGGCGGAGCGAGGTGGGTCGCCGTTACGTGTGCCGACCGCGGCTCCTGGGCACACCTGACGGAATGAATCCCACTGGAGCCGGTGACCCCGGGCTGTTCGGGCCCGAGTCGGTCACCTGGCAGATGCACGGTGACCCCATGATGTGGGTCGCCGGGATCCGCGCGCTCTACCTTCAGGCCCTTCATCCGCGCGTCGTACGCGGTGTCGTGCAGAACTCCGACTTCCGGAACGACGCCTGGGGCCGGCTGAAGCGGACCGCGAACTTCGTCGGAACGACGACGTACGGGACCGTCGAGGCCGCGGAGCGGGCGGCGGCCCGGGTCCGGAGGATTCACCGCATGCTCACCGCCACCGACCCGGACACCGGTGAGTGGTACGGGGTCGACGATCCCGAACTGCTGCTGTGGGTGCACTGCGCGGAGATCGACTCCTATCTGCACGTCCTGCGGCGTTCCGGCTTCCGGCTCACGGACGCGCAGGCCGACCGTTACATCGGGGAACACCGGGTCGGCGCACGGCTGGTGGGGCTCGACCCCGATCAGGTGCCGGGGGACCGGGCCGAACTGGCCGCGCACTTCGAGAAGACGCTCCCCGAACTCGCCGCGGGCCCCGAAGCCCGCGAAGTGGACGACTTCCTCCGGCGACCGCCCGTCCACCCGCTGCTGGTACCGGCGCGCGCACTGTTGTGGCGGCGCGTGGCGGGGCTCGCGTACGCCGCTCTGCCGCCGTACGCCCACGCGCTGTACGGCAGGCCTGCGCCGTCGCCCGCCGCGGTGACCCGGCGGCTGCGGGTCACCGGCACCACGCTGCGCCGTGTCCCCGCACGGCTGCGCTGGCAACTCCCTCCCAAGCACATTCTCTCGGCCGTGTCACGGCTCGGCCCCGGCTCGCGCCCGGCGCCGTACAAAGTCGGCAGATAGCTCGTCATACTGGGCGGGGGCCGGGGGTGGGCTCGGGGCTGAGCCGTGAGCGGTGAGCAGTGACGGGGGCGATCACTCGAGATGGCGGAGAGCAGGCTGATCCAGGGCCGTTACCGGCTCCTTGATCCGATCGGGCGCGGCGGCATGGGTGA
This sequence comes from Streptomyces rhizosphaerihabitans, assembly GCF_025399795.1. GTDB lineage: Bacteria > Actinomycetota > Actinomycetes > Streptomycetales > Streptomycetaceae > Streptomyces > Streptomyces rhizosphaerihabitans. The sequence goes on along the minus strand of NZ_JAODTZ010000067.1, from coordinate 5,888 downwards.
GGTGTGGCGGGCTCGGGACGAATCGCTGGGCCGCCAGGTGGCCGTGAAGTGCCTCAAACCGCTCGGCCCGCACCACGACCCGTCCTTCACCCGCGTCCTGCGCGAGCGGTTCCGGCGGGAGGCCCGGGTCGCCGCGGCCCTTCAGCACCGCGGTGTGACCGTCGTCCACGACTTCGGCGAGTCCGACGGTGTGCTGTACCTGGTGATGGAACTGCTGGAGGGACACAACCTCGGCCAGCTCCTGGAGGAGAACCACCATCATCCGCTCGCCGTCGTCGACGTCGTCGACATCGCCGACCAGGTGACCGCCGCTCTCGCGTACACCCACCAACAAGCCATCGTGCACCGAGACTTGAAGCCGGCGAACATCATGCGGCTGACCGACGGCACCGTGAAGATCTGTGACTTCGGCATCGCCCGCCTCGGCCACGACATCGGATTCACCTCGCGGCTCACCGGGACCGGCATCGCGATGGGCACCCCGCACTACATGTCGCCGGAACAGATCGGCGGCTCGGAGGTCGACCAGCGCAGCGACCTCTACTCCTTCGGATGCGTGCTCTACGAAATCGCCACCGGGGCACCGCCGTTCGACCTCGACGACGCCTGGGCCGTCCTCGTCGGCCACCGCGACACCGTGCCCGAGCCGCCGCGCAGCCACCGGGCCGACATCCCCGAGTACCTGGAGCGGATCATCCTCGACCTGCTCGCCAAACGGCCCGAGCAGCGTCCGCAGGACGCCCGTGAACTCGCCCGCCGCATCAGCGCCGGGCGCACCACACCGATGTACGTGCCGACGGTGGTCGCCCCCGCCCTGCCGCACCCTGCCAGGGGACAGCGTTCTCCTGCGCCCCGGGTCCCGTCCCGACCCGAGCAGCCGCCCTCCCGCGCACCCCGGCTGCCGTCCTGGACCCAGGGCATGACCACCGGCCACAAGGCCACCGGCGCGGGACTGCGCGACACCCCACCGGACGCCTCCGTCGGCCTCACCGGCGAGTGGATCGCCCGCCCTTCCACTGCTGTCCCGCCCTTGTCAGGACGAGGTGAACGGTCCACCCCCGCACCGGAGTTGCTCACCGCTCTGGCAGGGCGGCACAGCGCCGGGCTGAGTCTCGGGCGGCTCGGCCGGTGGACCGAGGCGGGAGAGGTCCACCGCTCGGTCGCCGCCGAACGGGAGCATCTGCTCGGGCCCGACCACCCGGACACACTCGCCAGCCGCTACGAGGTCGGCTTCACCCTCAGCCGCACCGGACGCCCCGCCGAGGCGCTCGGCGAGTACGCGCGCGTCGCCCAGGCCAGAGAGCGGGTGCTCGGCGCCGAGCACCCCGACACCTTGGCCGCGCGGCAGGAAATGGCGTATGTACTGGGCCAGTTGGGTCGCCACTTCGAGGCGCACCAGGCCTACACGTCGGTGCTCGCCGCCCGGGAGCGCGCGATGGGCCCCGACCATCAGGACACTCTGCGCTGCCGCCACAACCTGGCCTTCAACCTCAGCAGGCTCGGACGCCTGGAGGACTCGTACCGCATGGCGAGCGAGGTCGCCGCCGCCCGCGCCCGGGTGCTCGGCCACGCTCACCCCGACACCCTCGTCACCCGGTACGAAGTGGCCTACGCCCTCGGCCAGTTGGGGCGCTGGACCGAGGCACTGCACACCTATCAGGAGGTGGCCGGGTCCCGTGCGCAGGCCCTGGGCCCGGACCATCCGGACACACTCGCCGCCCGCTACGAAGTGGGCATCAGCCTCGGCCGGCTCGGCCGCAGCGCCCAGGCCCTGGAGCTGTACCGCTCTCTCGTCGACGACCGCACCCGGGCACAGGGCGCCGCGCATCCCGAAACCCTGCGCGCGCGGCACGGGCTCGGAGTGAACCTCGGCCGCCTGGGCCGCTGGGAGGAGGCGCTCGCCGAGTCCCGTGACGTGTGCGCCATCCGCGAGCGGGTGCTGGGGGTCGACCACCCCGACACCCTGGTCAGCCGCCGCGAGGTCGCCGTCGGGCTCGGCTGGCTCGGCCGCTGGGCCGACGCCCTCACCGAGTACCGGCGCGTCGCCGCCGCCCGCGAGCGGGTGCTGGGCGTCGACCATCCCGACACCCTCGCCAGCCGCAACGACGAAGCGCACTGCCTGGAGCAGCTCGGGCACGGGCAGGAGGCGGCGCAGCTGTACCGGAGGGTGGCCGCCCTGCGGGCGCAGCGAGCGGCCGGCGGCCGCTGACACGGGGGCGACCTCGCCGACGGATCCTGACCGCCGGGGCGACCGCGCGGCGGGCCCGGACCGAGCGGGGGGCCGGGTGTCGGGCGCCGCGAACAGAGCCTTGAGGCAGTCGGCGTGCCTTGAGGTCGTTTTCCGGCAGGTCAGCCCGCTGTTGATCACGAAAGTCCGGCTGTGTCCCGCCCTAGCGCCACGCCATGAACTCGTACACCAGGCGACGGCTCACCCCCACTCATCCACGAGATCCGAAAAAACTTGGCCGATGATGTCGAGAACCCGTGGCCCGCTCCGTCCCAGCAGTGAACGCGACCACAATGGATCGCACCAGTACCGAGGAGAAACACGATGGCCAAGTACCTGCTGCTCAAGCACTATCGCGGCGCTCCGGCTTCGGTCAACGACGCGCCGATGGACCGGTGGACGCCGGAGGAGATCTCGGCCCACATCCAGTACATGAACGACTTCGCGGCCCGGCTCGAGAAGACCGGCGAATTCGTCGACAGCCAGGCGCTCGCCCCCGAGGGGACATTCGTCCGATACGACGGCGAGGGACGCCCGCCGGTCACCGACGGCCCGTTCGCCGAGACCAAGGACCTCATCGCCGGCTGGATGGTGATCGACGTCGACACCTACGAGCGCGCCGTCGAACTGGCCGGGGAGCTGTCGGCCGCCCCCGGGGCGGGCGGCAAGCCGATCCACGAGTGGCTCGAACTGCGCCCGTTCTACGGCGTGTCGCCCACCATCACGGAGTGATCTCTCGGATGAACGAGGTTCTGCTCCGGAGCCTCACACCGAGCGTGCTCGGCATCCTCGTCCGCCGTGGAGCCGACTTCGCGGCGGCCGAGGACGCCGTACAGGACGCGCTCGTCGAGGCGGTCCGCGTCTGGCCCGCCGACCCGCCACGGGACCCGAAGGGCTGGCTGGTCACCGTGGCCTGGCGCCGGTTCCTCGACGCGACCCGGGCGGACGCCGCCCGCCGCCGGCGCGAGGACCTCGTCGACGAGGAGCCGGCCCCCGGACCCACGCCCGCGGTGGACGACACGCTCCAGCTCTATTTCCTGTGCGCCCACCCGTCGCTCACGCCGTCGTCCGCGGTCGCGCTCACCCTGCGCGCCGTCGGCGGGCTCACCACCCGCCAGATCGCCCAGGCCTACCTGGTGCCCGAGGCGACCATGGCGCAGCGCATCAGCCGGGCCAAGCGCACCGTCTCGGGGGTGCGGTTCGATCAGCCCGGCGACGTCGCCACCGTGCTGCGCGTCCTCTACCTGGTCTTCAACGAGGGCTACTCCGGCGACGTCGACCTCGCCGCCGAGGCCATCCGGCTCACCCGGCAGCTCGCGGCCGCGATCGACCACCCCGAGGTGGCGGGGCTGCTCGCCCTCATGCTGCTCCACCACGCCCGGCGCGCCGCCCGGACCGCGCCGGACGGCAGCCTGGTGCCGCTCGCCGAGCAGGACCGCGGCCGGTGGGACACCGGGGCGATCGCCGAGGGTGTCGGGATCCTGCAGGCGGCCCTCGCCCGCGACCGGCTGGGCGAGTTCCAGGCCCAGGCAGCCATCGCGGCTCTCCACGCCGACGCGCTCATGGCCGAGGAGACGGACTGGGTGCAGATCGTCGAGTGGTACGACGAGCTCGTGCGCCTGACCGACAGCCCGGTCGTCCGGCTCAACCGCGCGGTGGCCGTCGGAGAGGCCGACGGACCGCGCGCCGGGCTGGCGGCGCTCGCGGCGCTGCACGACTCCCTGCCCCGCCACACCGCGGTGGCGGCGTACCTCCACGAGCGCGACGGCGACCTGGCGACGGCGGCACGGCTGTACGCCGAGGCGGCGCGGAAAGCGACCGACCTGGCCGAGCGCGACCACCTGACGCGCCGGGCCGCCCGGCTCAACGCCCGCCGGTCGCGCTGACAGATCGCGCTGACAGGTCGCGCTCGGATCTCCCCGCGACCCCGGCGCGGCCTCCTGGCCAGGGACGGTCGCCTCGACGTGGGCAGGCGCCCCGGGGTCCGAGACGTCCGCGCACCCTCGTACGGTTGCCCGCCGCTTGCCGCGCACCTCTGGCCGACGTAGATCATCACGTGCTACCAAGAAGCATGCCTGTACACGAGGGATATGACGCCGTGATCGTCGGCGGAGGCCACAACGGACTGGTCGCCGCCGCCTATCTGGCGCGGGCCGGGCGGTCCGTGCTGGTGCTGGAGCGCCTGGGGAACACCGGCGGCGCCGCCGTGTCCACCCGGCCGTTCGCCGGAGTCGACGCGCGGCTGTCGCGCTACTCGTACCTGGTGAGCCTGCTGCCCCGGAAGATCGTGCGCGACCTGGGGCTCGACTTCCGGGTCCGTGGCCGCACGGTCTCCTCGTACACGCCCGTCGAGCGGGACGGACGGCCCACCGGGCTGCTCGTCGGCGGCGGCGAGCGGCGCACCCGCGAGGCGTTCGCCCGGCTGACGGGATCGGAGCGTGAGTACGAGGCGTGGCAGCGCTTCTACGCGATGACCGGCCGCGTCGCCCGGAGTGTGTTCCCGACGCTCACCGAACCGCTGCCCACCCGTGAGGAACTGAGGGCGCGCGTCGACGACGAGGAGGCCTGGCGGATCCTCTTCGAGGAGCCGGTCGGCGTCGCCGTCGAGGAGTACTTCGCCGACGACCTCGTACGCGGTGTCGTTCTCACCGATGCGCTGATCGGCACGTTCGCCGACGCCCACGACCCGTCGCTGCGGCAGAACCGCTGCTTCCTGTACCACGTGATCGGCGGCGGCACCGGAGCCTGGGACGTGCCCGTCGGCGGGATGGGCGCCCTGACCGACGCGATCACCGGTGCGGCGCGCGCCGCGGGCGCCGTGATCGCCACGGGTCACGAGGTGCTGCGGATCGACACCGACGGAGAGTCCGCCGAGATCACCTACCGGACCGCCGACGGCGAGGGCGTCGTCGCGGCCCGTCACGTCCTGGTGAACGCCTCGCCGCAGGAGCTCGCCCACCTCACCGGGGACGAGGCGCCGACACCCGCCGAGGGTGCCCAGCTCAAGGTGAACATGCTGCTCAAGCGGCTGCCGAGGCTCCGTGACACCTCCGTGGACCCGCGCGAGGCGTTCTCCGGGACGTTCCACATCGCCGAGGGCTACGAGCAGTTGGCGGCCGCCCACGCGCAGGCCGCGGCCGGTGAACTGCCCGCCGCGCCGCCCTCCGAGATCTACTGCCACTCGCTCACCGACCCCAGCATCCTCGGCCGGGACCTGGTCGAGCAGGGCTATCAGACCCTCACGCTCTTCGGTCTCCACACGCCCGCCCGGCTCTTCGAGCGGGACAACGACGCCGTACGGGAGGAACTGCTGAAGTCGACACTGGCCCAGCTGGACGCGCACCTCGCCGAGCCGCTCGCCGACTGTCTGGCCACCGACGCGGACGGGCGGCCGTGCATCGAGGCGAAGACCCCGCTCGACCTGGAGCGGGACCTGCGCCTGCCCGGCGGCAACATCTTCCACCGCGACCTCGCCTTCCCCTACGCCCAGGAGGGCACCGGCCGCTGGGGCGTCGAGACCCGGCACGCGAATGTGCTGCTGTGCGGGGCGGGCGCGGTACGCGGCGGCGGCGTGAGCGGAGTACCGGGCCACAACGCCGCGAAGGCGGTACTGGAGTCCCTGGGCCAGGGAGGCTAGGCCGCCAGCCGCCAGCCGCCAGCC
>NZ_JAODTZ010000066.1 GCF_025399795.1 Streptomyces rhizosphaerihabitans | reverse complement strand
TTGGCTTGATCCTACTGCCTCAGCGCATGTCACCACATTAGGAACCAGATCCCCATATAAAAACGAGGAAATGACGTCGTCCATCACCGGCACGGCCACTTGGTGTTCATCACCAAGTACCGGCGTGAAGTCTTCGACGACGAGATGCCGACCCGCTGCGTGCGAGGGCTTCGACGGCGAGGGTGATCACGTCCACCTGCTCGTGCACTACCCGCCGAAGATCGCCCTGTCCAAGCTCGTCAACAGCCTCAAGGGCGTCAGCTCCCGCTACCTGCGCGCGGAGTACACCGAACGGAACGACCAGACCGGCACAGGCTCGGTGTTCTGGTCCCCGTCGTACTTCGCCGGCTCCTGCGGCGGCGCGCCGCTGAGCATCGTCAAGGAGTACATCGAGAGCCAGAAACGGCCGGCCTGACCCCCACCCCCCAGACGCAGCGAACTCCGACACTTCGCGCCTGCGGGCCAAGGATCGCATTCCCGCCCGACCTGAAGGCCAGGATTCCCCGCGAAAATCAAGGGATGGCCAAGCCCGACGCAGTGTTCATCTACATCGGCACCTACCCGAGCGAAGCCGCGGCACGAGCCGACTACGACATCGTCAAGGACCTTCACTCGGCCGGTGCGGTCGGCACCTACGACGCCTCCGTGGTCACCAAGGACGAGGCCGGCAAGGTCCACGTGAACAAGGACGAGTCGGCCACCCGGCACGGGGCATGGGGCGGAGCCGCGGCCGGGGCGGTCGTCGGCCTGTTGTTCCCGCCTGCAGTCATCGGTACCGCGCTCGTCGGCGCGGCTGCAGGAGGCGTGGGCGGCCACTTGTGGCGTGGCATGTCCCGCGCGGACGTCAAGGAGTTCGGCGAGCTCATCGACGAGGGAGAGGCCGCCCTCGTCGTCGTCGGTGCGAGCACTCTCTCGCAAGCCTTGGAGAAGGCCGAGCTGAAGGCCGAGAAGCAGATCGCCAAGGAGCTCGACGTGAGTACGGACGACATCGACAAGGCCGTCCGGCAGGCGGCCACCGAGGTCGCCTGATCCGCCCGGTTCCCGTCCCGGGGCCGCCGGGTGGCCGACCGTTTCATCGACCGCCCTCCGGTCCCGGTGGCGCGGCCTTCTCCGCCTCGGTCGTGGCACGTCCGGAGGCGGCGAGGAGCGCGAGGAGCGCGAGCAGGGCCAGGAGGATGAGGACGAGCAGCAGGATCGTCAGAACCGTGGGGTGGTTCCAGAGCGCGAAGACCAGGGCCACGATCAGCAGCGCGGCCAGGGCGATCCAACGGCGGTGTGCCTGGGCCCAGGTTCCCGCCCGGCCGGTGCGGACCTGGTGGGCGTAGGCCCATTGAGCCGCGGAGTCCGCGGTGCGCTCGGACGTGCCGCGGACGGCGATCGGCAGCCGCCCGGGACCGATGAGGTAGGCGCCGAGCGCGATGACGACGCCGAGCACGATCGCCGTGCGGAGGCTGACCTTCAGGAAGTGCAGCAGCGTGTCGAAGACGGCCGCCGCGGCGGCCTCCGACTGGACCTGGGCCGGGAGGTGGTCCAGGTAGTAGCGGCGGGCGATGACCAGGACGATGGCGATTACCAGGCAGGCGAAGGCGGCGCCGAGCGTCGTACGGATCAGGGCTCGTCGGCGCCGGTGGGCCAGCAGCACGCCGGCGGTGCCGATCAGCACGACGATCACCGGGAACCAGTTCCCGATCACGTCCAGCAGATGGGCGCCCTTGCGGATCTTGTCGAGTTGGTCGGACTGGAAGAGCACCATCTGCTTGTTGACGTCGGGGATCTTGGAAGCCGGGGACAGTCCGGCGTCCACGAGCGCCTGTTTGACCTGGTCGACGGCTTCGCCGACGTTCAGGGTGACGGTTCCGCCGTTCACGCCGATGGCGCCGCGGCCCTGGCCGGTCAGCGCGTGTACGACCCCGGCGTGGGCCTCCCGGTTGGCGGCCGTCCAGATCTTCTCGAAGCGGTCGCTCCGAACGAAGCGCGTGACCACCTTCTGCACCGTGCTGTCGACCGCCGCGTCGAGCTGGGGGCCGAGCCCCTTCACGGCCTGTGCGGCCTTCGGCGGCAGGCCCTGTGTCTGGAGCCATGCGGCGATGTCCGAGGCCGCCTGGTTGCCGTCGACCCGCACATCGGCGGCATGGGTGATGCGTTTGATCGCCGCGTCCTCGATCGCGGGGTCCGAGGCCAGCGGGGCGACCGTCGCCACGTACCGGTCCGTGTCCAGCGCGATGTCGTGCACCCACACCGTGAGCAGCGCGATCGGTACGAGGATGCAGGTGAGGACGATGAGGACCGCGGAGGCGGTGTTCCTGGCGATCCGCGCGGTCGTCGAGCCGCCCTGGTGCCCACCCCCAGCCGCATCACCCGCGTCCTTCTGCGGGACTGCGTCGGGTTCGGACGGATCGCGGGGGCTGGTCATGGATGCTCCGGGGCTCATCGGGGGCTGCCTGCCTCCATTTCCGTCGCTCCACGGCGGGACGGCACCCTGGGCGGGCCGTACGGGCTAGGGTCCGTCCGGTCGATCACGGCCCGGTGCTCGAACCCGGACCGGCGGTTCAGCCCCTGTGCACCGGGGCGACCCGCGCCGCCATGCGGGGTGCCCGGGACGGATCTACCGTTGAGGGGAAGCCCGGCGCTCGCGGATGCTCGATGCTCCGCCACCGTTGCTCACCCGGCGCCGGAAGCCCACGGGAAGGCACCCATCCATGGCCACTGCGTCGGAAACCCCTGTCCTGGACACGCTCGCCGCGATGACGGTCGACTCGGTCGAACGGTGCGGGCTGGCCCCGGACATGCTGCTGCTCACGCGTATCGCGGCCCTGGCCGCCTCGGATGCTCCGCCGATCTCCTACGTCGCCCATATCGACCCCGCCATCGAAACAGGCGTCACCGCCGCCCAGTTGCAGGACGTCCTGGTGGCCATCGCTCCCATCGTGGGAACTGCCCGCGTCATGACGGCGGCGGGCAACATCGCGAGGGCGCTCGGCATCGCGATCGCTGTCGCCGACGCCGAGATCGAGGGCCAGGGCTGAGAACAGACGCCGCCACCAGGAACGGACGACAGGCGCGGCCCGCAAACAGGGGGCACGGCAGCGCTCGGGCTGCCGTGTCCCCGGTCGCCCCGGGGGCCGCAGGGCCAGGCAGGAGAGCCGACGATGCCCAAGCACGCGACCACCGCGATGCGTACGTCACCCCACGCGACACCCGCGGAGCGCGTGGCACTCGGCAAGGAGGCGCGGCGCCGCTGTCCACGGTCGGGACACGCGGTGTACAGACCCGGTTCGAAGAGACCGGACCCGCTGGCGATCCTGGAGGAGCAGTCCGCGGCCCGGGTGCAGGAGTTGGTGCCCATCCGGTACAGCCGGATGACCGAGTCCCCGTTCCGCTTCTACCGCGGGGCCGCGGCGATCATGGCGTCCGACCTGGCCGGCACTCCCGTCTCGGGAATCAACGCCCAGCTGTGCGGAGACGCCCATCTGCTCAACTTCCGGCTGCTGGCCTCGCCGGAGCGGAAGCTGATGTTCGACATCAACGACTTCGACGAGACGCTGCCGGGCCCCTGGGAGTGGGACGTCAAGCGGCTGTCGGCGAGCTTCGTCATCGCCGCCAGGGCGAACGGCCTCGACGACGCCGAGCGCGCCCGCATCGTGAGCGGCACCGTGCGCTCGTACCGAGAGGCGATGATCCGCTTCGCCGGCATGAGCAACCTCGACGTCTGGTACGCGAAGATCGACGCCGACCGCCTCATAGACCTCACAACGGGCCGGCTTCACAAAAGTGGTCAGAAGAAGCTCGACCACGCCCTGACGAAGGCCCGCTCGCGCGACACCGTGCAGGTCTTCGAGAAGCTCACGCGCCAGGTCGACGGCCGACCGATGATCGCGCCGGATCCCCCGTTGCTCGTGCCCATCGCCGATCTGCTTCCCGACGCCGAACGCACCACGCTGGAGCGCCAGTTCCGAGGACTGATCGAGCGGTACGGACTCACGCTGCCGTCCGACCGGCGTTTCCTCCTGGAGGACTACCAACTCGCGGACGTCGCCCGCAAGGTGGTCGGGGTCGGCAGCGTCGGCACCCGGTGCTGGATCTTCCTGCTCCTCGGGCGGGACGGCCGCGACCCGCTGTTCCTGCAGGCCAAGGAAGCCGACACCTCCGTACTCGCCGACCACGTCGGGGCCAGCCAGTATCGCAACCAGGGCGAACGAGTCGTCGCGGGACAGCGGTTGATGCAGGCGGCGAGCGACATCTTCCTCGGCTGGGAACGCGTGGACGGAATCGACGGCGAGCGCCGCGACTTCTACGTCCGGCAACTGCGCGACTGGAAGGGCATCGCGATGCCGGAGACGATGTCGCCCGGGCAGTTGGAGACCTTCGGCGGCATCTGCGGCCACACCCTCGCCCGCGCGCACGCGCGCTCCGGCGACCGGATCGCGATCGCCTCCTATCTGGGTAAGAAGGACTCCTTCGACCGAGCTCTCGTGACCTTCGCGGAGGCGTACGCCGACCAGAACGAGCGCGACCATCAGGCACTCGTCGACGCGGTACGGGCGGGACGGCTGCCCGCGGAGGACGTTCCGGCCGGCTGACCGGCCGGCCGTCGGACGCCGGCGCGACAGACCGGCCCCTTACTGTGTGCCGCCCTGGGCCCGCCGGCCCTCTTCCACCGCGTTCACCAGGACTCGGGCGGCCACACCGAGCAGCAGGAGGTTGGCGGTGATCTGTCCCGTGACAAGGAGCCGTGCCGGCTCGCTGCGCGGGCTGATGTCGCCGAAGCCGACCGTGCTGAACACGGTCATCGTGAAGTACAGCGCGTCGGTCCTCGACATCGCTTCGCTGAAACTGCCCGGCGCGCTGCGATCCAGCAAGTAGTCGGTCGTGGCGAAGAGCAGCAGGAACAACGGAAGTACCGTTGTCAGAGCGGCCATCGCCCGCAGCCGGGGGCGCTCGGAACTCACGATCCCGCGCGCCTGCCATCCGAGAAGCAGCGCCACCGCCACCAGCCCTGCGACGAGAGCGATGACGGACTTCGCAGTGAAGGCCGAGTCCAGCGGCAGCAGGTAGTAGGCGGCGACCAAGGCGGCCGCGACAAGCACACAGCGCACCGTCGTGAGCACGACCGCCCGACGTCCACTGCGCGACGTTCCGTCCACCGTCCCCCTCTCGGACGCACCCGATGCCGTCACGAACCCGCTGCCTCGTCCACTCGGAAACAGCCACTCTCCCCGAGCATCCCCGGCACCATGCGGACGGCACACCACAAACTCACTGAAATGACTCGTGTGGACACGTCGCACGCCCCGGAACAGACTGAAAGGCATCCGCTGCGGAGGGGATCACCGACACCGGAGGAACGAACGATGCCCGCTTCCGGTACCGGCCCAGCGGCGGCCTCGCCCAGTGGGTGGAACACCCGCCTGTACTGGGAGTGGATCGGCTACAACACGATCGCCTTCGTCACCGTCCTGACCGCCGGTTTCGTACTGGCACTGCTCGGCAGCGACGCCCTCCACCTCGATCTCGCCAGCGGCCACGTTCTGGTGGCTCTCCTGATCGCGACCCTGGGCGCCGTCCTGTTCGGGGGTGTTCTGGGCGCCCTGCAATGGCTGGTCGTCCGGCAGCGGGTACCCCTCCCACGCAAGGTGTGGATCACCGCCAACATCGGCCCGGCGCTGCTGGCCTGGCTCCTCGTGATCATGCCCGCTGTGATCAGCGCCCAGGACTCCGACGGTGACGTGTCGACGACCTACCTGCTGGCCGCCAGCCAGAGCCTGGCCCTCGGCCCCCTGCTCGGCCTGTCGCAATCCATGGTGCTCCGCAAGGTCACCAGCCGCTGGGCCTGGTGGATCGGAGCCAACCTGGCCTCCTGGCTCATCGTCGACGCCGTCATCTACCTGCTGGGCCGCCTGACCAGCGACCTCGACGTCCTCACCGGCGACGGATCACTCGTCGAGATCTACCTGACCCTGATCGCCACGACACCACTGACCGGTCGAGCCCTGCTGTGGGTACTCGCCCCTTCCGCCCTGACCGGAACAACGGCCCCGCAGCCGCCGTGACAACCGGCACAGCCCTGGGGCCGCGTGGCGGTCCCGGGCGCCGCCCTGTGGTCGTTCACCGGCCACGGACGATCCGCCGCGTCGCCGGGGGCCTGCGGCCGCGGGTTCTCGCGCGACCGCAGGCGTCCGCGTCAGGGCTGCATCTCGTAGGCGCCGGACAGCGCCTCGACCTGGGACCAGACGCGGGCCAGGCGCTCGGGGTCGGCGACCGGGCGGCGGATGTGGGCCAGCGCCCAGGCGGCCTGGGCCTCGGTGGCCGCGGCCTTGCCGTGCAGATCGGTGGCGTAGCCGGAGAAGTCGCGGACCAGGACGGCGAAGATCTCGTCCAGCAGGTCCTCGTCCAGGCCGGTCAGTTCGGCCTGCTCCAGCACCAGCTGGCCGTAGACCACCAGGGCGAAGAGGTGGCCGAGGGCGAGGGAGAAGTCGAGGTCCCGCAGCTGGGCCTTGTCCGGGGCGTGCTGGGAGAGCAGCTCGCACAGCCCGTCGGCCTGCTCCCGGAAGCGGGCGACATTGGGCAGCGCGGCGAACCGGTCGTAGGCGATGCGCCAGTCCTGGAAACGGATGGCCCCCAGGCCGCGTGCCGGACCCTGCCCGAACAGGAACGTGTCGTCCGCCGCGTCGAGACGGGTGGGGACGGGCGCGTAATCGGCGGGCTGGAACAGGTAGTTGCCCATGAACTTCTGGATGAGGGCGAGGTTGACGTGGACCGTGCCCTCCAGCTTGGGCAGGCCGCGGATGTCCCGGCACGCCTTGTCGAAGTAGGTGTCCTTCTCGAAGCCCTTGGCCGCGATGACGTCCCACAGCAGGTCGATGACCTTTTCGCTCTCGGTGGTGACCTTCATCTTGGTCATCGGGTTGAAGAGCAGGTAGCGGCGGTCGTCGGGACCGGCGGAACGGAAGTAGTCGGCGGCCCGGTCGCTGAACAGTTTCATGGCGGCCAGCCGGACGTAGGCGTCGGTGAACTCGCGGCGCACGTGCGGGAAGTCGGTGACCGGGTTGCCGTACAGGATGCGGTTGTGGGCGTGGGTGACCGCCTCGTACATGGCGTGCTCGCAGATGCCGACGCCGCCCGCGCACAGGTTGAACTTGCCGATGTTGACGGTGTTGAGGGCGGCGTCGAAGGCGGCCTGGCCGGTGTGCATCACGTCCTCGGCGCGCACCGGGTAGTCCTCCAGGCGGAACTCGCTGACGAACATCTGGGAGTTCACGACGTTCTGCGCCAGGTGGTAGTCCGGATGCCGGCTGTCGGCCGCGAAGAAGACATAGCCCTCGGGGCCCTCGATGTCGGAGCGGCGGCCGAAGACGGAGACCAGTCCGGCGACGTTGCCGTTGCCGATGTAGTACTTGGAACCGTTGGCGCGGAAGCCGCCCTCGCCGTCCGGGGTGAGGACCATGTCCGTCTGGTAGATGTCGGCGCCGTGGCTCTTCTCGGACAGGGCGAAGGCCATCACATGCCCCTCGGAGAGCAGCCGCGCCGCACGGGCGCGCGTCTCGGGGTTCTCGCTCTGCCACACCGGGCCGAGGCCGAGGATCGTGACCTGCCAGGTGTACCAGTAATTGAGGCCGTAGAAGCCGAGGATCTCGTTGAGGGCGGCGTTGCGGGCGGTGTCCCAGCGCTTGTTCTCGTCACCGGCGGCATCGGCGGACGGGGTGAGGAAGGTGGCGAACAGACCCTCCTTGGCGGCGAACTCCAGGAAGTCCGCGTACCAGGTGCGGTCGATGTAGTCGCTCAGCAGTGCCTGCTTGCCACGGGTCTCGAACCAGTCGATGGTGGCCCTCAGCAAGCGGCGCGTCTCCGGATCGAAGTGTGCCGGGTCGTACGTGCGCGGGTTGAAGAGCAGGCTGTTCGACATGACAAGTTTCCTTCTCGAATAAGAGGGTGCGGTATCCGCCGGTGGTCCGGCGCGGGGGAGGACATGGTCGCGGCACGCGGGCTGCGTCAGCTCGTACGCCGTGCCGCCGCGCAGCACCGTCTGCCGCGGCGGCCAGCCCCCGTCCGGCGTCTCGGGATCAGGATCAGGATCGGGATCAGGACCGGGGAGATCTCGGCGCCCACCGGGATCAACCGGCTGGAGCGGAATCGGGCCGTGGCCACTCGATACGACACGCGGGGTGCGGGGTTGCCGCTCGTGCCGAAGGCGTCGGGGCTGTTGGCCGGGTTCACCCACACCATGATGCCCTGATCGTGAGCACGACATTGAACTGCGACTCCTCGGGCTTCGTCGCGGTCACCGCGGCGAACGCCCCACCCGGACGCGTCCGGTGATCGGTTCCCACGCTTCCACCCAGAGGCAGAACACGCCGACCGTGTCTTCGCAGGCCGCTACGGAGTGCGTACGCCGAACGGATGGCCGGGGTCGTCCGCGAGTGCGGCTTGTCGGCTGCCCGGGAACGCGTCTGTTTGTCTGGGTGGCTGGATCAGCCCGTGTTGCGGTGCGATGCGATGGGTGTGGACGGATGAGTCAGCTGGACCTGGCGCGATTGCAGTTCGCGATGACGTCGATCTACCACTTCCTGTTCGTCCCGGTGACCATCGGGCTGGCCCTGCTGACGGCCCTGCTCCAGACCGCCTGGTACCGAGGCGGGCAGGTCGCGTACCTGCGGCTGACGCGGTTCTTCGGGACACTGCTGGTCATCAACGTCGCCGTCGGCGTGGTGACCGGCCTGGTCCAGGAGTTCCAGTTCGGGATGGACTGGTCGGGCTACTCCCGCACGGTCGGTGACGTGTTCGGGGCGCCCCTGGCGATGGAGGGGCTCGCCGCGTTCTTCCTGGAGTCGACGTTCCTCGGTCTGTGGATCTTCGGCTGGGACAAGCTGTCCAAGCGTGTCCACCTGGCGACGATCTGGGCGGTGGCGGGCGGCAGCGCGCTGTCGGCGCTGTTCATCATGGCGGCGAACTCCTGGATGCAGCACCCGGTCGGCTACAAGGTCGACCCGTCCACCGGACGCCCGCAACTCGACGACGTCTGGGCCCTGTTCACCAACCCCGTCTTCCTGCGCGGCTACCTGCACGTCCTGCTGGCCGCGCTGGTCACCGGCTCGATGGTCATGCTCTCCGTTTCCGCCTGGCAGCTGCGCAAGGACCTCCGCAACGACAACGGCGGCACCAAGGACAAGGCCCAGAACAAAGCCCAGGGCCAGGCCCAAGCCCAGGTCCAGGACGAAGGCACTCCGGACGCGACGAAGGAGGCGGCCTCGGGGTTCCGGCTGTCAGCGCGCCTGTCGCTGTTCATCCTCGTGCCGGCCCTGATGTTCGCCATGCTCGTCGGCAGTGAACTCGGCGTGACCGAGGGCAAGTACCAGCCGATGAAGATCGCGGCGGCCGAGGCACAGTGGGAGACCTGCCAGCCCTGCTCCTTCTCCCTCTTCCAGATCGGCGGCGGCAACAACGACCAGACGCCCACCAAGATCCTGGAGATCCCCCACCTGCTCTCCCTGCTCGCCACCAACCACTGGAACGGCAAGGTCCTCGGCCTCAACGAGGTCAACAGCCAGTACCAGCAGGCCTACGGTCCGGGCGACTACGTGCCCGACGTCTTCATCCAGTACTGGGCGATGCGCGTCATGGCCTACCTCGCCTCGCTCGCCCTCCTCCTCGGACTGTGGGGCCTGTGGCTGCTGCGGCGCGAACGGCTCACGCACTCACGCCTGTTCCTGAACACCGCGGTGTGGGCCGTGCTGCTGCCGTTCCTCATCAACACCTCCGGCTGGCTCCTCACCGAGAACGGACGCCAGCCCTGGATCGTGCAAGGCCTCCAGCTGACGAAGAACGGCGTCTCCTCCTCCGTCAGTACCGCCGAAGTCGCCATCAGCATCGTGGCCTTCTTCCTCCTCTACGCCGCGATGGCCGTGATCGCCGCCGTGCTGATGACACGACACACACGCAAGGGCACCGGCCCCCTGCACCAGGACGACCAGCCCGCACCCGAGATGACCTACTGAGGTCCCGAGCCGCCGGAAGGCCCGCGATGGCATTCACCACCCTCTGGTTCATCCTCGTCACCGTGCTGTGGACGGGCTTCTTCGTTCTGGAGGGCTTCGACCTCGGGGTCGGCATGCTCCACGGGCTGCTCTCCCGCGACGAATCGAGCCGACGGGCCGTGCTGCACACCATCGGACCGGTCTGGGACGGCAACGAGGTCTGGCTGGTCACCGCCGGCGCCGCGATGTTCGCCGCCTTCCCGGGCTGGTACGCCACCCTCTTCTCCGGCTTCTACCTCGCGCTTGTGCTGCTCCTGGCCGGACTCATCGTCCGCGGCGTCGCCATCGAGTACCGGGGCCGCATCGAGGGCGCGCGATGGCGGCGGAACTGGACCGTCCTGCTGACCGCGAGCAGCGTGACCGTGCCCCTGGTGCTCGGCATCGCGCTGGGTGACCTGCTGCACGGCGTACCCATCGACCACGACCAGGAGTACTCGGGCACCTTCGCCGACCTGTTCACCGGCTACGGCGTCTTCACCGGGATCACCCTCACCGTGCTCTGCCTCCTGCACGGCGCGACCTTCCTCTCCCTGAAGACCAGCGGGGACATCCGTGAGAAGGCCCGCCGACTCGCCCGGCTCACCGTCCTGCCCGCCGGCCTGGTGGTCCTCGCCTACGTCTTCTGGACACGCTCACTCGCGGGCGGCGGCATCCTCCTCAACCTCGCCGAACTCGCCGCCGTCGTGGCCGTCGCCGCGGCGGCCTGGCTGATCAGCGGCGGCCACGACGGCTGGGCGTTCGGTGCCACCACGCTCGCGATCGCCGCAACCGTGACATCGCTCTTCACCGAGCTCTACCCCAGGGTCATGGTCTCCAGCACGAGCAGCGCCTACGACCTGACCGTCCACAACACTGCGTCAGGCCCCTACGCCCTCAAGGTCATGACCGTGGTCGCCCTCGTCCTGCTCCCCGTCGTCCTCTGCTACCAGGGCTGGACCTACCACGTCTTCCGGCAGCGGATCTCGGCCGACCAGTTCCCCGCTCCCGGGCAGCCTGCCGCGGCGTCCACGGCGCTGCCGGACCAGTGACTCCGTCTCCGGCCTGGCTGCGGCTCGGTGAGCAACCCCTGCCGGGCTCTTCGCGCACGCGGCACCCAGCCGCCCCGCTCCTCCGGGATCCGCACGGATCCTCGGGCAGCAAAGGGTGTCGGGACCGGGGCGGGCCTCGGGTCCGGAACGCCGTCAGCGCGGATGCCAGGTGAGTTTGTCGCCGCCCACCCACCGGACCACGTCGGGGTCGTCGAGATCGTGGACCGTGATGCCGTACGCCGCCGCGTACTCCAGGACGTCCGTGATCGCCTTCGCCTCGCCGACCATCTCGCCGTCGATCTCCATGATCCGGAACGGCGGCGTGCCCGGCTGCACCCCGAGCACCATGATCCGTGGGTGGAAGATGTGAGGGCTCGCGCTTTCGGTCATAGCTAGAGCGTAAAGCGGTTCCCGCTGTTCCCGCTGGTCAGCGGCGGAGCGCCATAAGGCCACCACCCACTCCGCCCGGAACGCGGCGGAGCAGCGGAATTCCGGGCGTTCGTCCAAGTGGGTGAGGTGGCCGCCCGGCCCGCCCGGGGATCCGGAACCGTCGCCGCACCGGACATCCGCCGTGCGGTCCGGCGGCGGCTGGGCAACGCTGGGGGAGTGTGCGGCGGCCGACGCGACCGCAGGGAGGAGTTCCGATGGACCCCGTCGAGGCCCTGGACCGGATCGCGTTCCTGCTGGAGCGGAGCCTTGCCCCCACCTATCGCGTCCGGGCCTTCCGCACCGCGCAGAGTCTGCTCTCCGGGATGCCCGCCGACGAGGTCCGTGAGCGCGCCGCGACCGGGGCGCTGGAGTCGATCAAGGGCATCGGCCCGAAGACCGCGCAGGTGGTGCGGGAAGCGCTGGCCGGCGAGGTGCCGGGCTACCTGGAGAAGGTGGAGCGGGAGGCCTCGGGGCCGCTCGCCGAGGGCGGTGAGGGCCTGCGGGAGCTGTTGCGCGGGGACTGCCATCTGCACTCCGACTGGTCGGACGGCGGCAGCCCGATCGAGGAGATGGGGCGTACGGCGGCGCGGCTCGGCCACGAATGGGCGGTGCTCACCGACCACTCGCCGCGGCTGACCGTGGCGAGCGGCCTGCCGCCGGAGCGGCTGCGCGGGCAACTGGCCGTTGTCGCCGAGCTCAACGAGCGCTGGGCCCCCTTCCGACTGCTCACCGGCATCGAGTGCGACATCCTCGACGACGGATCGCTCGACCAGGAGCCGGAGCTGCTGGAACAGCTGGACGTGGTGGTCGTGTCCGTGCACTCCAAGCTGCGCATGGACGCGCGGCCGATGACCCGCCGGATGGTCGCCGCCGTACGCAATCCGCTGTCGGACGTGCTCGGACACTGCACCGGGCGGCTGATCACGGGACGCGGCCGGCCCGAGTCCGAGTTCGACGCGGACGCGGTCTTCGCGGCCTGCGCGGAGACCGGCACGGCCGTCGAGATCAACAGCCGCCCGGAGCGCCTCGACCCGCCGCGCCCGCTGCTGCGCAGGGCGGTCGACGCGGGTGTCCTGTTCTCCCTGGACACCGACGCGCACGCCCCCGGACAGCTGGACTGGCAGATCTACGGCTGCGCGCGGGCGGAGGAGTGCGGGGTGCCCGCGGAGCGCGTCGTCACCACATGGGCCCTGGAGGAGCTGCTCACCTGGGCCCGGACCCGGGAGACGCCGTGACGCACGTCACCGCCGACGGCGCCGTCCCGGGGAACACCCACAGGTAGTTACCCGTTGAACAAACCGTGGGTGCGGATGGGACAGTGTCCCCGGGCCTCACCTTTGCCCGCAGGGACGATCGTCCGGCTGAAGCCCTGTGGAGCGTTTCGCCGAGAGGCGACCGCCATCGGTGCCCACCACAGACGACCCCGACCGCGATTCCCCCGTCCGGTCGGGGTCTTTCCTTGCCCGGACCGAACGCGACCGGACCGGCCCGACCAGCCCGACCGACCCGGACGGGACCCAACCGGACCGACCCGGCCATGGCGGCCTTTCGCCGCGGCGGCCGTGTCCGCTTGACTTCGAGTCCGCTCCAATTCGTAGCGTGCCAGGCATGAGCACTGCACAGCACAAGATCGGTTCGGGATTCGGCGCCCTGAGCACCGCGGATGACGTCCTCCACGGAGTCGACCTCTCCGGCAAGCTCGCCATCGTCACCGGCGGCTACTCCGGCCTCGGCCTGGAGACGACCCGGGCGCTGGTCAAGGCGGGCGCCCGGGTCGTGGTCCCCGCACGACGCCCGGCGACAGCGCGCGAGGCGCTGGCGGACATCGACGGCGCCGAGACCGACGAGCTCGACCTCGGCGACCTGGACAGCGTGCGCGCCTTCGCCGAGCGGTTCCTCGCCTCGGGCCGTGTCATCGACGTCGTCATCGACAGCGCCGGCATCATGGCCTGCCCGGAGACCCGGGTCGGCCCCGGCTGGGAGGCCCAGTTCGCGACGAATCACCTCGGTCACTTCGCGCTGGTCAACCGGCTCTGGCCAGCGATCGAGCCGGGCGGCGCGCGGGTCGCGTCGGTGTCCTCCGCGGGCCACCACTACTCCGGCATCCGCTGGGACGACGTGCACTGGCGGACCGGCTACGACAAGTGGGAGGCCTACGGGCAGGCGAAGACGGCGAACGTGCTGTTCGCCGTGGAGCTCGACCGGCGCGGCCGGGACTCCGGTGTACAGGCCTTCTCGCTGCATCCCGGCGGCATCCTCACCCCGCTCCAGCGGCACCTGCCCAAGCAGGAGATGGTCGAGCGCGGCTGGATCGACGAGAACGGCACGCCGCTGAACCCCGAGGGCTTCAAGACGCCCCAGCAGGGAGCGGCCACCCAGGTGTGGGCCGCGACCTCGCCGCAGCTGGCCGGCATGGGCGGGGTGTACTGCGAGGACTGCGACATCGCCGAGCCCGCTCCGGCGGACGGCACCCGGACCGGCGTACGCGCCTACGCGACCGACCCCGAGCAGGCCGCCCGGCTGTGGGAACTGTCGGCGGAACTGACCGGGGTGAACGCCTTCGAGTGAACCGCGCGGGCGTCGGCTGCGTCAGCTCGATCAGGAGCATCCGAGCATCCGAGCATCCGAGCATCCGAGCATCCGAGCATCAGGAGCCTGACATGAACTCCCTTAGATCCGCGGTGAGTTGGTCGCGGTGCGTGGCGAACAGGCCGTGGCCCGCGTTCTCGTAGACCTTGAACGTGCTGTCGGGCAGCAGCTCCGCCGCCCGGCGGCCGGTCAGGTCCAGCGGCGCGGACGCGTCGTGCGTGCCGTGCACCACCAGTGCGGGCAGGTCGATCTTGGTCAGTTCGGGCGCGACGTTCAGGGTGACGACGAGGTCGCCGAGGGCCGTTCCGGCGCGCGCGGTCGCACCGTGGCAGCGGGCGATCATGGATCGTACGTACGCCTCGGAGAGGTCGTTGCCGGGGAGGTCGAGGGCGAAGAACGCGCGGGCGCCGTCCTCGAAGAACGCGGCCCGGTCGTGGCCGAACGCCCTGTTGCCCGCCTCTACGAGTGCCGGGTCGACGCCCTCGGGATGGTCCGCTGACCGCACGGGGCCCGGTGCCATACCGGCGACGAGCGCGACCCTCGACACCCGCTCGGCCCCGTGCCGGGTCAGGCAGCGGACTATCTCGGCGGTCCCGATGGAGTGGCCGACCAGGGTCACCTCCCGCAGATCGAGGTGCCGGAGCAGCCCGTCCACGTCGTCGGCGAGGCTGTCGAGGTCGAACCCTCCCCAGACGTCGTCGGACCGGCCGTGCCCCCGCCGGTCGAACCCGACGCACCGGTAGCCGGCCTCGGCGAGCGGCAGCATCTGGTACTCCCACATCTCCGTACCGAAGTAGGAGCTGTTGACGAACACGACCACCTGGCCGGTGACGGGGCCGTAGTCGACGAAGTGCAGCCGGGCGACGTCGACGGGGCTCGCGAAATACGGCATGGGGTCCTCCCGGAATCCGGTGGTGCGACGGGCGGGTCGCTGTGCCCTTCATGGTTCCGGGAGGTCGTGACGGCGTCGATTACCTCAGAGGTCATGTGCCTCGGACGTCATGTGCCTCGGCGTCATGCGAAAGCGCGAGGCGGCGTCCGGTACGCGCCCGGTAGTTCGTGAGGGTCAGTGCGGCGCACGTTCCTCCAGCGCTGTGCGCCAGGCGGGTGACGGGCCCGCCGGTGCGGGTTCCGCGCGTCGGCCGCCGCGCGCGAAGAAGTCGGCCAGCGGCAGGATCGCGGCGCCGACCGTGACGGCGTCGGGGCCGAGACGGCCGAGGTCGACGGTGACCCGCTCGGCGGGATAGCGCAGGGCGTACGAGGAGGCGTACCTGCGGACGGCGGGCAGGAAGCGGGAGCCGAGCTGGAGGCCTGCCCAGCCACCGATGAGGATGCGCTCGGGCTGGAAGAGGTTGATCAGGTCGGAGAGACCCGCGCCCAGGTACTCGGCGGTCTCCTCCAGGACGGCGAGCGCGATGGCGTCGGGCTCGGTGCCCTCGGGCGGGTAGGCGGCCGCGAGCATCGCGGTGAGCGCGGTCTCCTCGTCGGTGCCCTCCGGGGGCCGCCCGCCCTCCTCGCGCCAGCGGTCCAGGAGGGCCTCCGCACCCGCGTAGGCCTCCAGACAGCCGAGGGCACCGCAGCGGCAGCGGCGGCCCCTGACCCGTACGGTCAGATGCCCCCATTCGACCGACCGGCCGTTCTCCACCTCCTCGGTGACCAGACAGGCGCCGACGCCGGAGCCGAAGAGAACGACCACCGCGTTGCGGGCACCGCGTCCCGCGCCGAACCACATCTCGGCCTGGCCGAGGGTGCGGGCGCCGTTGTCCGCGAAGTACGGGACGGTGTCGGGGAGTTCGCAGGCGGAGCGGAGCAGGGACTCCAGCGGGACGGCGTCCCAGCCGATGGTCTGGCCGTGCACGACCGCGCCGCGCTCGGGGGTGCGGGCGACGATTCCGGGCACCCCGATGCCGACGCCGAGGAGCTGTCCGGGGGCGATGTCCGCCTCGGCGAGGACCTCGGCGATGCCGTCGCGGATGTGGCCGACGATGACGTCGACGTCGTACTCCTGGCGTCGGAGAGGCCGGTCGGCCTCGTAACCCTGGCGCTCCAACGGCCTTTCGGTGCGGGCGAGTTCGGTGAGGGTCAGGTCGAACAGCTCGATGCGGACGCGGGTTTCGCCGACGTCGACGCCGATCATGTGGCCGCTGCCGGGCACCACCCGCAGCAGGGTGCGGGGGCGGCCGCCGTCGGAGTCGACGCTTCCGGCCTCCTCGACGAGGCCGTCGGTGACGAGTTCGGCGACCACGTTGCTGATGGATCCGGAACTCAGTCCGGTGGCGGGACCGAGCTCGTAGCGGCTCATCGGCCCGTCGAAATACAACCGTTGTAGTACGGCGGTCCGATTGCCCCGCCGCAGGTCACGCACTGTCCGTCCGTTCCGCCCCGCCATGTGATGTCCCTTCCGGCCTGCCCGACCTGCAAGATACCCCTGTGCGATCCCTTGACGCGACTTTCTTCCGGGTCTTAACTCACGTCCTAAATTAAGCCATGAGGATCGTTCGGGAAGTGAACGCGGACGCCCCTCATGTCTCCCTCCGGGAAAGGGACATAAGCAGCCATGCGCAGAATCCGAGCCGCGGCCGCAGGTGCGGTCACCATCTCTCTGCTGACCGCCGCGACCGCCTGTGGCGGCGGCTCGTCGAGCGGCGGGTCCAACGCCTCGCCGAAAACGCTCACGTACTGGGCGTCCAACCAGGGCGCCAGCATCGAGATCGACAAGAAGGTCCTCGGACCCGAGATCGCCAAGTTCGAGAAGGACACCGGCATCAAGGTGAAGCTGGAGGTCGTTCCCTGGACCGACCTGCTGAACCGGATCCTCACCGCCACGACCTCGGGTCAGGGCCCCGACGTCCTCAACATAGGCAACAGCTGGAGCGCCTCCCTGCAGGCCACCGGCGCGCTGCTGCCGTGGGACGCGAAGAACTTCGCCAAGATCGGCGGCAAGGACCGCTTCGTCGACTCCGTGCTCGGCTCCACGGGAGCAGAGGGCAAGGACCCCGCAGCCGTGCCGCTGTACTCGATGTCCTACGCGCTCTACTACAACAAGAAGATGTTCGCCGACGCCGGCATCGCGGGCCCGCCGGCCACCTGGGACGAGCTGATCGCCGACGGCAAGAAGCTCTCCAAGGGCGGCAAGTGGGGCCTCGGCGCGGAGGGGTCGAACCCCGCGGAGAACATCCACCACGCCTTCGTCTTCGCCAAGCAGCACGGCGCCGACTTCTTCACCGCCGACGGCAAGGCCGACTTCACCAGCGACGGGGTCGTCTCGGCGGTCAAGCAGTACGTCGACCTGATGGCGAAGGACAAGATCATCGCCCCGGGCAACGCCGAGTACGCGCAGAACCAGTCCGTGAGCGACTTCGCCAAGGGCAAGAACGCGATGCTGCTGTGGCAGTCGGCGGTCGCCAACCTCAAGTCGCAGGGCATGAGCGAGGACGCGTACGGCATCGCCCCGGTGCCCGTGCAGTCCGGCGCCCCGGGGACGGGCACGAACGTCAACTCGATGGTCGCGGGCATCAACGTCGCGGTGTTCAAGAACTCCAAGAACCTCGACGGCGCCACGAAGTTCGTGAAGTTCCTGACCAGTGACGCCGAGCAGAAGATCCTCAACGAGGCGTACACCACGATCCCGCCGATCAAGACCGCCCAGACGGACACCGCGTTCAACTCCCCCTCGAACGCGGTCATCAAGGACACCCTGGCCAAGAGTGCCGCCTCGCTGCCGCAGGTCGCCGACGAGTCGCAGTTCGAGACCGCGGTCGGTACGGCCATCAAGGGCCTGTTCGCCGACGCCGCCGGCGGACGCGCGGTGACCACGGCGTCGGTGAAGGCGGCGCTCGAGAAGGCCCAGCAGCAGATGCCGAAGAAGTGAGTGCGGACACCACCATGACCACCACGACCGCCGCCTCCGCCGAATCCGGCGAGCGGACGGTGCGCAAGAGCTCCCCCGGTGCGGCGCGCGGCCCGCGCCGCACCGGGCGGATCAAGCGCATCGGACTGCCCTACCTGCTGCTTCTGCCCGCGCTGGTCCTCGAACTCCTGGTCCACCTGGTGCCGATGGTGATCGGCATCGTGATGAGCTTCAAGGAGCTCACGCAGTTCTACATCCGCGACTGGGGCACGGCGCCCTGGGCCGGCTTCGACAACTACTCCGTGTCGGTGCACTTCGACGAGCCCGTCGGCGAGGCGCTGCTGCACTCCTTCTTCGTCACCATCGCCTTCACGCTGCTCTCGGTCGGCCTGTGCTGGCTGATCGGCACGGCCGCCGCGATCTACATGCAGGACAACTTCGTGGGACGCGGTGTGCTGCGGGCCCTGTTCCTGGTGCCGTACGCGCTGCCGGTGTACGCGGCCGTCATCACCTGGGTGTTCATGTTCCAGCACGACAACGGCCTGGTGAACCACGTCCTGCACGACCAGCTGCACCTCACCGACAAGCCGTCCTTCTGGCTGATCGGCGACAACAGCTTCTACGCGCTGCTCGTGGTGTCCGTGTGGAAGGGCTGGCCCTTCGCCTTCCTGATCGTCATGGCGGGCCTGCAGAACATCCCGGGCGAGCTGTACGAGGCCGCCGCCCTCGACGGCGCCGGTGTGTGGCAGCAGTTGCGCCGCATCACCCTGCCGTCACTGCGGCCGGTCAACCAGGTCCTGGTGCTGGTGCTGTTCCTGTGGACGTTCAACGACTTCAACACGCCGTTCGTCCTGTTCGGCAGGACCGCCCCGGACGCGGCGGACCTCATCTCGGTCCACATCTACCAGGCGTCCTTCGTCACCTGGAACTTCGGCACCGGCTCGGCGATGTCCGTACTGCTGCTGCTCTTCCTGCTCGTCGTGACCGGCGCCTACCTGCTGCTGACCTCCCGGGGAAGGAAGACGGCCGATGTCTAGCACCTCCACCACCATCCGTTCGGCCGGCGCCCGGTCGGCCACCCCCCGCTCGCCGATGGCTCCGCCGCGGTCCTTCCTGTGGTCCCGGCGGATCTTCCTCACCCTGCTCACCGGCTTCGTCCTGGTGCCCGTCTACGTCATGGTCTCCAGCTCGCTGAAGCCGCTCGCGGACGTCTCGGGGAAGTTCCGCTGGGTGCCGAGCGGCCTGACGCTGCGGCCGTACATCGACATCTGGTCGACGGTGCCGCTGGCGCGGTACTTCGTGAACTCGCTGATCGTGGCGGGTGCGGCCACGGCCTGCTCGGTCGTGATCGCCGTCTTCTCCGCCTACGCCGTCAGCCGCTACAACTTCCGCGGCAAGCGCGTCTTCACGGTCACCGTGCTGTCGACCCAGATGTTCCCCGGCATCCTCTTCCTGCTGCCGCTGTTCCTGATCTACGTCAACATCGGCAACGCCACCGGGATCGCGCTGTTCGGCTCGCGCGGAGGTCTGATCCTCACGTATCTCACCTTCTCGCTGCCGTTCTCGATCTGGATGCTGATCGGGTACTTCGACTCGGTGCCGCGCGATCTCGACGAGGCGGCCCTGGTGGACGGCTGCGGGCCGCTCGGCGCGCTCTTCCGTGTCGTCGTTCCGGCCGCGATCCCCGGCATCGTCGCGGTCGCCGTCTACGCCTTCATGACCGCCTGGGGTGAAGTGCTGTTCGCGTCGGTGATGACCAACGACGCCACCCGCACACTCGCCGTCGGGCTGCAGGGCTACTCCACGCTCAACGACGTGTACTGGAACCAGATCATGGCCGCCTCGCTGGTCGTCAGCGTCCCCGTGGTGGCCGGCTTCCTGCTGCTCCAGCGCTATCTCGTCGCCGGCCTCACGGCGGGAGCCGTCAAGTGAGCAACGCCAACCCCATTGATGACGAAGGGACTTCAGTGACCATCGACCTTGCCGCCCTCCCCGAGGACTTCCTGTGGGGCACGGCCACGTCGGCCTACCAGATCGAGGGAGCCGTCGCCGAGGACGGTCGCTCCCCCTCCATCTGGGACACCTTCTCCCACACCCCCGGCAAGATCGACAACGGCGACGACGGGGACGCCGCCTGCGATCACTACCACCGCTGGCGCGAGGACATCGGAATCATGCGCCAACTGGGGACCGACGCCTACCGGTTGTCGATCGCCTGGCCGCGGGTGATGCCGGGCGGCGACGGCCCGGTCAACGCCAAGGGGCTCGACTTCTACGACGCGTTGATCGACGGCCTGCTGGAGGCGGGCATCACGCCCTCGGTCACCCTCTACCACTGGGACCTGCCGCAGGTGCTCCAGGACCGGGGCGGCTGGCCGGCCCGTGACACGGCCCACCACCTCGCCGCCTACGCGTCGGTCGTCGCGGAGCGGCTCGGTGACCGCGTCCAGCACTGGACCACCCTCAACGAGCCGCTGTGCTCGGCCTGGATCGGTCATCTGGAGGGGCGGATGGCACCGGGCCTGACCGACCTCACGGCCGCGGTCCGCGCCTCGTACCATCTCCTGCTCGGCCACGGACTGGCCACGCAGGCGATCCGCGCCGCCGCGCCCGGTGCCCGGATCGGCATCGTCAACAACCTCTCCAGCGTCGAGCCGAACACGGATCGGCCCGAGGACGTCGCGGCCGCGAAGCGGCTGGACGGGCACACCAACCGCTGGTGGCTCGACCCGGTGCACGACCGCGGCTTCCCGGCCGACATGCTCGAGGTCTACGGGGTCGAACTCCCCGAGGTGGCCGGCGACCTGGAGACGATGGCCGCACCGCTGGACTGGCTGGGGCTCAACTACTACTTCCCGTCCAGCGTGGTCGACGACCCCACCGGTCCGGCCCCGCACGTGCGTACGGTCAGCCGGCCCGGCGTGCCCCGCACCGGCATGGACTGGGAGGTCGAGGCCGCCGGTATCGAGCGTCTGCTGCTCCGGCTGACGAACGAATACGGCGCCCGCAAGCTGTACGTCACGGAGAACGGCTCCGCCTATCCCGACGTCGTACGCCCCGACGGCACGGTCGACGACCCGGAGCGCATCGCGTATCTCGAACAGCACCTGGCGGCCTGCGCCTCGGCGGCCCGCAAGGGCGCTCCGCTGGCCGGCTACTTCGCCTGGTCGCTGCTGGACAACTTCGAGTGGGCGTACGGCTACGACAAGCGGTTCGGGCTGGTGCACGTCGACTACAAGACGCAGAAGCGCACGATCAAGGGCAGCGGCCACCGCTACGCGGAGATCGTCCGCCGGCACCGCGCGGGCGCGCGCAACGCGGCCTGACGCAGTCACCGCGGCGCGGGAGCGACGCCGGGTGTTCCGGAGACGGGATCACCGCGGCGCGGTGGCGGCGCTAGCCGTTCCTGTCAGCGGCAGCGGTCGCGCTTCGGCCGATCTCGTCGAGGGCGTCCGTCAGTTGAGGGGCCACCGCCTCGCGCACCCAGGCGACCTTCTCGTCGCCGGGTGCGCGGGGCACGGTCTCGACGAGCATGATCAGGTAGAGATAGCTGCGGTAGAGGGCCAGGCGTCGCCGGGCCGACTCATCGAACTCGACGCCTCCGCGCACTTCTTGATAGCCCGCCAGGAAGTCCTCGTCCCGCCGGATGTCGCCGAGCAGTGCCAGGGAGACGAAGTCGGCGAGCGGGTCCCCCCAGAGCATGCGCTCGCCGTCGATCAGGCCGCCGATCCTGGGGCCCGCCTTCGTACGCTCGACGAGGATGTTCCCCTGCCACAGGTCGAAGTGGACGAGGCGGGGGACCGTGACGTCGTCCAGCGCGTCGAAGACGGTCCGCGCCACGCGGGCCACCTCGTCCACGGGACGGGGCAGCCAGGCCCGGTAGCGACGGGCATCGTCCAGGACGGCGTCGTACATTCCGGTGAAGGCGGTCCGCCAGTCGGGGGCGAGCGGGCCGAGGGCACCGGAGGGGTAGCCGAAACCGGGGCCGACGACCGCGTGCAGCCGCGCGACCATCCGCCCCAACTCCTGCCGGAGCGGTCCGCGTTCCCCGTCCGGCAGGTCTCCCCAGGGCTCGCCCGGACAGTACGTCATCAGCAGATGGCCGTCCCCGGGCTCTCCGACAGTCCGGGGTGCCGGTACACCGGCGCCGACCGCCTGACGGCAGAACTCCGCCTCGGAGAGCAGGAGTCGGCGCTCGTACGCCAGAGCGGGAACGGTGTCCGGCGGAGGGACCTTCAGGACGTAACGGCTTCCGTCGGCGAGCCGTAGCTCCTCGACGGCGTTGTACGTGCCGCCGGACAGAGCCCGGCGCTCGGCGAGACTCCCGGACGACAGCCCCGCCCTCTCAAGAGCCCACCGTGCCCGCTCCCAACTGTCCATACCAGCCCCCTCGGTTCGCCCTGCCCATGCATCCCACTCTGCCAGGTGGACCCGTGGGCCGCAGTCGGTGTGTGACGTCGCACCCGCCACCCCTGACCTGGCGCCGGGGCGCGCCCCCGTCCCAACTGGGTGCCCAGGTCTACGCGTTGGGTGTCCTGACACCTGGGACCCGGTCTCTCGCCGCCGTCCCTGCGCCCTCCGGAGCGCCGAAGCGGGCGAGGCAGTGCCAGACCTTCTTCAGGTCCTGGGGGTCGTAGCGGCCGGTGCGGGCGGCGTCGCCGATGATCCGCGGGTCGAGGTGGCCGTCCTCGGCGATACGGGCGCCGAGCTCGACGTATTCGGGGCCGCGGAAGTCGGGCCGCAGGCGCAGCTCCTCGACGCCGAGGCGGTATCCCGGATGCCAGGCGATCGGGCAGGGCAGGAGGCGCGCCGCGGCCTCGACGGGCGTGCCCCGGTAGGAGGCGTCGAGGACCAGGGCCTCCATGTCCCGGGCCGGGACGACCCGTCCGTGCACCTGCGCCTCGATGTAGTCGTCGAGGGCATCCCGGTCGTCCGCCTCGGCGGCCTCGATGAGGGCCATCCCGCCCGCGACGCCGAACGCGGACGGTTCGGCCGCGCTGTCGGGGTAGCAGAAGGTGGCACGGAAAAGCGTCTCGCCGGTCAGCCGGAAGTGCGACGAGCCGAACCGGGGTGCCGCTCCGACGAGTTGGCGGCGGAAGTTGAGCGCACCGTAGACCGGGCGTTCCTCGGGGGGCGCGGTGTCGTAGGCCCCGCCGAAGATCCGGCTCTCCCAGCGCCACCGGTCGCCGCCGGGGTGCGCGGTCAGCCCGCCGTTGCTCGTGCCCGTGACGAACTGCGAGCGGTACACACCGTCCTGGGCCAGCGCCTCCAGGATCGGGATCCCGCGCACGAGCCGGTCCGGATGGAAGTTCAGGGTCAGTCGCAGCGCGGGATCCAGTGCGGGCCCGGAGGAACGGGCCGCGACATGACGCAGCGCCCGTTCCTGCGGCGTGAGCCCGTTCCGCTTCGTCGGATCCTCCCCGAAATTCATTGGTTCCCCCTTGATGGAACTAGATATCCTCGGCCAAAACCTAGTACCCCTAGGTTTTGGACGTCGGTACCCGGCACCCAGGAGGACTCCATGAGATCACTCACCGAGCAGGACATCCGCAACTCGTTCGTCAACTGCTCCCGGGGCGAGGCCAAACGGCTCGCGACGCCTCGTGATCTCGACGAACGCCCCTGGGACGACCTGGACTTCCTGGGCTGGCGGGATCCCGGTGCGCCCGACCGCAGCTATCTCGTCACCGAACGGGAAGGGGGCGAAGGGGGGCTCGTAGGGATCACCCTGCGCCTCCCCTCCTCCCGGCGCGGACTTCCGCACCGCAGCATGTGCTCGCTGTGCCTGACCACGCACCCGGGCGACGGGGTCTCGCTGATGACGGCCCGCAAGGCGGGCGCGGCGGGCCGCGAGGGCAATTCGGTCGGCGTCTACATCTGCGCCGACCTCGCCTGTTCCCTCTACGTCCGCGGGAAGCGGGACCTCCGGTCGGGAAGCCGCTTCGAGGAGACCCTCACGACGGAGCAGCAGATCGCCCGGACGGTCGGCAACCTGTCCGCCTTCCTGGCGAAGCTGCGGGACTGAGCCGCGAAGGCTCCGGCGCCCGTGTCCGCGTCCACGGTGGCTTCGACGCCCGCGTCCGAGGCGGCGCCGGTGCCGCCGTCCTGGGCGGGTCGCCGGGCTTCGCACCGTTCCCGGCGGGCCGCCGCCGCGGGAGCGGCGCCCTGTGGGCACGACGCCCCCTGGGCACAGCGACCCGTGGACACGGCGACCCGTGGACACGGCGACCGTGGGCTCGTCAGGAAACGGCAGGAGCCCAGTGCGGGTCACGGCCCAGGAAGGCGAGCAGCGCCTCGGCGCGGCCGGCGCCCTCCGGTACCTCGCGCGCGGCGGCGAACACTCCGAACGACGCGCGGAGGTGATCGGCCAGCCGGTCCGCCGCGAGGCTGATGCCCTCGGCCAGATCGTCGTCGAGGGGGGACGCCTGACCGGTCGCCGCGGCGATGTCCCAGGCGTGCACGCCGGCGTCCATGGCAGCCGCGGCGGCCGCCACGCGGAACGGCAGCGGCCCGAGCGGCGTCGCCACCTCCTCGGCGTCGGCCGGCAACCCCGCGTAGACACCGACGACATCGGAGAGGACCTTGTCGAGCGCCGCCGTCGCATCGCCCTCCAGGCCATCGACGGGGTGGAAGGGGTCCGCGTCGGGCCACCCGGCGCCGGTGATCGCCGCGCCGTACGCCTGCTGGTCGAGTCGCGCGTGGTTGAACACCTGGCGCACCGTCCACTCGCCGCACGGCGTGGGCGCTCCCCACGCGCCCTCCGGTACACCCGCCACCACGTCGCGCAGCCGGTCGTGCGCCCGCGTCAGCAGTTCGATGCCCTCGACAGTGCCCGTTGCGCTCATTCCGGTGCCTCCTGATGCCGTCCGAACCAGCTGATGCCATCAATCTAGGACCCCTTGCGGACAGGTACGGTCCGCAATCAGACGTTCGGTACCCCTGTGAAACGGGAAGGCCCCAAGGATGCAAGAGGCACGTGGTGAGTGGACGGCATCCGTCGCGAAGATCGTGGAGCGGCGCCGGGAGCCGGTGGTCGTCCAGACACTTCGTTCGACGGCCGCCGCGACGATCGCGTACGTGGTGGCCATCCATCTCAGTCCGGAGCCCGCGCCGCTGACCGCGCCCCTCACCGCGCTGCTGGTCGTGCAGGTCACCCTGTACTCGACGATCACCACCGCCGTCCGCCGGGTGAACTCCGTGGTGGCGGGTGTCGTCATCGCCATCGGCTTCAGCAGCCTCGTGGGCCTGACCTGGTGGAGTCTGGGCCTGATCATCCTCGCCTCGCTGGCGGTGGGCCATCTGGTCCGGGTCAGCGAGTTCGTGCCCGAGGTGGCCATCAGCGCCATGCTGGTCCTCGGCGTCACCAGAGTGGGCGACACCGCGTGGGCCCGGGTGCTGGAGACCCTGATCGGAGCGGTCGTAGGGCTCGCCTGCAACCTCGTGCTCGCGCCACCCGTGTGGGTGGGCGTCGCCGGTGAGTCCATCGAGGATCTGGCACGCCGGGTGCGGCAGTTGATGCTGCGGATCGGCGAGGAGGCCGCCGGGCGCACCCCCTTCCATGTGGCGGCCGAGCGGCTGCACGAGGCCCGCCGGCTCGACCACGACATCGCCGGGGTGGACGCGGCCCTGCGGCAGGCCGAGGACAGCCTGAAACTCAACCCGCGGGTGAGCGAGGGGCTGCTGCACCGGGTCGTGCTGCGCACCGGCCTGGACACCCTGGAGATCTGCACGGTGGTCCTGCGGGTCCTCGCGCGCAGCCTCACCGACCTCGCCAAGGAGCGGGAGCCCCAACCGCTGTTCGAACCGCAGGCGGGGGCCGTACTGGAGGAACTGCTGTCCGAGGTCGGCGACGCGATCGTCAGCTTCGCGGTGCTGGTGACCACCGATGTCGCCCGGAGCGCCGCGTCCGCCGAGGAGCGGCTCAGCGCGGAACTCGGCACGGCCGCCGCCACCCGCGACAAACTGGCCCAGCTGTTCCTCGAAGAGGTCCAGCGCGACGCGAGCCAGTGGCAGCTGCACGGCTCCGTCCTGACCGAGGTCACCCGCATCATCGACGAGCTCGACACCGAGCACCGGACCCGCCGGCTCCTGGAGGAGCTGGACCGTTGCGCCGCCGAGGAGCGCGAGCGCCGGCCGCGCCTCACCCGGCTGCGGCGTCGGCTTCGCCTGCCGCGGCTGCCGCGCCGGAACCGGAACCGTTCGGCTGCTTCCAGTCGTTCTAAGTGACGAGTTCCGTGTGAGGACGCGGCACGACGTGGTGGAGCGGTGAGCGGCACGGCGTCGCCGACGGCTGGACGACGAGGGGGCGGGCGGATGACCGAGGACACCGTACGGATCGACGGGAACGCGTTGCGGCTGCCGGGCGGGGTGCAGGTGCGGTTCATCCGGACCCTGCGCCTCCCTGAGACGGGCACGCACGCGTTGCCGCCGGGGCTCGGCGAGTTCCCCGTCCGGCGCGTCGAGGACTACGGGGACCGGGTGCCAGCCGAGTGGCGGGCCCGTGGCGGTGTGATGCTGCCGGTGTATCTGCGCGAGGCCATGTGGCTGAGTTTCGCCGGGACGACGGAGCCGGCCGCGTTGCAGGTCGGTGTGGGCAAGGTGTGTGCCGTCTCCGGGAAGCCGTGGAGTTCCCGGCTCGGCCGCGACCCGCAGAACTATGTCGTGCTCCCCCGCCAGCCATGGCTCGACGGGATCAACTCCGGCAAAGGCACGGTCCGCCAGTTCGTGGCCGTGCCGCTGGGCCTGGGGGCGACGGTCGAAGGCCAGGTCACCGGCGAGGAGGTCTGGGGCGGTGTCCAGCTCCAGTCGTTCCCGCTCGCGCCCAAGGAGCTCGCGGCCTGGCGCGAGGCGGAGCGCCGCAAGGCGGAGGAGCGCCTGCGGATGCCTCCGATGCCTCCCTCGGTCGGCGCGTACGGCGGCGCCATGCCGATGATGGCCGCGCCGCCCGCACCCGGTGCCGCGCCCACCGCCGCCGGAGCCGCTCCGGGCCGCCCGCGCAGCGCCCCGGCGATGGGTCTCGGCGTCGGCGGTTCGATGCGCCAGGAGGTCTACCGTGACGACCGGCCGCTGAAGGCCTGGGCCAAGGAGCCGGCCGGGCGCGTGTTCGTCCATCTCGTGACGCCTCCGGAGTGGCGCCGCATCACCGGCGAGGCGCCGCCGCCGTCCCCGGTGGACCGTGCGGCGTACACCCGCGCGGGGCTCCCCTGGTTCGACTACTACGACCAGGACGCCACCGATCTGGCCCCCGCGGACGAGCTGGGGCCGGTGCAGCCGGTCGGCGACTGGCTGGGCGACGACCACGAGCCCTGGCAGCAGCCCTCACCCCATCAGGTGAAGCCGCTCGGCGACGCACCGGGCAAGCCGGTCGAGGACGGCGACTGGTAGGAACCGTTCCTAGAGACTGAGCGGGAGTGAGTCCTGTTGCCAGAACCCTTGCTCAGCCGAACGCCCCGGACGGTGTTGGGCGTTCTGGTTGCCCGCGTTCGCTCCGTGTCCGGGCGGCACGGATCGTGTCCGTGGTCCGGGAATGCGGGGGCGGGTTTCCTCACGCCCCGGGGAGCCCGGTCGGGCCTGGACGGTCCGATGCCCGTACCCATCACTCTGGTGGGTACGGGGCGGTGCCGTCCGACGCCGGATCGGATGCCCCAGGGCGCGCCTTCCGATGGCCACGGCGGCAGCGTCGTGGCGGGTGGTCTTTCTGGTGGTGCTGGTGAGGGGTTTTTGCCAGTGCTGGGCGCCCCACCTGCTGGTGTAGGCGGGGTCGACCGCGACCAGCGGGATGCCGAGTTCGGTCACCATCGACACCAGGCGGGCGCGCAGCCGGGCGACGGGCATGCCGGAGATCAGCTTGCGGAACTTTTTTCGGCGGCCGTGCTTCTCCCGGCTGGTCTCGGTGGTGAAGTCGAGGTCCTCGACGGCGATGGCGAGGTGATGGCGCCTGGCCCAGTGCAGCAGGCGGGTCAGGGCGTGGCGTACCTGGGCGTCGCGGTGGTCGGCGGTGCCGGACAGGTCATAGTCGAAGCGGCGCGGGGCACCGACCGGGTTGCCATGCTGGTCCAGCCGCCAGGCGGCCAGGTGATCGGCGTTGGTGTCCACGCCGATCAGGCCGCCTGTCCGGACAGCGGTCAGGGGCACCGTCTGGGCGGGTGGGATGGTCCAGGAGGCGGTCAGGTACCAGCGGTTGCGCTGGACGTCTTCGTGGATGCGGTAGGCCACCGCCCGGTTCGCCCCGACCCGGTCCCGCCATGTCTCACCGCGGTGTGCGAATGCGACGCGGGCGGTGAGGACGTAGCGGCCGTGCGCCGTGTTGGCGAGGTGGGCGAGCGGGGCCGGGAGTTTGATGCTGACCTGGCCGTCGGGGCTGATGCGGATGGTCTCGTTGCCGTACCGCTTCCCGGACTCGCCGTCCGCCTGCACAAACCGGCGCGACGCCTCCCACCGCGCACGCCACGCCTCCTCGGTGAGTTGGGCCTGTTCCAGGTGGTGGCGAGTGTTCAGCAGCCGTTTTCCGCCCCGCACCACCCGCACCCGGCCGGCCGCCCAGTCGGCCCGCGCCCGCTCCAGCCGATTCTCCAACACGTGCAGCCGACGCGTCTTGGCATGCCACTCCCGCCGACTGCGATAACCACCCGCCGCCCGCTTACTCCCCTTCTCGCCGAGCGGGAGCGACAACCGGTGCCGGATCGTGCCGACACCGGCCTCGAGCTGCCGGATGTGCGCCCCCTGGCCGCGCCGGGCCAGCGCCCACTGGTCATGCGTGGCCTTCGTCAACGCTCCCGCCCACCGCGACGACGACAGCCCGGTCAGCTCCCGCTTACGCGACGCCCACGCCTCGTTGTCGTGCTCCAGGCCAGCCGCGCACCGCAACTTGAGATCCGCCGACGCCAGCGAACCCAGGTGGTCGCCGACCAGCCGCAGCACCGTCTCGTCCTCGACCGTCAGGGCCTTGAGCCGGTCCCGGACCGCCACACCCGACGGGCCGGGCACCACGAACGACGCCCCCACCACCCGCAACCCGCCCGCACCACCCAACCCGCTCACCCCCAGCCCAAACCGGCCCAACCTCCCCGTCACCCCACCCAACGACCACCATCCGCAAAGGTCACCCCTTCGAGACAAGAACTCCCGTTCCCATCCGCACCCCATGCAGACAAACGTCACCGGCACTCACCCGTGCACACCAGAACACCCTCACGCGCAGTCAAAGGGCAGCAGTTGCCAACCCCCGGCGTTGCATCCAGCGCAACGCGTATTGCCGTTCTTGCACTTCCGGGGTGTCGCACGCCAAGGTGACTGTCACAGCCGAGGCAACCGACACCCCGAGGTGCAGGCATGAGCAGTGGTGCAGAGCCGTCGCGCGGCGCGGGCGGCGGCTGGACCAGGCGCCGCTTCGTCGGCGCGCTGGCGGGCGCCGCCGCGATCACGGCGGTCCCGGCACCGGCGGCTCCGCGGGCCGACCCCGCCGGGGCGACGCCGCTCCCGAAGGCGCCGCCGGCGGACCCCTCCCCCTCGGCGACTCCGTCGACGTCCTCGTCCCCGTCGCCCCGCTCCGGCCCCCGCCCGCTGTTCCTCGGCACGTACACGTCGGGCGACGGCGCCGGGAAGGGGATCGGTCTGGCCACGTACGACGCGGCGACCGGCGCGATCACCGGCGGTGGTGTCGTGACGGGCGTCGACAACCCGTCCTTCCTCGCGGTGCATCCGGACGGCCGCACGCTGTACGCCGTCGACGAGCAGACCGCGGGCGCGGTGACGGCCGTGCGCCTCCCGGGAACACAGGTCCTCGGCAGTCGCTCCACCGGTGGCGCGGGGCCCTGCCATCTGTCCGTACATCCGGGCGGCCGCTGGCTGCTCAGCGCGAACTACGCGTCGGGGAGCGTCGCGGTGCACCCCATCGACGCATCCGGAGCGCTCGGCGAGCGCACCGATCTGGTCACGCACTCGAGCCCGGCGCCCGGACCGGGCCAGCAGGGCCCGCACGCCCACCAGTTCATCACCGGCCCGGACGACGGGCACCTGCTCGCCGTCGACCTGGGCACCGACACGGTGTACACCTATCGCCTCGACGAGACCAGGGGCGCGCTCACCGAGGTGTCCCGGGCACGGACGAAGCCGGGCGCGGGCCCGCGCCATCTCACGTTCCACCCCGGCGGCCGGTACTCCTACCTCGCCAACGAGGTCGACAACACGGTGACGGTCTGCGGCTACGACCCGGCGACCGGCCGCCTCACGGTGGGTGAGCCGCAGTCCACGGGCACGGGCAGCGGCACAAGCTACCCGGCACAGCTCCTGGTGACGTCGAACGGCTCGTACGCCTTTCTCGCCAACCGGGGCCACAACAGCCTGACGCGGTACGCGATCGAGGCGGACGGCGCCCGACTGCGGCTGCTGGACACGGTGCCGGTCGGCGGCGACTTCCCGCGCCACATCGCGTTCTCTCCGGACGGACGGCTGCTGTTCGCGGCGAACCAGCGGTCGGGCACGGTCACCGTCTTCCAGGTCGACGACGGGAGCGGTGAACTCCGGCGCGTGGGCGCGCCGTTCGCCTCACCCGTCGCGGTCTGTGCGCTGCCGCTGTAGCGGGCGGGGGCAGGCGGCGACGCTCGCCTGCGTGAGCAGGACGTGCATGCGCTCGGTGAGCTGGGAGACGTCGTCGGCGGGCGCGTGGAACGGCAGGCGTACGTCGCCGTTGCCGCGCAGCCGCTCGATGCGCAGGGTGAGTCCGTGGCGGTCGACGGCGAGGGGCTGGACGCGCACCGCGCCGTGCAGGCTGTCCGGTTCGACGAGGCG
This sequence comes from Streptomyces rhizosphaerihabitans, assembly GCF_025399795.1. Taxonomy (GTDB): domain Bacteria; phylum Actinomycetota; class Actinomycetes; order Streptomycetales; family Streptomycetaceae; genus Streptomyces; species Streptomyces rhizosphaerihabitans. Next base: position 8,758 of record NZ_JAODTZ010000066.1, on the reverse strand, counting down.
GGTGAGCCGCTCGACGGCGTCCGGATGGGCATCGGCGAGATGGGTGAGCAGCTGGGCCTCGGCGAGGGCGAGCGGGTCGGGCTCGGCGTCGGCCAGTTCGTCCAGGCCGACGACCACGGTCCCGCCGGACCGGCGGAGCACCGCGCGGGTCGGGCGGAACGACAGATGCCCGTCCTCGGGGACGAACCAGCCGGCGAGCCAGAGCCGGGCCCGGATCCGGTTCCGTACGGGAACCGGCGCGACATCGGCGAACTCCAGGACGGCGGACGGCTCTCCGCGCGGCGAGCAGATGGCGGCGGCGAGCAGGGCGCTGTCCTCCGGCACGTGCAGGAGCACCCGGCCGTCGGCGGCGACGGTGTGCGCGCCGACGAACTCCTCCCGGCCGCCTTCCGCGGTCACCGAGCAGGACCAGGCCGCGGCGAGCACCGAGCGGGCGTGCTCCGCCGCGGCGGGCGCGGCCGTCCAGGTGTGACGGTCAGCCATCAGCTTCCTCCTTAGGTAAGGCTTACCTAAGGTATCGAAGGTCGGGGCGTACGCCAACCACGCCTCGCCCGGCGGGGAACCCGGCCATGGGCCCAGGGCCGCCGAACGGGGAATCGCGGCCACCCGACAGAGTGCGCCTCAGGGCGCGATCGCACCGAGCAGGGCCCGCGCGCACAGGTCCCGTACCTGGTCGCGGGTCAGGTCCGCACCCCTGAGCCACTCCAGACACACCGCCGTGGTGAAGGCCAGCCACCCGCGGACGGCGACACGCAGTTCAAGACGGTCCTCGGACGCCCGGCCGAGCTCGGGATCCGCGGCCAGCGCCTGAAGGATCTGCATCTCCTGTGCGGCCAGGGCCTGTCGATAGACCCTGCGCACGGCCTGGTCGCCGGCCGCGTCGGCGCGGTGGAAGGCACGGAACCCGTGCGCGTGCTCCTCCACGTACCCGAGGAAGGTGTCCAGGCCCGCGCCGAGCTGCTCGCGCACCGGAACGCCGGGCACCGCCGCGGTCATCCGCAGCATCCGCCCGCTCTCCCGCTCGACGACGGCGGCGAAGAAGTCCCGCTTCGTCGGGAAGTAGTGGTACAGCAGACCGCGCGAGACTCCGGCGATCTCGGCGACCCGCTCGATCCACACGTCGTCGTACGGACTCTCCGAGAACAGGCGGGCGCCGACCGACAGCAGCTGCTCCCGGCGCTCCTCGGTGCTGAGCCGCCGACGCGCACGCTCCCCCTGCTTCCCGGTCATGCCCGCACTTTACTTGACGTCGGTTCAACAACGGGATCAGACTGAACGCCGCTATTGAACTCGCGTACAACAGAGTCAACCTGCTCGGGAAACAAGGGAGATGGCGTCATGGCGGAGACCACGGAGGCCGCGCTGCCCAAGGGGTTCCGCAGCGCGGAACTGGGCTGGCCGGAGCTGCACCGCATCCCGCACCCGCCGCGCCGCGTGCCCCTGGTCGGTGATGTGATCGGCGCCAACGTCCGCTCACCCCTGCAGGACTCCATGAAGTTCGGGCGGCAGCTCGGCCCGATCTTCCGGCGCAGGGCCTTCCGCAACGAGATCGTCTTCGTCTGGGGCGCCGATCTCGCCGCCGAACTGGCCGACGAGTCGCGGTTCGCGAAGCACGTGGGCCTGGGGGTCGCCAATCTCCGTCCGGTCGCCGGGGACGGGCTGTTCACCGCCTACAACCACGAGCCCAACTGGCAGTTGGCGCACGACGTCCTCGCCCCCGGTTTCAGCCGCGAGGCCATGGAGGGCTACCACCCGATGATGCTGGATGTGACCGAGCGGCTGACGGACCGCTGGGACCGCGAGCAGGCTGCGGGCCGCGCGGTGGACGTGCCCGGCGACATGACGAAGCTGACGCTGGAGACGATCGCCAGGACCGGCTTCGGCCATGACTTCGCCTCCTTCGAGCGCTCCCGGCCGCACCCCTTCGTGAACGCGATGGTGGGCACGCTGACCTACGCGCAGCGCCTCAACGTCGTCCCGGTCCCGCTGGCTCCGCTTCTGCTGCGGAGCGCCTCCCGGCGCAACGCGGCGGACATGGCCTACCTCAATCGCACGGTCGACGCGGTAGTGGCCTCCCGCCGGTCCGCCAGCGGCGAGGGCGACCTGCTCGACCGCATGCTCCGGACCGCGCACCCCGAGACCGGGGAGCGGCTCACCCCCGAGAACATCCGCCGCCAGGTCATCACCTTCCTGATCGCCGGCCACGAGACCACCTCGGGCGCTCTCTCCTTCGCCCTGCACTACCTCGCCCGGCACCCGGACGTCGCCGCCCGCGCACGCGCCGAGGTCGACCGCGTCTGGGGCGGCACGGAGCGGCCGGGCTACGAACAGGTCGCCAAGCTCCGTCACGTCCGCCGGGTCCTCGACGAGTCGCTGCGCCTGTGGCCGACGGCACCGGCGTTCGCACGCGAGGCCCGGCACGACACCCTGCTCGGCGGTGTCCACCCGATGCGGCAGGGGGCATGGGCACTGGTCCTCACCGCGATGCTGCACCGGGACCCGCAGGTGTGGGGCGCCGACGCCGAGGACTTCGCCCCGGACCGCTTCGACGCGAAGGCGGTACGGGCCCGGCCCGCGCACACCTTCAAGCCGTTCGGCACCGGGGCGCGCGCCTGTATCGGCCGCCAGTTCGCGCTGCACGAGGCGACGCTGGTCCTCGGCCTGCTGCTGCGCCGCTACGACCTGCGGCCCGAGCCCGGCTACCGGCTGCGGGTGGCCGAGCGGCTGACCCTGATGCCGGAGGGCCTGCGCCTGCACCTCGAACGGCGTACGCCGGTGGTCCCGGGGCGGGAGGCGACGCTGGCCCGCGCGGCCGAGTGAGGCCGAGTGAGGCCGAGTGAGGCCGAGTGAGGCCGAGTGAGGCCAGGCTCCCAGGGCCGGGCACAGGCCATGGTCCCGTGCACAGGCCAGGCTCCCGGGGGCCGGGCACAGGCCAGACCCCCAGCCCCCGGGCACAGGCCATGGTCCCGGCTCCCGCGCACAGGCCATGCCGCCTGCCCGGGGCGAGTCCACTGCCGAGCGAGGTACCGCTCGGCCGCTCCCGGCTCGGGCGCGTCCTCGCCCTCAGCCCCGGGAGGTCCAGTGTCCCGGGCGGCCGACCGATCGGGGGAGCCGGGTGCCGGCGCTGCCCCGGGCCGCGTTCAGCTGCGGCTGGGTGAGGAAGAAGACCCCGCTCAGATCGGCGTCGGTCAGATCGGTGTCCCGGAGGTCGGCACCGCTCAGATCGGCGCCGCGCAGATCCGCCCCGGTGAGATCGGCGGCTATGAGGAGGGCGCCACGCAGACTCGCGCCCCGCAGGTCGACACCCTTGAGGCGGGCGCCCATCAGATCGGCACCGCGCTGGTCCTTCTTCCCGCCCCCGCCGGCCCCGGCCCGTACGAGCTCACTGGTCCGCAGGAGCAATTCGCTCACCTCCTGCCGGTGCGCGTCCAGGTCCAACGTGCCCAGTTCCTCGGGGGTTTGTCCCGCGAGCCGCTCCGTCGTGGCGAGCAAGCGCCGGACGTCGGCGTGAACCGGCCGCGCAGCAGGGAGCGTCAGCGCCTCGTTCAAGTACCAGAGCAGTTCATGAAGGTGGCGTACGACGGGAAACACGTCGAACATCTGCCGGGCGCGCTCCTTGGACCCCGAGCGCCAGTCCACGCCGCCGAAGGTCATCCGGGAGACCCGCTGCCCGGCGCCGAAGCAGTCGTAGACCGTGCAGCCCGTGAAGCCCGTCCGCCGCAGCCGGGTGTGGATGCCGCACCGGAAGTCGCTCTCCAGATTCGGGCAGGGCTCGCCCGCGCCCTTGTCGATCGCGAAGTCGGCCGAGCGGGCGAAGGGCAGGGCGACACAGCACAGTCCGAAGCACTGACCGCAGTCGGCCCGCAGTTCGAGGCGTGGGTCCGGGTGCGTGCTGCCGTCTTCTTGCATGGTCCTCAGCCTACTGAGTCGGTGACACGCCCCTGAACTGCGCCGACTTGACGACCGGACCTTTCGCGCGGTGATCCTTGCTGTCCTTGTCTGGATGTTTGACAGCGCACCGGGTATCGAGTCCGCCATGGATTCCACAGCGTTCCCCGGCCTCCCTTCTCCTCCCCCGCTGGGCGCGAGCGCCCTGCCGGCCGGGACGTACGACGGCTCGCTCGTGCTGGTCACCGGTGGCGGCACCGGACTCGGGAGGGCGATCGCGGCGGAGTTCGCCCGGCTGGGGGCCGATCTGCTGATCGTCAGCCGTCGTGAGCGGCATCTCGCGCCCGCCCGAGCGGAGTTGGCGAAACTGGGCACGCGGGTGACGTCCGCCGTCTGCGACATCCGGGACCCGAAGCGCATCTCCGAGGTGTTCGACGGGTGCGCGCTGCCCGACGTGCTGGTCAACAACGCGGCCGCCAACTTCCCTGTCCCCACGGAGGACTTGTCCCCCAACGCCTGGCAGGCGGTCGTCGACATCACCCTCACGGGAACGTTTCTGATGACCCGTGAGTTCGGGAGACGGCATCTGGCCGCGGGCACACCGGGGTCGGTCATCGACGTCGGCGCGTCCTACGCCTGGACGGGCGGCCCCGGGTTCGCGCACAGCGCGGCGGCCAAGGCGGGCGTGGAGAGCCTCGTGCGGACACTGGCCGTGGAGTGGGGCCCGTACGGCATCCAGGTCAACGGTCTGGTGCCGGGGCTGATGCCGCACGAGGACATGACCGACGACATCCGCGGCAACCTGGCACGGGCCGCGGCCGACGCGGACAGTGGCGACGGCCCGGACGGCAGTCCTGACAACGAGAACGGCGAGAACGGTCCGGACGGCGACCAGGACAACGAGAACGGCGGGCAGCGCGACGCTCTCGGCCGGCGTCAGCCCGCGCTGCGTGTCGGCGCACCCCGTGAACTCGGCTGGGCCGCCACCTTCCTGGCGTCCCCCTACGCCCGTTTCATCACCGGTCACACCCTGGTGGTGGACGGCGCGAACTGGCAGCGCAGGGGGCTCGTCAGCCCGCCGGTCACACCGGTGCGGGACCAGTTGGGGCGTGGTCCCTTCACCGGCTGATCCTCACTCCCCCGCCCTCTCCCCCGCGAGGTCGAGCCGGGCGATCCGGTCGGGGTCGGCGAGGATGTGCATCGCGACGATCCTGCCGTCGACGACGGTGACGCCCATGACCGATTGCGGCCGGCCGTCGACGAGCGCGACGACACCCGCCTCCCCGTTGACCTGGACGAGCCGGGAGGTCGCCGCGAACCGCGCGAAGGCGAGCGCCTGCCGGGCCACCGTCTCGGCGCCCCGGACCAGCCTGGACACGGCCGCGCCGCCGGCCTTCGGACCCGCGTCGGCGCGCAGCACGACATCGGGGTCGAGGACGGCGACGAGGGCCTCGAAGTCCCCGCCGCGGGAAGCCGCGAGGAAGGCGTCGAGGACCTCACGCTGCCGCACGACGTCCCGCTCGGGCTCGGGGGCAGCCGCCTTGACGCGGCGGCGCGCCCGGCTGGCGAGCTGACGGGTTGCGGCCGGGGAACGGCCCACGACGGGCGCGATGTCGTCGAACGGCACGGCGAACATGTCGTGCAGCACGAAGGCGAGCCGCTCGGCGGGCTCCAGCGTCTCCAGGACCACGAGCAGGGCGAGCCCGACCGAGTCGGCGAGCAGCACCTCCTGCTCGGGGTCGATCCGGTCCAGGGGGCTGACGACGGGGTCGGGGACGAAGGTGCCGGAGGACTCCAGGGGGTCCTCGCGGCGGGCGGCGCGCGAGCGCAGCATGTCCAGGCACACCCGGCCGGCCACGGTGGTCAGCCAGCCGCCCAGGTTCCTGATCTCGCCCGGGTCGGTGCGGCCGAGCTTCAGCCAGGTCTCCTGAACGGCGTCGTCCGCTTCGCTGAGCGATCCGAGCATCCGGTAGGCCACCGCGCGCAGACGCCCCCGGTGCTCCTCGAACCGGTCCGCGAGGAGTTCGCTGTCGTTCATCGGTCCCCCTGCCTCGTCGTACGGAACAGTGACCGATCAAAACACGTCGGTCACTTTCCCTCGAAACGCGGCGCGCGGCGGGCGCCCTTGGCCGCGTATCCCTCCGCCGCGTCGTCGGAGGTCAGGGTGAGCGCGGCCGACAGGGCGGTCCGGTCGAGGGCGGCGGTGAGACCGGCGTCGGCGTACGCGTCGATGTCGTGCTTGACGCCCTGTACGGCGAGCGGACCGTTCGCCGCGATCTCGGCGGCGACGGTTCGGGCCGTCTCGTCCAGTTCGCCTTCCTCCGCGACGAGTTGGACGAGATGCAGACGTTCGGCCGTCGTCGCGTCCAGCCGCCTCCCGGTCAGCGCGAGGAACTTCGCCCACCCCGCGCCCGCCTCGCGCGCGATCCGCAGATCCCCGCCGGCGTCGACGGCGAGCCCCAACTGGGCCTCGGGCAGGGCGAACACGGCGTCGCGGGAGGCGATCCTGATGTCCGCCATCAACGCCAGTTCGAACCCGAAGCCGAGGCAGTAGCCCTGGACGGCGGCAACGACGGGCTGCGGCAGCCGTGCGAAGGCCGCGAAGCGCTCGTGGGCCCAGCGGATGCCCTCGTAGTAGGCGCGGGCGCGCTCGGCAGCCGAGCGGCCGGTGATCGCGCCACCCGGGGCGCTCACGTCGATCCCCGCGCAGAAGGCGCGTCCCTCGGCCCGCAGCAGGACCACCCGGATCGACGCGTCGAAGCGGATCCGGTCGGCGAGCAGGCCGAGCTGGCGTGTGGACTCCCAGCTCCACGCGTTGAGCTTCGCCGGACGGCACAGGGTGAGGACGCCGATCCCGCCCTCGGCGTCGAGGCGCAGCCGCTCCTCGCCGGCCGGGATGTCCGTACGCGCGGTGTCGATCATCCGTACCCCCTCAAGATTCTGACAGACCGTCAGAATCCTAGGAGGCGCCGCTTACCGGATGAAGGGTTCGGGGAACGCCGTTACACGACGAGGGAGTTGTGGATCTCGACCACCGTCGTGTCGAACGGAGGCAGGCCGAGGTCCTGCGCGGCGGGCGCGATGACCTCCGCCTCGAACCGCCGGTAGGCGTCCTCCGACTCCCATACGTCGACGACCTGGAAGCCGCCCGACGCGAGGGGCGCGCTGTAGTGGGCGACGAGCCCGGCGGGTGGTTTCGCGCGGTCCGGGATCACCCGCTCGAAAATGGTGTCGTAGAGCTTCTGGTTCCACGCCGCACTCTGGTTCTGCACCAGAACAGTCATGCCGGTCCCTCGATCCGCAGACGACTCCATGTCGCCTGCGACGCTATGTCCGCGTCCGGTCGTCGGCGACCGGTGCCGGACACGGCTGCGCCGTCCGGCGGAACCCGTCGACGGGGCCGGACGGCGCGGGGTGCGGACCTGTCAGACCTCGTCGCGGGTGAGCGCCAGCAGCCGGTCCAGGACACGCGGGCCCCCGGCCCGTACCCCGTCGTGCTCGAACTCGTCGGTCACCCAGGTGCGCAGGCCCCGGACGGCACGCGCGGTGCGCAGGGAGTGCTCCGCGTCGACGTACATGTCGTCGTGGTAGACCGCCGCCGCGACCGGCACCTCGTTCACGGCGAGGCGGGCCGGGTCGTACAGCGGCGCCCAGTCGGTGCGGGCGGCCAGTTCCTCCGCGGTCTCCCGCAGCGGGCGCAGCGCCGGGTCGGTCTCGAACATCCAGGGGTGCACGGACTCGCCGGTGAACAGCAGCGGTCCGTCGTCCGCGAGGGTCTTGGCCGCGTCGAACTGCGGGAACTCGGCGCGCACGCGTTCGGCGGACCAGGCGGTGGGGCGGCCGCCCTGGGCGTAGCAGGCCTCGTGGACCAGCGCGTACAGGGGGTGTCCCGCGAACGAGAGCAGCCCCTGGACGTCCTCCTGGAAGGCGTCGGAGAGTGCCGGGCCCTGCGGGGTGCGGACGAAGGCGTCCTCCAGCAGGTAGTGGAGGCGGTGGCTGCCGTCGCTGCCGCCGAGGAGGATGCCGAGCGACTGGAACGCCTCGACGGTCAGGCGGTAGCCGCCGCTCAGGACCGGCTCGTGCTGGAGCAGGTGCTCCGCGATCCGTCGGGCGCGCTCGACGTCCTGCGGGTAGCGCGCGTAATGCGCGGCGACCTTGCGTTCGATGCGGGGGTACGCGGCGCGGTAGACGTCGTCCGCGTGTCCGTCGAGGGTGGGCAGGCCGCCGGTGACGACGGCGGCGCTCAGCCCCTCGGGGGCGCTGGACAGGTAGTGCACGGTGCAGAAGCCGCCGAAGCTCTGACCGAGGACCGTCCAGGGCGCTCCGCCGGTGAGTGAGGGCCGGATGGCCTCGCAGTCCCGGACGATGGAGTCGGCGCGGAAGAGCGCGAGGTAGTCGGCCTGCTCGCGGGGGCCGCCGCGCAGCGGGAGCGTCTGCCGGTTGGCGGCCGTCGAGAGTCCGGTGCCGCGCTGGTCGAGCAGCAGCACACGGAAGTCCTTCAGGGCCCGGTCGAGCCAGGCCTGACGGCCGACGAAACGATTCGCCCCGAAGCCGGGGCCACCTTGGAGGTAGACCATCCAGGGCAGGGTCTGGTGCGCCTTGTCGCTCGCGACGACCTCGCGGGCGAACAGTTCGATGCTCTCGCCCGCCGGGTGGTCGTGGTCGAGAGGCACGGTGAAGCGGTGGTCGGTGAGGACGACACCGGGCTGGCGGTAGCTGACGGTCAACAGGGCTCCCGAGACGTTACGGATTCCAGGCTGCGTCCCAGTTGAGCACATCCTCCCCGGGCTCCGCGGCCCGGGGATCAAGAAAATGAACTGAACAGTGACTCAGCAGGCCGTGGCCGGGAGGTCAACTTGACACGGCTCTA
>NZ_JAODTZ010000065.1 GCF_025399795.1 Streptomyces rhizosphaerihabitans | reverse complement strand
CGGGCTGCCTTGCCCGCCCGTCCGGCCCGCCGAGACTGCTCGTGCGAGGCCCACATCCGGCCGACCCACGTCCGGCCGACCCACGCGGGGCTGTCCACGCCGGGCTGTCCACGCGGGGCTGTCCACGCCGGGCCGTCCGTGCGGGGGCTGGGTGCGCGTGGGCCTGTACACGCCAGGCTCACGCGCGCCCCGCCGCCCACGTCGGCGCCGCCCGCGCCCGGCCATCTGCGCCGGGACCGACCCTGTCCGGTCACCAGGACACGGGGTCGCCCGCGCGGGGACCGCCCGCACCGGGCCGTGGTGCCGGGCCCACCCGGGGTGTGGGAGGGCCTCGTACCGCCCGCCCGCACCCCGCGGATCACGGAACGTGACATGGCTGTCGCGCGGTGGTGACGGTTACGGAATCCGGGTGCGGTGTTGTGAGACTGTGGAGGCCGGACAAGGGAATGCGCTCGGGTGAGCCGGGCGTTCCCTCGTGCACATCGGCGGGCGATCCCCGGCCGACTCGGATCACGGCCGGTCACCTGCGCCCGTTCAAGATCCAAACGCCCGAAGAGCCGGGCGAGTTTACCCATCCTCGTCGCCGACCATGCGCCGCGCGGTCAGATTTTCTTCCCCTAACGGGCTGAACTTTTGTTGATCGTGGGTTAGTTGGCCGCCCGATCGTCCTACCCTTCAAAGGGTGAACCAACTGATGTCCCGAGAGTCCGAGGCCGATCTCCCCGGGGAGCCGCTGCTCCCCGGCGCGCTGCCCGAGGCACTGCGCGCCGAACTCGTGGCGTTCCGTCGCGACCTTCACATGCACCCGGAGCTCGGCAACCAGGAGTTCCGTACGACCGCGGCGATCAAGGCCCGCCTGGAGCAGGCGGGCCTGAAGCCGCGTGTCCTCGCCATCGGGACCGGCCTCATCTGTGACATCGGGGACGCGGACGACGTACGCCCCATGCTGGCGCTGCGCGCCGACATCGACGCGCTGCCCATCCCGGACACGAAGAGTGACTGCGCGTACCGCTCGACCGTGCCCGACCGGGCCCACGCCTGCGGCCACGACGTCCATACGGCGGTCGTGCTCGGCGCCGGTCTCGTCCTCGCGGACCTGCACGCCCAGGGGCTGCTGCCCCGGCGCGTCCGGCTCGTCTTCCAGCCCGCGGAGGAGGTGCTGCCCGGTGGCGCTCCGGACGCGATCGAGTCGGGCGTGCTCGAAGGAGTCGGGCGGATCGTCGGCGTGCACTGCGACCCGAGGGTCGACGCGGGGCGTATCGGACTGCGGCACGGCGCCATCACCTCGGCGTGCGACCGGCTGGAAGTGTCCCTGGACGGCGCGGGCGGCCACACCGCGCGCCCCCACCTCACCACCGATCTCGTCACCGCCGCCGCGCGGGTCGTGACCGACGTGCCGGCGCTCGTCGCCCGGCGCGTGGACGCCCGCAGCGGGCTCGCGGTCACCTGGGGGCGCATCGAGTCGGGTCACGCCTGCAATGTGATCCCGCAGCACGCCGAACTGTCCGGGACGATCCGCTGTCTGGACCTCGACGCCTGGCGGGCGGCGCCCGACCTCGTCCACGCGGCCATCGACGAGATCGCGAACCTCTACCGAGCCAAGTCGGAGATCAACTACATCCGGGGCGTCCCGCCGGTCGTGAACGACCCGGCCGTGACCGACCTGCTCCGCGACGCGATGACCGCCCGGCGCGGCGCGCACTCCGTCGAGGACACCGAGCAGAGCCTCGGCGGTGAGGACTTCTCCTGGTACCTGGAGCACGTGCCCGGCGCGATGGCCCGGCTCGGGGTGCGCCCGCCGGGCGACCGCACCACCCGCGATCTGCACCGGGGCGACTTCGACGCGGACGAGTACGCGATCACGGTCGGCGTCGAGATGTTCACCGCGGCGGCGCTCCTGGACGAGCGGAACTGACGGCCTCCTGGACCAGGGCCCGCCCGGGCGGGCCCCGCGGCCGAGGGTGCGGCCGGGTGACTCCGGTCGCGCCCCCAGACCCTCCGCAGTAGCGTGGTCCAAGTCATCGTCAACAGTCACTCCGTGGAGCAGGAACCAACCGCTCCGTCACCCGGGCTCCGTTTTCCGGACACATCGCGTGATGGTCGTGGAGGGTGCTGCATCCCCAAACGCGCCTTTCGGTCCCGTGGTTCACAAGGACGTAACCGGCCATCGGCACGAATGGATAACGGCCAGGCGAAACCCCGTTCCCTGGACGGTCTACGCGCGTTAATGTGCGCCGAACTCAGCACCCACTGCGGGGCTTTGGAGAATGGGGAGCTTCAGATGCGTCGGATAGCCAGCCTGACCCGCGTCGCGGTGGGGGTCGCGTCGATCGCACTCGCCGCCACGGCCTGCGGCGGCACCAGCAGCGACAGCAACAGCAGCAGCAACAGCAGCGCGAGCGGTGGCGCCAAGGGCCTCGCCATCGCGTACGACGTCGGCGGCAAGGGCGACCAGTCCTTCAACGACGCCGCGTTCGCCGGTCTCGAGAAGGCCCAGAAGGAGTTCGGCTACAAGACGGCCGACGTCGAGCCCAACGACAACGAGACGGACGCCGACAAGCAGCAGCGCCTGGAGTCGCTGGCCAGGCAGGGCTACAACCCGGTCATCGGCATCGGCTTCGCCTACGGCCCCGCGCTGGAGAAGGCCGCCGCGAAGTTCCCGAAGACCAGCTTCGGCATCGTGGACTCGGTCGTGCCGGGCAAGAACGTGGCCTCCCTGGTCTTCGCCGAGCAGGAGTCCTCGTACCTCGCCGGTGTCGCGGCCGCCAAGGCCACCAAGAGCAACACCGTCGGCTTCATCGGCGGTGTGGACGTTCCGCTGATCCACAAGTTCGAGGCCGGCTACACGCAGGGCGTCAAGGACACCAAGCCCGGCGTGAAGGTCCTCTCGCAGTATCTGACACAGACCGCGGCGGAGGGTGGCTTCTCCAGCCCCGACAAGGGCAAGGCCGCCGCCGAGGGCCAGATCGAGAAGGGCGCCGACGTCCTCTACGCCGCGGCCGGTCTGTCCGGCCAGGGTGTCATCGAGGCCGCCGCCAAGGCGAACGTCTGGGCGATCGGCGTCGACTCCGACCAGTACAAGCAGCAGGCGCTGTCGGCGTACAAGGACCACATCCTGACCTCCGCGCTCAAGGACGTCGGCGGCGCGGTCTACACGCTGTCCAAGTCGGTCCACGACGGCAAGCCGCTGACCGGTACGCAGACCTTCGACCTCAAGGTCAACGGTGTCGGCCTGGCCGACAGCAACCCGAAGATGGGTGAGATCGCCGGTCTCACCGACGCCGTGGCCAAGGCCAAGGCGGCGATCGTCGACGGCAGCATCAAGGTCAAGACCAGCTAGTCGCCGCGAGCGGCGGGGTGATCGCGGCGGGCCGGTCCCGCCACCTCCCCGCCGGACGGGCGAACACGGTCGAAGTACAGCGGAACGGGCGGGCGCCCCAGGTGCCCGCCCGTTCCGCTGTCCGTTTCCGGGGTCGCCCACCGCCACATTCCCTTTGCGATCGGCAAGTCACCGGCCCGCGGGCGAGTGGCGTCGGGCACAGCCGGATAACAAGGTGGACAGAAGGGGTTTTCTAGTTGGTCTACGCGCGTTAATCTGCGGCGAAGCCAGCGCCGAAGCTGAACCGTCAGGCGCTGAACGACAGGAGCACATGTAATGCGCCGGGTTACCCGCATCGCGCTCGCAGGTACTGCGACCGCCTCTCTCGCCCTCGCTCTGTCCGCCTGTGGCGGCACCTCGACCTCCGGCTCGTCCTCGACGGACTCCAAGGGTCACAAGGGTCTCGCCATCGCGTACGACGTCGGCGGCAAGGGCGACCAGTCCTTCAACGACGCAGCGTTCGAGGGTCTGAAGAAGGCGAAGAGCGAGTTCAAGTACGCCACCGCCGACGTCGAGCCCACCGACGGCGAGACGGACGCGGACAAGACGCAGCGCCTGGTCTCGCTGGCCAAGCAGGGCTACAACCCGGTCATCGGCATCGGTTACGCCTACGGCCCGGCCGTCAAGGCCGCCGCCGCGAAGTTCCCGAACACGACCTTCGGCATCGTCGACGACTCCACCGTCGAGGCGAAGAACGTCGCGGACCTGGTCTTCTCCGAGCAGGAGGCCTCCTACCTGGCCGGCGTCACCGCCGCCAAGGCCACCAAGAGCAATGTCGTCGGCTTCGTGGGCGGCGTGGACGTTCCGCTGATCCACAAGTTCCAGGCGGGCTTCGAGCAGGGCGTCAAGGACACCAAGCCGGGCGTCAAGGTCTTCTCGCAGTACCTGACCCAGACCGCCCAGGAGGGTGGCTTCTCCAGCCCCGACAAGGGCAAGACGGCCGCCGAGGGCCAGATCGAGAAGAAGGCCGACGTCGTCTACGCCGCGGCCGGTCTTTCCGGTCAGGGCGTCATCGAGGCCGCCTCCGCCAAGAAGGTCCTGGCCATCGGTGTCGACTCCGACCAGTACCTGCAGGAAGCGCTGGCCCAGTACAAGGACTCGATCCTGACCTCCGCCACCAAGGACGTCGCCAAGGCGGTCTACAACCTGGCGAAGTCGGTCGAGGACGGCAAGCCCGAGAGCGGTATCGTTCGGGGCGATCTGAAGTCCGGTGAGGTCGGCCTGGCCGATTCCAACCCGGCCTACAAGAGCAACACCGCGATCCAGGACGCCGTCAAGGCCGCCCAGGAGAAGATCATCAGCGGTGCGATCAAGGTCAAGACCAGCTGACGAGCAGTACCTCAGGAGCAGCCAATGCGGTCCCGGGGAAGTTCGGGTGCGTCTCTGTGCCGTCCGGCACGGGGAGGCGCCTGTTCTGCCCCGGAGTCGCTTGGTAACCGCGGGGTTACGTCCGCTCAACGGGATACGAGGAGTCTGGCTCCCCGTATCCCGTTCTCGCGGCGCGTGGCCCCTTTCGTTGCCGTAGGGGCGCTACGCGCGTAGACGACCCCCTTTCCCTCAGGAGAGTGCGCCATCAACGCGTCAAGCAGCCCTCCGGCCGGCGCGGTCAACGGTCAGGCGACCGCTGTCGAACTCGCCGGGATCACCAAGCGATTCCCTGGCGTCGTGGCCAACCACGACATCCACTTCAGCGTCCGCAAGGGCACCGTGCACGCCCTCGTCGGCGAGAACGGCGCCGGCAAGTCGACGCTGATGAAGATCCTCTACGGCATGCAGAAGCCGGACGAGGGCACCATCGCCGTCGACGGCGAGCAGGTCACCTTCTCGTCCCCCGCCGACGCCATCGCCCGCGGCATCGGCATGGTCCACCAGCACTTCATGCTGGCCGACAATCTCACCGTCCTGGAGAACGTCACCCTCGGCAGCGAGAAGCTGTACGGGATCGGCGCCAAGGCCCGCCGCAAGATCGTGGAGATCTCCGACCGCTACGGCCTCGGGGTCCGCCCCGACGTCCTGGTCGAGGAGCTCGGCGTCGCCGAACGGCAGCGCGTGGAGATCCTCAAGGTCCTCTACCGCGGCGCTCAGATCCTGATCCTGGACGAGCCCACCGCAGTCCTGGTGCCGCAGGAGGTCGACGCGCTCTTCGACAACCTGCGCGAACTCAAGGCCGAGGGCCTTTCGGTCATCTTCATCTCGCACAAGCTGGGCGAGGTCCTCTCGGTCGCCGACGACATCACGGTCATCCGGCGCGGTACGACGGTCGGCACCGCCGTGCCCTCCGAGACGACCCCGCGTCAGCTCGCCGAGCTGATGGTCGGCAGCGAACTGCCGACGCCGGAGACCTCCGAGTCGACGGTCACCGACCGGGCCGTGATCGAGGTCGACGACCTGGTCGTCTTCGCCAAGGGCTCGGTGTCGATGGGCAAGGGCTCCGCCGCCCTGCTCATGGACGAGGTGGAGCGCGGCGCCGTACGCCTCGTGCTCGACCATGTCTCCTTCACCATCCACGCCGGTGAGGTCATGGGCATCGCGGGTGTCGAGGGCAACGGCCAGACCGAGCTCATCGACGCGCTGATCGGCCTGAAGTCCGCCGACTCCGGTGTCATCCGCTTCGCGGGCGACGACATCACCGGCCTGTCCACGCGCAAGCGCCGCGAGAGCGGCATCGGCTACATCCCCGAGGACCGCCACCGCCACGGCCTCCTCCTGGAAGCCCCCCTCTGGGAGAACCGCATCCTCGGCCATGTCACCGAGAAGCCCAACGCCAAGGGCATCTGGATCGACATCAAGGGTGCCCAGCAGGACACCCGCCGCATCGTCGAGGAGTACGACGTGCGCACCCCCGGCATCGACGTCACCGCGGCCTCCCTGTCCGGCGGCAACCAGCAGAAGCTGATCGTCGGCCGCGAGATGAGCCACAAGCCGAAGTTCCTGATCGCCGCCCACCCCACCCGCGGTGTGGACGTCGGCGCGCAGGCGCAGATCTGGGACCAGATCCGCGAGGCGCGCCGCGAAGGACTCGCCGTCCTGCTGATCTCCGCGGACCTGGACGAGCTGATCGGCCTGTCCGACACGCTCCGGGTGATCTACAACGGCAAGCTGGTCGCGGACGCGGACCCGGCCACCATCACCCCGGAAGAACTCGGCTCGGCCATGACCGGTGCCGCTTCCGGACACCTGGAGAACGAGGAGCTCGCCGAAGCGGCCGAGCTCGAAGAGCCCGCCGAGAACCCGGCGGACGCCCCGGAAGACGAGGCCCGCTGATGAAGAAGTTCGACAAGGAGCGCCTGCTCCTCGGGGTGGCCGGACCGGTCATCGCGCTCGTCGTCGCCGTGGCGCTGACCTCGATCGTGCTGCTCGCCTCGGGCAAGAGCCCGATCGAGCCGTACACGATCATGTTCCAGCAGGCGACGTACTCCGACATCCAGGTCCTGATCATCAACCAGGCCTCGCTGTACTACATCGCGGCGCTGGCGGTGGCCATCGGCTTCCGGATGAACCTGTTCAACATCGGCGTGGACGGTCAGTACCAGCTCGCCGCCATGATGGCCGCGATCGTCGGCGCGCACGTCGCGCTGCCGGCCGTGCTCCAGGTCCCGCTGCTGATGGTGACCGCCATCTGTACCGGCGCGTTCTGGGCCGGAATCGCCGGTGTCCTCAAGGTCACCCGCGGGGTCAGCGAGGTCGTCGCGACGATCATGCTCAACGCGATCGCGACCTCCGTCATCGCCTACCTGTGGCTGCCCGACGTCTTCGGCGTCAAGCTCGGCAACAACAACACCACCGGCGAGATGCACAAGTCCGGCTGGGTCCCCGGCTTCAACATGGGTGACGCGGGCGAGATCTACGGTCTGGTCATCCTCGCCGTGGTCCTGGGCATCGGCTACTGGATCGTCCTCAACCGCACCCGCTTCGGCTTCGACCTGCGCGCCTCCGGCGCCTCCGAGTCCGCCGCCGCGGCCAGTGGTGTCGACCCCAAGCGCATGGTGCTCACCGCGATGCTGCTCTCCGGCGGCATCGCCGGTCTCGCGGGTCTGCCGATCCTGCTCGGCGACACCCACACCTACAGCCTCAACTTCCCGACCGGCATCGGCTTCCTCGGTATCGGCATCGCGCTGCTCGGCCGCAACAGCCCCGTCGGCATCGCCTTCGCGGCCCTGCTGTGGGCCTGGCTGGACAAGGCCTCGCCCGAGCTCGACTTCCACGGGTACGACAAGGAAATCGCGGTCATCATGCAGGGCCTGATCGTGATCGCGGTCGTGGTCTCGTACGAGGCCGTCCGCGAGTGGGGTCTGCGCCGCCAGCAGCGCCGCGTCGGCGCGGAACTCGCCGCGGGCAACGTCCTCGGCGCCACCGACAACACCCAGAAGGAGGTGGCTGGCCAGTGACCACCGCAACCGACGTCAACCAGCCCACGCAGCAGCCCGCGGCCCCCGGCGGCCGCCGGATGTCGCTTCCCGTCCTCCTGCTGGTGATCGCGGGCGGCCTGGCGCTGACCTCGATCGTCCGCATCATCACCGGCGCCGACGGCATCACCAACGTCAGCCAGATGTCCACCGCGCTGGAGCTGGCCGTCCCGATCGGCCTGGCCGGTCTCGGCGGTCTGTGGGCCGAGCGCTCGGGCGTCGTCAACATCGGCCTCGAAGGCATGATGATCCTCGGCACCTGGTTCGGCGCCTGGGCCGGCTACCAGTGGGGCCCGTGGACCGGCATCCTGGTCGGCGTCATCGGCGGCGCCGTCGGCGGTCTGCTGCACGCGATCATGACGGTCACCTTCAACGTCAACCACATCGTCTCCGGTGTGGCCATCAACATCCTGGCGCTCGGTGCCACCCGCTATCTCTCCCCGCTCGCCTTCGAGGGCGTCCCGGGCGGCTCGGCCAAGCAGTCCCCGCCGGTCGAATCGCTCGGCCAGTTCACCGTGCCAGGGCTCTCCGACTGGCTCACCACCCTGAACTCCAAGGGCTGGTTCTTCGTCTCGGACGTCGCGGGTCTGCTCGGCGGCCTGGTCACCGACGTCTCCTGGCTGACCCTGATCGCCGTCGCGCTGATCCCCGCCACCTGGTGGATCCTGTGGCGCACCCCGTTCGGTCTGCGCCTGCGGTCCTGCGGTGAGAACCCGATCGCGGCCGAGTCGCTCGGCGTGAACGTCTACAAGTACAAGTACATCGCCGTGATCATCTCCGGCGGCCTGGCCGGCCTCGGCGGTGTCTTCCTCTCCATCGTCGCCAACCCCTTCTACCTGGAGGGTCAGACCGCCGGCCGCGGCTACATCGGTCTCGCCGCGATG
This sequence comes from Streptomyces rhizosphaerihabitans, assembly GCF_025399795.1. Lineage (GTDB taxonomy): Bacteria > Actinomycetota > Actinomycetes > Streptomycetales > Streptomycetaceae > Streptomyces > Streptomyces rhizosphaerihabitans. The sequence continues at coordinate 31,869 of NZ_JAODTZ010000065.1, read as the reverse complement.
ATCTTCGGCAACTGGATGCCCGGCGGACTCGCCCTGGGTGCGGTCCTGTTCGGCTACACCGACAGCCTCAACCTGCGCGGCGGCTCGGAGAACGTCCACGCCCTGCTGCTGCTCGGCGCCATCCTGCTCGGCATCGGCGCGATCTGGTTCGCGGTCAAGAAGAAGTACGTGTCCGCCGTCATCACCCTGGTCATCGGCGTCCTCGTGTTCCTCTGGTACGCCACGACCAACGAGGTGCCCAGCCAGATCGTCTCCGCCACGCCGTACGTCATCACGCTGCTCGTCCTCTCGCTGTCGGCGCAGCGCCTGCGCATGCCGAAGGCCGACGGCCTGCCGTACCGGAAGGGACAGGGCAAGTGACAGCCGTCGGCGCGCAGTCCGCGGACGTCGACTGGGAGGAGCTGCGGGAGGTGGCTCGTACGGCGATGTCCCGTGCGTACGCCCCCTACTCGGAGTACCCGGTCGGCGCCGCCGCCCGCGTCGACGACGGCCGGATCATCTCCGGCTGCAACGTCGAGAACGCCTCCTACGGCCTCGGCCTGTGCGCCGAGTGCGGTCTCGTCTCGGAGCTGCACACCACCGGCGGCGGCCGGCTGACGCACTTCACGTGCGTCGACGGGCGGGGCGAGATCCTCGTCCCGTGCGGACGCTGCCGGCAGCTGCTTTTCGAGTTCGGCGGGGACGAACTGATCCTGGAGACGCCGGACGGGCTCGTGTCCCTCTCCGAGATGCTGCCGCAGGCCTTCGGTCCCGGACATCTCACCAAGTAATGCCCCGCGGCCCCTCCTGATCGACCGATCCCAGGGAGGGGCCGCTCATCTTTTCGGAAGGAACGCCATGGCCATGGACGCCGTCTCCGTCATCCGCACCAAGCGGGACCGCGCCGAACTCAGCGATCCGCAGATCGACTGGGTCATCGACGCGTACACCCGCGGCGAGGTCGCCGACTACCAGATGGCCGCCCTCAACATGGCGATCCTGCTCAACGGCATGAACCGCCGTGAGATCGCCCGCTGGACGGCCGCGATGATCGCCTCGGGCGAGCGCATGGAGTTCTCGTCCCTGTCCCGCCCGACCGCGGACAAGCACTCCACGGGCGGCGTCGGCGACAAGATCACCCTCCCGCTGGCCCCGCTGGTCGCCGCCTGCGGTGCCGCGGTGCCCCAGCTCTCCGGACGCGGCCTCGGCCACACCGGCGGCACCCTGGACAAGCTGGAGTCGATCCCGGGCTGGCGCGCGCTGCTGTCCAACGAGGAGATGCTGCACGTCCTCGACACCACGGGCGCGGTCATCTGCGCGGCCGGCGACGGCCTCGCCCCGGCCGACAAGAAGCTCTACGCGCTCCGCGACGTCACCGGCACGGTCGAGGCCATCCCGCTCATCGCCTCCTCCATCATGTCCAAGAAGATCGCCGAAGGCACCGGCTCACTCGTCCTGGACGTGAAGGTCGGCTCCGGCGCCTTCATGAAGACCATCGAGGACGCCCGCGAGCTGGCCGCCACGATGGTCGGCCTCGGCACCGACCACGGCGTGAAGACCGTCGCGCTCCTCACCGACATGTCTACGCCGCTCGGCCTGACCGCGGGCAACGCCCTGGAGGTCCGCGAGTCCGTAGAGGTCCTCGCCGGCGGCGGCCCCGCCGACGTCGTCGAGCTCACCATCGCCCTGGCGCGCGAGATGCTCGACGCGGCCGGAGTGAAGGACGCCGACCCGGCGAAGGCACTCGCCGACGGCTCCGCGATGGACGTGTGGCGCCGCATGATCGCCGCGCAGGGCGGCGACCCGGACGCCGAGCTGCCCACCGCGCGCGAGACGCACGTCGTCACCGCCCCGGCCTCCGGTGTGCTGACGCGTCTCGACGCGTACGACATCGGGATCGCCGCCTGGCGCCTGGGCGCCGGACGCGCCCGCAAGGAGGACCCGGTGCAGGCCGGCGCGGGTGTCGAGCTGCACGCCAAGCCGGGTGACACGGTGACGGCGGGCCAGCCCCTCATGACCCTCCACACGGACACCCCGGACCGCTTCGACTACGCGCTCCAGGGCGTCGAGGGCTCGTACGACATCGCCCCGGCGGGTACGGACTTCAAGGCCACGCCGATCGTGCTGGACCGGATCGCCTGATCGTCACGTCCATGACGGGGACCGGCGCGCTCGCGCCGGTCCCCGTTCGTGTCTCACCCGAGCACGGCCGCGATCACCACGAGCACCGGTACGGCCAGGATCGTCGAGAGCAGGATGGACTCACGGGCCAGCGTCTCGCCGACCCGGTAGCGCGAGGCGTACGTGAACAGGTTCTGCGCGGCGGGCAGCGCCGAGGTGACCACCACGTCGAGCAGCGGCGCCCCGTGCAGACCGAACACGCCGACGGCCAGGGCCCAGGCGGCCAGCGGCTGGCCCACCGCCTTCAGCGCGACGGACAGCAGCACCGGACCCCGGTCCGAGCCGCGGCCGGGCAGACTGCTGCCGCACAGCGAGATCCCGAACGCCAGCAGCACCGCGGGCACCGACATGCCGCCGATCAGCCGGAGCGGATCCAGGATCGGGCCCGGCACGGTCAGACCGGTCGCCGACACCGCGACCCCGCTCAGCGAACCGACCGCGATCGGATTGCGCAGCGGTGTGATCAGCCGCCGCCACAGCGGACCCTTCTCGCCCGCCCCGGACAGGTCGAGCACGGTCAGGGCGATCGGCGTGACCATGATCTGCTGGAACAGCAGCACCGGCGCCACCAGCGAGGCATCGCCCAGCACATACACGGCGATCGGGATACCGAGGTTGCCCGAGTTGACGTAACTGGAGCAGAGCGCGCCGATCGTCGTCCTGCCGAGGCCCCAGCGACGTACGGCCCCCACCGCGACGAACACCCCGGCCGCCGCGGCCGTGCTCATCGCCGTGACCAGCAGCCGGCTGGAGAAGATGACCGACAGGTCGGCCTGCGCGAGCGTCGTGAACAGCAGCGCCGGCGAGGCCACATGGAAGGCGAGCTTCGTCAGCACCTCCCGCCCGTTGTCCCCGAGGTAGCCGCGCCGTCCGATGACGTACCCGACGCCGATGACGACGGCGATGACCGCGAATCCCGTCAGCACCCCTTGCACGGCGCCCCCTCGGGGTGGAGAGGGCCGTCGGGTATCGCGGGCGGAACCGATTCATGGGGCATGCACCCAACTCAACGGGGAGGAGCGGGCGCAGGTCAATGTGATCCGCCGCGCCGCCCGCGATGATCCCTCGCGCCGCGGGCTGAACTTCGCGCCGCGGCGGTTGAACCTTCGTGCCGCCCGCGATGAGTTCCGTGCCCTCGGACGGTCTACTGACTGTGGATTCCGCGACACCGGCCGTACTCGTGATGCCAGGACTCGTCACCAGGGACGAGGTACCCCGGCTCTGCGAGGCCGTCCGTGCCCGCCTCGGGGTGACCGGGGGCGGGGTCGTGGTCTGCGATGTCGCGGGCCTCGGGCCGCCCGGCCTCGCCGTCGTCGACGCGCTGGCGCGCATGGAACTGGCGGCCCGCCGGGCAGGAGGCCGGATATGCCTGCGTGACCCGGACCCGGCGCTGCGCGCCCTACTCGACCTGGTCGGCCTCCGCTTCGAGACCTCCGACAGCTCCGGGTCCACCGGCTCTCCGGGCCCTGAGAGCCTCGGCGCCTTCGGGTCCGTCGAGGTGGAGAGGGAGTCCGAAGAGCGGGAACCAGCGGGCCGTGTCCAGGAAGCAGTGGAACCCGGTGATGCGGCCCTTTGAGATCTCCAGCGCCTGTACCGCCCAGGGCGTGTAGCCGTCCGCTTCCTCGTCCGGCTTGTACTGGGCGAAGCCCGGCAGACCGTTGACCTCGACCGGAATCAGGAGCGAGCCGGCGCAGGCCGCGCCCAGTGTCGTCATGAAACCAGTGATGTCCTGCGTGCCGCGCAGCCACAGGTCGAACGGCGGCATCGTCATGATCGCGTCCTCGTGGAGGAGCGCCGTCAGAGCCGTCATGTCGTACCCCTCGAACGCCGCCACATAGCGCTCGAGGAGTTTCTGCTGCTCCTCGTCGAGCGGGTCGGAGGTGGCGGCGTCCGCGCCCGCCCCGTCGTTCTCCGCGAGGGTGGCGCGGGCCCGCTGGAGCGCGCTGTTGACCGACGCGACCGTGGTGCCGAGCAGCTCGGCGACCTCGCTCGCCCTCCACGCGAGGACCTCGCGCAGGATGAGGACCGCGCGCTGCTTGGGCGGCAGGTGCTGGAGGGCCGCCATGAAGGCCAGGCGCACCGACTCCTTGGCGACCGCCGCCTCCGCCGGATCACCGGCCGCGGGCAGCACGCGGGCGTCCGGCACCGGCTCCAGCCAGGTGTTGTCCGGTCGCGGGGTGAGCGCCGCCTGGGCGAGTGGTGAGGGAGCCGTGAGATCCATCGGACGAGCCCTTCGGTTGCCCGCGTTGAGCATGTCCAGGCACACGTTCGTCGCGATCCGGTACAGCCAGGACCGCATCGAGGAGCGGCCCTCGAACTTGTCGTAACCGCGCCAGGCCCGGACCATCGTGTCCTGCACCGCGTCCTCGGCCTCGAAGGACGAGCCGAGCATCCGGTAGCAGTACCCGGTCAGTTCGACCCGGTGCTTCTCCAGCAGGACGTCCAGGTCCGCGGTTGTCGCCGTACCCTCGCTCATGGCCAACCCACCCCTGTGGCTGTTTCCGTGCAGCGCGTCATTGCGCCGGCACTTCGGAAGCTACCGCAGCCCACTGACAATGGCGTGTGGAGTGGGGAAAACAGCAGGTCACAGGGGGTGTGCCGGAGAGTGTCCCGGGCTCTGCTCAGTGGGCCGGTGCCGGTGCCGGTGCCGGTGCCGGCACGCGGCGGGAGGCGGTGCGGGCCGCGTGGGAGCCGAACAGGGTGATGGAGACGACGCCCAGCACCGCGAACAGCCCCATGGCCACCGTGCCCGCCCAGCCCCCGGCGTGGAAGGCGACCGCGCCGAGCGTGCTGCCGGCGCTGGAGCCGATGTAGTACGCGGACTGGTAGAGGGCCGACGCCTGCGCCCGCCCCTTCTTCGCGGTGTGGCTCACCGACGACGACGCCACCGCGTGGCCCGCGAAGAAGCCCGCGGTGATCAGCACCAGGCCGAGCAGGACCAGCGCGATCGAGTCCCCGAGTGTGAGGAGCAGACCGGCGGTCGTGGTGCCGCCCGCCAGATAGAGGGAGCCGCGGCGGCCCAGGCGGCCGGCCAGCCGGCCCGCCGTCGACGCCGACACCGTACCGACCAGGTAGACCAGGAAGATCGAGCCGACGATGCCCTGCGGGAGCGAGAAGGGCGCCTCGCCGAGGCGGTAGCCGATGACCGTGTAGACCCCGCCGAACACCATCATGAACAACGCGCCGATCGCGTACAGGCGGCACAGCAGCGGGTTCGCGAGATGGTCGCGCACCGTGCGGGCCAGCACCCGCGGCCGCAGCGAACCCCGTGCGAAGTGCCGCGGCGCCGGAAGCAGCAGCCGGAAGGCCACCGCGCAGACCACGGCGATCAGCCCGATCGTGCCGACGGCCACCCGCCAGCCCCACTCCTGCGCGACCCAGCCGGTGATGACCCGGCCGCTCATCCCGCCGACGCTGTTGCCCGCGACGAACAGACCGATCGCGGTGATCAGCGCCTTGGGACGGACCTCCTCCGCCAGATACGCCGTCGCCGACGCCGGAAGCCCCGCGAGCGCCGCGCCCTGCACCGCCCGCAGCGCCACCAGCGCGCCGATCGACGGCGCGAAGGGGACCAGGAGACCGACGGTGACCGCCACCGCCAGGGACGCCGTCATCAACGTACGCCGCCCGAAACGCTCCGACAGCGCGCTCATCGGGAGGACGAACAGCGCCAGCCCGCCCGTCGCGGCCGACACCGTCCAGCTCGCCTCGCTCGCGCTCACCCCGAAGTCCGCGGAGACCAGCGGGAGCAGGGCCTGCGTGGAGTAGAGGAGCGCGAAGGTCGCGACGCCCGCGAGGAAGAGCGCGAAGCTCATCCGTCGGTAGCCGGGCCCGCCGGGGGCCATACGGGAGTCGGTGACGGAGTCGGTGACAGGGACGGAGGCGGGGACGGAGGCGGTGGCGGTGGCGGGGACGGAGGCGGCGGCGCCCACGGTGGTGGGCGCCCCGGTACTGGCGGAAGGCATGTCTCGAACGTAGGGACCCGTCGTTCATCCGTCCAATGCATGGAATCGCCATAATCGTTCCCATGGCGCATCAGCAGAGGTCACAGGCTCACCTGTCACCGTTCAGTGACACAGAAGACAGCGCGCATTTTTCGAGGGTGCTCGCCCCGCGCCTCGCGTACTTCGCCGGTGTCGCCCGCACCGAGCACGTCACCCGGGCCGCGGAGCAGATGCGGGTCCCGCAGTCGACGCTGTCCAGAGCCATGGTCCGGCTCGAACAGGACCTGGGCGTCGACCTGTTCGCGCGGCGCGGCCGGACGGTGTCGCTGACCCCAGCGGGCCGCACCTTCCTCTCCTCGGTGGAGCGCGCCCTCGCCGAGATCGAGCGCGCGGCCGACGAGGTGCGCGCGGACGCCGACCCGGCCACCGGCAAGGTCGCGTTCGGCTTTCTGCACACGATGGGCTCGGAGACGGTGCCGGGGCTGATCCGCGCGTTTCGCGCCGACCATCCGCGCGTCCGCTTCAGCCTCGTGCAGAACTACGGGGAGGCGATGCTGGAGCGGCTGCGTTCGGGCGAGCTGGACCTGTGTCTCACCTCGCCGGTGCCGGACGCGCCCGATCTGGTGGGCCGCCGGCTCGACGAGCAGAAGCTCCGCCTGGTCGTGCCCGTCGACCATCCGCTCGCCGCCCGCAGGCGCATTCGCCTCGCCGAGGCGGCCGACGAGACCTTCGTGACCCTGGAACCCGGCTACGGGATGCGGCGCATCACCGACGACCTCTGCCAGGAGGCGGGGTTCCGGCCGCGTATCGCCTTCGAGGGGGAGGAGGCGGAGACGCTCCGGGGCCTTGTCGCAGCCGGGCTCGGGGTCGCCCTGTTGCCGCCACCGGCCGTCGCCCGTCCGGGAGTTGTCGAACTCACGGTCACCGCCCCGCGCGCCGTGCGCGAGATCGGCGTCGCCTGGCTCGACGGCCACCCGGACACCCCGCCGGTGGCCGCCTTCAAGAAGTTCCTGCTGTCTCGCCGCGGCCACCTGCTGCCCGACTGACCGGCCGGGCGGCCCCTCTTCGGGGGCCGCCGCCGCGCCTTGCCCGGGTGGCTCCGCTTGCCGCCCGACCCGCCTGCCGCCCGACCCGTCCGCTGCCTGCCCCGGCCCGCCGTCGGCCTACCGGCGGAACCGCCGCCCGCCTCGGACTCCGACGCGCGGCGGAACCGCCGCCCGCCTCCGATTCCGACGCACGGCGGACCCGTTACCGCCGCAACGACTGCCCGAAGCCCGCCGCCAGCGGCATCCGCAGGCCCAGGGGCGGCGGCGCCGCGAACGCGTCCTCGACCGGGCGGGAGAAGGCGCGCCCGAACAGCGTGCCCAGCACGAAGTCCTCAGCGAGGGCGAGGACTTCGTGCCGGTGCTGGTGCAGCGCGTGCCCGTCCGAGTGGACCTCGAAGCGGCAGATGCCGCGGTTGGCCTTCTTCGCGCGCGCCGCGAGCCGGAAGGACAACTCCGGGTCGGTGCGCTCGTCGTTGGTGCCGTGCACGATCAGCACGCGCCGCCCGGCCAGCTGTTTCACCGGTTCGGGTGGTGCGGCGACGTCGTCCTCGGGAAGCCAGGGTGCCAGCGCCAGCACGGAGTTGACGGCCGTGTGCCCGCCCGCGCGCAACGCCGCCCGGCCGCCCATGTCGATGCCGGCCAGACACACGGGGACGTCGCCGTAGCGGCGGACGACCTCGTCCGCGGCCCAGGACGCGTCGGCCGCGAGATGGGCCTCGCTGCCGTTCCAGCCGCGGACCCGGTAGTGCACCACGTGGGTGACCAGGCCTTCCGCGCGTCCGGCCCGGGTCAGTCGCCGCCCCAACGCGCGTACGGAGGCGGTCGCCATCATGGGGGAGGGTTTTCGGGCAGAGGTCTCCTCGCCGCCCGGCAGCAGCAGGACAACTCCGCTGACCGCCGTCGGCTCCGGGCCGAGCGCCCTCCCCAGCCGGGCCCTGCGAACCGGCGTCGCTTGCTGTGCCATCTCTCTCCTTGCGTGGATCCCGGCCCTGGGCCCGGGCGGGAAACGCACCGTGTGTGCCGGAGGCGCTACGTGGCGTAGGACGCCTGGCGCCTGCCTCCGGCAGCGGTCAGGGCTTGGCCGTCATGAGACTCCTTGGAGTCGCGTGAGAAGCCCCCTCGTTCGCGAGGGGGAGGAGTCACGACAGAACAGTGTCAGAAGCAAGGGTGTACGCCACCCGTCCGCACGGTCACCGTTACGTATCGACGGATTCGTACAACAGGAGATCTACGCGCGTAGGGGCTAGAGTGCGGAAATGACGAGCCAGATCCGGAACACCCCGAGCTCGGAGCAGATCCGCCGGGCGCCCAAGGTCCTGCTGCACGATCACCTCGACGGGGGGCTGCGCCCCGGCACGATCGTCGAACTCGCCCGCGGCACAGGCTATTCGAACCTCCCCGAGACCGATCCCGGCAAGCTCGGGCTCTGGTTCCGCGAGGCCGCCGACTCCGGTTCGCTGGAACGGTATCTGGAGACCTTCGCCCACACCTGCGCCGTCATGCAGACCCGTGAGGCGCTGGTGCGGGTCGCCGCCGAGTGCGCCGAGGACCTCGCCGAGGACGGGGTCGTCTACGCCGAGGTGCGCTACGCGCCCGAGCAGCACCTGGAGGGCGGGCTCAGTCTCGAAGAGGTTGTCGAGGCGGTCAACGAGGGCTTCCGGGAAGGGGAACGGCTGGCCCGGGAGAACGGCCACCGCATCCGCGTCGGCGCTCTGCTCACCGCGATGCGGCACGCGGCCCGCGCCCTGGAGATCGCCGAACTCGCGAACCGCTACCGCGACCTGGGCGTCGTCGGCTTCGACATCGCGGGCGCCGAGGCCGGCTTCCCGCCCACCCGGCACCTCGACGCCTTCGAATACCTGAAGCGCGAGAACAACCACTTCACGATCCACGCCGGTGAGGCGTTCGGTCTGCCGTCCATCTGGCAGGCCCTCCAGTGGTGCGGCGCCGACCGGCTCGGGCACGGTGTCCGCATCATCGACGACATCCAGGTGCGCGAGGACGGCTCGGTGCAGCTCGGGCGGCTCGCGTCGTACGTCCGCGACAAGCGCATCCCGCTGGAGCTGTGCCCCAGTTCCAATCTCCAGACCGGCGCCGCCGACTCGTACGCCGCTCACCCCATCGGACTGCTGCGGCGCCTGCACTTCCGTGCCACGGTCAATACCGACAATCGATTGATGTCGGGTACGAGCATGAGCCGGGAATTCGAGCACCTTGTCGAGGCGTTCGGTTATTCGCTCGACGACATGCAGTGGTTCTCGGTCAATGCTATGAAGTCAGCATTCATTCCTTTCGATGAACGACTGGCCATGATCAATGACGTGGTCAAGCCCGGATATGCAGAACTCAAGTCCGAATGGCTGTTCCAGCAGACCGCCTCGACCAGCGCTTCTGTGGAGAATCAGACCTGATCGGAGTGGGTGGGAATCGGCCGGGTCTTCACTTCTTCTCCATGATTCGGCCGCTTTTCGATGTTTGCGGATGATGGGCTTGCGTGTTTACGGTTTTGGACCGCTCACATCCCTGTCTCACCCATCCCAAGGACGCACTCACGATGAAGCAGTCTGCTGCCAAGACCCTCGGTGTCGCCGCTCTCGGTGCCGCTTTCGCCGCTGTCGGAGCGGGTGCCGCGAACGCCGCCCCGGCCGTGCCGGACGCCTCCTCGGCGCTGGACACCGTCACCAGGACGCTGCCTGCCGAGAACGTCACCGAGGCGCTGCCCGGCGACGGTGGGGCGCTCGCCCAGGGGCAGAGCGCCCTCGGCACGGGCGCGGCCGCCGCCATGCCCGCTGCCGCGCGTCTGCTTGCCAACGGGCCGACCGCGCCCGTGGCCGGACTGCTCGGGGGGCTGCCGCTGCAGGGGCTGCCCACGAACGGTCTGCCGGTGAACGGGATTCCGCTGGGCTGACGCTCTCCGCTCTCCGTCGGACGGAGGTCCCCTGCCTGTCCGAGCTCGGGGCCCTTCGGTTGTACGGAACGAACGCGCTCCGGCTGTACGAACGCCGGTGGGGCGCACCCTCGTCGGGTGCGCCCCACCGGCGTTCGCCGTGTGTCCGCGGGGTGCCCGCCCGGGTCACCAGGCGGTGCGGGAGGCCTTGTCCTCGGAGGGGAAGAGGATCCACAGCGCTATGTAGAGCAGGAACTGCGGGCCGGGAAGCAGGCAGGACAGGACGAACACGACACGCATCGTCGTCGCGGAGGTACCGAAGCGCCGTGCCAGCGCAGCACAGACTCCGCCGATCATGCGGCCGTTCGTGGGGCGGGCAAGGGCGGTCATGGTGGCTCCTTCGCGAACCGTCGTCGAGTGCCGGCGGGGCCGGCTCCGTCGTCCTCATCGATGCCTTCACCGATGTCTTCAACGCTACGGGGACGAAGCGGGCGAAGCGTCGCTCTACGGAGCGATCCCGACCCTGGGAATCGTCGGGGTCCGACCCTGAGCGGGGTCCTCCCGAAGGACGGCCGCACGCCGCTGCGTCTCCGCCCGGCGACGGAACCCGGCCCTGGCGGCGGGCACGATCGCGAGGTGCGCGAGGGCCACGCCGAGGGTGTTCAGCATGATCGAGTCGATGTCCACGACCTGGCCCGGGACACCGGTCTGGAGCAGCTCTATGCCCAGCGACAGCAGCGCGCCCGCTGCGGTCGTCCTCAGGAGGGAGCCGAGGGGGGAGACGACGAGCCTGCCTCCCGCCATCGGGAGCAGGACGCCCAGCGGGGCGAGCAGCCCGAGGCCCGCGGCGATACGGCGGGCCGCCACCTCGGGGCCCAGCGCGAGGTCGGCTCTGAGACCCGCGAAGGGCCGCAGGTTGGCGGCGCTCACCCAGGGGACGTCCAGCGGACGCAGCGTGATCCAGGCGACGAGCGCCAGATGTGCGACAAGGAGGACACCTCCTGCCACACGGACGCGGGTGACGGCGCTGCCGCCGTCTGAACCTTGACGCTGCACGCCCCCCAAGACGCGAGGTCCGGCACGATCGGTTCCGTGGCGGGGGTTTTCGCCCCCGCCACGTCACGAGCCCCGGACCGCCGTCGACGCCGGGGACTCGTCGCCCGGGGCGGCACGCACCTCGGGGGTGCACTCGTAACTGCGCAGGGGAGCGGGGGCGGGACCGCCCAGGACGACGCTGCCGTCGTCCTGCGCCGCGGCCGAGTCCGAGAAGGTGCAGACGATCTGCGCGAGGGACGTCGAGGTGAGGTCCTCCGGCGAGGTGCTCAGCCGGAGAGTGTCCTCGGGGTCCCCGTCGTGGGGCCCGCTGACCGTCATGCCGCCGCGTACGTCCGTCGTGTACCCGGCCTGCTCCTCGGGCGTCGACGGTGCCTCCGCGAGTTCGTCCAGCAGCGCCTGGGCCACCAGGATCCGGCGCGCCGCCTCCGCCGTGCCGTCCGCGATGCGAACCGACCGGTCGACGGTCACCAGCTGCGCCGAGCAGAGCAGGAAGACCTGGACCGGCACCCCGTGCGAGGACTGGGTGGAGATGTCGGGGCCGGAGAGGGCGCAGGGCACCCGCGAGGGCGCCGGACCGAAGTCGGTGGGCACCTGCGTGGACCGGATACCGCACCCCGAGACCAGCACGGCGAGCAACGGAACGGCCAGCCAGGGCCGAACCCGCCCCGGCCGCGGACGCCGGAACGGGCGTCCGGTACGCGTGGAGTCGGCGGCCCGCGAGGAGGGCGTGGCCCGGGGGCCGGTGGGGTGTGCGGTGGTCATCCGGCGGTGCCTTCCGTGCCGTTCCCGTGCGCGGAGCCGTTACGGCCCTGCGGGTCGTCGGCGAGGATCTCCGACGCGTCCTGGGGCAGGCGCAACGTGAACACCGCCCCGCCCTTGGGCGCGTTCGCCGCGATGATCTCCCCGCCGTGGATGTGCGCGTTCTCCAGGGCGATGGAGAGGCCGAGGCCGCTGCCCTCGGAACGCGGGCGGGACGCGCTGGCCTTGTAGAACCGGTCGAAGACGTGCGGCAGGACGTCCTCGGGAATGCCGGGACCGTGGTCCTGCACCTCGATGACCAGTTCCTCGCCCTCGCCCTCCATGCGCACCGACACCCGGACCGGTGAACCGCCGTGCTTGAGCGCGTTGCCGATCAGGTTCGCCAGGATCACGTCGAGGCGGCGCGGGTCGAGCCGCGCCGTCATGCCGCGTTCGGCGTCCAGTTCGACGGCGTCCAGCCATGCGCGCGCGTCGATGCACGCGGTGATCTGGTCGGTGATGTCCACGTCGTCGAGGATGAGCCGGGCGGTGCCCGCGTCGAAGCGGGTCACCTCCATGAGGTTCTCGACGAGGTCGCCCAGGCGCCGGGTCTCGCTGACGACCAGCCGTACCGCCGGCTCGATCATCGGGTCGACGCTGCCGGTCTCCGCGTCCAGTTCCTCTTCGAGGATCTCGGTGACGGCGGTGATCGCGGTGAGCGGCGTACGGAGTTCGTGGGACATGTCGGCGACGAACCGGCGGGACGCCTCGTCCCGCGCGCTCATGTCCGCGACCCGCTTCTCCAGGGCTTCCGCCGTCCGGTTGAACGTCCGTGACAGATCGGCGAGTTCGTCCGTTCCGGAGACCCGCAGCCGGGTGTCCAGCTTGCCCTCGCCGAGCCGGCGGGCAGCGATGCCCAGCCGATGGACCGGCTTGAGGACCGTGGTGGCGGCGGCCTGCGCGAGCAGCGCCGAACCGATCAGCGCCAGCCCCGTCGCGATTCCCAGTGACCAGGCCAGGGAGTTGAGGTCCTTGGCCTCCGGCTCCAGGGACTTGAGCATGTAACCGGTCGTGCTGCCGTCGATCACCCGCGCGCCGCCCACGAGATACGGCTTGTCGTGCTCGGTGATCCGCTGCCAGTACAGGTGGTACGCGGACGTGTTGCTCGAGGACAGCGGCTGCTGCTTGTTCACCGCCTTCTGGAGGGACTTGGGCACGTCCTCCAGCGTGAAGGTGTCCAGCTCGGAGTTGCCGGTGATCATCCTGCCGCTCACGTCCTCGGCGGTCAGCAGCACACTGAAACGCTGACTGCTGTTCGCCATCTGCCCGGCCGTGCGCTGGAGTTCGTCCTGCGCCGGGTGCACCGGCAGCATGCTCGCGTGGTTGCGCATCTCCTGCTGGAAGTCGCGCAGCACGGCGTCCTGGGTGCGCGTCAGCACGGCCTCGCGGTTGAGCCAGTACGCGATGCCCGACGCGGACACGGCGGCGGTGAGCGCGACGAGCCCGAACACCACGACCAGGCGCAGCCGCAGGCTGGTGAAGCGCAGACCGGACAACAACGCCTTGCGCGCCGCGGCCCAGCCGCGGAGCTTGTCCTGCGGTTTGGTCACTGAGGGTTGTCCAGCCGATAGCCCACGCCGCGCACGGTACGGATCAGGGTGGGCGAGGACGGCACGTCCTCCACCTTGGCGCGCAGCCGCTGCACACACGCGTCGACCAGGCGTGAGTCGCCCAGGTAGTCGTGCTCCCACACCAGACGCAGCAACTGCTGGCGGGACAGGGCCTGTCCGGGCCGGCGACTCAGCTCCAGGAGCAACCGCAGCTCGGTGGGCGTCAGTTGCAGATCCTCGCCGTTCTTGGTGACCGTCATAGCGGCACGGTCGATGACCAGCGAGCCGAACGACGCCGAGTCGTTCGCCTCCCGTTCACCGCGGCGCAGCACGGCACGGATCCGGGCGTCGAGCACCCGGCCCTGCACCGGCTTGACGACATAGTCGTCGGCGCCGGACTCCAGTCCGACCACGACGTCGATGTCGTCGCTGCGCGCGGTCAGCAGGATGATCGGCAGCTGGTCGGTGCGCCGGATGCGCCGGCACACCTCGAATCCGTCGATGCCGGGCAGCATCACATCCAGCACGATCAGGTCCGGCCGCTGCTCGCGCAGCAGCTTCAGACCGTCCTCGCCGGTGGCAGCGGTGGCCACGCGGTGTCCCTGGCGCGTCAAAGAGAGCTCCAGGGCCGTACGGATGGCGTCGTCGTCCTCGATCAGCAACAGGGAAGGCACGGACGTCATTCTGGCCCATGTCATGCTCGGGTATCGACCGTTGGAGCGCTCCCACTCGTCTCTCGCGTACAACGAGGCTCCCCGTGGGCGGCGATGGGGACCCAAGTGGTCATCTGCGTAGTCGTACCGCTCTTCTCTGTGATCGCGCTGTGCCGCGCCCGGGAACGGCCCCTGTGACAGGTCTGTGACAGTCGGCGGACACGGCCATGAAGTGGCCCCGGCAAGCTTTTGGACACAAGGCAGGACGCACGACGGAACGAACCGAAGAACCGGGACTCCACGACGGGGGGCGCGAGATGAACACGCTGCACAGCACCAGCACTAGCGCAGTTGTCACGCGGCTCCACGGCGTCACCCGGGCCGGGGAGAAGTCCGGCGCTGTGATCGGGCGGGGGTGCGATCGCGGCGCCGGGCGTCAGCACACCGCGTACATGACGGTGGTTGACGCCCTCACGGGGGAGAACACGGCGGCGACAGCCGCTGTGGGTACGGCCGGGGGGAAGGCTCACGGGGGAGCCGCGTACGGGGAGGCCACGGGGGAGCGTCACTCCGGGGCGGGGACGGCGGACGCGGAAGCGGCGTTCACCGCCTACGTCCAGGAGCGCCGCGCCTCCCTGTACGCAACCGCCTATCACCTGACCGGCGACCGCTTCGAGGCCGAGGACCTGCTGCAGAGCGCGCTGTTCTCGACGTACCGGGCCTGGGACCGGATCAGTGACAAGGCCGCGGTCGGGGGTTACCTCCGCCGCACCATGACCAATCTGCACATCAGCGCGTGGCGCCGCCGCAAGCTGAACGAGTACCCGACCGAGGAACTGCCGGAGACGGCCGGTGACACGGACGCGATGCGCGGCACCGAGCTGCGCGCGGTCCTGTGGCAGGCGCTGGCCCGGCTGCCCGAACTCCAGCGCACGATGCTGGTCCTGCGCTACTACGAGGGCCGCACCGACCCGGAGATCGCGGAGATCCTCGACATCAGTGTCGGCACGGTGAAGTCCAGCATCTGGCGGTCGCTCCGCCGGATGCGCGAGGACGAGGTCCTCAGCTTCGGCCGTGACGAGGAGGAGTCCTTCGGGGAGCTTGTCGCCTGAAGGTCTGGGGGAGCGGTAACAAGTAGGACGGGGGGGCCGGTTCCGGGGGGAACCGGTCACGGGGGAGTCGGTTCCGGGGGGAACCGACACGCAACGGGGTCACGGGGAAACGGGTCACGGGGAGCCAACCGTGTCACGGGGGACCACGGGGGAAAGCACGGGGGAAACGGAAGAAGGTCCAGGCGGACGGGGGTTCGCCTGGACCTCTTTTCGTTGCCCGGGAGCCGGTGGGCCCGCCCGCAACGGGGGTTGGGCCCGCAGGCTCGCGAGGAGACCGACGTACCGAGCCGGGGGTGGACCGGGCACGCCGGGCGCCGTCCGCTCGGCGCGGGGCTTTCGCTACGCGGCTTTCGCTACGCGGCTGTCGCGCGGGTGGACGCCCGTCGTCCGGCCGCGGCGGCCGTCAGCCGGCCGAGTGCCTCGTCCCTGTCGCAGGGGTGGGCTCCCAGGGCCGCCTGGCGGGCCACGATGGAGCGCTCGGCGCGCATCAGCCGCCAGCCACGCCGCAGCAGGAAGGGCACCGATTTGCGGCCCTCCTTCAGATCCCGCACGAAGCGTCGCCGGAACGTGGTGACCGCGCCCCGGGACAGGCACAGCGCGTCGGCGAGCACGCCGAGTTCACGGCACCGCTCGACGATCTCGGCGGCGAAGATCCCCTCCGCGATGAACAGCGGTGCCCGCTCGATGCTCAGGGCCTCGGTCCCGGTGCGGGCGCTCATCGAGATGTCGTAGACGGGGATGGTCGTACGTCCCGTACGGCACAGTTCCCCGATCGCGGCGACGGCGGTGTCCGCGTCCCAGGACAGCGGGTGGTCCCAGTCGATGTCCTCGCTGCCCTCGACCTGGGGCAGCGTCGGGTCCGTGCCCTCCTTGTAGAAGTCGTCGAGGCGCAGCACGGGGAGCTTGGAGTCGGCGGCGAGAAGGGACTTCCCGGAGCCGGACGGGCCGCAGAGCAGCACCACGCGGGCGGGTATCGGGGGAGGGGAACCCAATGGTCTGTACCTTCTGTGACAGGTCCGGCGGCGCCGCGCGTCGGCGCGGCTCCCGGCCATTATCCCCGGCTCCGGAGCTCGGGCCGACTGGCGCTGATATGCCTGTTGACCCGCAGGGGCGAATCCATCGCCAGTACCGCCCCGGAGGCGATCCCGGTCAACTACTCTGCGTGTCGCTTCACTTGCTCTCCGCTCTCCGCTAGTCAAAGAGGAAAACCTGATGGCGCGACACGCAGCCCCGCAGAACACCCTGGCCCGCACGGCCGCGCGGATCGCCGTGGCGGTCGGCGTGGCCGCTGCCGGTGCGGCCGCGGCCTCCCCGGCCTTCGCGGGCATGGCCCCCGTCGTGGACGCCCTGCGCACCCGGCCCGCCTCGCTCGGCGACGTCGACCCGCAGGCGGGCCTCCAGGCCCTGACCGGCACCGTGGGGTATGTCACGGGCCCTGTCGAGGGACTCAAGCCCAACCCGCTGGCCGGCACCGGCGTGGACCCGCTCGACAACGGCGTGGGCACCCAGGTCGCCGACTTCAAACCGCTGTCCTCACAGGCGCTCACCGGGCCGGTGGCGCAGGCGCAGTCGGTCGGCGACATTCCGGTGCTGGGGCAGATGACCGGACTCCTGCACTGAAGCTCCCGCACGGGCCGTCGGCGGCCCTGGGCATGAGAGAGCCGCGCTCCCCCTGGACGGAGGGGAAGCGCGGCTCCCTCGTGCGCGGGGCCCCGGGGACACGGATCGGGGCCCCGACATCTCAGCGCGTCATCTCAGCGCGTCGACGCGGCGCGTGGCGGGCGGAGACGGCTCAGTAGGACGAGCCCGAGGCGCCCAGGGAGCCCGTCGGGTGCCAGACCGTCTTGGTCTCCTCAGTAGGACGAGCCCGAGGCGCCCAGGGAGCCCGTCGGGTGCCAGACCGTCTTGGTCTCCAGGAAGGCCGTGAGGCGCTCGGTGCCGGGAGTCCGCGCGTAATCCACAGGCTGTGGACGAAGAACGCGCTTCAGGTTGTCCGCGGCCGCGATCTCCAGCTCCTTGGCCAGTACGTCGTCCGCGCCGGCGAGGTCGATCGCGTTGACGTCCTGGTGCGCGGCCAGCGGGGCCGCGATCTCCGAAGTCCGTCCGGACAGGATGTTGACGACCCCGCCCGGCACGTCGGAGGTGGCCAGCACCTCGCCCAGCGACAGCGCCGGGAGCGGGGACTTCTCGCTGGCGATCACGATCACCGTGTTGCCGGTGGCGATCACCGGGGCGATCACCGACACCAGGCCGAGGAACGACGACTCCTGAGGGGCGAGCACGGTGACGACACCGGTCGGCTCCGGGGAGGACAGGTTGAAGAACGGGCCCGCGACCGGGTTCCCGCCGCCCACGACCTGGGCGATCTTGTCGGTCCAGCCCGCGTACCAGACCCAGCGGTCGATCGCCGCGTCGACGACGGCAGCCGCCTTCGCCTTCGACAGGCCCTCCGCGTCGGCCACTTCGCGGACGAACTGCTCCTTGCGGCCCTCCAGCATCTCGGCGACGCGGTACAGGATCTGCCCGCGGTTGTACGCCGTCGCGCCGGACCAGCCGCCGAACGCCTTGCGCGCGGCGACGACCGCGTCACGGGCGTCCTTGCGGCTCGACTGCGGAGCGTTCGCCAGCCACTTGCCCTTGGAGTCGGTCACCTCGTACACCCGGCCGCTCTCGGAACGCGGGAACTTGCCGCCCACGTACAGCTTGTAGGTCTTGAAGACGCTCAGACGCTGCTGCTCGGACTTCTCGGCTGCACTCATTTAACGCTCGCCCTCCGGGCTCGACGGGGCGAGGTACGCCTCCAGGCCGTGACGACCGCCCTCGCGGCCGAAGCCCGACTCCTTGTATCCGCCGAACGGCGAGGTCGGGTCGAACTTGTTGAACGTGTTGGACCAGATGACGCCCGCGCGGAGCTTGCTCGCGACGGCGAGGATGCGGGAGCCCTTCTCGGTCCAGATGCCCGCGGAGAGGCCGTACGGGGAGTTGTTGGCCTTGGCGACCGCCTCGTCCGGGGTGCGGAACGTGAGGACGGACAGCACCGGGCCGAAGATCTCGTCGCGGGCGATGGTGTGCGCCTGCGTGACGTTCGTGAAGAGCGTCGGGGCGAACCAGTAGCCGGACGACGGGAGTTCGCAGGCCGGGGACCAGCGCTCGGCGCCCTCCGCCTCGCCCTGGTCGACGAGCGTGGTGATGCGGGAGAGCTGCTCGGCGGAGTTGATCGCGCCGATGTCCGTGTTCTTGTCGAGCGGGTCGCCGAGGCGCAGGGTCGACAGACGGCGCTTGAGCGAGTCGAGCAGCTCGTCGTGGATCGACTCCTGGACCAGCAGACGGGAACCCGCGCAGCAGACCTGGCCCTGGTTGAAGAAGATGCCGCTGACGATGCCCTCGACGGCCTGGTCGATCGGGGCGTCGTCGAAGACGATGTTCGCGCCCTTGCCGCCCAGTTCGAGCGTGACCTTCTTGTGCGAGCCCGCGATCTGGCGGGCGATCGCCTTGCCGACGGCGGTGGAGCCGGTGAAGGCCACCTTGTCCACGTCCGGGTGCGCGACGAGGGCCGCGCCCGCGTCGCCGTACCCGGGAAGGATGTTGACGACGCCCCTGGGCAGGCCCGCCTGGCGGCAGATGTCCGCGAAGAACAGCGCCGACAGGGGCGTGGTCTCGGCGGGCTTCAGGACGACCGTGTTGCCGGTCGCGAGGGCCGGGGCGATCTTCCAGGCCAGCATCAGCAGCGGGAAGTTCCACGGGATGACCTGGCCGGCGACGCCCAGCGGGCGCGGGTTCGCGCCGAAGCCCGCGTGGTCCAGCTTGTCGGCCCAGCCCGCGTAGTAGAAGAAGTGCGCGGCGACCAGGGGGAGGTCCGCGTCGCGGGTCTCCTTGATCGGCTTGCCGTTGTCCAGAGTCTCCAGGACGGCCAGCTCGCGGCTGCGCTCCTGGATGATCCGCGCGATGCGGAACAGGTACTTGGCGCGCTCGGAGCCCGGCAGCGCGGACCACTTCACGAAGGCCTTGCGGGCGGCCTTCACCGCGCGGTCGACGTCCGCCTCGCCCGCCTGGGCGATCTCGGAGAGGACCTCTTCGGTGGAGGGGGAGACGGTCTTGAAGACCTTGCCCTCGGCGGCCTCGACGAACTCACCGTCGATGAACAGGCCGTAGGAGGGGGCGATGTCGACGACGGAGCGGGACTCGGGCGCCGGTGCGTATTCGAATGCGGAAGCCATGATGGATCAGTCCACCGTCACGTAGTCGGGGCCGGAGTAGCGGCCGGTGGCCAGCTTCTGACGCTGCATCAGCAGGTCGTTCAGGAGCGAGGACGCGCCGAAGCGGAACCAGTGGTTGTCCAGCCAGTCCTCGCCCGCCGTCTCGTTCACCACGACCAGGAACTTGATGGCGTCCTTGGTGGTGCGGATGCCGCCGGCCGGCTTCACGCCGACCTGCACGCCGGTCTGGGCGCGGAAGTCGCGGACGGCCTCCAGCATCAGCAGTGTGTTCGCGGGCGTCGCGTTCACGGCCACCTTGCCGGTGGAGGTCTTGATGAAGTCGGCCCCGGCCAGCATGCCGAGCCAGCTCGCCCGCCGGATGTTGTCGTACGTCGACAGCTCGCCGGTCTCGAAGATGACCTTCAGGCGGGCGGCGCCCGAGGCCTCCTTCACGGCGACGATCTCGTCGTACACCTTCAAGTATCTGCCCGCGAGGAACGCCCCGCGGTCGATGACCATGTCGATCTCGTCGGCGCCCGCGGCGACCGCGTCGCGCACGTCGGCCAGCTTCACGGGGAGCGCGGCGCGGCCCGCCGGGAACGCGGTCGCGACGGAGGCGACCTTCACGCCGGAACCGGCGACGGCCTCCTTCGCGACGGCCACCATGTCGGGATAGACGCAGACCGCCGCCGTGGTGGGCGCCGTGCGGTCGGTCGGGTCCGGGAGCACCGCCTTGGCGCCGAGCGCCCGGACCTTGCCCGGGGTGTCCGCGCCTTCCAGCGTCGTCAGGTCGACCATCGAGATGGCGAGGTCGATGGCGTACGCCTTCGCGGTGGTCTTGATGGAACGGGTGCCGAGCGAGGCGGCTCGCGCCTCCAGGCCGACCGGGTCGACGCCGGGCAGCCCGTGGAGGAAGCGGCGCAGCGTGCTGTCGGACGCGGTCACGTCGCCGAGTGCGTGGGTGGGGGCACCACCCTGCTCGAGCGGAGTCGAGAGCTTGGGGGAGGGTGCAGAGGTGGGCATGGTCACCAGACGAGCATATCTACGCGCGTAGCGGCTGTACAGCCCCGGGTACGACCGAGGGTTTTCTTGCCCGCCGGGGAAGGTTCCTGGACG
This sequence comes from Streptomyces rhizosphaerihabitans, assembly GCF_025399795.1. GTDB lineage: Bacteria > Actinomycetota > Actinomycetes > Streptomycetales > Streptomycetaceae > Streptomyces > Streptomyces rhizosphaerihabitans. The sequence continues at coordinate 11,351 of NZ_JAODTZ010000065.1, read as the reverse complement.
GCGGGGCGAATGCGCTCACGTGGGGGAACGGGGAGTAACGGGGAGTAGGGGTTCTACCCGGCGGGGATGGGGCCGGATGCGTGGGCGTCGATCTGCCAGCAGGCCGCTGTGAAGCGGACCTCTGCGCCGTGTACGAACGGGTCGAACGCGGCACGGACCGTGTCGACGACCCGCGCCCGGGTCCGTTCGTCCGTCCCGGGCAGGGCGAGGCCGACCGGGCCGAACCGGCTGAAGTACGGGATCAGCCTCGCCTCGGGCAGGACGCAGGTCGCGTCGACGGGCCGGATGCCGATCCCGGCCCACCCGCTCTCCTCCAGCAGACGGCGCACCCTGTCCGCGTCCGCCAGCGCGAACTGACCCGGTGCGTCCGGCCGGCGCTCCGGGAGGTCCGGCAGGAGCGGTGCCGCGGCGCGTTCGGCCGTCGTCATGAACGGGTTCTCCGCGATGTCGCGCCAGACGATGAACCGCAGTCCGGCGTTCTCCTTCGCGGCCCGACGCAGGTTGGTGAAGGCCTGTACCGGGTCCTCGAAGAACATGACACCGAAACGCGAGACGACCGCGTCGAAGGCCGCGGGTCCGAAAACGTGGTCCTGGGCATCGGCCCGGACGAAGGAGGCCCGCGCGCCCTCCCGCGCCGCACGGGCTCGGGCGGCCTCCACCATCGGTTCGGAGATGTCGACGCCGACACACTCGCCCTCGGCGCCGAGCCGCCGCGCGAGGGCCACCGTCGTGCCGCCCGTGCCGCAGCCGACATCGAGCACCCGGCCCCCCTGCCCGGCCGGAACCGCCTCGACTAGCAGCTCCTCCAGCGGCGCGAACAACGCGTCCACGACGTCCTGGGCCTCGACCCAGGCGTTCCCGGCGGGGCCGTTCCAGCGTCTGGCCTGCTCGTCTTCCACCTTGCCGTCCGCCCTTCCGTCCCTGTCGTCCCTGTCGTCCGCCCTGCGGATGGGTCCCATGACGCCTCCTTCGCTTGCCCTCATGATGCGAAGATGACACCGTCCTACTTCAAGCCGACTTGAGGTCAAGAGGATGCCGGACCTGGATATCGCCGAAGTGGCGCGGCGCGCCAAAGTGCCCGCCTCGACCCTGCGGTTTTACGAGGAGAAGGGGCTGATCGCCCCGACCGGCCGACGCGGGCTGCGCCGGCAGTTCGACCCCGGCGTGCTGGAACGGCTGGCACTGATCGCCCTCGGGCGCTCCGCCGGCTTCTCGCTGGACGAGATCGCCCGGATGTTCGCGCCGGACGGGCGCCCGCGGATCGACCGTCAGGTCCTCGCCGACAAGGCCGACGAGCTGGACCGGACGATCCGCGAACTCGGTGTACTGCGGGACTCCCTGCGGCACGCCGCCGCCTGCCCCGCGCCGAGCCACCTGGAATGCCCGACCTTCCGCCGGATTCTGGGGGCCGCCGTGTCCGGCGCGGTCGCGGTGCCGGGGAAGCGGGCCGGGCGAGGGCTTTCGCGACCGTAGTGAGACCCCACCGAGCTCAAGCGCGTGGCACATGTCGTGCACAATCGGGACCATGACCACCCCCGACCACCAGTCACCCCTTCCGGACGCCTCGCGACCCGAGGCCAGGGACCGGATCTACCGGTCGCCCGCCGGTATCGCGGGCGGCGTCCTCCTCCTGTTCATCGTGGGCTGGCTCGGCGTCGATGCGCTGATCTCCGGACACGGCCGCACCCCCTGGCTGGCGCTCGCCGGGCTGATCCTCGTCGTCCCCGTGGTGGCCGCCTTCACGCTGCGCCCCGCGGTCTACGCGAACGAGGACCGGCTGCGCATCCGCAACCCTCTCCGCGTGATCGTGCTCCCCTGGGGCAAGGTCGCCTCGCTGCGCTCGCACTACTCGAACGAGGTGGTCGACACCTCCGGCACGAAGTACCAGCTCTGGGCGGTGCCCGTGTCGCTGCGCGCACGCAAGAAGGCGGCCAGGCCGCCGGTGCCGGGCAGGGCCGGTGGCGGAGGTGAGGGCCGTCTGTCGTCGCTGGGCCGTCCGTCCGCCCTCGGCCGGGGCGCCGCCACGGACGCGCCGACCCGACCCGACGCCGACCGGGTCATGAACGAGCTGCGCGAGCTGGCCGAGGCCAGGGCAACGGCGGACGGCGCGCAGGGCGAGGTCACGGTGCGCTGGGCGTACGAGGTGATGGGCCCCGCGCTCGCCGGCGCCGTCGTACTCGCGATCCTGCTGGCCACGGGCTGACGAAACCCTTCGCGGGGCCGTGCCCCGCGAAGGCCGCGACCGCCGTTCCCCCGCCCGGAGACGAAGCCGAGGGCCTGCTGCACCACCGCCCCCGTGGTCCGAGTCTCTGGGAAACGATGAACACCGACGTCCGGCGGACACCGCCCGCCACCGCGATACCCGACGGCTGCCTTCCCTGGGGCGCGGAACACACCCACCGCTGGACGCGGGTACTGCCGCCGGGCTGGACAGCGGTGCGACGGGTCGGGCTCCGGGTCAGATCGTCATCTTCCTCATGGGCCTGTACGGCGCGTTCCGCATCCCGGTGAAGCTGTGCTGGCGCGTCACCGCCGACCGCACCGGGCTCTGGCTGAACGGCCTGCGCGGGACCACCCACATCCCGTGGGACGACGTCCGCTCGGTCCGCCGGGAGTCCGTCGAACTCAAGCTGCGCTGGCGCGGTGGCGGGGCCTGGACGGTCGCCGCGCCCCGCTGGGCCTGGTTCCAGCGCCGTCGGGGTGTGACCCATCCGTACGACGCCCTGGCCGCCGAGGTCACCGCCATGCACACCGACCCCGCCCTGCGCCCCACCGGCGACAGCGAGGAGCGCGAGCGGGGGCGCCCCTTGTGGCCGCTGGCGTTGCCGTTCGTCCTGGTGTGGCTGACGGCCGTGCTGGCCGGCCTTATGGGGTTCCTGGACGGGTGAGCCGAGGTGTGACGGCCGGAGATCCCGCGACACGACGGTGGGTCGGGGCCGCGTGGAGGTGGTACCCGACAAGGGCGTCTAGGGCGCGCTCGGCCACACCAGGACCATGTACGCGCCGCAGTACGCCGAACCGAGCACCGCGGTCGTGAGGAACAGTGTCCGGGAGCGGCGTGAGGCGCGGGCCAGGTGCAGGGCGAGGGGGAGCAGCAGAGGGAAGCCGGGGAGCAGGAAGCGGGCGCGCGGGAAGTAGACGCCGCCGCTGCCCAGGACGATCAGCAGCAGGATCCCGGTGAAGACCAGCAGCGGGAGCGGCTGGCGGTCCCCCGCGGAGAGCCCGTACAGCATCACCGCCGTCAGCAGGGTCACCGTCACCATGATCAGGAACAGCTCGGGCGACGAGTTCTGCGCCAGCACCTCCCGCATCCGGCGCACGGTCTCCGCGCCGCCGTCCCATTCGTTGTGCCACAGCCGCTGCACGGCGAAGTAGCCGTCCCAGCGGCCCAGCCGCAGGCCCACCCAGCCCACGTACGCGAGCCAGCCGGCCGGCGCCAGGGCGGCCGCCGCGAGCGCCCGGACCGAGAAGCCCCGGCGCAGCGACAGCAGCGCGGTCACGGCGACGGCGCCGGCCACCGCGACCCCGGTGGGCCGGGTCAGTCCCGCCAGCGCCGCCAGGGAGGCCGCCCACAGCAGACGGCCGGTGAGCACCGCGTACAGGGCCCACGCGGCGAACGCCGTGAACAGCGACTCCGTGTAGCCCATCCACTCGACCAGACCCACCGGCAGGGCCGCCCACAGCACGGTCAGCAGCACCCCCACGCGGCGGCCGTGCAGGTGACTGCCCACCGCGTGGACGCCCCACGCGGCGAGGAACGAGCTTCCGACCGCGATCACCAGCCCGGTCGTCGCCCGCGAGCCGGGTGTCAGGGCCGCGACCGCCTTGACCAGGACCGGGTAGAGCGGGAAGAAGGCCAGGTTGTTCGCGTCGAACGCGTGGCCCAGATGGTGTGCGTAGCCGTGGTCGGCGATGCCGAGGTACCAGTCCGCGTCCCACTGCGCCGCGAGGATCGGCCAGACTCCGTGATGCCTGCGGTGGGCCCAGAGCGCGAGCGTGATCAGGCCGGTGAGACGGACGGCCGCGTAGGCGAGGAGGGCGGGGGCCGCGTGCCGCAGAGAGGCGCGGACCGTGGCGTGGAGGCCGCAGGCGCCCGGCGCGCGCCGGGCGGTCGGAACGCCGGGGGCGCTCCCGCCCGGGGCGCCGCGGGGCGGGGCGGACGTCGGCCGGGAATCGGTCGAGGGCACGCGGCAGCTCCTGGGACTCGACGGTGCGCTAGGGGTAACCGTTCCTCGGTCATCCGGTGGCGCACGGGAGCGCTGCGTCAACTGCCATGCGGAAATCACCCGTAAGAGGGCGGACGTGCGTGTCAGCACCCGGCGGGAGGCGGCGTACGGGCCGCCTTCCGCCGGGGCGGGGGCTCAGATGCCGGCCGCGGCCGACAGGTCCCGCTTGATCGCCGTCAGCAGCCCGGCGGCCTTCGCGTGGGCCGCCGGGAGGTCGGCGTGGGCGCCGACGGGCACCACGACCTCCAGATAGCACTTCAGCTTGGGCTCGGTGCCGCTCGGGCGGACGATGACCCGGGCGCCGTCCAGGGTGTAGCGCAGACCGTCCGTGGGCGGCAGCCGGTCCGTTCCTTGGGCCAGGTCCTCGGCCTTGGTGACGGCCAGACCCGCGAGCTCCGTGGGCGGCTGCTCGCGCAGCCGGCGCATGGCGTTCGCGATGACCGAGAGGTCCTCCACCCGGACCGAGAGCTGGTCGGTGGCGTGCAGCCCGTACGCGACCGCGATGTCGTCGAGCAGATCGAGCAGGGTCCGGCCCCGCTCCTTGAGCTCGGAGGCCAGCTCGGTGATGAGGAGGGCGGCGGTGATGCCGTCCTTGTCGCGTACGCCGTCGGGGTCGACGCAGTAGCCGAGCGCCTCCTCGTACCCGTACCGCAGACCCTCCACGCGGGCGATCCACTTGAAGCCGGTGAGCGTCTCCTCGTACGGCAGCCCCGCGCCCTCGGCGATCCGGCCGAGCAGCGAGGAGGAGACGATCGACTCGGCGAAGACGCCGCGCGCGCCCCGCCGCACCAGGTGTTCGGCGAGCAGCGCGCCGACCTCGTCGCCGCGCAGCATCCGCCAGTCGGCGCCGGACTTCACGGCCACGGCGCACCGGTCGGCGTCCGGGTCGTTGGCGATGATCAGGTCGGGTTCCGCCGCGCGGGCCGCCGCGAAGGCGAGGTCCATCGCGCCGGGCTCCTCCGGGTTGGGGAAGGCCACGGTCGGGAAGTCCGGGTCCGGCTCGGCCTGTTCGGCGACGAGCACCGGCTCCGGGAAGCCGGCCCGGGCGAAGGCCGCGAGCAGGACGTCCTTGCCGACGCCGTGCATGGCCGTGTAGACGGTGCGGGCGGTACGCGGCGAGCCCTCGGCCAGTACGGCGTCCGTACGGGCCAGATAGGCGTCCAGGACGCCCTCGTCGAGGGTCTCCCAGCCGGAGTCGGGGCGGGGCACGTCGGCGAGCGCGCGGACCGCGTCGATCTCGGCGGCGATCTCCGCGTCGGCCGGCGGGACGATCTGCGAACCGTCGCCGAGGTAGACCTTGTAGCCGTTGTCGCGGGGCGGGTTGTGGCTGGCGGTGACCTCCACGCCCGCGACCGCGCCGAGGTGCCGTATGGCGTAGGCGAGGACGGGAGTGGGCAGCGGCCGGGGCAGGACGGCGGCGCGCAGGCCCGCGCCCGTCATCACGGCCGCCGTGTCCCGGGCGAAGTCCGCGGACTTGTGGCGGGCGTCGTAGCCGATCACCACGAGGCCGCCGGTCTGTCCCTGGGCCTTGAGATACGCGGCGAGTCCGGCCGCGGCCCGGATGACCACCGAGCGGTTCATCCGCATCGGTCCCGCACCGAGTTCACCGCGCAGGCCCGCGGTGCCGAACTGGAGCGTGCCGCCGAAGCGGGCGGCCAGCTCGGTGACGTCCTCCGCTTCGACGAGCTTGGCGAGCTCGTCACGGGTCTCCGCGTCGGGGTCCTCGGCCAGCCACGCCTTGGCCCGCGCGATGAGTTCGTCCTGCACCTCGGGTGCACCTCTCTTCGGTCGTACGGTTCCGTGTACCCCGGGCCGTTCCGCACCCTGCGCCGGGGGTGAACACCCTGTCGCCTACAGACGATCCAGTACTCGGGTCAGGAGTTCCCCCATGCGCGCGGCCGAGTCGCGGCCCGCCTGGAGGACTTCCTCGTGATTGAGGGGCTCGCCCGTCATACCGGCGGCGAGGTTGGTGACGAGGGAGATGCCGAGCACCTCGGCGCCCGCCTCGCGCGCGGCGATGGCTTCGAGCGTCGTCGACATGCCCACCAGGTCGGCCCCGATGACCCGGGCCATGCGGATCTCGGCGGGCGTCTCGTAGTGCGGGCCGGGGAACTGCGCGTAGACGCCCTCCTCCAGGGAGGGGTCGACCTCCTTGCACAGCGCGCGCAGCCGCGGCGAGTACAGGTCGGTGAGGTCGACGAAGTTCGCGCCGATGATCGGCGAGGTGGCCGTCAGGTTGATGTGGTCGCTGATCAGCACGGGCTGGCCGGGGCGCATGCCCTCGCGCAGACCGCCGCAGCCGTTGGTGAGGACGATGGTCTTGCAGCCGGCGGCGACGGCGGTGCGTACGCCGTGCGCGACGGCGGCGACCCCGCGGCCCTCGTAGAAGTGGGTGCGGCCGAGGAAGACCAGGGCGCGCTTGTCGCCGATCCGGTACGAGCGGATCGTGCCGCCGTGGCCCTCGACCGCCGGCGGCGGGAAGCCGGGCAGCTCGGTGACCGGGAACTCGGCCTCGGGGGTGCCGAGGGCGTCCACGGCGGGAGCCCAGCCGGAGCCCATCACGAGGGCGACGTCATGGGTCTCGGCGCCCGTGAGCTCGCGCAGGCGCGTGGCGGCGGCGTCAGCGGCGGCATGGGGGTCGCCCTGGATGTCGTCCGGAAGAAGAGATGCGTTCACGCGCAAGAGGGTAGCCGGTCTGGGCCTACGCGCGTAGATGACGGAGCTCACGGTCTTGCGATCGTTGTCTTGTCGTTTCCGACAAAGGGATGAGGCGGAGGGGGACGCGAGAGCACCCTCGAGACCGGGCGGGACCGGTGGGTGGGTGGGGGAGACGCCGCGGAGCGGCGGGGTGAACGCGGGCACCCCTGCGGCGGAGCGAGACGGGCGGGTCGGTGAGAAAAACCGCCGCGGAGCGGCAAGGATCCGCCGCGGAGCGGCGGCGCGCACCGGTGGGAGCAGGCTTCAGCAGGGTCGCTTGCGGAGCTCCATGACGTAGTCGTGCGGAGCTCCCGCCGACTCGGCGGCATCCGCGAGCTCGCCCAGATAACGCGCCGAGGGCAGTCCCCCCTCGTACCCGTTCAGTACGTAGACCCATGCGGCTTCCTCACCCTCCAGCGTGTGCACTCGTACACGCATCCGGCGGTAGACGTCGAGGCCGACGCCCTCCCAGCGGTCCATGGAGTCCTCGTCCAGTGGTGCGATGTCGTACAGCGCCACGAAGACCTGGGACCGCGGCGCCTCGACGATCGTCGCGAGCGCGCCCTCCCAGCCCATGTGCTCGCCACCGAAGGTCAGCCGCCAGCCGTTCAGCCAGCCCGTGGCGCGCAGCGGCGAATGCGGTGCGCGGCGCGTCATGAGCCGCGGGTCGAGATTGCCGGCGTACGCGGCGTAGAGCGACATGGGGTCGAGGGTACGGCAGCGACACGTACGCCTCTCGCGTAACAAAGTGGCTCGGATGCCCCGGACTCGGCCCCCCTGGGCGGAAGCACCTTGAAGCGTGCGGGACAATGGAGTACGTGACTCGGATCGTGATCATCGGTGGCGGACCCGGCGGATATGAAGCGGCGCTGGTTGCCGCGCAGCTCGGCGCGGAGGTGACCGTCGTCGACTGCGACGGTCTGGGCGGGGCGTCGGTGCTCACCGACTGCGTGCCGTCGAAGACTCTCATCGCCACGGCCGAGGTGATGACGACCTTCGACTCCTCCTACGAGGAGCTGGGGATCATCGTCGCCGACGACACCCCTCCCATGGAGCAGGCCGCTCGTGTGGTCGGGGTCGACCTCGGCAAGGTCAACCGCCGGGTGAAGCGCCTCGCGCTCGCCCAGTCGCACGACATCACGGCCTCGGTGACCCGCGCCGGCGCCCGCGTCCTGCGCGGACGCGGACGGCTGGAGGGCATGCAGTCGCTGGACGGCTCCCGCAAGGTCGTCGTGAGCGCCGCGGACGGTACCGAGGAGACCCTCACCGCCGACGCCGTGCTCCTCGCCACCGGCGGGCACCCGCGCGAGCTGCCCGACGCGCAGCCCGACGGCGAGCGCATCCTGAACTGGACCCAGGTCTACGACCTCGACGAGCTGCCCGAGGAGCTCATCGTGGTCGGTTCCGGTGTCACGGGCGCCGAGTTCGCCGGTGCCTACCAGGCACTCGGCTCCCGCGTCACGCTCGTCTCCAGCCGCGACCGTGTGCTGCCGGGCGAGGACCCCGACGCCGCCGCCGTCCTGGAGGACGTCTTCCGCCGCCGCGGCATGAACGTCATGGCCCGCTCCCGCGCCGAGTCCGCCAAGCGGGTCGGCGACCGTGTCGAGGTCACGCTCTCCGATGGCCGGGTCATCAGCGGCACGCACTGCCTGATGGCCGTCGGCGCCATCCCGAACAGCACGGGGATGGGCCTGGAGGAGGCCGGCGTCAGGGTCCGCGACTCCGGGCACATCTGGACGGACAGGGTCTCGCGCACGACCGCTCCGGGCGTGTACGCGGCCGGAGACGTGACCGGCGTCTTCGCCCTCGCGTCCGTCGCCGCCATGCAGGGCCGTATCGCCATGTACCACTTCCTCGGCGACGCGGTGGCCCCGCTGAACCTGAAGACGGTCTCCTCGAACGTCTTCACCGACCCCGAGATCGCGACCGTCGGCTACTCCCAGGCGGACGTCGACGCGGGCAAGATCGACGCCCGGGTCGTGAAGCTGCCGCTGCTGCGCAACCCGCGCGCCAAGATGCAGGGCATCCGCGACGGTTTCGTCAAGATCTTCTGCCGCCCCGGCACCGGCATCGTGGTCGGCGGCGTGGTCGTCTCCCCGCACGCCTCGGAGCTGATCCACCCCATCTCGATCGCGGTCGACAACAATCTGACGGTCGAACAGATCGCGAACGCGTTCACCGTGTATCCGTCCCTGTCCGGCTCGATCGCCGAGGTGGCACGGCAGTTGCACACCAGGAAGACCACGAGCGAGAGCTGACACCTCCGGTCGACTCTCCGCTGGTCACGGGGAGTTGGTGACCGTGCGTACGGCATAGGCGGCGCGAGTAGGCGCGTATACCACTGAGTGCCCTGCCGTGCGAACAACTTCTGTTATTCGGCGCAAACTGCTGAAAGCAGACGGTCGTTGGGGTTACTGTCAGTTTCGTGTTCGCTGCAGAACGTCGCCAATTGATCCTCGAAATGGTGCGAGCGAATGGGGCCGTGTCGCTCCGTGAGCTCGCCCGCGTCGTCCAGACCTCCGAAGTGACCGTACGGCGGGACGTGCGCGCACTGGAGGCAGAAGGACTCCTCGACCGCCGGCACGGCGGTGCGGTATTGCCGGGCGGGTTCACGCGGGAGTCCGGCTTTCCGCAGAAATCGCATCTCGCGACCGCCGAGAAGACGGCCATCGCCGATCTCGCCGCGGGTCTCGTCGAAGAAGGCGAGGCCATCGTGGTGGGGGCGGGTACCACCACGCAGGAGCTGGCTCGCCGGCTCGCGCGGGTGCCCGGCCTGACCGTCGTCACCAACTCCCTGCTGGTGGCCCAGGCGTTGGCCCACGCCAACCGTGTGGAGGTCGTGATGACCGGCGGCACCCTGCGCGGTTCCAACTACGCCCTAGTCGGCTCGGGTGCGGAGCAGTCCCTCCAGGGGCTGCGCGTCTCCCGGGCGTTCCTCTCCGGGAGCGGTCTGACCGCAGAGCGCGGACTCTCCACGTCCAACATGCTCTCGGCGTCGGTGGACCGCGCTCTCGTCCAGGCGGCCGCGGAGGTCGTGGTCCTCGCCGACCACACCAAGCTCGGGACGGACACCATGTTCCAGACCGTGCCGACCGACCTCATCACGCGCCTGGTCACGGACGAGCCGCCCGCCCACGACGACCGCGCGGCCACCGAACTGCAGGCCCTGGCCGATCAGGGCGTACAGATCGCGGTGGCCGGGTCATCGGCATCGGGCGGCGCGGGAGGAGATCCGCACCCGGCGGGGCGCCAGCCGCGCCGGGAGGTACCGCTCCCGGGCCCGCGCCGCGGCCAGGTGGTCCCGGGTTCGGGGCCGCAACTACGGAGCGCGACGGTGATGGGCGACCAGCCCCAGGCCGAAAGGGCGCGCGTGGCCGATCTCCGACGCCGCTGAGCGGTGTCGGCGGGCCGCGGGGCCGACGGCCGGGTTTTCTTGTCCGGCCCGGTCGGCTCAGGGCTTCAGGCCGCGCAGGGTCAGGCTCAGCAGACGGTCGGCCAGCGCGGGGTCGTCCGCGGTTTCCTCCGCCGCCAGCGCGATCGCGTTGGTCAGCTGGAGGAGATCACCGATCGAGACGTCGGGGCGTACGGCCCCCGACTCCTGGGCGCGGAGCAGCAGGGCGCTGCCCGCCTCACGCATCGGGCCGCTGCACCGGGCGAGGTGTGAACCGTCGTCCTGTGAGACCGACATGAGGGCGCGTGCGAGCCCTCGGTACTCACCCGCGTGAGTGATGATCTCGCGCAGCCACTCCACCAGGGCGGTGCACGGCTGCGGGGAATCGAGCAGCTCACGCGAGCGGGCCAGCAGATCGTTCACGGCCTCCTCGAAGACCGCGCTCATCAAGGCGTGCCGATTCGGGAAGTGCCGGTACAGCGTGCCGATTCCGACACCCGCGCGCCTGGCCACGTCCTCCAGGGACGCGTCCGTGCCGTGCTCGGCGAACGCGGATCGCGCCTCGGTGAGCAGCCGCCCGTAGTTGCGCCGAGCGTCCGCGCGCATGACGCGCGGCGCTCCTGGACTCGGAGCGGGCCCGGACGTCCCGGCCCGCTCCCCCGCGGTCACGCCCACCATGGCATCCACCTGCCCTCCACCCGCCCTCTCCCACCGCCCGGCTGCGGCTCCAGGATGCCACCGGCAGCTCCCGGACGGACGCCCACGGGTTGCGCGGTGGGCGGCTCGAATCATCATTCCCGGTTGCGCGGACGGGGGATCGAGCGCTGCCCTCAAGGCGAGGGCCGACTCGCACGTCGTCAGGTTCCGTAGGTCGTCATCAGACTCGCCGGCCGTCGTCGGGCTCGTAGGCCGTCGTCGGGATGTACGTCGACGCCCGCACAGCGAAGCGCCCGGCGGGCCGCAGACGCGGTTCGCCGGGCGCTTCGGACGAGAGGGGACGGGTGAGTCACCCGCCGGTGTCACTCAGTCCGTGTCGC
>NZ_JAODTZ010000064.1 GCF_025399795.1 Streptomyces rhizosphaerihabitans | reverse complement strand
CGCCGGACCGGGAGGAACTCTTCACCGCGGTCCGGGCCCTGTACGCGCAGGCGCTGGAGTACCCCGAGGAGGTCTTCACCGAGGAGGTCCTGCTGGAGGCCGAACTCGGCATCGACTCCGTCAAGCAGGTGGAACTGCTCACCCGGGTGACCGGCCGCTACGGCCTGCCGCCGAGCGACGTCCGGCTCTCCGACCACGACACCGTCGGCAAGGTGGTCGACCTGCTGCACGCCCACCTGGTGAGCGGCGACGTGTCCATCGCCGCCGCCTGAGCGGCTCACCCCGACCGGAACAGCGGCGATCGCCCGTTCCGGTCCCGGACCGCGCGACAAGGAGCAATCTCGCGATGCAGCAGCAACTCAGCGGCAGGCTAGCCCTGGTCACCGGCGGCGCCAGGAACATCGGCCGGAGCGTGGCCAGGGCGCTCGCCGAGCGCGGCGCCCACGTCCTGGTGAACTACTTCCACTCGCACGAGGAGGCCCTGCGCACACGCGCCGAGCTGGTGGCGCTCGGCGCCCAAGTGGATCTGATCAGGGCGTCCGTGGCCCGGCAGGACCAGGTCGACCGGATGTTCGCGGAGATCGAGGAACGCTTCGGCCACCTCGACATCCTGGTGAACAGCGCCGCGAACGGCGCGCTGCTCCCGTTCGACCGGATCACCGAGGCCGACCTCGACAAAGCCCTCGACACCAACTACAAGGGCAGCCTGCGCTGCGCCCGGGCCGCGGCCCCGCTGATGGCATGCCGGGGCGGTGGCTCGATCGTCCAGATGTCAGCCCTCGGCAGCTCGCAGATGGTGATGGCGAACTATCTGGCCTGCGCCCCGGCGAAGGCCGCGGTGGAGGCACTCACCCGCTATCTGGCCGTGGAGTTCGCCCCCCTCGGCATCAGGGTGAACACCGCGTCCGCGGCCATGCTGGTCAGCGAGGTCGCGGACGCGTTCCCGGACGCCGAGGCCATGCAGGAGGTCATCCGGGACGCCACGCCACTGGGCCGGCTCGGTACGGCGGAGGAGTTCGCCGCCCTCGTCGCCTTCCTGGCCTCCGACGACTCCCGCTGGATCACCGGCCAGACGATCCTGGCCGACGGCGGACTCTCCCTGGGAGCGGCACTGCTGTCGCCGTCTCGCGGGGAGCGATCCGCTCCCGCTCGCGACGAACACGTGCCGGACGACGGCGACCTTGACCGGAACACCGTCACGGAACCCGCTCCGGACGCCCACGGCACGCCTGCAGGGGGCGTGGACCGCGGCGCTCGCGGCGAGGTCGCGGACGACCACGGTGCCGTGGACGAGGTCGCGGACGACCACGGTGCCGTGGACGAGGTGGCCATCGTCGGCATGGGGCTGGCCGTCGCCGGTGCCAACAGTCCGGAGGAGTTCTGGGCGTTGCGCACCACGGGGGCCGAACTGTTCGTCCCCGTTCCCGAGGACCGCTGGAAGCGCTCGACCTTCCATTCGGCGGACCTCTCGGCGCTCGACAAGGCGTACCAGGACACCTGTGTCTTCATCACCGACTTCCAGCCGGTCGCCGGAGCCGTGGAGACGATGGACGCGGCCGACGGCGCGGACCACGAACTGACGACCACCTGGCTTCGGCACAGTCTGGTGCAGGCGCTGGAGGGGGTACGGCGCGCCCCCTCCGCCCGTCATTCCTTCCTGGTGGGCTACACCCCCGACGGCAGCCAGCACCTGGAGGAGGCCGGAGTCCTCGCGGGCATGGACGCGCGGGCCCGGCGGACGGCCGGCTCGCTCGACCTCACCGCACCGCAGCGCGAACGCCTCCTCGACGCGGTCCAGGACACCCTGACCCGGCGGTACCGGCGCGGCGCCCGGGCTCCGGAGCGGTTCCTCCCGCACCGGGTGGGACAGCTGGCGATGGCGGGCGTCCTGCCGGCCGAGACCGAGGTGCAGATGATCGACACCGCCTGCTCGTCGTCGCTCTACGCCATCGACATCGGAGCCAAGGGCCTGCTGAGCGGCAAGCACGACGTCGCCGTCTGCGGCGGCGCGTTCGCCCTGGCACCGCGCGGGACCGTGCTGTTCTCCAAACTGCAGGGCCTGTCGCGGCGCGGCGCGGTCCATTCCCTCGACGCCGACGCGGACGGAGTGATCTTCGCCGACGGCGCGGGCGTCGTCGTCATGAAGCGGCTCAGCGACGCGCGGCGCGACGGGGACCGGATCCTCGGCGTGCTCGGATCCGTCGGAGCCTCCTCCGACGGCCGGGGCAAGGCGGTCTACGCACCGAACGCGGCCGGTCAGGACCTGGCGGTCCGCGCCGCCTTCTCCGAGGGCGGCTCGCCCGCCGACATCGACTGGATCATCGCCCACGCCACGGGCACCCCGGCCGGAGACCTCGCCGAGTTCACCACGCTCCGCGCGCACTTCGGCCGGACGAACCCGGCGTACGTCACGTCCAACAAGTCGCTCATCGGGCACACCGGCTGGGCGGCCGGCGTGGTGTCGGTCATCGAGGCGCTGCTGGCGATGGAGCACGAGACGATTCCGAAGCAGTTCCGGTTCACCCGGGCGCCCGAGTCGTTCGGGATGGACGACAGCCTGCTGGAGATCCCGGCCGAGAACGTGCCCTGGGCCCCGTCGGCGGGCCGACCCCGCACGGTCGCGGTGTCCGGCTTCGGTTTCGGCGGCACGAACGCGCATGTGCTGGTGAGGGAGCACCGGGAGGGGAAGCAGCGTCCCTCCGGACAGCGTCCGCCCGACGGTCGCCCCGCGCGACCTGCGGCCGTACGCGGCCAGGACCGGGTGGTGGTCGTCGGATGGGCCGCGCATGTCCCGGGCCTCGACCGCGAGGGCGTCGTGGAGTGGATCGGCGGGCGGGGCGCCGGGCCGGCCGACAGCTTCGGCCCCGCCTACCCGACGCCGCCGCTGCACAGGGTCAGGCTGCCTCCGGCGACGGTGCGCACCATCGACCGCTGCCAGTTGATGATTCTGGAGTGCGCCCACGATCTGCGCGGCCGGCTCGCCCGGTTCTGGGACGCCGGCACCGGGGCGACCGGCGTGTTCGTCGGCCACATGGGCCCCACCAGGGCGGCCATGCTGTCCGCCGACCGCTGCTACCTCGACGACGTCGAGCAGGCCCTCACCGAGGATCCGGTCACGGCGTCCTCGCCCGGACTGCCGCAGTTGCTGGCGGGACTGCGCGAGCTGGTGCACGACGAGACACCGGCTTCCAACGAGGACTCGTTCCCCGGCATGATGCCCAACGTCATCTCCGCCCGGGTCGCCAACTACTTCGACCTCAAAGGCCCCAACATCACCCTCGACTCCGGGTACGCCTCGAGTCTGACCGCCATCGAGACGGCCGCGCGCTATCTGCGGTCCGGGCAGCTGGACCTCGCTCTGGCGGGCGGGATCAACGGCAACAGCCTCCCTGAGTACGCGACCCTGCTGGCCGGGCTTCCGGAGGGCGCCATCGCGGACGGGCGACTCGCGGAGGGGGCCTTCATGTTCGCCCTCACCACCGAGGCCACGGCCGTCGCGGCGGGGCTGCCGGTCCTCGGCCACCTGGCGGATCTGACGGTCGGCGCCACATCGTCCGGGGGCACACCGTCCGGCGGCCGTCGCATCGACCTCCTGCCGGCCCGTGCGGCCGCGCCCTCCACCGCCCGCTACCTGGGCGCCGCCGGCGCCCTGGCCGTCCTCCAGGGACTGCTCGGCCCGTCCGGCGCGGTGGACATCACCTGCCGGGGTCAGACCGCGCGGAGCACCGTCCACCTCACCTTGGGCATACCCGGCGGCACGGCGCAGGCGCCGCCCCGTCCGACGGCCACCCGCCCCCCGTACCCCCCACAACGGACCGCCCCCGGTCCGCAACCGGCCCCCCGTCACTCGCGGGCTCCGCTGCTTCCCCTGCCCGCCCGGTTCGCCGACGCCGACCGGCTGGCCACCGGCGAGAGCCCGATGACCACGCGTCATGTGCCGGTGCTGTCCGAAGCGGCGGCCGGGCCCGAGCCGCACGAGCAGGTCGCGTTCCTGCCGCCCGGCGTCGTGGTGCTCACCGATCTGCCCGACCTGTGGGCCTCCCTGCGCCACCTGCCGGCCGACGCCACCGTGCTGTGCACCGCGCCTGTCAGCGTGACCCGGCCCGGCTGGCATCATCTGCCGGAGGTCACTCCGGAGGCGGTCCGTGCGGCGCTGGCCGACCACGGGCCCGTACGGCATCTGCGGGTCGTCGCCGACCTGGCCCGCTCGGCGCCACTGCCCGGGCCCCGGACCGGCCCGTCCGCCTCCCGTGACGGACTGGCCCCCTCCCTGACCGCCCTGCACGACGCGGCGTTCCTCGTCCTGCAGACCGCCCACCCGGACCTGGCCGCCGAAGGGTCGTCGTTCCTGACCCTGCTTCTGGGCGCCGTCACGGACCGGATCCCGCACCCCTGTACAGGTCTGTTCTCCGGGCTGGTCAAGTGCGCGGCTCTTGAGTCGCCCGACACCCTGACCTTCCTCCTGGCCACCGACGAACGAGGACCGCGCAGGGGAGCGCTGCTCGCGGAGCGTGAGTCCCGTGCCGTACGCACCTTCCCCGTCGTCCTCCACGCGGACGGCCGGCGCCTCATCCCCGGGCTGACACCGGAGCGCGCCCTCTCCGGCGCCGGGCGGGGAAGCATCGCGGGCCGCCTCGGCCCCGACTCCGTGGTGGTCGCCGTCGGCGGCGCCCGCGGTATCACCGCGGAGGTGGTCATGGCACTGGCCGAGCACTTCCGCCCACGGATCTACCTGTTGGGGAGCAACCCGTTGGACGGGTATCCCGAGACCGTCTTCGAAGGGGACGACGAGACGTTCGCAGCCACCCGCCGGTCCTACATCCGCGAGAACCTGGTGGGCGGCCGGACGGTCGCGGAGGTCAACCGCGCCTTCGACCGGCTGCTGGACGCCCGCGCGGCGCGGCGCACCATCCGGCGCCTGGAGGGGTTCTGCGGTGCCGACCGGGTGACCTATCTGACGTGCGACGTCCGGGACGAGAAGGCGGTCGGCCGGGCCGTCGACCGGGTCCTGGCGGAGCAGCCGGCCGTGGATCTGCTCGTGAACGCGGCCGGCCGCAACCGATCCGCCCTGATCAAGGACAAGGACTTCGCCGAGTTCAAGGCCGTCCGTGACCTGAAGGCCCTCGCCTACCGCAACCTCAAGCGCGCGTTCGCCGGCCGGACTCCGGCGACCTGGTGCAACTTCGGTTCCCTGCTCGGCCACTTCGGCCAACTCGGCGAGCCCGACTACGCGGCGGGCAACGACTACCTGGCGGCGGCCGCGGTCGACGCCGCCGCGCACGGGGCCGACGAGTTCACCGTCGGCTGGACGCTCTGGGACGGCGTGGGGATGGGAGCCCACGAGCTGACCAAGGCGTACTTCGAACGCGCCGGCTCCTACAGTCACATGCCGGTTCGCGAAGGCGTGCACCACTTCCTCCAGGAGCTCCACGCCGAGCGCCGAACGGCGTCGGTGGTGCACATCGGCGTGGCGGAACGGGAGACGATCGAGGGCTTCTATCCCGGCTACCTGACTCGGACCGCACCCGTCGCGACCGCACCTCACGTGACCGCGTCGGGCGGGTCGCAGCCGGAGGGATCCGGGAAGGGCGCGTTCTACCTTCGCGAGACGGTGTCGTCGGACACCGACTCGGCGGTCTTCGCCTGCGCCTTCGACCTGAGCACCGACGGCTACCTCGCCCACCACACCGTCCGCGGAGTGCCGACCCTGCCGGGCACCTTCGTCGTGGAGATCGCCGCCGAGGCGGCGCGCCACCTGGCGCCGGATCTCAGGCCCGTCGCCCTCGAAGACCTCCGCTTCGCACACTTCCTCCGCGTCCACGGCGCCGCCCGCTCCGCCCCCGTACCCAAGAAGATCACCGCCCGGGTGTCGGAACGGGACGACGACCTCACCGTGGTCGAGGTGTCCGTCACCGGAGACGTACGGGCCCCCGGCGGCGTCCTGCTGGTGCGGGACAGGGTGCACTTCACCGCGCGCGTGCTGCTGCGCCGCGAGCTGCCCGCGGCCCCCTCCTGGCAGCACTGGGACGACGGCGACGACCTCCCGGTCGTCGACCCGTACCACGCCCCGGCGTCACCGGTGTCCCTGACGGGCCCGTTCGTCTCCACCGCGCAGACACGGCTGCACCCCCTGGGCAAACGCTCCGTCTACCGGGCCGGCATCGCCGCCGACGATCCCGCGTTCTCCCGGTTCACCACCCCCGTGATCCTGCTCGACGGCATGGCCCGCACCGGTGTCCTGCACCTGGAGCACGGCCGGCTCGTGCCCGTCGCCGCACCTCTGTCCATCCGCCGGGTGGATCTGTACGAGGAGGCCAACGACATCGAACTGACCAGGAGGTACGGCCGGCTCCACCTCTACGTCACGCCCACCGGCTTCGACATGACGCGGGACGGGCCCGACAACCGGTTCGTCGCCGTCACCCCCGAGGGCCGGGTCGTCGCCCAGATGCAGGGTGTCTCCGCCACCCTCGTCGGCCGTCTGGACGCGGTCTCCGGGCGCCTGTACCTCCCGGACGAGCAACCGCTTCCCGGGCCCACGGACACCGAGACCCAGAGGAGGGCAGGCTGATGACGCAGCGGACGACGACCGGGGACGCGGTCGAGGAGCAGCGGGCCGAGCGAGCACCCGGGCCCGTAGGCAGCGTGCTGTTCGGGGCACTCAGCAGCTTCAAGAAGGACACCCTGCGCCTCCTGACGGAGCTTCAGCGGGACCACGGCGGCGTGGTCCGGATGAAGATGGGCCCCTACCTCGTGCATCAGGTCACCGCGCCCGAGGCCGTCAGGCACGTCCTGCAGGACAACGCGCGGAACTATGTGCGCGGCAGGTTCTACCGGGGCTTCAACCTGTTCTTCGGCCGCGGGATGCTCACCACCGACGGAGCGGAGTGGCGGACCCGTCGCGCGGTCAGCCGGCCCTTCTTCCACCGGGCCGGGCTGCGTGCGCGTTCCGACGCCGTCACCGACACGGTGGAGGAGCTGCTGACGCGCTGGGAGCCCAGCGCGCGCACGGGCGACCCGGTCGACATCACCGACGACATGATGTGGCTGGCGATGGGTGTGCTGGGCCGCATGCTGTTCGGCGTGGACCTGCGCCGGTACGCGGACCGGCTGCTGCCCGCGGTCCGCTTCTCCCTGAAGGCCATGATCCTCACCGGCGAGGTCGAGCAGCTGCTGCCCCGCTGGGTGCCCACCGCCTACCAGCGCCGCCTCAGGCGGCACCAGCAGGTCCTCAACGACGTCATGGACGAGATCATCGACCTTCACCGGCGCGGCGAGGGCAGCCCCGACAGCGTGGTCGCCGCGCTGCTGAAGGCGACCCACGAGGTCACCGGCGAACCGTTTACCCAGCGGCAGATACGGGCCGAACTCAAGACGCTGTTCCTCGCCGGCCATGAGACCACCGGCTGCGCCCTCACCTGGACGCTGTACGCGATCGCCCAGCACGAGGACGTCAGGCGCAGGCTCGACACCGAACTGACCGAGGTCCTCGGCGGCCGGGTGCCCACCGCCGAGGACGTCGACGACCTGCCGTATCTGCGGGCGGTCGTCGACGAGTCGCTGCGCCTGTACCCACCCATCTGGCTGTTCCCGCGGGACGCGGTCGCCGACGACCGGGTGGGCGGCTACCACATTCCGGCGGGCAGTACGGTGCTCGTCCCGGTGTATGCGGCCCACCACAACCCCGCCGTGTGGGACAACCCGGAGGCATTCGCCCCGGAACGATTCTGCCCCGCCCACGCAGCCCGCCCCACGAGCAGCGGAGACGCGGACACGGACGCGGACACAGCCACAGCCATTGCTGCGGCTGCAGCAGGGGATGGGGATGGGGATGCGGGCGGGAGCGGGAGCACTGCGCGCAGCGCGCCCCGGCAGCGTGACCGTTACGACTACTTCCCCTTCGGCGGCGGCGCCCGCAAGTGCATCGGCATGGACCTGGCCCTGATGGAACTGCGCCTCGCCGTCGCCATGGTGGTGCAGCGCTACCGCCTCCAGCTGGTCGCGGGACACCCGGTCAAGCCCGCTGCGCTGGTCTCCCTGCGCCCGCAGCCCGGTGTCCTCATGCACATCAGGCCGGCAGACCGTACGGTGCCCTCGGCATGAGCGCCGTCACCCGGTCGGCGTCCGTGGCGACCGCCCCGGCACCGTCCTTGGCCCCGGCGTCGGCCGTGGCCCCGGTGCACCGTGTCCGGTGGCGGACCGTCACCGCGGCCGATCCACCACAGCATCCGGCACCGGCCCTGCGCGGGGCCAAGGTGCTCGTCCTCGGCGGCACACCCCCGCTGGCCCGCGCCGTCGCCCGCGCTCTGCGGGCCGCGGGTGCCGAGGCCCGCGCGGACGACTCGGGGCGGTGGCCGGTCGCGGGCGAGGCGCCCGACGGGCTGGTGGACCTGGGGCACACCGACTCCTTCGTACCGGGAGAACACCACGGCTATCGGCGGGCGCTGCTGCGCTCGGTGACCGCGCTGCGGGCCTGCTACCCGCACTGGCAGCGGGAACCGGACGCGCAGCGGCTGTTCTACGTGGCCGTCACCTACCTCGGGGGCGGCATGGGGTACGACGCTCCGGACGACGCCGGAACGGCCACGCAGCCGCTCGGCGGCATCTGGGCCGGACTGGCCAAGACCCTGCACCGGGAGATCGCCAACTGCAACACCCGCGTGGTGGACACCGACCTCGCCGACCTCGCGGAGCTGCCGCGGCGGATCACCCACGAGCTGTACCGGTGGGGCCTGTTCGAGGTCGGTTACCGTGCGGGCCGCCGCCGCACCCTGGAGGCGGTCCCGGAGGACGCCGGCCCACCGGCGCTGTCCCTGGACGCCGGGGACCTGGTACTGCTCTCCGGCGGTGGACGCGGCATCGGCTGGCGGCTCGCGCGGACGCTGGCGGCCCGCCACGGCTGCCGGGTGGTCGTCACCGGACGCGGCCCGCTGCCCGGCCCGGACGACCCGTCCCGCGCGCTCGACGACGAGCGGTTCAGAGCCCATGAGCGGAGCCTGTGGGCGCAGCCGCGGCAGGGCCGCGGGCTGGCGGCCGTCCGCGCCGCCGTCCATGCCGCCCGGCGCGACCGGGAACTCGTCCGGCACCTGGAACAGGCCCGGCGGGCCGGCCTGCGCATCTCCTACGAGGTGTGCGACGTCACCGACCGCGATCAGACCGCGGCCCTGGTCGCCCGGTACGGGAGAGCGATCACCGCCGTGGTGCACAACGCGGGTGTCGACACACCCGCGCGGCTGCCCAAGAAGACCGACGACGAGTTCCTGAGCACGGTCGCCACCAAGGTCGACGGCTTCGTGAACCTCTTCTGCGCGGTGCGTGAGCTGCCCCTGAAGTTCTTCTGCAACGTCGGCTCCCTCACCGGACGGCTGGGCGGCATGGTCGGCCAGCTCGACTACGCCGCCGCGAACGACGGACTCACCCGCCTCGGCCTCTGGGCCGGGCCGCGGGCCGCGTTCCCCGTGATGACGCTGTGCTGGCCCACCTGGGACCGGCTCGGCATGGTCGCCAACTTCGAGGCCACGCTGCGCTACATGGCGGCACTCGACGTGGGGGAGGGGCTCGACCTGTGGACGCGGGAGCTGACGGCCGCCACCCGCGGCGAGGTCACCTACATCGGCCCGCTGGGCCGCGCGCTCGGCCCGCACCAGAGTCGCGGCTACCGGGTGAGCGCGGATCTGCCGGGCCACCGGGACGTACTGTCCGCCGTGTTCCACCTGGGCGATCTGCGCACCAATGTGCCGCATGCCGAGCAGAGCGCGCTGTTCGCCCTCGACAGCGCGCACGCACCCGTCCTGAACGACGTGCTGGTCGGCGGGGAGCCCTCGCTGCCGGTCTCCCTGCTGCTGGAGAACGCGGTACGGGGCGCCGCCTGGGTGCAGCCGCGGGACTACGCCCCGCTGGCCCTGCAGTTTCTGGAGGACGTGTACGTCGCCCTCCCCGAACTCCGCCTCCGGCACGGCGGCATCGCCCTTCGGCGGTCGGTCACCGCGGGCTACACCGAAGGCCGCTGGATCGCCGACGTCCGGTTCCACCACGCCGGCACCGGCCGTGAGGCAGCCAGGCTGCGGCTGGCGTACCGCCACGCGGACGCGCCGGTCGCGCCGTACGCCGTACAGGGCGGCGCCGACGAGGACTGGGCGGGGGAGTCGTACGGCATCGGCGAGGCCGACACCTACGGGGCCGCCGCTGTTTCCCCTCGGCCCCCGCGCCCTGACACGGCGGGGCTCCCGCTGCGCTGGTCGGGTCTGGTCCTGCGGCGGGCCCGCTGGCACACCGGACCGGGGGACACGTGTACGGCCGAGATCCGTGAGACGCCGGCCGGCGATCTGTGGGTGCTGCCCGGCTGGCCGGTCAGCACGCTCCCGCTGACCGCCCTGGAGAACGTCTTCCGCCGCACGGCGGAGCACGCCCCGGGCACCGTGCTCGCGGTCCGCCGCATCGAGGTGAAGGGCGGGATCCCCGTACCGGCTCCGGGCGAGGCGCTCGTCGCCCGGGGAAGCCCGGCCGCCGGCCACTGGACGGTGTCCGGCGCCGACGACCGCGCACTTTGTCTTTCCGGCGTCGCCTACCGAGGAGATCAGCGATGACGCAGCCGCAGCCGACCGCTCCCGAAGTGTCGCTGTCGCACGTGTACCGGCCCGAGTTCATCGACGACCCGTATCCGCTGTACCGGCGGGCCCGTGAGACGGACCCGGTGCTCTGGGACCCGTGGATGGGAGACGCCGGCGCCTGGATGGTGACCGGCTACGAAACCGCGCTCACCGCGCTGCGCGACCCGCGATTCTCCGCCCGCCGCCCCCAGTGGGACCCGGCGACCGGCACCGAGCGCACCGCGTCCCCGCTGCGCGCCCTGCACACCCAGGTGTTCGTCAGCGACGCACCGGACCACCAGCGCATCCGCAAGGCGTTGTCGCAGCCCTTCCTGGCGCGCTCGGTGGAGGCGATGCGCGGGGACATCGAGCGGTCCGCGCACCGCCTGCTGGACGCGGTGCTGCCCCGCGGGGAGATGGACTTCATGGCGGACTACGCCATGGCACTGCCGTCCGAGACGGTCTGCCGGGTTCTCGGCGTCCCGCGGGAGGACCGGGACACGGTCTGGAAGTTCATCCTCAGCTGGGGACTGCTCGTGGACGAAGGGCCGCTCAGCAAGGAACACCCGGAATACCACCTGGCCGGGATCGGGAAGTACATGGACTACTTCCGCGCGCAGTTGGCCAGGCGCCGCGACCGGCGCACCGACGACCTGATGCAGACCGTGGCCGACGCCTGGGAGGACGGCGGGTTCAGCAGCGAGGAGGAGCTGCTGGGCAACCTGATCTTCCTGCTGACAGCCGGTCAGACGACGACCGCCCACCAGATCGGGAACACCGTGCTGGCCCTCCTGGCCCAGCCCGAGGTGTACGCCAAGGTCGCCGCCGACCCCTCCCGGGTGCCCGCGGCCACGCCCGAGTTCCTGCGGTACGACAGCTCGGTGCAGCTCACCAAGCGGCGCGCGACCGAGCCCGTGGAGCTCGGCGGCCGGCTCATCGAGGAGGGCCAGGAGGTGTTCGTCTGGATCGGCGCGGCACACCGCGACCCCGCGGCCTTCGCCGACCCCGACCGGATCGACCCGGACCGTCCGCGCGCCCCGAACCTCGCGCTGGGCCACGGGGCCCACTACTGCCTGGGCGGGCGGCTCGGACAGCTCGTCAACGAGATCGCCGTACAGAGCTTCCTGGAGCGGGTGACCGGACCGAAGGCCGACCCCTCCCGGGTACACCGGGCGGCCACCGCCACGTTCCGCGGTCCTCACGTCATGCCGATGACCTTCGACGCGAAGGAGACACGATGAGCACCACCAGGCCGCCGCTGCCGGACTTCGCCGGCTTCACCACCCTCGACCGGGAGGTGTCGCTGGACCGGCTGCCGGTCAGGGGCGCCGTCCCCGACTGGCTGAGCGGCACCCTGCTGCGCAACGGACCGGCGAAGTTCGAGGTCGGCGACTACCGGCTCACGCACTGGTTCAACGGTCTGGCGATGCTCCACGCGTTCTCCTTCGCGGACGGCCGGGTGAAGTACGCGAACAAGTTCCTGCGTACGACGGCGTACGACCTGGCCACCACCAAGGACCAGCTCTACGGGAAGCAGTTCGGCCACGACCCCTGCGAGCGGCTCTTCGGACGGCACTTCGCGGCCTACTCACCGAACGTCACCGACAACACCAACGTCAACGTGGCCCGGATGGCCGGGCGTTACTTCGCCTTCGCGGAGCAGCCCCTGGCCAACGAGTTCGACCCGCGGACGCTGGAGACGCTGGGCGAGGTCCCGTTCGAGGGCCGGATCCAGGGCGAGACCTCCACGCCGCACCCGCACTTCGACTTCGACCGGCGCGTGCTGATCAACTACACCACGTCGATGGCGGACCGACCGGCGTACCAGCTCTTCTACGTCCCGGACGACGAGCTCGTCCAGCGCCCGCTGGCCACGATCGAGGTCGACGAGCCGTGCTACATGCACAGCTTCGCCGCGACCGAGAACTACGTCGTCCTCGTGGAGTTCCCGGTCGTCATCGACACCGAACGTTTCCGGCAGGTCCGCAGCCCCTTCCTGGACACCTTCAGCTGGCGGCCCGAGCGGCCTGCCCGGTTCCTCGTGGTGGACAAGCGGGAGGGCCGGCTGGCCGCCGTCTTCGAGAGCGAGGCGTTCTTCGCCTTCCACCACGTCAACGCCGTCGAGTCGGGCAGGGACCTTCTGGTCGACATCGCGGCCACGCACCATCCCTACGAGACCGTGCTCGGTCTCGAACCGACGGAGGACCAGTTCGACCTCACGGCGTACGGATACCAACTGCGGCGCTACACGCTGCCGTTGGCGCGCCCCGGCGGCTCGGTCGGGTGGGAGCCGCTCGCCGACGCCGGCGTGGAGATGCCGCGCATCAACTACCGGCAGCACAACGGCAGGGCGTACCGCTACGCCTACGGCCTCGGGCATTCCCCGCGCAGTCCGCGCGCGATGAACAGGCTGCTGAAGGTCGACGTGGTGGCAGGCACGCACCAGGCCTGGTACGAGAAGGGCTGCTTCCCCGGCGAGGCAGTGTTCGTGCCGCGCCCGGGGGCCACCCGGGAGGACGACGGCGTGGTGCTCTCGGGCGTGCTGGACGCGCGGAGCGAACGGTCGTTCCTGCTGGTCCTCGACGGGCCGTCGTTCGAGGAACTGGGCCGGGCCGAGGTGCCGCACCACATTCCGAACGACTTCCACGGACAGTTCTTCCCGGATCTGCTCCGCTGATCCGGACCGGTCGCGGCCGGCACGGACCGGCCCGGCCGGGCAGCGCCGCCGCTGCCCGGCCGGACGGACCGGAGTCAGGGTGTCCAGGCCTGGTGGAGGAACCGCATGGTGCCGACGCCGATGCCACCGTCCGCATACAGCGTCTGCCCCGTGATGTAGCGGGCCTCGGCGGAGCCCAGGAAGGCGATGACGCCCGCGATGTCTTCGGCCTCGCCGAGCCGGCCGAGAGGGAGATACGCCCCGCGCCGGGCGTGTTCGGCGGGGTCCGGGCCGAACAGACCGGAGACCCCCTCGGTGCGGATGAGGCCGGGGCCGACCGCGTTGACGCGGATTCCGGCGTCGGCGTATTCGGCGGCGGCCTGTTTGGTGAGGGCGATGACAGCGGCCTTCGCCGCGGGATAGATGCCGGAATTCGCGCGGGCGGTCTCGGCGAGGAACGAGGTGACGTTCACAATGGCCCCGCCACCGCTGTTCGCGATGATCGGAGCGAAAATCTGGGTGCAGAGAAGATTACCGAGGACATTGACATCGAGCACGCGGCGGAAATGCTCCATGTCGATTTCCTCCAGGGAGCTGAACGTCCACACTCCGGCGTTGTTGACCAGCAGGTCGAGCCGGTCCAGTCCCGCCGCCAGGGACCGGAGCCCCTCGGCGTCGCGGACGTCGCAACGGCAACCGACCCCGCCGACCGAACGGGCCGTGCTGTCCGCGGATTCGTCCTGGTCCAGGGCGATGACCGAATAGCCGCGCTCGGCGAGCAGCGAGGCGGTCGCCCGGCCGATTCCCCGGCCTGCTCCGGTGACCAGGGCGACGGGTTTTTCGGATGCGGTGCTCATCAGGTCTCCTCGCGTCCGGAAGCCCGGAATGCGGATGCATGACGGGCAGGGGTATGTAATATCCGGACGGCGACGTGTGTCAAGCAATATCCGCCGACCGGAAGAAAAGACGACCGTTTTCTTGAAGTCCGAGAATGGAGTGAGGAAATGGCAGTGACGACGACGGAAATACCTGCGCCCGGAATTTCCACGGCGCCCCGGAAGATGCTGGTGGACGGTGTGTGGGTGGACGCCATCGACGGCGCCGTCCTGGAGACCGTGGACCCCGCGACGGAGCAGGCGCTGGCCACGGTGCCGCTGGGCGGCGCCGCGGACGTGGACCTCGCCGTCCGCGCCGCCCGCGCCGCCTTCGAGCCGGGCTCGGCGTGGCGTCGGATGTCCCCGTCCCAGCGGGGCCGGCTCATCCACCGGCTCGGCGACCTCGTCCTGGAGCACGCCGGGGAACTCGCCCTGACCGAGTCGCGGGACAACGGCAAGCCGGTGTCGTACGCGGCGATGGCGGACATCCCGATGGCGGCCGACCTGTTCCACTACATGTCCGGGTGGACCACCAAGATCGAGGGCAACACGATCCCGTTCTCGGCCGCGCCGCCCGGCAGCTTCCTCTCCTACACCACACGGGAGCCCATCGGCGTGGTCGGCCAGATCATCCCCTGGAACTTCCCCCTGATGATGGCGGCCTGGAAACTGGCCCCGGCACTGGCGGCCGGCTGCACCGTCGTCCTCAAGCCCGCCGAGCAGACCCCGCTGAGCGCGCTGCGGCTCGGTGAACTGATCCAGGAGGCGGGCTTCCCGGACGGCGTGGTGAACATCGTGACCGGCGACGGAGGGACCGGGGCGGCCCTGGCGGCCCACCCGGACGTCGACAAGGTCGCCTTCACCGGCTCCACGGAGGTCGGCAAGGAGATCGTCCGTGCCTCGGCGGGCAACCTCAAGAAGCTGACCCTGGAACTGGGCGGCAAGTCCCCGAACATCGTCTACGCCGACGCCGACCTGGAACGCGCCGTGGCCGCTTCGGCCGGCGCCGTCTTCTTCAACCAGGGCGAGTCCTGCATGGCCGGCTCCCGTCTGTACGTGCAGCGGCCGGTACTGGACCAAGTGGTCGAGGGACTGGTCGCCGAGATGAACCGGCTCGTCGTGGGCGTGGGCGCCGACCCCGCGACCCAGCTCGGCCCACTGGTGTCCAAGGAGCAGCTCGACCGGGTCCGGGGCTATGTCGAGTCCGGTGTGCACGACGGGGCCGTCCCGCACACAGGAGGCCAGATCCTGCCGGACACGGGGTACTTCGTCCCGCCCACGATCTTCACGCGCACCGCACCCGGCATGAGGATCGTCGACGAGGAGATCTTCGGTCCGGTGCTGGTGGTCCTGCCCTTCGACCGGCTCGAGGACGTCGTGGACATCGAGCGCGCCAACCCCTACGGTCTGGCCGCCGGTGTCTTCACCCGCGACGTGGGCAAGGCCTTCCGGACGGCTGACGCCATGCGGGCGGGAACCGTGTTCGTCAACACCTGGAACGCCCTCGACTCCGCCCTCCCCTTCGGCGGCTACAAGCAGTCCGGATGGGGCCGGGAGATGGGGCACGCGGTCCTGGAGAACTACCTCGAGACCAAAACGGTCATAGCCGACCTGTCCTGACGCGGCCCGCCCCGCTCCGGGCAGCGTCGGACGAACGGGCGCGCGCCACGGCCTGCACGTACTCCGGGGACCGCACCCATGTCCAAGTCCGCGACAACTTCCCCAAAAACATCACGGACTTGGCGTGAAGGGGTCCTCGAAGTCACCGCGTTCCACCGCCGGCTGGTCACCGAGCACGCCCCGACCGTGCGCGCGGGCCTGGTACTGGCAATTGCGCAGCTGGCCCGAGCGCACCAGGACGTGGAAGCGGTGATGTGGGCCCGCGCGTGCTGGACCGATCCCATGCAGCCGCCCGAGGCGCGCGTCAGCGCCGCAATCGCGTGGATGTGCCTTACCGACATCCCCGTCCCAGGCGAACTGCGTGCCATTCTGGACGATCTCGCCACCGAGGAGACAGCACGTCTGTAGGCGCCGCTCCCTGGATGCGTGCGGTCGAGGGCATCGGAGGCAACGGCCTGCATTGCTGCCTCCGCAAGATGCTGCACTCCGACGCACCTGACCCCGAAGATCATTGCGACCCGTGGGCCTGACCTCTCCTCGATTCCCAATCGCCCGCAGGACTGGGGGTGACACGTCGGCCCATCCACGCTGCGACGAGGTGGGGAATCGAGGCGGGCAAGTCTGGGGAACGGGCAAGCACGGGGTGGGAAGGTCCAGGGAGGCTGCGCCATCTTGAACGGGCTGGTCAGCAGGGGTGGTGTGACCCCGTTTCGGGCTGGCCGTACTGGTCGCGGGCGGCAGTCTGGGGTGCAGATCGTCTGGCAGGGCGGTTTTTTGCCGATGAGTTCACCGTCCTCGAACGGTCTACCCAGCGACACGACCGTTCTTGACAGGAGTGCCATGTCCACCATCCAGCCAGTGATCATCACTGCCGACCAGGACGGCCTGCTCGGCTTCTATACGAAACTGTTCGGCGCCGAGGAGATCTTCCGGATACCGGCGGAAGGCCCGGCCTTCTACCTCGGCTTGCGCATCGGCGACACGGACCTCGGGCTGGTGGCCAAGACGAATGTGGGGCCCGGGGCAGCACCGCGGATCCTGCTCAGCATCGCTGTCGACGACGTCGACGAGATGCTCGGCCGGGTGACGGCGCTGGGCGGCTCGGTCTGCGGCGGTCCCAACGACATGCCGTGGGGACAGCGCGTCGCCCACATCCAGGACCCCGACGGCAACCCGGTGAACCTCACCCAGCCGATCCCGACTCAGTGACGCTGTTCCGGGTGCTTGTGCTGGTCGTGGGCTGCCTGCGGTAAGGATCAATTGCCTGAAGCGGCCTCGATGTTCGTCAGTACAAGCAGCGCGCGAAGCAGGTCGCTCGCTGCGGACGCCAGCGACCTGCACCAGGCTGTGACCAGGACCCGGCTGCTGGCCTACGTCATCCTCGACGGCAGGCTGATCCCGATCGACCGCGTGCACGATCAGAAGCCGTACTACAGCTGTCGCGCGCCCGGATCCGCTGCCGCGGTGAACGGGCCGTCGCCACCCTCAAGACCTGGTAAATCCAACGCTGAGCAGCCATGCCGACCGACCCCAGTGATGAGTTGTCGCGCCCGCATCCGTCATACCTACGAAGGGACACGACGAGGCGGAAGGTGACGTGATGAGTGCGGACACACGGCTGGAGGAGCTGGGCGTGAGTGGTCTGGGCGAGGTCGACGAGTCGGCGTTCTCGGGGCTGGCGGAGCGGCACCGGCGGGAGCTGCACGTGCACTGCTACCGGATGCTCGGGTCGTTCGAGGACGCCGAGGACACCGTGCAGGAGACGTTCCTCCGTGCCTGGCGGCGGCGGGAGACCTTCGAGGGGCGGTCGACGTTCCGGGCCTGGTTGTACCGGATCGCCACCAACGCCTGCCTGGACCTGCTCGCCAAGTGCCGCCCGGAGCCTGCGACCGGCGGCGAGGTGCTGTGGCTGCAGCCCTACCCGGACCGGCTGCTCGACGAGCTGTCCGCGGGCGACGCGGACGAGCCGGAGACCGTCGCCGTCGCGCGGGAGACGATCGAGCTGGCGTACATGGTCGCAGTCCAGCACCTCGCGCCGCGCCCGCGGGCCGTGCTGATCCTGCGGGACGCGCTCGGCTGGCCGGCGAAGGATGTCGCGGAGCTCCTCGGGGACTCGGTCAACTCCGTGAACAGCGCGTTGCAGCGGGCCCGCGCCGGTATGCGGGAGCACCTGCCCGCCGAACGGCAGGACTGGACCGGCGGCGAACAGGACACCGGGACGCGCGAGCTGGTGCGCCGCTATACCGACGCCAGCGTGGCCACGGACGTCGCCAGGCTCGCCGCACTGCTGCGCGACGACGTCCGCTGCTCGATGCCGCCCACGCCGGGCCTGTACGTCGGCCGCGACGCGGTGGTGAACGACTGGATCGAGAGCGGCTTCGAGGGCATGAAGGGCCTGCGCGCCGTCCGCGCCTCCGTGAACCGGCAGCCCGCCGTCGCTTTCTACCTGTGGCGGAAGCGGGAGGGCGTGTACCTGCCGCTGACGATCGACGTACTGCGCGTCACCGGCGGGGCGATCACCGAGATCGTCACGTTCCACGACGACCGGTTCCCGCGGCTCGGGCTGCCGGAG
Source organism: Streptomyces rhizosphaerihabitans (assembly GCF_025399795.1). Lineage (GTDB taxonomy): Bacteria > Actinomycetota > Actinomycetes > Streptomycetales > Streptomycetaceae > Streptomyces > Streptomyces rhizosphaerihabitans. Next base: position 24,607 of record NZ_JAODTZ010000064.1, on the reverse strand, counting down.
CGCCTGCCGGCGGACGGCACGGAGTAGTCCCGGTGTGGACGCTCACGCTGCGCGGTGGCGCGCGTGTCGCGGTGGTCGCCGGCGAAGTGGTACGACGCGTTCGGCGTCGTCACCCGTGGGCGGGCGCAGCTGGAGCTGCGCGACGACGAGCCCGATTCGGTCCTCGGACGCGACGCGGGGTTCTGGCTCCGCGGCACCGGCGTCCGCGCCCTGGGAACCCCGGCCGTCATCCGTGCGGGCCGGTGCACACCAGATACAGCTTCAGCCCCCAGTAGAACCGCGAGTGGCTGGCGCAGTACCCATAGCCCGCCCATCCGGCCAGGTCCGAGCGTTTCACCGTTGGCCGCGACATCCCGCAGGGCACCGGGGTGGAGTCCACGATCCAGCAGTCGTCCAGCCAGAAGTCGCTCGACTTCGCCAGCATCCGGATGACCCGCTTGACCAGGCCGAACGCGGACCGCAGCCGCTTGTTGTAGCCGGACTGCTGAGGGAGGTACGGGAACATCCCGGTGAGGTGCTTGCCGGCGTAGCGCAGCCAGTACGTCTCGGACGTGAAGCCGAGCAGCGACTGGGCGAGTGCGAGGCACACGAGCTCGGAGTCGGTCAACACTGGGGGTCTGCCCAGCCGTCGTGGTCCCGCCGGCTCGTCGTCGATCTTCACGTACAGGGCGGTCAGAAGGGTCTCCATGTCGCTCGTCACACAACGATCAACGAGACCCTTCTCCTTTGCGCCCGCAGGACTTCGGACCTACTCGTCCAGCCCTACCAACCGGGGTGGGGAGAGGCCGCTCAGCATTCGTTACGGCGCGGGAGCGGCCCCCGCTCACAACCGGCGGGTGAACTCCTGGCGGTCGGCGAAGTTCTCGTAGCCTGCCCGTTCGAAAGCCATGATCATGGCGGTGTTGGCCGCGTCGCAGTCGCCGCGGATCTCCTCGGCGCCCGCTTCGACCAGCAGCCGCGTGCCGCGGGCCACCACCGCCGTCGCGTAGCCGTTGCCGCGGCAGGCGGGAGACACAGCCACCAGGCCGATCACCGCGGTCGAGGGGTTTCGGGCGGGGAGGCTGAGTGCAGCCGGCGTGCCGTCCGGAGCGTAGCCGAGTTCCCACCACGAGGGCTCGTACAAGAACTCCTCCATGTCCGCGAAGAGGCTCTCCGCGGCACGCCGGGCGCCATGCCGGGCGACCTTGGCAGCGAGTTGGGCGTCGGCGCTGGTCGGCAGCGCCTCGGCGAGGAGAGCGATGAACGGCTCACGGCCCAGACTGGGCAGGGAATGCCAGGTCAATCGGTCATCATGCGAAGTGAGTTCTACCCCGGAGCGGCGGCGGAAGCGGCGACCGTCACGGGCCCGCTCGAAGCCCGCCAGACGGAGAAGCTCGGCGCGCCGTTCCGGCTCCGCCTGATACTGCGGCGGCTGCGTCGGCGAGTCGTTGACGTGCTCCAGCTCCGTGGCGCCGAGCGAGTCGGCCAGGGCGACGGCCTCGGCCAGCAGCGCCTGGCCGATGGCCAGGCCGGGTTCGTCCCACGGTGCCTCAAGGAGCACCAGGGCCATCGGGACGTCGTTCCCGGGGAGGGTCCATAGCGCGGTGGCCGCGGTGAGCCGACCGGCCTCGTCCTCCGCGACCAGGCACCACTCCGGCCGGGTGCACTTCTTGGCAAGTAGGTCGGTGAGGTAGGCGGCCGTCCCGGCGTTGCGCTCGGGCTGGTCGGAGTGCTGGACGAGGGCAGGTAGTTCGTCTGGGCGCGCTATACGTATAGGCATGTACTGGGATCATCCTGTCTCTCGATGACGTAGCTGGCTTTGCATGAAATCCCACCCAGTGACACCGGCAGGCCTGGCTGTTCCTGCCCTTGTCAGACCGACCATCAGACCCGGGCCTACGGACTGGATACTGTCGGCCTCCTGCCGCAGCGGTGGATCCCACGGCCGATCGGCGGTGGTCGTGGCCTGGCGCAGGGCGGTGCGGCGTAGGCATCTCATTCCACCGGGTAGCGCACCACCAACACCCCCTCCACATCCCTCCCCACCGCCTCGTACTGATGCGGTACATCTGCCGCCCACCGGGCGTGGCCGCCCGGGCCCACCTCGAACGGGGCGGAGGCGGGACCAACCCGCGCCGTGCCGCTGAAGACCAGCAAGTGCTCCTCCGCGCCCGGCACATGAGCGGCCGAGCGCTGCACCGCGCCGCTCAGAATGTGGATGCGATACACCTCCGACACCGCAGCCGCGTCCTGCACGCGGTCCGTCAGCACCGCGTGCACCGCCGCGCCCTGCACCGGGGCGGGGCCGACGACCGTGCTCAGCGGCGCCTCGAGGGCCGTGGTCAGCGCGTACAGCGTCTCCAGGGTCGGATTGCGCCGGCCGGTCTCCAGTTCCGAGAGCGTGCCCTTGCCGACGCCGGAGCGGCGGGCCAGTTCCGACAGCGACAGGCCGCCGTCCTGGCGCAGACGGCGCAGCCGCTCGCCCACCTCCTGGGCCAGTTCCATCCCTTGATTTTCGCGGGGAATCCTGGCCTTCGGGCCGGGCGGGAATGCGATCCTTGGCCCGCAGGCGCGTAGCGCCGGAGTTCGCTGCGTCTGGGGGGCAGGCCGGCCGTTTCTGGCTCTCGATGTAGTCCTTGACGATGCTCAGTGGTGCGCCGCCGCAGGAGCCGGCGAAGTAGGACGGGGACCAGAACACCGAGTCTGTGCCGGTCTGGTTGATCCGTTCGGTGTATTCCGCGCGCAGGTAGCGGGAGCTGACGCCTTTGAGGCTGTTGACGAGTTTGGACAGGGCGATCTTCGGCGGGTAGTGCACGAGCAAGTGGATGTGATCGCCTTCGCCGTTGAACTCCCGCAGCTCGGCGCCGAAGCTCTCGCACACATCGCGCATGATCTCCTCGCAGCGCGTCAGCATCTCGCCGTTGAAGACCTCCCGCCGATGTTTTGTGACAAACACCAAGTGTGCGTGAAGGTTGAAAACGACATGATTTCCTCGTCGGACATCGGGATCCGGTTCCCACCGCGGTGACATAGACCAAGCATAGTAGGATCGAGTGGAATCGACCGGAGGGGGTGGGCTGGATGATCCGTGCGTACAAGTTCCTGCTGCGGCCCACCGTCCGCCAGGCCCAGGCGCTTTCCGAGATGCTGCGCGATCACTGCTCCCTCTACAACGGGGCCCTGCAGGAGCGTCGTGACGCCTGGCGGCACCCGTCGAAGAGCACCGTCCAGTACGGGGTGCAGTCCGCGCAGCTCAAGGAGATCCGGGCGTTCGACCCGGAGCGTCAGGGCCGCTGGTCGTTCTCCTCGCAGCAGGCCACTCTGCGCCGCCTGGACAAGGCGTTCGCCGCGTTCTTCCGCCGCGTCAAGGCTGGGCAGACGCCCGGTTACCCGCGTTTTCGCGGGGTGAGCTGGTTCGACACGGTGGACTTCCCGAAGGACGGGGACGGCTGCCGCTGAGACTCCACCCCGCACGATCCGGTCACCCGGGTCCGCCTCCAGGGCGTCGGGCATGTGAAGGTCAACCAGCACCGCCCGGTGGCCGGCCACGTCAAGACGGTCTCGGTCAAGCGCGAGGGCCGCAAGTGGTTCGTCGTGCTCACCGTCGAACAGGACCAACCCGAACCGCTGCCCGGAACCGGCAGCGTGGTCGGGATCGACCTGGGCATCGCGAACTTCCTCGCCGACTCGAACGGTGTCTTCGTACCCAACCCGCGCCACGGCCGCCGTGCCGCCGCCAGGCTCCAAACAGCGCAGCAGGCCCTGTCCCGGTTCCCCCGGCGCAAGGCCAGGGACCGCACCGGCAACCACCGGCGCGCGGTGGAGAAGGTCGCCCACCTGCACGGCAAGGTCCGCCGCCAGCGGCTGGACCACGCGCACAAGACGGCGCTCGGCCTGGTCCGCGCACACGATGTCATCGCGCACGAAGACCTCAAGATCCGCAACATGAGCAAGGCCCCCGCACCGAAACCCGACCCCGACCAATCGGGCGCGTTCCTGCCCAACGAGGCTGCGGCCAAGGCCGGGCTGAACCGTTCGATCGCTGATGCGGGTTGGGGGTGTTCCTGACGATCCTGCACGCCAAGGCTGAAAGCGCCGGACGGGAAGTGATCGCCGTGAACCCCCGCAACACCTCCCGCACCTGCCCCCACTGCGGGCACACCGCCAAGGAGAACCGGCCCACCCAGGAAAAGTTCCACTGCATCGCCTGCGGCCACACCGCGCACGCCGACACAGTCGGAGCACTCAACGTTCTACGGGCCGGGCTGGTCCGTCGCAACGCCAACCCGGCGTAACGAGAAGCCCCTGGCTTCAGCCAGGGGAGGAGTCACCAAGCTCTGGCCCGCTCCACACCGCGCCAGACACGCGGACCTCTGCACGACGGAGGGCGGACCGTGCGCTTCGACAGTGATCTCCTGCCGTCGAGCACCCTGAGCAGGTTGCCGGGGTGCTATTGATCCCCAATGACCAGTCCTACGACGGACGAACCTGCGAGCAGGACACCAAGGACGGTGGCGGGCCGCATCCTCCGAAACCAGCCAGCCTGGGGGACCAACTGTAACGACGTGGCGCTCGATTGGGGTCGCGCCGTGCCGGCCTGGCGGGTTGGCTGGTGGTGATCATCTCTCGGCGGCGCGGTCGGAGACCAGACCGGCCACAGCCGGCTGGTCGCGATGCGCCCGGTCTGCTGTGTGCGGAGTGGTTGCAGGGCTGCGCCGACGCCCCCGGCAGGCGACCGAAGGCGGGCAAGCCCAGGACGGCCGTCCTCGTTCAGGAGATGTGCGACAGCCCCTGGGGTACCTCACCGGGGCCGCTGCCGGCGCAGTCGCCGGTGCCGAGTGTGTTGGCGATGCTGTAGGCGGTCTTCATGTCGGCGTTGAGGCCGTCGATGGCCTTGTTCGTCGTGGTGACCGCCGTGGTGATGTGGGCCTTGGCCGTGGCGATGGCCGCGTCGGCTCCGGGCAGCGCGGGCAGCCCGTCAGCGGTGAGGGCCGCCTGCGCGTCCTTCAGGTCGGTGATCCTGGAGCGTAGTTGCTTGATGCCCTCCTGCTCCTGGTCGACGTCGTAGCTGGCCGTGCTCGTGACGTCGTAGCCGACGACGTACTCCGCGTCGTAGCCGACGACGTACTCCACGTTGTAGCAGTCCTCTCCGTTGCCGCCCTTGGCGTCTTTGCGCAATTGGGTCAGGTCCTTGGCGGCCGTCGTGAGGTCGGCGCGCACCGACTTGGCGTTGGTGAAGGCGCGGTTGGAGTCCAGGAGGGTGGCGAGCGCCTCAGCGGCGGTGCCCTGGTCCGCTGCCCGTGCGCTGGCCTGGGCGCTGGCATGCGCGGTCTGCTGGTCCTGCTGCTGCGCGCTTTTCTCGGCCTGCGCGTCTTCGGCCCAGCCGTCTTGCAGCAGTGCGCTGCACACGTTCTGCCCGAATATCTGGGCGTTGATGTCGCGGACCACGACTACGAGGCCACCCTTCTGGACGGCGCACACCTCGGGCACGATTCCCTCTGCGGCGACGGCCTGCGTGGTCCAGAAGTCACCGCCCTGAGACAGGGACGAGGCCAGGCTGCGGCACTCGCCCGCCGCATCGGACGCATCGTTGCTGCGCACCTCGGCGCGAGCGGCGTGCCCGTACAGGTGGATCGTGCAGGCACCTTCTGGCGCGGCTGCCTTGCTGCTCGCGGACGGCATCGGCGAGGAGAGCGGACCGGCACCCGGTGCGGTAGGAGGTGCGGGTGCCGATGCGCAGGCCGAGAGGAACATGCCATAACTGGCCACGGCCACGGCGACGACGCCTGTTCTCATCGACTGCTCTCCTCGCGAAGTACCTGTGAAGAAGTTGTGTTGGGGCTGTACTCTCCCACCGTTTTCCGGCGCCGCGACACCAACGGGCACACTGAGGCATGCGCATTCTGGTCGTCGCGGGCTCGGGACCTGGCATGCTTGGAGGGACAGCCGTGAGGCACCTGCATGAACTGCACCTGCATGAACTGCTCATCGATGCCTGGTCGTGGCTCGACCACAAGCACGCGATGGTCCGCCCCGCAGGGCCGGCCACCATGCATCCCCCGAGTTGAACACCTCGCGGGTACCCGCCGAGGGCTTGCGTTGCCTGGCGGCCTGCAAGTTCCGACCGACAGGTCTCGAGGGTGACATGGTGGAGTCGGCCGCTGCGGCTCGCACCAGGCTCGACGGATACCTGACCGTCGTCGCCGTGTGAACCGGCAACCGACGCGGGAAGCGCATCTGTGGCGCACGTGCGGCCGGCTGGAGCGCCGTACTCAGCTGTGTACGGCCTGTGCCAAGGCGGTGAGGACGCGCCGGGTCTTGTTCTCGGGGTGATTGGAGAGCGTCACTCCGCGTTCTCTCACTGCGTCTTCCAGCTTTCGCTGCTTGTGCTCGGCCCGCGCCGTGAACTCCTGGGCGTCCTCGTCCTTGGGCTTCACCCGGATCGAGGCCTCAAGGAACTCCAGATCCGCAACCGACCAAGCCTCCAGGTTCACGTCGAGGTCGCCGAGCGGAACATCGTCGACCTTCGTCGAGAGGATCGGCCCCAACGCGGCCAGCCCGTCGAGCCGGACGGCGGGGGCGCAGGCGTGCAGGAACTGATCCTGCACCGCGTCGATCGGCGCGGCGGTGTCGGCCCCTGGCTCCACCGCGCCCGACAGCGCGCCCGGCGGGTGATCGTGCGTCAGGGAGGCAGCCAACACCCTGTGGTCCTGCGACCAGTCCTCCTCGATTCGGTACGTGAACGGTGTGGTCTCGAACGTGGCCGCGAACCGGCCGACCAGCTGCTCCCGGGTGCACGGACGCAACTTGACGGTCAGATCGTCGGAACCGCCACCCATCCTGAACCGTACGATCACGCCGCTGTCCAGCAATGGCACCCGGCCCTCGGCCACGCCGTTCCGGTCCTCGGCGAACCAGATGCGACGCGTCGTCATGGCGCCGGCTGCCCCTCTCAAGGCCGACAGCGCCGCCGCGACCTCACCTTCGATGTTGACCTTGATCTCGACCGGCAAGAGGTCCATTGCACAGCTCCCGCTCGCTTCCTAGACGTTGTCGCGCACGTCCTGCAGGTACTGCTGGACGAAAGCGTTGAATGCCGTCTGCTGGTCCTGCTCCTCCTCCAACTCGGGGTCGACGCCGTCCGGGTCCTCCCGGAAGACGAACGCGCCGAGGCCGTCCGGCTGCATCTCGCCCAGATCCGCCGCGGCGAAGACGTTGTTCAGGTGGGTCGTTTCCAGGGCCGTCTCGGTCACGTCACCGGGCGTCAGACTTCCCGCGGTGTCCTCAAGCCCGGACGCGGCCTGGAACTCTGCGAGTGCGCCAGCGGTCTCCTCGCTGAACGACCCGTCGACGGCGATGAGCGAATCGCCTGTGCTGTCCCGCCAGTCGTTGATCAGCGCCTGAAGGAAGCGCACGTCCTGGGAGTCGTTGTTCCCGTCCGGGCCGACAGAGCCTCCCATGGGGGAGTTGAAGACGAGCAGGGCGGGCGCGAGGATGGCGCCGAACAGCTCGGCGGCGATGAGGGCCAGCGCGACGAGGGCGGCGATGATCGCCGACACGATGATCGCCTTGGCCAACGCCTCCAGCAGCTCTCCGTCGACCTCCACGCAGATCTCGTAGACGATGAGCCCTTTCGTGATCTCCGGCTCCGTGGCACGCCGGTAGTGGAGCGAGACGCTGCACGGGACGATGCCAAGGTAGTTCCGCCGGTAGAACACGATGGACCGGTCGGGATCGAACTGCGTCCCCATCTCGTACTTCACGAAATTGGGGTCCGTCTGGGCCAGGAAGTCCGTCAGAGACAGAAATGTCTCGATCTTGGTCCGGCCGGCCCGTCTCCCGGAGTCGGAGTTGGGCTTGATCTCGTAGAACTCCATGCGCATGCCCGGCTGATGGGTGATGACGTCCGGCACCGCGAACCGCTCGTTTTCGTCGTCCTCGGGATCGACCGGCTTCTTCCGCATCTCGCACGAACCGGAGATGAAGGTCTCGTCGAGCGATGGTGTGTGCGTGGCCAGGAAGCTGGCCAGGAAGCGGCAGCGCGTCGTGTCGGACGCCTCGTCGAAGAAGTCAGTTCCGGTGTTGCCCCGGGCGAACTCGTTGCAGCCGCCCTTGCTGAAGCAGTAGTCCTGTTTGACGATCCACTCGACGATCCGGGCGACCTTCGCGGCCGCCCATCGGGGCGCACCGGCCTCACGCGGGGTCCGGCAAACCTTGGCCATGGCAGTCACCTCTCTGTGCGCGTTCTGGTGCTGGTGCCGACCGTCGCCGACACCCCCGTTACGCCGCCCATTGGTGATCCCGAGCTGTGGTCCGCCGGGTGTCCGACGGGGCTGCGCCGAACCGATTCGACGCCCCGCACCGATCCCGAGTCCGTAAATCCTTCTCAATTCCAGGATATATCGACCCCGACCGAACTCATTTCGTACATCGCTCAATGATAAATGCGATCTAATGTGGATCGGTCAATTAATTTCAAATACGGGCAAGGCTTCAATGTGGGCAGCGCAAGGCGGGCGCCGGGCAGCTGGCCCACGGGCCAACTCATGCTGAAATCAGGCGAGGGCCTGCAGAATTCCCTCTGCCCGCGCCGCAAAGGCACCTTGTGCGAGGCCACTTGCCCTACCTCGCTCCAAGTCCCCTCACGGACAACCCGGTTGGTAGACCAATCGGCAAGCGTGATGTCGATGGCTACGCGATGCCGATAGGGCTCTGTCATCGTCTCGCCCGCAGTGGAGGTGACGCCCTAATGGGTGGCACGATGGCCGCTTCTCTCCGGTGGCATATGCTCCCGGCGCAACGGATAATGAATGCGTAACCCGGATGCCGTCGTGGACGGCACGGGTCATCGTTGAAGCGATTAGGCCGCCGGACGTAATGGCGATCACGCCTCCGGATATCAGAACGTGAAGCGCGCGATGCGCGCGATGGGCCCCTCCTGCACGGGCAGGCCGGTGGCCCCCGCAAGGAATCTCACCCTCTCGCCGTCCAAGGATGACAAGAGAGGTCATCCTCGCCCTCCGAGGCTGAGACCAGTCCGGGTCAGAACGCAGCTGACGAGCAATCAGCATCCCGAGGTGGAAAACCATGCCATGGCAAGACAGAGCTCAACGCGCGCTCAGCGTGCTCGACGGCGTAGACGGGGACGGAGGTGCGGCGGAGCGTAGCCGTCGGGTCTTCAACCATGTACTCGACGAATCAAACCGCGATGACTACATCAGTCATGACTTCTTCAACGTCCAGCAGACCGCGGGCGGGCTTCCCGAGGGGGTCTCGTTCGATGATTTCCTGGCGATGGTGGCGGGACACGTGCGCCCGGAGCTCGAAGGTTCGGGGTTCGCGGAGGAACTGGATGACGACAACTTCCGCAACGCAGCGCTGACCTTTGACGAAGTCATCCGCCGCCACATCGATTTCCTCAACGGGGTAGTGCACCAAGCCGCCGCCGGCGAGGTGCACCTCGGCCTGTGGAACCTGATCCTGAACGCTCGCAGCGACGACACGAGCGTCTACGCCTGCTATCGCGACTTCCTTGTGGATGCCTGAGCCGCAGGCCCGTCGGCCGGAAATGCCATCCGGTCGTGAACAACCCACGTGAACAACCCTGTTGGAGGGGTGGCTGCCATGACGATGCTCCTGATCAACGGAGCTTTCCAGATCAAGGGAACACAACCGGATGGCGACACCGTCCGGTTCGTGCCCGGTGATCCGCAGGAATGGGACCTCGTGACCAGCAGGGGCCGCACGGTCAAGCACGATGTGCTGGGGCGCGCGGCCCTCCGCCTGGACGCGATAGACGCTCTGGAGACCCACTACGGTCCGAACCGTGTGCATCAGCCTCTGCAGTTCGCCCATGCCGCTCGCGACGAACTGCTGAGCTGGCTGGGGTTCACGAATGTCCAGCAGGGGCCCAACGAGACGGTGACCGCCGTGGTACCCGATACGGTTCCCGGCTTCGTCCTCACCAGCGGCGCCGACATCCACGGCCGGTGCATCGCCCTGGCGGGCCGGGGTGCCTCCGGGGGCACCAGCGGCGTCGACGTGGATGTGGACGTCGACCTGCTCAGGACGACGGCGAACCATCACCTGCTCGCCGCAGGTCTGGCCTATCCCACGTTCTATCGAAGTCTGTTCCCCAGTCTGCGCACGGAGTTGACGGCCGTTGCCCGCCAGGCGCGGACGGCGGGCCAGGGCCTGTGGCCGAGCGACACGACCACAACGGGGGCGAAGGTCACGGCACTGTCGTCGATCACCGACGACGCCGTGATGCTCCCCAAGCTCTTCCGGCGTCTCCTCGACTACCTTCAGCTCGACAACCCCTCACTGGCCTGCTTCCCCGCCTACCTCGCCGGCGTGCAGGACCGCTTCACGATCCTGTCCTCCGGCAAACGCTGCGTCGGCCTGCACAACGTGGTCGAGATCAGCAACGCCCAGACGGTGCGCATGACGCAGCCGCCCGAAGACCTGGTCTTCGAGGAAGGATGAGGCAGTGCCGCAGACGCCGTCACCTCCGGATCGAAGTGGATGAGCACCATGTCCGAGATCGAGGCCGTATCGGTTTCCCGTGAAGCGGCCGACTACTTCATCACCGCAGCGAACTACATCGCCGAGGACGCCGCAATCAGGAGGCTTCGCTATCACCTCCTGCGGCTCGGCGCCTCGGCCGGCCTCACCGACAAGGACGTCGAGGAACTCGGCGAGCTCGGCAGCCTGGTCTTCCGGGAGGACCGGACGACCGATCAGACAGCCAAGATCGCGAACCGGGCCGACGCCAGCCCACTCGCCGTCACCATCGCGAAGGTGGTGGAGGAGGGCACGTCCTCGGCGCGATGGCCGACCGACCCCAAAGCCGTACTGCTGGGCGCCGTACTGGGTGCCTACATCTCGCTCAGCGCGCTGAGCGATACGTCGGGCCCCAGTCCTGAAGTCTCCGCGACGTCGGGAGCGGTCGCCGGGGCACTCGCGGCCAGTGCGAGCACGTTCGTCATGGGGAACATCGAGCGGACTCCGTTGGACGACTACCTCGACATGCGCGAGGGCTAGACCGCATATCCACGGCCGAAGGCCTGGGAGCGGACAGAGTCCTGGCCCCGGAGAGCCTCATCCAAAAAGTCCTACGGCCGTACGGGAGGGCCGGTGACTGAGAACGAGCTGACCGAAGAAGCGCAGCCCGAGGACACGGAGGCGCAGCCCGAGGACGCGCGGCCCATGGTCGTGAAGCTCGGCGGATCGACTCTCGACCTGAACATCGACCCGGCCGACGAGTTCACCCTCGGCATGCTCGGGATCGATCCTCAGACGCTCAGCGGTGACCCGGAGGCAGCCACCGAGGAAGTCCTGCGTGCGGCCAGGGAGTTCTCCAGCGACCTGGCCAATCTTGTGCCGCAGCTCTTTCCTTTCATGACGGACATCGAAGGCTGGGCAAAGGAGTTCGATCCGTTCCCCCCGGCGGCACGCAACAGGCTGCACGAAGCCTTCGCGACGACCTCCGAGCCCGAGTTCGACGACCTGTTCGAGAGCTCCGACGGCAGGACCCGGTTCGACCTGATTCCTTACATGGTCGGCTTCGAGGAGGGGAACCAACAGGAACCGCTCGTGTCCTTCAACGAGAGCGAAGGGACGGAGGAGTTCACCGTCACGCTCTTCGAGGAAGGGCAGGAGATGAGCGAGATACTTGAGCTTCCTCACCTTGTCGCCGTGTCGCTGCGGCGTCGGATTCCGGCGGCCGGCGGGGAAAGCGCCACGGAGGACATTCCCTTCCCCGCCGTCGCATTCGGCGACTCCGAGTCCGTCCTGATCGCGCGCATGCCGCTGACCGGCCCCAAGCAGCGGCGGCAGTTGCTGGCAGCCCTCTCGTCCCCGAAGTTCGAGACCTCGGTGATCGTTAGACGGGGAGTGACCCTGGAGATTCCGACGGGCTCGGGCTGCGAGGACAGTGACAACGCCGACGACCCCTGCTACCGCGAGACCCGCCTGATCCTGGAATCCGTCGCCGCGCCCTCGCCGTTGGTCCTCTCCGAGGCACAGCGGAGCAGGTTCGGGGCAGGCGGCGCGCTCCCCGCGATGGAGTGCACCAGGGTCACGTACGGCGACCGCAGCTTCCCGTACTGGCAGGATCCGGTGCGGCCCGAGCGTTTCTACTACCTGCCGGATCGCTTCCTGCTCGCCCGGCTCCCCGACAGCGGACACCGGCCGGCGCTCAAGGTGCGGGCCGTCGGAGCCGGGAGTCAGGCCGATCTGCGGTTCACGATGGAGTTCTCGGCGTTGCCGGTCACCGACCAGATCCGGCTGAAGGAGGCGTTGGCGGGCCTTGAGGACGACGCCCGGAGGATGGGCGCCGTCGATCCCGTCCGGCTGGAGGTCCTCCAGGAGGCGCAGCCGATACTGCGGCTGGCCCTGCCACAGGACGGAGCGCCCGGCTCCGAACTGACCGAGCGGGACGGCGCCCTGATCGACCTCGAGCGGGAAGTGACCCACGCCGAGACGCTGAAGTTCGCCGACTTCCAGCTCGTCTACCAGGCGCTCTTCGGCGCCTCGCTCAGCGTGTTGCGGGGCGAGATCCGGGTCGGCGCGGGTGGCGGACCCCAGGAGGACATCCCGCTGGAGCTGCGGCTGGACCGTACGGCCGGAGAGGTGCTGGCCCTGGAGCCGGGCGCGGTGGCAGAGGGCCGGATCGCCGCCCGCCTCACCAACGTGATCGAGAGCGTGGTGCACCTGGAGCAGCCCACGGCGGTGGCGCTGTGCGGCACCGACCGGGTGGCCCTTCGGATCGAGGGCCTCCAGCCGGGTCTGCGGCTGGCACCCGGGGAGGGCGCGGACGTGCAACTGGTGCCCCGGACACCGCTGCCCGGGGCCGGTTTCGACGCGATCCACCTCAACGAGTCGGGCATCGTGGCCGAGCCGGACCGGAAGGTCGTCTGGGACCTGGTCTTCGACCGCAGCGTGGAAGCGCGCCTTACGCGGGAGGTGACGGTGGAGGCGGTGACGGCGCTGTTCGCCGGACCCGTCGGATCCACCGACCGGGTCGCGGCTTTCGTGGTGACCCTGGAGCACGGCGGGTCGGTGCGCCTGACGGAGGACCAGCTGGCCGCCTCCACCACGGTGTCCGTGCCGGTGGAGCCCTTGCTCACCGGAGCGCAGGCCCCGCCGATCCGCTACCGGACGGAGACCCTGTGGCAGTCCGGCGGCATCGGGGTGAGCCCCTGGCGCGAGACCGACAACACCATCCTGCTGCCGGTGAAGGTCGTCCCGCCCCCGGATCCGCCGCCCGCCGGCCCGCCGCCCGCTGACGGACCCGCTGTCCCGCCGCCGCCCGAAGGAGGAACGTAGTCGTGCTTACCGGACTTCCCGACCTCGGCCGACCCGTGCCCTCGGTTCCGGGTGCGGCGTTCCGTGCCTTCGGCGACGAGGGTTCCCTCGTCCTGGTGCCGGACGCCCTGGGCCTGGAGCGCCAGGCGGACGGAACGGCCGCCCTGCTGGTGACCCTGCTGCGCGGCACCGGTGTGCCCGGGGGAATGTCCGGCCGGCTGGAGGTCGGCTTCGCGATCGACCTGCCGCTCGAAGCAGCCGGGCGGGCGCTGGTCGCCCAGGCGCTTCCGGCCGCCCTGGTGCCGGCCGAACTCGACGGCGGCGTGCTCGAAGTCACCGCCCAGCTCGGGACGGGCGCGACCACCCCGCTCGCGCCTCCGGTCGTGCTGAGCCCGGACATGCTGGCCCGGGCACACGTGGTGGTGGACCTGACGGCGGAGAGCGCCGTACTCGCCACCCGCCTGATCGAGGACTCGGCCCTCCCGGTGCAGGCGGTGATCCGGCTGATGTTCCCCGCGGTCGCGCCGCGCCTGCCGCTGGCGTTGGAGTTCGACCGGCGGCGCCTTGCCCAACTGCTCGCCGAACGCTTCGGGGCGCAGGCGGTCGTCCCGGAGAAGGCGCTCGGCGAGGCGCTCGACGCGCTCCTCGCGGACCCCTGCGTCACGGTCGTCGGTGACCCGGCGGCCCTCGCGGACACGCAACGGGCCGGGACGCTGGCGCTGCGTCTGAAGGGCGAGCTGACGGTCCCGGAGGAGTCCGCCGCGATCGCGTACCGGCTGCGCCCGGTGTCGGGGCTCTCACCGGAGCCCGGGCAGGTGGACCTGTCGGAACCGGCCCGGGTGCAGGCCGACCGCCTGCTGACCGTGGATCCGTTCGCGGCGGCGCGGGTCCTTTCCGGAGGCGGACTCGACCGTTTCGTACGGTCGGTCGACGTGCCGGCCCTGCCGACCGGGCAGCTCAAGGTCACCTTCGTGGCCAATCTCCCGGAACCCGTGCTCGGTTTGCTCGCGCTCTTCGCGGACCTGCGCGTGGCCGCCTTCCCGCCGTTGCGACCGCAGGAGGTGACGGCCGGCGTCGAGCTCGTCGCCCCCGGACGCAGTGCCGCGGCGGGGATCGTCCTGTCGCCGGGAGAGCCGCTGACGGGCGAGACCAGACTGCGGACGCTGCTGGAGAGCGGGGACTCCCCGGTCGAACTCGCGGGCCCCTGGCTGCCGGTGACCGGTGAGTGGCTGCTGCTCGGTCCCGAGGCGTTTCCCCGTCCGCTGACCGTGCTGCGGGCCTCCGGCGCGCTCACCGGCGTGGCCGAGGTCGAGGTGCGCAGTGCGGCGGGGCGGCTGCTCGCCCGGCTGGACACGCAGACACCGGTCCTCGCCGTCCCCAGGGAGACCGACGATCCGCCGGCGTCCATCGTGGTCCGCCCCCGTGGCCCGGGCCGTACGATCGAGCTGCCGTTCGGGGCGCTGCCCCGGATCGACCTCGACCCCGTGACGCTGCCCGGTTTCGGCGCCCACCGGGCCCGGGTCGTCGGCCGGCCGGAGCCCGGCGGCCCGCAGCTGCTGGTGGAGTGGCGGCCCGAGGGCGGGGAGCAGGAGCCGCAGGCCGTACGGCTCGGTCCGGACCGGCCCGAGGCCGAGATCAGCTGGGTGGCGGCCTCGCCGTTCCAGCCCGGGGTCGTCTGGCGGGTGACGCGCGGCGACGCGCCCGGGCCGTGGTCAGACCCGGTACCGCCGGCGGAGGGGCTGGTGCTGTCGGTGCCCGCCGCGGCTTCGCCGGAGCCGGTGGTACTCGACGGGCTGGAGCTGCGCCCCGACCCCGCGGACCCCTCGGTCTGGACATACGTGCCGCCGGGCCCGTTCCTGGAGCTCGGGCCGGACGGCCGCCCCGCCCTGGGCGTGGTCGACGCCGGCCCGGTGAGCTTCCTCCAGATCACCACCCGCCTCGACCTGCCGGACGCCGCCAGAAACGCCCTGGCGGGCCGGCTGCCGCACCCGCAGCGGCCACCCGCCACCGTCCGGGCCGCCACGGTGGCCGTGACCAGGGTCGCCGTCGAGACACGACCGCCGGACGGCGCCTGGGCCAGCGTGGCCGAAGGCGCCAGCTCGGGCGTCCCCCCGTGGACCACGGCGCTGGCGGCAACGCTCGGCGCGGAACAGAGCGCCGCCGTCAAGGCCGCTCTGGGCGGCACTCGGGGCCGGATGCGGCTGGTCGGCGAGCTGGCCACCGGGCGGGAGAACTTCGTGAAAGAGAGAGATGTGGCCGACCTGCTCGGGCCGACCTGATCAGCAACAGGAGGTAACCATGCTGCAGCTGCAAGGCGCGATAGACCTGCCGGAAGCGACCGTCTACACGGACGACGTCGACGGCTTCCTGATGTACGTGCTGCCGAAGGTCCCGATCCTCCGGCGCGACACCGATGGCAAGGCGGTGTTCAAGTACGTCAAGTACCGGGCACCCAAGCCGCTCAAGAACGGGGAGATCGGCGCCGCACTGGTGTTCATGGACGTGGAGCTGGCGCTCACCGCCGCGCAGGAGCAGGCTCTGCGCACCAAGCTCGCGGAGCTGCTCACCGCCCGTCAGGGGCAGGGCGGCCAGCCGGTGGACGCGAACCGGATCACCCTCTCCAAGCCCCAGATCACCAAAGCGACCGTCACCGTCGAGGTACTGGCGGACAGCGGCAACCTCGTGCAGAAGATCAATCACGCGGGCAAGCCGTCGATGTACGGCAACAACGTGGTGGCGATGTCGGCCGAACTCACCCAGTTCGGCGCACCGGTCTTCGAGGCCGTGATGAAGAGCGAGGGCGCGGGCGGTGTGCGGGTCGTCTACGAGATGACCTTCGCCGGCCGGATGCCTCCGGTGACGGCCTTCGGCACGTGGCACGCCAGCAAGTTCTACAGTTTCGTCCAGGACGTCGACTTCGAGGAGAACTTCTGGTCCGAGGACGACTTCCACGAGCACGTCGAGGAGATCTTCGCCAACTCCGAGTCCCGCGAGGTCGTGGTCGATCCGGGCGGGCAGGCGGGGACCGACCCCTCGATCGCCCCGCTGCTCGCCACCCTGCGGACCTCGGTGACGCAGCAGCTCGACGAGGCGGTCAAGCGAAACCTGCTGGACGCGATCCCGGCGGAGAACAGGGACTTCTCGAAGATCCGGGACGAGGACTTCGAGAACATCCACCGCGATGTCACGGTGAACAAGACCGCCGACGTGCACATCGAGTTCAAGGAGAAGCAGGTCATCTCGGTCGATGTGGCGCCGCAGGCCAACATGCAGTCGCTGGTGAGCCAGGGGTTCAAGTGGGAGGACTACGCGATGGACGTGGACCTCAACGACCCCTTCTTCCGCCAGCTCCAGCTGAATATCCAGGTGAACGCCGAGTTCGACAAGCTGCCGATCTTCAGCGTCGACGTGAAGATCGACTATCCGCCGAAGACCGCGCGCGACGGCATCCAGACCTTCAGCTTCACGAAGGCCGACGACATCGGGAAGTTCGTGGCGTTCACGGACGGCGGCCCGACGGCCTTCAAGTACCAGTATGTGGTCAACTACAAGGGCGAGAGCAGGGTGCACACCTCGGAGTGGCTGGACGGGGACACCACCGATCTCAAGGTCAACATCGATGATCTCGGGATCTGGCTCGTCGACATCGAGGTCGGCGACATGAGCTTCGACCAGGTGGCCCGAGCGGTCCTGACCCTCGAACACCCTGAGGTGGCGCCCGGGATCCCGCCGGTGCGCCGGTTCCAGATCGACGCGCAGACGAAGACGGAGCAGGTCCAGGAGGTGCTGATGGAGCCGGTGAAACCGTACGGCGGCTCGATCACCTACTTCATGAAGGACGGCCGGGAGTTCGTCAAGACGCTCAAGGACCTCAAGGGCCAGCGCTTCTACGTCGACGATCCGTTCTCCGCCACCAGGACGGTCCGGGTCCGCACGCGTGGAGACTTCGAGCGGCAGATCGACTCGATCTTCTTGGACCTCACCTACAGCGACGAGGACAACGACTACCGCCAGACCTCGTCGGTGGCGCTCAGCAAGGACAAGCGTTTCACGGACTGGGCCTTCCCGGTGATCGACGAGCACAAGGGCAAGGTGACCTACCAGGCCATCACCACCTTCCGCGACGGCACCTCCACCGATTCCGGCGAAAAGACGCTGGACGGAGCGACGCTGCTGCTGGGCGAGGACGCGGCCATGCTCGATGTCCGGATGGTCCCGGACCTCATCGACTGGGCCGCGGTCAAGCTCGCCACGGTGGACCTTCACTACACCGACACGGGGCACGGCATCGACGAGTCGGAGAGCTTCACCTTCCGCAAGGACGGGGCCGAGGCGAAGTTCGAGCTGGCGATCCGCGACCGGAACATCCGGAGCTACACCTGGAAGGAGACCTTCTTCATGACCGACGGCTCCAAGAAGGAGAGTGCCTCCGCCGGCCTGGTGACCGACGAACTGCTGGTTCTCCAGGTCCCGGCCTGATCCGGCGCCGCGCCACGAAGGGCTGAGCCATGCTGTTTGAAGCACCGCCGTACTACCTCATCGACGGCGTCTCGATCATGCGCGACCACGCCGATCCGCTGCAGTTCTACTACCTGCCGCTCGGTCCCCAGTTCGTGACCAGGAGCGAGGGCGGCATCGAGGTGCCCGAGTTCCTGCTGATCAAGATCCGCTCCGAGGCCGGAACGATCGGATTCGCCGACTTCGACGTGCACCTGGGCATGCCCCCCGGGCAGCTGGAGGTCATCCAACAAGAGCTGCAGCGCCTCGCCGCTCTGGACAGGCCGCCCCGGCTCGCCCCCGTCCCGGTCACCGACGGCACCGTGGCCATGATGCTGTTCGGCGCGTCCGACATCGGTCCGGCGGCGGGCGAGGCGGCTCCGGCCGGCCCGGATCTCGTCCAGGCCATCCACCACGCCGCCAAGCCCGCCCTGTACGGGGACAACCGCGCGGCCTTCTCCGTCGAACTCGACGAACGCGGCATCATCGTGCTGGACCAGGCGATGGCGGGCGAGATGGCCCCCATCGGGGTCGTCTACAGCCTCGACTACCTCGCGCTGCGTCCCGCCTACCATGTGCGGCTCACGATCGACTGGAACCGGACGCAGGACGTCCTGGACACGACGTTCGGCCACGAGGGGATGGTCGACGCCGTCCAGATCCAGGACGTCTGCGAACGGCTGATCGAGGATCGGGTCATCCAGTTCGAGGCCGACACCTTCGTCCCCGAGGACGACGAGAGCGGCACCCTCATCGAACGCCGGAATGCCGCGGTGGCCCGGGTCCGGGACATGATCACCGACGCCTTCTTCGCATCCTCGCTCGACCCGCTGCGCAAGCCGCCCGACGGCTGGGACAAGGCCCGTGAGGTCATCAAGTCCTTCTCGCCGCAACGCAGCACTCCGCTCGGCGTGTTCAGCTACAAGAAGACGCACTTCACACGGGTCGACTCCAAACGGCTCGACGTGGACTTCTCCGAGCGCACCACGCTCAAGCGCACGATGTACCCGCAGGGCCACCTGTCAGGGTTCTTCGACCTCTTCGGCGCGGGAGTCGACCGCTCCCGACTCGTCCTGGACGTCACCGCCAAAGACCCGTGGTTCAAACAGCGCAAGGTCCAGCTCTTCTGCCGGGCCGACTTCGAACATGACCCGATCAGTTCCGTCACAGCGACGCTCACCTACGCCGGACAGCCCCAGACCCTGCAACTGGACAAGGAACACCCCGACGCGGAGGCCCACTGGTTCTCGGAGGTGAAGGACGGACGCATGGTCATGCCCGTCGACCTGTCGTACACCGTCGACCTCGTCCCGGACGCCGACGGCGAGCGGCCCACCCGGCTGGTCTCCGCGACCGAAGAGGTCGTGGGCGACTCCAAGAACATCCAGCCGCGAGAGCTGTTCTCACTGGAGACGATTCCCCTCCTCACCCTGCCGGGATTCCCCTGGGACCGCTATCCGGTGGTCGAGGCCGAGCTGCGCTACGACGACCCGGCCCACCAGATCCGGCAGAACGACCTGATACGCCTCACCGCGGAGAATCCGCAGGGCAGTTGGCAGCGCTTCCTGGTCGGGCCGCCCGCCGCTCCGGTGATGGCCAAGCTCACCTACCGGGCGGCCGACAACCGCGACCACGTCACGCCCTTCACGGCGCTCCCCGGGCCGCAGCTGGATGTGCTGGATCCGTTCCCGAGGCGGCTCAAGATCGATATCGTCCCCGTTCTCAACTTTGCCGAGGTCGACCGGGCCTTCGTCGACCTCGTCTACGAGGACTCCGCCAACGGCATCCGGGTGGAGGACTCCATCGAGGTGGTCAAAGACGGGAAGCCGAGACCGTTCGTCGCCGACCGGGCCGATCCGGCCCTCAGCAGCACGCGGTACCGCATCACCGTGCTGATGCAGGACACGACCGTCCTGGAGGGACCCTGGTCCACCACACTGAACAGCCGCATCCTCGTGCGAGCCGATCTGCGCGGGCACCGCTCTGTCACCCTTCGCTCGCCGGCCGACTTCACCGCCAAGGGGCTGGAGAGCATCCGGGTCGAGGCGCGCGCCAAGGACGATGCGGCCCAGCTGTCCTTCGAGGACCGGTTCGACTTCACCGCGCCGGGCAGCACGGCCGTCTTCGAGTTCGACTTCAAGGACCCGGCCGCCGACGCCTTCGAACTGAAGGTCCACCAGGTGTTCCTCAACGGCATGGCGAGCGACAAGGACTGGAGCCGCTTCGACGAGGACACCGTCACCATCGCCACGGTCGCATGAGAAGGACGAAGCCATGTTGCAGCTCGGATCCGGCACCTTCGAGGTCGACGGCGTCACCGTGTTCCGCGACCATGCCGACCAGAACCAGTTCTGGTACCTCGCGACCCAGGTCGTCCTCGGCAAGCGCCCGGACGGCAGCCCCGCGTTCAGCCTGATCAAGTACCACCCGGCGGTGGCCGACTCGGGAGTGAAGGGCGGCGGATTCCTGATGCTCCAGACCGCCGTGGCGCTGCCCGAGGCGACCCGCAGAAAGATCCTCGGACGGCTGGCGGAAACGGTCCAGGACGGCGAACCGCGCCTCACCGCGGCACCGGTCGAAAAGGGCACCGTCCGCTGCCTCGCCCTCAACCTCGAAGGGGCCGGCGGCACCGTCGCCCAGCCGCCCCCGCCGGGAGCCTTCAACGCGGTGGAACAGATCCTCGGCGCAACCAGACCCTCCCTGACCGGCGAGGAGACCGCGGCCTTCTCGCTGGTGCTGAACCAGGAGGGGGCAACCATCATGCAGCAGGCGTTCGAGCAGGGCGCGACACCGGTCGGCGTCATCTACGACCTGGAGTACGCCGCGCTCACCCCCGATCTGCGGGTCGTGATCCACGCCGACTTCGAACGGATCTACCGCTTCTTCTCAGCCGGCCTGGAGGCTCAGCTCTACTGGGTGAAGGCGGGGATCGACGCGGGCTTCGAAAAACTCCGCCAGGACGGCGCCATCACCATCGAGGTCACCGACTTCACGGGCGAGGCCGACAACGAGGCGAAGGAGAAGTGGGCTCTGGACTTCTTCAAGACCGACCTGCTCAAAACCTGGTTCGAACCGTCACTCGACCTCGGCCAGCTCAAGGGCGAGGGGGTCGACGCGCTGACGGAACGGCTGAAGAAGCAGAATCAGGCGGCCTCGACGCCCGGCTCACCGGCCGCCGGCGCCGCGAACCCCCTCCAGCCCGCACCGGCGACGCTGACCACAACGCAAACCACCCCGGCACCGCTGCCGGGAGGCCTGGGCCTGTCCCTCCTGCCGGGTGCAACAGGCACGGGCCAGAACCTGCACGTGCTGGGCCCTCCCAGCGCCGTACTGACCGTGGACGGCCTTCCGCGCCCGCTCGACGCGTCGGGGAACGTGCTGGTGCCGGTGCCGCCCGGCACCAGCCACCCGGTAACGGCCGACTGGCCCGTCGTCGCCCCGCTCCCGGCGGTGTCGATCAAGGCCACCCTGGCACGCCCCGCCGCCCCGGCGACACCGATCGCGCCGGGACTCCAGCCCCCCGTGCCCGGCGCCCAATTGCCCACACTCGGAGGCCAACCCGCCCACCCGCCGGGCTCGCCGCTGCCCGGCCAGCCCACCGCCGGCACCCCGCCGGCGCCGCCCGCCGCCGGCGGAATGCCGGCGCTGGTGTCGTTCCGGCTGCGGTTCATCGAGCAGGAGGAACGCAAGACACTCACACTCGTCTACGACCGCAAGACGACGGTCACCCGCACCTACGCCCCGCAGGGGTTCGTCGGCCTGCTGCTCAAGGACCTGCCCGACAAATCGGCGCACTTCACAGAGATCGACCTCGACGACCCGTTCTTCCGCACGCTGGGCGTCGACATCGCGACCGCCGCGGACTTCGAGAAGATCGGGCTGTTCTCCACCGACGTGTCGATCGAGTACGGCCGGCCCGCAGATGTCCAGGGCCACGAGACCGCCCAATTCCAACTGACCCCGCAGAGCCCGGGACCCAAGCACTTCGAGACCTTCCTCAACACGTCCCACGACCTGGACTTCCAGGTCGGGATCCAGCACCACTTCGATGCCTCCTCGGGCTGGACCGGGGAGAAACTGAGCTACGAGCTGCCACCACGCCGCACCCTGGACCGGACCCTGCACGTGGACCCCGCGGACGATCTGGGCTTCCTCGAACTCCAGATCTTCCCCCACCGCATCGACGAGGGCATCGTGGACGCCATCGACGTCGAGCTCACGTACGACGACGAGGCATCCTTCCAACGGCGCGACGTCTTCAGGGTGATACCCAAGGGCAGCCCGCAGCTGTGGCGCCTTCGGCTGACCCGGCCCGAGCGACGCGGCTGGACCGCCCGGTTCACCCACCACCTCAAGAACGGCACCGTGCTCACCTCGGGACCAGTGCACGGCGACGCGTCGTTCCTCCCCGTGGACGACCCCTTCGTAGCGGCACTGGACATCCTCGCCATCCCGCTCTTCGCGCCGGACGCCGTACAGGTCGCCTTCCTGGACATCGACTACGAGGACGCCGCCAACTCCTACAGCCGCCAGGAGCGGCTGGAGATCCCCGGCACGACGACAAAGCCCGTGCCGCTGCGCATCGCCCTGCTCGACGCCACCCGAAAGACCTTCCGCCAGCGTGTGACGCTGGTGATGAACGGCGCCAAGCTCACCCAGCTGGCACCGGTGGACAGCGAGGAGACGATCATCGGCCTCGGCGCGGCGCCGTGAGGGAGGCAGTCCGGCGCCTGACCACAGCACTCACCGGGATGACAGCCCTGCCCCCGCTGCTCGACGCCGCCGTCAACCGCCTGGAGAGCAGCAGCTGGCCCGAAGTCGCCTCCACCTGGAGCCGGTTGACGCCCACAGGCTTCCCCGTCGAGCTGGCGACGGCGTCCCAGAGCACCGGACCGCGCGGAAGCGGGGGACTTCGCTGGACCGCCGAGGTCGCCGGACCCGAACTGCCCGAGGCCCACCGGCTGCCACGGGCCGCCGCGCTGCTGGCCGCGAGCGGCCAGGCGCCGCGGCCCGACCTCGTCGCCCGACTGGTTGCCGCGCAGTCCAGCACCGCACTGCGTTTCGGCGCCTGGCTCGGCGGCCGGGAGACCACCGGCAGGACACCGGGACTCAAGCTGTACGCCGAGCTGCCCTCGCTCGCCGCCGCCCCGCTTCCCGGGCACATCGAGGCAGCCTGGTATCGGCTGCCCACCGGGACCAGACCACGGATGCTGGGCGTCGAGCCGGCCCGTGGACGGTACGAGCTCTATGCCAGGCTGCCGTCGGTCGACGCGTTCGACCTCCTGACCTTCCTGTACGCCGCCGGACACCCGGCCGCGCTGGCGGTCCTGGACGCCGGCCTCCCCGATGGGCTGCGCCGGCTTTCGGGACGCAGACTGGGCCTCAGCATGGCCTGGACCGCCGACAGCCCGATCACCCTGACACTGTTCGTGTCGGCCCGCACGCTGTTCCCGATGGCACCGGACGCGCTGGCCGAGCTGGCACCCGCGCTGAAACGGGTACGCCGACTTGATGTGCGCAGCGCGTTGGTAGCCATCGGTCTCGATCCCGCCCGTGATGAGCTGTCCGTCTCGGTAGGACTGGTTCCAGCCGGCCCCGGCCGCCCACTCGGCTCCAAGAGCGGAAGGCCCGCCACCTCCACAACGTCGGCAAGACCATCACACGGGCCCAATCACTCACCGAGCACGCTCGGTTGAAGGGTTAAAAGATCAAGCCGAGTCATTGCCAGGAGGTGTGGACGGGATTCCGGATCCCGTGCACGGTGCCCAGGACCTGCCGGCCGCCCAGGCCGCGCAGATGGCCGCCGCACAACGCCCCGCCGCCTTCGCCACCCTCACCCAGCCGGCAGGTGCACCCGCCTGGAAGACCATCCCGTCCTGGTACCTGATCGCCCGCAACGACCACACCATCCCCCCGGCAGCCGAGCGAGCCATGGCAGCCCGCGCCCACGCCCACACCGTCGAGATCAACAGCTCCCACGCCGCCATGGTCAGCCACCCGAACGCCGTCACCGACCTCATCCTCGACGCCGCCACCGGCTGACCCGGCGTCCACAGCGGAGCCCGCCGCGCAGCGCGAGCCGGTCCGAGGTGGACGGCGGTCGCAGGACGGGCGGGGGCCGTGAATGTCGCGACGGTCCGTCAGTTCCACGCCCGCGAGGGCCACTTGCGGTCAGCACGCAAGCACATCGAGCCGGTCGACGGGGCTCACCCCGCCCATACCTTCAACCAGCGTTCTCCGGCCCGCGGGCGGAGAACGCTGCAGGCACAACGCCGTCAGTGAGGCGTTCAACAGCGTGCTCAAGGTCGAATACGTCTACCGGCACACATTCGCCACCCGCACCGAGGCCCGACTGCGGATCGCGACCTGGATCACCGGCTTCTACAACACACACCGGCTAGACAGCGTGTGTGGATATCAGAGTCCGATCGACTACGAGCACAACCACCGGGCCAACTCCGCCTTGGAGCTAGCCGCTTAGAAGATCTCCACAGTTCGAGGGGATTGACAGTCGGCCCAGTCGCTGATCGCCCAGTAAGAGGTGTCGTTGACGGTAACCAACAGTCCGTGGCGGGCCCCGGGTTCAACCTGGTACGACTCCTGCCGTCCACCTACCGGTTCCGGTGGGCATGGATGCAGAACGGTCGTTCGTACCGTGGCTACTGCTGCTCCCACTGCTCCTTGGTGACCTCGTACCGGACGCCTCCATGCTCAGAGCCCTCGATCATCTCCATGTCGGAGGGAGTAGGGATGGTGTCCGCGAGCGTCATTTCGAGCTTCTTCATGATGTTGCGCGAACCGTGGTTCACGGACATCGTCTCAG
>NZ_JAODTZ010000063.1 GCF_025399795.1 Streptomyces rhizosphaerihabitans | reverse complement strand
ACCCCACCGTGTCAGACAGCACCCACCAGCCACTCCCCCAACGACAGCTCACCCACCTCCGCGGTCCCCTGGGCCTTTCCCGACTGTCCTCGGCTGCGGCCGATCTGATCCTGCTCGGCGACCTCACCGGCCGCTACGCGAGCGGCAGTTACACCAGGCTCGACTCCAGCGGCCGGGCCGTTGTCCTGCGCGCCGATCGCCAGGGCGCAGCCGAACACGGGCACCGGATCACCGCGGCCATCGCCTGCCACGTAGCCCGCGCCGGCGGCACCGGCGACCAGCTGACCCAACTGCTGCTGCACCCTGAGCACGAGGGCGGACGGCACGCCCGGCACATCGCCTTGCGCTCCGGGCAGTCGCGCGCTCTGGACTACATCCGCCGGGTCTGGGACAGCGCCTCTGAAGCGGTCAGCACCACCAGGGCGTTGGAGTCGCGACACGACGCGTACGAAATTCTCGCCGCGCTACGCGACCGCATCGAGACCACGCCCTGGCGCGGGGAGCGGGGACGGACCGCGCTGCGGGTGCTGCGGGCACACCTGAACTTCGCCGAGATCGCGGGCGGTCCGCTGCATCACGCCAGTGAGCGGCAGACCGCGGAGCAAGCCGGGATCTCCCGGACGACGCTGCGCGTCGTCTACGAGACGGTCCTCAAACCGGGGGGCTGGCTGCGCCGGCTGCGGGTGGGCCACGGCCGGGAGGGCTCGACCTGGTACCTCGACAACGGCAGCACCCCCAGTCACGGAGCCCCCACTTCGCTGTCTCGTTTCCGGACCACTCAGTCCCCCCCCGACCCGGCACTTGAGGAGTGGACCACCCCTGAGACGGCCACGACGGCCGACATCGACTCCACCGTCCTCGGCCGTCTGATGGGCCACGACGCCTTCGCCCACCACGGCCTCGGCAGCGCCGCCCTCATGATCATCAGCGCTCTGCACCAGCGACCCGATCAGACAGTTGGTGAGCTCGTCGGTACGTCCTCGGTCTCCCGCGCGACCACCTACCGGACCCTGCGACGCCTCGCCGAGCACGGTCTCGTGCACCACACCGGGGAGACCTGGGCTCTCGCGCCCCGGGCTCTGGAGGGCCTCGGTAACAGCCTTCCCGAGGCTGATACCTGCCCGGCCCTGGAGCCAGCACACGGCTGGGACACCGTGGCAGAGCAATACGGCACCACGGGTCTCGCCACCCAGCGCAAGGCCCTGCACGCGGCCCAACGCGCGGCGTACCGGGAGGCGTTGAACCGGCTTGCAGAGCACCGCAGCAGAGCCGTGGTGATCGTCCGCGACGGCCGCCAGGTCCTGGTCCCCACGCCACGCCCCGACGAAGTCTCGTCCGCGTGGCACACCTCCTACGGGCACGTCCTCGATCCGGTCACCGGCCGCGCCACTCCCGACTGGCGGATCGCCACCGATGGACGGCTGATCCTCATCACCCCTGCCGACCAGCGCAGTTACGACGAGCTGGCCGCTGCCCATGCCGAAGCCCTCAGCGAATGGGAGTCCGCAGCATGAACCCAACCCCTCCAACCCCGGCCAGTCACAGCGATGAGGTCACCGCCCAAGCGCTTCGCGAGCAGTACGAGTCCGGCGCCACGGTCGACGAACTCGTCGCCGCCAGCGGCCTGTCGTACGGCACCGTCCTCAACCGGCTGCACGACGCCGGAACCGCGATGCGCACCTCCTGGCAAACCCGTCGGCTGCGCAAGGACCCCCAAATGCGCCAACGTCTCGCGACCCATCTTCGTGCGCTGTACGACGAGCACGGCGCGACTCTCGCCGAACTCGCAGCAACTGCGGGAGAGACGAGGCGTGGTGCCCGAAGTCTGCTGATCGAGGCCGGCGGCACCGTGCGCACCACGCAGCAGACGCTGCGGATGCGCTCGGCAGCGCAGGCCGCTGAGCGGCAGGCGCTCGCGCTGTCCCTGCGGGCGCAGTACGAAGCCGGGGCCACGGTCCCGAAACTCGCCCAGGAGTGCAACTACTCCGCCGGCACGGTCTACCGGCTCTTGCACCAGGCGGGCACCCGCATGCGGGCCCAGCACCGCCACGGTCCCGCTGGCCAGGCGAGGAAGCGGTCATGAGTGCCCCAACCCGCAATGGCGTCTTCGGCAGTGCCGGTCGGATCGTCACCCCGCCCTTCCGCCATCCGGGCTGCAGTTGCGCAGCGAGGGCACCCCCTCATCCGCATGCAGCCATGCCCCATCAGGTGTCGACGTCGTCGACAACCCGCGCAGAGACAACGCACCTTCCAGTTTTCAGGAGATCAAGCACACGTGAACGAGAACACCCGTCACAAGAACCTGGCCGTGGCCACAGAGCATGTCTGGGACGCGTTCGTCATCGTCGTCGGCATGCTCAAGGGCGGCACCGGCAAGACCACCTCCGCCTGGTTCATCGCCCTCTACTACGCCGTCGTCCTCGGACTGCCCACCCTGCTGCTGGACGCGGAC
The DNA here is from genome assembly GCF_025399795.1 of Streptomyces rhizosphaerihabitans. Lineage (GTDB taxonomy): Bacteria > Actinomycetota > Actinomycetes > Streptomycetales > Streptomycetaceae > Streptomyces > Streptomyces rhizosphaerihabitans. The sequence continues at coordinate 42,026 of NZ_JAODTZ010000063.1, read as the reverse complement.
GCCACCAGCCAGTCCGCCTACGACTGGTTCAAAGTCGCCAAGGCCGCAGGCTTCGAGATCCCGGCCAACCTGGTGGTCGAGCGGTACCCGTTCGACGACATCGCCGAGTACATCCGAGAGAAGCGCGCCGAGTTCGGTGCGATCGTGGTCGACGCCGGCGGCGGCAGCGCGAAGCTGTTCCACGAGGCTGTCACCGAGGCGAACCTGCTGCTCGTGCCCGTCGCCCCCACCAAGATCGAGCGCCGCAAGCTGGTGGCCACCTTCGACGAGGCCGAACGCGCCGCCGCCCGCAACCAGCGCAACGTCACCGCCCACGTGGTGATGGTCAAGGCCGACGACCGCACCAGCCTGCCCAGCCGAGCGAAGGACAAGCTCCTGGAGCCCAGTGAGAGCGAGGGCATCGGCCCGGACCGGGACGAGCCGTTTCCGCTCGCCGAGACCGTCATCCACTCGTGGGTGCACTACATGGAGGCCTTCGGCGAGATCCCGACCGAGCTGAGTGAGTACGCCGAGCTGATGAAGGAGCTGACGGCATGACCGAACGTATGAAGCCTCCCGCCCGCCGAGCAGGTGGTCGCACCCTGGGCGGAGCCAAGAAGTCGGCCCCGCCGCCCCCTCCGCCGACCGCCGAGCTCACGCCCGAGCAGTTCGCTGCTGAAGAGGCCGCCGACCAGGGCGAAGGCAGTCCCGCTGCCAGCGCGCCGCAGGTTCAGCCCGATCCTGCCACGGTTCCCGTCGCAGGATCGGCACAAGACCGGACCGAAACGGTGCCCGAGGTGGTGCAGGGTTCCGTCCCGCCGCCCGTTGAGGTCGTGCCCAGCGGCGGCGTGCAGGAGCCGGCCGTCAGTCAGCCGGCTCGCCCGGCCGTCGTCGCCTCCGAGGCGGGTATGGAAGCCGCTGGGGTGCCGATGGAGCGGCAGGTGCCGCCTATGGTCCCGGCTCCCGAGTCCGCGGCACCTGCGGTCCAGTCCCCGCCGCTGGCCGAACCCGTTTCGCAGCACGGGCCGTCCCCATCACGTCCGCGGCCTCGGCTGCCGAGGTGGCAATTCGCCCGGCAGCTCAGCCGGCCGCAGGCGGTACAGCGTTCCCGGTCAGGACCGATGTTCCGGGGGCTTACCACGAACAGGACGTGCGATCGCCGACGGCGCCCGGCGAGGGGACACCGTGGGCCCACGGTCCCGGCCGTCCCATGGAGATTCCCGAGACGGCCGTCGTTCTCAACCAGCGCATCATCGCGCGCGAGAGCCTCGACTCGTCAGTCCCCGCTGCGCTGAAGCTGAAGAAGCGGATCAAGCGCTTCGCGCTGGACAACGAACTCGATCACCTGCCCATGGGCGACATCGTCTCCGTCGCGCTGGACGAGTGGCTCACCGCCCGCGGCTTCTGACGGCCCGGCACCGCAACCCCACGTAAGGCAAGAGGTGGCCGGGAACGCGAGAGCACGTTCCCGGCCGCCCCCTGCCGACTATTTCAATAGGCCAATAGTCGACTAGGCGGATCACCATTCGACTAGTCGAACCGACAGGAGCAACCAGTGCCCGACCACTCCCACCAAGTCCGCCTGCTACGGAACCTGGCCGACGCCCTCGAAGCCCAGTCCGACTCCGCGGACGACCCCTTCGTCCCCCACCCCAACACCCAGATCATCCTCAACACCCGCCACACCAGCCGGAGCCAGCTGAACTACGCCGTCCCCGAAGCCCTCCAGCTCCAGCACCGCATCCGCCGCTACAACGCCGACACCGGTATCCAGCACGGCGACATCGTCGCTCTCGCCGTGGACGCCTTCCTGCGCGCCAAGGGCTACCCACCCGAACTCACCAGTCCAAACGCCGAAACGACCTGATCAGTCGGCTAGACCAACTCTTCTTACAGGCTGAGTGACGAAACGACAGGGTTTGCTTGGGGCCGAGCGATGCATCCGCGACCAAACCCGTGCCGACGACGGCTACGAGCCGTCAGCGACGGGTGCGGTGCTGTTGCCGGATGGCTTCCTCCAGGGCAATACGGATACCGAGGTTGAGTTCGCTGGTGTGTGCCCAGGCGGTGAGGAGTTCGGCGATGCGGTACAGAGTGACGTTGGTGCGCTGGGAAACTTCTGTCAGGACGGTCCGGGCTTGATCCGCTCGCAGGCGCCCGAGCGCCATGACGACACCCGTAGCCTGATCGATGACTGCGTGGACGGCCCACGCGTGCCGCGGCCGACCCGCTTGCTTCTGTACCGCCGCCGCCTCATCGGCAGCTGCAGAATCCTCGGCGCCCCAAGTCGCGGTAGCGGCCAGCGAGCGATCGGTATCACCAGGGTGAGGCCGCTGTCGGTCCTGGCTTGGGGCCAGCGGCTCACTCGCCAACGGTCGCCCCCGTTTCGGTCTAGGTCGCTGGGTCACTGTTCCAGCGCCTCTTTTGCGTGCACGAGCGCAACTGCGCGTGATGAGCCGGGACACTTGCTATGCGAGATACCGAATCGGTCAGTTATGCGGCTCTGCGTCATGCCCTCGAAGAGGCGCAGGTAGAAAGTGGCCCGCTCCCGGTCGGGTAGTTGCCGCGGCTTCGTGGCCGGCTCGCGGTCGACGACGTCGAACGAGGAGGCGGGCCTGCCCAGGGTGTCGCCGATGCGGTACCCGTCGTCGCCTACGGTCAGTTCGACGTCCAGCGAGAGAGTGTCGTAGCTCTCCAACGCCTCCAAACCCGCCGTCACTTCTTCCTCCGTGAGCCGGTGCGGGCGGGTGCGGTGTCGGGGTGCTCAGTGAGCTTGCAGCATGCGACACGTGCTTGGTGGCGCAGCTCTTCTATCCGGCGGGGCACCCGAACAGCCCACGTCCGGTCCCGGGAGTGCCGCTTCACCCCTCCGCTGACAGTCGGGATCGCACAACTTTCCGAAGGCACCCTGATGGGGGCTGGGTCGATGGACTTGACCAGGCCGAGCACAGCTACCTGCCCGAGTTCGTCGACATCCTCGCCGCGGTCGCGGAAGCGGCTGGCGATCCGGTGCGCCATGGGCAGCCGCCTACACAACAGCTCAGAGCGCACCGCCTCACGCTCGAGTCCCTCGCCCAGGTCCATAGCCGCGCGAAGAGCGCGGCAGCACCGACCGGGCTGGTTTGGGAATGACGCCTCGAAACGATCGGGGCCTCGCCAGACGCGGGGTGGGTGGGACTTTGTCGGCGATATCGGCGGGCCGTCATGTCGGACACCATGCTAAATCACCCTTGAACGGTTTGCTCAGGTTCGTGCCGGTACCACTTCGGAACCGGCACGAACGGATGGCCGGAGGTTCGCCGCGCGGTCACGCCTGGCCCGCCGAGGAAAGTCGCAACAAGCGCTCCACAGCCTGCGTCTCCGATCCGACGCACGAACCCCCGAGTACCCCCGGCTCTCACCTGCAAACACCGCAAAGGTGTGCCGTCTGTCCGTCGTCGACGACTGGTCGCCCTCCCCGACCCGAGCCGACGACCTCACCACCCCGAGCAGCAGGCCCTGGCCACTCATTACTCCAGCAAGGTCTCATTTCGACTCTCACCGAAACGGTCTGCAGTGATCGTGGTGGGCAGTGTGGGTTGGCGCGGGTGGGGTGGTCTGTAGAAGGCCATTGCTGTCGACTGCGTGCGGTAGTGAGATGGCATGGATGCGGCGTTGCAGGCGGCGCCTGAACGGATGACGCTGGTCAACCAGAGCACAGCAGCGCTCACTCCCCCTGATATCGATCCATCAGGCGGACAGTGCCGGACATCGACATCCTCGGGCGGAGCGAGCGCATCGATGCAGCCGGGCTGACCGCTGCCCGGCAGTCCGCAGGTTCCCCACAGATCCGATACGGGGGGGCAGCGTTCTGTCCCAGCACGCGTTCTCTCCTACCTGCCCGATCCTGCTGCCACCTTCGCCCAGTGTCTACTGCGATGACCTGGGGGTGGCCTCTGCTTTTGGCGCTTCGGATCGTCGTTCAACGCCATGAGCTGGGGTACTCGGCAGGACATGGCGAAATCAGGATGGAAAGAACAAAAAGATGTCGATGTGCCGACACCTGAGGAGGCCGGACCCGGACCCGAGGTGGAGGAGCGAGCGCCGGACACGCCGACGCAGCTGCCCCGGCGGGCGTGGGGCAAGGTGCTCACCGGGAGCCTGCGGGAGTTCAAGAAGGACGAGCTGACCGACCGGGCGGCGGCACTGACGTACTACGGCGTGCTCTCCTTGTTCCCCGCCCTGCTGGTCCTGGTCTCCCTGCTGGGCATCACCGGAAAGTCGACCACGGACAAGGTCCTGGACAATCTCAAGCAGCTCACCCCCGGCTCGGCCCGCGACATCATCACCCGCGCCGTGGAGCAGTTGCAGGGCAACGCAGGCCTAGGCTCCATCGTCGCGATCGTCGCTCTGGTGGTGGCGGTGTGGTCGGCCTCCGGCTATGTCGCGGCGTTCATCCGTGCCGCGAACGCCATCTACGACATGCCGGAGGGACGTCCGGTGTGGAAGATCCTGCCGGTGCGTGTCGGTGTGACGGTCGTACTGATGGTTTTGGCCGTGGTCAGTGCGCTGATCGTGGTCTTCACCGGTGGCGTGGCCCGCCAGGTGGGCACGGCGCTGGGGGTCGGGGACACCGCGCTGACGGTGTGGTCGATCGCCAAGTGGCCGGTCCTGGTCGCGCTGGTCACGGTGATGATCGCGATCCTGTACTGGGCGAGCCCGAACGCGAAGGTGAAGGGCTTCAAGTGGATCACTCCGGGCAGTTTCCTGGCCCTGGTGATCTGGATGATCGCCTCCGCCGGATTCGCGTTCTACGTGGCCAACTTCGCCTCGTACAACAAGACCTACGGCACGATGGCCGGCGTCGTCGTCTTCCTGGTGTGGCTGTGGATCAGCAACCTGGCCATCCTCCTCGGCCTGGAGTTCGACGCCGAGGCGGTACGCCAGCGGGCCATCGCCGGCGGCATGCCGCCCGAGACCGAGCCCTACACCCAGCCGCGCGACACCCGGACATGGGACGAGGAAGACCTGCGCCGCCTCGACGAAGGCGAAGAATGACTGTTGGATGCTGGGCGATGCGTATCGAATCATCTGGGATATCCGCATCTCATGAGCGCTCCATGATCGCCGAACTCGACGAACGCGAGCGGCGCATCATCCCCATGCGCTTCATCGACGAACTTGCCCAGGCCCAGATCGGCGAACCTCGGCGCCTCCCGACTGTGCATCTCCCGCCTGCTCAACCGCACCGTCACCAAACTGCGCGAAGGCATGCTCACCTCCAACAAACCACACCCGCCCACAGCGAACCGGCGGCGTTCGCCACCCCTCGCACGTTGGCGAACAGCGCCGGTTCTACAGCATCGAGACGGTGGCCGTCGGCTGGCTCTGCCGGACGGCGGGTGGGTCAGCGGCGGCAGCCCACGTCGGAGGCGCAGTAGGCAGGCGACGCGAACTGGTTCTCCATCCGTGTGGAGTTGGCCTTACGGCCGAAAGAACTGCCGACCAGTCGCGCACGCGCCCGAGGACAGCGACGCCGTGGGCTCATCCCCTGTATCGGCTTCGATCACGCTGCCCTGGTAGCCGAGCACATGCCCTCCTGGCACCGTGATCTGCAGGCCCACTCACAAGGAACAGCGGGCTGAGGCTCTCCGGCGCGAGAGCGGGAACCGGTCTGGCCAGCTCGAATCACGAAGTACGGCCCCGAGCTCATCCGCCGACGTGGATGCCTGGGCGGCGGTCAGGGTCGGGTTCGTTGCTGCGGATGATTTCACGGGTGACTGGGGCGGTGTCGCCGCGGCCCAGGAGGAAGTAGCGGAACATGTGCCGCAAGGGACTTCCTTCGGCCCACGCGAAGTAGCAGTGCGGCTGGACACCGGTGGCGTTGCGCAGAGCGAGCAGGATCGCCGCAATCGCGTTCGGAGCGGCCGGGGCCTCGGCCCGCAGGACGCGGTAGCCGTCCACCTCGACCCCGTGAACGGAGAGGGTTTCGCTGAAGTCGGACGGATCGACCACATCGATTTCCAGGAACAGCACGTCGGCCGGGCCGGGCACCGGATTGGTACCGCGCTGCTCCCGCTCCTTGTGGGCGTACTCGGCGCTGTCGCCGGACTGTCGCCGGTTGGCGATGATGTTGATGGCGTTGTCGTGTGCGAGCGTGTCGGTGATGAACCGGCGGGCTTCGTCGTCGAACACGATCCGGTCGGCGCGCAGTTCAGTGGTGCGTGAGACCCGGGAGATCAGCGACACCGCGATGATGCCGGCGATGAACATGCCCGAGATGGCGATGCCGTCGGGCTTGTCGACGATGTTGGCCATCAGCGCGTAGAACAAGACGGCGGTGAGGAGCGCGAATCCTGTACCGGCGAAGCGTCGGCGACTGCGGACGACCGAAACCGTGACGGCGAACGCTCCGGAGACCATCATGGCCAGGATGCCGGTGGCGTAGGCGCCGGCCTGGGCGTTGACATCGGCACCGAACGCGATGGTGATGATGACGCAGAGAGCGGTGTAGACGATCACGACGGGGCGTACCGCGCGTCCCCATTCCGGGGCCATGCCGTAGTCGGGCAGATATCTGGGCACGATGTTGATCAGCCCTGCCATCGCGGACGCGCCCGCGAACCACAGGATCAGTATGGTGCTGATGTCGTAGGCGGTGCCGAACACTTCGCCGACCTTCTCGTGCGCCAGCCAGGCCAGCGCCCGGCCGTTCGCCTCGCCGCCGGACTCGAACTCCTTGTGCGGGATGAGGACCGTGGTCACGAAACTCGCGGCCATCAGGTAGACGCTCATGACGAGCGCGGCGGTGGTCAACAGCCGCCGGGTGTTGCGGATCCGTGCCTGCTTCTGCTCCTCGAGATCGCTGCCTTCCGCGGAGATGAGAGGCATCATGCTCACACCCGTCTCGAAACCGGAAAGGCCCAGCACCAGCAGGGGAAACGCGAGGAGTGCGGGCCCTGCCAGATCTCCGAGACCGCCTCCGCCGTCGCCGAGGGCGTCCGTCCAGGCCGAGAACGCGCCCGGCGTGGTGAAGACGTCCACCAGACCGACGCCGATGACAGCCGCGTTCAGCACCAGGAAGGCCGCGACCAGGGGGATGGCCACCTTGACCGCTTCGCTGAACCCGAGCAGGAACACCCCACCGAGCACCAGCAGCAGCGCCACGGTGAGGGCAACCTCGTGGCCGTGCAGCGCATGCGGGAAGTAGGGGTTCTCCACTACATGCACGGAAGCGTCCGCCGTCGACAGCGTGATCGTGATGATCCACGACGTGGCGACAAATCCGAGCAGGACCAGGACGAACAGCTTGCCCCGCCAGAACGGGAGCAGATCCTCCAGCATCGCCACTGACCCCGCTCCGTTGGGACTCTCATGAGTCACCCGCCGGTACATCGGCAGCATCCCCACCAAGGTCAGCGCCACGATCAACAGCGTCGCCAGGGGCGAGACCGCTCCTGCCGCGAGGGCGGCGATCGCCGGGACGTAGGCCAGGCTGGAGAAGTAGTCGACCCCGGTCAGGCACATCACCTTCCACCAGGCGTGCTGCTCGGCGGGTCCCTCGCCTGCCGCTGGTCCGACCGGTTGCACCCGGTGATGCAGCAGCCATAGCGCAAAGCGTCCGGTCGGCTGGGCCCGTAGAGCCGGACTTTCCACCTCTGCCGGTATGACCGGTTCGTTCGCGACCTTCATGTCCCCCATCAGTCCCTCCAGTTCGTGCCCTCGGTGCACCCGTCCCAGTTCACGGCACGGACAGGCGAGCAACGAGTATGCGGCCCACCGGAGGTGTCACGACCACCGGGGCGGCGTTGCTGGCCGTGGTGATGGCGCCCTTGTTCCCCGTACCCAGGCGCCTACCCGCCCGGTCGGGTTGTACCAGCGCCGGTGGAAACAGCGTGATGGCCGAAGGGTTGGGCGCAGGGAGACCCGTCAACGATGGTTGGCGGGTGATCGCCGGCAGGGGGCGCAGTCCGTCAAGGGCACCGAGACCGTCTCCAAGGCCAGTCACGGCTTCGGCACGCGGAAGAAGGATCAACGGACTCAACAGAAACAGAGCAAGTAGGCTACCCGCCGAACTCACAAGGACCCCGTCCACTTGAACCGGCCAGCCTTCGCGCTTCTTCGTGGGCGACCAGGAGCTGCGACTCTGCTCACGCTGCGTCGGTGACCGCCTCCTCGCCACGGCGAAATACTGAAGAAGGACACTGGCGGGCTGCCGATCCTGCCGGAGCTGTGCAGGGATTGCGACGCGGACAAGCCCGCGGCCGCCGCACTCATCCGCTTCTTCACCGCCGACGTAGCCGCGACCTCAGCAGCTCCGAGAAGGCGCCCAGCTCCTCATGGGGTGGACGAAGGAAGGCATGGCCGCGCACGGCACGGCCGGTACTGGGCAGAAGATGGTCAGCGGCGGGGGTGACCCTGCTCGGGGTCGTCGTCGGGAGTGCTCCATCCTTCGCCGCGCTGTGCGGGGTCAGCCAAGTTTCGGCGGGCCTGTTCGACCCCGGGCGCGGAGGTGGACACCTTGCGCTGGGCGGCGCGCCGACCTCCGACGACGAACGCTGCGATGAGGACGGCGACCACAGCGACGCCCGCCGCCGTTAGCCAAAGAACGCCGACGGAGGAAACGGCCAGCATGGTTTGCGCTTCGTCGATCATGAGTGCCGTGTACCCCGAATCAGCGTAAATCACCCTATGACGACACTTCAACGCCCCTGCCCTCAGGAACCGACCAGGGCTTTGTTGACGGCGCCAAGGAAGTCGTCGAGATCCTTCGGCGTCCGGGATGTGACCAGGGTGTAGCCGTTGGCACTGTCGCTCACGACAGCTTCGTCAACCCAGGCCTTGGCACCTGCGTTGCGGGCGTCGGTACGCACTGAGGGATAGGAGGTCAGCGTCTTGCCGTTCAAGACGTCGGCTTCCACCAGTGCCCAGGGTCCGTGGCAGATCGCAGCGATCGGGCGACCCGACGCCGCAAACGCCCTGATCGTCTCGAGAACCTTGGGCTGCAGGCGGAGTTGGTCGGCGTTGATGGTGCCGCCAGGGATCAGCAGCAGCTGGTGTGCGCCGGGATCGAGTGTCTCGAGCGTGGTGGTGGGCTCCACCGTCTCGCCGGGGTCCCGGTCGCCCACCAGTGTCTGGATGGGGTCTGGGGTCACGGCCGCGATGGTGACGTCCGCGCCGTCCTCCCGTAGTCGGCGGACCGGTACCAGCAACTCGTCCTGCTCGACTCCGTAGTTGGTGACGAGTACCAACACCCGGTGACCGTTGAGCGGCTTGTCGGACATGATCGTGCGCCTTTCCCTTGTCCCGAAGTCCGCGTGGCGTGGCTCAGTTGTCGCGCGCCACATCGCTCATGGCGTCCTGACGCTCCTGGAACCCGGCCTGCGCCTGTATGGGTGTCCGCGGAGCGCGATCGCGCGTGGGGAGGCGCTCGTGCGAGGGCCGTGACGAGCTGATCCGGTCGCTACCCATCCACACCGCCCCTGCTGTCGATGTCACCGGTCAATGGCCTGCTTGGCGGCTTGCTTCTCGGTGGTGGCGCCGGCCGTGGCGAGGGCCCCGCCCGCGGTCTCCAAGTGCGCCCGTACGAACCACTGGAACTGCTCCAGGTCACGCAGTTGCTCGATCAGCAGGTCCTCGGTGGCCGGGTCGGTCTCCCCCACTGTCTTGATCGCGGCGCGCAGATCTTCGATCACTCCGGTGTACACGAGGTCGAGCGCGCCAAGATGGGCGATGGCGTCGGCACGGCCCACGCTGTAGTCCTTCCAGGAGCGCTCTTCGACCAGCGCGCCCGGAGTGCCGTGGGCGACGCCCCCCAGGGCAGCCAGACGCTCGGCGACGTCATCGGCCATGTCGCGGACACGGTCGACCTGCGGGTCGAGCATTTCGTGCACGGAGATGAAGTGCGGGCCCACCACATTCCAGTGCACATGCTTGAGCGTCAGGTGGAGATCATTGAGGGCGTGCAGGCGCTGCTGAAGCACCTCGATGAGCGAGCCGGCGTCCTGCACCGTGAGGCCCGGGACGGTGTAGCGGGGGGCGGCTTGGGAAGCCATAGCTATCTCTCCTGATCTCGCCTGATCTCATATGGTTTGCCCCCTCCTGGTACCCGTGATGGGAGGACACAACCACCGCAGTCCCTCCGAGCCAGCCAGCGGAACGTGCGTGAGCCTGCCGGTTCTCAGCGCGGCTCTATCGCCGGGAGCGCCATCTGAAGGCCGTATCACCTCATCAGCCCGCTTCGGGAGGACACACTGGCCGCCGCCGGCCTCACCGAACCGCGCGTCTCCTGATACCCGGCGTCAAGCCAGTCGCACGAGGTCCAGTGGTGTGGGACCGCTGTGACGGGCGGACACAGTGCGGCAGGCGAGGAGGTCCGCAAGGTCACCGGGGGCCCGCCCGCGCAGGCGGGCGGCGGTCCGCACGGGGTGCTGGTCGGTGCGGGCGATGCGATGGCCCGCCGCGGACAGCCGCACTGCGAGGTCACGGTCTTCGCCGGTGGGCAGGGGGGCGAAGCCGCCCACCCGCAGGTAGGCCGCAGCGGACACACCCAGGTTCGCCCCGTGAACGTGCGGGTGCTCCCACTCCCTCTGTGCACCGCTGAGCCGACGGGCGCGGAAGTAGCCAGCGTCGTGCCGGGCCACGAGGAGGGCGTTGGCCGCGGTCGGTGCGAGGCGGATGGTGCCCAGGACGGCGTCGTAGCCTCGCCGCGCCCAGGTGGCCTGGTGGGTGAGCCATGCTGCGGGCACGGTGGTGTCGGCATCCGTCATGGCCAGCCACACATCCGGGCCCGCGTCTGCCAGCAGCTCCAGCGCGTGCTCGATGCCCGCAGCCCGCGCAGCTCCGACACTGCGGCTACGGGTCTTCACGACGTGGGCTCCCCGCGGGTTGCCAGAGTCGCTGTGGCGTCCGTGCAGGCGTCCGCTGCCACCACGATCACGACGGGCGTCGGCGCCGCTTGCGCGGCGGCCGCATGCAGACTCCGCAGACAGGCAGCGATACGGTGTTCTTCGTTGTGCGCGGGGACGACGACGGCCACAGCTGAGGGCGTCACGCGAGACCCTCCGCGCGGGCAGGAGAGAGCACCGGGCCCGGACGTGTGCTGTGTTCGTGGACGGTGAGGGTGAAGTCGGGATCGTCGTAGCGGGCCAGTCGGCTCAGGCCCGTCAGGGTGTCGAGGTGGTCGGCGACGTCGCGGCCCGTGCAGGTGTGCTCGGCCACCGGGTGGTTCCAGTGCACCGTGACCAGATGGCCGGCCTCCCTTAAACTCTCCACGCTCTGGTGGAGCAGCCGTGTACGGGTGCTGGTGTCGAAGTAGTAGAGGAGTTCCGACAGCACGACCAGGTCGAACGAGTCCTCAGGCCACTGGTCGGGCACCCTCATCCGTCGCACCGCGACATGGTCCAAGCCGGTGGTGCGCCGAGCCGTGGCTTCGACGGCCGACGCGACGCGGTCGGCGGAGAGCAGGTGGTCGCATCGGGCGGCAAGGAGTTCGGTCAACACGCCTATCGAGCAGCCGGGCTCGAAGGCCTGCAGGTAGCGGGGGCGGGGCAGAGCCGCGACGGTCAGGGTGTACTTGCGGCGGTCGTACCACCGCTCTCCGAGGTGCCAGGGGTCGGCGGCGTGGGCGTACTGGCTGTCGAAGTAGCTTGCGGGGGTGTTCACCGGATCACCGTCTCGAAGGTGCGGGTGTGGTGGGCGATCTCCTGCGCCGGCAGCACCGGCGCGGTGCCGAAGCCGCGTGGCTCCAGTTGGCTGGTGAACCGTGCCAGGGCTGCCTTCTTGCGGTCGATCGCGGCTTCAGACAGAGGGAGAACAGAGGCCCGGTGCCATGGCACGCGGGGGTCGCTTGGTCGGGCCCAGTGCCACATCCACACCGGGTAGGACCACACCGGCGTGGAGCGGTTGCGGCCGGCGCGCTTGGCGGCTCGACCGGCGGCCTCATGGTCGCTGTGCAGGTCGCCCTCCCACGGCGCCATGCACACGGCGGCCCCGACGGTATCGAGAAGTTCGCCGATCACGGCTTGCGCGTGGTGCTCGTGTTCATTGAGGGCCGTATCGGGCAGACCGGCATGCACGGGGGCAGGCAGATCGCCGAGCTCGCCCAGCGCTGCGGTCAGTTCGGTGCGGCGCCGGGCAGCCAGCTGCGCCTGGGCCAACGGCGTCGCGGAACCGTGGGAGGCTTCCCCGTCGCTCAAGCACACCGTGTGGACCGCCGCACCGGCATGGAGAAGGGCGGCGATGGTGCCGCCGAATCCCAAGACCTCGTCGTCGGGGTGGGCAGCCACCACGACGACGGGACCTGTCGGGAGGACCAGGTGTGGCAGGTGGTCTGGCAGTAGCGCCTGCTGCCACTCGGCCTCGTCGGTGCCCTGCGCGTCAATCGCTGCGGCGGCGGCCTGCCTCGCAGCGCCAGCGGTCTGTGGCGTGCTCATCGTGCCGCCTCTGCCGGGCCCGTGGTCGCCAGGCGGCCGAGTTCGGCCAGATTCGCCTCGGCATGGTGCTGGCGCACGTAGACCGTCAAATCTGCCACGGCGCGGGCGTGCCGTTCGTCGTGACACAACGGCCCGGCACCCGTGGCACGCCCTACATGCTCCACGACCTCGGTGCACACCTTGTCGGCCAGGGCCCGCACGCGCAGGCTGCGCACCCGTGCTTCCTCGCGTTCGTCGAGGGGGTCGGCGTCGATGTCCTGGCCCGCTTGGTGCAGCACGGCGTCGGCCGTGTGCAACAGAAGGTCGACCGCTCCGAGGTGAGCTGCTGCGTGCTCGTTCAACCGCCCTGCCACAGCTCGCTCGTACAGCGGCGCAGCAACGGCGTGGGCGCCGCCGAGCCAGCATGCCGCCACGCCGATTCCCCCGTGCTGGAAACCGGGCCGCGTCAAATAGCCCTCCACCCCACCGACGGCTCGCGCAGGCACGTCCGTGAACGACATGTCCAGGCTGTCGCTGCCGGCCATACCGATCGCCGGCCACGTCCCCTCCACCGGCGCCGCGCCCGGGTGCTCGAGTGCGACGGCGAACATACGGTAGCCGTCATCGGCGTCTGCGGTGACCAGCGCATGGGTACAGGTGCGGGCACCGGAGCAGTAGGGCTTGACGCCGGTGACCCTCCATCCCTGGTCCGTGCGTGTCGCGTGCACGCCAGGGCCCGGTGGGCGTGCGGCCCAGACTCCCCACCGCTCCCCTGCAGCGGGCAGGGGATGGTCCAGTTCGTGCAGGATAGCCGCAGCGTCCAGGTGCCCCTCGGCGAGCCGCGCCAGGGACAGGTCTTGCCGTCCCAGAGCGGTGAGGGCAGCAAGACGGCGCGCCGTCGACCGGCCCGGCAGCGGCACGCCAGGGGCGTCGCGCTTGACGAAGTCGGCGAACAGGTCCGCAGTACGCCGCTCCGGGGTAAGGAGGTGGTCAGTCACACGGACCTCCTGCATACATCGTCGTCGAGGGCGCCAGCAGGCGTCTGAGTATCCGCAGGCTCATCCTCAAAGCACGCAACACGGCTGATTCAGCAACTGCGGCGTACAGCTCGGACCTGGCTGCGCAGGCCCTTACCCGGCGATTGGCACCACATCGCTGTGGCGCCGGTGTCGCTCACGTCACCGGTGATGGTTCCTTCGCCTCGGACGCGCCCGGGTTCGACGTCAATGGCGAACGCTCTAAGAGTGCCTCGGTGGTCCGCTACCTGCGACCTCGTGGCTACCTCGCCAGTCAGGCTTGGGTGCCAGTCGGTATCGCGCAGTCGAACATGCGATGCCGCCCGACCTGTCGATTCCCGCAACTCTTGTCACGGCCCGTTGGAACTCTGACGGTGCTCGTTCTCGCGCAGCCCGTGGGTGTGGCCGCCGATGTCGGTGACGCGGTCCGCGAGGTCGGGATGAGCCGGGCGCGGGTGAGGACCTGCCTCGGACAGGGGGCCATGAAGCTGGGCCGGGTCGCTGTGCCCGAGTGCGGCGCGGATAGCCGCGAGTGCGTTCGTAGCAGTGCTGGGAAGATCCGGCAGGGCGGTAATGGTCCCGGCGAGCTGGCGCAGCGTGGCGGCGTGGTTGTAGGCCCAGGACGTTAGGGAACGGTCCGCGGCGCACTGGTCGCGGGTGGCCTGTACCCGCTGTTCCTTGGTGGTGCCGACTTCACCGGGGCGCACGCGCAGGTAGCGGCGCTCTGCCGCTGCGCTGCGGCGGCTGATGGACGCGCTCGGCGAACGGCGCGGACAAAGGTCCGCAGCTCCGGATCGGGAGCACTCGCAGTCGCGGAGTGGGGCTCCAACGGTGTGTGCAAGCAGTTGGTCGACCAGCCCCGCCCGTCCAAGAAGTGGATTGAGCACGATGAGGCCGAGGACCGGCCCGACTCCTCCTCCTTCCCCTCCGGCCACACCCCGGCTGTCGTGGCCTTGACCGCCGCCGTCACCCCACGTTGCCACTGGCCGACGCCCTGATCGGCCTCTCCAGCGCCTGGCTCACCCGCCATTTTTCCGCTGCTGCGGCATCGGCTGTAGCAGCCACGCACCAACCCCGCAGCTCATACCTGTTCGCGGCAGATCGCTTTTCTCCTGAACTCCACGGTTTGGGGTACTCGCCAACTCATCCGACGGCCGGGGCACCGCGGCGCGACCCGACTGACAGGAACGAAACAGAACAGGAGGTGATCGCGTGTCGAGTACCCAACCGCACGGCATCGGGCCGGGCCGAGATACGCACGACGTGGGACACGAGCCGGTGGGCGAGCTGGTGCAGCAGGCCTCGCAGCAGCTGACCGAGCTGGTGCGCGGCGAGATGAAGCTGGCGCAGGCGGAGATGAGGGAAAAGGGCAAGCGCTACGGCAAGAGCGGGTCGCTGTTCGGCGGTGCCTCACTGGTCGGCTTCCTGACGCTCCAGGCACTGGTGGCCAGCGTGATCGCAGCGATGGCGCTGCTGCTGCCGGTGTGGGCCGCGGCCCTGATCGTCACCGCCGCTCTCGGTGTGATCGCTGCGGTCCTGGCCCTCAGCGGCAAGAAGCAGGCCGGTAAGGCCGCCCCACCGACACCCCAGAGCACGATTGAGAACGTCAAGGCCGACGTGGCCGAGATCAAGAGGAGCGCACACCGATGACCCACACGCCCGCCGACCCGCAGAGCGCCCCCATCCCCGAACAGCTCCGCGAGCAGGTCGAGCAGACCCGCCATGAGCTCGGGCAGACCGTCCAGGCCCTCGCGGACAAGACCGACGTCAAAACCCGTGCCCAGCAGAAAGCCGCCGAGCTGAAGGAGCAGGCCGCCGTCAAGGCCGAGGAGCTCAAGACCCAGGCCTCGAAGGCCACCTCCCAGGTCCAGGACAAGCTGCCCGACTCGGTCAAGGACAAAGCCGCCCAGACGGCGGGGCAGGTCCGCGCCACGGCAGCTCGGGCCGGACGGGTGTGGCAGGAGAAGGCGCCCGCACCCCTGCGGCAGAAGGCGGCACAGTCCGCGCAGCTGGCGCGGGACAACCGAACCGTGCTGCTGGTCGCTGCTGCCGCGGGCGTCACCGTGCTGTGGCTGGCCGGCCGCCGCAAGAAGGGCTGAGCAGATGAAAGCCTCGAAGATCGCCTACAAACCGGTCGGGCTCGCCTTGGGCGCTGTCAGCGGCCTGATCGCCGGGGCCGCTTTCAAACAGGCATGGAAGGTACTCGGTCACGACAAAGACGCCCCCGACGCCACCGACGAGGACCGCACGTGGAGCGAGGTTCTCCTGGCGGCGACGCTCCAGGGCGCCATCTTCGCTGCGGTCAAGGCCGCCGTCGACCGCGCCGGCGCCGCCACTACGCGCAGCCTGACCGGAACCTGGCCCGGCTGACAAACAGCGTGGGGGCCGGCAGGACGCGGAGTCCGGCCCCCACGCCAGCACTGCAACCCAAGCAAGACCGACGCCATCTTCCGGACCGGCAACAGAGTGGCCTGCCAGCGGACCGACATCGAGGCCCGTCACGTTGCCGAACCCGGTGCCGATGATCTCTGTTCCGACCGACATCGGCCGGGATCTGGACCAGCTGCTCCAGCAGTACGCCCCGTCCCCGCAAACCGGCACGGCATGGAGGACCGGCGGGGCCGCTATGTCACGTTTTGCGCACACGTGACGGGACACTCGGCGCTTGTGCTGTCCGCGCATGCGGCGCTCAGTCCGCATCGCGAGGAGAGCCACCACACAACGTGCAACGACGAGAGGTCCCGCAATGGCGAAGACATCGAGGCAGCCTGCAGATGAAGCAGGACCACGCAAATCCGAGGGAGAGCGTCAGCTGCGCTGGGGCCCGTCCGTGGACGACGAGTCACAGCAACCGAACCCCAGCGCCCACCGCAGCTTCCACCCCGACAAGTACGCCCCTGAGCCCGACAGGCCCCGCAAGGTGCCTAAGAAGGAAGAGAAAGAGGCATCGGGAGTGGGCACACCCTCAGACAGCTTGACCGCGAGTGGCGAAGACCGAGGAAAGTCCGAAGGCATGCACGACACCGGACGCCGCGGAGAATCCCGCCGCCCCAGCGGCACAAAGGACTCCTCCGCCTACACCGGCGTCAACCCGGATGATTCGCCTGCCGGAGACGGAAGCCGCTGAGGGAGGATGCGAACGGCCGCCGACCAGGTAGGTCAACCAGCACGGCAAGTACGCGGGCTGACTCGGGCTCCCCACCCGGGAGCCCAACGGCGGCGACGCCGGGCTTGCTGCGTCGGCTGCGAACAGTCCTGCCCTCCGTCGACCGAGTTCCGTCCCGTGAAGGGTTTCGATCCGCGGCTGGTCGGACAGCACCCATGTAGCCGCCCTCGTGGTCGAACGAGCGCACACAGGTCGGGCACCGTGCTTAGAAATCGCCTGCGCTTGAGGGTAGTGCGGGGAGAGGACCAGCCCGGTGGCCGGCTGGCCGAGCGCGGACGGAGCGTCGGAAAGCCTGGTACACGCACCTGCGGTCGTCCATGTCCCCAGGCGGCTGCAGGAAGCGCAGATCCATCTCGCCAAGGCCACCGAGGAGCTCCGCAGCCGGCTCGGCCGCACCCCCACCGTCAAGGAACTCTCCCAGCTGATGTGCCTCAGCGAGGACGAAGTCAACGAAGCACGCCTTGCCTCCAACGGCTACAGCTCAGCCTCCCTTGACGCGACCATCAGCTCCAGCGACGACGGTGAAGCCGCGCCGGCCGACTTCATCGGCACCGACGACAACGCCCTCGAACTCGTCGAGGACTTCAACGCCCTCGCCCCCATGATCGCCGAACTCGACAACCGCGAACGGCGCATCATCCACATGCGCTTCGTCGACGAATGCACCCAGGCCCAGATCGGCGAACACCTCGCCATCTCCCAGATGCACGTCTCCCGCCTCCTCAACCGCACCCTCACCAAACTCCGCCAAGGCATGCTCACCACCGACTGAACCCGGCTCCCCGCACAGACCGGCGGCGTGTCCTACCCTCGCTGGGTGGGACACGCCGCCGAGGCATCTGGGCCAGGCCACGGCGCCGACGGCTGACAGGCCGCCGGCGATGGTGGCGACCAAGAGAGGGCCTCCCTCCGGAGGCTCGATGGCCGCCGAGGGCGCTCCCCTGCGGCCCTCGGAGGCTGATTGCGGCTGGGCCCTGCTGATCAACGCCCGCAGCGCTCACGACGTCCCCCTTGGAGGCCCGATCAGCCCTTCGTTCCAGCGGCACCTGGACCTACCGGCACGACTGGCATGTTCACCGTCCACCCCAGCATCAGCCCAGGCGCTCGCCGTCTCTTCAGCCCGACGCCTTCAACGCCCTCTCGCACGACGCGGGGCGACTTTCGGGCGTACTGCGCCGCCGTCATGCCGGCCTGGGGGCATCCGCACGGAATGCACGGACAGCAGTCGCTCCGTGTCCTGTCGGTGCACGATGCCCCCAGCTCAAGGAAGGAGGGCCTGGGAGAGCGTGGGGTAGCAAGGGATGATCGTGTCGAGGCATACGATTTCGACGACTCGCTGCACCGGCGCTGTCAGGGCCGCCATCCGGATCCAGCCGCCAGCCGACGTGGCGTCGCGGCGCGCGACGGCCAGGGCGCTGATGGCGCTGGAATCCATGAAAGTGACCGCGCTGAAGTCGAGGACCAGCTGGACCGGGCCGTTGCCGTCTATCTGAAGGGCCTCGGCCAGGAGGCCGACGTTGTCTGCGTCGATCTCGCCGCTCAGGATCAGGACACGGATGTCCGCGGTGATGCTCCGGGTGATCGACAAGCGGCCGGACTGTTCAGCTGTCTCATGCATGTCTGCCACGTGTTTTTCAAAAACCTCTGCGGTAACAGGCCAGCGCCTCCATACGGAACCCCCGAAGCACCACATCCTACGGGTGCCGCATCCACCTGGCTGTGCCACAGGTAACGTGCCGACCTGGCATACGCAGTGCCCGTGGGGGTAACCGGCAGGGCGACGGAAGCGGGCGGAAATGGACGAACCACCTAGGAACGGCGCCGGTGAACGGCCCGACACTGCCCCACCGCTGGAAGCCTCGTTTGCCTTGGACAGCGACGCCTCCCGCATCGCTCAAGCCCGCCACCTCGCAGCCGCCTTCCTGACGAAGGTACGCGACGACTACGGCGTCCCGGTGGCAAGCGCCGCGGTGGAGATCGTCCAGCTGATCGTCAGCGAACTCGTCACGAACGCCCGCAAGTACGCCCCCGGACCGGCCCTTCTGCACCTGCGGATCACCGGCCCCGTCCTGCGGGTCGAAATCTGGGACAGCAACCCCGTCCTGCCAGCCGCCAAGAACCCGGATCCCGAACGCATCGGCCAGCACGGCCTGGAGATCGTCACAGCCCTCGCCCGCACCGTCACCGTGGAGCAGACGCCCGTCGGCAAGCGCATCACCGCCGACGTCCTCCTCAGCACCGCCGCCGCATAGCCGAACCGGGTTCTCACCCCTGCCGTTCAAAAAACAGGCACACCGCAGCATGCAGCTCAGCACGCGCCCGCGCGCGCCCGGACACGGGCCAGGCCCTGACGCCGGCTGTCTTCTGGTCGTTCCCGCTGCTCTGACACGGTGATCTGGGTCTCTGAACGGTCCTGCGCAGGGGTGGTTCCGGCACGTTCGGGGCAGAGAATGCCAAGAACTGGTGACTGGTCAGGGAGCAACTGCGAAGGCGCGGCGGTAGCCCACCGACGAATCGGATCCAGCTGCTCAGGACTCGCTGGAGGAACGCGTGAAGGAACGTGTCGAGGGACTCGTGGAGGAGCTGCAGGGCGAGAATGCCCAGCTTCACGAAGCGATGCGCTCGCACGCCGTGGTCGATCAGGCCATCGGAGTCGTCCTCGCCATAGGGCAGCTGACACCAGAAGAGGGATGGGACGTCCTGCGCGAGGTCTCCCAGCGGACGAACATCAAAATCCGTCACGTGTCGGAACTGATCATCGACTGGGCCCGCACGGGGAAACTTTGCACCGACGTCCGCACGGAGTTGGAGCGGCAGCTCGCGCAGTACACACAGCTCCCGCAAAGCAAGGCATAAGGCGTGCCAGCAGCTGGAAGCGCCGGAAGAGACCGTTCGCGGACCGGTCACAGGGAGCGTTCACCGAACGCATCACAATCCCAACTCCACGCAAATGTCGGCCATTTGCAATCATTCGTTGCGACCATGGGCTACTGGTGTGACTCTTGGTGACGGATGCAAAGTCTGCTCCGTTCACGGCCGAAGTGCCTTGTCCCAGACCGCGCTTGGGTAGAGACCATGTCCGAGGAGTTTGAGAAGGTCGGAGCAGTCAGTCAGCCGCGCTACGAGCAGATCGTTGCCGAGTTGCGCAGTGCGGCCGAACAGCTGACGCAGGCCCAGTTCACGATCGGGGACCGGGCCCTGGAGATCGCGCCGATAGGTCCCCGCAGCGGGCCGGTCGCGGACACCGCCTGGTCGGTGGAGCAGTCTCTGACCCGGCTGGCCAAGGATATCGGCCTGCCGGTGACAACAGTCAGGCAGGCCCGTTGGACGGCATCGCGCTGGCCGCCCGACCGACGCCGGAAAGCGGAATCGTTCACCGTCCACCAGCTGCTGGCCCGCATCAACGACGACGCGGAGCGCTTCGCCTCGATCGACAATCTCCCTGACGGCAAGACCCACTGGACCCTGGACGACGCCAGGCGCCGGAGCGATTTCCGGGCGGAGACCCCCGTCCCCCCGTAAGAGAAGAACACCGCGATCCATCCACCGGCCTTCGGTCCAGCGTCGCTGCGGCAACGACCACCACCCCTCAAGCATCCGCAGGCCACCGCCAGAGTGGCCCAGAAGGATCGAATGTCGCGCACCGGAACACTGTGCGCGACATCCGCATGGAACTGGTCCAGCAGCTCGCGCAGCCCGCAAACCGGTGCATAATCCCGGCGGGCGCACCCTCACCCAGCCCCCGTCGGCCCTCCTGCAGGGCGCCCCTGGGCCGGAGATCAGCCACACGTTGACCACACTTCAAGGCTGCCGCCACGCCACTCGATCGCCGACAAGCCGGCCGCGTCGCCCTCATCCCCGCCCTTCCCAACGCGCACACCCCGCAGCACCTCAATGACATCCCGCAGACGCGCCCTCTACCCACCAGCACCCCGTGCACTTCCACCTTCCGGCCTTCATGCTTCACGGGCGGATGCACGATTACCGAACGTTCCTTCATGCGCAAAGCCCCGGCTTCGCTCCTCGGATGAACGCGGTCCGAGGGCCGCCGCGCGCCCCGGGCTCGAGCCCTCGCCCTCTTCCCGTACGAGGGCTTGACGGAGCGGATGACCGGGTCTTGGGTGAAGGATCAGGCATACATGCAGGGGCGCTGTATGAACCAGATCCTGCGGCCCCCAGGAGCGGTCGCCTGCTCCCGGCTGCCGCGGTATCCACCTCCTTGGAGGGCTGCCCGGAGAACGGCCGTACCTCCAGGAACCATGCCTCCAGCACGCCAAATCCAGCCATCCATTCCTCTTCCCGATGAGGATGTGTGGGGTCCGGGAGGCAGGGCACCCGGCTTTCTGAGAAAGCGTCACCGAATTCGATGACGTCTGTACGACTCCGCAGTTCGACTGCGGGGCTGCAAAGAATCTCGACAAGGGAGCCGTTCTTTATGAGTGACAACATCTGGGGCTACCAGCCGACCACCGGCCACATCGCAGGCACCGACCTGACCGGGTACAAGGTCGAGGCGACCGACGGCAGCATCGGGAAGGTCGACAAGCACTCGGACGACGTCAACTCCGCCTACCTCGTCGTCGACACCGGCGTATGGATCTTCGGCAAGCACGTCCTGCTGCCGGCCGGAACCGTGAAGACGGTCGACCAGGCCGAACGCAAGATCTACGTCGCCCTCACCAAGGACCAGATCAAGGACTCCCCCGAGTTCGACAAGGACAAGCACGTCGGCGACGTCGGTTACCACGAGCAGGTCGGCGGCTACTACCAGACCCACCGAGGCTTCTGACCTCAGCACCAGCCCACAAGTGGGGCCGACCGGAGCGTCTCCGGTCGGCCCCACTTCTCGTAAGTTGTTGCGGAACGGCTCGCCCGGCCCGTGTCGCCCGCCGAGTCCGCAACGGACTCCACCAACAGGTCTGGAACGTCTTCCGCGCGGTGCCGCCAGTAACGACCTGGGCGTGGTCCGTGCGCTTGACGTTCCGCCCATCCACCCCCGGACTGTTGCTCAACGCCACGAGCCGGGGCACCCAGCAGGTATGGACGAATCGCACTTACCGGGACAAGTAGGCCAAAATGGCATGACGATGAATCATGCTCGGCGGCTCACAACCGGGCGACGGTGCAGCCAGTTCCGCGATCTGGCCGGCTCAGGCATGTGCGACCGCAGTAGGGCGCGCCGATCTGCGTCGCGGAACATGTCGGTGTCCATCAAATCCAGTTAGGCGACACTCACGCCTGTACCGCGGGGGCCAGTTCGGCACGCATCGCCGGCACAAACGACTCGACGCCGGCCTTGGAAGTTCGGCACGTGCTCATCATGGGCGAGGCTCCCATGGTCGCCGCCGAGCGGCACCCGTCACAACGGCGACCCGGTCGTCCAGAGCACAGAGCACCCTGTTGCTTGGTCGCTGCACACTCTCCGATGCGGCACGGCGGTGGCCGGCTGGCCCACAGCGGCACGCGTGAGCCGCTGCGTGCGCGGTCGTTGCCCGCTGCAGGACGTGAACTCGGGGCAGCCGGTCAGGGGTTGAAGAGGATCTTCACCGCGCCGTCCTGCTTCTTCTGGAACATCTCGTAGGCGTCGGGCGCCTGTTCCAGTGGCAGGCGGTGAGTGGCGAAGGATTCGACGCCAAGAGGGTCGGCGTCGGTGAGCAGGGGCAGGAGGTCGTCCACCCAGCGCCAGACGTTGGCCTGGCCCATGCGCAGCTGGATCTGTTTGTCGAACATGGTCAGCAGAGGCAGGGGGTCGGCCATCCCGCCGTAGACGCCGGACAGGGAGATCGTGCCGCCGCGGCGGACGAGCTCGATGGCCAGGTGCAGTGCGGACAGGCGGTCCACGCCCACGCGTTGCATCAACTTGGCAGCCAGCTTGCTGGGCAGAAGGGTGGTCATCTGCTGGGCGGCTTGGGCGACGGTGGCGCCGTGGGCCTCCATTCCGACGGCGTCGATGACGGAGTCGGGGCCGCGTCCGTCGGTGAGGTCACGGACGGCTTCCACGATCCCGCCCCCTCGCTCCTCAAGGTCCAGGATGTGCACGCCGTGCGCCTTCACCCGGTCCAGCCGCTCGGGTACCAGGTCGATCCCGATGACCGTCCCGGCTCCGCGATGGGCGGCGATCCGGGTGGACATGTCCCCGATCGGTCCCAGGCCCAGCACCGCGACGCTGCCACCGGGAGGGACGGCCGCATAGTCGACGGCCTGCCACGCGGTCGGCAGGACATCGGACAGATAGACGAACCGGTCGTCCGGAGGTCCCGGAGGGACGGCGATGGGCAGGGTGTTGCCGAACGGTACGCGCAGGTACTCGGCCTGCCCGCCCGGGACCTGGCCGTAGAGCTTGGTGTACCCGAACAAGGATGCACCGCTTCCCTGGCTATGGACCTGGGAGGTCTCGCACTGCGAGTGCAGGCCCTGCTTGCACATGAAGCACGTACCGCAAGAGATGTTGAACGGGACCACTACCCGGTCACCCTTGCGCACGTTCAGGACCTCGGAGCCGACCTCTTCGACGATCCCCATCGGTTCGTGGCCCAGGATGTCACCGGCGTCGAGGAACGGTCCCAGGACTTCGTACAGGTGCAGGTCGGACCCGCACAGCCCGGTCGTCGTCACTCTGATGATCACGTCGGCCGGATCCTGGATCTCGGGATCGGGGACCGTGTCCACTCGTACGTCCCTCTTGCCATGCCACGCCAATGCCTTCACGTATCCTCCTCAGTCACTGCGCCGCCTCGGACCGAGCACGGTCCCGCATCCAGCGCGAGCCTCCGCCAGTGTGGCGATGACCAAAGCCGGGAGTCGCGCCCCACCGAGTACCCCATATGCGCAATTGATGCATAACGGGCACACGGGTAGGGCATTCCTTCCTGTCCCGGAGACATGGGAGCCGGGAGGGACCGCAACCGTCACTCGGAGGGCTGGGTGCAGCGGAAGGCGGAGGCGACAGCAGCGAAACGCAGCCGCTCCAGTACGACGGACTGGCGGTCGGCGCGCTCCAGCAGTACGTCCAGGTGTTCGGGGAAGAGCCGCCCGTCAGTCTCCGCCAGGGCTCGCAAGCTGCGCCAGCAGGCCGCCTTGCCTTGGACACTCAGCAGCATGGATTCCAGTTCCAGGACGTCGCTGAGGGGGGAGCGGGAAAAGAGATGGCCGTTGGGCTTGGCGCGGCCAGCCTTTTCGGCCAGCCAGCCGAGGGCGACTTTCGTGTAGGCGGTCGGCACCGCGAGGTCGGCCATGATCTGCGTCAGCGAATCACGGTCCTGCTCGACCTCATGGGCCAATTCGGCCAACGTGGTGCCCTGTTCCCGGTATTGCTGAGTCTGTGCGGCCCGCCGGAAAAGTTCCAGGCCGGCGATCGCGCCGGAGAGGTGGTCGTTGAGGTAGATCGCCAGAAGGTCGGCGACGCCCGAGGCCTTCTTCGGGGACGCTTGCGAGGTTCCCGGCTCGCCCGTTGCAGAGGCGGCGGCGCGCATTTCTCGGTCCACCGAGATGGTGAGTTCGGTCCAACTGTGCTCGAACTTGGCGAGCCCTTCGCGTTCGAGGGTGTCGGTGACATCCGTGAAGTCGACGCCGACACGCTCCAGCGCCTCGAAATGGGCTGTCGCGTCGGCGTAGACATCGGCGGCTGGCCGGCGGGCGGGCAGAGCGCCGTGGTCGGCGAACGCCGCCAGAGTGGCGCCGGGCATGGTGTTCACGGTGCCCGCAATGACGAGTTCGCTGACGTACATCGTGTCGGGGTAGGCAGGGTTCTTGACCCCGGTGGATGCCCACAGAGGCCGCTGCCGACGGGCGCCGGCCACGACGAGGGCCTGCCAGCGGGACCCGTCGGTCAACTGCTGGTACGCCTGGTGCGCGAGCCGGGCGTTGGCGATCGCGGCCTTGCCCTTGAGCGCCTGGGCCTCGGGGGTATCGAGGGCGTCGAGGCGCCGGTCGACCTCAGTGTCGACGCGGGAGACGAAGAACGAGGCGACGGAGTGGATGTCCGCCAGGTCCCGTCCGGCGGCCTTGGCCCGCTCCAGTCCGGTCAGGTAGGCGTCCATCACCGCGCGATAGCGCTCCAGGGAGAAGACCAGCGTGACGTTGACGCTGATGCCCTCGGCAATGACGCGGGTGATCGCGGCCAAGCCCTCGCTGGTGGCCGGGATCTTGACGAGAAGGTTCGGCCGGTCGACGGTCTCCCACAACTTCCGTGCCTGGTCGATCGTGGCGTCGGTGTCCCGCGCCAGCCGGGGGTCGACCTCGATGGAGACCCGCCCGTCGCTCCCGCCGGTCTGCAGGTAGACCGGGCCGAGCGCCTGGCAGGCTGCCCGTACGTCGTCGGAGGTCAGGGCGAGGACGGCATCGTCCACGCCCGCTCCCACACGTGCCAGCCGGCGCAGTTGCTCGCTGTAACGGTCCCCCCTGGACAGCGCGGAGGCGAAGATCGTGGGATTCGTCGTGACCCCTACGACATGCTTGTCCGCGATCAGCTCCTTCAGCTCACCCCGGGCCAGCAGCTCACGGGACAGGTCGTCCAGCCAGACCGACACTCCGGCCGCGGACAGTTCGGCGAGCGGATCGGACACGGTGGAAAAGGTCATGCCAGGCCTCCAGAAGGTAGGGCACGCCGGTCGGCACGCCCGTCCGGCGTGCCGACCCTGAGAGTGGGCGGTGCGGGCGGGACTCTTCCTGTCGGCGATAGGTCACACGGATCGCTTCGATGACGCGGGCTGCGCACCATCGGCCAGGGCACTGGTCTGTCCCATGGAGACGGTGAATCCGCTCACGCTTCCCGGGACGCCCCGGCGTAGCTCTCCTGTGCGGGCCTGGGAAACGAGGCGGCGGTAGTCCAGGTCCGCCAAGTCCGTGGCCCGCACGGGCAACGGGCTTCCGTCCAGCCTCTCGAGCAGAGCGGCATGGGCGTCACCGTTCGCAGCCTCATGCTGGGGAGTGATTCCTCGCGGCAGCCAGGAGATCAGCAGAATCCTGTTCCGACGTGCTCCGTCCGCCGTTGCGAAGGCCAGGTCGTGGACGACGAGTCTGGGCTCGTGCGCGGGCAGGGCCGACAGGAGCTCGTCGTGCGTCAGATTGCCTTGGCGTTCGACGACGCAGGTATCCAGGGCGTCACTCAGCCGGCAGATCACCGTGTTGACTTCTCGCTTCCCCTTGAGCTCCCAAAGGGCGCTGACACACCTGTCGTCCACGGCTATACGACTGCGACTGCTCATGGCGCTTTCTCCCTCCGCCCCGGATACATAAGTCGATGACGGTTTTGTGGCAGGAGCGTGTCCTCAGCTGGCCGTCGCCGGGCCGACCCTGCGCCGGAGATGTTGTGGGCTTCGGCCTCTCAAGCCCGGCCACTGGTCGCCCGGTCTCCAGCCGTGGCCCTGGATGTGCTGCCCGGTGCCGCTGCGGCGACGCGCTCCACGGTTCGGGCAAGGCGGGGCAGCATGCTCCGGTGCCGTAGCTGGATCAGGAGATCGAGGGGTGCGGCGTGCAGAGCTCCACCCGGTCCGCGCAGTGGGTGCTCGTCCACGAGGACCAAGGCCTGTCCGCCCCATGGACGTACCTCAATGGCGATGCGCGCCGTACCCAGGCGCCCGCTGTCGACCTCGAGCTCCAGCCAGCGGGGCGGTTCCACCCGGCGGACCACCGTCCGCCCCTCGAGCGTCCATGGACCCAGGTCCACGCGATACGCCAGCGCCGCGTCGACCTGCGGCCACCGAGTGTCCAGTGGCCAGGACGCGGAGGTCCCCACGACCCAGTGGGCGTAGAGCTCGGGATCCTCCAGAACCGCCCAGACGGCGTCAGGGGGCTGCTCGATCACTTGGTGTCGAATTGCCACGACAAACCCCTGAAATAGTGATGGATAGGTCGATATCGACGAGTACCCTTCCGTCCCGGCATCATGCGCAGCAGTCCCTGGGGATCGTGGACGCACCTGGTCATGGCCCCCGCCTTCGACACCGCCACGCAAATCAGGAATCCCTCCCCCCTGGACACGGCGTCGACATGGTGGCTGACAACCCTGGACCGCATGGCACGGTCGACAGTCGCGGATACGGCAATCCGAGTTCTCCAACGCGGAATCCGCTCACTCCCACTGGGTGAGGCGCGCGAACTGCTGCGCGGCCGTCCGCTGGGCCACCCTGTGCATCCCTTCTGGTACAGGTACCCATCGGTTGCTGGCTGTCGGTTTGGCCGGGGTCGCCCCGGCAGCGGTCGCGGAGTGGGCCGACTGGGCGGACCTGCCGTCCGAGCAGGCCCGGGCCGGACTGGCCCATGCGATCTCGAACGTGGCCGCGGTGGCGTTCTACGCCGCATCCCCGACCGCGCAGCTCCACCGTCACTCGACGAAGGGCAGGCTGTGGTCGTTGGGCGGCTTGACTGCCCTCACTGTGAGCGGTGCGCTGGGCGACCACGTGGCTTATGAGCAGGCTGTAGGAGCGAATCCTGCTGCATAGGCAGACCGTGTCAGCCGACGCCTCGTCTCCGATCCCGGCCGCCCTTGACCCACTCCGCGATCAGCCGGACGTACACGGCCATGACGACCACACCGGCGACGACTCGTTCCCTCGGGGGAGCGCCCGAAGCCTCGTTTGCCTCACGGGCGTATGGGGACCCGTGACAAAGGATGGGGACGCCCGCAGACGACGTCCCGTCATCGGAGGAAACCATGATCATCCTCGGAGTCATTCTGCTCGTTGTCGGCCTCGTCGCGGGCATTGGAATCCTTTGGACCATCGGGATCATTCTGGTCGCGATCGGAATTGTGCTGTGGGTTCTGGGAGCGATGGGACGCGAGGTCGGCGGACGACGGCACTACTGGTAGTGACCGCTCTGGTCTGTGCATTCGCCTGACCATCAACGGCAATGATTCGTGGCCGATACCCCGGCCGGGCGAAATGCCTCGCAGTCTTTCGGCGCGGCCCAGGGTTGCTGCGGATCCGGCAGTGCTGGATCAACGTCTTCAGCTCCTGGGCAAAAGGGTTCCCAGCGGGCCGAGGTCCAGATTGAGATCTTCCGGACGTACTCCGTGCTGCTCGCAGAGTTCCGCCATCCGCTGGCCGAGCAACATCAGCCGCCGTCCTCAGGGTCTCGTCCTGGATCCGCTCGCGGCGCTCCTGCGCGTCCCGCTTGCGGTTCAGGTAGGCGAGGCCGCGGCTCCAGCCGCCCGGCGGGAGCGCTCAGCCGGCGGGAGCGCTCAGCCGGCGTGACCTGCCGGATCGGCGTGTGCGCCGCGTCGTCCAGCGGGCAGGGCGGCGCGTAGACCTCCACACCTATTCGGCATGGTGCGCAATGCGCTTGGTCGGCGAGGTTGGTGGCCTGAGGGCCGGAGACGGGGTACGAGCCCTGCCGGACGTCCACGTCACTCACGGCGTCGCCTCTGTCCCCGCTTCTTCTTGGGAGCTTCTTCCTCTTCCTCGGCCTCTGCCTCGTCTTTGTCTTCGGCCCCCTCTTCGCCCTCCGTTCCCTCCTCGTCCTCGTCCTCGTATGTGTCCTCGGCCCCGTCGCCGGCCCCGTCTTCGTCTTCGTATACGCCCTCTTCGTCTTCGTCTTCGTCTTCGTCCTCGTACGCGCCCTCCGCCCCCTCTTCTCCCTCGCCGTCGCCTGCGGAGTCGGTGCCTTCCTCGGCATCGCCTTCGCTCTCACCCTCGGGCTCTTCGCCCTCCGACTGCTCCTGCTCGGCCTCTTCCTCTTCGACGGCGTCATCGTGGGACACGACGACTTCTCCGTCGCGGATTTCACCCCGCCAGCCCTCGGGTTCTTCATTGGTGAGGGTCACGTATCGCTGGAAGTTCTTGAAGTCCAGCCGCAGGCGGCGCCCTTGCACACGCCAGAGGTTGCCCGTCTTCTCGAAAAATCCGGACGGGTAGTACTCCACCACGAGGACGACTCGGGTCAGGGTGGGCGCCAGCTCGTGGAAGCTGACCGCGCCTCGGGTGCTCCCCTTGGCTCCCTTCGAGGTCCACACGATGCGGTCGTCAGGAATCTGTTCCTGGACAGTCGCCTTGAAGCTGCGCGACGAAGGGCCGACTTTGACCTTCCAGTCGCTCCCACCCTCATCGTCCTTGGAGACGTCGCGAACACCCTTGGCGAAGCTGCTGAATTTGTCGTACTGCGTCCAGTAGTCATAGGTGTCCCGGAGCGGCACTCCGACATCGAGAACCTCGATGATGTTCATGACCTTGCCGCCGCTGGCCTTCCGCTTCCCTTTACCGCCCCCGAAAGCGCTCTTGGCCTTCTCCACGACGTTGTCCTTGACGCCCTTGGCCTTCTCCGACACGAAGGCCTTCAACGGTGAGTCGCCCTGGAGGATGCGGGACCCGATCGCGGGAAGCGAGCCACTCTCGGCCGAATCACTGAGCTGCCCGGCGACGTCCGTCAGTTTGTCGCCGGCTTTCTCGGCAAGGTTCTCCACCTGCGCGGACACGAACTTGGACAGCTCTTCGCGAAGCTTGTCCACACCCGACGTACCCTCTGCCGACCCGTCCGTTTCCTTCTCGGCCATGGCCGCCTACCTCCCACGACCGGCGCGCTTGGACGCTGCTCGCTTCGATGACGTCGTCTTCGAGGCAGCGGACTTCTTGGCCGGAGCCGTCTTCTTTGCCGCGGTCTTCCTCGCCTCGGACTTCTTGGCCGGAGCTGTCTTCTTCGCCGCCGACTTCTTCGCCGTCCTGCTGGCCGCGGTCTTCTTGCTGGGCGCCGTCTTCTTCGCCGGCGCAGTCTTCTTGGCCGCCCGGGGCTTCTCTCCGCCGGAGGGAGCAGCCTTCTTGCGTGCCGCAGGTGCGGGTGCCTTGCGGGACCGGTCGGGTCGCGAACCGCGGCCCTCCCTCGGCTTCGCTTCCGGTTCTTCTTCCTCTTCTGGTCCCTCTTCCTCTTCTGGTCCCTCTTCGGGTTCCTCCTCGCCCTCGTCCTCGTATTCGGCTTCCGGCTGTTCCTCTTCCTCTTCCTCCTCGGTCTGATCCTCTTCGTACTCGCCCTCTGGCTCTTCCTCCTCCTCGTACTCCGCGTCCTCGTCCTGCGGCGCGTACTCCTCCTCGTCCTCCTCCCCTTCGTCCGGCTTCTCCAGGAGCCGGGCCGTACGCTCGCTGAGGCTGCCCGCGAGCGTGCTCATGCCCCGGTCGGCGGCGGCCGTCATCGCCTTGCGGCCCGCCTCCAGCACTTCCCCTCGCAACTGCTCCTGCAACTCGGCGATCTGCGGGATCTCCCCCAGTCTGCGCATCCCTTCGGCGGCAAGCTGGCGAGGCTCAAGGCCGAAGCGTCGGCCCGCCAGATAGGTCGCAATGGACAGAGCGAGTCGGCCCTTCTTGGTACGGCCCAGCGCATAGCCGCCCACTACCGCAGCCGCGAGAGCCACCTTTTCCTTGTCATCCATGATCTCGTCACCTTCGATCGCTCGGCGTGGAACAGGTCTGTGCGGCGTGCAGCCGGTCGAGCAGCCGTTCCTCTTCTCGTTCGAACTCCTCCAGGCCGATGTCTCCGTCCTCAAGCTCCCGGTTCAGCAGGGCCAGTTGGGCACGGAGAACCCCTGGGTCGTGCAACTCCCGCTCGGCGGCGGCATTGAGCTTCTCCGCCACCCAGACGACGCCACGGACCGGCGCGATGGGGAGGGTGAGCAGTCCGGTGATCAGTCCCATCTCAGACTCCAGCGGTTCGGACGGGAGTGCCTTCGGCGGAGACGAAGCTGTAGCAGGGCAGCGGACCCGAAGGCGCAGCTCCACATAGTCGCCGTTCGTGCGGGCGAATTGCTCGCCGCCTTTTGGAAGTCGTCGCTGTCGCCGCGATCGAGGAGGAACAACGCGTCGAGCACGCATCACTAGACTTCGGGACCCGAGGTCACCACGCGGCCCTGGGGGGTGAGCGCTCGGAGAACTTGCCGGCCCGGCTTCGGTGGCCCTGCTCTCCAGAGCGGCCGAGACGGCCTCGCCCAGGCGCAGGCTGGCTTCGTATCCGGGCACCGGCAGCGGCGCTCCCGCCCGGATGATCGCGTAGACGTACACACCATCGCCGGTCACGACTCACGTCTCCACGGGTCGTCGTCGGCTGCTGCCGCCCCGGGCCGGAGCGCGCCGCTTCCTCGACCGTTCCTGCTGCTCTTCCTCGTCCTCGTCGTGCTCGTCGGAGTCGTCGTCACGGCCGCCCCCGACCGCTTTGCGAACGGTGTCCCCCACGGTTTCTGCGGCCTTGCGAACCTTGCGTTTGCCGATGGACTTGGCGGCACCACCGCCGATCAGCTCGGGAACGGTGGTGCTGCCGGAGTCACGCTCCAGGTCCAGCCGGTTGCACGCCTCCGCGAAGCGCAGGTACGTGTCGACACTCGCCACCACGATGCGCGCATCTATCTTGAGGATCTCGATGCCGACCAGGGACACCCGGACGAACACGTCGATCACCATGCCCCGGTCAAGGATGAGTTCGAGCACGTCGTACAACGTGCCGGCGCGCGGCGGGCACGCCACTACCTCATCGGAGTAGGTGGTCGCGGGCATGGGGGATCCTTCCGGTCGTCGGGCAGGCCTCAGTCACTGGTCACTCATCGGCGGACCCCCGCCGATAACGGCGGACCCTGCGGTACCCCATGAGTTCGCCGTCCTGGTCGATCCGCACCTCGTACGAAGCCAGAAGGCTCGTCGTGTCCGGAATGCGCGGCAGTTCAAGGACGTCCACGACGACACACCAGCCGTCGTCCTCACGCCCCACCGCGGATACACCCTCCGTGGGATGACCGATCAGACCCTCCAGGGCCCCGCAGGCAGCACGCGCGGCATGTTCCGCTCCACGCACGGAGGATGTGCGTCGAGCGGTGGTCGTCGAGGACTTCCTGGGGCGCGGCCGACGCTCTTCTGCCATGAGTTCAAGTCTGGGCCGTATCCGGTTCGACGCATCTTGAGCGGCCAATCTGGCGTTCGTTCCCGGCATCATGGTTGTCTGCGCTGGCGTCGGCTCGGCGGGCCAGGACCGTGCTGGGCGAGGCTCACACTCACAGAGGTGCCGACGCATACTGGCGGGATCTTCCACGCCGGGCGGCCCTCGATCCCGTCGCAAACGGCATTCGCGGCACGGATGAACGCCGTCATATACCCGGACGCCGACCAGACCGCCAACGCAATGCCACGGAGCCCGGCCCCGAGCGGAAGGGAGCGGACACGGGTGTGGTCGGTTGCCTTCTTACTGGGCACGTTGCGGTTTGTGGTGGGCGACCTGTAGGCGTACCTCGGTGGGTAGAGGAGGGGAGCCGGTGGACCGGCTGGCGGTGCGGAGCGGGCCTGCGTGGAGGGCATCGAGGACGACGCCGGGTTCCCCCTGGGGTGTGAGAGTGAGCATGACGCGAGCGCGGGGCTGGGCGGGGCCGCCAGTGATGCGTACGGCCGCCTCCTCAACCCCCGGCAAGGCGCCCGCTTCGGCGGTGATCGCGTCGCTCAGCGCCCGGTCGCGCAGTTCGACGCCTTCCTGCGGGTGTGTGCCGCCGACGGGCAGCGTCCCTGGGTGGCCTCGGCGTAGTTGGGTGAGCAGCCACCACAGGGCGAGCAGGGCGACGAGGGCGAGGACGGCGATGACCGCGGGCCACCACCACCATCCCTGGCTGCTCCAGCGGGCCCGGTCGGCGGAGCCGAGCAGGACGTCGTTCGGGGTGGTCAGGGGCCAGCCGGCGGGCGGGACGAGATCGTGTCGCCGGTAGACGTCGAGCCCGGCGAAGAGGATCAGCAGACCGCCGCCGAGCAGTACCAGTCCGGCAAAGGCCAGCAGACTGCGGTTGAGTGCGGGGCGCGGCGTCATGGTGTGGGCTCCGGTGCTGGGATTCTCTGTCAGTCGGTGTGTCGCCGCACCCGAACGACGATGCGGGGAGGGCGGGCGAGGGCGAGCCGGTCGCGCTCCTCGTCGAGGACGGCGGTGAGATCGTCTTTGACCTGCTGGAGGTCACGGAAGCGGACATCCGCGCGGGCTTTGACGTGGTGACGGCGCACCCGGATGCGAGCCTTGCCGACTCCGGCTACCTGCATCGCGGCGTCGCGCAGCAGAGCGGCAGCGCCGTCGCGGTCCAGAGAGGCTCGCAGTCCGGGCGCGGGAGATCGCAGGGGCAGCCAGTGACGCTGGCCGGGAGTGAGGGCCAGGACGATCAACCAGAGACCGACGGCGGCGGCCACGGCGGCTCCCGTCAGCATCCACACGTCGTCCACGGGGCGGGTGGCCAGTTCGTCGGCCAGACGCTGTCGCCAGGCTGCCGCAGGGCGTCCCGCCCGTACGGCGACCACGTCGACCAGCGCCGCACCCGCCGCCACGAGAACGACCGAGGCGACCAGCGCGGCCGGAAGGCGGCGCGCTGACCACGGGCGGTGTGTCCGGTGCGCGCCGCCGTCCTCACCGGCCGTCAGGTTCGATGGAGGTGTGGGTTGTTCGGGCAGACCGGGCTCTGCCGGCTCCCCTGGTTTCTCGGGCTCCTTCGTCAACGGCGCCGTGGCACGGTGCGCGGAGTTGTGGGCGGGAGGGCTCGGGTCGGGTGTCATTCCGGCCTCCTTCTTGCGTGACGTGCCCGGCGGCCCGGGCCATGGCGGCTCACCGGACCCGTCCCCGGTTCACGCCGGCGACGGTCACCAGCCGCCGGACGGTGAGGATGACCTCTCCCACCTCCAGGCCGGTCAGCTGAGCCACCCGTTCGGCGACGTCGACCTGGATCCGTTCGCAGACATGGGGGAGGTCGGTGGGGTAGGGCAGGTCCATGGACAGGTGCAGGCGCACCGATCCGGCACGGATGGCGGCGGAGGCGCTGGGTGGCGCCGGTCGGCTCCGGTCGGGCGGTATGGCGGCACGCCGGGACTGGGCCGTGCGTGCGGCCTGGGCGGCGATACGGGCGACCACCCTGTCCGGGATGACGGTGGCGCCCCGCACTGCCGGGGGCGGCAGGCCGGCGACCTGTGCCGGTGGACCAGACGCATCGCCGAGGGATAGGGATCCGGGTCGGGTAGTAGTCACCGCTGCCTCCGCGTACGGAGGTCGAGGTCACCCTGCAAGGCGAGGCCGCCGATCAGCCCCGCTGTACCCAGGACCAGAACCAGCAGGAATGCCCAGAAGCCGCCGAAGTAGCCGGCGAAGCCCAGGGCCATGCCGGCCGCGAGGCCCGTCGTTGCTGCGTTCATCATGCACTCACCCGTCTTGCGAGCGTGATCGCCTGTGTGATCACCCGCCCATGCACGGGGCATGGCCGTGGGTCACGGCGGTCGATCACCTCACGCGGCCTTCATCCGATTCAGCCTCTTGGTCCTCGTCGTCGGGGAGGTGGACGTCGTCGACGGCGATGTTCACCTCGACGACCTCCAGTCCCGTCATCCGTTCCACGGCACTGATCACGTTGGTGCGCACCTCGCCTGCGACGTCGACGATGGGAACGCCGTACTCGACGACAACGTCCAGGTCGATGGCGGCCTGGCGCTCGCCGACCTCGACCTTCACCCCTCGCGTAGCTCCGCCTCCGCCTCCGCCGGGGACGCGTTCCCGCACAGCGCCGAAGGCGCGGGCCATCCCCGCGCCCAGGCTGTGGATGCCCGGTACCTCACGCGCGGCCGTGCCCGCGATCTTGGCCACCACACCGTCCGCAATGGTGGTCTTCCCTCGTGTCCCGGCCGGAGCTCCGGCCCCGGTGCGACCCTTGAGCGGGCTGACGTCTGCGTCGGGCCGGCTGCCCCCGCCGACGCTGGTGATGTTGTCTGTCATCGCAATTGCCTCGATCTGTGTGGGACACCTGCGTGGTGCCCATCGAAACCTTGTAAATGTCGTTGCATCCGGCGGTGAGCCGCACAGGAAGCCGGTCCAGGACGCGAATCTGCCCTCGTCGACGAATTCAGGTGCGGACTGGACTCACCCCGTCTGGAGCACGGGGCGTCTCTATCGCCGCTCTTCGGGAGCCGCGTACAAACGCAGCCGTGCCTGCCCTGCTGCGGGGCTTTGAGGGCCAGCACGCCCCTGCTCCGGGGAGCGCGCCATCGCGGCACCGCCTTCGGAACCGTCGGAGCGGGCAGACTCGATGTCGGGATTCTCCTGGCCGCTGCGAGCAATGCCCGAAGCGGTGGTCTTGTCGTAACCGGGCTGCGGGGCGCTGGTGTCGGGACTCTCTGTGCCGCTGCGGGCGAGGCCCGATGCGGTGGTGTTGTCGTAGGGGAGCGAGGCGCCTTCGGTGGCATCGGCGACAGTCCGTGAGCCAGCTGCGTCTTGTCCTCCCTCGTCAGGCTGGTCGACGACCTGCTGCCAGCCCTGGCCCTCGTCCCACGCGATGCCATAGTGCTCGTAGAGGTGGTGTTCCTCGTCCACCGAGAGGAAGCCCCCGGCATCGACGTCGACATTGGGGGCGTCTTTGACGGTGGCTTTGGTGTAAGGAACCTTGAGATAGTCCTTCACCATGGTCGCCTCGCGAGTGGGAACGAAGGACTCCCTGGTGCCGAAGAGTCCGGTCTTGACGCTGACCCACTCGGGCTCGCCGGTCGCATCGTCGAGGAAGACATGCCTGGTGTCGCCGATCTTGTTTCCGTCGACGTCGTACACCGAGTGGTCCAGCACGGTGGCAATCTGTCCTTGGGTGATCATCCTGGCCTCCTGCCTCCCTCTGGCCATCTTCCGCGTAACCCTTAGAACGGCACGAAAACCTATCAATGCTGGCCAATCGCCCTTATCGGGCATGTTTGCGCAGGTCCGCTACAGCCCTCTCGGACGGCGTCACAGAAGACCTGTCGCAGAGGCGAGTACTGCCGGCTGATGTCGGTGCCGAGTAGGGCAACCCTGCCCGGGACGCTGGTACGCCGAGACGGACAGAGGACCGCATCGCCATCACACCCGCTGAGTCGGCTGCCGATGCCTGGACAGCACCTGGCCGAACCCGCCTACGCATGTCTTGGGGGCGCCACCGGCACCCTGGACGCTACGGCTGCAGACCGGGCGTCTGGGGTCGATTCAACTGCCGCGGTGCCGCCGCCGTGCGCGCAGCTGCCGCCCGACATACCCGAACCGCCGGGCACGCCCTCGCCCGGGCGGGACTGAAGCCAGGTGCCGCCGGACAGTGGCTGCACACGCACAGACCCCTGACCACGGGCGTCGTCATCGGAGCCGGGATCCTGGCCCTCTTCCTGTGGATCTACCCCACACCCACATCCGTGGCCCTTGTGTTCCTGCTCGTCGTGGTTGTCCTGGCGACCCTGGGCGTCCTTGCCTTTACGGACGCAGCGAAGCAACGCTGACAGACGCGACCCTGCGCCATCGCTCCCCTGCTGAGAAAGGCGACCCGCGAACACCCCTGGACAGGCTGGTCGTTCTCAGCAGGATGGGGCGGCAGCGAAACGCTGGACGTCACACACATCGAGGCAGGCCTGGTCGGCGAGGTCAGCGTCGATGTCGCCCGCGACGGCGTCGGCCGGTCGTGCCACCCGTGCGCCGGCACCACGCCCACCGACCTCTCCCGCATACGCCCCGCACACCACGGCGATTGCAGTGGCGGGTAGTCGTGCGGCAGATGACGCCAGGGGATGCCGGTCCGGTTCACGTAGAGGACCGCGTCCAGCAGACTACGCAGATCGCGATCCGGTGGTCGGCCGATATCCAGGCCGCGGCACTCGGACCGTCAGGCGCAGACTCGACCAACTCTCAACGGGCATCGGACAGGTCACTGGGATAACGGCGCCATTCAGGCACGATCGCGAGCTACCCGTCCACAATCCAGCAGGCCGAGGCGCGGACACCGGCGCCCGAAGGACACGGCGCACAACCCGGGTCTTGACCGGCGACCTCACCATCGTAGGCACCGCCAAAGGCCGCCTGGGAGCCGAGCTCAAGCGCCATCAGTGATACCACACCGGTCCCGACCGTGTTCGCCACCACCGCCACCACAGAACCAGCCGCAATCTCGCACCTCTCACGGCCCCGCCCTCGGAACAGCAGAGCAACTGAGACCGCCGGTCGGGTCCCCCTCCCAAGATCCCGGACCATGGCCGGGCCGACGCCTGCCCGTATCTCTCCACACAGCACATTTGCTCTGGTCAGAGCCATTCAGATGGCGTACTACCAGCAGACGAAGAACATGCTGGCTGGTATGGCCAGCAGTGGCGCACTGTCGCTACAGCGGTGCCTCATGCGCACCGGGTACCACCTCTCCCTGCCCGCAGCGAGGGTCATCCCTGGGGAGAATCTGGGGAGTTCGAGGAGTGCTGGGGAGCGCCAGCACGTGGAAGCCGTCCTTCGGCGCCGCCTCCCACTGCCAGTCCTTCGCCCCCTCGGCGCGCGGCGGGATGATTCCTGCCTCGACGAGAACGCAATCGCACCGTGGGAGAAACGCGTACTGGACACCGACATGTGGAAGTTCCACCGCGAGGCACAGGTCAGAAACTTCAGACGCCGCTTCTCCGACACCGCCGCCCAGGTCGCCCCTGACACCCGCCTGAAGCCCCCGCGCTACTGGCTCGTCCACACCTTCGCCCACATCCTGATCCGCGAACTCGCTCTCACCTGCGGCTACTCGGCGGCAAGTCTCAGCGAACGCCTCTATGCCTGGCCCGCCGCGGAGGGCCAGGCCCCGTCGGTCGGCCTTCTCATCTGCACCAGCGCCTCCGACAACGACGGCACCCTCGGCGGCCTCGTCCAACTCAGCGAGCCTTCTCGCCTCCAAAGGGTCGTCGACGGCGCGCTACGCAAGGCCGCCCGCTACTCCTCCGACCCCATCTGCTCAAAGCGCACCCCTCAGGACCCTGAGGACTAAGCATCCAAGCCGCAGTTGGCCTCCCAGGAAGCGGAGTGGACGCGCGGGCGGAACTCGCCGCCTCCTACCGCAACGCACGCTACTTCAGCGACGCCATATCCCTTGGGGAAAGGGCCGTCGCGAACTACGAACGGCGCCAGCCGGGAGACGCGGAGACACTCACCTCCCAACTGGGTCCGCCTACGCATATACACAGGTCGGCAGGTCCGCCGCCACCTCCCCTTGCTGACGCGGTCGATCTCGGACGCCGAGCGGCGGCTCGGCGCCGACAGCCCCTCATAGCGGGCGCCCGAGTCTTCATGTCAGCGCTCCTGCCCGGGGAGAAAACGCCGTACACGCCGACCGGGCCGGGCTCTGACGCCTCCATCCCTGCGGCGGAGCAGGCCGTGGCCAACGCCGAACGGTCAATGGCACCCGCTTTCCCTGAGCTACTGCGGGATGCCGGCAGCGCAGTACGCAAAGGTCTGTCGCCGTGACAAAGCGATCGACCTCCTCCAGCACCTCATGGACCACCGCGACCAACTGGGCCCGAGCCCATTGCCGCATACCTTCCTAGCGTCCTGTCAGCACTCCGACAGCTTCGGGATATCCGCTGAAGACACAGGTCACCCACCGGTTTCAGTCCCGGGGGTACCGAGGTCGGGCACGGGAGTCAGCAGCCGCCTCGGGAGGCCGGGGTGGCAACACACTCCACATGATGAGCCATCGGGAAGATATCGCCGAAGCCCATCCTGCGAGAACCAGCAGGTCAGGCATGGTTTATCGACACCGAGGAGCCGCTACCTTTCCGGCTGCGGCGGAAGCGGGTCATGCAGCCGGTCAGTCGACAGGCGGCTCGGCCAGCCGGAGCCGGTGTGTCCGGAAGTGTCCTCGCGCCGTGGCATTCCACAGACTGTCTCGAGAATGACAGTACGGACTCGGAGGGTTCACGTCTCGGTGGGAACCCTCGGGGCGAATGGGGCTCCTTTGCCTGTGCCCAGGGGAGCGCGGAGAGGTCTCCGCAATGGGCAGTGATCGGGCCGATACGTAGTGGACAGCAGCCCCGGACCGAAACGGCCCCGCAGAGGGGGATTGCTCCATTTTTGCGGGCGCGATTCAGTCCCTGGTGGCGCGGTCCTGGTGATCAGCGGGCTGTGGAACTGGGGTTGGTGGCTGTTGATGTGTCTGGGTGGATGGTGAAGACCCGGTCCAGACCGATGATGGACAGGATGCGGGCGGTGTTGGCGGGGACCGCGGCCAGGGCCATGCCGCCGCCTAGTTCGGTGGCCAGGTTGCGGGCGGCCAACAGAGTGGTGATTCCGCTGGAGTCGCAGAATTCCAGGCCGGCCAGATCCAGGACCAGCAGTTGGCCGCTGGTCAGGGTGAGACTGTCGAGGCTCTTGCGGAGATCTGGGGCGCTCTCGTAGTCGAGGTCACCGGTGATCTCCAGTACGGGACCGGTGGCGGCGTCTCGGGAGGTGATCGTCAGCGGGCTCATCTCAGGTCTTCACTCACGGGGGTGGGCAGCGGGGCGGGCACGCCGAGGGCGAGCAGCGCCGTGTCGTCGTCGAGGCCGTCACCGAACCCGGTGAGGAGCCCGGTCAGGGCGGTGATCAGGACCTGAGGTCCCGCAGCGGGCTGGGCGGCGGTGAAGGCGCGCAGGGCGTCCTCGCCGTACAGCTCGCGATCGGGCCCGGTGCGGGCCTCGGTCAGGCCGTCGGTGTAGAGCAGCAGGGTGTCGCCGGGAAAGAGCTGGGTGCGCGCGGTTTCGAACTGTGCGCCGGGCAGGACGCCGACGAGCATACCGCCGGGGGTTGGCAGATAGTCCGCGGTGCCATCCGCGTGCTGGATCAGTGCGGAGGGATGGCCGCCGGAGGCCAAGTGCACGCTGACGTGGTCGTCGACGGGGTTGAGGACGCCGAATATGGCGGTGCAGTAGCGGGTGTCGCCGCTGGTGTACCGCTCGTGCAGCACGGTGTTCAGGGTGCTCAGCACGGTGACGGGGTCCGGGTCGTGCAGGGCGGCGGCCCGCAGCGTGTAGCGGGTCAGCGAGGTGACCGCGGCGGCCTGGGGGCCTTTGCCGCAGACGTCGCCAAGGAAGAACGCCCATCGGTCTGCGTCGAGGGGGAACAGGTCGTAGAAGTCTCCGCCGAGCAGGTCCGGGGAGGCGGTGTGGTAGTAGGAGGCGGCCTCCAGGCCCGGGACCTTGGGCAGTTCGGCGGGCAGCAGGTTCTGCTGAAGGACGGCGAGGGCTTCCTGGAGCCGTTCGCGGTCGGCCTCCGCCTGCCGACGCGCTTCCTCCGCCGCCTGGCGGCCGCGCAGCAGCTCAGTCTCGTAGGCGCGGCGGTCGCGGGCGTCGAAGACGGTGGTGCGGATCAGCAGCGGCTCGCCGTCGTCGCTGGTCTTCACCTTCGATGTGACCAGCACCGGCATCCGCTGTTTTCCGGCGGCTTTGATGTCCAGGGCGATGCCGCTGACCTCGCCCTTCATCTGCAACAACGGGGCGAAGTGCGTCTCGTGGTAGAGCTTCCCGCCCACCGTGAGCAGATCGGCGAACCGCATCCGGCCCACCACCTGAGCCCGGGACAGGCCAAGCCAGTCCAGCAACGTGGTGTTGATCTTCGCGATGGTGCCGTCCATCAGTGTCGACAGGTAGCCGCACGGCGCCTGCTCGTACAGCTCCTCGGCACTGTCCTCCAGCAGCGAGATGAACACCGCGTCCGTGGCACCCACGTCCGGCTCCTCGCCCGGGTCATGGCCTGTGCGGCACATCATCCGGCAGCACCGATGAAGTCGGTGATCGCTTGAGCGGTGGCCTGCGGTGCGCTCAGCTGCGGGCAGTGCCCCGTCGCCTCCAGCGTGACCAGACGGCTGCCGGGGATGGCCTCATTGACGTATGCGCCGACCTCGCGCGGGGCGATCACGTCCTGCCTGCACTCCAGCACCAGCGTCGGCACCGCGACCGTCTTGAGGTCGGCGCGGCTGTCGGACAGGAACGTCGTGCGCGCGAAGACCCGGGCCATGTCCGGGTCGGTCGCGCAGAACGAGGTGGTCAGCTCCTGGCCGAGTTCCGGCCGGTCCGCGTTCCCCATGATCACCGGGGCCATCGCAGCGGACCAGCCCAGATAGTTCGACTCCAGTGACTCCAGCAGCTCATCGATGTCGTCCGCGCTGAAACCGCCCCGATACCCGTCATCGTCGATGTAGCGGGGCGAGGGAGCCACCATCACCAGATGGGAGAACCGCTGCGGCGCCTTCGCCGCCGCGAGCACCCCGACCATGGCACTGACCGAATGCCCCACGAAGATCACATCCCGCAGGTTCAACTCCTCACAGACCTCCAGCACATCCGAGGCATAGCCCTCCAACGAGCTGTAGCGCTGCTCACTCCAGGCCGAAGGGTCCGAGCGGCCGGAGCCCACGTAGTCGAACAGCACCACCCGGAAGTCCACGGCCAGCATGGGGACCACCAGACGCCACATGTTCTGGTCACAGCCGAACCCGTGCGCCAGCAGGAGCACCGGCCCGTCCGCACGGCCGATGACGGTGACGTTGTTCCTGCGACGAATATCCATGCCCACCAGTTTCCCATTACTCGGGGCGAGCAAGCCGAAGCGACTGCCCCGGCCCGAACCGGCGCCGGAGCCAAAAGCAGGGGCGCCGGTCCGGCTGCGGGAGGAGTGGCCATCCGTAGGTGCAGGGTTCATTCCGAACCTTCCTTGATAGGCACGTATCAAGGAATTCCCGCCACGCAAGAGCAGTGCGGGAACCACAAGAACGAGCCGAATGGAATGCAAAAGGAAATCTGGCCTGCAGTGAATCTGGTACGTATGCAGGCGATGAAAAAAAGTGGCGTCATGCGGACGTGAAATCCAGGGCTTCAAGCGGGTGCAGCTTCGGGGACCCATCGCCCGCAGGCATTATCCAAGGACGCGGGCACTACGGTAAATGCCCGCAGCGGGGTGCGCGCACCCCGAGAGGTGCGGGCCCCCGCTGCAGAGTGCGCGTCGGCGTCAGACGGGAACGATGTTCTCCGCCGTCGGGCCCTTCTGGCTCGGCGCGATGTCGAAGGTGACCTTCTGACCTTCGAGCAATTCACGGAAGCCCTGGGAGGCGATGTTCGAGAAGTGGGCGAACACGTCGGCACCCCCACCGTCCTGCTCGATGAATCCGAAACCCTTCGCCGCGTTGAACCACTTCACGGTGCCAGACGCCATGTCATATCTCCTTTGGGCAGTGCGCCGGGACCCGCAATGCGCGGATACCGGGTCGCCGCGATGACACCCTCCCGGAATGACCGGAAATACAAAAACGCTTCCACCGGCTGAAAGTACCGTTGGAGGCGCTTGAAGTTTGGGAACCAAGACTGCAACTGAGATCGACAGTAGCATGCCATACTGGCCGGCGTGCGTTACAAAATTCCATTCTGCTCGCTGCGGTAAAAACACTCTCGGCATGGGGCGCTAAACCCTCACCTCGCGGTCGTAGCTATTAATCCACAGCTGACCTCGATTCTTCACGAGTGGCGTGAACTCGGCCCGATCGACGGTGCGCCCGTAATGATCTCTGTCCTTCGAGGGCGGACCTTCGCGTGA
This sequence comes from Streptomyces rhizosphaerihabitans, assembly GCF_025399795.1. Taxonomy (GTDB): domain Bacteria; phylum Actinomycetota; class Actinomycetes; order Streptomycetales; family Streptomycetaceae; genus Streptomyces; species Streptomyces rhizosphaerihabitans. The sequence goes on along the minus strand of NZ_JAODTZ010000063.1, from coordinate 183 downwards.
CGCTGCGGGTGCGCCGGGTTCCACGGGCCCGGGGCGCTGCTGGTCGTCCTCCTTCCTGGTCTTTCTTCGTCGGGGCGGTATTTTGGCGCCGCCAGGTGGCAGCCGGGAGATCGGAGAGGCGGATCCAGGCGGTGGCGAACGCGGTGGCCCAGGGCCAGGTGGACTCGATCCGCAGCCATCGGC
>NZ_JAODTZ010000062.1 GCF_025399795.1 Streptomyces rhizosphaerihabitans | reverse complement strand
GTACCTCGAACTGGGTGTACAGGTAGGCCTGCTGGTCGACGGGGTCGACGAACCGGTGGAGGCCCTCACCGGTGTTGGTGTAGGCGCAGTCGGCCACGACTCGGACGACGTTGCGCCCCTGAAGGAGCCCGGGGAGCGCGATCCGCGAGTCCTTGAAGACCTCGGCCGTATCGAGCGGGTCACCGTTGAGGGTGACTTCGTGGACGGTCGGGGCCACCAGGTCGATGAACGACTCCGCGCCGGTCTCGGCGGAGTCGAAGCGCACCGTGGTCACGGACCGGTAGGTGCCGCCCTCCTGCGCGCCGGAAAGGTCGAGATCGACCTCGTACGAGTCAACGGTGAGCAGCTTCGCCCGCTGCTGCGCCTCTTCGCGGGTCAGGTTTGTGCCAGGCACGCGGTCATCTCCTCGTTATGTGTGGGTTGCGCCATCCTTCCACGGGACCCACACGGAACGCGATGTCCGTTTCCCGCCGGTGCCGGGCCGTCGCGGGCACGAGCCTGGACGTATGACGACGTACACCGCACACCCCATCGGCCCGGCCGCCCTGAAGGAACTCCGCGACACCGACGACGCGGGCCGCCGGCTCGCCCCGCTGACCGACGAGGAGGGCGGCGCCCCGCTGCGCTGCTGTCTGCGCCGCAGTGAGCCCGGCGAGCGCATCGCCCTGGTCTCCTACGCCCCGCTGCGCCGCTGGGCCGCGGAAACGGGCGCCGAACCGGGCGCGTACGACGAACAGGGCCCGGTCTTCATCCACGCGGACGCCTGCGCGGGCCCGGCCACGGACGCCCTCCCGTTCACGAACGCCCACCGCACGGTCCGCCGTTACTCGGCCGAGGGCCACATCCTGGGCGGGTATCTGGTCGAGACACCGACCACGTTCGACGAGGCCCTCACAGCGGCGTTCACCGACCCGGAGGTGGCACTGCTCCACGTACGGGCGGTGGAGTACGGCTGCTTCCTGTACGAGGTGCGGCGGGGCTAGGACCTCCGCTCGGCCCGGGGTATCGCTGTTGTTCAGCCTCAGAACTGTTCAGCCCTCGGAGCAGGGTGCGAGCGCGGAGGCTGTGGGGCCGACGGGGGTGGGGCCACTGGCAACGGGGGTGGGGCCGACGTCCTGGCCGGGGCCGACGGCTGTCGGGGCGGGGCCGACGGCGGTCGTACGCGCTCTCAGCTGGCCGAACACGGTCGCCCCGAACGCCAGCGTCATGCCCGCCGACTGCACCGGTGTCAGCGCCTGCCCCAGCGCCGCCCAGCCGATGACCGCCGCGGTCAACGGCGAGAGCGGGCCGAGGAACGTCACCTGTGTGGCGGTGAGCCGACCGATGCCCCGGAACCACAGCCAGTACGCGACCGCCGTGTTCGCCAGCGCGAGGTACAGGTAGCCGCCGATCGCCCGGCCGTCCAGTGGGGGCGGCCCGCCCTCGGCCACGAGGGCGACCGGCGCGATCAGCAGTCCTCCGGCGGTCAGCTGCCAGGCGGTCAGCGCCAGCGGACCCACTCCGTCCGGCCGCCCCCACCGTTTGGTGAGCACCGTGCCGGTGGACATCGAAGCGGTGGAGGCAAGCGCCGCGAGAACACCGACGAGGTCGAGGGCGCCCGCCGCCTTCAGGACGACGAGGCTGACGCCGAGGGCCGCGGTGATACCGGTGAGGAGCGTGCGGAGGGTCGGCCGGTCGCCGAGCAGCGCCACCGAGAGGCCCGCTACGAACAGTGGACCGGTCGACCCGACCACGGCCGCCATTCCGCCGGGCAGCCGGTACGCGGAGAGGAAGAGCAGCGGGAAGAACGCGCCGATGTTCAGCGCGCCCAGCACGGCCGCCTTCCCCCACCACACGCCGCGCGGCAGCACTCGCGCGAGCGCGAGGAGCAGCAGCCCGGCGGGCAGGGCGCGCAGCAAGGCCGTGAACAGCGGCCGGTCGGGCGGGAGGAACTCGGTGGTGACGGCATAGGTGCTGCCCCAGGAGATGGGGGCGAGCGCGGTGAGGGCTGTCAGGGCGGGTCGTTTCGCGTCCACGGGACACCCGGTTTCGGGGAGGCCGAACAGAAAGTAGGTCAGCAATAAGTAGCTTAGGTCTAAGCTACTTATTGTCAAGCCACTCTCTGGTGACCTGCTTCCCGGCGACCCACTTGCTTCCGATCCACTTGCTTGCGACCGACCTGCGACGCGGCGGATACTCGCCCCATGAGCACCCCCAAGGACCCGGTCGACGCGATCATCGAGCAGTGGGCCGCCGTCCGGCCGGACCTCGACACCGCGGCGATGGAGGTCTTCGGCCGCGTCTTCCGGCTCTCGCGCACCATGGGCGACCGGATGGAGAAGGCGTACGCGCGGTACGGGATCTCGCGCGGGGAGTTCGACGTGCTGGCGACACTGCGCCGCTCCGACGCCCCGTACACGCTCCCGCCGCGCCAACTCTCGGCCACGCTCATGCTGACCACGGGTGGGATGACCGGGCGCCTGGACAAACTGGAGCGCGCCGGACTGCTTCGCCGATCCCCCGATCCGCACGACCGGCGCGGCCTCCAAGTCACCCTGACGGACGAGGGCTTGAGGCTGATCGACGAGGCGGTCGGGGCGGGGCTGGCGGTCCAGACGGCCGCGCTCTCGGCCCTCGACAGCGGGCAGGCCGCCCAACTGGCCGACCTGCTGCGCCCGCTGCTGGCCGCCACCACCTCCTAGGACCTGTCCGGAGCGCCGACGGCCGCTGCGGGAGCCGGTCCGGCTCCGCGCGCAGCGACAGACGGCTCAGGACGGACCGGCGGCCGGGGCAGTCGGGTGAAACGCGGCGAGGGAGTCCCCGCACGCAATGGTGCGGAAACTCCCTCGGCGGAGAGTTGGTGCGAAGGGCGGGGCTCAGCCCTGCTTCGGCTGCTTGTGGGACTTGTCCAGGACCATCACGAGGCCGGCGATGGCCAGGAAAAGTGCGATCGGCAGCACGACGTAGAGGCCGAGCGTCTCGATCACGCTCAGGCCGGAGCCGGGGTCGTCGCCGTCGTCGCGGGTCAGCGCGAGCGCGGGGGACGACATGAGCAGCATCATCAGCGTCGTACCGGCGGCCAGGGCACCGGCGCGCAGAGCGTTCTTCTTGTCCACGGTGCAAACGTAGCGAACACCCGACGGGGCCGCGCGCCCGGGGTGCCGTACGGAGGTCACGGGGCACGGCGCGGGGGCCCCGGGGGGCTCCCGGGTGGGCCGGCCCGGCCGCTCTCGGCCCTCACCACGTCGATCAGGGCGTGCAGCCGGGGTGACGCGGCCAGTTCCTCCAGGGTCACCGGGCGGCCCTCGGCGTCGGCGATGGGCAGGCGCCAGTTGGGGTACTCGTCCGAGGTGCCGGGGAGGTTCTGCGGGCGGCGGTCACCGACCCCGTCCGGGAGCCAGACGCCGATCAGGTGGGCCGGGGTACGCAGCAGGAAGCGGTGCACGGCCTGGATCTCGGCCTCCTCCGCCGAGGCGGGGCCCCCGCCGTTCGCGCCACGCAGCAGCCCGAGCCGGGAGAGCAGCGCCAGCCACTCCCGGGTGTCCGCGGCGGCGGCCGCCCGTTCCTCGTCGAGGGATCCGGTCAACAGGCCGAGCCGGTCGCGGAGTTCGACGTGTTCACCGGTGAGCCGGGCCGCGGTGGGCGGCAGGTCGTGGGTGGTGGCGGTGGCCAGGCAGTCGGCACGCCAGCTGTCGGGCGGCAGGGGCAGGCCATCGCCGTCCCAGTCGCGTTCGAACCACATCACCGACGTCCCCAGCACTCCGCGTTCCTGGAGCGTCTCGCGCACCCCGGGTTCGACCGTCCCGAGGTCCTCGCCGATCACCAGTGCGCCGGCCCGCGAGGCCTCCAGTACCAGGATCGCGAGCATCGCCTCGGCGTCGTAGCGGACGTACGAGCCCTCGGTGGGCGGCTGTCCCTGGGGGATCCACCAGAGCCGGAACAGGCCCATGACGTGGTCGATGCGCAGGGCGCCGGCATGCCGCAGGAGTGCGCGCAGCAGGCGGCGGTAGGGGGCGTATCCGGAGGCGGCGAGCCGGTCGGGCCGCCAGGGCGGCAGGCCCCAGTCCTGGCCGCGCGCGTTGAAGGCGTCCGGGGGCGCGCCGACGGACATACCGGCCGCGAAGTGCTCCTGCTGGGCCCAGGCGTCGGCTCCGTCGGGGTGGACGCCGACGGCGAGGTCGTGCACGAGTCCGACGACCATGCCCGCGTCGCGCGCGGAGCGCTGGGCGCGCGCGAGCTGGGCGTCGGTGAGCCAGGCGAGCCGGCTGTGGAAGTCGACGCGGTCCATCAGTTCGCCCCGCGCGCGGGCGGTTCCGGACGAGCGGGGGTCGCGCAGGGCCGCGGGCCAGTTCCGCCAGTCGGAGCCGTACACCTCGGCGAGCGCGCACCAGGTGGCGTGGTCCTCCAGCGCCTGGCCCTCCTCGGCGAGGAAGTCGGCGTACGCCGCCTGCCGGCCGGGCCCGAGGGGCACCGCGCGGACGGATTCGAGCGCCTCGCGCTTGAGGTCCCACACGGCGTCGCGGTCGATCAGCGCGCCCTTGCGCAGAACGGACTCGCGCAGCTGTTCGGCGCGGTCCAGCACCGTACGCAGCCGGTCGCGGTCCTCGGCGTACGGGTACTCGGGGATGTCCTCGACGCGCAGGTGCACCGGGTCGGGGAAGCGGCGGGAGGACGGCCGGTACGGGGAGGGGTCGGCGGGTTCGCCGGGCACTGCCGCGTGCAACGGGTTGACCTGGACGAATCCGGCGCCGAGCGCGCGCCCGGCCCAGGCGGTCAGCTCGGCGAGGTCACCCAGGTCGCCCATGCCCCAGGAGCGGCGGGAGAGCAGGGAGTAGAGCTGGACGAGCAGACCGTACGTGCGTCCGGGCGGCGCGGGCAGCCGGGTGGGGGCGACGACGAGGTGGGCGTCGGCGGTGCGGCCGTCGGGGGCGGTGGCGTGCAGCGTGTGGACGCCGGGCGGGAGGCGGTCCGGTGAGGTTCGGGTCTCGCCCTGTTCGGTGGTGATCCGCAGCCGGGTGGCGTCCGGCAGTCCGGCGAGCTCGGCGGGGGCGAGGCCGCCCCAGCACACCAGCGTCGGCGGCAGCAGCCGGCCCGCCGTCTCGGCCTCGTGGAGCGCGAGGGCGGCGCGTACGGCGTCCGGGGTGCTCGCGTCGACGCCGAGCGCCGCCAGGATCGCGACGAGTGCCGTGTCCGGGGCCGCGACCGTGCGGTCCGGGGAGGGGTTGTGGAAGGGGGCGACACCGTGCAGTTCGGCGAGCCGGGACAGGGGCGTCCGCGGCGCCGGCTCCGGTGCCGTCCGCGGCGGGTCGGCGGGCCCACTGGGTGCCATCAGACCCCCGACGCGGCGCCGGTCGAGGTGGGCTCGCTCGTCAGATGCGCGGCGTCCGCGAGCGGCGGCTCACTGGTCAGCGGCTCGGCGTCGGGCAGCGGCGGCTCACTGGTCAGCGGCGCCTCGGCGCAGGATCCTTCCGAGCTGAGCGGACACACCTGGGCGCCCTCGGGTTCGGCGGACGCCCGGCCCGCGCGCGGGCCGGGGACGGACGGCTCCGCTCCGCGTTTGGACAGGGCCGAGAGGAGAAGGTGTGCCGATGCGGCCACGGGGGCCTCCTTGTCGAGGTCGGGTACGGCGGCCGAGGGCATTCCGGCGGATCGTGCCGGAAACGGATGCCCTGGCGGTCACCGCAGCCCTACCCCGTGGGCGCGACGACAGACGCACACGGACGGACAACGTGCTTCTGGTCACATTCTGTCGCCGTCCCGCATGTCCGGGCCGCCCCTCCAGGCTGGGGTAATCCCGGCACATCGGCCACTCTCGTTGACACCTTCACCACCCGGATGGTGGGCTCGACGTCACTCCGACGCCGCAGCCGGGGTGGCGGGCTACGAGGGGGAACCGTGCGACTCGGGCGTGGAAGAGGAGCGACCGCACTCGCGTTCGCGGTGGTCGCGAGCGCGTTCGGCACGGCTCCCGCGGCTGTCGCGGCGACCCACGGCCCGGCAGCCTCCGCGGACGACCGGAAGCCTGTCGGGAGCGGTGTGCCCGCCGTCTGGCCCCGCCCCCAGTCCCTGCGCGCGAACGGCACCCCGGTCGGGGTCACGGACGAGGTCGTCCTGGTCAGCGGTACGACGAACCCGGCGGCGTCCGGCTCGTTCGGCAGCGCGCGCTCCGGCTCGTACTCTCCTGGCGCACCTCTCACCCCGTACGCCCCCGGCGTGAGCATCGACGCGAACACAACGGACAGCGCACTCGACCCGTACGCCCTCGAAGCGTTGCGCGACCTGCTGCGGCAAGCCGGCGCCCGCACGATCACGACGGCGCGCGACGGTGACGCGCTCCCGGCGCACGCCCTGGTGGTGCGGGTGGGCACGGACTCCGCGAACACCGGTCGGCAGGGTGCGGGTTCCTTCGCCGGCGCGCCCGCCGCGTCGGGCTCCCTGGAGCGGGCGCTCACATCGCTCGGCGCCGCCCCCCGCGCCGATCTCCCCTCCGGCGGCTACCGGCTGGCCGTCGGCCGCACCGACGGCCGCGACACCGTCGCCCTCGCGGGGGTCGGCGAGGACGGGCTGTACCACGCGGTGCAGACGCTGCGTCAATTCCTCGGCGCCGACGGCAGGATCGCCGGTGCCGTCGTCCGGGACTGGCCCGGCACCGCCGTGCGCGGCACCACCGAGGGGTTCTACGGCAGCCCCTGGACCCCCGAACAGCGCCTGGCGCAGCTGGACTTCATGGGTCGGACCAAGCAGAACCGCTATGTCTACGCGCCCGGCGACGACCTCTTCCGGCAGGCGCGCTGGCGCGAGCCGTACCCGGCCGGAGAGCGCGCCCACTTCCGGGACCTCGCGGAGCGGGCGCGCCGCAATCACGTCACACTGACCTGGACGGTGGCCCCCGGGCAGGCGATGTGCTTCTCCTCGGACGCCGACGTGAAGGCGCTGACGCGCAAGCTGGACGCCATGTGGGCACTCGGGTTCCGGGCCTTCCAGCTGCAGTTCCAGGACGTCAGTTACACCGAGTGGCACTGCGGGGCGGACGCGGACACGTTCGGCTCCGGCTCCGAGGCGGCGGCGAAGGCGCAGGCGCGGGTGGCGAACGCCGTGGCCCGGCATCTCGCCGCCCGGCACCCGGAGGTGGCCGCGTTGTCCCTGATGCCGACGGAGTACTACGAGGACGGTTCGACCGACTACCGCCGGCAGCTGGCGAGCGCCCTGGACGAGGGCGTCGAAGTCGCTTGGACGGGTGTCGGTGTCGTGCCCAAGACCATCACGGGCGGCGAACTGGCGCGTACCCGCGAGGTGTTCGGCAGCCACCCGCTCGTCACCATGGACAACTACCCCGTCAACGACTACGCGCAGGACCGGGTGTTCCTCGGCCCCTACCAGGGGCGCGAGCCGGCGGTGGCCACGGGCTCGGCGGCTCTGCTGGCGAACGCGATGCCGCAGGCCGAGGCCTCCCGCATCCCGCTCTTCACCGCGGCCGACTACGCCTGGAACCCCCGGGACTACCGGCCCCAGGAGTCCTGGGGGGCCGCGATCGAGGACCTCGCGGGCGGTGACGCCCGCGGCGCGGACGCGCTCCGCGCGTTGGCCGGGAACGACGCGTCCTCCGTCCTGGGCGGCGAGGAGTCGGCGTATCTGCGCCCGCTCATGGAGGCGCTCTGGCAGGCGCGGACGACCACGGACCGGGCCGCGAACGAGAGCGCGGCCGAGCGGCTGCGCGCCGCGTTCACCGTGATGCGCGAGACGCCGAAGCGGCTGGCGGGGCTCTCGATCGCCACCGAAGTACAGCCCTGGACCGAGCAGTTGGCGCGCTACGGCGAGGCCGGCGAGACGGCCGTCGCGCTGCTGAGCGCCCAGTCGAGCGGCGACGCGACGGCGGCGTGGACGGCGTACCGCACGCTGAACCGGCTGCGCGCCGAGCTCGCGGCGAGCGGGGTGACGGTCGGCAAGGGCGTGCTCGACCCGTTCCTGACGCGGGCCCGCACGGCGTACGAGAAGTGGGCGGGCCTCGACAACGAGCCCTCCACCGGCCGCGACACCCCGAAGGACTCCGGAACGACGGGGGGCGGCGGCACGGGGACCGGCGACGACGGACGCGCGGACGGCGGCGGTCCTGCGGACAACGGCGGGACCGCCCAGGACGGCCGGCCACAGGACGACGGCACACCGGAGGCCGGCACCGGGCAGGACCCGCGCACCCTCCGCCTCCCGCACCCCCGCACCCTCACCGCGCTGAGCGTGCTCACCGACCCCGGCACGACGGGTTTCGTCGAGGCGCATGTCCCGGGCGGGGGCTGGCGGTACCTCGGCGCGCTCGCGGCCGGGGGCGCGACGGAGGTCGGCGCGGCGGAGGTCGGCACGGCGGGCGTGCGCGCGGACGCGCTCCGGGTCACCGGTCCGGAACGCTCACAGGTCCGCCATCTCGTGCCGTGGTTCGCCGACTCCCCCGCCGTGGCACTGGAGTTGGCCCGATCCGCGACGGACGTGGAGATCGGCGGCACACAGCGGATCACGGCCCGGCTGACGTCGCTGCGCCCCACCGGCATCAGCGGTGAACTGACCGCGCGGGCCCCGAAGGGCATCGAGGTCAAGGTCTCGCGCCCTGCGCCGACCCTTCCACGCGGCGCCGTCGTCGACAGCATCGTCGAGGTCACGGTCCCGCCGGGAACGCCGTCGGGCACGTACGAGGTCACGGTCACCTTCGGCTCGCAGACCCGCGCTCTGACCGTCCGCGCCTTCCCACGCACCGCGGGCCCCGACCTGGCCCGCACCGGCACGGCCTCCTCGTCCGGCGACGAGACCCCCGACTTCCCGGCGTCGGCGGCCAACGACGGTGATCCGGCGACCCGCTGGTCCTCCTCCGTCGACAACGGCGCCTGGTGGCAGGTTCAGTTCGCCGAGCCGGTGCGCCTCGGTCGGCTCGTGCTGAGCTGGCAGGACGCGTACCCCTCCGCGTACCGCGTCCAGGTCTCCGCCGACGGACGCGTCTGGCGCACCGCGACGACCGTGGACGACGGCCGCGGCGGCCAGGAATCCCTCCGCTTCGACGAACGCGACGTCCGCTACGTGCGCGTCCAGGGGATCAAACGGGCCACGCAGTACGGGTACTCGCTGTGGTCGGCGGAGGCGTACGCGGTCGCGGACTGACGCCCGGTCAGGACCACGCAGCGGCTCGCCCGAGCGACCGGAACACCTGATCGGCACGGCGGTGCGACACGGCGGGTCGGCACGGCGACGCGACACAGCGGGGCGACACAGCGGGGCGGCACAGCGGGGCGGCACAGCGGGGCGGCACCTTCCCACGATCGACCATCGGTGATCTTCAGCCATCTTCCATCACCTATTCACTCAGTACATATCTTGAGTACATACTGATCTCCATGAGCACCCGTCACATCCTGTTGGGGCTGCTCGCCGGAGGCCCCAGCCATGGGTACGACCTCAAGCGACGGCACGACGAACGCTTCCCGCAGGCCCGGCCACTGGCCTACGGGCAGGTCTACACCACCTTGCAGCGCCTGGTCCGCGACGGTCTCGCCGCGATCGACGGCACCGCCTCGGACGGCGGTCCGGAGCGGACCCTGTACCGCTCGACCGACGACGGATCGCGTGAACTCACCCAGTGGGCGGGCGAGATCGCACCGCCCGCGCCCTTCGTGACGAACGAGATCTTCGCCAAGGTCGTCGTCTCGATCCTCGCCTCGGCGGACCCGGCCGGCTATCTGCTGGCCCAGCGCGCCGCCCACATGGCGCGGATGCGCGAGCTCACGGCGGTGAAGACGGCGCCCGGCGCCGATCTCGCGACCGTCCTCTCGGCCGACTACGCCCTCAACCACCTCGACGCCGACCTCCGCTGGATGACCACCACGGCGGACCGGCTCACCAACCTCACCGCGGAGGTCCACACAGCATGAGCACCCCCCTTCTGACCGCCCGGGACCTGGTCAAGGCGCACGGTCCCACCCCGGCGCTGCGCGGCGCCTCGCTGGAGCTGGCCGCGGGCGAGGTTCTCGCCGTCACCGGGGCCAGCGGCAGCGGGAAGTCCACCCTGCTCCACTGCCTGGCGGGCATCGTCAAACCCGACAGCGGCACGGTGGAGTACGCGGGCGAGCGTCTCGACCTGCTGCCCGAGAAGCGGCTCAGCGAGCTGCGCCGTACGGACTTCGGGGTGGTGTTCCAGTTCGGCCAGCTGATCCCGGAACTGACCGCCGCCGACAACGTTGCGCTGCCCCTGCTGCTCGCGGGCACTTCCCGGGCGGCGGCGCGGGAGCGGGCCGGCGAGTGGCTGGAGCGGTTCGGCGTACGGGGCCAGGAGGCGCTGAGGCCCGGCGAGCTGAGCGGCGGGCAGGCCCAGCGGGTGGCGCTGGCGCGGGCCCTGGTGACGGATCCGAAGGCCGTCTTCGCGGACGAGCCGACCGGCGCGCTCGACTCCCTCGCCGGGGAGCAGGTGATGACCGCCCTGATCCACACCGCCCGGGAGTCCGGCACGGCGGTCCTGCTGATCACGCACGACGCCCAGGTGGCGGCGTACGCGGACCGGGAGGTGTCGTTGCGGGACGGCACCGTGGCCGACCCCGGCGCCCTGCCGGCGGGCTCCGCGACCTCGGCCGCGGCGGAGGTGTCCCGGTGAGAACCGACCTTCGGCTCGCGCTGCTCCTGACCCGCGGTTCCGACCGGCGGGAGGGGTGGCGGGTCACGCTCACGGCCGTGGGAGCGGCACTCGCCACGGCGCTCTGCCTGGCCACCGTCGCCGTCGCCTCGCTCCAGGGGCAGTACCACTCGGCCCTCGCCGCCGGCCTGCTCGAGCAGCCCGGCGAACGCGCGGGCGTGGTGCTCACCCTGCTGCTCCTGCTGGTGCCGGTGCTCGGCTTCCTCGGGCAGTGCGCCCGCATCGGCGCCGTGCACCGCGACCGGCGGCTGGCCGGGCTGCGCCTGGCGGGGGCCTCCCCGGCTCAGGTGCGGCGGATCGCCGCACTGGAGGCGGGCCTCGCCTGCCTCATCGGCTCGGCAGTCGCCACCATCGTCTGCACACCGGTCCTGCTGCGCCAGTGGCAGAACCCGCCTGTCACCGTCTGGGCCGACTGCGCGGGGGTCGCGCTCGCCGTGCCCGTGGTGGGCGCGCTGGTGAGCACGCTCGCCCTGCGCCGGGTGGTGGCCTCGCCGCTGGGCCTGGTGCGCCGGGTGCGCCCGAGCGGCGGGCGGCCGGGTCCTGGCCTCGCCGTCCTCACAACCGCTCTCGTGATGCTTCTCACCGGGCTCGCCATCGCTCCGCGCAGCTTCGGCGGGTTCCAGACGGCCCCCGTGCCCGTCTTCACCGTGGTGATTCTCACCGGCCTCGGAGCCGTCTGGGCGGTGGGCGCGAGCGCCCGTCCGACCGGCCGGCTGCTCGCCGGGCGGACCGGGAACCCGGCGACCCTGATCGCGGCCGAGCGGCTGCGGGACGATCCGTGGGCGGGCGCCCGCACGCACGCGGCGGTGCTCCTGGTGACCGTCGTGGGGACGGGCTTCGTCGGCGTACGCCAGGTGCTGCTCGACGACCTCACCGGTCGCGACGCCGACTCGTTCCCCACGAACCTGTCCTTCTACACCACCGGTATCGACCTCACGGGTGCCGCGATCCTGCTGGCCCTCGCGATCACGCTCTCCGGGCTGGCCGTTGGGACCGCCGAATCGCTGGCCACCCGCCGCCGCGGCCTCGCCGCACAGGCCGCCGCCGGGGTGCCGCAGGCCGTGCTCGGCAGGGCCCTGCTCCTGGAGACGGCCCTGCCGCTCGCCCCGGCGGTCGCGCTGGCCGGTGCGGGAGGCCTCGGGATCGGCGTCTGGTACGGGCAGCTCGCGGGCGGCGGAACGGTACCGGTGCTGCCGGTGGTCGTCCCGGTGGCCGTCTACGCGGCCTGTCTGCTGGCCGCGGCCACCTCGCTGCCCCTGCTGCGCCGCTCGGTGCGCCCCGCGGAGCTGCGTCACCAGTGACCCCGCCCCGTCCTGCCCACGGGCAGGACGGGCTCCCCGGGAGGCACGGGGGTCCTTCTGGGGAGCCGGAACTGGCGGCGGCCAAGAGTGCCGCCGCCAACACAAAAGCCCGGATCGTCAGGCTGAAATGCCGTCGATCCGGGCCATGGCATCGTCCGCGCCGTACGGTTGCAGGTAGGGCATCCAGCGTGGGTCCCTGTGCCCTGTTCCGATGATGCGCCATGCGAGCCCCGTCGGCGGGGCGGGTTTGTGGCGCAGGCGCCAGCCGATCTCGACCAGGTGGCGGTCGGCCTTGGTGTGGTTGCAGCGGCGGCAGGACGCCACCACGTTGTCCCAGGCGTGCTGACCCCCGCGGGAACGCGGGATGACGTGGTCGACGCTGGTTGCGACGCCACCGCAGTACATGCACCGGCCGCCGTCGCGGGCGAACAGAGCTCGCCTGGTCAGCGGGACGGGCCCTCGGTAGGGAACCCGTACGAACCTCTTCAGCCGGACCACGCTGGGTGCGGGGACAGTAACGGTCGCGCTGTGCATGAAGGCGCCGGACTCCTCGAGAGAAACGGCTTTGTTCTCAAGGACGAGGACGAGCGCGCGGCGGAGCGGTACGACGCCGAGCGGCTCGTACGACGCGTTGAGGACCAAAACGTGCGGCACGGATGCCTCCTTGTACGCCGGCGGCGCGTGGCTCGCGCCGGGACGATCTGCAGTCAGTCTCCCCTCATGCCTGGTGGAAGCGCCACCATGTCCCGGTAACGGGCTGGGAGTGTTTTCGACCACATCCCCTTCATCCCCAGGTGAGCACGGTCTCTCCCCTGAGCATGGCAACGAGCCTCGCGCTTTGCCCCGTTAGGGTTGTGGTTCTGCCCGAACGGCGCCCCTCTTGTGTCCGGCCGCGGGCAGACCGCTACGCCTGGAGGTACCTGCCGTGTCCCTGCCCGTCCTATTGGCCCTGGCCGCCGGTTCGACCCCGTCGCCGTCTCCCTCGACGTCGACCGGTCCGGTGACCCCAACGCTTCAGGACGCCCAGGAAAGTGCGACCCACGCGGCCAGCTGGGTCGAGGAGAACTGGTCGACCTGGCTGGCCATAGGTCTGCGCGTCCTGCTGATCCTGGTGGTCGCCGCCGTACTGAGAGTGTTCGTACGGCGGGCGATCACCAAGCTCATCGATCGCATGACCCGCACCGTCCAGGCCGTCGACGGTACCGCGCTCGGCGGTCTGCTGGTGAACGTGGAGCGCCGCCGGCAGCGCTCCCAGGCCATAGGGTCGGTGCTGCGCTCGGTCGCGTCCTTCCTGATCATGGGTACGGCCGCGCTGATGATCCTCGGCACGTTCGAGATCAATCTGGCCCCGCTGCTCGCCTCGGCGGGTGTGGCCGGTGTCGCGATCGGTTTCGGTGCCCGCAACCTGGTCACCGACTTCCTCTCCGGCGTCTTCATGATCCTTGAGGACCAGTACGGCGTCGGTGACGTGATCGACGCGGGCGTCGCCTCCGGCGAGGTCATAGAGGTGGGCCTGCGCGTGACCAAGCTGCGCGGCGACAACGGCGAGATCTGGTACGTCCGCAACGGCGAGGTCAAGCGGATCGGCAACCTCTCCCAGGGCTGGGCCACGGCCGGAGTGGACGTCACGGTCCGCGCCTCGGAGGACCTGGACCACGTCCGGGCCGTCATCGACGACGTCGCCCAGACCATCAGCAAGGAAGAGCCCTGGAACGAGCGTCTGTGGGGCCCGATCGAGATCCTGGGCCTGGACAGCGTCCTGCTCGACTCCATGGTGGTCCGCGTCTCGGCCAAGACCATGCCCGGCAAGGCCCGGTCCGTGGAGCGCGAGCTCCGCTGGCGCATCAAGCGCGCCTTCGACGCGGCCGACATCCGTATCGTGGGCGGCCCCACGGTGCCCCCGGAGGAGGAGCCCCTCGACCCGACGTCCGCGGTGGCGGCCCCGTCGGCCCTGGGCAACCCGGCTTCTCCCCAGTCGGAGGCAACGGCCCCCATCCCGGCCCCCGGCTCGGTCCCGGCTCCGTCGGGCGCACCGAAGTAGGACGGCTGCAGTCAAGAGGCCGGGATCGCTCCGGCTGTACGTGAGAAGGGGCGGGCGCCCGGGTGTTCGGGGCGCCCGCCCCTTCGTCCATGCGAGCGGGCCCGCAACCCTCGGCGGAAGGCACCGCCGGTGACGACGTAGGGGAAACACAAGCCCGAGGAACGGTTTCAGCACTCTCGTTCGAGTGAACGGTCGGGGGCATCCGGCGCCGTGGGGGCGCCGGATGCCCCATCGTCCTGCCGGGGCACCCGACGCGGGCTTAGCCTGGCACCAGCGTGACAAGGAGACCGAGCGATGAGCGCGGAACCGATCATGGAGCCGGTGATGACGCACGTGGACCCCATCGACCTGTTGATCGCGATCGAAGAGGCGTCGCCCATGCCGATTCGACCCGAGTACGTCGAGGGGATGGCCATCGTGCCGCCGCAACCGAACGACAACCACAACGACGGTGCATTCGAGTTGAGTTTCCAGTTCCGCGCGGCTGGATTCCGTCTCGTGGGCATGGGCAACGGTTACCGTGCCGCTCACAAGGACGGCACGACCATGGCCCTGATCATTCCGGACTTCTACATCCGCCGGCGCAGGCCGACCGACCTCGACGAGTCCTACCGCAGAACCCACAAGGGCTGGTACCCCATCGACGTGATCGCCCTCGTGGGCGAAGTCACTTCCACCAACCACGAAACGGACACCGGCCCCAAACTCCGCACGTACGCCGCCGCCGGCGTCCCCGTCCACGTCCTGATCGACCGCCACACCGGGACGGCCCACTGCTACGCGGACCCCGTCCTCCCCGGCGACGACCCCACCGAGGCCTACTACGGCGCCGACACCAAGGTGGACCTGGGCGACCCGCTCCCCCTCCCGGCCCCGTACCCCGCCCTGGACACGAGGCCCTTCCTCAGCGACTGAGCGGACCACACGTCAGCCGGTACGCCTCCTGGATCCAGGGCTCGTTGACGGGGTTCACGCCACAGGCCAGGGAGTCACTTGTGTGGCCCCGGAGTCAGGTGGTCACGCTGCCGAAGACGTCATGGCCGGAGCAGGTCGCAGTGAAGCCCGCGTCGACGACCTGGATGCCCTCGGCCCCGACGAAACGCCCCGCGTGCCCAAGGGAGTCGACCTTGACGGGATGGCGCTCGCGGTCGGCGGACTTCTCCCCCGGAGCGGCCAGTTCCTCGGTGTCCCACCGCTTGAGGCGCTTGGCGAGAGCGTCGAGGACGAGGACGAGGTGGGCGGACACGCGGAGTAACCGCCCCCACATCAGGGGGAACACCCGCGCATCGTCCGGCACAGCACGACGCGCGGACAGGGTGACGCGCCTGTGCCCGCATCCGCACGCGGGCACAGGCGCGGGCGCGGAACAGATCCTCTTCACACACCCCCCGCATTTCAGCCACATCCGGCGGCCGTCTACTGTCGCCCCAACAGCGGGCCCTTGTTCTGGAGCTCAACGCCCGGGGGCCCGCCTCGAATGTGGGGAATCCATGCGCAAGTACGCCATAGGTGCCGTCGTTTCCGGTGCCCTGGCCCTGTCCGCCCTGGCCGTGCCGTCCGCGTCGGCCGCCACTCCGGACCTCACCTTCTCCAACGTGGTGGTCAACAACGGCAAGGCGATCGTCGTCGGCACCGCCGCCACGGTGAACGTCCCGGTCAAGTACACCCTGGTCCGCCCGGCCGGCCTCGTCCTCGACGGCTTGACGAACGACGCGGGCATCGCGCTGTACCGCGGAACGTCGCTCTCGAGGCTGCAGAACGAGATGGAGTCGGACGACGCCGCGAGGTGCACCACGACGGCCACGACCGCCACGACGGTCACCGCGTCCTGCACCGAGGTCATCTCCATCGCGCCCCAGGACTACTTCTTCGACGCGGCGGACGCCGGTACCTGGAAGGTGGCCGGCTTCTACGGCCGCTCCACCTCGACCACCGAGGACTCCGGCAACCACATCAGTTTCAGCTTCGGCTACGACATGTGGGGCCTCCCCGGCACCGCCCAGGTCAAGCGCGCCGCCAAGCTCACCACCAATGCCACCCCCGAGCCGGTGAAGAAGGGCAGCACCCTCACCGTCAAGGGCACGCTGACCCGCGCCGACTGGGCGACCACCAAGTACGCCGGCTACAAGGGCCAGCCGGCCGCCCTCCAGTTCAGGGCCAAGGGCGCGACCGCCTACAAGACCGTCAAGACGGTGACCTCCGGCACGGCGGGCGCCCTGACCACCACGGTCAAGGCCGCCGCCGACGGCACGTACCGCTACACGTTCGCGGGCACGACCACCACGGGCACCGCCACGGCCACGGGCGACTACGTCGACGTGAAGTAACCGAGTCCGCCCCCCCGGGCCGACCCCTCCCCAGGTCGGCCCCGAGCCGCCCCCGCAGCAGACGAGTCCGTCAGCGGCGGGGGCGGCTTCGCGACTTCTTCGGCCGGGTAGGACCGCAGCGTTCCCCGCCGCCCGGCTCCCTCACCCGACTCGACCGCCCCAACCCCAACCCCCGCCCCCCAGGTAACGACTCTGTTGCCCAGGGGGCGGTTTCTCTTGACGCCTCCGACCAGTCCGGCCTACCTTCCTCGCACAGCAATAGGAAACTTTCCTAACAATGATCTTGCGGTGGACTTCCGAAGGCACCTCGGGGGAAGCTGGTCGGCCAAGAAGGGCAGGTGGCGACAGACATGACAGGAACCGCCGGTACGCCGGGCACCCCTCGCGTCCTGCGCGCGATGAACGACCGCGCCGCCCTCGATCTGCTGCTCGCGCACGGACCGCTCTCGCGCACCCGGATCGGGAAGCTCACCGGGCTGTCCAAGCCCACCGCCTCGCAGCTCCTGGCCCGGCTGGAGGCCGCCGGGCTCGTCCTGGCCACCGGCACCAGCGAGGGGCGGCCGGGCCCCAGCGCCCAGCTGTACGAGGTCAATCCGGGCGCCGCCCACGCGGCGGGCCTGGACGTCACCCCCGAGCGCGTCCTCGCCGCCGTCGCCGACATCACCGGCCGGACGGTCGGCGAGTACGAGCTGCCCGCTCCGGGCCGCCGCCGGTCCCAGCCCGTCGTACGCCAGGTCACCGACGCCCTCGACGGCGCGGTGAAGGCGGCCGGGCTCGCCCGGGACGACGTCCGCCGCCTCGTCATCGGCACCCCCGGCGCCTTCGACCCCAACACCGGCCGGCTGCGCTACGCCTCGCACCTGCCCGGCTGGCACTCGCCCACCCTCCTCGACGAGCTGGCGGCCGCGCTGCCGATGCCCGTCGAGTACGAGAACGACGTCAACCTCGTCGCCATCGCGGAGCAGCGGCTCGGTGCCGCCCGGGGGCACGAGGACTTCGTCCTGCTGTGGAACGAGGGCGGTCTCGGCGCCGCGCTCGTCCTCGGCGGCCGGCTGCACCGCGGCTGGACCGGCGGCGCGGGCGAGGTCGGCTTCCTGCCGGTGCCCGGCGCGCCCCTGGTGCGCCAGGTGACCCGGGCCAACAGCGGCGGCTACCAGGAGCTGGCCGGTTCGCAGGCCATCCCCAAGCTGGCGCGTGAGCTCGGCATCGAGGACCTGCCCGCGGGCCCCTACGCCGAGGTCGCGGCCACCGTCGTCGAACGGGCCGCCGCCGTCGACGAGGGCCCCTACCGGCAGCTCCTGGAGACGTACGCGACCGGACTCGCCACCGGTCTGGCCTCCCTCGTCTCCGTGCTCGACCCCGAACTCGTCGTCCTCAGCGGATCGTCGCTCACCGCGGGCGGGGAACCGCTGCGCGCCCTGGTCCAGGCCGAGTTGGAGGAGCTGGCCGCGTCCCGGCCGCGCCTCGTTGTCGGCGACGTACACGAACACCCCGTACTGCGCGGCGCGTTGGAGAGCGCCCTGGCAGCCACCCGCGACGAGGTCTTCGACACCTCCCGCTGACCCCGCCCTC
Organism: Streptomyces rhizosphaerihabitans; assembly: GCF_025399795.1. Classification (GTDB taxonomy): domain Bacteria; phylum Actinomycetota; class Actinomycetes; order Streptomycetales; family Streptomycetaceae; genus Streptomyces; species Streptomyces rhizosphaerihabitans. The sequence goes on along the minus strand of NZ_JAODTZ010000062.1, from coordinate 26,630 downwards.
AAGCCCGCAACTCCCCCGTCCGACCCGTCCCTCACAGGGAGATCTCGCCATGCCCGGAATGTCCCGAAAGGCGGCCGTCGCGCTCGCCGCCTCCGCCTCGATAGCCCTCCTCGCCACCGCCTGTACCGGCCAGTCCGACGCGGGCGGAAGCGACGACGCGTCCAAGGAGCAGACGATCAACTTCTGGCACGCCTGGAGCTCGGAGAACGAGGTCAAGGCCGTGAAGTCGCTGGTCGCGGGCTTCGAGAAGGCGCACCCCAACATCCACGTGAACGTCGTCGGCAACATGACCGACGACAAGATCAACCAGGCGCTGCGCGCGGGCGGCGACAAGGCCCCCGACGTGGTCTCCTCCTTCACCACGAACAATGTGGGCAAGTTCTGCTCGTCCGGCGCCTTCATCGATCTGAACCCCTTCTTCAAGAAGGCGCACATCGACCCGCAGACGACGTTCCCGAAGGCGATGAACGAGTACACCCAGTTCGAAGGCAACCGCTGCACGGTGCCGCTGCTCGGTGACGCGTACGGGCTCTACTACAACAAGGACGCGTTCAAGAAAGCCGGGATCAGCAGCCCTCCGAAGACCTGGTCGGAGTTCGAGACGGACGCCAAGAAACTCACGATCTCCAAGGGCGACTCCTACTCCCAGCTCGGCTTCATGCCGGACTACCACGGCTGGGAGTCCACCACCGAGCACTACTTCGGGCAGTTCTCGCCGACGTACTTCGACAGCAGCGGCAAGTCGAACATCGCCAAGGACCCCGCTTTCACCGCCGGGTTCACCCTTCAGAAGAAGCTGGTCGACGAACTCGGCGGCTTCAAGAAGCTGGAGACCTACCGTTCCAAGCTCGGTGACGAGTGGGGTATCAAGCACCCCTTCCACACCGGTCAGGTCGCCATGCAGCTCGACGGCGAGTGGCGGCTCGGGATGGCCGAGGAGGCCAAGCCGGACTTCGAGATCGGCGTCGCCCCGCTGCCCGTCCCCGACGACCGGGCGGACCAGTACGGCAAGGGCTACATCACCGGCACCATCGCGGGCATCGCGGCCACCAGCAAGAAGCAGAACGCGGCCTGGGAGCTGGTCAAATACATGACCACGGACACGGACGCGGTGGTCGGCTTCGCCAACGACATCCACAACGTGCCCTCGACGCTCGCGGCCCTCAAGTCGCCGAAGCTGAAGTACGACCCGCGGTTCAAGACGTTCCTGGACATCGCCTCGAACCCGAACTCGACGACGACCCCGGCGTCCATCAACGGCGGCACCTACCTCGTGACGATCCAGCAGTTCGGATACGACTACGAGAGCGGCAAGTCCACGGATCTGAAGGCGGGTCTGGAATCCACCGCCCAGCAGATCGACACGGACATCGCGCAGGCGAAGTAGCCGCACGCCGATGAGTACTGTCACGCTCACCTCCAAGCGCCGCCGTTCGGCGCTGCGGACCCTCGCCTTCATGTCGCCCTGGCTGATCGGGTTCGCGGTCTTCTTCGCCTATCCGCTGATCTCGACCGTCTACTTCTCCTTCATGCACTACGACGGCTTCAAGCCGCCGACGTGGAGCGGAACGAAGAACTGGAAGTACGTCTTCGAGAACTACCCGCTGTTCTGGCCCGCGTTGCGCAACACCCTGTGGCTGGTCCTCGTCATGGTGACCCTGCGGGTGCTGTTCGGACTCGGTGTCGGACTGCTGATCACGAAGATCAAGACAGGTACGGGTGTCTTCCGCACCCTCTTCTATCTGCCCTACCTCGCCCCGCCGGTGGCGGCCACCATGGCCTTCGCCTTCCTCCTCAACCCCGGTACGGGGCCGGTCAACTCGCTCCTGGACAAGGCCGGCATCTCGGCTCCGGGCTGGTTCAACGACCCCTCCTGGTCCAAGCCGGCCCTGACCCTGCTGGCCCTGTGGGGCATCGGCGACCTGATGGTCATCTTCATGGCCGCGCTGCTCGACGTGCCGACCGAGCAGTACGAGGCCGCCGAGCTGGACGGCGCCTCGGCCTGGCAGCGCTTCCGTTACGTCACCCTGCCGAACATCTCGCCGATCGTGATGTTCGCCGTGGTGACCGGCGTGATCCAGACCATGCAGTACTACACGCAGCCGCTGATCGCGGGGAAGGTCGCCTCGGGCGTCATCCAGGGCGCCGGCACGCAGTTCGAGCCCGGCTATCCCGACAAGTCGACGCTCACCCTGCCCCAGCTCGTCTACAACCTCGGCTTCCAGCGCTTCGACTACGGCTCCGCCTGTGTGGTCGCGCTCGTGCTGTTCGCCCTGTCCATGGTGTTCACCGCGTTCCTGATGCGGCGCCGGGGCGGTCTCATCCAGGCAGGTGACTGACCGATGACTCAAGTACTCGACAAGCCGGTGGAGTTGACCGCGCCCGTCTCTCCAGCCGAGCGCACCGCACGCCGCAGGGCCCTCCTGGAGTGGGTCGCGATCCACTCCCTCGGCGTCGCGGCCGCCCTGTTCTTCGTGCTGCCCTTCGTGTTCGTGTTCCTGACCTCGCTGATGAGCGACAGCCAGGCGCTCAGCCGCGATCTGATCCCGCACACCTGGGAGTGGGGCAACTACAAGAAGGTCTTCGAGACCCCGGGCTTCCTCACCTGGTGGAAGAACACCCTGCTGTACGCGGGCTTCGGCACCGTACTGACCGTCGTCTCGTCGATCCCGGTCGCCTACGCCCTCGCCAAGTTCCGCTTCCGCGGCCGGAATCTGTCACTGATGCTGGTCATCTCGATGATGATGCTGCCGCCGCAGGTCGTGATCATCCCGATGTACCTGTTCTGGGCGAAGCAGCTGGACCTGTCCGGCACGCTGTGGCCGCTGATCATCCCGATGGCGTTCGGGGACGCGTTCTCCATCTTCCTGCTGCGCCAGTTCCTGATGACCATCCCGAACGAGTACCTGGACGCGGCCAAGGTGGACGGGTGCGGGGATCTGAGGACCCTGCTGAAGGTCGTCCTGCCGATGGCGAAGCCCGGCATCGCGGCCGTCGCGCTCTTCCAGTTCTTCTACGCCTGGAACGACTACTTCGGCCCGCAGATCTACGCCTCCGAGAACCAGAACGCCTGGACCCTCTCGTACGGCCTGGAGTCGTTCAAGGGCGCGCACCACACCGACTGGAATCTCACCATGGCCGCGACCGTGCTGGTCATGGCCCCCGTGATCCTCGTGTTCTTCTTCGCGCAGAAGGCGTTCGTCGAGGGTGTCACGCTCACCGGAGTGAAGGGCTAACCATGAAGCTCACCGTGGTCGGCGGAGGGTCGACCTACACCCCCGAACTCATCGACGGTTTCGCGCGGCTCAGGGACACCCTGCCCGTCGAGGAGCTGGTCCTCGTCGACCCGGCCGCCGAACGCCTGGAACTGGTGGGGGGCCTGGCCCGCCGGATCTTCGCCAAGCAGGGCCACCCGGGCCGGATCGTCACGACGTCCGACCTGGACGCGGGGGTCGAGGGCGCCGACGCGGTGCTCCTCCAGCTGCGCGTCGGCGGCCAGGCTGCCCGCGAGCAGGACGAGACCTGGCCGCTGGAGTGCGGCTGCGTCGGGCAGGAGACGACGGGCGCGGGCGGCCTGGCCAAGGCGCTGCGGACCGTTCCGGTGGTGCTGGACATCGCCGAGCGGGTCCGCCGGACCAACCCGGACGCGTGGATCATCGACTTCACCAACCCGGTGGGCATCGTGACGCGCGCCCTTCTCCAGGCCGGCCACAAGACGGTCGGCCTGTGCAACGTGGCGATCGGCTTCCAGCGGAAGTTCGCCGGACTGCTCGGGGTCTCCCCCGCCGATGTGCATCTCGACCATGTGGGCCTCAACCACCTCACCTGGGAGACCGGTGTGCGCCTGGGCGGTCCCGAGGGCGAGAACGTGCTGCCCAGGCTGCTCGCCGAGCACGGCGGCGCCGTCGCCGAGGACCTGCGCCTGCCGCGCGCCCTGGTCGAGAGCCTCGGCGTCGTCCCCTCGTACTACCTGCGCTACTTCTACGCGCACGACGAGGTCGTCCGGGAGCTGCGCACCAAGCCCTCCCGGGCCGCCGAAGTGGCCGAGATGGAGCGGCAGTTGCTGACGATGTACGGCGACCCGGCGCTCGACGAGAAGCCGGAGCTGCTGGCGAAACGGGGCGGCGCCTACTACTCCGAGGCGGCCGTCGACCTCGCCGCCTCGCTGCTCGGCGGGGGCGGCAGCCCCTACCAGGTGGTGAACACGTACAACCGGGGAACCCTGCCGTTCCTGCCGGACGACGCAGTGATCGAGGTGCAGGCCGCGGTCAACGCCAAGGGGCCCTCGCCGCTGCCGGTGCCGGCCGTGGACCCGCTGTACGCGGGACTCATGGCGAACGTGACCGCGTACGAGGACCTCGCGCTGGAGGCCGCCCTGCGCGGCGGGCGCGACCGGGTCTTCCGGGCACTGCTCGCGCACCCCCTGGTGGGCCAGTACGCCTACGCCGACACCCTGACCGACCAGCTGATCGCGCACAACCGGGAGCACCTCGCGTGGGCATGACCTCGACGGAATCCGGCGCCGGGACGGCCGCCGGGTCCGGCCCCGCCGGCCTCGTGCTGGCCATCGACGCGGGGAACAGCAAGACCGACGTCGCCGTGGTGGCCGCGGACGGCCGGGTGACCGGCACCGCGCGCGGGGGCGGGTTCCGCCCCCCTGCGGTCGGCGTCGAGACGGCGGTGGACGCGGTCGCCGACGCCGTGCGGCGGGCCTTCGCCGAGGCGGGCGTCACCGCGGTCGACCATGTCTCCGCCTGCCTCGCCAACGCCGATCTGCCGGTGGAGGAGGAGCAGTTGGCGGCCGCGCTGCGCGCACGGGCATGGGGCGCGGGAGTGGAGGTGCGCAACGACACCTTCGCGATCCTGCGGGCCGGGATCGCCGAACCGCGCGGTGTCGCCGTCGTCTGCGGGGCCGGCATCAACTGCGTCGGCATGCGGCCCGACGGCCGCACCGCCCGCTTCCCCGCCATCGGCCGTATCTCCGGTGACTGGGGCGGCGGCTGGGGTCTGGCGGAGGAGGCCCTGTGGCACGCGGCGCGGGCCGAGGACGGCCGGGGCGGACCGACCGCGCTGGCCCGCACGCTGCCCGCGCACTTCGGCCTGGACTCCATGTACGCGCTCATCGAGGCGCTCCACCTGGAGCACATCGGCAACGCGCGGCGGCACGAGCTGACCCCGGTGCTGTTCGCCACGGCGGTGGACGGCGATCCGGTGGCCCGCGGACTCGTCGACCGGCTCGCGGACGAGGTGGTCGCGATGTCCACGGTGGCCCTGACCCGCCTCGGCCTGCTCGACGAGGAGACTCCGGTCCTGCTCGGCGGCAGCATCCTCGCCGCCCGCCATCCTCAGCTCGACGACCGCATCCACGAACTCCTGGCCGCCCGCGCGCCCAAGGCGGTCCCCCGGGTGGTCACGGCCCCGCCGGTGCTGGGGGCGGCGCTGCTGGGCCTGGACCACGTACGGGCCCAGGACGAGATCCACGCGCGCGTGCGGGCCTTCTACGAACGGGGCTGAGGAGGCCGGCGGGGAACGGGACCGACGAGGCGCCCGGGGCGGGTGGTTCCGGTGCCGGCGCACGCCGGCCCCCGGACCGCCCATGACCTGGCGTGAAGGGGCGGGAACCAAACAGAACCGGAACACGTGTTCATGGGAGGGGGTGGCGCGGGGGAATCGTGCTGCGCCGTGATCCGAACAAGATCCAGGCAAGGCCTGTGCGGATGCCGGTCCCGGCGGCGATACTTGCCGCCGTGCACGTACGCCGGTGGGCCGCGCTTCCCGCGTCCGCGGCGAGCGCGACCGACCGGATGACCATGGGGGAGGTCAACAGTGACACACCCGCCGAAGGGCAGCGCGGCGCCACCGGAGCGAGGTGCGCCCACGATGCCGGCCGTGCCGGCGCAGTCCGGGCCTCCCGGGCCGCCGGGCGGATTTCCCCTGCCGCAGGCCGGGTTCGGCGCCCCGCAGAGCGTCCCCCCGGCTCCCGGCGCCCCGCCGCGGCGTACGGCGTGGGCCGAGGGTGTGGACCGGCTGCGTACCGCGGCGACGACGGAGCCGGGGCGGCTGCGGATCATCGGCGCAGTCCTCGCCCTGCTGGTCGTCGCGTTCGGCGCCGTCACCGCCTGGCAGATGACGGAACGTTCGGCCGCCGCGGACAACGTGCTGCACAGCAGCCAGCCGCTGAGCGCGAGCGCGGCGGACATCTACCGCTCCCTCGCCGACGCCAACACCGCGGCCTCCAGCGGCTTCCTCGCGGGCGGCCAGGAGACGAAGGCCTCCCGCGACCGCTACGAGGGGGACATCAGGACGGCGGCCGCGAAGCTGATCACCGCGGCCAACAGCGCGGATCCCGGCTCCCCTTCGGCCAGGACCATCTCCCAGCTGAACGAACTGCTGCCCGAGTACAAGGGTCTGATCGAGCGGGCCCGCGCCAACAACCGGCAGGGCTACCCGCTGGGCGGCGCGTATCTGCGGTACGCGAACGACAAGATGCAGCACGACATGCTCCCGAAGGCCGGACAGCTCTACGACAGGGAGAACCAGCGGCTGAGCGCCGACTACGCCGACGCGAAGCCCTACCCGTGGGCCGCGATCGCCCTCGGTCTCGTCGTGCTCGGCGCCCTCGCCTGGGCCCAGCGGCGCAACTACCGCCGTACGAACCGGGTTCTGAACCAGGGCATGGCCGCCGCCACCGCGGCGTCCCTCGTCGTGCTGCTGTGGCTCACCGTCGGGCACACGGTCGCCCGGTCCGGGCTGAACGAGTCCTACGACCACGGGGTCCGTTCCCTGAACATGCTGCACGCCGCCCAGATCGCGTCCCTGAAGGCCCGCGGCAACGAGAACCTCACCCTGGTCAGCCGGGGCGCCCAGACCAAGACCCTGGCCGACGGCAAGACGACCGTGGACCTGTACGACTACAGCTTCGACCAGGACATGAAGACGCTCACCAAGAGCCTCTCGGTGGCCGCGGGCCTCGCGGACGACCAGGCGGGCGAGAAGCCCGTACAGGCCGCGACGGCCAACATGAAGGTCTGGGTGCAACGGCACAAGGAAGCCCGTAGGGCCGACAACGACGGCAAGTACCAGCTCGCGCTGGACCGGGTCATCGGCTCCGCCGACAAGAAGCCCACGGGCGACTGCTTCGACGGCGTCGACAAGAACCTGAAGCTCGCGCTGACGCACGAGGAGAGCGAGTTCCAGCGGGCGGCGAGCAACGGCCTGGGTGCCATGACCGGTCTCCCGGTCGGCGCCGCGGTCCTCGCCGTGCTGGCCGCGGCGGGCGCCGTGTTCGGCATCGGGCGCAGGCTTTCGGAGTACCGGTGAGAGGGGGAGCGGCGATGATCGCACGACGCCTGAGGGCGAGCCTGAGGGGCTGGGGCGGCGTGGGCGCGATGGCCGTCGCCTGTGCGACGGCCCTGGTCCTCGCGCTGCTGCTGCCGGACTCCGCGCGCGGGGACGGCGACACGGGCGTCGGCGGGCAGGGCCTGGTCCGGGGCACCCAGGCCAGGGCCACCCGGTGCACCGACCCGCAGAACCTGAGTCCCGCCCCGTCGGACGCGGACGGGACGACGATCGAGGCCATCAAGAACCGCAAGGACCGGCGGCTGATCGTCGGCGTCGACCAGAACAGCTACCACTGGGGCTACCGCGACCCGAACAACCCGGAGGCCGGCAGCGACCTGGAGGGCTTCGACATCGACCTGGTCCACGCGATCGCCAAGGACATCCTGGGCGACGAGAACGCCGTCCAGTTCCGGGCCGTCCCGACCAGCCAGCGCATCCCCGCGATCCAGAGCGGCAAGGTCGACATGGTGGTCCGCACCATGACGATCACCTGTGACCGTCTGAAGCAGGTCGCTTTCTCCGCGCCCTACTTCAAGACCGGCCAGCAGGTGCTGGCCCCGGCGAAGTCCGGAATCACGGGGTACGACAAGACCCTCGCCAAGAAGAGGATCTGCTCCGCGAAGACCTCCACCGCGTACGACCGGCTCACGGCTGACCGGAAAACGGGCAGGCTGGTCTCCTCCGCAGACATCGCCCCTCCCGTGCCCAACCAGCTCGACTGTCTGGTGCGTCTCCAACTGGGCGAGGCCGACGCGGTGGTGACGGACGGCGCGCTCGCCGCGAGCCAGGCCGCCCAGGACCCCACGGTCGAGCTCAAGGGCCACACGTTCACCACCGAGTACTACGGCGTGGCGATGAAACAGGGCTCCGAGGATCTGGTACGCCGGGTCAACCGGATCCTCGCGGACTACCGCAAGGACGGCTGGCAGCAGTCGTACGACAAGTGGCTCGCTCCGACCCTCGGGGCGAACGCCCCCTCGGAGAACCCGCCCGTCGCCCAGTACAAGTGACCGACCTGATACGACTGGAGAGTTGCCCGGCCGCTCGCACCGAGCGCGCGGGGAACGCACGAGAACGAGAGGTGATCGATGGGCGTCACGGGACCCCCCGGGCCGGTGATGGACCGGGACGAGGCGGACCGTGCGCTGGCGCGCCTCGGCGCGGAGCACGAGGCCATCGAGACCTCGCTCCTCGCCCTGCAGGACCACGCGGGCCGCAGACTCCTGGAAGGCGCCGAACTCACCGGCACGACCAAGGAGCGCTGGGCGTCCGCGGAGGCGTCGATCACCTTGCTGTGGGCGTACTTCGACGCGTACGCGGACGCGCTGCGCTCCGCGCGCGAGATCCGTTCCCGCAGACGCTGGTCCAGCCGTGAGGACCTGGTCGAACTGACCGAGCTGCTGCGCGGTTCGGGCATCACGGTCGCCGGTTCCACCACGGCCACCGCGAACGCGCCCACCCTGGCCGGCACCGGCAAGCTCAGCGAGCGGTTCTCGCTGGCCGCGCTGGTGGACCGGATGAACGAGCTGTACGCGACCTCGCTCGACATGGTCGTGACCGCGGACGCGGTGTGGTCCGCGCTGCCCGCCCGGATCGATTTACTGGCCGCGGAGCTCCAGCGCACCCGCACGCTCGCGCACTCCGTGGGCGTACGCCCCGGGGAGCACCCTTCGGGCGACGACCTGGAGCGGATCACGCGGACGCTGACCACCTTGCGCGAGCGGGTGGTCTCCGATCCGCTGGCCTTCTGGGTTCCCGCGCAGGGGAGTTCGGCCCCGGGCGGCGGACGCCCGGACACGACGGTGTACGACCGTGAGGCGCGCGCTCTGGAGGAGGTGCGCCGGGAGATCGACGCGGTGCTCACCGTGCGGCAGGACGCGGAGGCACGGCTGGTGAAGCTGCGGGACGTGCTCAGCCGCGCGGACCGCACGCTCGCCGAGGCGCGCAGTGCCCGCGGTGAGGTGCTCGCGAAGATCGCCGCGTCCGAGGTACCGGCCGTCAGCGGTCCGCCGACGGCTTTGCAGGAACAGCTGGCCACGGCCGCGGAGTACCGCAGGCACGCGCAGTGGCACCGCCTCTCGCCCCTTCTGGAGGCGCTGGAGGAGAAGGCCGAGGACGAACTCCTGCGCGCCCGCGAGTCGTTGGGCGCGGTCACCCAGCCACTGGCGGTCCGCGCGGAGCTGCGCGGCCGGCTGGACGCGTACAAGGCGAAGGTCGCCCGGCACGGCTTCGCCGAGGACCCGTTCCTGGTGGAGCGCTACGACGCGGCCCGGCGCATGCTGTGGAGCGCTCCCTGTGATCTGCGGGTGGCGGAGGAGGCGGTGCTGCGCTACCAGCGGGCGGCCGCCGAGCTGCTGAGCCCGCAGGTGCCCGAGCAGGGCGGGCCTCATGACCGTGCGGACCGGAGGGGGCCCGACGCGTGAGCGTTGAAGGGGATACGGCGTGAGTGAGCAGCCGGTGAGTGAACAGAAGTGCGCGCGGCCCGGTTGTGAGGGGTCGTACGAGGACATGGGCGGCGGCGAGCTGTACTGCGACACGTGCGGGCTCGCCCCGGTCGTACCGGCATCGGGGTCCACCCGGTCCGGAAGCGTGCCCGCGCCGGGTGCGGGCGAGCAGCCGGTGAGTGAGCGGACGTGCGGTCGGCCCGGTTGCGAGGGGTCGTACGAGGACATGGGCGGCGGCGAGCTGTACTGCGACACGTGCGGGCTCGCCCCGGTCGTACCGGCATCGGGGTCCTCCCGGTCCGGGAGCGGCCAAAAATCCGGCGAGGGCATGGTGAGTTCGCCGCCGACCGGTTCGTCCGGGGGCGGCCGTGGTTCGCGCGGCTCCGACAGCAGCAGCGCGCGCGGCGGTTCACGCGCCAGCGCGCGCACGTCGTCGCGCTCCTCGCAGTCGCGGCGCTCGGTCTCCGGGCGGCTGTCGCGGTCCCTGTCGTTGTCGGGCGGTTCGACGGGCCGTTCCGTGTCGGTGCGCAGCTCCGGCTCGACGGCGGCCTCCTCCGGGCGGGGCCGGCTCGGTGCCGGGCTCGTGGAGGTACCGGGGGTGCCGCGGCCCGACCCGCGCGAGATGGTCCTGGAGAACCCGGAGGTGCCCGAGCGCAAACGGTTCTGTTCGCGCTCCGACTGCGGTGCCCCGGTGGGGCGTTCACGCGGAGAGCAGCCCGGTCGCACCGAGGGGTTCTGCACGAAGTGCGGCCACCCGTACTCGTTCGTGCCGAAGCTGCGCACCGGTGACATCGTGCACGGCCAGTACGAGGTGATGGGCTGTCTGGCGCACGGCGGGCTCGGCTGGGTGTACCTCGCCGTCGACCGCGCGGTGTCCGACCGCTGGGTGGTCCTCAAGGGTCTGCTCGACACGGGCGACCAGGACGCGATGGCGGCCGCGATCTCCGAGCGGCGCTTCCTCGCGGAGATCGAGCACGCCAACATCGTGCGGATCTACAACTTCGTCGAGCACCTCGACCAGCGGACGGGTTCGCTGGACGGGTACATCGTCATGGAGTACGTGGGCGGCAAGTCGCTCAAGGAGCTCGCCAACGGGCGCCGTACGGCGGACGGCAAGCGCGACCCGCTACCGGTGGAGCAGGCCTGCGCGTACGGTATCGAGGCCCTGGAGGCCCTCGGTCATCTGCACAGCCGCAACCTGCTGTACTGCGACTTCAAGGTCGACAACGCGATCCAGACCGAGGACCAGCTCAAGCTGATCGACATGGGCGCGGTGCGCAGGATGGACGACGAGGAGTCGGCCATCTACGGCACGGTGGGCTACCAGGCCCCCGAGGTGGCCGAGGTGGGTCCCTCGGTCGCCTCCGACCTCTACACCGTCGCCCGTACGCTCGCCGTCCTCGCCTTCGACTTCCAGGGCTACACGAACGTCTTCGTGGACTCCCTGCCCGACCCCGACAACATCGAGGTCTTCCGCCAGTACGAGTCCTTCTACCGGCTTCTCGTCCGGGCCACCGACCCGGACCCGGCCCGCCGTTTCGCCTCCGCGCAGGAGATGTCCGAGCAGCTGACCGGCGTGCTGCGCGAGGTGGTCTCGCTCCAGACGGGGCGTGCCAGACCGGCGCTGTCGACGCTGTTCGGACCCGAGACCAAGGTCACGGACACGGAGCTGTTCGGGAAGGCGGCCGAGGACGTGTCGCGACTGGGGGCCCGCGTGGTCCCCGTACGGGTGAGAAAGGGCGCGCCTTCGCTGCCCGCGGGGACGAACGGGACCCGTCCGCTGCCTCCTGGGCCGGCCTCCACCGCCGTGGTCAAGTCCGTTCAGGCGGTGGCCACCGCGCTCGCGCTGCCCGTCCCCCGGGTGGACCCGGGCGACCCGAACGCCGGTTTCCTCGCGGGGCTCATCGCGTCCGCGCCCGCGGAGCTGATCGCCGCGCTGCGGGCGGCGCCGGCCGGTTCACCGGAGCTGCGGCTGCGGGAGCTGCGGGCCCGCCTGGAGATGGGTGAACTGAGCGGCGCGGGCGCGGCCGTCGAGGCGCTGGAGACGGATCACCCGGACGACTGGCGGGTGGTCTGGTACCGCGGTGTCACGGCGCTGGCGACCGGCCAGAACGAGATCGCGGCGCTGTCCTTCGACGCGGTCTACGACGCCTTCCCCGGCGAGCCCGCGCCCAAGCTGGCGCTGGGCGTCTGCGCGGAGGTGCTCGGTCAACTGGACAACGCCGCCGAGTACTACCGTTTGGTGTGGACGACCGACCCCAGCTATGTGAGCGCCGCGTTCGGGCTGGCCCGGGTGCAGCTCGCGGCGGGGGACCGCCGTGGCGCCGTACGCACCCTGGAATCCGTACCGGAGTCGTCGATCCACTACACGGCGGCCCGAGTCGCCGCCGTGCGGGCACGGCTGCGGCAGCGGCCGGCCGCGGAGACGGCGGCGCCGCCCTTCCTGAACGATCTGACGGCGGCCGCCGGGCAGGTGGAGGCGCTCGACGGATTCGGTCTGGACGCCGTACGGCGCGAGCAGTTGTCGACGGAGGTCCTCGGCTGCGCGCTGGACTGGGTACTCTCCGGTAGCCAGGGTTCCGCTCCGGCCTCCGGCGGTGGACCTGCGCTGCTCGGCAGCGCGTTGGACGAGCGCGGCCTCCGTTTCGGCCTCGAACGTTCGTACCGGACGCTGGCCCGGCTCGCGCGGGGCGGCGAGGAGAGGATCGACCTGGTGGAACGTGCCAACCGTTACCGCCCCCGGACGTGGGTGTGATTGATGTCCCAGATGCCCCAGCCGACGGCCCTTTCGCGGTGCCCCAGTTGCGAGGAGCCGCTGGAGGCGGCCGACCGTTTCTGCGGTGCGTGCGGCTACGACCTTTCGGCGGTGTCCGCACCGCCGCAGGACCACCCCACGATCACCATGAACGGAACCTCGGCCGGCCTTCCGCCGGCCGCCCCGTCCGTGGACTGGCCCCTGGCGCCCGAGGTCGACAGCGCGGACGTGTCCGCGCCGGTGCACCGCGCCGCCGATATCCGGGGCACCGATTCGGGTGGTTCCGAACTGCCGCATCCTGAGCACCCGGAACACCCGCACGGGGATCCGGCGGGGGTCCGGCCGTCCGTCGCCAAGCGACCCGCCGGACAGCCCTCGGGCGTACGGTTCGACCGGCCGTCGGAGCCCGACGAGTACCCGCTCGCTCCGCCGGCCGGCGAAGTCCGGACCGCTGAGGGCCACCCGGCCGACGGCCCGGACCGCGAGGTCCCCGCCGATCCCCGGACCGCCGACCTCCCGGCGCCCCCCGCGGGCGCCAAGGTGTGCGTGGCCTGCCGTTCGGGCCAGGTGGACACCGACGGCTACTGCGAGAACTGCGGACACGCGCAGCCACGGGAACGGGACCACATGGAACAGGAGTTGGGCGCCGTCGCCGCGGTCAGCGACCGGGGTCTGCGCCACCACCGCAACGAGGACGCGTTCGCGATCTCCTCGACCGCGCTGCCCGACGGCTCCCCCGCGGTCGTCGCGGTCGTCTGCGACGGGGTCTCCTCCGCGACCCGCCCGGACGAGGCCTCGCTCGCCGCGTCCCGTGCGGCCAACGAGTCGCTCCTGGCGGCTCTTCCGCTGGGCACGCACCCCCAGCAGGCCATGCACGAGGCGATCGTCGCGGCCTCGGAGGCCGTCAACGCGCTGGCGGATCCGTCCACCGCGCAGGGCGAGCACGCTCCGCATGTGAACGCGCCCGCCTGCACCATCGTCAGCGCCGTCGTCACGTCCGCCCTGCTGATCGTCGGCTGGGTCGGCGACAGCCGCGTCTACTGGATCCCCGTCGACCGCTCCTCACTGCCGGCCCGGCTCACCGAGGACGACTCGTGGGCCGCGCAGATGGTCGCCGCGGGCCTGATGAACGAGGCGGAGGCGTACGCCGACGAGCGCGCCCACGCGATCACCGGCTGGCTCGGCGCCGACGCCTACGAACTGGAGCCGCACACCGTCTCGTTCAAGCCGGACCGGCCGGGTGTGGTCGTGGTGTGCACCGACGGTCTGTGGAACTACGCGGAGGCGGCCGAGGACATGGCCGAGGTCGTCCCCCTCGACGCCGCCGAAAGGCCGCTGCACAGCGCCCAGGTTCTGGTCGGCCACGCCCTGGACGGCGGGGGCCACGACAACGTAACAGTGGCCGTCATGCCGTTCCCCGCCCCCTCGCAGGGGGCAGGATCGGCCTGAGGCCGCGAACGAACGGGGGCGGCCGCGGACCGGAGGGGACCGGTCCGCACACAGTCAGCACCTCCGCCAGAGCCGGAGGCCCGAGGGGGACAGAGAAGGCATGGCCAATTTCTCGAAGTCGAACGTGCCGCAGTTCTCGGTCGACGTGTACCAGAACGAATACCTGCCGGAGGGCGGTCGCGAGGTCAACGCGATCGTCACCGTGAGCGCGACCGGCGGCGGCACCATCGGAAGCGCGGTCGCCGCGCCGCACCTGTACACGGCGGGGCAGGGCCCGGACGCCGCCGTGGCGATCATGGTCGACTGTTCGGGCTCGATGGACTACCCGCCGGCCAAGATGCGCAACGCCCGTGACGCGACGGCCGCCGCGATCGACACCCTGCGCGACGGAGTCCACTTCGCGGTGATCGGCGGCACACACGTCGCCAAGGAGGTCTATCCGGGCAACGGACGGCTCGCGGTGGCGGACACCGCCACCCGCGACCAGGCCAAACAGGCACTGCGCAAGCTGAGCGCGGGCGGCGGGACGGCGATCGGCACCTGGCTGCGGCTCGCCGACCGGCTGCTGTCCTCGGCGGAGGTGTCGATCCGGCACGGCATCGTGCTCACCGACGGCCGCAACGAACACGAGTCCCCCGAGGACCTGCGGGCCGCGCTCGACTCCTGTGCCGGACGTTTCACCTGTGACGCGCGTGGAGTCGGCACGGACTGGGAGGTCAAGGAGGTCACCGGGATCGCCTCGGCGCTGCTCGGCACCGCCGACATCGTCGCCGACCCGGCCGCCCTCGCCGCCGACTTCACGCACATGATGGAGACGGCCATGGGCAAGGAGGTCGCCGACGTGGCTCTGCGACTGTGGACGCCGGTCGGCACCGAGATCAAGTTCGTCAAGCAAGTGGCGCCCACGGTCGAGGAATTGACGGCCCGTCGCGCCGAGGCCGGCCCCCGCGCGGGCGACTACCCGACGGGCTCCTGGGGCGACGAGTCCCGCGACTACCACGTGTGCGTCCAGGTCCCGACGGCCGCGGTCGGCCAGGAGATGCTCGCCGCCCGGGTCTCGCTGGTGATCCCGCAGGGCGACGGCAGTGTGCAGAACCTCGGCGCGCAGGGGCTCGTACGGGCCGTATGGACCGACGACATGGTCGCCTCGACGTCCATCAACCCACAGGTCGCGCACTACACAGGTCAGGCCGAACTGGCACAAGTCATCCAACAAGGTCTGGATCTTCGCAAAGCGGGAGATGTGGACGGAGCAACGGCCAAGCTGGGACGGGCCGTTCAGCTCGCCGGAGCCTCCGGAAACGCCGATACCGCGAAACTGCTCGCGAAGGTGGTGGACGTGGTCGACGCCGCGGCAGGTACTGTGCGATTGAAAGCAAGGGTCGCAGAAGCTGACGAGATGACCCTCGAGACACGGTCCACAAAGACTGTTCGTGTAAAGAAGTAGCGAGCCCGGTTCCCATGGGGAGCCGGAGAAACCCGGTCACAACGGCCGGAAAAGGAAAGGGGGAAGCGCCGACATGCCGACATGCCCGAACGGACACCAGTCGGGTTCCGACGACTGGTGCGAGGTCTGCGGTCACCGCATGGCCGGTACCGTGCCCCCGCTCCCGCCGCCGCCCGGCGCCGGTTACGGCTATCCGACGCCCGGTTCGCCGCAGCCCGGCCCCGGCGGCCACCCCCACCTGTCCGGCATGCCGGGCGCCGACCCGGAGCTCTGCCCGCAGTGCCGTACGCCCCGTGAGGGCGCGGCGCCGTTCTGCGAGGAGTGCCGGTGGAACTTCCTGACCAACACCGCGACGTCGTACACACCGGCGGCACCGCGTCCGCCCGCCGGCGGGCCGGGCGGTCCTGGTGGGCAGTCACCGTACGGCGGTCCTGGTGGTCCGGGCGGTCCCGGTGGCCAGAATCCCGCGCCGCGGTACCAGCAGCCGGGACCGGGACAGCCGGGCGGTCCGGGTGCCGGTGGCCCCGGTCACGACCCGTTCGAGTACCAGAGCTCGCGGCCCTCGCAGATGAACCGGCCCGCCGAACCGATCCCGCCGGGCCCGCAGGCCCAGCCGTACGGCGGCCCCCAGGGCTTCGGCGGCGACCCGTCGCGTCAGGCGGCACCGCCCGCTCCCGGCGGCCCCGGCGCCCAGCAGCAGGCCTACACCCAGCAGCCCGGCTCGCCCTTCACCCAGGGCGGACCGCCGCAGCAGGGCGGACCGCAGCCCGGCGGCCCGGCCTTCGGCGGCGGTGACGACGACTGGGTGATCCCCCCGCCGTCGTCCGGTCAGCCCGGCGGCCCGGGCGGCCAGGGCGGTCCGAACGGCCCCGGTCAGGGCGGCTACGGCTACCCGCAGCCCGGCGCCACCCAGGCCCCGCCCGGTCCCGGCTACCAGCAGCAACAGCAGCAGTCGCGGTCCTGGAGCGCGACGATCGCGCCGGACCGCGAGTACTTCATGGCGATGATGCAGCGCTCCGGGCCCGAGGCCGCGGGCCTGAACCTGCCCGCGTACTCGCCGGAGCTGCAGCGCCCGCTCCTGGGCAACCAGATCACCATCGGCCGCCGCCGGCACTCCACCGGCGAATCCCCGGACATCGACCTGTCGGTGCCCCCGGAGGACCCGGGCGTCTCGCATCAGCACGCGGTCCTGGTCCAGCAGCCGGACGGAACCTGGGCGGTCGTCGACCAGAACTCGACGAACGGGACCACGGTCAACGGCGGCGAGGAGCCCATCCAGCCGTTCGTGCCGGTGCAGCTGCAGGACGGCGACCGGGTGCACGTCGGCGCCTGGACGACGATCACCATCCGCCGGGGCTGAGCACCACCCGGGCACCCCGGCACCCCGGCGCCCCGGGGGCCGGATCGCCGCGGCTGCCACCCCGGGGCCGAATCGTCAGCCCTGCGATCACCGCAGGGCTGAATCGTCCTGCGATCGTCCCGGGGGCTGAATCGCCGCGGCGGCCTCCCCTGGGCTGGAATACGTCCTTGCGGTCACCCCGGGGGCCGGATCGTCCCTGCGGCGCCCTCAAGGGGTGAATCGTCCCTGCCGATCGCCCAGGAGCTGAAACCGCCTCCCGGGGGCCCAGCACGGCTTTCACGGCGGCTCCGGGCGGATTCCTCCGCCAGGGGCCGCTCCCGGCCGCCGCACGGAACCCCGGTCGCGGACGGCTCACGGCAGCGGCCAGGTGTACGGCCCCTCGGGATCGTCCAGCCAGGCCCGGGCACCCTCTTCGCCGACCGTGATCCCGTACCGCTCGCGCTGCGGCCGCCCCTCGCGCTCCCACAGCGCGTAGGCGTCGGACGGGTCCAGGCTGCCCGCTGTCAGGGCCAGCAGGAACCGGAACAGATCGTGGCCGCGGGCCCGGCGCGGCAGGTCGCCGAGCCGCGCCGGCTCCGGCTCCGGCCCGGACCGGGTGGCACCGCGCAGCGGTACGAAGAAGGCGGACGTGTGCAGGAAGCGTCCCTCGGCGTGCTCGGAGTCCTGGACCTGCAGCGCGATCAGGCCGGTGGCCAGCGGCGCGAGGATGCGGGCGCCTGGGACGCATTGGGGCAGCCAGGGGCGCGGGATCGTGGTCAGCGTGCAGGTGGCGATGATCCGATCGAAGGGAGCGCGTTCTGGGACCCCGCGGGCGCCGTCGCCGGTGACGACGGTCGGGTGGTACCCGGCGACGGCCAGATGCCTTCGCGCGGCCTCGGTGATCTCCACCTCGAGGTCGACCGTGGTCACCAGGCCGTCGCCGAGACGGTACGCGAGCAGGGCCGCGTTGTAGCCGGTCCCGGCGCCGATCTCCAGGACGGCGTCCCCGTCCCGTATCGCCAGCTCGGTCAGCATCGTCGCCATCAGGGACGGCTGGCTGCTGGAGGAGACCAGTTCCCCGTCCCGCACCCGGGTCGCCAGCGGAGTGTCCGCGTAGGCGCCGCGCAGCCAGCGGTCCCTGGCCCGCGGGTCCGGGTCCTCACCCCACACGCGCTCGAAACCGCCGGCGGCGCCGATGTAGTAGTAGGGAACGAAGAGGTGGCGAGGGACGGCCTCGAAGGCCTCCCGCCAGACCGGGTCGTTCTCCCAGGCCCCGCTCCGGTCGATCCCGCGCACCATGGACGCCCGCGCCGCATCGGCGAGGTCCTCGGGGCCCGGGTCGGGGCCGGTGTCGAGAGCGTGTGCGCCCATACCTCCACTGTGCTGCCGGACGGGCCGTGAGGCGAGCGCCGGACCGGCCGGACCGGCACGGACGCGTCCGCTGCGCCGCGTGAGTGGTCCTAAGCCTTGAGTCCTCGGTCACCCCGTCTGAGAGCATGGGGGCGTGAAAGAGATTCGGCGCGGCACGCTTCAGGAGCAGACCTTCTACGAGCAGGTCGGCGGCGAGGAGACCTTCCGACGCCTCGTGCACCGTTTCTACGAGGGTGTCGCCGGGGATCCGCTGCTGAAGCCCATGTATCCCGAGGAGGATCTGGGCCCGGCCGAGGAGCGCCTCACGCTGTTCCTGATCCAGTACTGGGGCGGCCCGACGACGTACAGCGAGAACCGCGGCCACCCCCGGCTGCGGATGCGGCACGCCCCTTTCAAGGTCGACCAGGCCGCGCACGACGCCTGGCTCAAGCACATGCGCGTCGCCGTCGACGAGCTCGGCCTCTCCGAGGAGCACGAGCACACGCTGTGGAACTACCTGACGTACGCGGCCGCTTCGATGGTGAACACGGCCGGCTGATCGCCCGCTTTCGACGGTGAACACGGCGAGCTGATCGCCTGGTTTCAACGGTGATCACAGCGAGCCGACCACCGGTCACGGGCGCGCGGATTCCGGTCGTACGACGTCGGATTCCGGTCACAATCCGGTCAAGGCGGCCTTGCAGGCGCGCTGATCGTCGGTGCCGACGTCCTCTCCGCCGGGCGGGCCGCCACCATCCGCGCGGTCCGCGAGGAGGCCCGGCGCGCCTTCGACGCTCCCAGCCGGTACCGGGCATGCCGCAGGACGTCTCGTGGAACACGCCGCCGGTTCCCGGTCACCGCGCGCACCCTGGTGCGCACGGGCCCGTACGCGCTCCCCCGGCCCCTCCAGGCGCCCGCCCACGCGGTCCGGGACCGGGCGCATCACGGCGGCGGACCAGGAGAATCCGGTGGCTCCGGCGGAAACCGGAGCGCGGGGTCAGCGAACGCTGACGTCCAGCGCCCCGAGTCCCGCCCGGCGGACGGCGACCGACCCGAACGGCGTCCGCAGACGCAGCCAGGCACCCGACGAGTACAGCGCCAACGGACTGTCACTCACGGGAGTGTCGCTCAACGAGCTCTCGCCCGAGGGGACTTGCTCTGCGACGGACGCGGCCGCGGGCGGTACGGGCCGCAGGAATCCCAGCGCCTGCGCGGCATGCGCGGCCCGCACGGGAAGGGCGGTGTCACCGATCGGCCGGGACCATATCTCCCGTCCGACACGGTCGAGTTCGGCACGCGTCCGCAGCTCGGGCGCCAACTCCTCGGTGCGCGACCGGAATTCGGCCACCGCAGCGGAGACCTTCGCCCGTACGGCGTCCGGGGCGGGCAGCCCCGGCTCCTGCCGCCAGCCGCCGCGGGGCGGCAGCACCCCGGCCCACGGGGGCCCGGTGACGGCGCCGGGAACACCGGCGGTGGCCGCCGACTCCTCGACGGACTCCAGGAGTTCACCGGCGGAGACGGTCACGTCGAGGGTGACGTCGAGCCCGTTCTCGTACGGCTTGGCCAGCCGCGCCGTACGGATCGCGAGGACCTCGAACGACGGCGGCCGGCCGAAGACCGCGAGCGTGCCACCGTGCGCCTGGAGGCGTACGGCGGCCGCGCGGTCGTAGTGGACGAGCCGGGAGAGGAAGGCGGCGAGATCGGCCGCCTCCCCCGCGTCGGCGAGGTGCAGGACGGTCATGCCGCGACGGCCTCGTCCTCGTCGTCGCGGTACGACTCCAGGAAGTCGCGCTCCTCTGCCGTGATCCGGCGCGGACGCTGCCGCTCGAAGTCGAACGGCACGATCACCGTGGCGGCCGTGACGTAGACCTGGTCCGGGTCCTTCACCTCGTAGGCGATCGTGAAGGACGCGGCCCGGATCTGCGTCACCCAGAGCTCGATGTCCACCGGCGCGTGCCGGTGGACCAGCTGCCGCTTGTAGTCGATCTCATGGCGCGCCACCACGGACCCCTGCTTGAAGTCCTTCTCCGGGCGGAACAGGAAGTCGATACGGGCTTCCTCCAGGTAGCGGAGGAACACCACGTTGTTGACGTGGCCGTACGCGTCCATGTCCGCCCAGCGCAGCGGGCAGCGATAGATGTGGCGCAAGATCGATCAGCCCCGGGTCAGCTTCTTGTAGGTGGCTCGGTGCGGGCGCGTGGCGTCCGCACCGAGCCGCTCGACCTTGTTCTTCTCGTACGACTCGAAGTTGCCCTCGAACCAGTACCACTTCGACTCACCCTCGTACGCGAGGATGTGCGTCGCGACCCGGTCCAGGAACCAGCGGTCGTGGGAGATGACCACGGCCGCACCGGGGAACTCCAGCAGCGCGTTCTCGAGCGAGGACAGCGTCTCGACGTCGAGGTCGTTGGTGGGCTCGTCGAGGAGCAGCAGGTTGCCGCCCTCCTTGAGGGTCAGCGCCAGGTTCAGCCGGTTGCGCTCACCACCGGAGAGGACGCCTGCGGGCTTCTGCTGGTCCGGGCCCTTGAAGCCGAAGGCGGACACGTAGGCCCGCGACGGCATCTCGACCTGACCGACGTTGATGTAGTCGAGCTCGTCGGAGACGACGGCCCACAGCGTCTTCTTGGGGTCGATGTTGGCGCGGCTCTGGTCGACGTAACTGATCTTGACCGTCTCGCCGACCTTGATCGCGCCGGTGTCCGGCGTCTCCAGACCCTGGATCATCTTGAACAGCGTGGTCTTGCCGGCGCCGTTCGGGCCGATGACGCCCACGATGCCGTTGCGCGGCAGCGTGAAGGACAGGTCGTCGATGAGGACCTTGTCGCCGAACGCCTTGGAGAGGTTCTGGACCTCGACGACGATGGAACCCAGCCGCGGGCCCGGCGGGATCTGGATCTCCTCGAAGTCCAGCTTCCGCATCTTGTCGGCCTCGGCCGCCATCTCCTCGTAACGGGCGAGGCGGGCCTTGGACTTGGTCTGACGGCCCTTGGCGTTGGACCGGACCCACTCCAGCTCTTCCTTGAGCCGCTTGGCGCGCTTCTCGTCCTTGCGGCCCTCGACCTTGAGGCGGGAGGCCTTCTTGTCGAGGTACGTGGAGTAGTTGCCCTCGTAGGGAATCGCGCGGCCGCGGTCCAGTTCGAGGATCCACTCGGCGACGTTGTTCAGGAAGTACCGGTCGTGAGTGACGGCGACGACGGCGCCCGCGTACTTCGTGAGGTGCTGCTCCAGCCAGTTCACCGACTCGGCGT
Organism: Streptomyces rhizosphaerihabitans; assembly: GCF_025399795.1. Taxonomy (GTDB): domain Bacteria; phylum Actinomycetota; class Actinomycetes; order Streptomycetales; family Streptomycetaceae; genus Streptomyces; species Streptomyces rhizosphaerihabitans. The sequence goes on along the minus strand of NZ_JAODTZ010000062.1, from coordinate 5,257 downwards.
CGAGGTGGTTGGTGGGCTCGTCGAGGAGGAGCAGGTCCGGAGCCTCGATCAGCAGCTTGCAGAGCGCCACGCGGCGCTTCTCGCCACCGGAGAGGTTGGTGACCGGCCAGTCGCCGGGCGGGCAGCCCAGCGCGTCCATGGCCTGCTCGAGCTGCGCGTCGAGGTCCCAGGCGTTGGAGTGGTCCAGGTCGTCCTGGAGCTTCCCCATCTCCTCCATGAGCGCGTCCGAGTAGTCGGTCGCCATCAGCTCGGCGACCTCGTTGAAGCGGTTGAGCTTGCCCATCAGCTCGGCGGCACCGTCCTGGACGTTCTCCAGAACCGTCTTGGACTCGTCCAGCTGCGGCTCCTGCATGAGGATGCCGACGCTGAAGCCGGGCGACAGGAACGCGTCACCGTTGGAGGGCTGCTCGATGCCCGCCATGATCTTGAGAACGGTGGACTTACCGGCACCGTTCGGACCGACCACACCGATCTTCGCACCCGGGATGAAGCTCAGGGTGACGTCGTCGAGGATCACCTTGTCGCCGTGCGCCTTGCGCGTCTTGCGCATGGTGTAAATGAACTCAGCCAAGAGAAACCGTCCGGACGCTTGAAATCGGCAGTGGGCAGATACACCCCATCTTGCCTGACGGCTACCCCTCGGGGGAAACGCGTTCGGCCCCGGGGCCGTGAACTGGCCTTTCCCCTCCCTCGCTCGTAGCTGATCTGTCACTGGTTGTCGCCGTCGGTCACCGCCGAGCGCCTTCGCACGGCCCAGGGACGGCCCAGCGATCGCGGGTCTGCCGACAACGGTGAGTATTTGATCAACTCCATGACTCCAAGGCATGGCCTGCACTGCTCCGGGTTGAAAGGCTGAGCGAGTGACTGAGGATGAGGTCGTCAAGGCGTTGAAGACCGTGGCCCGAGCCGGGACCTTGCCGCCGCCCGCGACACCGGAGGCTGTAGCCGAGGCGGAACAGATCATCGGGTTCCCCCTGCCTCCCCTCCTGCGACGTCTTTACCTCGAGGTCGCCAACGGCGGCTTCGGCCCGCGCGAGGGAATCCTTGGAGTGCGCGGGGGGCCTGTGCAGGCCAATTTCCGGGACATCGCCGAGCTGTACCAGGACGGTCCGGATCCATCCGGCGAGATCCCCGCCGGCCAGGTGCTGATCTACGACTGGGGCTGCACCATCTGGTCACTGGTCGACTTCGCCGACCCCGCGGGCGGCATGTGGTGCACCCATGACGGAGCGCACTGGGCCCAGGGCGTCACCCTCGTGGAATGGCTGGCCGGCACGGTGACGGGAACCCTGGAGCTGGATGCATTGCTGGAGAGTCAGCCAGCCAGGCAGATCGACTGACCCACTGCTCCGGACCGGTACTTCTCTATCGAGGCGGCGGCATTTGAGCCCGCGACCTCTTCGTCCCAAAGCACTTGAGTGGATGCTCCACCCAGGACGGTGGGTTGCTTGCCTGCCGCGGCTGTCCGCAGGCGTGTGCCGTCATACGTCGGCGTTGTCACGCAGTCAGACCATCAGGCGCCGTTCGTTGATCGCTTGTCGGCGGTCAGGTGGTCCTGGTGTCGTCCGCCCGCTCGCCCTCGGCCTGGGACGGCTCGGTCCTGGGGACGTCGGGGTGCTGATCCATGGCTGCGCGCTCGGCCGGTTCGTCACGCTCGCCCTCGGCCTGGGAGGGGGTGTGAGAGTACAGCCAGCGGTCGTAGTCCGAGGCTCCGGTCTTCATGGTGGGCCTCCCTTGCTCACTCAACTCCTATGGTCCTCCCTCGACCGCAGCCAGGGCGAGAGCGCGGTGCAAAGGGGGCGCGAGGGTGTTCCATCATCGATGGATGGCCAGGCTGAACAGGGCCGGCTGACGCCGAGCTGTGGTCGGGTGGCCCGATCACAGCATCACAGGCGAGGTCCTACTCCTCGATGGACTCATAAATCGAACAGGTGGCTGAGTCACCCGGTTGGCTGGCTTGGTCGCCCACTGATCGACGTATAAGGGCAACAGTCCGGTCGCCCCTGACCAGGCGGTCGAGGGCCGTTCTCTTGTGCGCTGTCCGTCAACCACCGTGGCTCCCTGTCAGTTCCCGGTAGATCGAGTACGGCAGGGGCGCGGGCACCTTCTGATCCGTAGCTCTAGATAGATCGGTCAGTGACGGTCATACAGGCCGCACTTCGGGTCTATAGGGACGCTATGGGACGGGACCGGTTGCTGTGGTTGCTGTACTTTGCTGCTGTACCGCAACCTCAGGGCCTCATCCTTATCAGGCCGATCCCGGCGGCTAGAAGTGCTTGACTCATCGGCCTTCTGCCCGGACGGCTGGTCCCGTGAGGTTCGGCGCTGACCGCTGCTGTTCGTCCCTGTTGGTGTCAGCCGCTGGTGTCAGACGTTAGCGATCGACTTGACAGTCCGATTCCGGATCAGTACCGGGGCTCTTCAGCCGGTCTCGGACAAGCAGCAGCACGATGATCACGGTGACTAGTGCTGTGACCGCGAAGGTTCACCGGGTTGGGTCGTACTGATGGCTCCCTGCACCAACACAGTCGGCGCACGAGTGACGCACAGACTGCCGGCGGGACCATGGCAGCGGATGGTTTCACGGGCTTTCGATTGCGAGCCTGCTGGCAAACGCGATCATGGCAACTCCGCCGCTGGCTTTAAGAGCCCGAATACGGCGTGTTTTCCCCAGAAACCAGGTCCGCATGGATCCGGCGGCGCAGACCCAGATGGTTTCGATGAGTGCTTGGACCACGCCTCCAGCGAGGCCGAGGATCAGCATCTGGAGAATGAGGTTTCCGCGCGAGTGGTCGACGAACTGGGGCAGGACGGCTACCAGCGACACGACGCTCTTCGGGTTGGCGACACCGACAAGAAGGCCCTGCCGTACCGATCGAGCCCACGACGTCCTGCCGGGGTAATCGGCTGTGGCGAGGGGCTCAGTCACGGAGTTGGACCGAGCGGAGTGCAGAGCGCTGACGCCCAGCCAGAACAGGTAGCACGCACCGGCGATCTTGATTGCCATGAAGAGTTTGGCCGATGTCGCGACGATTGCTCCAAGGCCGGCGAGCACGAACGCTAGGAGTACCAGACCGCCCAGAGCGTTACCCAGCACGATCCACATCGCCGATCGACGCCCCACCGTGATGGCACGGCTGGTCTCGAGCAAGACAGATGGCCCCGGGATCACCGACAGAACTGCCGACAGAGTCAGGAAACCGACGACCAAGCTCAGGTTCACGGGCATAGGAACGGACGATAACCGCACGTGGATTCAGCAGGAAAGAGCAGTGCCCACTTTGGGACACGATCCCAAGACGCCGCCAGGATCAGATCAGACGTCGCTGCCCATTCACCAACGCCCCCTACCCACCGACCCGGCGAACCTTTCCGGCCACAGCACTAGCTGGGTCGCCGAGTCGAGCGCTGCTGAGAGCGCTGGCGATTTCGTGGACCGGTCATCAGTGAACAGACGGCCATGACGTCCCACCGGAGAAGAGCTGCTGGTGGAGGGCTGTGGCATGTTGAGCTCACTCCTGACCAGGCGTAACGGGGGCCAGTACCCGAACCATCGATCGGGCATATGCTGCCGCCGATCACGTGCGGGAAGCCTGAGGGGGCGTGTCATGGGTGCTGAAAGAGCGACGAGCGGTCGAGCCGTTTCGGACGGGGTGAACGAGGCTTTGTACCTGGATGACGTGAACGATACGGAGCGCGGCGGCTCCGCATTGCGGCGGCGTCTGTCCTGTCTGGTGGTCGCGGTGGCGATCCTCGCCCTGATGGCGGGCGGCTTGGTCTGGCTGTTCCGGGACGAGTTGTTCCATCCGTTCGGGGACGCCCGAGCTTGTGAGGGCAGCGACACGCAGCTGCCAGGCCTGATCGGCGCCGGGGGTGCACAGATTCCCGCCGGTGCTTCCGACATCCACTACTTCACCAGGAACGGCAGCGCTGAGGTCACCTTCGTGAGCAACCAGATACCGGATTACCTCCACCGCGCGGGGATCCTCCCGGATGGCAAGCCCCTGTTCGACGAGAAGTACGGCACCAAAGGGGTCGCCGATGACGAGATCGAGCTCCCCGAGGGTCTGTGCGGGTCTCCCCTGCGGGGCCCTGTCTGGATCTACCACTCCACAAGCGCCACCGGTTCGAGCGTCAACGTCATGGTCGAGGTCTCTCCCACGCTCCGCGACGATTTCCGCTTCCCGGCCCGCACAGTGGTCACCTACAGCCTCTCCTGACGCGCACTCGGAGCGATCTCCTTACGCGCGTCTGTGGATCATGGACGGCGCTACGAGGGCTGTCTCTGGCCGACTTATTGCCCTGACGAAGATTGATTCGTCGCTGAGCGCGCAGCAAGATCACTCCTCCGGCACGCGCCGCTTGCCCACGCGGTCGGTGGAGTCAATGGGTGAGTCAAGCCGCACATGGTCTTGAAAACCGTCGTGGCGCGAGTCACCGTGGGTTCAAATCCCACACCCACCGCCAGCAGAAACGGACCCTGACCAGGTAGATCGGTCAGGGGCCGTTGCGTTGCCTGCTGCCCGCGAGTGCCCGCGGTTCACCGCTGGTCCCCGCTCGATCGGGCACGGTTGGGGCACGAAGGGTGCACCCTCCGACCTATAGCAGTTCTGGCTGATCCAGAGGGGAGAGCGGGATGGCTGCTGCACCAGATAGGAGCGAACTCTTACCTGATGCCCTGCGCAGCGCAATCATTACTCCCCTATGGTCTTGGCATGGGCATTCTTATACCTGGGCCCGCGCCGACGGTGGTCGGCGTGGTGAGCTTCGCTGTTGTCTTCGTCTGCATGGCCAAGGTTCTCTTACCGCGCATCAACAAGGTCCTCGGCGAACGGAAGGACGCCATCGAGGGCCAGACTGAACGTGCTGAACAGTTGGCGGCTGAAGCCGATGAAGTCCTCGCCAAGTATCGCGAGGAGCTGGCTGAGGCCCGACACGAGGCGGCGCGCCTGCGCCAGAGGGCTTTGGAGGAGGGCGCGCAACTGATCGCCGAGATTCGCGCTGCGGGCCTGCGGGAACGCGAGGCGATGATTGTGGAAGCTCAGGCACGGCTCGCGGCCGATCGCGTCATCGCGGAGACAGAACTGCGGGGAGACATCGTGTCGTTGGCCACGGAGCTGGCTGGTCGGGTAGTCGGCGAGGCTCTCGAAAGTGTCGCCAACAGCGAAATCGTGGACCGCTTCTTCTCAGACCTCGACGCTCGAAGCGTGGCAGGTTTGCAGTAGTCCCCACCTCAACCCACCACTTCCCCAGCTCT
>NZ_JAODTZ010000061.1 GCF_025399795.1 Streptomyces rhizosphaerihabitans | reverse complement strand
CACTGCTTGAGGCGATTGATGCAGCGTTCGACGGTGTTCCGTTGCTTGTAGGCCTCGCGGTCGAAGCCGGGTGGGCGGCCGTGACGGCCTCGCCGTCGGCGGAAACGTCGGCAGATCGCGGCACACGAGCTGGGCCACGCCCTGGGGCTGTGCCACAAGTCGGACGCGGGCGGTCCGGGCTACGTGCGGTCGGGCGCGGCGGGCCGGCGGATCAGGGCCTGACGCCCCGGGCCCTGATCCGAAGGACACGGGACGGGGCGAGTTACCCCGGGCCCGTCGCCCCGGCCGCCGAGATCAGGATTCCCGGCCGGAGAGTCAGCCCTTGAGCAGGTTGTGGACGAGACCCACGACGAGGAAGTAACCCAGATAAGAGGCGAGTACCACGCCCAGCATCGCCAGGAGCTTGACCGGCGTCCCGAACGGCTTGCGGGCGAGGGAGAGGTTCGCGAAGAGGCCCGCCGCCCCGATGGCCCCGCCTATCGCCCCGCCGACCGGCAGCAGGAAGATCGGCACGATCGAGAGGACCAACTGCCACCAGGCGAGCCCTCGGAACTTGGCCCACGGATCCGGCTTGCCGAGCGAGTTCTTTCCGAGGTCGGGGATGTGCTGCATGTGCGGGAAACCTTCATTCTCTTCATCGTGATCATGCTGAACCGTCAGGATGCGGGTGACGGGCCCGCCGGGCAACGACGCGCCGACAACGGTTTACCTACGAAACTCGGCTGCCAACGGCCGGCTCTGCGCCCTTGCCCGCGCATTCGGTCCGGCCTGAAACGTGTCCTTCGGATCAGCCCGCGGTGCCGGGCGCCCCGGGCCTGACCTGATCAGAGAGACACGGCCTAGGTCGCGTCGCCCTCCTCCTCCAGCGCCTTTGCGATCTTCGCGTTGGCGGCTTCCTCATGCCCATCGATGCAGCCGTGGTACCGGCGGTGGATCACCTCCGGGGAGTTGCCGACCCGCCGGGCGACCTCAGCGATCGGGACCCCGGCGTTCAGCCACCGCGTGATGCACGCATGCCGCAGGTCGTACGGGCGCCCGGCGAGCGGCGATTCGACGCGGTCCGGCGGGAGGGCGAACAGTCGCGCTTCCTCCCACACGCGCCAGTACGTGGATGAGCCGACGACGCCCCCACGCTCGTTCCCAAACGCACGCCCTTCCTTGGCGGTCCCGAATTCCTTCAGGTGGGCTCGGAGGATGGCAACGAGGACGGGTGGGATGGGGACCGGGCGGTCGGTGTCGGACTCACGAGCCTTCAGGCCCCGGCGGTCGTGCCGTTCCCCGGAGTCGGTCCACTGCTTGCCCGATACGGGGCGCGTCTCCCGCAGCGTCAACGTGCCCCAACCCTGCTCCGGTAGGCGGCAGTCAGGGAGCCTCAGCCCGACCGCCTCAGCGGGCCGGAGTCCCGCGTAGTACAGGACCCCGTAGAACGCCACCAAGCGGCGCCCGCGACTGCGGTCCCACCGAAGTTGGGGACTGACATATAGGCAGGATACTTTCTCACCTGCCAGCCGGCCAGGATGACGTGTGGCCCTGCGAAGAAGCGCGAGACTTCCTTGAAGACAATCTGCATGGAGCGATCGAGAAGGGGCTAAAATCCGGAATTCTTGCGCAACGGGGCATCGTGCAGCGCAGTGTTGAAGAAGGTGGGGAGCAGGAGCGTCAATTTGCGCAACGATATAGCGAGGCAAGCAGCAGATTGAGCGATGAATGGCCGCGCTTGGCGTCTTCGATGCGTTCGCTTGTCGAGTGGTACTCGTCTCTGGCCCGTCGCGAGGATGAAGAGGCCGAGTTTGGTAGGCGAGGCTTCCTGGAATGAGTCAACGGCATCCGATCGCTCTGCGCGCACCCTCCTCCTAAACACCGCGCTGCAGATGAAAACGTCCCTAATTCGTGATGGGCCGCCAGTTCCGCGGGGTGATTTCTTTCGCCATCCTATGGGCGTGGACGTGGAGGCCCGCCTTCTTCGCCCTTTGAACGGAGGAATCGGCGCAGAAAGTGTCTGTCAGACAATTTCTGAGCCCATACCTTTGCCATCGCGGCGAGGATGCTTACAATGCCGCCGCTTGCTGCGACGATCGTTAGTACCCAGTCCGCCTTCACTGCTGCACCCCGTCTTCCTCAACGCAGAGAAACGTACTAGCGCCAGAAGTGAGCAGCGCCGCGGCGAACATGATCAGAGACTGCTGGCCAACTACGCTGTCGATCTTCTTGTCCGAGTCTGCGCCTGGAGCAAGATACGCAGCGAAAAGCATGATGAGCATGTTGAAGAACGAGACCATGATCAACCTGAATGAATGCTTCTTCTTCAGAATGATCATTGCCTCGCCAATGGCGGATACGGCTAGGCCCATTGAGACGAGGTAAAGCTGCGCCCTACCGATCCACACCCAGTGGTCCACATCATGAGGCCCCGCCATCTGTCGGTCATTCAGATACTGGCCCCCGGTAGGCAATAACGCGAACACGACGGAGAGAAAGAACCAAACGGCCATGCGGGTCCAGATCGCCTTCTTGGACACGCCGCTCTGCGCCTGAGCCCCGCCCAGCCCCTGCGGGTGCACCTGCGCTGGCACAGGTGCACCCGTCTGCGGATTCGCCTGTGCTGGTGCAGGTGCACCCGCAGACGCCGCTCCATGCGACTGGTTGTCGCCACTGGGCGACGCCGAGGTTGATGCCATATGCCACGCTCCCCCTACTGGCCTAATCGGTCGGCCTCACTGCTGTCGCACCACGGTTCAGTCGGTTCCATACTCGCAGCCGTTACGTCTCCGGAACTCCCATACGCAATAAGCTAGTTGAGCGGTCGGAACCGCTTGTCCCTAGGACTTCTGTGCACAGTATGCGATAGAGATCGCCCCTCTTCGGGCGCTCTTGCGGAAAACTCGCAGGTCAGAGCCTGTCTATCCGGCGCTTACGACATGCCCTCCCGAGCCGTGTGCGCAGGTTCGAATCCTGCCGGGGGCACCCTTTACAAGGTGCCCAAAGACCCCGTCACCAGCGGAAACGCTGAGGCCGGGGTCTTCGCGTATGTGCAGCCATATGCCGCCCGAAGCGGCCGTATGTCGGGGTCCGTGGACGAGGCGTGGACGGGATCTTGGACCATCGCCGCAGGTAACTGATGGATTCCAGAAACGGCTGGCTCACGCAACCTCCCCGGCATCGTGCCGCGCTCGGCTGCTTAGATCATCGGCATGACAGACTGGTCTCAGCTTCACCACGCCTACGGCACAGCAGACGACGTCCCGGGCCTGCTCGACGCAGCGTGTCTAAATGCTCAAGACCCCAGCTGGGACGAACTCTGGTCCCGGCTGTGTCATCAGGGCACCGTCTACTCGGCGAGTTACGCGGCCTTGCCCGCTCTGACCGAGATGGCGCGTCAGTGGTCAGCGGTGGACCGGCGGATGCCCCTATACCTGGCCAGCTCCATTGTGGCCAGCACAGATCAGCCGTACGGCGCTGACGATCCTCAAGTGACCTACGCCTCCCAGATATCCGACCTGGCGCAACTCACCGAGGAAGCCCTCCAGGACCCGGGACTCACCGACAACCCCACGACTTACGTGGACTTGCTGGGCACGTTGCTGAGCTTCCAGGGCGTCGAAGTCTGGGGCGAGCAGTTCGACGGGTTGAACGACGAGGAGTACGAGGTGCCCTGCCCCACGTGCGACACGGAGAACTTCATAGTCTTCGGCGAGTACGGCTTCTTCTCGACCACGGACAGCATGTACATGAGGACCTCCACCTCGGCGAGACAGGTGCCGCTGCGACCTCAAGCCCCCGCATCCTTTGAGGGGCTGGCCCAAAAGCTCCACTCCCGCGCACTCACAGACGGCCAGCCGGACATCGCCCGCAAGTTGACCTACGTCTTCGGTAGTGCGCAGTGCGCCGAGTGTGATGCGGTCTTCAGCGTCGAGGAAGCCATCGTCGCCCAGTGGGGCTGATAAGACCGCAGCTACCCGCCACCACGAGCCGTACCGATTGGCGTCATCCCGAGAACAGCAGCCCGAAGCGGCCCTGTGTCGGGGACTGTGGACCAGGCATGAGTGGGATCTTGGGGCATCGCCGCAGGTGACGCACGAATTGAAGCCGGGTAGGCCTGCTCCTCGCTATCGTCCCAGTCTTGGACCATGCCGCGGATGGGGAGCCTGAGCATTGCTGGGGCCGTCGTGCCGTCTTCAGCAACTGCCCACGCGCGGATGAAGGACGAGTTGGGGGGATCTCGTGGATGTGACCACGCTTGCCGTCGCGCTCATCGGCGTCGGGGGAACCCTGGGCGGAACGCTGGGTGGAGCAGTGCTCAGCCAGCGCGTCACCCGGGCGCAGAACCAGCGTGCCGATCGTGAACGGGCAGAGGACCGCCACGACCGAGCGCAGGAAGCCAGACGGGACCTCTATGCCCGTCTGAACACCACGGCTCGCGCTTACCGGGTCGCTGCCCGAGACGCGGTCCGAGCGGCCGAGCGCAGTGAAAGCGTCGAACCAGCAGTCCTCGATGCTGCGAAGGAAGCCTGGTCAGAGCAATACTCCTTGGCGCAGATGGCACTGCCGAAGGACGTCCACCAGATCGCCTCGTCCCTCAACAGGGCGCTCGGAGTCGGGTACATGGTGGTGAAGCAGTTGCCGAGTAGCCCTGACTCGGACAGGTCGTACAACCGGGCCAAAGATTGGTTCAGCGGTCCCCTGTCCGACGGGGTGTATCTGCTCCGGGTCACCCTGCGCCACGACCTCGGCGTCGAGGTCGAGCCTGACTTCGAGCACACACGTACGCGGATGCTCGCGGGGCTCGACAGAGAGCGCAGGAGCCTCGAGCGGCTGCTCGCCTCCGAACAGGCTCAGGCCACCAGGTCTGCTTGACAGGCTTGGTAAACGGCGAGGCACCTGGGCATCACGACAGGAACCCCAAGCCCGGGCAAGTGTTGTCAACAGATGTCCAGATCTGTCGTGTCGGCGTCGGCGGGACCTGGCTCCAAGCCTGGCGATGGCGAGCAACGCTGTACACCTGCTCGACCGTCAACACTCCTGAGAGGGGCGCCAGTGCCGCCACCTCACGCTCCTGGTGGAATTTTCCCTACCTGATCAAGGACCCGCGCAGACGCGGGCCGCGCGCCGCCTCTGCGGCACGGCCCGGCTCCTGTCTGCGCCCCGGCGGCGCGCTACGTGCAGCGGCATAAGCGAGGAAGGCATCCGCCGGTCAAGTACGTGCCTCCGGCGGGGGCGCGGTTCGCGGGTGCCGGCCGTGAGTGGCTGGGGAGGGTGGCGGGCTGGTGGAATTGGCGCTACGCCTTCCCTGGCTTACACCTCGGGCACGGGGACATACTCGCACGCAGGGCTCGGTACAGCGTGATCCGCTCTGGGCGGTTAGTGGGACGGCAGCGATTATCAAGGCCCGTGTGATAGATGGTGCCTCGCCCGTACGGGCCGCTGGGTCTGTCCCGCCACTGTGACACGACTACCAGTGTTTCGAGTTGGGTCAACTCCGTATGAACCTCATCAAGTTCGGCTGGGAGTTCCTGCTGTCGGACACTGAGGCGGGCGCGCGTGGCAGCTTCGGTTTCCATCAATCGTTCGGTCCCTTCACTGCGGCCCGTTCAGGCGCCCGTGGCGTGACCGGCCTGAACGCATACCCCGAAACACAAGTCCGTCCTGCCGATGGGCAAGGTGATGGAGCCGATCCTCCGCGGTCTGCCTTTCAGGATGGCGCACGTCGTTCTGTGCCAGGGAAGTCCGGAGACGGAGTCCTGAGTAGACCTGTGAGCGGTACAGCAGCGGAGTGCAGCAACCACAGCAACCGGCCCCGCCCAGCAGTGACCTCGGGGGACCGCAGGGTGACCTGCATGACCGCCGTTGACCGATCTCTGCAGAGCTACGGATCAGAAGGTTGTGAGGGGGTGCAGAGCCATTCGATTCTGTCTTATGAGAGATGGAAGGTTGAATTCGGATCTAAAAACCTCAAGTCTTGCTCAGGGATCATCTCGCATGACGCTAGGCAGGCTATTTCGCCTGTAGGTTCAATTCCGCAGCCACCGCCCAGTCAAGGTAGGTGGCAGGGCTACGGGGGATTTTCTATGAATCGGGTAATTGCAGTAACGGCTGCTGTCGGCGCGCTGGCCTTGGGCGTTCTGAGTTCCGGTACGACTCAGGCTGCGCCTATGACTGACCATCACGGCGGCGTGACTGCAACCAGTGAGCCGGGGCTGTTTACACCGACTGCGCACACCCTCATAAAGCGGGGCGGTGTCACGTCCGTGGTCACCAGCGACAGCAAGCTGATGCAACCGGCCTTCGACAATCAGTGGAATAGCTAATCATTACTTGACGCTACAGAGAAGGGAAGCGAGTGACGGCGATCCGTGCAACTCAATTCGTTGCTATAGGAATTACCGTTTCCCTTGCCGGCGTCGCGTGCTCGGCGCCTTCGGGTGGGTCTGCACGCCCCACCCGAAGTGGCTCAGCGCAAACCGTAGCCCTAAGCTCCTTGCCACGTGTCAATCTCACAGGCAAGGTCTCGGAGATCGCCAATCCTGTACTGTCTCGGGCTGGCGGCCGGGCCATTGCTCAAGCCCGGAGCGGACCAGACTATCTCCTCGCCTACACGACCGGCCGTAAGTGCGGACTCTTGGCGGTCCGCCCAGACAGCCCGTACCCAGTCCAACTCCAGATCACTGCAGCCTGGCCTGAGAACACCTCCGACGGGTCGACCCGCCTACCTGGCGGTCCCTACCTCACCGCGACGAGCAGATCAGCCACACCGGGAACCTTCGCTTCACTGCACTGCGGTATGAACAGCGAAGTCATCGAATACTCTTCCCGCGCCACCGGCACCGCATCCGGGGAATCGAACGGCCCCGTCTCCGTGGTCAAGCCCAGCAAGGTCAACGTTCCCCTCATCGTTTCTGTCGGCAGCGCTGACACACGGCACGACGTCACTGCACACTTCAAGAACGTCCAGAGATAATGCGTGGATCACCTGGCGTGGCAATCAAAAACAGACCATCCGATGGACAGCTGAGCCAAAGGCCGCGCGCAGGGGATTCAAGCGGCTTGAGACGGCCGATGCGCAGGAGACGGCTCGACTCAACTGAGATCTACGCCGCGCCTGACTGGGAACAGGTCAGCTCTCAGAGTCACTCGCGGATGGCGGCCTTCGCTCCCTCCTCAAGTCGCCGCGAATACACGAGGGCGCAGGAGTCGGAGGCGACTTCCGATCGCCTCGCTCAGGCACTCTCGCGACACACCTCCGACACGCTCCGCGTCACCACGCGCTTTTAATCGGACTCCGCCGCAGGCAGAGGGATTTCAAGGGAGCAAACAGGCAATCACTCGGGAGCCGTGTGCGCAGGTTCGATCCTGCCGGGGCACAGAAGCCGGACCAGCGCGATCGACCCGCTGACCAGCCCAAGTGCCAGACATCGAGAGCCGGGCCCAGTCCTACTGGTCCGGCTCTTTGTCGTTGTTACGCACTGATCGCGAGTGAGCAGCGAGCGGGTTTCAGGTGCCTGAAGGCCGGTAGCGGACGGCGGGTCACGGGCGTGCCGTGGGTGTCCGAGCTCAGGGCAGTGGAGTGGTCCAGAACAGGGCAGTGGAGTGGAGTGGTCCAGGACATCGGCAGCTTTGGCTCAGTCCTGGCAGCGCTGTCGTCCCGATGGCCGATCTCGGGATCGTCGGATTGGCGTCTCCTGCTTCGGCAGGCCCTGCACGTGCCCGGAACTGTGGCTTCCATCATGGCGAATGTGATCTTGTCCTGGTGGGATCGCAGGATGCTCGGTTTCCTCCTCCGTCTCCTGCCGTTCTGGGTCCGCGAGCCCCTGCTCATCGCGGTCGGTTCTGTTCTCGGCGTACGCATCATGTATCTCGCCGTCCGCGATCACGATCGGGTCGCGGCCGGTCTCGGCGTGGTGTTCCTCGTGTTCACCGCAATACGCGTCTACGCGGTGGTCCGGGCCCTGCGCGCACGCCGGAACCCGAGTCCGACAGCCTCCGCAGACGGGGCGGCAGTCGGTGCTGCCACCCAGGCCCAGGCCCAGGCCTACCCTCAGCCCCGGGCCGGAACCGGGCCGCGTCCCGGCCCGGGCACTCCGGAGAAGGAGCACAACCCCTGGAGCCAGGCCGTCGCGGCCGTGGCCGTGTTCGGGGCACTCGCGGCCGCGCTGTGGGTGGCCCCACGCTTCATGCCGTCCGACGACAACGCCCCGCAGCCCGCCTCGTGTTCGGGCGAGTCACACGAGGAGCTTCCGAAGGTCTACAAGGACACGCCCCGGCCTGTGACCGGTGAGGAGCTGTGCAAGGCGCTCAACCGGCCGGACCTGGCCAAGCTTCTTGGAACGCCTGGAGAGACCGCGACCAATGTCTCCGGCACCGACAACACCGCTCCTCTGACTGATGAGAAGGTCGCCCAGCCGGAGGCCGAGGTCACGTTCGACACGTACACCGTGAACGTCTCGGCCACTTACAACGAGCTGTCGACCGACCAGTACGTGAAGCTGATGAAGTTCGGGGATGAGACGGACATCAAGACGCTCAAGGTTCTCGGTCGACCCGCGGTCCTCTCCTCGGATCACACGATGAAGATCGAGCTCAATCTCGGGAGTGGCCGATCCAGCGGACCGGTCGAACAAGGTCCCCTGGCCAGGACGCTGTCCGTGGCCCTGGACCGTAATGACCGAGGCGGCTACTGCGACATCACCGTGTGGAGCAAGTCCGGAGCCCTCCCGAACGACAGCGTTCTCCTCAGCATCGCCGAGAAGGTTCTTCCGAGGATTCCCGAACGACCTGTCCGATGAGACGCCGAAACATCTCGGCGAAAAGAATTCGGTCCAGTCGCGCCGCCGGCGACGGCATCAGTGCCAATCCCACGAGCGCCAGAAGCAACTGAAGGGTGTTCCGGCGGGCCAGGATGTTCACGTCACGGGCCCTTCGACGGGACTGCGTGGAACGTCCACGCCAAAAGGCCGCTACGGTGAATTCGTCGGGTTTTCCATGACGTAACCGCCGCCGGTCTCGGCGGACACCCCCCGGGGGCGTGATCCAGGCCCGATCGACCATGCGTACCCGCCCCCGGGGTCGAGGCCCGTAAACGCCGTTCACCGCCGGAGCCCACGTCCCGATGCCATCGACTCCCCGGGCTCCTCGGCCAGCGCGACAGAGCCCCGACACAGTGTGGTGCCATAGCGACACGGTCCGGCTCCCGCACAGGTCAGGTGGGACGGGGTTCGATCGAGGCAATCACTCCCGAGTCGTGTGCGCAGGTTCGAATCCTGCCGGGGCACTCGCCGGGGATCAGCAGAAATCAAGCGCCGACCGTGGCCGATGCCGGCATGAGAGAGCGGGCCCAGTCTCACCGGGTCCCGCTCTCCGTCTGCGCAAGGCCGGCACGACCGCCCGTACGCGGGTCCAGCGGCGTCGGCGCGTTGGCCACGCAGGGTGCGCGGGGGCGCTTCCGCCCCTGCGTACCGGCTAGTTGTCGTTGAGGTAATAGTGCGTGGACTGGTACTTGTAGTCCGGACCCAGGTAGACCGTGACGCCGATCTTGACGTTCTCAGGGAGGTCGTACACGCCCCCCTGCGAAGCACTGGCCGAGACGCATGATCCCTCTCCGCCCGAGGCGGTGAGGGTGTAGCGGGTGTCATAGGCGCCGGGGACAGTCTGCTCCTCGTTGGCGATTCGGACCCGGGGAGCGTATCCGTCGGCTGCCGTGTCGCAGACCGAGACGTGGTCGCCGTGCTCGGCTATGTAGACCGTGCCACCATTGTTCGAGTCCGTGGTGGTCCACGTGTGATCCCAACCGCCGCTGGGCGGATCAACAGTTGCCGACGCCGAAGTCGCGGTGGCGAGTGCTCCGCCGGCAAGCAGAACGGTAGTTGCGGCCAGAGCCGCGATCTTGTGGCGCATCACATGTCCTTCCTTATGCTCACTCGGGCAGTCCGGCGAGCAACAGTGACCCTACGTCAGATGGACCAAAGGTGGACATATTTTTCGATCATGTTTTCTACCGTGACGTCGAACACGCCGCCAACCTCTCTGCGTACCACGGCAGTTGGCTGGACGATGAGGCAACTCGCCCTCAAAGATGGGCTTTTGGGGGTGGATGAGACCGAAGACGAGGGTCCGTCCACGGACGTGGTCGGAGCGCCCGCCGGTCTTCCGGTGTGCTGGGAGGGATCGGGCCGCGCCAGGTCGCGGCGCGCCTGTCGTACGTGAGCACCGATGGACACGCGCTGATCGACCGCCGTCTGCACCAGGTGAGACATGGCCGGTGAGGCATCGCCGGTGACGCTCGCCATCAGGCGCCGGGCTCGAACAGATCCGGAGCGGAGAGACGGACTACGTCCGGCCGAACCGCGCCCACCTCGATCAGCCATCGGGGCAGGAGACGCCGAGTACGGCGGAGCAGGACCGCTGGATCAGGAAGTCGCCCGCCGAGTCGGTGCGCGGCGACGGGCTTTCGGACCGCACCTGGCCATTTACCGCGTTCGGCAAGCCACTGGAGGCGGAGCCGCCGCCCGAGGGCGAGCTGCCGGATCCGGGCGGCTTCGGCGGCTGAGTGGGCCTCAGGTCCTGCCCGGCCCGGTCAAGTTCAAGATGGACAACTCGCCGTATCGGTTCCACTCCAGGGCGTGAGCATGGTCACGCGGAGATTCCTTGCACCTTTAAATCCCACGAGGAGAGCATAAGTAGGCCTACAGAAGACATAAGGAAGATTCGAGCACCGAAAGGCGAAAACGTGCGCGCTACGCATTTACGTAAATCCACCGCTGCCTTCATCGCGGCAGCAGGAGCCGCTGTCCTGCTCACCGCACCTACACCTGCGACCGCATCCACCGGGATGCCCGCAGCAGCCACAGTGAGCGCGTCGAACCCCTGCCGGTCACAGCACTACTCAAAGGTCGCCTACACCTTCTGGATCGGCCCGAAAAGGATGCCTCTGCGCTGCGGAACGCAGACCTGGGGCTACAACCACATAGTTGCGCGCGGACGCTGGAGCACCAGTTTCAAGAACAAGATAGGCGACACACTCTTCAACGGCTACGAGAAAAGCCCCGGGGTGTACTACCGGTACAAGGTGGGCACCGGCTGCTCCCCGAATCCGAGGAAGAACTTCAAGGTGGTCGTCAATAAGGGCCCCCTGGGAGGGAGGCCGGGTGGTCTCACACCCCAGGGAATCATCACGGCCACGGTAGAGTACACAGCCCGGCCCATAGCCGCACCTTCAGCGAGCGCAGAGACAGTGTGCTGAGAGGACCCATATGGCCACCCCGGAGCAAGTAAGGGAAGCACTCACTCAAAAGCTTTCAGGACTGCAGAGCCAGGGCGGAGGGACCTCTCTTGAAGTCCTTGAGGTGAAGGTGCCGTCCGTCTTCCCGAAATTGCTTCTGAAGATCCGGGTCGGCGTCTCCGGGCAGCTTTGGGAAGTCTCACTCGACTATGAGGGCCATGAAGCGAGTCTGGTGAGCGGAGACCTTGCCGAGGACACTCTGGATTACCTCGTGTTCCTTGTACGCACCCACCTGTTCGAGTGGTGGCACACAAAGGACACGGAGAAGTTTTCAGCGCGCATGGGGAAGAGACTGGACTGAAACGCCCGCCGCCTACCGCCCGGCGGCCCGGATCACCCGAACCGGGTTCCTGCCCGGGTGATCCGGCCGGGGCGCAGCAGCAGACGCCTGGTCGTGCGGCTTCTGGCGGAACTGCCTTGTGGCGTACGGCGGTTCCCGACCTCGGTGTCGACACGCCGACGGATCTCACCGGGGACGAGTACAAGGGTGTCCACGGACTACGTCGCCGAGGGGCTGCCGGCGACGGGGCCTGACGCCCGGGCACGTACAACCTTCGTACGGCGATCTTGGTCTCATCGTGCGAGCACACCGTCCGGTGGGCCTGCTCCAAGGGGCCGGCCCACCGACGTTCCACGACGTACGGAGGGCCTGTGCCCCGTCGAGAGAGTCACACCCGCGGGCAGCGATCCGGCCGCACCGCGCTGCTCGCCCTGGTGGCCGGTCTGCTGATGGTCCTGGGGACACCGCACCTCGCCGCCGCCGAGGAGGACAAGCTCCGCTTCGACCGGGCGGTCGAGAAGGTCACCGCGGCCCCGGGGGCGTCGTTCGACCTGCCCGGAGGATTCACCAACGGCACCGGGCGGACGCTCGACACCCTCTATCTGAGGGTCCACCTCGACCGCTACCTCTCCTTCGCCGACGAGTTCGGCAACTGCTGGTACCAGGAGGACGCTGAGACCTTGCTGGTCAACAGCATGATCTGCCGACTGGAAGGTACGGTGCGGCCCGGCCGGTCCTACGATCTGGACCTCGGCGAGGCGAAGGTCGACAACGCGTCGGGCGGCGGGCACATCTCCTACGGAGCAGGCACCGACGACGAGTTGCCGAAGGGCGCACGCCGGGGCACGGGCCGGACGCTGGCCTTCACCGAGCGCGGCCACCCCGACCGGCACGTCCGGCCGGCTCCGGCCGCGTACGACGTGGTGTCGACCCGTGTCGAGGTCGACACCCCCATCGACCTCTCGGTCAACGAGGTGACCCTGCGCGGCAAGCGGGGAGACGCCGTCAAGGCCGACTTCTTCTTCTTCAACAACGGTCCCGCGGGCGAGTGGGCCGTCTTCGACGACGAGGAGGACAACGAGACGGCGGTCGTGGTCAAGCTGACGGTGCCGCCCGGGCTGACGGCCGTCGAGGCCCCGGACTTCTGCCGGGGCGAGGAGCGCGGGCACACGGACAAGGGCGCCCCGGGCGCCTCCCACTACTACTGCTGGCAGCACCGTCTCGACAAGAGCCGGACCATGTCCCCGGGTCAGTTCGAAAACTTCCCCTTCGTGTTCCGCATCGACCGGGCCGACAACAGGCCCGGCAGAATCCGGATGGCGGGGTCCATCGGCCACGGGGACAGCGACCTGTCGAACAACTCGGCCGCCATCAAGGTCGACATCGCCGGCGCCCCGGGCACGCCGTCGGTCTCCGGGGGCGGCGCCCCTCTCCCCTACGTCCTCGCAGGCGGCGTCGCCGCGGGACTGGCGCTGGGCGGCGGCATCCTGTGGCTGCGGCGCCGGTCCGCGGCCGCCCGTACCCCCCGGGAGTCCCGATGAATCGCATCCCCCGACGCCCGCGCAGCCTCACGCTCGTCGGCACGGCCCTGATCGTCGGTGCCCAGCTGGTCACGGCATCGGCCGCCGCGGACACCCGGCCCGACGCCACCACACGCCCCCTGGTGGTCGTCGTCGACAGCCCGACGAACGAGATCCAGCCCCAGTACGGGTCCGGCTACTCCAACGGCATCTGGGTGTCCAACGTGGAGCGGGCCGACCTCACCGACGTGACCGTGACCGTCGACGCCTCCGCCCTGAAGGGCGTCTCGGACGACGTGGACGTGCCCTGCGACGCCGACGGCGACCTGATCGGCGTCTGCCACGGCATCGGCCCGGTCAGGAAGGGCGTGCCCGTCCGGGTCGGAGCGGTGCGCGTCGGCCGCCCGAAGACCTCGACCGTGGGCACGTTTCATCAGGTGCGGATCACGGCCACCGCCGGGGACGGCTCGCGCGGCATGCAGCGGTACACGGTCACGGTCCCGGAGACCGGGCCGACGTTCGACCGGGGGACGAACGCCCGCGAACAGCTCACCCCCGGCGGGACGCTGCCGCTGCCGGGCGGCTTCACCAACTTCACCCGCGCCCCTCTCCCGGCGGTCCGGGTCGAACTGACGCTCTCGCCGGGCCTGTCGCTCACCAAGCGGTTCCGTAACTGCGTGTGGGTGAGCTCGGAGACCCGCTCGACGACCGTGAGTTGCAAGGTGCTGGGCCCCTTCGAACCGCTGGCCTCGTACGACCTCGATCTCGGCGCGGTGCGGGCCGACGTCCATGCCATGCGGGAAACCATCGGGTACCAAGTCAGATCGATGCCGGCCGACGCCCGCCTGGTGCAGATACCCCTGGGCAACGAACGGACGGGCGACGGACCCGACGAGCTGACGGCTGTCCCCCGGTCCGCTGCTCCCACGCACATACGCACGGACGGGACTGTCTGGCAGCCGCTGGACACCGCCGTGGACGTGGCCAATACCGCGGACTTCGCCGTCACCGGGACCACCCTGCGGGGCAGGCCCGGCGAAGTGGTGCGGGCTGAATTCACCGTGCGCAACCTCGGGCCCGGTTCCAGGAACCCCACGCAGAAGGAGGAGCTGAGCAACTACGGCCAGTTGTGGCTGTCCGTGCCTCCGGGCGTGACCGTGGTGCACGCCCCGCCCACCTGCTACGGGTACAGGACGAACCGGCCCTCCGCGCGATACAAGGACATTGTGGGGCTGGGCAAACCCAAGGGGCGGGGTTACGGCTGCAGGGGGACCATCGGGCAGTTCCTCGCGGTCGGGAATGAACTGCGGTACGCGTTCGAGTTCCGCATCGAGGCGTCGCGGGACCTGCGGCCCGGGTCCGTCACCACGATGTACCGGGAGGACGATCCCCACCCGGAGAACAGCACGGCACGAATCGAGGTAGAGGTGCGGTAGGAGCAGGGGGAGGGGAGGGCTTCGCGAAGCCCTTCCGGCCCAGTGCGGCCGATCAGAAGTCGCTCGGCCATCAGAAGCCGCTCGGCCGCTTCGCGCTCGCTCTCCGCGAGAAGGGCTTTCGCGTCCGTCGCCTGTCCGTCCGTCGCCCGTCCGTCTGCCGCCTGCCCTCTGTCGCCTGTCGCCCGCCGCTCCCGGGGCTCGTGAAGTCGGACAGCGACACGGCCATGGTTCCCCCGGATCGTGCGCCTCGGCCGGTGCCGAACAAGGGTTTTCATGGCTGCGGTCCGTGCGACGGAGCAAGCCCCGGGCAGCGGCGCGCTCAGGTCCGCCGCCGCCTGCGGGCCGTAGTGAACAGGACCGTGCCGAGGCCCGCGGTGAGGACGCCCGCCGTTCCGGCGATCCACGGGGTAGCTCCCGCTCCCGTGCTCGCCATGGATCCGGTCTGCCCGGAGGTGGACGACGTGTCGTGGGCACCCCCGGCGGACCCGGACCCGGACCCGCCGTTGGAACCCGAGCCGGACGAGCCGCCCGTCGTTCCTCCGGAAGACCCGTTCCCGCCGCCGGAACCACCGGTACCACCCGTCGAGCCCGGCTCCTTCACGGTGATGGCGGCGGTGTCGTTCCTCGTGTTGCTGTCACTCTCGGGCAGCACCTCCAGCGACACCTTGCCGGGCTTGAGGGCCGACACCTTGTCGACGCGCAGGCCGAAGGACCACACGAGACGCTCGCCGGGACCGACCCACCAGTCGTTGGTCTCCTCCCAACACTCGTAGCTACGGCCACCGGGCTCGCTCTTGCGGCTGTTGACGGTCCGACACCGCTCCGGCACCTTCACCGCGGTCGTGCCCGGGGGAATGGTGACCGTCGTCCACACCGAGGGATCTTCGATGGGCCGACTGCCGTTCCAGGTGGGCACACCGCCGGGACCGTTGTTGCGGTACCCGACATCCACCGTGACCACGTCACCCGGTCGTCCCTCCGCCGAGGCGCCGAGGGCTTGGATGTCCGCCGTGTTGTCGACCGTGTAGAAGGTGCCGCTCGGGCCCACCTGCGGCTTCCCCGGGGGTGCGTCGTCCGGGCGCGGCACGAGCTTCAGCTCGGGGCCCCCGCCGGGGTGGACGTCGGTCATCCTCTTCAGCTCGTCCGTACCGCCCGGCCAGCCGTACCACTTCACGGTGCGTGCGTCGTCGTCGATCCTGAGCGGTCCTGGGGACACGTCGTAGGAGTCGCCCACCTCGATCGTGTCGTCGAAGTGACAGACCGCCGCCGCGAGCGCCACGTCGGTGACGTGCCTGGCCGGGTCGCCGTCCAGGTCGATCGGCAGCTTGCCGTACTGGCAGTTGCTGAACTCCTGCTTGAACGACGCGTGCGAGGCGTACATGAAGAAGTCGGTGCCCTTGAGCGTGTTCGCGCCGAAGTAGGTGAAGCCCTCGCCCGGACGCACCTCGGCGCCGGGTTTCACCTTGCCCTCCCCCTCTCCCGTGACACGGTCCTGGACGAGCCCGCTGTCCTTGATGTCGACCTTCCACACCCGTTCGGTGATCGCGGCACCGTCGGCCTGTCCGCTGACCCGGATCTCGCCGGTGGTCCCGCCCCGCGCACCCTTCAGGCTCCGCGCCCGGAAGCCGCCGAGCCGGGTCGTTCTGCCGGGTGCGGGAGCGTCCTTGCCCTGACAGACCAGGACGCCCTCGGTCTTCTTCGCGCATCCGGAGAAGGGGGCGGCGACGTCCACCACTCCGCCGAGCGAGGTGTAGTCGACGGTGAGCGTGTACGACGTGATCTTCGTCGTACCCGTGTTGCTCAGCGTCACGGAACTGCTCGGGCCGGTGTCCGTATAGGGCTCGGCCTTCACGGTGTAGTCGCCGGAATCCGCGGCGACCTCCAGCCCCGCCCCGACGGCGACGGCACGCCCGGACGGCACACCCACCACCGCCGCGGCCACCGCCAGCACCCCGGCCGCGGCCCACACCCCGCGCCGTACTTCGCTCACCCTCACGAAACCCCTCCGAAGACCAAGGACACGCGCCGTGAACGGCGCGAGAACATTCGCCTACCAGACAGGAGATCGAAGAGTTGTACGGGCTTCGAACTCGACCGGTGCGGACCGGTGCCGGGTTGACCGACCGGCACAACCCGCGGCCGGCAGGGCGCACGGATCACGTCCGCTCGCCGACCGCGAAGATTTCCCGGCCGCTCTGCAACCCCGGGTGTCGGCGCCCCCTCTTGAGGGGAAGACCGAGGCGTACGAACGAACCGGGGGAGATCCGTGACCATCATGGTGCTGCTCGGCGTCCTGCTGCTCGTCGTCGCGGGGTGCGTGTGCGTGGTCTGGGATGCCAGAGGTGGCCCGCGATGGGTTCGCGTCGTGGCCGTCGTGACGATCACGGCCGGCGAACTGCT
This sequence comes from Streptomyces rhizosphaerihabitans, assembly GCF_025399795.1. Taxonomy (GTDB): domain Bacteria; phylum Actinomycetota; class Actinomycetes; order Streptomycetales; family Streptomycetaceae; genus Streptomyces; species Streptomyces rhizosphaerihabitans. Next base: position 33,676 of record NZ_JAODTZ010000061.1, on the reverse strand, counting down.
GAGGTACTCGGAGAAACACCGCCGGCGTAACGACGGCCGCAGCCGCAGCGGTCAGGACTGAGCGGCGCGGTCAGACCCCGGGCGCGTTCCTCGTGTGGTCGACGCTTGCCGTTCCGCCCAGTCGGATTCGCGGTCCCCGGCTGCCGGAGTGGGCCGTGGCGGTGATCGTGGCGGGGCTGCCGAGTGCGTCGCCCATGTCGATGGTGAGCTCGGCGGTGCCCTGTCCGGCCAGGTGGGCGGCCAGGCAGGCGCTGCTGTTGGCGTTGGCGATGTCCTCCGGGACGCCGATCGAGGGTGCGAACATGCGGGCCGCAAGGGAGCCGGAGGGCGACGGCGGGGAATAGACGTACGCGCCCAGCAGGCCGAAGCGGTCGCAGGCGTCGCGGAGCCGGTCGAGATCCGGGGTCAGCGCGGCGAGCGCCGAGCGGTCGGGAACGGGAACCAGGAGACGCTCCCTTCCCATCGCCGCCACACGTACGTCGGGGCCGGACTCGTCCGGCGCCACGCCCAGGGCGGTCAGGGCGAGGGCTCGCTCCGTCCCGGTCGGTTCGCGCAGGTCCACGGGGCCGGGATCGAAGGCGGCGGCGAAGTGGGCCCCACGCGGTTCGGACCAGCCGTCGAAGACGCGTCCCGATGTCCGGAGGGTGGCCCGCCAGGGCTCCGGGGCACCGTTCCGCGAGGCGAGGTACGCGAGGTACGCCAGGGCGGCGACCGTTCCGTGGCCGCAGGCCGGCAACTCCCCCTCCGCGGTGAAGAAGCGCAGGTCCACCATCGGTTCGCGGGTCTCGCCGGGGTGCACGCGGACGTAGACGGCGTGCGAGGTGCCCGCCTCCACCGGCACCCGGCGCCGTTCCGCATCGGTCAGGGTCGGCCGCGCCTCCTCCAGCACCACGGCGGTGGGGCTTCCGCCCGCGCCGTCGCGCAGGCAGGCATGGACGAGTGCCAGGGGCGGCGCGCTCATCGGCCGTGACCTGATCGGCCGCCGGGCCTCTCGGACCGCTCCGCGCATCGTCCCGGCCTTCCGGGCGACTCGTACCGTCCTGGCATCCCGAGCAACTCCTCGCATCACTCCGACCCCTCGGGCACCTTCGCCTCACCCCGGCCGCCCGGCCGACGTCATGAGCGAAGTCCGCGCACCCGGGCGTCTTCCGTCTCGCCCACTCCTGCCCACTCCTGCCCACTGCCAGCCGCTCCCCCCGGCCGCTCCCGCCGTCAGTGTGGCGCCGTAGCCCGTATCCACGTCCCGTTCCGCGGTGTGGGCGCCCTGCTGGAGCTGGAAGCGGGATCCGACGGGGCGCTGGGCCGGCGGAAGGCGCCGGGCTCCCGCCGAGCCCACGCGGGCCGCGTCGGATGTGCTGCCGCCCAGCACGGTCGCTCCGGGCCCGGTCCCCCGTGACCGGGCCCGGAAGCCGGAAAGGCCCGGGAGACCGGGGCGGCGTGCCCCTCCGGCTCCCGGGCCGGCACCCCGGCGCGGGGACATCGGTCAGGCGGACGCCCTCTTGCGCGGTGCCGTCTTCTTCGTGGACGTCTTCTTGGCGGCGGTCTTCTTGGCCCCCGTCCGGGAGGCCGCCGTGCCGCCGGACCGCTTCGCGGCGGTCGTGCCTGTCGTGCCGGTCGTCTTGGCCGTCGACTTCCTCGCCGTCGACTTCCTCGCCGTCGACTTCCTCGCCGCGGTCTTCTTGGCCGCCGGCTTCTTCGCCGTGGACGTCGACTTCTTCCCGCCGACCTCCTTGGGCGCCGTACGGGCCGACCCGCGGGCGGCGGTCTTGCCGGACGGCAGCCGGGTGACCTCGGCCTCCTCGCCTGTCCCGGTGTCCTCGTCGGCCTCCTCGCCCCGCGACTCCTTGGCCGCGCGCACGCTCTTCTCGAGGGCCGCCATCAGGTCCAGTACCTTGCCGCCGGTCTTCTCCCCGGTGTGGGCGGCGGGCGCTTCGTGCCCCTCGGCCTTGGCAGTGACGAGTTCCTCGACGGCCTCGCGGTAGTCGTCGTGCAGGTCGTCGAGGTCGACCTCGCCGAGGGTGTCCATCAGGGCGTCGGCCAGGTCGACCTCCTTGTCGCGGACCGTGATGGCGGCGTCCGGGGCGACCTCGTCGGTGGCGCGGATCTCGTCCGGCCAGAGCAGGCCGTGCATGGCGATGACGTCGCCGACGACGCGCAGCATGCCGAGCCGCTCCCGCCCGCGCAGCGCGAACTTCGCGACGGCCACCTTCCGGCTGCGTTTGAGGGCCTCGCGCAGCAGGACGTACGGCTTGGCGGCCGGGACGCCGTTCGCGGACAGGTAGTACGCCGTGTCCATCTGGAGCGGGTCGATCCGGTCCGCCGGGACGAAGGCAACGATCTCGATGGTCCGGGCGGTCGTGATGGGCAGCGAGGCCAGGTCCTCGTCCGTGATCGGGATGAGTGTGCCGTCCGCGTCCTCGTAGGCCTTGCCGATCTCCGCGGTCGAGACCTCGCTGTCCTCCAGCTCGCAGACCTTGCGGTAGCGGATGCGACCGCCGTCGTCGAGGTGGATCTGGCGGAAGGAGATCGCATGGCTCTCCGTGGCGTTCACGACCTTGATGGGGATGCTCACCAGGCCGAAGGAGATGGCGCCGTTCCAAATGGATCGCACGTGCAGCACCCTTCCGATCACTTTGAGCCATTTTTGTGCCATTTCATGGGATTGTCATGGTATGACGCCGATCACGGAGGTGGAGGGCAGAAGGCTCGCGCTCACCAATCTCGACAAGGTCCTGCATCCGGCCACCGGCTTCACCAAGGGCGAGGTGCTGCACTACTACGCCACGGTGGCGGACGTACTGCTCCCGCATCTGCGGGACCGGCCGGTCTCCTTCCTGCGCTATCCCGACGGGCCGGACGGGCAGGTCTTCTTCACCAAGAACGTGCCGCCCGGTACGCCCGCCTGGGTCGCCACGGCCGAGGTCCCGCACACCGAGGGGCCCGCGCGCATGGTCCTCGTCCAGGACCTGGCCTCACTCATGTGGGCGGCGAACCTGGTGACGGAGTTCCATACGCCGCAGTGGACGATCGGCACGCCCGGGACCGCCGACCGGATCGTCTTCGACCTCGATCCGGGGGCGCCGGCGACGGTCGTGGAGTGCTGCGAGGTGGCGATGTGGCTGCGCGAGCGGCTGGCCGGCGACGGGATCGAGGCCTGCGCGAAGTCGTCGGGGTCCAAGGGGCTGCATCTGCTGGCCGCCGTCGCGCCGACACCGTCCGCCGACGTCAGCGCGTACGCGAAGGAGCTGGCCGCGGAGGCGGAGAAGGTGCTGCCCCGGCAGGTCGTGCACCGGATGACACGGAGCCTGCGGCCCGGAAAGGTGTTCGTGGACTGGAGCCAGAACGCCGGCCGCAAGACGACCGCCACTCCCTACACGCTCAGGGCCCGGGCGGCGCCGACGGTCTCGGCGCCCGTGACGTGGGAGGAGGTCGAAGAGTGCGGGTCACCCGCCCAACTGGCCTTTCAGGCAACGGACATCGCGCCCCGCGTGCAGGAGTTCGGCGACCTGCTGGCCCCGCTGTTCGACCCGGAGCTCGCGAGCCCGCTGCCCTGAACGGGGCGACGAAGGACGTGTGCGGGCAGCGCCCGGATCGTGTTCACACCCGCAGCCAGGTGTGCCGGTCGCGGGCCATCGCGTGCAGGGCCTCCACGTCCGCCGGCTTGAGCACACCGCCGAGCCGGGCGAGACCCACGAGGTCGGTGTCCAGCAGGACGCGGACCTCGCGCGGGGGCGCCGGTGTGTCGAGGCGGGCCGGGCCGACCACGGCGAGGACGGCGTGGACCTCGGCCGTCAGGGCATGGGACGCGCGGTCGGTGTCGGCCCGGATCCGGCGGAGCAGCGGACGCGGTTCGCGGCGGCCGACGGTGACGGTCGGGTCGGCGACCAGGACGCGCTGCTTGCGGGCGTACAGGGCGTGTACGCAGAACAGACCGGCGGGGCCGATCACCAGATGGTGGATGCGGTCGCCGCCCGGGAGCGCGACCGAGTGCAGGGTGTGCCAGCCGCCTCCCTCCAACTGGTCGAGGGCCGCGCCGACGGCCTGCTCGGCGGCGAGCGCGCGGCGGCGCGGGTCGGGGCGCAGCCGGTGCGCCGGGCCCGGGTCGCGGTCGAGGTCGGTCAGCAGGGCCTCGCCGGGCCGGTTCGGCGCGAGGTCGTCGTCCGGGTGAAGCGTCAGCCGGGCCAGCTCGGCCGGAGTCGGCACCGGCGGCGGCCCGACCGTCACCGGGCCGGTCAGGAACGGGCCCAGCGCGACGAGCACGTCCTCGCGCCGTTCCTCGCTGAGCAGATTGACCCTGGCCGTCTCCCGGTCGTACCAGGCGACGTTTCTCCCGTCGGTCAGGCACACGTACAGGCGCTCCTGTCCGTGCCGCCAGGCCGGTATGACGCGCAGTCCGTTCATGCACCATCACCCCATGACCATGGGAACAGGCGGGGTGCTCCAGGGGCAAGAACCCGGTTACCTTTGGCAGGAGTTGGGGGAGTTGGGTGGGAGGCGCCGTTGCGGACTCGTAGAAGGTATCCGGAGGTTCCGGCTCCGGACAGCCCGTGGAGTGAGATCGTGCCCGGCCTGTGGATGGGCGGCCATGAGTTCGAGGGGCATTCGGGACAGCCCGAATCCGCCGTCGTACACGATGAGTTCGACCTGGTCCTGACGCTTCTGCGACTGCCGGGGCACGGACCCGACCCGGGGGTCGAGCACCATGTGTGGCCGATACCGGACGGACCGTTGGACGGTACGCAGCTCACAGGGGTGATGCGGCTCGCGCGGGCCGCCGACGACGCGCTGGAGGACGGGCGCCGGGTGCTCGTCCGCTGCTATCACGGGTACAATCGCTCGGGGCTGGTAGTCGCGCACGCGCTCACGCTGGCGGGGCACAGCGCCGAGGACGCGATCCGGCTGATCAGGGCCCGACGCTCGCCCTGGGCGCTGCACAACGAGCTGTTCGTGGAGTACCTGCAGGCCGGGCTCACCACGGCACGTCTCCTCGAAGAACTCGCGGAGTAGGAGCCGGGAAGCCAGGAACCGGGAGCCAGGAGCCGGGCACTCGCGCGGCAGGACGGGGATCCGGGCCTGGTGACGGTTGCGGACAGCGGCGGTCCGTGCACGGCCCCGGCTCGTGCACGGCCCCGGTCCGCGCACAGCTACGCCCTGCGTACAGCCACGGCCCGCGCACAGCCACGGCCCGCGTCCGGCGGCTGCCCGCGCATGGCGCCTCCCCGCTTCCGCGCTGCCATCGGAGCCGCTGTGGCCGCCGTACTGGTGGCGGCCCTGGCGGGCTGCGGAGACTCCGGCGGGTCTGCACGGCGCGGGCGCGACCCCCACCGCCCTCGGCCCGACCATTCTGTGGCCGCGGCTGCCGCCCGCCTCGACGCCCGCGATCGACTACGGCGAGGCGGACACGGAGACGGTCAAGGGCGTCACCGCGCCCGGCGACGACGCCCACAAGGTCGATCCGGTCGCCGTGGTGGGCAGGCGGAGGTGCTGGGCGCGCGTCTGGCGTTCGCCAACGCCCCGGACGGCGGAGCGGTGGCGACGCTGACGCTCCCTCAGCACGGGCGGGAGGAGCCGGGCATCTCCGATGGCGGAGTGTGACCTGCGCTCCCCGGCTCCCGATCCTAATCTGGCGATAAGTCAGGTTCATTCCCTTTCTGGAGGAGCCCTCCATGTCCCTGCGGTCCACATACACCCGAATCGGTATGGCCCTCGCCGCCGGCAGCCTTGTCGCCCTAGCCGGTGCCACCCCCGCCTTCGCCGACGGCGAGGGCGGCACCGGCAGCAGCGACAATCACCAGTGGAGCAACAGCGGCGATGGCGGAGGCGACGGCCACCAGTGGAGCAATGGCGGCGACGGCGGTGACGGCCGCGAGCAGGGCGGAGGCGGGGGTGGCGCCGGCCAGACCTCGAACAACGGTGGCGGCGGCAACGGCCACACGTGGAACAACGGTGGCGGCGGCAACGGCCACACGTGGAACAACGGTGGCGGCGGGGGCGGCCACACGTGGAACAACGGTGGCGGCGGTGGCGGGGGTGACGGCCGCGAACCGGCGAACGGGAACGGCAGGGGCGACGGCGTCGGCCAGAACAACCCGCGCCTGTACCAGGGCAGGATCACCGCCCGCGGCGGGCTGGCCCTGCGCAGCTCCCCGACCCGCGGCAGCCAGCTGATCCGGGTCGCGCGGCAGGGCGAGATCGTCTCCATCTTCTGCAAGACCTCGGGCCAGACCGTCGAGGGCAACCCCCTCTGGTACCTCCTCACGGACGGCACCTGGGCCTGGGGCGCCGCGCGCTACATCGACAACATCGGCCCGTCCCCCCGCTGGTGCTGACACCCCGGCGCCGAACGACGGCGAAGCGGACCGGCCCGTTCGCCATCGCGTAACGGGACATCGGGTCGCCCGCTTGCTACGTTCCGGACATGATCCTGCCCGGAATGTCCGGAACGGCCGTGGCGGCGGAGCCGGCCCCTCCCGCTGAACTCCTGCCCAGGCGCCGTGGCATCGAGCTCACCCTCATCGTCGTCGCCGTGCTGCTCTGCGTGTACGGCTACTGCGCCGTCGGTCTGGCCAGGAACGGCACCGTCCCGCCCGGCGCCGCCGGATACGGCGCCGGGCTCGGCGTGCTCGCGCTCCTCGCCCATGTCGCCGTGCGCCTGAGGGCCCCGTACGCCGATCCGCTGCTGCTGCCCATCGCCGTCCTCCTCAACGGCCTGGGCCTGGTGCTGATCTACCGGCTCGACCTGGAGACCCCGGCCGACCAGGCGGCGCCCATCCAGCTCATCTGGTCGACGCTCGGCGTCGCGTTCTTCATCGGCGTCGTACTCTTCCTGCGCGACCACCGTGTCCTGCAGCGCTACACCTACGTCTCGGTCGTCGGCGCACTCGCCCTGCTCGTCCTGCCGATCTTCTTCCCGGCGGTGAACGGCGCCCGCATCTGGATCCGGATCGCCGGATTCTCCATCCAGCCGGGCGAGTTCGCGAAGGTGCTGCTCGCGGTGTTCTTCGCCGGCTACCTCGCCGCCAACCGCAACGCGCTCGCCTACAGCGGCCGCCAGATCTGGCGGTTCCGGCGGCTCCAGCTGCCCACCGGCCGGGTACTCGGCCCGATCGTGGCGATCTGGCTGCTGAGCGTCGTGGTCCTGGTCCTGGAGCGGGACCTCGGAACCTCGCTGCTCTTCTTCGGCCTCTTCGTGATCCTGCTCTACGTCGCCACCGGCCGCACCGGCTGGACCGCGATCGGGCTGCTGCTGGCCTGTGCCGGCGCGGTCGCCGTCGGCCGTCTCGAACCGCATGTGCACAGCCGGGTACAGGACTGGCTGGACCCCTTCGCCTCGATCACCGCGGGGCAGGGCCCCAACCAACTCACCCAGTCCCTCTTCGCGTTCGCCGCCGGCGGCATGCTCGGCACCGGCCTCGGGCTCGGCCACTCGATCCTCATCGGCTTCGCCGCCAAGTCCGACTTCATCCTGGCGACCGCGGGCGAGGAGCTCGGACTGATCGGCCTGTCCGCGATCTTCCTGCTCTACGGCCTCCTCGTGGAACGCGGCTACCGCGCGGGCCTGGCCCTGCGCGACCCCTTCGGCCGACTGCTCGCGATCGGCCTCGCCTCGATCGTGGCCCTCCAGGTCTTCGTCATCGCGGGCGGCGTGACCGGCCTGATCCCGCTGACCGGCATGGCGATGCCCTTCCTCGCACAGGGCGGCTCCTCGGTCGTCACCAACTGGATCATCGTGGCCCTGCTGATCCGGATCAGCGACTCGGCCCGCGGTCAGTACGACGGGACACCGGCACCATGACCAAGTACATCCGCCGGGCCATCGGACTGTGCGCCGTGCTGCTGGTGGCGCTCCTGGTCAACGCCGCCCGTGTCCAGGTCGTCCAGGCACCGTCGTACGACCGCAACCCCGCCAACCGGCGTCTGGCCATCGCCCGTTACGGCCAGCCGCGCGGCGACATCGTCGTGGACGGCCGGACGGTCACCGGTTCCAGAGACACCGGCGAGCAGCTCCGCTACGAACGGACGTACCGGGACGGCCCGTTGTACGCGCCCGTCACCGGCTTCGCCTCGCAGCTGTACGGGGCGACGCTGCTGGAGGGCACCGAGGACGGCGTCCTCTCCGGCGCCGATCCGATGCTCGACCCGTTCCCCCTGCTGAACGGCCTCACCCGGGCCCGGAACCCCGGCGGCAGGGTCGTCACCACACTCAACGCGGCGGCGCAGCGCGCGGCTTATGAGGGTCTCGGCCCCCGCCGGGGCGCGGTCGCCGCGATCGAGCCGTCCACCGGACGGATCCTGGCACTGGTCTCCACGCCGTCGTACGATCCCGCGCTGCTCTCCGGGACGGGACCGGCCGTGTCCGAGGCCTGGGCTCGGCTGAACGGGCAGGCCGACAAGCCGATGCTCAACCGGGCGATCCGGCAGACGTATCCGCCGGGGTCGACGTTCAAGGTGCTGACCTCCGCGGCGGCGCTGGACTCGGGCGTGGTGGACGATGTGGACGCGCCGACCACGTCGCCGAACCCCTACCGGCTCCCCGGCACCACGTCGAGGCTCACGAACGAGATCGAGGGATGCGAGAACGCCTCCCTGCGCTACGCCTTCACCTGGTCCTGCAACACGGTCTTCGCCAAGCTGGGCGTGGACGTCGGGCTCGACGACATGACGAGGACGGCGGCGAACTTCGGCTTCAACGACCGCAAGCTGCGCATTCCCTTCTCGGTGGCGCCCAGCAACTTCGATCTGCGGCTCGACAAGGCGCAGTTGGCGCTCTCCTCCATCGGCCAGTTCGACACCCGCGCGACTCCGCTGCAGATGGCGATGATCTCGGCGGCCGTCGCGGGCGACGGTTCGGTCAGGACGCCGTACCTGGTGGAGAGGACCACCGCACGGGGTGGCAGGACGCTGGCCACGACCGGCCCGCGGACTCTCCACCAGGCGATGACCGCGTCCACGGCGCGGCGCATGCGCGAGCTGATGACCGACGTCGTGGAGAAGGGCACGGGAACCGTGGCCGCCATCCCCGGCGCCATCGTCGGCGGAAAGACCGGCACCGCCCAGCACGGCATCGGCAACTCCGGTACCCCGTACGCATGGTTCATCTCCTGGGCGCGTGCCGAGGACTCCATGGAGCCCGCGGTGGCCGTCGCGGTCGTCGTCGAGGACGCGGCGGCGGACCGGGGGGACGTCACCGGCGGCGGGTTCGCGGGGCCGATCGCACGGGCGGTGATGGAGGCGGTCCTGGGGTCGTGAGGGGCGGGCCTGGGCGGATGAGGGTGGGGCAGCGGTAGGCCGGGGGTGATGGGAGGGGACGGGGTACGGGTGGGTGACGGGAGGGGACGGGGTACGGGGTACGGGTGGGTGACGGGGAGACAGGGGTGAATGAGGGGAGCGCGAGGGGCGTTCTCTCATTGCGTGAGACGGGGGTGTGGCCGTCGCCCCGGCCGACCTACCGTTCGGCCATGACTGAGTCGACAGCCTCGTACGAGCTCGCACAGGTCAATATCGCCCGCCTCAAAGCACCTTTGGACTCACCCCGGTTGAAGGACTTCGTCGAAGCCCTCGACCCCGTGAATGCCGTCGCCGACGCGGCAGACGGATTCGTCTGGCGTCTGCAGAGCGACTCCGGCAACGCCACGGACGTTCCCGTCCTCGGCGACGACTGGCTGATCGTCAACATGTCCACCTGGCGCGACACGAACGCGCTGACGGCGTTCATGTACCAGGGCCGGCACCGTGAGCTGATGGCGCGGCGCCGCGACTTCTTCGAGCGGCTGGAGGAGGCGGTGACCGCGCTGTGGTGGGTCCCGGCCGGCCATCGCCCCACCGTCCCGGAGGCCGAGTCCCGACTGCTGCACCTGCGTGAACACGGGCCCACTCGGCAGGCGTTCACTCTGCGGACGTCCTTCCCCCCGAGGGCGGCGGAAGGGTCCTGAGGGCTGTCCCGCAATCCCCGGTGGATCAGCGCGCGACATCGGATGCTGGGGCCCCTCCCACGCCTTTCGGCTGTGGGGGAGCGTCGCAAGGCGGCAGGTCGTCCTCGTACGGGCGTATTCGGGCGATCCGACAACGCGGCGTGGGTGCCCCCCTGCTCGAAGAGCTTGAGGGAGGGCCACGGCTGTCGTCGTGCGCCCGCCGGGGACGGCGGGACAGCCCTCAGGCCCCGGGCACCGCTTCCCTGCGGCGCAGCCAGTCGGCTGGGACCGCTTCGACGCCGGTGCGGGCGGCCACGATTCCGCCGGTGATCGCGCAGGTCGTGTCGACGTCACCGAAGCCCTCGGCGGTGCTCCAGAGGGCCGCGGTCAAGTCGTCGGGGTGACGGGCGGCGCACCAGACGGCGAAGGGAACGGTGTCGTCGGCCCGGATCCGCTGACCGTTGCCCAGGATGTCCGAGGCCTTCCACGGAGCGGTCGAGAAGGGGAGGCCGGCCGCCCTTTCGAGGCCGTCCCGGACGGCACTCCGCGGGGTCGCCGACGCGACGGCGGCGAGGTCCTGACCGCCCCGCGCGGACAACGCGGCGGCCGTCGCCACCGCGACGGCGCCCGCGATGCCCTCCGGGTGCGCGTGCGTCACCTCGGCCGACAGCGCGGCCTGCTCGGCGACGGCCTGCAGGCTCGCGTGGAACCACGCCCCGAGCGGAGCGACCCGCATCGCCGCGCCGTTGCCGAGGCTGCCCTCGCCACCGAACAGTTCCCGCGCCAACTCCGGCCAGCGGTGCGGTTCCTGGAGCAGCCGGGGAAGGAGTTCGTGCATGCCGTGGCCGTATCCGCGGGCCGGGTCCGCGTCGTAGCCGAGCGCGAAGGTCTGTGCCAGCTCGGTCTGCCGGATCTCGCCGTGCTCGTCGAGGACCCTGATGATGCCGAGCGCCATCGCCGTGTCGTCGGTCCAGTGCCAGGCGGGCTCCTGCGGGGTGCGCCGGGCGCGGATCTCCTCGTACGCCTGGAGCCGGTCCCTGAAGAGCGGGAACCACCGCTCCCCGAAGGCGTCGCCGAGGGCCAGGCCTTCGAGGCTGCGCCGGGCGGCCGTGCGGTTCGGGGTGGTCGACGGGGTCATGGGGTGATGATGCCGGGCGGGGTGCGGTACGGGCGAGGCGTTTTCGGACGCGTTTCCGGGCGCGGGCAGGGCGCCTGCGGGCCCCGTTGTCACGGGGCCCAGGGCTCACGGACCCCGGCACCTACGGGGTTGTGCCCTCGTCGATCATGTCCTCGATCTCCGCCAGGCGTTCCCGCTCCTCCGTCGCGAACCGTTCCGCGTCCAGCTGTTCGGCGATCTCCTCGTCCTGAGTCATCAGGAGGTCCAGGTTGGAGTTGCCCATGCCGAAGACACCCATGTCGACGTAGGCGCGCTGGAGGCGTTCGCCCCACAGGCCGATGTCCTTGACGCAGGGGACGATGCGGCTGAACAGCAACTGGCGGAAGAGGTGCAGGAATTCGGACTGCTCGCTGAACTCCTCGGCCTCCGCCTTCGGGATCCCGAAGTTCTCCAGGACCTCGACCCCGCGCAGCCTGTCCCGCATCAAGTAGCAGCCCTCGATGACGAATTCCTCGCGTTCACGGAGTTCGGCGTCGGAGAGCTGCTTGTAGTAGTCGCGCAGGGCCATACGGCCGAAGGCGACATGGCGTGCCTCGTCCTGCATCACATAGGCCAGGATCTGCTTCGGCAGCGGCTTGTCGGTGGTGTCCCTGATCATCCCGAAGGCGGCCAGGGCCAGGCCCTCGATCAGGACCTGCATGCCCAGGTAGGGCATGTCCCAGCGGGAGTCGCGGAGCGTGTCTCCGAGGAGGGACTGGAGGTTGTCGTTGATCGGATAGACCATGCCGATCTTCTCGTGCAGGAAGCGGGTGTAGACCTCCGCGTGCCGGGCCTCGTCCATGGTCTGGGTGGCCGAGTAGAACTTGGCGTCCAGGTCGGGGACCGACTCGACGATCCTCGCCGCGCAGATCATGGCGCCCTGTTCGCCGTGCAGGAACTGGCTGAACTGCCAGGAGGCGTAGTGCTTGCGCAGTTCGGCCTTGTCCCGGTCGGTCATCTTCGTCCAGTACGGGGTGCCGTACAGGGTCATGGCCTCGTCCGGGGTGCCGAGCGGATCGCCGGGGTCGACCTCCAGACCCCAGTCGATGCGCTTCTGGCCGTCCCACTGTTTGTCCTTGCCCTTCTGGTAGAGGGCGAGCAGCCGGTCACGACCGTCGTCGTACTCCCAGTTGAAGCGGGCCGCCCCCGAGGCCGGTATCTGCCAGAGGGGATCTCCCGAGTCCGCGGCGTACAGCTCATGCGTCGGCATACCTCGCAGGCTCACACGGAGTAGACGCGCCGTCAACAAGTCCGGCACGGGGGATTGACGAGCTTGCTGACAAGCAGTCTCATAAGTGGTGACCGCCGGTAACCCCTGAAGTGATCCCGTACGACGAGGTGGGAACAGCCATGACGACGGTGACCGAAGCCGATGTGCTCCGTGACGCGCTCGGTCTGCTCAAAGACCGGGAGCAGGTGGCCGAGCGCCTCCTCGACTCCTCCGCCAAGCACTCCTTCGACCCCGACAAGGAACTCGACTGGGACGCGCCCTTCGAGGAGGGCAAGTGGTTCTGGCCGCCCGAGCTGGTGTCGCTGTACGACACCCCGCTGTGGCGGCGGATGGGCGAGGAGCAGCGGATCGCCCTGTCCCAGCACGAGGCGGCCGCGCTGGCTTCCCTGGGCATCTGGTTCGAGATCATCCTGATGCAGCTGCTGGTGCGGCACATCTACGACAAGGCGGCGACGAGCGCGCATGTGCGGTACGCGCTGACCGAGATCGAGGACGAGTGCCGGCACTCGAAGATGTTCGCCCGGCTGATCACGCGCGGGGGCACCCCGTACTACCCGGTCAGCCGAGCCCATCTCAATCTCGGGCGGGTCTTCAAGACCATCTCGACCACACCGGGCTCCTTCACGGCCACGCTGCTCGGTGAGGAGATCCTCGACTGGATGCAGCGGTTGACGTTCCCGGACGAGCGGGTGCAGACCCTCGTCCGGGGGGTCACGCGGATCCATGTGGTGGAGGAGGCCCGCCATGTCCGTTACGCCCGGGAGGAGTTGCGGCGGCAGATGGTCTCCGCGCCGCGGTGGTCGCAGGAGTTCACCCGAGTCACCTCGGGCGAGTTCGCCCGTGTCTTCTCGGTGGCCTTCATCAACCCCGACGTCTACACGAACGTCGGACTCGACCAGCGCGAGGCCCTGGCCCAGGTGAAGGCCAGCGGGCACCGGCGGGACGTCATGCAGACCGGGGCCAAGAAACTGACGGACTTCCTGGACGACATCGGGGTGCTGCGGGGGGCGGGGCGGCGGCTGTGGAAGTCGTCGGGGCTGCTGGCCTGACGCGGGGCCCTGCGGGGCCCTGCCGGGCGGTGTCGGGCGGTGTCGGGGGACGGCGGTGTCGGGGGGTGTCGGGCTCGGTTCCGGACTCGGCTGAGGTTTCGGGGCAGGGCCCGTTCGGCTGCGGGTGCGCCCAGGTCTCCCGGGGGCGGGGCCGCGCCGGTACATCCGCCCGCGCCCGAACGGATCTGAGCGGTGTTCCAAGTGGTCGCGGCTTGTGATCCGTCCGGCCGCGGGCATTCGATGTACCGGCACGTCCCCTCGCGTTGTCCGGCGGGTGCCGCTGGGTGGGGGCTTGCGCGCCAAGGCCCTTCCTCGTCCGCGGCTGTACGGGGAGGTTCCCATCCGGCGTTGTACGGGGGTCCCGTCCGGCTTGTACGGGGGTCCCGTCCGGCGTCGTACGGGGGGAGGTTCCCGTTCGGCGTCGTACGGGGGCCGGGCGGGTGGGCGGTTACGCTGCCCGGCATGACCTCGCAGGCTTCCACCCCCGCCTACCGTCGGCTCAGTGTCGAGGAGCGGCGCAGTCAGCTGCTCGAAGCCGCGCTGTCCCTGTTCGCCCAGCGGGTGCCCGAGGAGGTCTCGCTGGACGATGTGGCGGAGGCGGCCGGAGTGTCGCGGCCGCTCGTGTACCGGTATTTCCCGGGCGGCAAGCAGCAGTTGTACGAGGCCGCCCTGCGGTCCGCCGCCGAGGAACTGGAGCACTGCTTCGCGGAGCCCCCGGAGGGTCCGCTCACCAAACGGCTCTCCCGGGCCCTCGACCGCTACCTCGCCTTCGTGGACCAGCACGACGCCGGGTTCAGCGCGCTGCTGCAGGGCGGGAGCGTCATCGAGACCTCGCGGACCACGGCCATAGTCGACGGGGTCCGCCGGGCGGCGGCGGAGCACATTCTCGATCATCTGGCGGTGAAGGATCCCGGGCCCCGGCTGCGCATGACCGTCCGGATGTGGATCACGGCTGTGGAGGCCGCCTCGCTGATCTGGCTCGACGAGGACAAGGAACCGCCGCTGGACGAGTTGCGGGACTGGCTCGTCGAGCAGTTCGTGGCGGCGCTCGTGGCGAGCGCGGGCAGTGATCCGCAGACCGCGGCGGTGGTACGGGCCTCGCTCGCGATGGAGAGCCCCGACGGCATCGCGGGGACGCTGGTCCGCCGGGTGCTGCCCGTTGTCGGGGAAGCGGCCCACCTGCTGTGACACTGGTCCGGTGAAGAGCGAAGACACCCCCTTTGTCGGCGGCCCGCTGGACGGGCGCGTCCTGCCCGTTCTGCTCGGGATCACCGGTCACCCGCCGAAGACGTACCGGATTCCGGTGCCCGACCCGGACGGCGGCGAGCCCACCGTGCTGGTCTACCGGCGCGTCCAGGCGGCCACCAGCAAGCGGCTCGGGCTCCATCAGGGGTGGAAGTACGAGTACGCCCCCGAGGGCGACACGTCGGGGCGCCGGTTCACGTTGCCCTGGTCTCCGGGCACGCACAAGAGTGGGGGCAGCGGCGGCGCCACGCCGGACGGCAACGCCGACGAGTGACCTTCTTGGGCCGAAGCGGTCACCCGGCGCGCGCGCGAGATGCCCTGGGCCGATCCTGCCGGTGCGAGACGGGTGGTCGACGGACCACCCCGGTACCGGAGGTGATGACGTGTCAGGAAGGCTTCTGCGTCTGCTCTGTACGGCGGCGGTGGCGGCCGGGGCGCTGCTCTCGCCCCCGTCGGCGATGGCCGCCCCGGAGCCCGGCCAGGGGTCCGGGACCGATGCCCGGCGTTCCGTCGCCTCGTTGCTGACGGATCTTCAGCGGCTCTACCGGGACGCCGAACGCGCCACCGAGACGTACAACGGCACCGCCGAGAAACTGAGGAAGCAGCGCGCCGAGGTCGCCAGGCTCGACGCCGGCCTCGCCAGGGCCCGCCTCTCCCTGCAGGACAGCCGCGGCGCCGCCGGGCGGCTGGCCCGGCAGCAGTACCAGAGCGCCGACGACCTCTCCACGTACGTGAAACTGCTGCTCGCCCGGGATCCGCAGCACGCCCTCGACCAGGGGCACTTGATCGGACAGTTGTCGCTGGAGCGGGCCGAGACCGTGCGGCGGGTCGCGGGCGGCGAGAAGCACACCGCTGCCCTCGCGCGTGCGGCGCGCAAGGCGCTGGACGGTCAGCTCTCCCTCGCCGAACGGCAGAAGAAGGAGCGGGACGAGGTGCGCAAGCGGCTCGACGACGTCCAGCTGCTGCTCGCCTCGCTGACCGCGGAACAGATCGCCGAACTGGACAGGTCCGAGAAGTCGGGAACGGCCACGGCGCAGAAGAAGTTCATGGCCTCCGGCGCCCTCAGCAGCGTGCGGCCGCCGACTCAGGAGGGTGAGGAGGCGCTGCGTTACGCCGTCGAGCAGATCGGGAAGCCGTACGAGTGGGGCGCCGAGGGCCCGGCGGCCTACGACTGCTCGGGGCTGACGTCACAGGCCTGGGACCGGGCCGGCCGTCCCGTCCCCCGCACCAGCCAGGAACAGTGGGCCCAGCTTCCGAGGATCCCGCTGAGCAAGCTTCGTCCCGGCGATCTGGTGATCTACTTCCCCGAGGCCACGCACGTCGCCATCTACCTGGGCGACGGGATGGTCGTGCAGGCGCCGCGGCCCGGGGCGAGGATCAAGGTGTCCCCCATCGCGGCGAACCCGCTGCTGGGCGCGGTGCGCCCGGATCCGGACGGGGAGCCCCTGCGGCACTACACGCCGCCGAAGCTCCCCGAACACGCCACCGAAGGAACCGACGAGGGCTACGCCTCCGTCGCGCCGGTCACCGACGCCAGATAGGCGCCCGTCTTCTCCGGCTCGAAGAAGAAGTTCTCGAAGTCGGCCGGGTTGTTGAAGCCGTTGGCGAACCGGTCGGCCACGGGCGGGAGTTGACCTGCCGCTCCGATCAGGTTGAGCACGTGCTCCGGCGGGACGCCCAGCATCGCGTTGGTCCACTTGGTGACGTGCTGCGCGGTGTCCCAGTAGCGGTCGAACGTCGCCTGCATCCACTCCTCGTCGAAGGGCTTGTCGCCCTGCTCGACGATCGAGGCGAGGTAGGCGGCGGCGCACTTGGAGGCCGAGTTGGAGCCCTGGCCGGTGATCGGGTCGTTGGCCACGACGACGTCGGCGACGCCGAGGACCAGCCCGCCGCCGGGGAGACGGCCGATCGGGTTGCGGACAGTGGGGGCGTACCGTCCGGACAACGTGCCGCCCGCGTCGGTCAGTTCGACGTTGGTGGCTCGCGCGTACTCCCAGGGCGTGAACCGCTCCATGAGTTCCAGGGTCAGGGAGAGGTGCTCGGCGGGGTCCTTGACGCCGTTGAAGACGTCGAGCGGGCCGCCGGGTATGCCCTCCCAGAAAAGGATGTCGGCGCGTCCCGAGGTGGTGAGGGTCGGCATGATGAACAGCTCGCCGACGCCGGGGACCAGGTTGCAGCGGACCGCGTCGTAGTCCGGGTGCTCCGGGCGCGGGCCCAGACCGTGCACGTAGGACACCGCGAGGGCGCGCTGCGGCTCGGTGTACGGGGAACGGGCGGCGTCGCGGCCGAACATCGAGACGAGTTCGCCCTTGCCTGCCGAGACGAGCACGAGGTCGTACGCGCGGGAGAAGTAGTCGAGGTCGGACACCGCGGCGCCGTGGATGACCAGTTGGCCGCCGCGCTGCGCGAACGTCTCCATCCAGCCCGCCATCTTGACCCGCTGGTCGACCGACTGCGCGTACCCGTCGAGCTTGCCGACCCAGTCGATGACGCGCTGCGAGGGACCCGGGTCGAAGGAGCCGGGGGCCGCGACCGAGACACCGAGCCCTTCGATCTTCGGAGCCTGGGACTCCCAGAAGTTCAGCTGGAGATCGCGCTCGTGCTGGAGCGCCGTGTCGAACATGCACTGCGTCGACATGACCCGGCCGGCACGGATCTCGTCCGCCGTCCGGTTCGACATCAGGGTGACCTCGTACCCCTGCGACTGGAGTCCGAGGGCGAGCTGGAGTCCGGACTGGCCGGCTCCGACGACGAGTATCTTCCGCATGCGGGTTGCTTCTCCCAGTCCTCGGGCGTCCCTATTCGGGGCTGACTTCGAGCGCGTGGCCGACCAGAGCGAGCAGGGTCTCGACGACCGAGATCCGGCGACGCGCATCCATGATCATGACAGGTATGTGTGAAGGCACCGTGAGGGCCTCGCGCACGTCGTCCGGCTCGAAGTCGTCGCTGCCGTCGAAGTGGTTGACGGCGACGACGTACGGCAGTCCGCAGCTCTCGAAGTAGTCGAGCGCCGGGAAGCAGTCCGAGAGGCGGCGGGTGTCGGCGAGGACCACCGCGCCGATCGCGCCGCGTACCAGGTCGTCCCACATGAACCAGAACCGCTGCTGGCCCGGCGTACCGAAGAGGTAGAGCACCAGGTCGTCGTCGAGCGTGATGCGGCCGAAGTCCATGGCCACGGTGGTGGTCAGCTTCTCCGGCGTACCCGTGAGGTCGTCGGTGTCCTCACTGGCCCGGGTCATCAGCGCCTCCGTCTGGAGAGGCGTGATCTCCGAGACGGACGTGACGAGGGTGGTCTTGCCGACGCCGAAGCCGCCCGCCACCACGATCTTCGTGGCGATCGGCGCGCGCGTGCGGTCCGTCTGCCAGGCCTGCAGATTCTCCTCATCGTCGAGGAGGGGGGCGACGCCAGGTTCGGCGTCAGAGACGACGGAGTCCACTCAACACCCTTTCCAGCAGAGCGCGGTCCGGCTGTCCCGGGCCGTGACCTGTTCCGTACACACGGATCTTTCCCTGGTCCGCCAGGTCGCTCAGGAGCACTCGGACCACTCCGAGCGGCATCCTGAGGAGGGCGGCGATCTCGGCCACCGTGCGCATCCTGCGGCAGAGTTCGACGATGGCCCGCATCTCGGGCATGACCCGGGTGGTGAGCGAACCGTTGGTCAACTCCTTGCGCGCCTCCGGGGCCTCCAGCGCGGCCACGAAGGTCTCCACCAGCAGGACGTGGCCGAAGCGCGTCCGTCCGCCGGTGAGCGAGTAGGGGCGTACGCGGGCGGGCTTGCGGCCGCCGCCGCGGACCGGGAGCTTCTGAACGCCGTTCGACACGGTCATCAAGCACTCCCGAGAGCGTCGGCCTCAAGGGATTTTCGCAGCTCGAGACGCAGCTCGGGGGTCAGGACGTGTCCTGCCCGGCCGACGAAGAGCGCCATGTGGTACGCCACCACGCTCATGTCGCAGTCCGGGGAGCCGTGCACTCCGAGCAGCGAACCGTCGCTGATCGTCATGACGAAGAGGCTGCCCTGGTCCATCGCGACCATGGTCTGCTTGATGCCGCCGCCGTCCATCAGCTTGGCGGCGCCGATGGTGAGGCTGCCGATGCCGGAGACGATGGTGGCGAGGTCGGCCGCGGCCCCCTTGGGGCCGGTCGGTTTGGTGCTGTCGGCCGTCCTCGCCTCGGCGTTGCGGCCGGGGTCGGAGGAGAGCAGCAGCAGGCCGTCGGAGGAGACGACCGCGACCGACAGAAGGCCCGGCACCTCCTCGACGAGATTGGTCAGCAGCCAGTGCAGGTTACGAGCTTCACTGCTCAGGCCGAAGGTACTGGTCGCGGTCAACTGCTTGCCTCCTCGACTGTGCCCCCCGATGCTTCTACGTCCTGTGCGTCGATCCGGTGCGCGGTGGACGCGGGTCCTGCGGGCGCGTGTGCGGGTGCCGACGGCGTCCGCCCTTCGGGCGTGGGGGTCTCCGCCGTCCGGTCGGCGATCTCCGCCTCGACATCGCGACGGCCTTCGACCGCACCCCGGTGGAACCCGCCCAGCCTGCGGCGCAGGGCATCGGCGTCCACGCCGCCCACGCGCGGCCGCGGGACGGCGGCGGGGGCGGAGATCTTCGGCGTCCGCTTGGGCAAGCCCTTGTCGGTGAGCCGGGAGTGCTCGTCGGCGGCACGCTCATGACTGTCGGGGCCGATGGCGTAGGGGTCGGTGGCCGGAGCGGCCTGACCTGCGGTCAGGCCGGTGGCCGCCCCGACGGGCACGTCGGTCGTGGTCCCGGCGGGCGCATCGGTGGTCGCCCCTGCGAGCACGTCGGTGGTCGCCCCTGCGGGCACACCGGCCGGGGTCCCTACGGGCGCGTCCGTGGTGGTCCCTGCGGGCTGGTCCGCTGCCGGAGCGGGCTCCGCGGCCCGCGTGCCGGGGTGGGAACCGGCCTCGGTGACACCGGGGGCCGTCCCACCAGGGCGGGGGGTCGTCCCGTCTGCGCCGGGGACCGTCCCGCCGGAGCGGAGGGTTGCCTCGTCCGCGCCGGGGACCGTCCCGCCGACGCGGGAGGTTGCCTCGTCCGCGCCGGGGACCGACGTCCCGTCGAAGCCGGGAGCCGGCTCGGCGAGGGCTCCGGCCGCCTCGGGGGAAACCGGGGCGGGGTCCGGCTCGCCGGACCCGAAGGCCGAGGCCGACTCGGGGGAAACCGGGGCAGGTTCGCCGAATTCGGAAGGGGTCGACTCGGGGGACCCGGAAGCGGAGGCCGCCTCAGGGGGCCCGGAGGCCGGTACCGCAGACGTTCCCCTGGAGCCGGGTACGCCGGCCGTCCCCGTGGAGAAGGACGCCGCCTCGGCGAAGTCCTGTGCGGGGGCTCCCTGCGTGGCGGCCTCCGATGCGGGGGCCACCGGCTCGAAGGCCTCCTGCGCGGGGGCGTCCGGTCCGGGCGCCTCCGCCGTAGGAGCCTCCGCCGTGGGGGCCTCCGGTGCAAAAGCGTCCGGAGCGAGCTCCGGGAGCAGCAGTTCCATCGTCGTCTCGGACGTGAGTTCCGGTTCCGGCTCGGTGACCGGCTCGGGCTCCCGGGGGGCCGGGACGACCGGGGTCTGCGCGGCCGGCCGGGGAGCGGGGACCGAAGCCTGCTCGGGCACCGCTTCCGGCTCGGGAGCGGCGTCCCGTACGGCCGCCTTGGCCGCCGCGATCAACGGGTCCTCGCCGCCGGCCGATGCCGATGCCCTGAGGATCGAACGGCCGCGCAGGACGTTGGAGTTGGCCTCGGCGTCGGCGCCGGGCAGGGTCACCACGGGGGCCGCGCCGGCGAGCCGGGCGGTGGCGGGGACGGTGGACGAGGGCGCGGCGGCGAGCAGTGCCTTCGGGAGGACGACCACGGCGGCCACCCCACCCTGCTTCTGCTCGCGCAGCTTCACCCGTACGCCGTGCCGGTGTGCGAGCCGGGCCACCACGTACAGGCCGAGCCCGAGTCCCTCGCCGCTCTCCTGGTCGTACGTGTCCTGCGGGTCGAACTCGGCGAGGCGGGCGTTGAGATGACGCATCCGCTCGTCGGTCATGCCGATGCCCTCGTCCTGCACGGAGAGCATCACGTCACCGCTCTCCAGCAGCCAGCCGGAGACCTCGACGGGAACGTCGGGCGGCGAGAACGAGGTGGCGTTCTCCAGGAGTTCGGCCACCAGGTGACTGATGTCGTCGGCGGCGAACCCGGCGATGTGCGCGTGCGGGGGCAGCGCCGCGATCCGCACCCGTTCGTACCGTTCGATCTCGCTGACCGAGGCCCGTACGACGTCGACGAGCGGGACCGGGCCCGCGTGGTGCTGCACGTGCTCGGCGCCCGCGAGGACGAGGAGGTTCTCGCTGTGCCGTCGCATGACGGTGGCGAAGTGGTCGAGCTTGAAGAGGGTGGAGAGGCGGTCCGGGTCCTGCTCGCGCTCCTCCAGGCCCTCGATGACGCCGAGCTGACGCTCGACGAGGCCGAGGGTGCGCAGCGCGAGGTTGACGAAGGTGCTGTGGATCGTGCCGCGCACCTGCTCCAAGCGGGCTGCCGACTCGGCGAGTTCGCCGCGCAGCTTGTCGCGCTCGTCGGCCATCAGCTGGCGCTGGCCGATGAGGTGCTTGCGGTCGCCTTCGAGGGTGGCGATCCGCTCGTGCAGCGTGGCGGCGTGCGCGTGCAACGCGTTGACGGAGCGGATCACCTGGGCGAACTCGTCGTTGCGGCCGGTGAACTTGACCGGTTCCTGGGAGCCCGGGTCGGCGGCGAGCCGGGCCGAGCCGAGGCGCAGGACGGCGAGCGGCCGGGTGAGAGTACGGGCCATGGCCATCGTGACGCCGGCCGCGACGAGCAGCAGGACACCGAGGAGGGTGATGCGGATCTCCAGCGCGGTGACGTCGTCGTCCCGCAGCTGTTCGAGGTCCTTGGTGCGGTGGTCGTTGAGGGAGGCCTCGGCGCCGCGCATCAGGTCGATCCGGGCGGACAGGGCCGCGTCCAGCTTCTTGGTGCTGGTGCCGAGCGCGGAGTCGGAGAGCTTCGGCTGCCCGGTGAGGTTCGCCAGGTATTTGTCGGCGGAGCCGACGTCGGGGCCGGTGACCGTGGAGTCGTAGGACGTCACGGCCTGCTCTGGCGCGGTCTCGCGGAAGTCGGCGAGGGACGCGTCGGAGCGGACGCGGGCCTGCTGGGCGGCGGCGCTGAGCGCGTCGCGCTGCTTGGTGTCGGCGTCCGACGACGTGCTCGTGGTCTCCATCAGACCGGTGACCGGGTTGTAGACGGTCTGGGTGGTGCGCGGGATGCCGAGGGCCGCCAGCAGCAGTCCGCGGGCGGCGGCGGACTGCTCGACGGCGGTGTCCAGCTCGGCGAGGGCGTGCGCGCCGGAGCCCGCGCGCGGCGGCATCCGGTCGGCCAGGTCCTCGGCGAGGGCGTGGAGTTCGGCGATGGCCCCGGAGTACGCCTGGTGCGCTTCGAGGGCGCCGCTCTTCCCGGTGAGGGCCGCTCGCCTGAGAGCCGCGATGCCGTCGAGGTCCTTGAGCAGCGCGGCGGGGGCGGTCTCGTCCGCCCGCAGCTCGTCGACCTGCCGGTCGACCAGGGCGCTGCGCTGCTCGGAGGGCGCCTTGGCCTTGGGCCGGCCCGCGGCGACGTACGAGGTGACGTCGTCACGCTCGTCGGCCAGCGCGTGCGCGAGGGTCAGCGCCTGCTGGGTGCGCTGGGCGAGCCTCACCAGGTTCTGGGAGTCGTTCAGCTGTTGCGAGGCGGACAGCACCGTGGGCGCGCCGGCGCCGGCGATGGCGGCCGCGACGACCGCCACGGCCACGATCAGCCGGCTGCGTACATGGGCGGTCCTGCCCCGGCCTGTGGAGTCGGTGGCGTCGCCGACGGCGCCACCCTCTGTGGAGTTGGAGGCCGTCTTCTTGCCTGTGCGCCTCGGCCGCGTCTTCTGCACCGGTGCTCGCATTCCTGACTCGTGTACCCATTTGGGGCCCGGGTGACGTCCCGTCAATCGCGGCGTCCGCCCGGTACGGCTCCCGACCCTCCCAGTGCCGGTGGGCAGTGGTCCCGCATCATCCGACCCGCCACCCGAAGGAGTGAACATCGGAGGGGAGTTGGCGAGCAAGTCCCGGACCGTCGGCGACAGGCCCCCGCGGCGGGCCGGTTGGACGTCCGGGACGCGCTTTGGCAGTATTCGCCGCCACGCGTTGCCGGAGTCGATCATTCCATGCCAAACCTGGCGTCCGAGCTGCTGGTCCGCACGTCGAGCGCTCCTTGCCGACCTTTCGGGAACCTTGTGAAGGGCTCGTGCAGACTGGCGGAATGCGCACTGAACTCGTATCGGAGCCCGGAGACCCGGACCGCCCCAATGAGGACTTCGCATCGGTCGGACTTCCCGCTTCAGGACAGGGCGGTTCACTGGTCGTGCTCGACGGGGTGACGCCTCCTCGGGGCGACTACGGCTGTCTGCATCCGGTCTCCTGGTTCTCCGCGCGGCTCGGCGGAGCGCTGACCGAACTGTCCGTTTCGCAGGGGGATTTACCCCTGCCCGAGGTCCTGTCACGGGCGATTCGCCGCGTCGCCGACGCACACGCCGCCACCTGTGACCTTTCTCACCCGCGTACACCCCAGGCAACCGTGGTCCTCGCCCGGTGGTCCACGTCGGAGGTCGAGTACCTGGTCCTCTCGGACTCGGCCCTGCTGGTGGAATCGCCCGCCGGTGAGGTCACCGCGCTGCTGGACGACCGCCTTTCCCGCCTCCCTCGCGCCGCGCTCGCCACGGACGCCGTCGCCGACACCACCGCACGCAACAAGGAGGGCGGCTTCTTCACGGCGGCCGCCGACCCCTCGGTGGCCTCTCGTGCGGTGACGGGCACACTCCCCCGCTCCTCCGTCCGCGCCCTGGCGGCCCTCACGGACGGCGCCACCCGCTGGGTGGAGAGGTTCCACGCGGGCGACTGGGCCGAGCTGTTCGCCCTCGTACGCAAAGAGGGCTCCCCCTCGCTCGTCGAACGTGTGCGGGCGCTGGAGCGCGCGGACGCGCGGGAGCGGTCGCGTCCCCGGCGGGGCAAGACGCACGACGACGCGACGGTGGTGTTCGCGGAGCTCTGAGGGGACGCGGGGAGACAGGGACCGCCGCCGGGCGGCGGCTACTTCTCCATGCCGCGGTTCAGCTGGTGCAGCAGCCGGGCGAGTTCCGCGACCTCGTTCTGGTCCCAGTGCGCGAGTTGGCGGACATAGCGGGCGCGGCGGGCCTCGCGGACACTGCTGACGCGGCCGCGGCCCTCCTCGGTGAGGTGGACGAGCCAGGCGCGGCCGTCGGCGGGGTCGGGTTCTCGTGCGACCAGACCCAACTCCTCCAGGGCGCGCAGCTGCCGGGACATGGTGGCCTTGCCGACGCCGATGTAGGCGGCGAGTTCCGTGGCGCGCTGCCGGCCGCACTCCTCGAGACGGACGAGGAGTCCGTACGCGGCGGACTCCAGGTCGGGGTGGACCTCGCGGGCCATCTCCCCCTGGCTGGCACGGGCGCGGCGCAGGAACACGGTCAACTCGCGTTCCAGGGAGAGGAACTCGCGCTCCGCGCCACCGTGCGCCGGGGGCCGGTCCACACCATTTCCCGACACGCCGGATTCGACCGGACTTCCGCCGTCGTTTCCGCCCTCGTGCACGTCAGCACCCCTGACTCGGTTTCCCGATCCTGAAAGTTTCTGCCAGAACTCGCCGTTGTCGCAGCTCCGCCAGTATTTCGCAGGCGTAGACCAACGGCAGCCTCCGGCTCCTCTTCCACGTCGTCTTCTACGTGCGTAGCTTCTTTATCAGACACTTATCTGCTGGCATGCGCACGCCACCCCAGGTCAAGGACGACCTGATCCCCCCTACGGCACGCGTGCCCGCGCTCTCCCCCCACCGAGCTCCATCGGGCTCCCCCGGGCTCCCGGAGCTCCATCGCCCTTCGGAGGCACGCACATGCCCGTGCACAGATCCGGAACGGCCCACCGCCTGCGAGCGCTCGCGGTAGGAACCCTGCTCGCCGCCTTCCCCCTCCTCTCCGCCCTCCCCTCCTCCGCCGCCGACACCCCCGCCCGGGGCTCCGCCCGGATGGGCATGGGAGTCATCGCCCACGACGGCCAGGACGGCACGCCGTCAACCGGTGACGCCACCCAGACCGAAGGCGTGGACGTCTCCGGCTACCAGGGCAACGTCGCCTGGTCGACGCTGTGGAGCAGCGGGGTCAGGTGGGCCTACACCAAGGCGACCGAGGGGACGTATTACACGAACCCGTACTTCGCCCAGCAGTACAACGGCGCATACAACATCGGCATGATCCGCGGCTCGTACCACTTCGCGACCCCGGACACCACGACCGGTGCCACCCAGGCCAACTACTTCGTCGACCACGGCGGCGGCTGGTCGGGCGACGGCAAGACGCTGCCCGGCACCCTCGACATCGAGTGGAACCCGTACGGAGCCGCCTGCTACGGCAAGACGCAGAGCGCGATGGTCAGCTGGATCAGCAGCTTCCTCACCCAGTACAAGGCCCGGACCGGCCGCGACGCGGTGATCTACACGGCCGCCAGCTGGTGGACGCAGTGCACCGGCAACTACGGCGGCTTCGCCTCCGCCAACCCGCTGTGGATCGCGCGCTACGCCTCCGACCCCGGGACGCTCCCGGCGGGCTGGGGGTACTACACGATGTGGCAGTACACGTCCTCCGGCCCGACGGTCGGGGACCACGACAAGTTCAACGGCGCCCTGGACCGCGTCCAGGCGCTCGCCAAGGGCTGACCTCCGGCGCACCTCGGTGACGTACGGCGGTGACGTACGGCGGTGACGTACGGCCGTGACGTGCACAACTGTCGTACGGCCAGGGCTCACAGTCATGACGTACGGCCATGCGGTACGGCCACGGCCGATGTACGGCGAAGGCCCGGGCCTCCCTCACGGGACCCGGGCCTTCCCTTCCGGCAGCGTCCGTCACGCCGCTACCGGAACCTCCGGCACCGCGCCGTTCGTCGCCGGCGCCAGTGCCAGCTCCAGGACCTGACGGACGTCCGTGACGGCGTGGACGTCGAGCTTCTCCAGGACCTCGGCCGGGACATCGTCCAGATCGGCCTCGTTGCGCTTCGGGATGATCACGGTCGTGACACCCGCCCGGTGCGCGGCGAGCAGCTTCTGCTTCACGCCGCCGATCGGCAGGACACGGCCGGTCAGCGACACCTCACCGGTCATGGCCACGTCCGTGCGGACCAGCCGGCCGGACAGGAGGGACGCCAGGGCGGTCGTCATCGTGACGCCCGCGCTCGGACCGTCCTTGGGGACGGCGCCCGCCGGGAAGTGGATGTGCACACCCCGGTCCTTCAGGTCGCCGACGGGCAGTTCGAGCTCCGCGCCGTGCGAGCGCAGGAAGGAGAGCGCGATCTGCGCCGACTCCTTCATCACGTCGCCCAGTTGACCGGTGAGGGTCAGTCCGGCGGCGCCCGTCTCCGGGTCGGCCAGCGACGCCTCCACGTAGAGGACGTCACCGCCTGCGCCGGTGACGGCCAGACCCGTGGCGACACCGGGCACCGCCGTGCGGCGCTCGGCCGGGTCCTGAGCGGACTCGGGCACGTGGTGCGGGCGCCCGATGAGGTCGCGCAGGTCGCTGTCGTTCACCGTGAACGGCAGCTCCCGGCGGCCGAGTTCGTGCTGGGCCGCGACCTTGCGCAGCAGCCGGGCGATGCCCCGCTCCAGGTTCCGCACGCCGGCTTCCCGGGTGTACTCCCCGGCGAGCCTGCGCAGCGCGCTCTCGTCGAGGACGACCTCGTCCTTCTCCAGACCGGCCCGCTCCAGCTGGCGCGGGAGCAGGTGGTCCCGGGCGATGACGACCTTCTCGTCCTCGGTGTAGCCGTCGAGGCGGACCAGCTCCATGCGGTCGAGCAGGGCCTCCGGGATGGCTTCGAGAACGTTGGCCGTCGCGAGGAACACGACGTCCGAGAGGTCGAGTTCGACCTCCAGGTAGTGGTCGCGGAAGGTGTGGTTCTGCGCCGGGTCGAGGACCTCGAGCAGCGCCGCCGCCGGGTCGCCCCGGTAGTCGGAGCCGACCTTGTCGATCTCGTCGAGCAGGACCACCGGGTTCATCGACCCGGCCTCCTTGATGGCGCGGACGATCCGGCCGGGCAGCGCGCCGACGTACGTACGGCGGTGTCCGCGGATCTCGGCCTCGTCCCGTACACCGCCGAGGGCGACACGGACGAACTTGCGGCCCATGGCGTGCGCGACGGACTCGCCGAGCGAGGTCTTGCCGACGCCGGGCGGGCCGACGAGCGCGAGCACGGCACCGCCGCGCCGGCCGCCGACGACTCCGAGACCGCGCTCGGAACGCCGCTTGCGCACGGCCAGGTATTCGGTGATGCGCTCCTTCACGTCCTCCAGACCGGCGTGCTCGGCGTCGAGGACGGACTGGGCGCCCCTGATGTCGTACTCGTCCTCGGTCCGCTCGTTCCACGGCAGCTCCAGGACGGTGTCGAGCCAGGTCCGGATCCAGCTGCCCTCGGGAGACTGGTCACTGGACCGCTCCAGCTTCTCGACCTCCTTGAGGGCGGCCTCGCGAACGCTCTCGGGAAGGTCGGCGGCCTCGACGCGGGCACGGTAGTCGTCGGACTCCTCCTCGCCGTCCTCTCCCTTGAGGTCGCGCAGCTCCTTGCGTACGGCTTCCAGCTGGCGCCGCAGCAGGAACTCGCGCTGCTGCTTGTCGACGCCCTCCTGGACGTCCTTGGCGATGGACTCGGCGACATCCTGCTCGGCGAGGTGCTCGCGGAGCTGCTCGGTGGCGAGCTTCAGCCGGGCCACCGGGTCGGCGGTCTCCAGCAGCTCGACCTTCTGTTCGATGGAAAGGAACGGTGAGTAACCGGAATTGTCGGCAAGGGCGGAAACGTCGTCGATCTGCTGCACCCGGTCGACGACCTGCCAGGCGGCGCGCTTGCGCAGCCAGCTGGTGGCCAGGGCCTTGTATTCCTTCACCAGGTCGGTGACCCGGCCGGGCAGCGGGTCGGGCACGGTCTCCTCGACCCGGGTGCCCTCGACCCACAGGGCCGCGCCGGGACCCGTGGTCCCCGCGCCGACCTTCACGCGCCCACGCCCTCGGATCAGCGCGCCCGGGTCTCCGTCGGCCAGCCGGCCGACCTGTTCGACGGTGCCGAGCACTCCGGTGCTCGCGTAGGTCCCGTCGATGCGTGGCACCAGGAGTACCTGAGGCTTGCCCGGCGTTGAACGGGCGGCGGCCTGGGCGGCCTCCACCGCGGCACGGACATCGGTGTCGTTCAGATCCAGCGGAACCACCATTCCGGGCAGCACGACCTCGTCGTCGAGCGGCAGCACGGGCAGGGTGAGTGATGCGGACGTCGAAGCCATGATCTCCCCTTCGGCAGTCAAGTTGAGCTATGCCGACTCAATGCACGGGAGCCCCGCAATGTTCCCCAGGGGCTGTTCGCTGTGAGCGATCACTTCCGATCTCCCGGACCTGTACGAATCGCCGCTGGTCATCCGCCATGCGCGGACCGGGTGCCGATCGAGCGACGCACGGGACCGGGTACCGGTCGAGCGGCTGTCGTCGCCGGAGCGTCCGGCTCGGTCACGGATCATCTCCTCGCCTGCCTCCAGGGCGCCGCACGTGCCACGGCTCGGGTGCCCGGCTTCTGGCGCCGCCGCTCGGGATGCGGGGTGACCACTTGCCGTTGGATGGTGGAGTCATGAACCATCACCACTCCCAGCCCACGCTCGACATCGACCGCCGGCTCGTCACGACCGGTGCCGTGCTCACCGCGGTCGGTGCCGTGGTGGCATTCAGCGGCATGGCCATCGCTGCCGTCGCCGTGTTCTCCGCAGGCCGGCGCATGATCCGCACCATGGATGTGCCTCCGAGCCAGCAGGCCGCCATGAAGTGGCGGCAGGCCAAGGAGGCGTCCCTGGCGGGCGTACAGGCATGGCAGTCCGCGTCCGACGCCCAGAACGGGTCGCTCTCCCGCTAAGGGCTGTCCCGATCCGGAAATCCTCCGGCCGTTGCTGTCGGGCGCCGTCGACGCAGACCTCGCCCGACGGCCGGGCGCTGCCCGTCACCGGTGGAACCGTCTACGAACTTCCGGGGCAGGACGTCCTCGCCCCCCGAAAGGGCCCGGGGAGCGGCCGTGCGGCCTGCACTGGCGTGCGACCACCCGCGCGAACACGCCGGATGCGGTCGGGGCACGCACGGCGTTCCCGGGCGAGGCGCGTCGGCCGTCACCCCGACGGCTCAACGGGTCGCCTCGCGTCCGCGGGAAAGGACGCGGCGCCCCTGAGCCGACCGGAGCGTCATCCGATCGGGGGCCCGCGGCTCAGCCCCGCGCGACCGGCCCGGGGAATCGGTGCCGGTGCCGCTGCCGTACCAGTGGCCAGGTCGCGACGCCGATCGCCAGCGCGATCAGGTGGCCCCCGTCCGTCACGGGGTCGGTCAGGAGGATCAGGTCCTGAACGAGGACCGAGCCGAAGCCGATCAGGAGCGGCCAGCGCAGCCAGGGAGAGAGGAGTCCCGCGAGCGAGCCGACGCTCGCGGCGACGCCGAAACTGATGCCGTAGTCGAGCCGGTGCAGTGAGCCGACGGGCAGTACGCCCGCCAGCACCGCCAGGCCGACCGGCACTTCGGTGGCCAGCGTGGCCGCCACATGGCCGAGCAGGAAGACACCGGCCGCCCACGCCGTGCCCGTACGACGCTCCAGCGCGGTCAGCACGAGCAGAAAGCCGACCGCGTACGGGGAGGCGATCCCGCCGACGATCCACAGCGCGCTCGCGATCAGGACGAGTACCGGGTGGCGCGCGAGGTGCGCGACGTCGGTACTGGACGCCTGGTGCAGGGCGTGGACGAACGCGGGGTGCGCCTGGTCCGCGAGGCAGGAAGTGGCGGCGAGGACGGCCGCGTACCCGAAGGTGAAGGGCGTACCCAGCGGGGTGGGCAGAAGCCGCCGGACGGGGAGTCCGCCGAACCGGTCGGGGGCGGCACATGGGACGGAGCCGGAGTCGGTCGCGAGGGCCTGCGCGGCGGTCGGGCCGGGCGCGGACATGCCCGAGGCCGTCGGGCCGGGCACGGGCCTGCCCGCCGGTTCGAGCCGGCTCGGCGCTTCCCGTACGTCCGCCGACCCGGGCGTGCCCGCCGGCTTGAGCGGGTCCGGCGCCCCCGGCAGGTCCGCCGACCCGGACGCCCCCGCCGGTACGAGCGTGCCCGCCGGGCCTGGTGCACCCGCCGATCCGATCGTGCCTGCCGGGCCCGGCAGGAGCGTGGCCGTCGACACGGCCGCCGGTGTGGCTGTGGTCCTGGCCCCCGAAGCCGGTTGCGCGGTGGAACCGTCGCGCTGCTGAGGCATTCCGGGCAGGCGGTTCGGCGGGTGTGTGTCCAGCGCCGGCCCGGTGGACGTACCGGCCCGGCCGGTGGGCGCATCGGCTCGCCCGGTGGTGCTCAGGTCCACAGTGCGGCGCTCCTTCCGTCGCTTCCCACCCTTCGCGTCCCCTGTGTCGCTGTCTATGACCGGCGCCACGTACAGAACGATTCTCAGCAACTCCTCAAGAAAGGGGCCGACCCGCCACGGTCTCCAGCTGAGATCCCCGGCCCGCCACGGCGTCAACCTCGTACGGCCCGCCGTCACCCCCGGATGACGGAACCGGCCCGGTCGCATCCCGCGTGCCCCGCACCACCCGACCCCGCACCACCCGACCCCGCACCACCCGACCTCGCATCGTCCGACCTCGCATCGTCCGGCCCCGCACCGTCCGGGGTCCGGACCCCGGAGCCGGGCGGTGCGGGGCCGGGCCGCGGACGGTGGCCGGGCGGCGGGGCCGGACCGCGGAGGCCCGGACCCCGATAATTCCGGCCACCCGTACCGGTGAAAATGCCAGGATGGCGGCCATGACCGCCTCGTACGACACTCCAGTTGTCATCGACCGCCGTCAGGGCCCGTACGGCGAGGTCGTGCTGCGGCGCCACGGTGCTCTGCTGCAGATCATCGCCAACGGGTGCTTTCTGATGGACACCTCCGACGGGCGTTCCGAGCGGCTGCTCGTCGACGCGGCGTACGACGCCCTCGACGGGCGCCCCGAGCCGAGTGTGCTGATCGGCGGGCTCGGCGTCGGGTTCTCGCTCGCTCATGCCGCCGCGGACCACCGCTGGGGGCGCATCACGGTTGTCGAGCGCGAACGGGCCGTCATCGACTGGCACCGCGACGGGCCCCTCGCCGAACTCTCGGTCGAGGCGCTCGCCGACCCGCGCACCGACATCGTCGAGTCCGATCTCGTCGACTACGTCAATGAGATCTCCGACACGTTCGACGCGCTGTGCCTCGACATCGACAACGGACCCGGCTGGACGGTCACCGAGGGCAACGCGGGACTGTACGGGAAGTCCGGACTGGCAAGCTGCGCAAGGGCGTTGAGGCCGGGCGGTGTGCTCGCCGTGTGGTCGGCCCAGCCCTCTCCGGAATTTGAAGGATCGCTGCGAAATGCCGGATTCCGACGGGTCCGTACCGAAGTGATCCCCGTTGCCCGGGGCGTTCCCGACGTGGTGCATCTCGCGGTAAGGCCTGGATAGCCGAGGCACGGTGACTGCCCGTACCCTGCTTGCCTGACGCGGATCATTCAAGCGTCAAGCGCAGTCATGGGATCACCCCACGGATTCCGGAAAGCACACTTCAGGGGCGGGCGATGGAGCAGACACAGACCTCCCAGAACAGTACGGCGGCGACCCCGGGCGCTCAGCGCCGGGTTTTGGTCGTCGAGGACGACCCGACGATCGTCGACGCCATCGCGGCCCGCCTGCGAGCCGAGGGATTCCTCGTGCAAACCGCGGGCGACGGTCCGGCCGCCGTCGACACCGCCGAGGCCTGGCAGCCCGATCTGCTGATCCTCGACATCATGCTGCCCGGCTTCGACGGTCTGGAGGTCTGCCGTCGCGTGCAGGCCGCCCGCCCGGTGCCGGTGCTGATGCTCACCGCGCGCGACGACGAGACCGACATGCTGGTCGGGCTCGGTGTCGGCGCCGACGACTACATGACCAAGCCGTTCTCGATGCGCGAGCTGGCCGCCCGGGTGCACGTCCTGCTCCGCAGAGTGGAGCGCGCGGTCGTCGCGGCCTCCGCTCCGCGCAGCGGCATCCTTCGCCTCGGCGAGCTGGAGATCGACCACGCGCAGCGCCGGGTGCGGGTGCGCAGCGAGGACGTGCACCTCACTCCCACCGAGTTCGACCTCCTCGTCTGCCTCGCGAACACCCCGCGTGCCGTACTCTCGCGCGAGCAGCTTCTCGCCGAGGTGTGGGACTGGGCGGACGCCTCCGGTACCCGGACCGTCGACAGCCACATCAAGGCGCTGCGTCGCAAGATCGGTGCCGAGCGGATCCGTACGGTGCACGGCGTCGGCTACGCACTGGAGACCCCGACTCCCTGAGCCGGGCCTCCGTCGGAACGTCAGGACCCGCGTGATCGGGACCTGCGTGAGGGGCTGATGTGATGAGCGGACTCGAAGAGCGAGGACGCGGGCTCGGCGAGCGCGCGTCCGGTGAGCGCAGGGGCACCGGCTCCTGGGGTGACGTGCGGCCCTTCTCGATCAACACCAAGCTGGGCGCGCTGGTCGTCATCTCCGTGCTCATCACCACGGGTCTGTCGATGATCGCGGTGCACACCAAGACGGAGCTGCGCTTCATCACGGTCTTCTCGATGATCGCCACCCTGCTGATCACGCAGTTCGTGGCGCACTCGCTCACCGCGCCGCTGGACGAGATGAACGCGGTTGCCCGCTCCATCTCGCACGGCGACTACACCCGCCGGGTGCGTGACGACCGGCGGGACGAGCTGGGCGACCTGGCGCAGACGATCAACCTCATGGCCGACGAGCTGGAGGCCCAGGACCGTCAGCGCAAGGAGCTCGTGGCGAATGTCTCGCACGAGCTGCGTACCCCCATCGCGGGGCTGCGCGCGGTCCTGGAGAACGTCGTGGACGGCGTCTCGGCCGCTGATCCCGAGACGATGCGCACCGCGCTGAAACAGACGGAGCGCCTCGGGCGGCTGGTGGAGACGCTCCTGGACCTGTCCCGGCTGGACAACGGCGTCGTACCGCTGCGCCGGCGGCGCTTCGAGGTGTGGCCGTATCTGTCGGGCGTGCTGAAGGAGGCCAACATGGTCGCCTCGGCGCGCGCGGACCTCAGCTCGGGTTCCGGCGGCGGCCACACCCGCACGGACGTCCATCTGCACCTCGACGTGTCCCCTCCGGAGCTGACCGCGCACGCGGACCCGGAGCGGATCCACCAGGTCGTCGCGAATCTCATCGACAACGCGGTCAAGCACAGCCCGCCGCACGGCCGGGTGACGGTGCGGGCGCGGCGGGGCGACCATCCCGAGTCGCTGGCCCTGGAGGTCCTGGACGAGGGACCCGGTATCCCGAAGTCGGAGTGGCACCGCGTCTTCGAGCGGTTCAACCGGGGCGGGGTGCCGTCGCCGCACGGTCCGGGCAGCGACGGCGGCACGGGCCTGGGCCTGGCCATCGCCCGCTGGGCTGTCGATCTGCACGGCGGACGGATCGGTGTGGCCGAATCTCAGCGGGGTTGCCGGATCCAGGTCATCCTTCCGGGACTCCCTTCTCTGCCAAGTTGACGTAAAGTTCGAACCGGAGTCGCAAGATCCATCGCTGTCGCCGCCGGCGTACACGTGTGATCAGGCACAGGACCGTGTGAAGGATGCCGCGGTCCGTGATCGACGTACCCATTCCGAAGTGGAACCTCGCTTGTTTCCCGCCATTTCCATGGGCGAAACACTGATTCCGGTGTGACTTACACGACGTTGGACGGGCCCGGCCTGACCTTCTCGGCCAGGGAGGCGTAGCCTTTATTCCCGCTGTCCATCACCTTGTGAAGCGGAAGAGGGCGGTTGCCGCCGTGTCGCCACAGTCCCCCAGTAACTCGAGCATCTCGACCGATGACCAAGCCGCCGGGAAGAACCCCGCGGCCGCCTTCGGTGCCAACGAGTGGCTCGTCGACGAGATCTATCAGCAGTACCTCCAGGACCCGAATTCGGTAGACCGAGCCTGGTGGGACTTCTTCGCCGATTACAAGCCCGGGGCGCCCGCCGCCTCGGCTCCGGCG
>NZ_JAODTZ010000060.1 GCF_025399795.1 Streptomyces rhizosphaerihabitans | reverse complement strand
CGCGGCGCTGCCCGATCTCGCCGCGCTCATCGACGACCGCGAGGCCCGGGTACAAGCCCGTCCGCGCGACGACGTGTCGTGGGCGGTGCTCGGCGTCGCATACACGGAGCAGGCGCGGCGGACGGCGGCGGCCGTGTACTACCCGAAGGCCGAGAAGGCGCTGCGCACCTCGCTGAGCGTGCGGCCGAAGGACAATGTGGCGGCGTTGGAAGGGCTCGCCTCCCTCGCCGACGCGCGGGGTGACTTCCGGACCGCGAAGCAGTGGGGCGAGGCGGCGGTGAAGCTGTCGCCGAAGCGGTGGACGACGTATCCGACGCTCATCGACGCGTACACCGGGCTCGGTGACCACAAGGCCGTGGACAAGGCCCTCGACAAGCTGCTCGCCCTGCGTTCCGGACCGGCGGCACGGGCGGTCGCGGCGCGCGTGTACCGGGACCGCGGCCGGCGCGAGGACGCCGCGGCGGCGATCTCGGACGCGGCGGCGGGCGCGGCGACCCCTTCCGAGCAGGCGGCCTTCCTCCAGCAGGCCGGAGATCTCGCGTGGGAACGCGGTGACCGCCAGGAGTCCCTGGACCACTACCGGGCCGCGGTGAACACCGACGCCGACGCGTACGACGCGCTGGCCGGGCAGGGGCGCGCGCTGGCGGCGCTCGGGCGCAATTCGGAGGCGCTGCGCGCCTACCGGGCGGCGCTCGCCAAGCGGCCCGCGCCGCGTTACGCGCTGGAGCTGGGCGAGCTGTACGAGAAGCTGGGGCTCGTCGGGGCCGCGCGCGTGCAGTACGACCTGCTGCGGGAACTGGTGCGGCGGGAGAGCGCCGAAGGTGTGGACGACGAGCCGGTCCTCGGGCTTCTCGAGGCGGACCACGGCGATCCGCAGACGGCGGTACGGGTGCTGCGCGCCGAGTGGCAGCGGCAGCCCGGGATCGCGGTGGCGGACGCGCTGGGCTGGGCGCTGCATCGCGCCGGGGACGACAGGGCGGCGCTCGACTTCGCCGTGCGGGCCACGGACACGGAGCACGGGGGCGGTGTGCGCAGCGCGTCGTACGCGTATCACCGGGGGCAGATCGAGCGGGATCTGGGGCTGTCCGGTCCAGCCCGCCGGCATCTCGCCGAGGCGTTGCGGATCAACCCGTACTTCTCACTGTTGCTGGTACCCGCGGCCCAGGAGGCCCTGGTCGCGCTGGGCGAGCCACCGGCCGGGGGTCCGCCGGCGGCGTCGGGGGGGTCGGACGGGTCCGAGGAGTCCGGACCGTCCGAGGAGTCCGGCGAATCGGCGGGGGCGACGGGCGCGGCGGGGGCTCCCGGGGCGGCGGAGTCGTCGCCCGGGTCCGGCTCTTCCGGCCCGGTGGTCCCGCCGACCACGCCGGGGCAACCGTCGGCTCCCGCCGCGTAGCCTTCCGCGGCGCGGTGAACGCCGGAGCACGCGTGTCCCGTGGACGCAGAAGCAGGCGGGTCCCGTGGACGCAGAAGCAGGCGGGTCGCCGGCCCCAGGGGCACGTGTGTCGCCGACCCCCTGGGGCACGCGCGTCGGTAGCCCCGGGAACGCGTGTGTCCGGTGGACGCCGCCGGGGCGTCCACCGGACACACAAGGCCCAACCGGCCCTCAGAACTTGCCCGTTCTACGGGTTCACAGGTTGCCGCGCTTCTCCTGCTCGCGCTCGATCGCCTCGAACAGGGCCTTGAAGTTGCCCTTGCCGAAGCCCATCGATCCGTGCCGCTCGATCATCTCGAAGAAGACGGTCGGACGGTCCTGGACCGGCTTGGTGAAGATCTGGAGCAGATAGCCGTCCTCGTCGCGGTCGACGAGGATCTTCAGCTCGCGCAGGGTGTCGACGGGGACGCGGGTGTCGCCGGCCCACTCGCCGAGCGTGTCGTAGTACGAGTCGGGGGTGTCGAGGAACTGGACACCGGCCGCGCGCATGGTGCGTACGGTCGCGACGATGTCGTTCGTGTTCAGGGCGATGTGCTGGACGCCCGCGCCGCCGTAGAACTCCAGGTACTCGTCGATCTGGGACTTCTTCTTGGCGATGGCGGGCTCGTTGATCGGGAACTTGACCTTGAGCGTGCCGTCGGCGACGACCTTCGACATCAGCGCGCTGTACTCGGTCGCGATGTCGTCGCCCACGAACTCCTTCATGTTCGTGAAGCCCATGACCTTGTTGTAGAAGCCGACCCAGTCGTTCATCCGGCCGAGCTCGACGTTGCCGACGCAGTGGTCGATGGCCTGGAAGGTGCGCTTGGCGGGGGGCTCGACGATCGGGGCGGCGGCCACGTACCCGGGCAGGTAGGGGCCGTCGTAGCCGGTCCGCTCGACGAGCGTGTGGCGGGTCTTGCCGTACGTGGCGATGACGGCGAGGACGACCGTGCCGTTCTCGTCCTTCATCTCGTACGGCTCGGCGATCGAGCGGGCGCCGTGCTCGACGGCGTACGCGTGGGCGGCGCGCGCGTCGGGGACCTCGATGGCCAGGTCGACGACGCCGTCGCCGTGCTCCGCCACGTGTTCGGCCAGGAAGTGGCCCCAGGTGGTGGCGGGCTTGATCACCGAGGTGAACACGAAGCGCGCCGAGCCGTTCTCGAGGACGTACGACGCCGTCTCGCGGCTGCCGTTCTCCGGTCCGGAGTACGCGACGAGCCGCATGCCGAAGGCCGTGGAGTAGTAGTGCGCGGCCTGCTTGGCGTTGCCGACGGCGAAGACGACCGCGTCCATTCCCTTGACCGGGAAGGGATCGGCCTGCCGGGCGGTGTCGGGAGTGTGGTGTGTGGTCTGCGTCATGGCCGCAGGCTCCCTCCGTTCCGCAAGGTGCGCAATAGTTCGCCTGTCGGTTGAACAATGTGTGCAGTGAAAGACCCGGAACAGCGGGCTTTCTGTACATGATGACCATCTCGGAGGCCCGCATGGCGATCGATCATCTGGACGGGCGGCTGCTGGTGCTGCTGGCGAAGGAGCCGCGCATCGGGGTTCTGGAGATGTCGCGGCGGCTCGGGGTCGCGCGGGGAACGGTGCAGGCCCGGCTGGACCGCCTTCAGTCGAACGGAGTCATCCGGGGCTTCGGTCCCCAGGTCGACCCCGCGGCGCTCGGCTATCCGGTCACGGCGTTCGCGACGCTCCAGATCCGGCAGGGCCAAGGCCCCGACGTACGCGCCCACTTGGCGACCGTGCCCGAGGTTCTTGAGCTGCACACGACCACCGGCGGCGGGGACATGCTGTGCCGGCTGGTGGCCCGCTCGAACGCCGATCTCCAGCGGGTGATCGACCGTGTTGTCGGTTTTGATGGCATCGTCCGGGCGTCCACGGCGATCGTCATGGAGAACCCGGTTCCACTGCGGATCATCCCGCTCGTGGAACAGGCGGCGGCCGAACACTGAACCGATGAGCGGGGTGACGTGGCGTGAACTTCTGGGAGTACCTGAGCAGCCGCCACGAGCAACTGCTCACGGACGCCTATCAACACGCCAGCGCGGTCTTCCAGTGCATGGTCGTGGCGACGCTCATCGGCGTGGTGATCGGTGTCGTCACCTACCGCAGCGACTGGGCGGGCAACCTCGCCACCACGACGACCTCGGCCATTCTGACCATTCCCTCACTCGCCATGATCGGTCTGCTGATCCCGATCGTCGGGCTGGGCGTCCCGCCGACGGTGATCGCCCTGACGCTGTACGGGCTGCTGCCGATCGTGCGCAACTCGATCGTCGGCCTGCGCGGGGTCGACCCGTCGCTGGTCGACGCGGCCACCGGTATCGGTATGTCACGGACGGCCCGGCTGATGCGCGTCGAACTGCCGCTGGCCTGGCCGCCGATCCTGACCGGCATCCGGATCTCCACCCAGATGCTGATGGGCATCGCGGCCATCGCGGCCTACGCCTCCGGGCCCGGCCTCGGCAACGAGATCTTCCGTGGCATCAGCTCGCTGGGCAGCAAGAACGCGCTCAACCAGGTGCTCGCGGGCACGGTCGGGATCATCATCCTCGCGCTGCTGTTCGACGCGGCGTACGTCCTGCTCGGCCGGCTGACCATTCCGAGGGGGATCCGTGCCTGAGACCGCCGAGACCACCGAGGGTCCTGCTGGAGCCGAGGACCCCGGGGGTGCCGCGGACACGGCGGGCGCCGCGGCCGGGGGCGCGACGGCCACCACGGCCACCACGGCCACCACAGCCACCACGGGCGCCACGATCGAGCTGGAGAACCTCACCAAGCGCTACCCCGGCAGCCGCGACGCCGCCGTGGACAGCGTCAACATGGAGATCAAGGCGGGTGAACTCGTCGTCTTCGTCGGCCCGTCCGGCTGCGGCAAGTCGACCACACTGAAGATGATCAACCGGCTGATCGAGCCGAGCGGCGGCCGCATCCGGATCGGCGGCGAGGACGTCACCGACATGGACCCGGTGAAGCTGCGCCGCAAGGTCGGGTACGCCATCCAGTCGTCCGGGCTCTTCCCGCACATGACGGTCGCCCAGAACATCGCGCTCGTGCCGAGGATGACCGGCTGGTCGAAGGCACGGATCAAGGCGCGGGTGGAGGAGATGCTGGACCTGGTCGGGCTGGACCCCGGCGAGTTCCAGGGCCGCTATCCGCGCCAGCTCTCCGGCGGTCAGCAGCAGCGCGTGGGCGTGGCGCGGGCGCTGGCCGCGGACCCGCCCGTACTGCTCATGGACGAGCCGTTCGGAGCGGTGGACCCGATCACCCGCGACCACCTCCAGGACGAGCTGATCCGGCTCCAGCACGAGCTGCACAAGACGATCGTCTTCGTCACGCACGACTTCGACGAGGCCATCAAGCTGGGCGACCGGATCGCGGTGCTGCGCGAGCACTCGCACATCGCGCAGTTCGACACCCCGGAGGCGATCCTCACCAATCCGGCCGACGACTTCGTGTCGGGGTTCGTGGGCGCGGGCGCCGCGCTGAAGCGGCTCAACCTCAGCCGCGTACGGGATGTGGAGATCACCGGCTGTCCGACGGTCACCGTCGACGATCCGCTCCAGGAGATCTTCGGCAAGCTCCGCTCCAGCGGTACGAACGAGATCCTGCTGCTCGACAAGCGGGGCCGCCCCTACAAGTGGCTGCGGCGCGGGGATCTGATGCGGGCCAAGGGCTCGCTCGCGCGGGCGGGCACGCTGGTGCACGACACGGTGACCAGGGACGCCACTCTGCGGGACGCCCTGGAGGCGGTGCTGACGGACAACTCGGGCCGGGTCCCGGTCACCGGGCGGCGCGGCGAGTACACCGGGGTGGTCGACATGGAGACCCTGATGAACTCCGTGCACGAACTCCTGGAGGCCGGCCGGCTGGAGGCCATGGAGCACCAGCACGAACTGGAGGAGGCGCGCGCCCATCAGACCCAGTTCGAGCAGGAGGGCGTCGACGGCGGGGAGGCGAAGGCGTGAGCACGCCGCCCACGGCCCGTCGCCCCGAGGGCGAGCACGAGGCCAAGGGGGTCGCCTTCCGCGACGACAGCGAGGGTGACGGCCGGGGCGAGCGGGAAGCGCCACCGACTCCCCCGAGACGCCGGATCAGCTGGCAGAAGCTGACGTTCCTGCCCGCCGTGCTGATCGCCCTGCTGCTGGCCACCTGGATCTGGTTCCAGCAGGCGGACCTCGACGCGATCTCGAAGAACGCCCTGTCGAACGGCCAGGTGTCCAAGGCCCTGTGGCAGCACATCCAGTTGACGCTGATCTCCACGTTCTTCGTGCTGATCATCGCGATCCCCTCGGGCATCCTGCTGACCCGCAAGGCGTTCCGGAAACTGACCCCGATCGCGATGACGATCGCCAACATGGGACAGGCGACCCCGGCGATCGGCCTGCTGGCCCTCCTCGTGATCTGGCTCGGCACCGGCGAGAAGTCGGCCCTGATCGGCATCACGATCTACGCGATCCTGCCGGTCCTGTCCAACACGATCGCCGGTCTGAAGGCGAACGACCCGACCCTGCTGGAGGCGGCGCGCGGCATCGGCATGTCACCGCTGGGTGTGCTCGGCCAGGTCGAACTGCCGCTGGCCGTACCGCTGATCCTCGCGGGCGTCCGTACGGCGCTGGTGCTGAACGTGGGCACCGCGACGCTCGCCACCTTCGGCGGAGGCGGCGGGCTCGGCGTCCTCATCACCACCGGCATCACCACCCAGCGCATGCCGGTCCTGGTTCTCGGCGCGATCCTCACGGTCGCGCTCGCGCTCCTTGTCGACTGGCTGGCCTCCCTGGCGGAACTGCTGCTGAGGCCGCGCGGGCTGGAGGTGGGGACATGAGCAGGCTCCGCGCCCCCGCGGCCCTCGCCGCGGTCCTCGTCCTGGCGTCCGCGTGCGGCCTGACCAGCGGCTCCCCGATGACCGACAACGTCAAGCCCGGCACCATCGGGCAGGACGAACCGCTCAAGGGCGCGGACCTCACGGTGGCGTCCAAGGAGTTCACCGAGCAGCTGATCCTCGGCGCGATCATGGGCATCGCCTTCCAGGCGGCCGGCGCGAAGGTGGTCGACCGCACCGGCATCCAGGGGTCGATCGGCGCGCGCGAGGCGATCAAGAACGGTGACGCGGACGCCATGTACGAGTACACGGGCACCGCGTGGATCACCTACCTCGGCAACAGCGAGCCGATCCCCGACCCCCAGAAGCAGTGGCAGGCCGTGCACGACACCGACCCGAAGAACGGGGTCACCTGGCTGCCGCCGTCCGCCCTGAACAACACCTACGCGCTCGCCATGAACCAGGCCGACTTCAAGAAGTACGGCACCAAGACGCTGTCGGACGTGGCCGCGCTGTCGAAGTCGGACCCGAGCGCGGTCACCCTGTGCGTGGAGAGCGAGTTCGCCAACCGGGCCGACGGACTGCCGGGCATGGAGAAGGCGTACGGGATGGACATCCCGGCGAAGAACATCACGCAGATGGACACCGGGATCATCTACACCCAGGTGCAGAAGGGGAGTTGTACGTACGGGGAGGTGTTCACCACCGACGGGCGCATCAAGTCGATGAACCTGGAGGTGATGCAGGACAACAAGAAGTTCTTCCCCAACTACAACGCCGCGCCCGTCATCAACTCCAAGGCCCTGAAGAAGTATCCGCAGATCGCCGAGGTCATCGAGCCGGTCACGAAGAGGCTGGGCAACACGGTGGCACAGGACCTGAACGCGAAGGTGGACGTCCAGGGCCAGGACCCGCACGAGGTGGCCCTGGACTGGATGACACAGGAGGGCTTCGTCAAGCAGGACTGAACCGGCTTACGGAGCTTGCGAGTTCACGGGGCGGGACGGGGCCGGGCTGGGCCGGGCGGGACGGGGGCTGGACCGGGCCGACGGGACGGGGCCGGGCGGGACGGGGCCGGGGCAGGCTGGGCCGGATCGGTGGGCGCGCTCCAAAGAAGTGGTTGCAAAGAAACCGTTGCAAGGGGTTCTTTGCAACGCTATCTTTGTACGCATGACGGAGCAGCCCCCGCTTCCCCCGGAACCCCCTCACCCGCCGCAGCCACCCCTGCCGCCGGAACCCCCACAGCACCGGCGCCTCGACGCCCGCTCCCTGCGTGGTGTGGCCCATCCCCTGCGCATGGAGCTGTTGAGCAGCCTGCGCCAGCGGGGGCCGGCCACCGCGTCGATGCTCGCCGAGCGGCTGGGCGAGTCCAGCGGAGCGACCAGTTACCACCTGCGACAGCTCGCCACGCACGGCTTCGTCGAGGACGCCCCGGAGCGGGGCAAGGGGCGGGAGCGCTGGTGGCAGGCGGTCCACCAGGGCCTGGGCTTCGACGAGGACCTGCTCAAAGACCCGGACCCGGCGGTGCGCGGGGCGGCCGACATGTTTCTGCACGAGGTCGCCACCACCCACGCGCGTGAACTGTCGACCTGGCTGGGCACCCGGGACGACTGGTCCGACAAGTGGGCCCGCTCCACCGACATGAGCGACTTCACGATGCGTCTGACACCGGCGCAGTCCCGTGAGCTCATCCAGAAGATGCACGACCTCCTCGACAGCTACTGCGCCGTGGAGCGCCCCGAGGACGACCCCGAGGCGGAGCGGGTGCGTTTCCACACGCACGTGTTCCCGCAGGCCTCCGACTGATCCGCTCGATCAAGGGCCGCGCCATGCCCGCCGGGTCACTCGGCCTGCCCTGCCCGCTCAAGTCGGACAAACCCGCACGACCCGCACCACCGGCTCGCCTCGCACGATCACATCGACTCGATCACACCGAAGAGAGGTCACTCCGATGCATCCGGACACCCGTCTCCAGTTGCAGCACGTGCGCGCCGCCGACCTGCGTGCGGAGGCTGACGCGTACCGGCTCACGGCCGGGGCCAGGAACCCCCGCCGGCTGCGCGCCCGCGTCGGCTGGACCCTCGTGGAGGTCGGCCTCCGGCTGGCCTCCGCGCCGCGGCCGGCCGTCGCCTGCTAGCAGCTAGCAGCTCGGAACCGAGCCCTTGTCCTTCTCCAGGGCCACCAGGGCGTTCACCGCGCCCTGAAGGGTGGTCACCGGGACCAGCCGGAGCCCCTTCGGCAGCTCCGACTTCGCGTCCGAGCACTCCGCCTTCGGAACCAGGAACACCGTCGCACCGTCGCGGCGGGCCGCCTGCGTCTTGAGGGAGACGCCGCCGACCGCGCCGACCTTGCCGTCCGCGTCGATCGTCCCGGTACCCGCGACGACACGGCCGCCCGTGAGGTCGCCGCCGCTGCCGTCGCCGTCCAGCTTGTCGATGATGCCGAGCGAGAAGAGCAGTCCGGCGCTCGGTCCGCCGACGTCGGCGAGCTTGAGCGTGACCTTCACGTCGCCCTTCTCGTGCAGGTACCCGAGTGCCGCCTCGGTGGCGGTGTCCTGGGACTGCTTCATCTCGTTCGCGTTGTGCCGCTCGATCTCCTTGACGCTGCCGCCGCCCGGGTAGACGGAGTCACGGGGCATCACGGCCCTGTCCGTGGCGAACCAGCCGCTGAGCACATCGCCGAGGGAGACGGTCGCGTCCGGGCCGGTGGCCTCGATCGTCGTCATCCGCAGCTGACCGCTGGTGTCCCGGGTGGGCGCGCCGCTGATCGTGATCACCGGGTCGCCCTTGTTCTCGCCGAGGACGTTCGCCGTCAGGCCGGGCTGCGCCAGGGAGAACGGCAGCGGCGCGAACGCCGCCGTGGCGAGCAGAGCCACGACGGGGAGAGCGCAGACGGCGACGGCCTTGGGGCGCGTGAGGCGAGAGAGCACGGGGTCAATCTAACGTCACCGCCCGGCGAGACCTCCGTACAGGTCCCGCGGGACGGTCCGTGAACCGGGCCGGTGCCATGGGCCCGACCAAGGGGCCCCGACCAAGGGCCCGGGGCAAGGAGCCGGGCCAAGAGGCCGGGAGTCCTGAGCAAGGAGCCCAGGGCAAGGAACCCGGGGCAAGGAGCCGGGCCAAGAGGCCGGAGGTCCTGAGCAAGGGGCCCAGGGCAAAGAGCCCGGCCGACCAAGGAGCCGGGGCAAGGAGCCGGGTGGAGGCGCCGGGTCAGGTGGCCGGGTGGAGGCACGGGCGGTCGGCGACCGAGGGGCGGGGTCAGCGCAAGGCGTCCGCGACCTCTCGGGCCGCGTCGACCACGCGCGGCCCCACCCGCTCCGGTACGGCGTCCGCCAGCATGACCACACCCACGCTGCCTTCGACCCCGGTGACCCCGATCAGCGGCGCCGCGGCCCCGCTCGCGCCCGCCTCCAACTCCCCGTGGGTGAGCGTGTATCCGGGCTCTCCCACCGGCGCCTGCCGGGCGGCGAGGATCGCGCGGCCCGCGGCCCCCCGGTCCAGGGCGTGCCGGAAACCGGCGCGGTAGGCCACGTGGTAGTCCGTCCACGTGGGCTCGACGACGGCGAC
Organism: Streptomyces rhizosphaerihabitans; assembly: GCF_025399795.1. Lineage (GTDB taxonomy): Bacteria > Actinomycetota > Actinomycetes > Streptomycetales > Streptomycetaceae > Streptomyces > Streptomyces rhizosphaerihabitans. The sequence goes on along the minus strand of NZ_JAODTZ010000060.1, from coordinate 41,082 downwards.
GGCGAGCGCCTCCGTCCCGTCGACCAGCGTGAGATGGGCCGTCGCCCCGATGTCCTCGGCCAGCGCTCGCAGTGCGGGCAGCGCGGCCTCCCGTACCAGCGGATGCACCTGGCGGCCCAGGCGCAGCACACCCAGCCCGACCCGGGCTCGGCCGCCCAGATCGCGGCGTACGAGAGCGTGCTGCTCCAGCGTGGCGAGCAACCGGTACACCACGGTCCGGTTGACGCCCAGTTTGTTCGAAAGCTCGGTGACGGTCAGCCCGTGATCCGTGTCGGCGAGCAGCTTGAGGACGCGCAGTCCCCGGTCGAGCGTCTGAGAGGTCTCCGCGGTCACGACGCCCACTCCTTAGTGGTGAGGTCGACGGCCCCCGCACGGCGGATGCGGCACCGAGTCCCGTCGGCGACGCGCTTCAGAGGCCGCCGGTCGGCCGGCAACCCGGGCTCTTCCCGGGCGCAGTCGCTTCACGGCTGCGCTCCGCGGCGGCGCTGCCACGGGGCGTGTGCGTAGCGGGACAGTAGCGAGCCGGTCCGCTCAGCGGAAGCCTCCGTCCAGAATCCGGGCATCCACTGGTACGGACTGATTCCGTTTGTCCCAGAACGTGGGGCGCGCACCACTCGGCGTACACCGCTCGTATACGCAGCGCACAGGCCGCGGCGCACGCCTCCCCCGGCGGAACACGCCCCCGCGGCAGGGGCTCGGCACCCCGTGCCAGGGGTTCCGGATACCACCGGCTCCGGAGGTAACCGGTTCCCCATGTCACCCCGTCCGATGGACGCCTGGGCAGACGCGCCGGTTCCAGAAACCGCCGGCTTCCCGAAACCACTGCCATCCGGATGCCACTACGTACGGACGTCACCCCGTCCGGACATCACCGCGCCCGCAAGCCACCCCTTCCGAAAGGCCGCTCCGTGCGCAAGCCACCCGTCCGGAAGCCGCTCCGTGCGGACGTCACCGCATCCGGGTGGCCCACTCCTGGACCTTGGCGATCCGCTGCCGCAGCTGTCCCGCCGTCGCCTCCGCGCTCGGCGGGCCCCCGCAGACGCGGCGCAGCTCGGTGTGGATCACGCCATGCGGCTTGCCGCTCTGGTGGACGTACGCGCCGACCATGGTGTTGAGCTGCTTGCGCAGTTCCAGCATCTCCTTGTGGGAGACCACGGGGCGGCGCTCGGCGGGCAGTTCGAGGAGATCCGCCTCCTCGTCCGGCTTCCTGCGGCTGTGCGCGATCTGCCGGGCCTGCCGCTTCTGGAGCAGCAGCTGTACCTGGTCGGGTTCGAGGAGCCCGGGGATGCCGAGGTAGTCCTGCTCCTCCGCGCTTCCCGGGTGGGCCTGCATGCCGAACTCGGCACCGTCGTACAGGACCCTGTCGAAGACGGCCTCGGACTCCAGCGCCTCGAAGGAGAACTGCTCCTGCTCGCCGGTGTCCTCGTCCTGCTCCTTGTTCGCCTCCTCCATCTCCTTCTCGGATTCGGCGTACGGGTCCTCCTCGCCCTCCTTCTTGGGCTTGTCGAGGGCGTGGTCGCGCTCGACCTCCATCTCGTTGGCGAAGGTGAGGAGGTCGGGGACGGTCGGCAGGAACACGGACGCGGTCTCGCCGCGCCTGCGGGACCGTACGAAACGGCCGACGGCCTGGGCGAAGAAGAGCGGGGTCGAGATGGTGGTGGCGTACACGCCGACGGCCAGGCGCGGCACGTCGACGCCCTCGGACACCATGCGGACGGCGACCATCCACCGGTCCTCGCTCGCGGCGAATTCGTCGATGCGCTTCGAGGCGCCGGTGTCGTCGGAGAGGACGACGGTGGCCTTGGAGCCGGTGATCTCCCGGATCAGCTTGGCGTAGGCGCGAGCCGAGTCCTGGTCGGTGGCGATGACGAGCGCCCCGGCGTCCGGGATGCCCTTGCGCACCTCGGTGAGCCGCTGGTCGGCGGCGCGCAGCACGCTCGGCATCCACTCGCCGCGCGGGTCGAGCGCGGTGCGCCAGGCCTGGCTGATGGCGTCCTTGGTCATCGGCTCGCCGAGCCGGGCGGCGATCTCGTCGCCCGCCTTGGTGCGCCAGCGCATGTTGCCGCTGTAGGAGAGGAAGATGACGGGCCGCACGACGTGGTCGGCCAGCGCGTTCCCGTACCCGTACGTGTAGTCGGCGGAAGACCGCCGGATGCCGTCCCTCCCCTCCTCGTAGGTGACGAAGGGGATGGGGTTGGTGTCGGAGCGGAACGGCGTACCGGTGAGCGCGAGCCGGCGGGTGGCGGGCTCGAACGCCTCCAGACAGGCCTCGCCCCACGACTTGCTGTCACCGGCGTGGTGGATCTCGTCGAGGATGACGAGGGTCTTGCGCTGCTCGGAGCGGTTGCGGTGGAGCATCGGCCGGACGCCGACACCGGCGTACGTGACGGCGACGCCGTGGTACTCCTTGCTGAGCGGCCCGGCGCTGTACTCGGGATCGAGCTTGATCCCTACCCGCGCGGCCGCCTCGGCCCACTGCTTCTTCAGGTGCTCGGTCGGCGCGACCACGGTCACCTGCTGCACCACATGGTGGTGCAGCAGCCAGGACGCGAGGGTCAGCGCGAACGTCGTCTTGCCGGCGCCGGGCGTGGCTACGGCGAGGAAGTCGCGCGGCTGCTCCTGGATGTACCTCTCCATCGCCCCCTGCTGCCAGGCGCGCAGCTTGTTGGCGGTGCCCCAGGGGGCTCGGCCGGGGAAGGCGGGCGAGAGGTGATGCGAGTGCGTGGAGGCGCTGGCGGCGGTGGTAGTCACGGTCTCCGGTCTGGGTGTCGATTGGGAGCGTCCGGGTCCGCGCGCGGCGCGTCAGATGTGGCGTGACGGGAGGCGGGCGGGCGGCTCGGCTACGTATGACAACCGGGCCACCCTACCGGCGCCCGACTCACGACGACGTGCGGACAAGGCCGGGGCGCCGGTGGATGGGACCGAGGTCACATCGCCTCGTGCAGCGCCCTCAAGCGCGATGCGATGAGGGCCGCATCCGCCAGATGTCCGGCCGCCACCTCGATGACGAGCTTGTACGCCTCGTCCTGGTCGACGTCGAGCATCCCGGTGCCGTTGAAGTCGAGGAAGACGACGGTGCACATCCACGCCATGCGCTTGTTGCCGTCCACCAGGGGATGGTTCGCGGCAAGCGACTGGAACAGCGCCGCGGCCTTCTCGAAGAGGTCGGTGTACGCCTCGACGCCGAACATCTGGGACTGCGGACGGTGCAGAGCCGAGCTGAGCAGACCCAGGTCACGCACGGCAACCGGCGTCCGCTCCCCGCACGCCAGTTCCGCGAGGTCCAGGGCCTCCTGGACCGTGAGGTACTTCATCTACTCCCCCAGCCTCCGCAGCAGGTCGGCCTGGCCCGTCGCGTACTTGGCCCCCAGGCGGCGAACCGTGGCCCGGTCCGCCTCCTGCTCCAGATACCGGTCGATCGCCTGAAGCACTACGGCGTGCATGCTGCGCCCCTCTTCCTCGGCTCGCAGCTTGAGCGCCTCCTGCTGGTCGTCGCGCAGACGAAGGTTCATAGCCATACCACGACGGTACCGGAAATGGGGTCAAAGCAGTACCACTTATCGTTCCCGAAGCCGGGTCGTCACCCACGCTCCCAGCAGTGCCACCCCCGCCATCGGCAGGAACACCACGGCGAAGGCGGCCGGGTGGGAGCTGTGGGCGGCGGACGTCGTGGCGGTGGCCGTGTGGGCCACCGCGCCGCCTCCCAGGGCGGCGAAGGCGGCTCCGCCGACGGCGAGCAGCAGCACGTTGGACAGGGCGTCGGAGATCTGCAGGGCGGCCGAGTTGGTGCCGGCCTCCTCGGGGGCCGAGAGGTGGAGCAGCAGCACGCTGGTCGAGGCGATCACCAGACCCATCCCGAAGCAGCCGAACGCCCAGGCGACGGCGACGGTCCACACCGGCACGGCGGGGATCAGCACGCTCGGCGCGACGGCGACGGCCGCAGCGACGAGCAGCATGCCGAGAAACATGAGGCGGTCCCTGTACGGCTCCACGCGCGGCCGCGCCTGCACCCAGGACCCCAGTGCCCAGGTCCCGCCGCCGGCCGCGAGCGACAGCCCGGCGAGCGTCGGCGACAACCCCCGCTGGGTGACCAGCATCAGCGGCACGAAGGACTCGGCGGCGATGAAGGCGCCGGCGGAGACCCCGCGCAGCAGCACCACGGAGGGCAGCCCGCGCGCCGCCCGGCAGGTGCCGCGGGGCAGCAGTCCGCGCACGGCCGGGACGAGCAGCGCCGCACCGGCCGCGGCGGGCACGAGGGAGAGCGGGCGCAGATCCTGGGCGGCGTACTGGAGCAGTCCCGCGCCCAGCGCGATCCCGAAGGCCAGCCGGATGCGCCGCCGGTCCAGCGGCGCACGCTCGCCCGCCCCCGCGTGTCCGGACGCCCGCCGCCGTATCTGCGGCAGCGCGAGCGCGAGCGGAACGCCGACCAGCACCGGAATCCCCATGAACACCCACCGCCAGCCGAGGTGCTCGGTGACCGCGCCTGCGGCGAGGGGTCCGACCACGGACGGCACCACCCAGGCCGCCGCGAACGCGGCCATGATCGCGGGCCGCAGCCGCTCCGGATAGGCGCGCCCGACGACGACGTACAGCGCGACGATGACGAGCCCGCCACCGAGCCCCTGGACCGCCCGTCCGAGGATGAACATCCACATGCCGCCGGCCGTCCCGGACAGCAGCAGCCCGGTGGCGAACGCGCCGATGCCCGAGGCCAGCGAGACCAGCGGCCCGTCCCGGTCGGACCACTGCCCGGCGAGCACCATCCCGAACAGGCTCGTCGTGAAGTACCCCGAGAACGCGAACGCGTACAGGCCGACCCCGCCGAGCTCCCGCGCGGCGACGGGCATCGCCGTCCCCACGGCCGTCGCCTCGAACGCGATCACCAGCACCACGGACACGATGCCGATGCTGAGCGCCCGGTAGGGCCGGCTCAGCACGCCACCGTTCCCCCCGGACGGAACCGTCGTCGCGACCTCGCGCGCTTCCACTGCTGTCATGCCCGTCAGCGTAAGGTGCGCACCCCGCCGTGACTCCTGTCCGAAGACGGTGATCAACCGGTCCTTTGGCCCTAGGACCACTCCCCACCGCTCCCCCGGCCCCGCACGACCCGCGCCCTGAACCCTCGCCCGGCCACGCCCGAAGCCCTCGCGTCGCGCGCCCCTGCCCCGAGCCCCTCTCACAACCGCGCCTGTCCCTTCCGCGCGAACGCCCGCGGAGCCTCCCGCACGACCACACCCCGATCCGGCCGCCCCGCGGTTCGTGAACGGGGTGTGGCAGTCGCGTTGCAGCGCTCCCGGAACCCTTGAGCCCACTCCCGCACCCCGCCTACGGTCGACCCATCAGGTTCGGAACGAGTGAGCCGTGCCGCACCTGAGACTGGCCGTGTGCCCGAGTGGTTCAGGGGCTCGATTGCAAATCGAGTTACGTGGGTTCGATTCCCGCCACGGCCTCCAGCGCCTGAACAGGCAGAACGAAAGGGCGGCACCCACAGCGGGTGCCGCCCTTTCAGTGTCCGTCTCAGTTGCGTCCCCGTCTCGCCTCTCCACAGCTCCGAAGATCGGAGAACTAGCGGGCGCAGCAGCCCGCTTAGACGGCACAATCTGTGGCACGACTCAACGCATCCAGGCTGCGCCGCACACCTAGGGGGAAGGTGGGACATGGATCTGGTGGACTGGATCTTTCGACTGGTTCCGGTAGGAGCACTACTCGCCGCTGTGACCGGCAGCTCCGCTGTCCGCAGCATCTTGCACACCACCCTTCGGCGTCCAAGGGCAACCACCGTGATCGTCGAGGTAGACGGAAAGCGACTTGAGTTCAGCGGAACCGACGCTGCCGCCAAGTTCGCTCAGACCCACGTGGCGTCCATATCCGCGGATGACCAGCCTGACGAAGGCAAACGCCCGAAGCGCCCAGGCCCCCCTCCTCGGCTACCGAGCCCGCGCTCAGGCGAGGGCAACCGTCGATCAGGCGACGGCAGCCATCGATCAAAGCGCAAGGACGGAGCTGAAGTAGCTACGGGGGGTGAGTCAGATGAGTGAGAGCGTCACGAACCCCGCCTCTGGCGCTATGAGCACCTCGTCTGCCTCTGTCGAGCCTCATACGCCTGGGGTGACGGCCGTCACCACAGTAACGGCGCACTTCAAACTGGTCTTCCTATGCGTGGCGGTGATGACGCTGCTCACGCTCATGGCCAGCCTCTACATCGGAATCTTCGTAGAGAAGCCCACCGAGGCAGCCAAGTCGGCAATGAACACCTGCTCCACCCTTTGCAACTTGGGCTTCGGGGCCATGGTTGGGCTATTGGGCGGCAAGGCCGTGAACTAAGCGTTGTCCCGTAAATGATCTCTGACGTGCACGGGCTCCAACTGCTGTTCGCCTATCCCGCGAGGGCGAGGTTGCGCAGGCGGGCGATGCCCAGCATGGCGTGGTGGACGCCGTTGCCTTTCAGACGGCAGTCGCGGAGGATCTTCCAGGTCTTCATCCGGGCGAAGGTGTGCTCGACACGGGCGCGAACCTTGCGGTGGGAGGCATTGCGCTCCTCCTTCCAGGCTGGGAGTTCTTGGCCACGTTCGCGGCGGTGCGGGATGACCAGACCGGTGCCCCGGTAGCCGCCGTCGGCGATCACCGTGGCATGGCCGACGGCATCCTTGGCTCCGGACAGTTCCCACGCCTTGCAGTCGTTGCGGTTACCGGGCAAAGGCCGGCCGACCACGACGACCAGCCGGGTGCCAGCGTCGGTGACGACTTGGTGGTTGGTCGAGTACCGGTAGTTTTTCGACTGCTCGGCGACCGTGTGGTCGCGGGTGGGGACGAGGGTGCCGTCCCCGATCAGCACGGCGTCACGGCGGAACCGCTTGCGGGGCTGCAGGGCCAGCAAGGGGCCGAGGTGGTCGACGATCCGGTCGGCCGCGGACTTGGACACCCCGAAAAACGGCGCCAGTTGGCGCAGTGTCAGGTTCGTCCGCCAATACGCGGCAACCAGAAGCACGCGGTCCTCCAGCGTCAGGCTCCACGGCCGGTCCTTGCGTACTGGATCCGCGCCTTCGCGCCGGAGTGCGGTTACCAGCTGCCCGAACTGACGCGGGCTCAGCCCGGTGAACAGGGCTGTCCAGGAAGGCTCCGACGCCGTGATCACACCAGACACGGCAAGATCATTTCACCCTGTGATCAGCAGCCCGGGACTGCCTCCTTGGCTTTCACATCTCCCACCAGAGGTCGATACTCGCGTGGACTCGATCGCGCAGACAGCTTGAGTGCGAGTACACCCACTGCTACACACCACCGGCCTGCTCCGGGCTGGCCGCAGCAAGCCTGAGTTTGGTCGCCCCCCGGTCCTGATCAAGGTCGATGATCAGGTAACAGAAGCAGCAGGTGGGATTCCGGTTCAACGGCGCACTCCCTTGCGGCCATCCCAACGGCGCCCACTGCACCGCCTCGCACACCCTACGGCGAGACAGGTGCACCGATTACGGGACAACGCTTAGACCGCCCACCGCCCACCGCGCTCGCCACGATGTGCCCGCGGCCGGGAACGGCGCCCCCTCTGTCCTGGTGCCGGCCGATCCCCCGCCAGAGGTATCGATCCTTGACCGTAGGGCGCGATGGTTGGCGCTCGGCATCATGACCTTCGGGCCGCTCCTGTCTTTGGCCCGCTCCGCCCCGGCTGCGCCGACGCCCGCCCACATGCGGATACGCCCCGAGCGGAGCCGGAAGGCCGCCCGGGGGAGCGGAGCGCAGCCGGGTGCTTGACGAAGTCGAGAAAGTGGTATCGCGCAGGGGACACAACGGTTTTCAAGATCGCCGATCACTTGGCTCGACTGTCCAAGAACTCCACCGACTGTTCGTGTGGCCGCACATCGATCTGGGAATCATCCCCTTAAGCAGGAACCCGGCAGCGAGTTCCGTCAAAATAGAAAAGAGGGTGCGTGTGAGACTCCGGCGGAACAGGTATTTTCCATGGCTCATCGCCTTCGCCACAATCGCTACCGTTGTACTTACCCCGCTGCTCCTGGAAGCTCTATCATTTCTCGGAAGGGACTGGCAATCGCTGAGTAATGTGGGCCAAGCCTACGGTTTCCTATCGGTGGTCTTCTCAGGTGCAGCGCTCATTGGAGTTGCGGCATCTATTTCCTTTCAGGCTCATCAAACCAGTATATCTAACGAAGAAGAACGTCGAGCGGCGCTCCGCGAGCTGCTACTTGCATCGATCAACGACCCGGATCTTCTGGTTTGCTGGCAACCATCACGAAACCCGCTCCCGCCGACACTCGCAAAACAACTTAACTTCACACATTTGATCGTCATGCAATGGTATTCCGATTACATACTCAAGCGAATGAACGACAGGGCAGCGCGCGTTCAATTGGCGCTGCATTTTCGAGGCGAGCGAGCGCGAGACCATTGGGAGGATCGCTCTGCAAGCTGGCGTGCATTTGCAGAGGCGTCCGGGGAGGAGAGGCAGATTCAATTCGCGAATCTAATGGATGAAGCATACGGAAGCGCAGTAGCTGCGGGGCCGCCCCTGGCGGCTGCGTCTTTTTTTGCCCCTGAATCCGAGTAAGTATGCGTATCCCTGGCATGAGGATATCGATCACGGCCGGTTGGGGGAGGTCACAGTGGCCAGGAAGCGGCCGGGATGGCGGGCCGCGGGCCGTCCCTGGGCCGTCAAAGGGCGGCCCACAGCAACCATCAACGACAACGGACCACCCCCGGCCGCGGTCTGTCACCTGCTCAGCACGAGTCGCCCCAGGGCCTCCCCGCGCCTCATAAGTTCCTGCGCAACAAGCGGGATTCGAATCCTGACGCCATCACACGAACCCTTTGTCGTGCGATGAGAGCGCTGCCTCGCTCTGGGGCACCCCATATCGACCTGTGCAGGCGGGCCGTGGACGGAACCCAGCCGCACCCGGAGGGCACAACGGCTTCGCGCGGGTTCAGCGGCAGCCAACGCCAGCAAACGCCAACTTGCCTGGTCAGCAACGTAGCTTGACAGTCTCCGCAGATAATGCCCGAAAGGGCGGCACCCCCGCACAGGGTGTCGCCCCTTCCCGTAAACCGGAGCCGCCGCCCATCGGGGTTGAGGGTCCGTGACCAGCGCGGCCAACCCTGGAGGCGGGTTCCCGAAGGCCGACCTCCCTGCCACCGTGGGCGGTATGACGGACGACTTACCAGTTCGCATCGTCGATGGACGCATAGTCACCAAACCCGGGACAGGGCCAGTAGCGATGGTTTGGCTACCGCTAGACGGGCAGGTCATCGCCAAGCTTCCGCCCCGAAAGGGCAACCGTAGTTGGCTACACGAGACAGTCGGCATCCGCTCCCCGGGGTTCAGCGTCGACCGATGGAACCTGCCACGTAGCAGTCTCGTACGGCTGGTTACAGCGGCGGTGGACCGGTACGGGTTCATCGTGCTCTATCGAGACATGTCGAGGCTGTCGAAGTGCACCAGGACGTGTTTGGAGGCGACGGGCGCCGAATGCCACTGCTCATGTCTCGGGGCACACCACGGACAGGATGCCGCGGGCTGGTTCGAACGGGTCGGGGATGCGGTGGTGGCCGACCAAGGGGAGTGCACCCGCACCGCGGTTGTCTACGGTGCAAGAGGTAGCGACGCAAACGCCGTGGTGTATGACGGCCAACTGGCGGGTCAGCGTTACCGCGTCGACCGCGAAGGTCGACGGACTTGGCCAACTGCTGCGCAATTCATGTGTGCGAGCTGCATGACCGTGCGCGCGAGCGTGTGGGACCACTGTCACACGCACGGCTTTGTACGCGCCCCGCTGTGCAATCGCTGTAACACCCGCTACTGGCGTGGATGGCGGCCCCGGCACGGACGGGCAACGCACAGCCGCAACCTTGACGAGAGCTACTACCGCCGGTGCCCCAAGCACACCGATGCTGGCAGACAGTGCAGCGCTTAGCTCGTTTCAAGGCCCGTCGAACCGACTGTTCCGGGCAGGCATCATCCAGGTCAGCGCCCCTAGCTCCGTCTCAGTTTCCGTCTCATTCATCGTCGTACGCCGCCGTCCGGGACCGTTCGCTCGGTCCCTTCCTTCTGTGCTCGCGCACGGGATTGAACACCCTCGAACCCTTCCGAATCCCGCCCGGATCAGCATCGACAAACCTGCAAAGCGAGTTACGTGGGTTCAATTCCCGCCACGGCCTCTGGTGTCTGAGCAGGCAGAGCAAGTGGGCGGCACCCCTTCCGGGGTGCCGCCCACTTGCTTGTCGGTCGTGCTCCGGCCGTACGGTGGCCGTCAGTCGGTCTGCGTCGTCAGTGCGCGGATATCGCTGTACGGCGAGTAGTTGTCGGCGCCGTCGTAGGTGCGGGCGCGGTACTCGTAGGTACGGCCGTCGGCCGGCAGCGGGTCGCAGACGCTGACGGCGGCGGGGGTGAGGCGGGGGTCGTACGCCTTGTGCACGGCGACCGACCATGTGGCTGTCCCCGCCTCGCGGCGCTCGATCTCGAAGCCGTAGAAGTCGCGGATCGCGGACGGCGTGTAGTCGGTGGCGGTCGCCTCGATGCCGGCTGCGCAGAAACGCAGGGTGAGGTCGGGGGCCTCGGCGGGGGCGATGCCGTCGGGGATCGCGAGCCAGAGCTCGTTGGTGGCACTGGCGCTGAGCCAGTCGGGGTTGTAGGTGGTGGTGCCGCCGTCATTGGTGACGAGGACGCGGTAATGGCGGGTCTCGCCGTCGGCTGTGACGGGGCCGACGGTCCAGGTGTGGCCCTTGGTGGTGCCGAGGGGGACCCAGACGTAGGAGCCGTCCACCTTGTCGTTGCTGAGGACCGTGTAGTGGTCGAACTGCGGCTCGGTGTTGAGGGGCCAGTTCAGAGCGACCTTGCCGGTCGCCTTGTCGTAGGTGCCGCTCAGGGAAGTGACCTCGGGCAGGGGCCGGACGACGGTGTCCGTGCTGCCCGACGATGTGTTGCCCGCCTTGTCCTTGGCCCGGACCTCGTAGTAGTAGGGCGTACGGTCGTCGGGGTTGGCCAAGGGGTCGGTGAAGCTGCGGGCGGTGGTCGTGGTGACCTTCGTCCAGGTGCTGGAGCCGACAGGACGCCGGTAGAGGGTGTAACTCGCCAGGTCCATCTCCTTGTTGGCGGACCAGGAGACGGTCGTCCTGCGGGCCTTGGTGTCGTAGGCGGTCTTCACTCCGGTGGGGGCGAGCGGCTTCACTTTGTCGACCGTGGCCGTGGTCCGGGGCGTGTACGAGTACGCGACCTTGGCCGCGCCGGTCCAGTTCACGTAGTCGACGCGCAGCGTGTGCCTGCCGGCGGGGACGGTGAGGTTGACGCTCTTGGAGCGGGGGGTGTCACCGGTGCCGCTCCACAGGTCGATCTTGCGGACGCTGTCCAGGTAGACGCGGACGCCGTCGGTGGCGGACACGGCGAACGTGAAGGGACCGCCGGAGCCGAAGTCGCGGGTCACCGTCCAGCGGACACCGAAGCCGTTGCCCGGCAGACCGGTGACAGGGCTGCCGGACCAGCTCTGGGAGACGGCGTTGTCACAGTCGGTCTTCGCCGGGGCGCCGGAGAACGAGCTGTTCTTGTAGAACGTCCGCTTGAAGACGTTGGTGCCGCAGGTGACATCGGCGGCCGCCTGCGGGGCGACGGCCAGCAGGCCGCCCAGGACGGTGGCGGAAAGGGCGCCGCCGGTCAGGGCGACGACGGATCTCTTGTGGTGCACAGTGGCCTTCCACGCTCAGGGGCAAGAGGTTCGGCGTGAAGACCCGCGGAACAAGGAAAAGGTTGCGCACTCCGTCGCCACATCAGTTCGATTCCCTACGGCCTCCGTCGACGTGCCGGCCGTCCTCGTTCGGAGGGCGGCCGATTCGTGCCGGGGCTCGGCTGCGGGGCCGGTGACGCTAGGCGTACAGCGTGCCGCCCGCCCGGTCCTCGAATATTTCCGGCCAGTAGCGCCGGCCGTCGTCGCCCGGGAGGGTCGGGGTCCGGTCGCAGGCGGTGGGGTCGACGGTGGCGAGGGTCTCGGTCAGGGTGGCGGCGAGCCGGTCGTAGGAGTCGCTGATGCCGTGGGCCGCGTCGACGGTCTTCTCGCGGTGGACGAGCCAGAGGGTGAACGCGAGCGTGGAGATGTCCGCGTTGAGCGGGCGCAGGGTCAGGTCCGGCTCGCTCCAGGCGAGCACCGCGCCCGTGGTGCCGTCCACGACCAGGCTCGTGTCCTCCAAGAGGTAGCCGAGGCGTATCAGACGGTCGGCGGCGGCCGGGAGCAGGTCGGCGGAGAACGCGTCGGGGCGCTCGTCCGCGTAGTACTCGGTGAGGGCCGGCAGCGGCACCTCCGTGTCCAGCTGGAAGAGGAAGCCGTCCTCGGGCAGGCCGGACTCCCGCAGGAAGCGGCGGGTCGGCTCGTGCGTCAGCGCGGGCGGGAAGTCGACGTCCTCGAAGCGCATGATCTCGCCGGCGCCGAACTCCTCGTCCAGCAGCCGCTTCGGCAGGCCGAGGACGAGTCCTTCACCGGGTCCGGCGATCCGGGCGAGCGGGCGGATCAGCGCGGCCATCCGCCAGTACGGCGGTACGTCCTCGCCCGCGGCCTCGAAGACGGCGCTCAGCCGGTCCGAGGCCTCCGCGACCGCCTTCGGGCCGAACGGGCCCGGCCGGCCCCGGGACACGGTCAGTTCCTCGGTGGCCGCCGCGAAGCGCAGCAGGGCCTCCAGGGAGGGCGCCAGGGGCGAGAGGTCCAGACGGGCGGCGTTCCGCTGGACGTGGGCCGAGGAGACCTCGCCCGTCGTCCCGTCCAGCACGATCGACTCCAGGTCCCGGTCCAGGCTGCGCAGCGCCCCGATGACGAGTTGGTCGCGCAGCTCCTCGGCGAGCTTGTCGGCGTCGCCCGCCAGGTCGGCGACCGTGCGCAGGCCGTGCTCCCGCAGCGCGCCGAATCCGAGCAGTGTGCCGTCGCAGGGCAGTCCGGGGCCGGTGAGCCGGTCCCGGGTGCTCGCGTGTGTGACGTACGGATCCAGCTCGTCGTCGGTCAGTGTGATCGCGCCGCCGACATCGGTGTCAGTCGTACTCATGGCTCCCCCGCGCATGTGAACGCATCGTGCTCCCCCGGAGGGAACGGCCGGTCGTCCCACGGCAGTTCCCCATTCAGCCAGAACCATACGCCGCCCCACTGACAACGCCGGAAACACGCGGAAACAGGCCCGCCACGGGACAGGGACGGGCAGGGCGCGGGGGTCCGCGGCGCCGCGAACCGTCGGGATCCGGCCATCCGCCGGGGCGTGCGCAGATGCGGGTGCCGGGCCGTCCGTCGCCCCGTGCGCAGAGCCACGCACGCGGTGCAGAGCCACGCGCGGTGCGCAGAGCCACGTGTGCCGCAGCGCGCGTCAGGTGTGCCGGCGCGCGTCAGGTGAAGTAGACGCCGCCCAGGACGACGACCACGGCCGCCAGCACGAACAGCAGCACCCAGATCAGCAGCTTCCCCACGCTGGGCGGGGGTTCGTAGCGCGGCTGCCCGGACTCGCCGCCCTGAGCCGGGAGGTCGGTGCCCTGCGCCGACGGCTCGGCGCCGTTCGGCGAGGGCTCGCCGGTCGTCGGCTCCTGCGCGCTCACTGAGCCGTCACCACCGCCGCCTGCGGGCGGATCGGCAGACGGTTGACCGGCCGGCCGGTGGCCGCCCGTACGGCGGACGCGATGGCCGCGGGGGAGGTCACGACCGGCACCGCGCTCACCGCCTTGGCGCCGAAGGGCGCGACGACGTCGCGCTCCTCGACCAGCTTGACGATGCGGATGTCGGGCGCGTCCAGTGCGGTCGGCAGGGCGTAGCCGGTGAGGTCGGGGTGCCGGACCAGGCCGCGGGCCGTCCGGAGGTTCTCGGTCAGCGCGGCGCCGACGCCCTGGGTGACGCCCGCCTCGATGCGGGCGGTCAGCTGTGCCGGGTTGAGGATCCGGCCGACGTCCTGGGCGAGCGCCAGCTCCACGACCCGTACGGAGCCCAGTTCGATGTCGACGTCCACCACCGCGCGGATGGCGCAGAAGGCGAGGCCCACGAAGGCGTCGCCCTGGCCGGCCTCGTCCAGCGGTTCGGTCGGGTGCGGGCGGCACTGCGCGGTCGCCCACAGTTCCTTGCCGTCCATCGCCTCGGTGACCGTGGTCGACAGCACACCGTCGTACGACGTGATCTTGCCGTCGGTGATCTGGAGCAGCTCGGTGGACATTCCGAACTTGTGCGCCAGCGGTTGCAGCAGTTGCGTACGGACCATCTTGGCCGCGCGCTCCACCGCTCCGCCGGACACCCAGGTGTGCCGGCCGCGGCAGCTCGGGCCCGCCGGGGGCTGGTCGGTGTCGACCGGGGCCACGTGCACCTCGTCGATGCCGAGCGTCTCCTGGACGATCTGCCGGGCCAGCGTGGTGAAGCCCTGGCCGGTCTCCACGGCCGCGCAGAGCACCGTGGCGACGCCGTCGTGGACCTTCACGGTGGCTGTCGAGACCTCGTCGGCGCCCTCGGCGCCGAGCATGTGCACCATGCCGAGCGCGTAGCCGACACCGCGGCGTACGGCACCGGGTTCGCCCGCGCCCTCGGGGCCGCCGGGCAGCAGCCACTCGTCCTCGGGCGTGTCCTTGGGGAGGGCCGGCAGCGGGTAGTCGCGTACGGCCTGGAGCAGCTCGGCGACGGGCGCCGGGCAGGTCACCGTCTGGCCGGTCGGCAGGACGTCCCCCGTGGCCATGGCGTTGCGCAGGCGCAGTTCCGCGGGGTCTGTCCCGAGTTTCTTGGCCAGCTTGTCCATCTGGGCCTCGTAGGCGGCGCAGACCTGGAGCGCGCCCTCACCGCGCACATGCCCCGAGGGCGGGTTGTTGGTGCGGACGGCCCAGCCCTCGATGAAGGCGTTCGGGACGACGTACGGGCCGCAGGCGAAGGAGACCGCGGCGGCGAGGGACTCGCCGGAGGTGTCGGCGTAGGCGCCCGCGTCGAGCAGGATCTGTGCCTCGACCTTGACCAGCATGCCGTCGGCGTCGGCGTGGTGCCGGTAGCGCAGCAGGGTCGGGTGCCGGTGGGCGTGGCCGAGGAAGGACTCCTCGCGCGTAGCGGTGAGTTTCACCGGGCAGCCGGTCTTCAGGGCGAGCAGGCCGAGGGCGAGCTGGAAGCCCTGGTCCTCACGGTCCGCGGAGGCTCCGGGGACGCCGGTGACGACGACCTTCACGCGCGCGGGTTCGAGGCCGTAACAGGCGGCGGCGGCGTCGCGGTCGCTGTGCGGGTCGGTGGAGGCGATGTAGAGCTCGACGCCGCCGTCGGGGCGGGGCACGGCGAGTCCGGCCTCGGCGCCGATGGGGGCGGGGTCCTGGCGGCCGATGCGGTACAGGCCCTCGACGACGATCTCGCCGACCGCGTCGGGGTCGCCGTGGCGCAGCGGGATGTGGCGGATCAGGTTGCCGTCGGGGTGCAGGGGTTCGGCCTCGAAGGCCTGCTCCGGGTCGGTGACCGGTTCGAGCACCTCGTACTCGACGATGACGGCGGCGGCGGCCATCCGCGCGGTGTCCGGGTGGTCGGCGGCGACGGCCGCGATGGGCTCCCCGTGGTGGCGTACGACCTCGGAGGCGAACACCGGGCGGTCGGCTCTGCCGCGGCCGTGCAGCGGGGTACCGGGCACGTCCTCGTGGGTGATGACGGCGCGTACGCCGGGCATCTCGCGCGCGTGGCTGGTGTCGATGGACAGGATGCGCGCGTGCGGGTGGGGCGAGCGGAGCACGGCGGCCCACAGCAGGCCCTCGGCCCACAGGTCGGCGGCGTAGGGGAAGGTGCCCTCGGTCTTCGCGCGGTCGTCGGCTGCGGGCAGCGAGACGCCGAGCCCGTGAGGCAGCGGCTCGGGGCCCGTCTCGTGCGCCGCGGGTGTCGCGGTCGCGGCCTGGTTGGTCACGCCTGGCCTCCGTCCTGGCCGTACGGCTGTTCGTGCTGGGCCCGGGAACCGAAGGCGGCGCCGTCCTCGTAAGCGGACGGGTGGACGCCGCCGGCGCCGGGGCCGGCCTGGTGCGGGATGCGGGCCTCGGGGGCGGCTTCGGCCGCGGCGGCGGAGTGCGCCTCGCGTTCGGCGACGACCTCGCGCACGGCGTCCAGGACGCCGCGGTAGCCGGAGCAGCGGCACAGGTTGCCGCACAGGGCCTGGCGGGTCTCCAGCTCGCTCGGCGCGGGGTTGCCCTCCAGCAGGTCGTGCAGGGTCATCGCCATGCCGGGGACGCAGAAACCGCACTGCACGGCCCCGCACTTGGCCAGGGCCCGCTGGACGTCGGAGGGCTGGCCGTCGGCGGCCAGGCCCTCGACGGTGCGCACCTCGCTGCCGGCGGCGGTGACGCCGGGTACCAGGCACGAGGCCACGAGCCGGCCGTCCACCTGGATGTTGCAGGCGCCGCACTCGCCCTGCGAGCAGCCGTCCTTGGCGCCCGCGAGGCCGAGCCGCTCGCGCAATACGTAGAGCAGCGATTCGCCGATCCAGGCGTCGGTGACCGGCCGGTCGGCGCCGTTGACGCGCAGGACGTAGGAGGCGAGGGGGTGTTCGTCGTGGGCGGCCGGCGCGGAGTGGTCCGCGTCCGGCGTCCGGTCGCCCGCCTCGGCGGTCTCGTGCGCCGGATCGGACTCGGACACCTCGCGTGTCCCTGCGGTCACCGGTTCGGGGTCGGCGACGGGCTCAGGGGCCCCGTGGGCCGACTGTACGGGCCGCTGGGCGGCCTGCGCGGGCGATTCGGCCTCCAGCTGCCCCGCGCGCTCCGCGGGGGCCTCGGCGGCCGCTTCGTGCGCGTCGGCGGTCCAGGGCTGTCCGATCTCGCTGGCCCAGGGCGCGGACGCGCCGCCGGGGAGCGTGGCGGGCGGCGTACCGCCCCACTGCTCGACGAGTGCCGAAGTGGTGAACTCACCCGATTCGTCCGGAAGGTCGCCTCCGGCCACCGGAACCGACCACTGCCCGGTCACGTCGTGTCCGGGACCGTGTCCCTGGCCGTGCCCGGCGCCGTCACGGGCGCCGTCGCCGAACTCCCACTGCCCGGTGGACCCGGGCTGGTACGAGAACCGGTCGTCGTGGGCGCCGGGTCCCGGCTGTGCGGCGTTCGGATCCGGCCACGGGGCGTTGCCGCCCTGCCCGGCCCACGTTCCGTCGGCCGCCGGGTCCGCCGCCCCTGGCGGGGCGGGCGTCACGGCGATCTGCGGGGGCACATAGCCGTGTCCGGGCGCCGCGAGGGGCTCCCGGGCGGCGAGGAGGGCCTCGATGCCCCCTTCGGGGAGTTTGACGAAGGCGGTGGCGCCGTCGTCGTAGTCGCCCTGGGGCAGCGGATCCCAGCGGCTGCCGCTCCGCGGAGCGGCCCCTTCGTGCTGGTCGTCGGTCACGACAGTGCCCTCCCAAGTGCTCGTCGGGCCAGCGCGGCGACGGTGCGCCGCAGATGCAGTACGGCGGGCGGAAGCGGTGTCAGGGATCCGTCCTCGGCGGGGACGGGATCGGGGATGCAGGCAGCGGCCACGTACTCACCGAACGCGGTCAGCGCCTCCGGGACGATCGCGCGGCTGTTGTCCCAGTCGATCAGCTGGGCCACCCACGCCTCGGCGTCCAGCGGCCGCAGCGGCATCGGCGCTATGGCGCCGACGGCGCACCGCACGCCGCGCCGGGCCGGGTCGAGGACGACCGCCACGGAGGCGATGGCGCGCCCGGGTCCGGTGCGTCCGGTGGCCTTCAGGAAGACCTGCGGGGCGTGCAGCAGCGGCACGCGCACGTAGCCGATGAGTTCTCCGCCGCGGAGCATGTCCACACCCGCGAGCAGGTGGGACACGGGGATCTCGCGGCGGACTCCGCCCGGCCCCGCGATGATCAACGTGGCTTCCAGGGCGGCCAGCACGGGCAGCGCGTCCCCCGTGGGGGCGGCCGAGGCGATGTTGCCGCCGAGGGTGCCGGCGTTGCGGATCTGCGGCGGTCCGGCCGCCCGCGCGGCGGCGGCGAGTGCCGGGATGAGGGCGGCGAAGTCGGGGCGGCCCATACGGGCATGTGTGAGGCCCGCGCCGAGCAGCGCGTGGCCGTCCTGGTACTGCCAGCCGCGGATCTCGCTGATCCGGCCGAGGCCGACGAGCGCGGACGGCCTCAGCTGTCCGGAGTTGACCGCGGCCATCAGATCCGTGCCGCCCGCCACCGGAACGGCCGTGGGCATGGCGGACAGCGCCGCCACCGCCTCGTCCAGCGAGACGGGCAGCGTCACGGCCTGCGCCGTCTGCAGTGCGTGCGTGGTCAAACCGGTTGCCCCTTCCCGCTGCCCCACCTGGTCCCACCTGTGCTGCCGTACGGTACGTGCTGACAGGGCGGACGTGGCAACTCTGGCACATCTTCCCCGGCCCCCGACGCGGGGGTCCGCTAGGAGGCATTCGCCCCTCTCACCAGGGAGATGGCCGGTTTTCGCACGGCATCGCCGGTGAGCGCGAATTGTCACTCTTCGGTGACCCTTGGGGGCCTTTTTTCCTTGCGGGGCAACGGTGCCAGGGCATTGGCCCGGGGCACACCGGCCGTGAGCCGTCTCACACGTTCGGGGGCGCCCCCTCGATCGGGCGTCCGAGCACCCCGGGGCGCCGCTGCCACGGCCGCGGGCCCGCGGGCGGCCGGTAGCCGACTCCGAGCGCGTCGAGTCGCTCGTAGTGGGCACCCATCCGCTGCTCGAAACCGGCGAAGTCACGCTCCGCGGGAGCCGGCAGACGGCTCCAGGCGACCTCGGCGAAGGCGGCGAGCCTCGGGAACGCCTGGTAGTCCACGCGCGTTTGGTCTTCCATCACCTCGGTCCACACGTTGGCCTGCGTGCCCAGCACGTGCCGTGCCTCCGCCTCGGTGAGCTGCGGCGGAACCGGCTCGAAGCGGTAGACATCCTCCAGAGTGCGTACATAGGCGATGGGCACCGGTTCGTCCTCGCCCGCTGCCTGCCGGTAGTCCAAGTACACGTGCTGCTCGGGGCACATGACGACGTCGTGGCCCGCGCGCGCGGCCGTGACGCCGCCCTGGTAGCCGCGCCACGACGACACCGCGGCGCCCGGCGCGAGACCGCCTTCCAGGATCTCGTCCCAGCCGATCAGCCGACGCCCGCGCGCGGACAGCCAGTTGTCGAAGTGCCGGATGAACCAGGACTGCAACTCGTCCTCGTCGGCGAGTCCGAGTTCCCGGATGCGCGCCTGGGCGGTGGCCGACCGCTTCCACTGGTCCTTGGCGCACTCGTCGCCCCCGATGTGGAAGAAGCCCGAGAACTCCGGGAAGTGCGCGGGGTCCGCCGGGAACAGGTCGAGGAGTTCCTCGAAGACCCCCTCGTAGAAGCGCAGGGCGTTGTCAGTGGGGGCGAGTACGTTTTTGGAGACGCCCCAGTTGTCCCAGACGGTCAGGGAGGTCGTGTCGATGACGTCGGTGTTGCCCAGTTCCGGATACGCGGCGATGGCGGCCTGCGAGTGGCCGGGGATGTCGATTTCGGGGACCACGGCGATATGCCGGTCGGCCGCGTACGCGACGATCTCGCGGATGTCGTCCTGTGTGTAGAAGCCTCCGTGCGGCTTCTCCTCCCACAGCGGCGAGGCCCGGTGGCCGAATTTGGTGCGCGCCCGCCAGGAACCGACCTCCGTCAGCCTCGGATAACGCTTGATCTGAACACGCCATCCCTGGTCGTCGGTGAGATGGAAGTGGAAGACATTGAGTTTGTGCGCGGCCAGCAGGTCGAGGTAGCGCAGGACGCCTTCCTTCGGCATGAAGTGCCGGGAGACATCGAGCATCAGGCCGCGCCAGCGGAATCGGGGCGCGTCCTCGATGGTCCGGTACTCGATTCCGTACGTCGTCCGCGGGCGGATCGGGGCGCGGCGAAAAGCGTCGGGGCCGAGCAGTTGACGCAATGTCTGCGCGCCCCAGAAGACCCCGGCCGCGTCGCCGCCGCGGATGTCGACGCCGTCGTCGCCGACGCCGAGCCGGTACGCCTCCGGTTCCAGGGTGTCGTCGAGGAGCAGGCGTACGGCGCCCCGAGCGTCCTGCGGCCCAGGTCGCAGCGCCAGTCCGAGTGCGGCGCCGAGCGTCGAGCGCAGCCAGCGTTCGGTGGTGGCCGTGCCGGGCGCGGCCCACAGGGTGGTCTCCGCGTCGAGCGCGAACCGCCCGTGCGGGGCGCCTTCGACGACGAGGGGCGCAGGAATCAGGCCCGTATCCATCATGTCCATCCGTCCTTCAGTCCTTTACCGCCGCCGAGGCCGGAGGCGAGTCACCGGTGTACGCGTACGAAGAGGATCGGCACCTGAATCGCCGTCACCGCGGAGGCGGCCGCCATACCGTCCGGTCGGGCTCCACCGGCTTACGGAAGACGAGGAGGACCCCCGGCACGGGGGCTGCTGGATGCCGTCGGGGAAGAGGGACTCGGGGAACAGGAAATCGTTCCCGGCCGGGACGGAGGAAAACATCCAGGCGGCCACGAGGCCGGTGAAGGCGAGCGGGAAATGCATCCGCCGGAGGAATCGCGTGCGGCTCGCTCCGCCCCTGCGCGCGACCGCCTCCGGCGCGTCCCGGACGGCCTCGGCGAAACCCCATGGCACCGGGATCACGAAGGGCGGCGAGAAGGTCCCGCGCGGCGAGGCCCGCGGACCCTGCGTGTTCGGTCGGCCGAAGTACCGCGGGGCGAAGAACGGGAGGGAGAAGAGGAAGATCGCCGAGGTCTGGACGGGCATCGTCCGGGCCGCCGGGAACATGATCGGCGGGATGGTCCGGAATCGGAAGCGGAATCGTCTCACCGCCGCCGCCTGGAGAAACCTGATGAGCGCCGGGACGGCGATCGCGGAGCCCTCGGCAAGAAGGAACCCGAGGAAGTGTCGGCCGAATTCCCGCCGCCGGAAGACGCGGCGGAACGAATCCGGGGAGGGCGAATACGACGGGAACCGGGGCCCGGCGGCCCGCCGCTCCCCCGCCGGTTCGAAAGCGCCGAGCACCGTCCGGCGGAGGAACGATCGCCGTCCGGGCCGCGAGGAATCCGGGAACAGCGAGCTTCATCGAGCGTCCTCCAGGGCGCGTTGCAGCCTGCGCAACGACGGTTTCGCACCGCACAACACTTCGGAGGTTACGGAGTGGCGTGAACCGCCCACAAGAGGTCTCAACCACTCTGTGACCACGGGACGCACTCCGTGCAACGCCCAGCCGCCGACGACCTCCCCGCCGGCCTGTGCGCCCGCGCCCCCTCGGGTCTATCGCGATCGGCCCGCACGTCGGCCCGGGCAGGGCGGCAGAAGGGGGGCCGGAGCGGCCCGGCTCCGCAAGCGGCATGCCGGGGACACTGATCGCAGCGCCACACCGGGGCCGCCGCGCGGGTGCCATCACCCTGGGGCCGCCCCGCGGGGGCCCGCAGGGCCGGCCTCGCATACGACACGGCCGCGACACCCCTCGCCAGGGGTGTCGCGGCCGTGCTCGGTCTACGTCCAAGCGGCTTACTGCGCCGGGGAGAGTCCCGGCGTCACTTCTTGTCGCCGCCCTTGCCCTGGTCGCCACCGGCGCCCATGGACTCGAAGATCTCCTTGCACATGGGACACACGGGATACTTCTTCGGGTCACGGCCCGGTACCCACACCTTGCCGCACAGCGCCACGACGGGCGTGCCGTCCAGCGCGCTCGCCATGATCTTGTCCTTCTGGACGTAATGGGCGAAGCGCTCGTGGTCCCCGTCGCCGTGCGACACCTGCGGCGTCGGCTCTACGAGGGTCCCCGTCCCCGTGCCTCGCTGGGGCTGGGTCTCAGGCTCAAGAGTGCTCATGAACCCAAGGGTACTGGGGCTCGCACCCATCAGTTGAGGGAAGGGTCGCGTGCCGGCGGGGGAAGGGCCGGAGCCGGTGTGCCGGTCAGTTGAGGGAGGGGTCGTCGGGGTACGTCGCCACCATGGCGAGTTCACTGCGCTGGCGGCGCAGGACCTCGCGCCACAGGCGTTCCGGCGACGGGGAGGAGACGTCCCCGGGTTCGGATTCGACGACGTACCAGGCGCCCTCGACCAGTTCGTTCTCCAGCTGCCCCGGTCCCCAGCCCGCGTACCCGGCGAAGATGCGCAGGGAGCCGAGGGCCGAGGCGAGGAGCTCGGGCGGGGCCTCCAGATCCACCAGACCGATCGCGCCGTGCACACGCCGCCAGCCGAGGGGCGCGCGCTCCCCCGCCATGCCGCCCGGGATGACCGCCACCCCCAGCGCGGAGTCCAGCGAGACGGGGCCGCCCTGGAAGACGACGCCCGGTTCCCCGGCCAGACCGGCCCAGTTCTCCAGGATGTCGCCGACGCCCACCGGGGTCGGGCGGTTGAGGACGACACCGAGGGAGCCCTCCTCGTCGTGGTCGAGGAGCAGCACCACCGCACGGTCGAAGTTCGGGTCCGCCAGGGCGGGCGTGGCCACGAGCAGCCGCCCTGTGAGCGAGGACACCTCGGTCATGCCAGACATGATCCCGCACATTCCCTTCATGTGGGGAGCCAATACGCGTACGGGAGTGAATGCAGCTCAGGGCGCAAGGGAGCGTTGCCCGCGCACACCGGGGCCGGTGACCCCGTGTGCCCGATTCGGAACGGTTCGTGTTGTGGCCAAGCTATGACGCAGCTGAGTCCTCATTGGGCTTACTGCGCCGGGGTGGGCGGCCATTACCCTTGCTGTTCGGCTCCCGTACGACCGGCCTGCCGACGACCCACGCCTGCCCAACTCATCGGAACGCGAGATACATGACCGTCAACGACGATGTCCTGCTTGTCCATGGCGGAACCCCGCTTGAGGGCGAGATCCGTGTCCGCGGTGCGAAGAACCTCGTACCGAAGGCCATGGTCGCCGCCCTGCTGGGCAGCGGGCCGAGCCGGCTGCGCAATGTCCCCGACATCCGCGACGTCCGTGTCGTACGCGGGCTGCTGCAGTTGCATGGTGTGACCGTCCGTCCGGGTGAGGAGCCCGGCGAGCTGATCCTCGATCCCTCGCACGTCGAGAGCGCGAACGTCGCCGACATCGATGCCCACGCGGGCTCGTCGCGCATCCCGATCCTCTTCTGCGGCCCGCTGCTGCACCGGCTGGGCCACGCGTTCATCCCGGGTCTCGGCGGCTGCGACATCGGCGGCCGGCCGATCGACTTCCACTTCGAGGTGCTGCGGCAGTTCGGCGCGAAGATCGAGAAACGGGAGGACGGCCAGTACCTGGAGGCCCCGCAGCGGCTGCGCGGCACCAAGATCCAGCTGCCGTACCCGTCCGTGGGCGCGACCGAGCAGGTGCTGCTGACCGCGGTGCTCGCGGAGGGTGTCACGGAACTCTCGAACGCGGCCGTGGAGCCGGAGATCGAGGACCTGATCTGCGTCCTGCAGAAGATGGGTGCCATCATCGCGATGGACACCGACCGGACGATCCGCATCACCGGTGTGGACTCGCTCGGCGGTTACACCCACGCGGCCCTCCCGGACCGCCTGGAGGCCGCCTCGTGGGCTTCCGCCGCGCTGGCGACCGAGGGAAACATCTACGTCCGCGGCGCCCAGCAGCGCTCGATGATGACGTTCCTGAACACCTACCGCAAGGTGGGCGGTGCCTTCGAGATCGACGACGAGGGCATCCGCTTCTGGCACCCGGGCTCGCAGCTCAAGTCCATCGCCCTGGAGACGGACGTCCACCCCGGCTTCCAGACGGACTGGCAGCAGCCGCTGGTCGTGGCCCTGACGCAGGCCACCGGTCTGTCGATCATCCACGAGACGGTGTACGAGTCCCGGCTGGGCTTCACGTCCGCGCTGAACCAGATGGGCGCGCACATCCAGCTCTACCGCGAGTGCCTCGGCGGCTCGGTCTGCCGCTTCGGCCAGCGCAACTTCCTGCACTCCGCGGTCGTTTCGGGCCCGACGAAGCTCCAGGGCGCCGACCTGGTCATCCCCGACCTGCGCGGCGGCTTCTCGTACCTGATCGCGGCGCTGGCGGCGCAGGGCACGTCCCGCGTCCACGGCATCGAGCTCATCAACCGCGGCTACGAGAACTTCATGGAGAAGCTCGTCGAGCTCGGCGCGAAGGTCGAACTGCCGGGCAAGGCGCTGGGCTGACCCGCACCCTTCCTCTCCACTCCGGCCCAGCCAGCCGTTTTCCGGCTGGGGGTCCGGGGGTCATCCCCCGGGTGGACACAGCATGGAGAAGCTCGTCGAGCTCGGCGCGAAGGTCGAACTGCCGGGCAAGGCGCTGGGCTGACCCGGCCTCCCCGGTCCGGGCGGCCGGTCGCTGGGCGAGGCCCTCGGCCTGACGGCGCGGCAGACGTACGTACGACGATGGGGCGGCCCCCCTGAAAGGGGCCGCCCCATCGGCGTTGCTGCGCCTGGTACGCGCCCCGCGTCGGCGGGAACGTACCGGCCGGGCTTACTTGCCCTTGGCGGCTTCCTTGAGCTTGCTGCCCGCGGAGACCTTCACGCTGTAGCCGGCCGGGATCTGGATCGGGTCGCCGGTCTGCGGGTTGCGCGCGGTGCGAGCGGCACGGTGGGTGCGCTCGAAGGTCAGGAAGCCGGGGATGGTGACCTTCTCGTCGCCCTTGGCGACGATCTCGCCGACGGTCTCGGCGAAAGCGGCCAGAACGGCGTCGGCGTCCTTGCGGGTCACCTCGGCACGGTCGGCCAGCGCGGCCACCAGCTCACTGCGGTTCATGTTGTTACTCCCGTGTTCTTCTTGCTGTTGAGGCGTGCCACGCGGCGGAGCCGCATATCGGGCACAGTGAAGCCGATGCTGCCAGGGTCCTCGGTCGGCCCCCGGACCCGGGTCCGTAGCCAGACCGTCGCGCCCGAAGACGCATCCTGCCCCCACCTGCGGCGGGAAAGCCAATCCGGCACCCCTGGGAGTCACACGAACACCCTTGGGGGTCACACGAAGCGGCCCTGCGAGGCCTGAGCCTGGCCGCCACCCTAGAGGCGGCCACTGGCCCCGCGTTCCGCGACGCGCCGGGTTCCGGGCGGTCGTGGCGCCCGTCACAGACGGGACGACGGCCGCTGTGACGCGGGCGCGGGGTCCGGCTCGACCCGTGCTACAGGGTCGCGTTGACCGCGCTCGTCGCCCCCGCGGCCTTCGCCGCGTCGCGCACAGCTCCGGCGACCGCGCCCGCGACCTTGTCGTTGAAGACGCTGGGGATGATGTAGTTCGGGTTGAGCTCGTCCTCGGTCACCACGCTTGCGAGGGCGGTCGCGGCGGCCAGCATCATCTCCGTGTTGACGGTACGCGACTGGGCGTCCAGGAGGCCACGGAAGACACCCGGGAACACCAGCACATTGTTGATCTGGTTGGGGAAGTCGGAGCGGCCGGTGGCCACAACTGCCGCGGTCTGGCGGGCGACTGCCGGGTCGACCTCGGGGTCGGGGTTCGCGAGCGCGAACACGATGGCGTTCTCGGCCATCGCGGCCACGTCGTCGCCGTCGATCACGTTCGGGGCGGAGACGCCGATGAACACGTCGGCGTCGCGCACCGCTTCCTTCAACGTGCCGGTGAGACCTTCGGGGTTGGTGTTGTCGGCGATCCAGCGCAGCGGCGAGTCCGCGGCAGCGTCGACGAGGTCGGCGCGGTCCGCGTGCACGACGCCGTGGATGTCGGCGACGACGGCGTTCTTCACACCCGCGGCGATCAGCAGCTTGAGGATGGCCGTACCCGCCGCGCCCGCACCCGACATGACGACCCTGATGTCGCCGATCGCCTTGTCGGCGACACGAAGCGCGTTGGTCAGGGCGGCGAGGACGACGATGGCCGTGCCGTGCTGGTCGTCGTGGAAGACGGGGATGTCGAGGGCCTCGCGCAGCCGGGCCTCGATCTCGAAGCAGCGCGGCGCGGAGATGTCCTCCAGGTTGATGCCCGCGAAGCCGGGGGCGATCGCCTTCACGATCTCGACGATCGCGTCGGTGTCCTGGGTGTCCAGGCACAGCGGCCAGGCGTCGATGCCGGCGAAGCGCTTGAAGAGGGCCGCCTTGCCCTCCATCACGGGCAGCGCGGCCATCGGGCCGATGTTGCCGAGGCCCAGCACGGCGGAACCGTCCGTCACGACCGCAACGGAGTTGCGCTTGATGGTGAGGCGGCGGGCGTCCTCGGGGTTCTCGGCGATCGCCATGCACACCCGGGCCACACCCGGGGTGTAGATCATCGAGAGGTCGTCACGGTTGCGGATCGGGTGCTTGGACTGCATCTCGATCTTGCCGCCGAGGTGCATGAGGAACGTACGGTCGGAGACCTTGCCGAGGGTCACGCCCTCGATGTGCCGCAGCTGCTCGACGATCTCCTCGGCGTGCGAGGTGGAGGTCGCCGCGATGGTGACGTCGATCCGGAGCTTCTCGTGGCCGGAGGCGGTCACGTCGAGGCCGGTCACCGAGCCTCCGTGGGACTCCACGGCCGTGGTGAGCTGGGAGACCGCGGTTCCGCTCGCGGGCACCTCCAGCCGGACCGTCATCGAGTAGGAGACGCTGGGCGCCGTTGCCATGGCCGACTTCCTCTGCTTTCACCGTGTGTCACTGCTTTGTGCCGTCCGATCGTCGCACCTACCCCTGAGTACGGGGTAGTCGCCCCTGATTGCGAACGTTTTGTTCACCAGGTTCACGGTTTCGGAAAACGGATTCCACCCTACGAGAGTGGGCCGGGCGACGAAAGAGGCCCACGTCACAGACGAAAGAGGCCCACGTCACGGGTGACGTGGGCCTCTTCGGGTCCTTCGGTGAAGGACGACGTTCAATGACACCGACCCGCCATGCTCGCCTCGCGGCAAGTGGTCGCTCGTAGCGACGAAGGTTGGGCCCGGGGGCTTGGATCGGGCCGGTGTCACGTCAAAGGTAACAAAGGATTCCCGTAAGGCAATTCCCGTCCCGGGAGTTCTTTTCGGCCGGACGGGACCGGGGGGCGGACAGGCCGCCCCCGCCCGGGACCGGGCCGGAGGCGGCCCGTGGGCCGGACGGGGGACGGTGACGGCGTCAGTCCCGCAGGAGGTCCGTCAGTCCCGCAGGAGGTCGGGGACGCCGTTCGGGTCGGGGTCGTCGCGGTCGCTGGAGACGACGGTGAGCTGCTGCGTGGCCCGGGTCAGGGCGACGTACAGGACACGCAGTCCGGCGGGTGACTCGTCCGCGATCTCCGCGGGCGACACGACCACCGTCGCGTCGTACTCCAGCCCCTTGGCCTCCAGGCTTCCCAGGGCCACCACACGGTCCCCGAGCCCGGCGAGCCAGCGGGCGGCCTCCTCGCGCCGGTTCATGGCGACGACGACGCCCACGGTGCCGTCGACCCGGTCGAGGAGATGGGCGGCCTCGGCGCGCACGGTCTGCGCGAGGGAGTCCCGTACGACCGCGAACCGGGGCTCGACGCCCGTGGACCGTACGGCGGACGGCGACTCCGATCCCGGCATGGCGAGGGCGAGCACCTTGGCGGCCAGCTCGGCGATCTCGGCCGGGTTGCGGTAGTTGACGGTGAGGGTGAAGCGGCGCCTGGGCCGGGTACCGAGCGCCTCGTCACGGGCCTCCGCCGCCTCGTCGGGGTCGGACCAGGAGGACTGGGCCGGATCGCCCACGACCGTCCAGGTGGCGTGCCGGCCGCGTCGGCCGACCATCCGCCACTGCATGGGCGTGAGGTCCTGCGCCTCGTCGACGATGACGTGCGCGTACTCGGTCCGCTCCAGCGCCAGCCGCTCGGCGCGTTCGCGCTGCGTCTCCTCGCGGTGGGGCATGAGCTCCTCAAGACCGGTGAGGTGGTCCAGCGGATCCGGATCGCGCCGCTTCCTGGGCCGGGCGGGCGGGCCGACGATCGCCTCGAGCTCGTCGAGCATCGCCACGTCGTGCACGGAGAACCCGTCCCGCTTGAGCGAGCGCGCCACCCGGCGGACCTCGCCGGGGTTGAGGATCCGGCGCGCCCAGCGCCCGAGCCGCCGCTCGTCGGCCATGGCGGCCAGCACCCCGCGCGGGGTCAGCTCCGGCCACCAGGCGTCCAGGAACGCCAGGAAGCTGTCCTCGGAGGTGACGTCCTCGTCGAACGACGACCGCAGCTCGGCCGACAGCTCCGGGTCCGAGTGCCGGGTCCCGGCGCCCGACCGCGCCCACAGCGCGTCGAGCAGCAGCCGGCGGGCACGCGGCCGCAGCAGGTTGACCGGCGCGGTCCCGCTGAGCGCGTTGTGCTTGATCCGGTCCAGCTCGGCGGACTCCAGCTCCAGCCGGCGCCCGAAGGCGACGACCCGCAGCCGGGTGGGGGGAACCGTGGGGGCCTCGTCCGGCTCCCCGAGGGCGAGCTGGCCGGAATTGCCCCGGGCCGCCCCGGCCGGGCTCTCCAGCGCCCCGCGCGCCGCCTTCCGCAGCACCCTCAGCATCCGGTAGGAGCCCTTGGCGCGGGCCACCGCCGGGGAGTCGTACAGCGTGGCGCCCACGCCGTCGACGAGTGAACCGATCGCACGGATCGCGACCTGCCCCTCCTCACCGAGCGAGGGCAGGACGCCCTCGGTGTAGGCGACGAGCAGCGGGGTCGGGGAGACGATCAGGATGCCGCCCGCGTACCGGCGGCGGTCCTGGTAGAGCAGATAGGCGGCCCGGTGCAGGGCCACCGCCGTCTTGCCGGTGCCGGGGCCGCCCTCGACGTAGGTCACGGACGCGGCGGGCGCGCGGATCACCATGTCCTGCTCGGCCTGGATGGACGCGACGATGTCCCGCATGGTGTGGCTGCGGGCCTGCCCGAGCGCGGCCATGAGCGCGCCGTCGCCGATGACGGGGAGCTCGCGGCCGTCGAGGGAGGCCGTCACCTCCGGGCGCATCAGGTCGTCCTCGACACCGAGGACCCTGCGGCCCTTGGAGCGGATGACCCGGCGGCGTACGACCCGGCCGGGGTCGACCGGGGTGGAGCGGTAGAACGGGGCCGCGGCGGGCGCCCGCCAGTCGATCACCAGCGGCGCGTAGTCGGCGTCCAGGACGCCGATACGGCCGATGTGGAGTGTCTCCGCGATGTCGGCCGTGTTGTCCTCGCGGACCGCGCCCTCGGCGGGTTCCACCGCCGTGTAGGCGCCGTCGGCGCCCTTCGTTCCGTCCTTCCCGCGGAGCAGGTCGATCCGTCCGAAGAGGAAGTCCTCGAACTCGTTGTTGAGACGGTTGAGATGGATTCCTGCGCGGAACACCTGGGCATCCCGCTCCGCGAGCGCTCCTGGTGTACCGACGTGACCGCGCTGGGCGGCGTCGTGCATCAGGAACTCGGCCTCGTGGATCTTCTCCTCGAGGCGCCGGTAGACCCGGTCCAGATGTTCCTGTTCGACACTGATCTCACGCTCCCGTACGGAGTCGTCCTTGACGGATTCGTCCGGTACGGAAACGTGGACCGAGCCGAGCGCAGTTTCCTGCTGAGCCTGAGCGGCCACCGGGCCCCCTTCTGACGTGCTGGGCAGCCGTCAACCGTACGCGAAGGGAGGCCCGTGAGGCTACGTGCGCGCCCGGAGTTCGCTCACGCGTTCACCTCGACCAGCCGCTTCCCCTCGAAGGTCATGACCTCGAAGTGATCGATCTGGTTCGGTGTGAAGGCCGCGCCGCCGTGCACGTACAGCGGCTGCTTGGCCTCCGCGTTGTTCGTGTTGGGCAGGCCGTAACCGCGGTCCGGGACTGCCCAGGAGGTCACCGTCTCACGCTCACCGTTCTTGCCGACAGCGATCAGGGAGCACTTCAGCGGGCCCTTGACGTTCTTGAGCTGGAGGACGGCGTGCGTGCCCCAGTCCTTCGGCTCGATGGCGACGACGGCGTTGACCTTGGTCTTCGGGTCCGTCGCCTCCGTCTTGTCCTTCATGACGTCGAAGGCGGCCTTGGCCGGACTGGTCGCGTGCGCCTGCGGCATGTTCGTGCCGGTGTCGCTGCCGCCGTTGACCGCCATGACGGTCAACGGACCGCCGATGATCAGCGCGGCCGCTGCCGCCACCAGGTACATGCCGCGCCGGCGCTTCTGGGTGCGCCGTGCCGAGACCTCGTCGACCAGCCGCTCCGCGAGCCGTGGGCTCGGGCGGGCCGAGAGGGACTCCGCGATGGCCGGACTGCCCTGCGCGGCGGGCAGGTCCGCGAGGGCGGCGAGCATCGGCTCCATCCCGGCGAGCTCGTCGAGCTGCTGGCCGCACCACTCGCAGGAGGCGAGATGCTCCTCGAAGGCCGTCGCCTCCGCGTCGTCGAGAATGCCGAGGGCGTAGGCGCCGACAGTCTCGTGAATGTCCCCGGACCCCTGCTGTCCTCGTGGACCTTGCATGGCTCCCGGACCACCCGTTCCGTAACCCCCGTACGTGTTCATGCCGTCACCCCCCGCTCCTCCAGCGCAAGCTTCATCGACCGCAGGGCGTAGAAGACCCGTGAGCGCACAGTGCCGCTGGGAATGCCGAGCGTTTCGGCCGCCTCATTGACGGTACGCCCTTTGAAGTATGTTTCGACCAGTACTTCCCTGTGAGCAGGGGTCAGGTCGTCCAGCGCGTCCGACAGTGTCATCAGCCACAACGCCTTGTCGATCTCGTCCTCCGCGGGGATGACCTCCAGCGGCGAGGGGTCGACCTCCTGCGGCCGGGCCTGCCGACTGCGGTGGCCGTCGATGACGATGCGTCGGGCGACCGTCACCAGCCAGGGGCGTACCGAACCGGTCGCTCGATTGAGCTGGCCGGCGTTCTTCCAGGCACGGATGAGTGTTTCCTGCACAACGTCCTCGGCGCGCTGCCGGTCTCCGGCGACCAGGCGCAGCACATAGGCCAGCAACGGCCCCGCATGCTCCCGGTACAGCGCACGCATCAGCTCCTCGTCGGGTTCGGTCGACGAAGACTGCTGAGACATGCGATGTCGGGCCCTTGGCCTGTGTTCATCAGCCACGGCTGAATCCTTGCGCACGCCTACCTCCGGTGTCCGGGGGTTCCCCCAGTCGGTCGCTCATCACCGGGTACGTGTGTAGGTACGCGGGTGTTCAAAGTGTTCAGGGTTTTTTCTGTTGAAGATGTGTAGACACCGAAAAGAATGCGTATCGATCACCTCGGGTTACTGGAAGATCACGTACAGGTGTGATCAGGCGCGCGCCAGAGCCGCCCGCCGCCGATGCCGGGCAACTCGCTCCCGATTGCCGCACACTTCGCTGGAACACCACCGGCGGCGCCGGCCCCGCGAGGTGTCGAGATAGACGATCGGGCAGTTGTCACCCTCACACTGTCTCAGACTCGCCCGGGCCGGCGGATCGGTGAGCAGATCGAGGACGTCCCGGGCCACCACGGAGACCAGTTCGGCACAGTTGGGCGGGGTATGCAGCCCGCGGCGCAGCGAGCCGTCGTCGGCGCGGACGGCCCAGGGGGCGGGCGGCGCGGCGAGGGCGACGGCGTTCACGCGGGCGAGCGCGCTGTCCGCGGGCCGCCCGTCCAGCTCGCCGCGCACCAACTGGGCGATATGTCCGCGCAGTTCCTGGAAGCCGAGCAGCCAAGTGGCGTCCACCCCGGTCAGCGGGGTTCCCGCGGGCACCAGCCCGGACGCGACGACCCAGCCGCGCAACCGGTCGGCCGAGTCGAGTCGTTCCTCGGGATGGGTGGTCGCCGTCAGGTCCAGGCAGATCCGCCCGGAGTCGAACCGCAGCTCGTACGAGGCTGTGGCCATGCCCGATGCCATGCGCCTGTCACCGCCTTGGGGTCACCTGCCGTCGTACCCCTACAGTGCATGCCCCGGCGCCCCGCCGGAAGACTCAGCACCGGCCCCGTACCGGATGCGTACCGGCCGGGGGTTCAGGGCGGTGCTGTCGGCATCGCGGCGGACAGCGTGGGGGACGGCCGCGCCATCACCGATCCGGCCGCCGTACGGTCGCGTTCGAGGGCATCCGGGCGGATCGAGGGCGCTCGGGCGATCCGGAACGCCGTACGGGCCCTGCCGCTGACGCTCGCTGCGGCGGCCCTGCTTCGCCCGTGTCCTGCGCCGGCACCTTCGCCCGCACCTGTGCCGGTACTTGTGCCCGCACCTGTGCCGGTCCCGGCAGTCTCAGACGTCGGCGTACTTGGAGTCCGCGGCCGGGTCGAGCGCGAGCCGGTAGCCCCGCTTGACGACCGTCTGGATCAGCTTGGGCTCGCCAAGTGCCGTACGCAACCGGGCCATCGCGGTCTCCACGGCGTGCTCGTCGCGACCGGAGCCCGGCAGCGCGCGCAGCAGTTCGGCCCGCGCCACCACCCAGCCGGGCCGCCGTGCGAGGGCCCGCAGCAGTGACATCCCGGCGGGCGGGACGGGCCGCAGCGACCCGTCCACCAGGACCGCGTGCCCCCGGATCTCCACCCGGTGCCCGGCGATGGGCAATGCCCGTGCCCGGCCAGGCAGTTCCTTGCAGAGCAGTTGTACGAGGGGGCCGAGCCGGAAACGTTCGGGCTGGACGGTGTCGATGCCGTGCGCCTGCAACGGCAGCGCGGTGACCGGGCCGACGCAGGCGGGCAGGACGTCGTGGTGCAGTGCGGCGAGGAGTTCGGGCTGCAGACCCCGGTCCTCGGCCCTGGACAGCAGGGAGGCGGCGGCGGGCGCGCTGGTGAAGGTGAGCGCGTCCAGGCCCCGGGTGAGGGCCGCGTCGAGCAGCCGGTCGACCGGCCCGATGTCCTCCGGCGGCATCCACCGGTACACGGGCACCGGGACGACCTCGGCGCCGGCGACCCGCAGCGACTCCACGAACCCGGGCAGCGGTTCGCCGTGCAGCTGTACGGCGATACGGCGGCCGTCGACGCCTTCTTCGAGCAGCCGGTCGAGCACCTCGGCCATCGACTCGGAGGACGGCGACCACTCCTCGGTCAGCCCCTGGGCCCGGATGGCGCCCTTGACCTTGGGCCCGCGGGCGAGCAGTTCCACGCCCCGCAGCCGGGCCAGCAGTTCCTCGCCGAGGCCCCATCCGTCGGCGGCCTCGACCCAACCGCGGAATCCGATGGCGGTGGTGGCCACCACCACGTCCGGCGCGTTGTCGACCAACTCCTTCGTGGCGATGAGCAGTTCACTGTCGTCGGCGAGCGGCACGATCCGCAGGGCCGGCGCGTGCACGACGGTGGCCCCGCGCCGCTGGAGCAGCGCGCCGAGCTCGTCGGCCCGGCGCGCGGCGGTCACCCCCACGGTGAACCCGGAGAGAGGCCCGTGGTCGGGTCGCTGCTGTTCGTCGTACATGGCTCTCGTCTCGCGCTCGTCGAGTCGTCGTACGGGGTCTGTGCTGTCGTACGTCCGCGGCTGATCCGAGCCTGTCAACGGACCGTGACAGGCTCGGATCAAGGCGATGTCGGGCGTGTTACGTCACACCTCGGCGTAGCTGAGCTGGGACTTCGCCTCTGCGGTGACACTCGCCCGGGTCTCGGAGGCGGCCGGGCGGCGAAGGTATACGGCCCAGGTGACCCCGAAGGCGACCGCGTAGAAGACGAGGAACGTGACGAAGGCGCCGGTGCCGGAGCCCGAGTCGAGGAACGACTGCCGGAAGGCGAGGTTGATGCCGACACCGCCGAGCGCGCCCACCGCGCCGATGAGCCCCATGGCGGCACCGGAGAGCCGGCGCCCGTACCGCGCGGCCTCTTCCCCTTCGAGCCCCTTGTCCACGGCCTTCTTCTGGAAGATTCCGGGGATCATCTTGTACGTCGACCCGTTGCCGAGCCCGCTCAGCACGAAGAGCACCACGAAGACACCGACGAACAGCGGCAGGGACTTCTCGCTGCTGGCGTACACGAGGATCCCGGTCGCGGCGGCCATGCCCACGAAGTTCCACAGGGTGATCCTGGCGCCGCCGTAGCGGTCGGCGAGCCATCCGCCGACGGGCCGGATCAGCGAACCGAGCAGCGGGCCGATGAAGGTGAGGTAGGCGGCCTGGAGCGGCGTACGCCCGAACTCGACCTGAAGCACCTGCCCGAAGGCGAAGGCGTAGCCGATGAACGACCCGAAGGTCCCGATGTACAGGAGCGCCATGATCCAGGTGTGCGCGTCCTTCGCGGCGTCCAGGGCGGCCCCGGTGTCGTTCTTCACGGAGGCGATGTTGTCCATGAAGAGCGCGGAGAGGACGGCGGCCACCACGACGAGCGGGATGTAGATCCCGAGGAGCACCCGCGGTCCGCCGCTCGCCCCGATGATGGCGAGCGCGACCAGCTGGATGACGGGGACACCGATGTTGCCGCCGCCCGCGTTGAGGCCGAGCGCCCAGCCCTTCTTCCGCAGCGGGAAGAAGGCGTTGATGTTGGTCATGCTGGAGGCGAAGTTGCCGCCGCCGATGCCGGCCAGCAGACCCACCACGAGGAACGTGCCGAACGAGGTGCCCGGCTCCATCACCACGAACGCGGCGACGGTCGGCACGAGCAGCAGACTCGCGGACACGATGGTCCAGTTCCGGCCGCCGAAGAGCGCGACGGCGAAGGTGTAGGGCACCCGCACGACCGCGCCGACCAGCGTCACCATCGAGGTGAGCAGGAACTTGTCGGCCGGGGTGAGCCCGTACTCCGGTCCCATGAACAGGACCATCACGGACCACAGGGTCCAGACGGAGAACCCGATGTGCTCGGACAGCACGGAGAAGAGCAGGTTCCGCCGGGCGACCTTCTCCCCCTTCTCCGCCCAGAAGGCCTCGTCCTCCGGATCCCACTCCTCGATCCAGCGACCGCCCCGCGCAGGGGCCGTACTCGTGGCTGGGGCAGTCATCTCGCGCCTCCGTTGGTTCTCCGGGCTTACTGGGCTGCTGTTTCCCGAAGGTAGGAAGGACGCGTTTCCGGCCCTGTGGCTATGAGTGACCGGAAGGGAACGTTGCTCTCACCCGGTCCCGGACCCGGCGGTGAGGACGGGGCGGGACCGGGAGCGACGGGCGGCGCCGGGCGGGACGGGGCGGGGCGGGCGGCACCGGGAGGGACCGGGCAAGGAGGGGGTCCGGGAAGGCGCCGGACAGCGCGTCCGTCAGACGGCCGGGGCGTCCGGGCCGGGACCGGGCGGCGCGACCGTCAGACGGCGGCGTTGTGGTACGAGGTGATGGCCCAGGTCCCGGCGGCGGGATCGCGGACGAGCACCCAGGTCGCACGGCGGAGCCGGTCGGCGGGCACCTCGTCCTCACCGGCCAGGAGAATCCCGGCCTCGCTGATGACGACGGCGGTGCCGGGGAGCGGGAAGCGGATCCGCCGGGGCTCGTCGAGCGGCCGGGAACCCTTCAGCGGTCCGTCGAACGCGGCCGCCATGTAGGCACGGATCTCCTCCCGCCCGTCGTTGAAGACGCCCGGCATCACGACGGTCGCGTCCTCGGTGTAGAGCTCGGCGAAGGCGTCGGCGTCGTAGTCCGCCCAGGCGGAGTAGAGACGTTCGAGGACGGTGCGGATGTCCCGGTCGGCGTCGGTGGAGTTCATGGTGATCCTTCTCCTCGGATTGGTTCAGATCGGTTCGGCGTCTGTACGTACCTCCGCCGACGCCGGAACTCATCGGTGCCGGGACGATGATTTCGGACGGGCCCGGAAGTAGGTACCGGTGAGTGACGGGACTCGAAGGGCTGAGGCCCGAGGAACCGAACCGCCGGCGCCCCGTGCCGCGGAGAAGCCGAGGAGCAGACCATGGAGACGCGTGACGGCGACGACCGAGACGACGACGGCGGTGACGGCGACGGCGACGGCCGTGACGACGAAAGTCGTGATGAGGACGGCCGTGATGACGACGGCCGTGACGGTTTCGAGGAGCGGACTGCCCCCTACCGTCGCGAACTGCTGACCCACTGCTACCGGATGCTCGGTTCGGTGCACGAGGCCGAGGACCTGGTGCAGGAGACGATGCTGCGGGCCTGGATCGCGTACGACCGCTACGACGCCGCCCGCGCGTCCCTGCGCACCTGGCTGTACCGCATCGCCACCAACACGTGTCTGACCGCGCTGCGCGGCCGCGCCCGCAGACCCCTGCCGTCGGGCCTGGTCGGCGCGCTGGAGGATCCGGGGGCGCCGATGACACTGGGGGCGGAGGTGCCGTGGCTGGAACCGTTCCCGGACCGGGGCACGGCCGGGCTCGCCCTCGGTGCCGGGGCCACGGCCGGAGATCCCGCGGGCGTGGTCGTCGCCCGGGGCAGCCTGCGCCTCGCGCTGATCGCCGCGATGCAGCTGCTGCCCCCGCGCCAGCGGGCGGTCCTCATCCTGCGCGACGTGCTGGCCTGGCCGGCGACCGAGGTGGCCGAAGCCCTCGGCACGTCGACCGCCTCCGTGAACAGCGCGCTGCAACGGGCCCGCGCACGGCTCGGCGAGGCCAGCCTGACGGAGGACGAGGTGACGGAACCGCCGGACCATGAGCAGCGCGCGGTGATCGACCGCTATCTGCGCGCCTTCGAGGACGCCGACCTCGACGCCCTGCGCATCCTGCTCACCGAGGACGTCGTCCTGGAGATGCCCCCGGTCCTCAACTGGTACGTCGGCCCCGACGCCTACGTCGCCTTCATCGCCCGCGTCTTCGCGATGCGCGGCACGGACTGGCGCCTGCGGTCCACCTCGGCGAACGGACAGCCCGCACTGGCGGCATACGTCCGCGCCCCGGGCGACGACAAGCACCGCCTCCACACCCTGCAGGTCTTCACAGCGGACCACGGCGCGGTGAGCCACACGGTGGTCTTCCAACTCCCCACGGTTTTCGCGGCATTCGGGCTGCCGGAAGTCTGGGAGAGGTAGCCGCGCCTTACTGCTGCGGAGTCTGGGGGCCACTCGTGTTCGGGTCGGGACAAGGGGGTTGCGGCACGGGACCGGGCTGGTCGGCGTACGGATTTCCGGGGCCGCCCGGGTCGGCAGTGGCAGGGGGCCACTGGCTGTAAGGACCGGGCACCGGGGAGCCGTAGGGACCCGGGGGTTGGGGCTGGGGCTGGGCGGGAGTCTGCCCCGAGGCGTGGGGCCGGGGCTGGGCGTGCCCCTGGGCCGGGGCTTGAACCGGGCCGGCGTACGGGGGCTGCCCGGCGTACTGGGCTTGCGGCGCCTGACCGGGGTACGGGGCTGGGGCCTGGCCGGAGTACGGGACCTGGGCCTGGGGAACCTGACCGGCGTACGGGGCTTGCGGAGCCTGCACGGCGTACGGGGGCTGGGCCTGGGCCTGGGGAACCTGACCGGAGTACGGGGCCGGCATCTGGGCGGCATACGGAGCCGCCTGGCCGGCGTACGGGGCGTAGGGGCCGTAGGGACCGGCCGACTGTCCGCCGTACCCTGCCGTCGGCGGCAGATACCGCACCCGCCCGCCCTCCTCCGTCACAGGCGCGAACCCCGCCGCCCGCAGCAACGCCGCGAACTTGGCGTTCCGCTTGCGTGTGACGACGAGTCCGATACCGAGGACGACCATCAGGACGGCCCACAGGATTCCGGCCACCGTGAAGGCGCCGGAGCCCCCGCCCGCCCGTACCCCGAGGGCGGCGCACCCGACGGTGAGACCGACAGCCGCGTACACCATCCGCTTCTCGGCGTTCTTGCCGGTGAGGTCGAAGTTGATACGGGCCTTGAGGAGTTCCAGCGCGTCAGGGACGACGGGCGGCAACGACACCCCGTCGCCGGCCTTCGGATACTGCGCCCAGTTCTGCGCGGCACGCGCCTGAGCCTGCGGGCCGGGGTCGGGCACGATGAGCATCGTGAGCGCGTTGTTGCGGCCGCTGCCCTGCCGTACGTCCGCGTACTCGTAGCCGAACTGCTGGGCGATGAAGGCGAGTCGGGCCAGCTTCTTCACCGAGGCCATGGGGCTCGTGAGCTGCACCGCCTGCCCCCCGGCCATCAACCGGAACATCTGCCGGATCTGCCGTTTACTCACGCTGTCATCAACTCCTCTTGTCAGCCGCTTCAGGGACAGCGGGCGCAAATGGGTCGTCGAAACTGGCCATCTCCGCAATCTGGCGGAGAATCGCGCGATAGTGCTCGTGATGCGCCACAGCCGTCGTACTCAGCGTGAGGAGCACCAGGGTCCTGCCGTCCGGGTGAGCAAGATGCGCATGGACCTGAAGCAGAGGATTCCGCGGTAGGCCCGATTCCTGGGCAGGGGTGCGCAGCATCTCGCTGAACGTGGCCGGACCACACGGAAGTTCGGCGTACTCGATATTGATGTGCCCATCGACCGCAGCCACGGCACGGCCTACGGTGATCCCGCGTGGGGCCCACACCGTGTCCACCCACGTGACGGTGAGGAGCGACAGGAGCGGCATCTTCCCTGGCCCGCCGGTGTCGTCCCGGTGCAGCCCCAGTGAACAGTGGGAAGCGCCCTCCGAACGGAGCGCTCGAAGCATCTGCTGGGCGGTGGCCAACTGGCCGACGAATGCCTCTTGGAGAGCAGGGTCGGGAGTCGTGCTGAGGACAGATGCCAATGCCTCGGCGGTACTCCTCGCCAAGGGCGAATCCGGAGGTGCGGCGAACGCGTCGAGACGCAGGTCCAGGAAACCCGCCGGAGTGGCAAACCAGACGCCGTCGCCTGGCTCGCGGGCACTGGAGTGAACCGTGAACCGCGGTACAGGAATGGCCATGACGGTCACACTCCTCTACGCGGAAGACTGGCGGGTGCCGTCCAGATACCTGGCCCCAGCACGGCGTGCCCGATCTACGTCGGCACTCTCAGCCCCCGAGACATCAAGCACGCGGCGGCTGTCGAACACCGGTCGTTGATAGAGGACGTGGAGGCGTTTCGGTTCATCGGCTCTGGCGCTGGACGCCGCGACAACCCCCAGGAACCTGGGGTCGCCCGCGAACCACAGGGGCTCGATCTCGGCCTTCAGCGCAGGCTTGGTCTTGACATTGCCTATGCGCTTCAGCCACCAGTGCGCACGCTGATGCCGAATGAAAACCAGCGGCACCTTCCGCTCAAAATGATCGGGATCACGGAATTCAAACCATGCCGCCTCGTCCGTTGCCTCGGGATGCTTGGCGAGGCCGCGAGGAACCCCTTTGAGGATCTGCCAGGGGTATTGCTGCAAAATGCAGCGCATACGCACAGCCCAGGAAAAATAGCCGACTTGAGTGACAGCCCGATAAAGCGAATAGAGAAGGAAGGGTGTGAGAACGAGTACGTATGCCTGAGACGTGAACACCACCATCACGTAAAGGAATACGGGAAATGCCGCCGCCCAGCCAGCCTGCCCGATCGAATTCATCAGCATGTGCTTCTTCCATGCCTTCCGCGTGGGCGGGTGATCCCAAGCAGTGGGGTACTCGACAGGCTTCATGTGCACTGAGCGCTTCCTCATCCGAATAGAACAAGCTGGGGTTACAGCTACGGCCATCACTGGAAGAAACGCCGGATCAGATCCACGGTTTCAGCGCCATCAATCGGCCCCAGGAATGTGCCGTCAATCGCTGTACCGACGTTTGCCACCGTATCGTTGTCCAAAGAGTCCGCCAAGCTCGCAGAAAGCCCGTAACTAGCGGTTGCGAGGCCGGCCCACGGTGCCGCTTCCTCGGCTACCTCTACAGCCTTTGTCAAGCGAGGAGCCTTGGTGACCGCCCATTCCGTGAACGGGTTCTTCAGGTCGGCGAGTTCACGAGCGGCCTCCATCGTCTTGCCTCCGAACGTAGCCAGTTTCTGTCCGAGGGTGAGGACTTCACCTGCTTCTCCGGCCGCGTGCCACGCCGCAAAGCCGCCTTTGCCAACGGCCCCGATTCCCGGCAGAGCTCCGAGCCCATCAGCCGTTACACCGATCAGGTTGCTCCAGAAGTCAGCGTCGAGCTCGCCTTTGGTGAAGCCGTCTTTCAAGGACTCCCAGACCACGGGATCCGTCAAACGTGTGGCAACCGCTCCCGCACTCAACGTGGCCGCGACCATCAACAGCACCGCCGCTGCCGTACCACCCGTGACCACGAACAGCGCGATGATCCCGAGCGCGGCTGCCGTCCAGCTGAGGATGTCCGGCAGGTTGTCTGTGATCCAGTCCAGTGCCTCGTCGAAGAATCCCGGCTCGTGGGGCGCGAGTTTCTTCGTGGCGTCGCGGATCTTGCCGGCCCGGAGGCGAGCCTTGTGCTCGTGCTCCTCCGCGAGCTTCCGCGCCTTGCCTCGGATCTTCTCCAGTTCGTCCTTGGCGTCGTCAATGGCACTGTTCGCATGGGTCAGTTCCTTCTGCGCGGAGTCGTGTCGGGAGCCCGTCTTCTCCAGGTCGGGATCGTCGCCCGCCTTGCTCGCGCGGCCTTGAGCCGAATCCACCGCTGCCTGTGCGTCTTTGGCGTCTTCCTCCAGACGCTTGGCGCGTCTCTGGAATTCACTCAGCTCGCCTTCCCAGCGGTCAAGCTGCCTGGCAGCCTTACCGACCGAGTGTGCCGCGTTCTTCAAATTCAACGGCAGTGGACCGCCGTCAAGTTGTTCCCGGAAGGCGACGGCCGCGTCACCCTTCCAGTAGCTACCCTCCATCAGCTTCGTGACGAGGCCATGAGTCTCTTCGAGAACCTTGGCGCAGGTGGCAAGTTTCTTGTGCAGAGCCCGTACGACCTCCGTGCTGCCCGGCACCGGATTGAATCCCAGATGGGGGTAGTCCGGGTTAGGAATGGCGGGGTCGTACGGCGTGGACTTCATACCCTGGGGGAGGTCGCCGTTACGCCGGGCGGCGGAGTCGGAGGACGGTGTGGCCTCGATCCCCGGGGCGTATGTCACTTCGAACTCTTTCCCCTCGTACTCCTGGACTTCTTCAGCGCTTCCTCCAGCGCCTTGTCCACCTCCCGGTAACTGTCCTTGCTCTGGCCCACGATCTTGGCCAAGTCCTCGGTCTGTTGACCGATCTCCTCAGCCCCGTACTTCCAGTCATCCTGGAAGTACTCGCACGCGGAGTCCAGGTCATCAGTACCGAGGCCGGTGACGTTCGCGTCGCTCAATGCCTTGCGTAGGCCCTTCAGGGAATCGGCCGACTTGTTGAGCATCTTCATGAAGTGCTCGAGCTCATCGCCGTCAACGGCCAGGCGCTCTGCCACGTCCCCACTCCTCGATCGCACACCCGCAGAGACGGAAGATTATCTTCCGATCGGTGGGACCGATCAGCGGGGTGCATGGATTGGCGGCCTGGAAGGGCGGCCCGTCATCACCGGTCTGCCCTCACCTCCGCAGTCAACTGGCCTTACCGGTTCACCGATTGAATCTCTTGCACGACGACGTCCTGGTCCGCCCCGAAGGTGCCGTCCGGCAGGTTCTGTGCGGCCGTTACGCCGGTACCCGTCCAGTGGATCTTCCAGGTGATCGTCGCCCGCAGCTTGTACGAACCGTCA
>NZ_JAODTZ010000059.1 GCF_025399795.1 Streptomyces rhizosphaerihabitans | reverse complement strand
CGCGACGGCAGGCACCCTCGTGCATGCCTCGCAGCATCCCGAGCCACGCGCGAGGGAGTTGCGCGTCTTCACCCACCTCCGGCTGCTGCCCGGTGACGCAGCAGAAGGAGCCTACGAGGCCTCACATCCGCAAGCCCACAGGCTGCGGCCGGTAGTTCAGCGCTCGGACCCGGGCCTCACTCGGTGCGCTGTCCGGCACGGAGGACGCTCAGATAGCGGCGTGGCGCTCGGTCGTCCATCCGCGTGCGGATGCGCTCGGCGATGGCGTCGAGCAGGGGCTCGCGGACGTCGCGGGCGAGCCTCAGGTACAGCGACGTCGAGCGAAGGAGATCGGCGAAGCCGTTCCCGTCGAACCACTGGACGGTCGGGTACCAGCGCACGATGGTTGGGCCGAACAACCCGCCGGGATCGTCGACCAGGCCCCAACCCTCGTCAGTGGCGCGAACGTCGTCCTCCAGCGGAGGATGACCCCAGCCGGTGTTCCCGGGGCAGAACCGCTCGTGGAGATCGGCGGTCTCGGCGTACACCTCCGGCTCACCCGGGCGGCGGACAACGACGTTGCCCAGCAGTGCCGTCCAACCTCCTGGACGGAGCAGGTCGTGCGCTCGCCGCCAGCCGATCGACGGGTCGGCCCAGTGCCACGACGACGCGGCCACGAGTACATCGAAGCGTCGACCGCGGTCGTCCCACTCCTCAAGCGTCGACGTCTCGACTTCGACGTTGCGGAAGGTGGCGATCCGCCGACGAGCGAGTGCGGCCATGTCCGCGCCCGGCTCGATGGCGGTCACCGAGCATCCGAGCGCCGCCAGTGAGCGAGTCGCCTGACCGGTACCGCAGCCCACCTCCAGCACCGACGACCTGTCGTCCATGCCGGTGACGGCGACCAGGTCCGCGAACAGGTCGTCGGGATACCCGGGCCGGACCCGGTCGTAGAGCTCCGGCACCTCGTTGAACACCCGGCCGAGGTCGCGCGGGTTCGGGCGCATCATCGGGTCATCCGTCACGAGCGCACAACCTATGAGGCTCGTGCTCGGAGACGCCAATGGATTTCCGGCAGCCGCTGACGCGCTGCCGTCGCCGTCGGCACATCAGTCGGGCGGTCACCGCCCCGCTCAGGAAGCGGAGTCGGCGAGGAACGCCAGACCGGCCAGTAGCCCCGCGTACGCCAGGACCAGCAGCAGACTGAAGAAGATGAGGATCCAGCCGGTCACGATACCGAGCAGAGCAACGCCGCGGTCGCGGCCGCCCAGGCGCTTGCCCCGGCGGCGGCCGAGGTGTCCGGCGGGGATCGCGACAACACCGAACGCGAATACCAGGAACGTGTACACCCCGCCGTACAGCAGCCAGAACATCGGCGTCAGGAAGATGCCCGCGATCAGACCGGCGCCCAGGAAGGCGGCCCAGACGCTGATCCGGGCAGGTGTGTTGCGACTGGCGCCCGCCGCACCGGTGTCCTGAGCAACTTCCGTCACGCTTGCTTCCCCCCGCTGGTACCGGCGAGCCACTCTACGAGAACGGCCTACCCGGGTGACATGCGCGTATCTCTGCAAGCCTGGGGAAGCCCGGAGTCGCATCAGACCGTCCAAAGAGTCAGTCGGCAGGCTCGTCGGACAGTGTCAGGTTGGTCCCGGAGACCGGGTCGAAGACGTGCATCTTGGCGGTGTCCACCCAGAGTTCGGCTCGGCTGCCTTCGCGGACCTGCGTGGAGGCGTTGAGGCGGGTCACGATCTGGTGTCCGCCCGCGCCGGTGTCGGTCACCCCCGAGTCGGCCGCGAGCTCGGCGAGTTCGGAGGTGGCGGTGGGCTGCCACTCGTCCTCGGTGAAGTAGGCGTAGACATCGGATCCCAGGGATTCGACCACGTCGATGTCCACGCTGAAGGTCGTACCCGATCCGATCCTGCCCCGGTCCACCAGGGCGGCGTCCTCGAAGGCCTCCGGGCGCAGCCCCACGATCAGGTCCCTGGGGGCGTCGTGCCGTTCGAGGCTGCGGCGCAGCCGGTCGCTGAGGTCGAGGGCGCCCACCGACGTGCGCAGGCGGTTGTCCTCCGCGGTGGCGTGCAGGAAGTTCATCGCGGGCGAACCGATGAACCCGGCGACGAAGAGGTTCTTCGGTTGTTCGTAGAGGCGCTGCGGGGTCCCGATCTGCTGCACGACTCCGCCGCGCATCACCACCACCCGGTCGCCCAGTGTCATGGCTTCGGTCTGGTCGTGGGTGACGTAG
This sequence comes from Streptomyces rhizosphaerihabitans, assembly GCF_025399795.1. Taxonomy (GTDB): domain Bacteria; phylum Actinomycetota; class Actinomycetes; order Streptomycetales; family Streptomycetaceae; genus Streptomyces; species Streptomyces rhizosphaerihabitans. The sequence continues at coordinate 48,850 of NZ_JAODTZ010000059.1, read as the reverse complement.
ACCGTGGTGCTGCCCAGGCGTTGCTGGAGGCGGGAGATCTGGGTGCGCATCTGGACACGGAGCTTGGCGTCCAGGTTGGAAAGCGGCTCGTCCATCAAGAACGCCTTCGGGTCGCGCACGATGGCCCGGCCCATTGCCACCCGTTGGCGCTGACCGCCGGAGAGGTTGGCGGGCTTGCGGTCCAGATGTTCCGTCAGGTCGAGGATGCGGGCGGCCTCTTCGACCTTTTCGCGGATGGTCGCCTTGTCCACCTTGGCCAGCCGGAGCGCGAAACCCATGTTGTCGCGCACGCTCATGTGCGGGTACAGGGCATAGCTCTGGAAGACCATGGCAATGTCACGGTCCTTCGGGGTCTTGTCGTTGACGACCTGTCCGTCGATCAGGAGGGTGCCCTCGGTGATGTCCTCCAGCCCGGCGATCATGTTGAGGGTGGTGGACTTACCGCAGCCGGAGGGACCGACGAGGATGACGAACTCGCCGTCCCCGACACTGAGGTTGACGTCCTTCACCGCCACCGCACCATCGGGGTAGCGCTTGGTGATGCCTTCGAGAACGATCTCTGCCACGGTCGGTCCTTCTTGTCCTGACGAACGGCTGCCGCCGGTCAGCCCTTGACGGCTCCGGAGGTGAGCCCGGCCACGATGCGCCGCTGGAAGAGCAGCACGAAGATGATGATGGGGATGGTGATCACCACGGCGGCGGCGGCGATCGAACCGGTGGGCTGGGCGAACTGACTGCTTCCGGTGAAGAAGGCGAGGGCCGCCGGCACGGTCCGGGCCGCCGAGGTCGAGGTCAGCGAGATCGCGAAGAGGAAGTCGTTCCAGCAGAAGATGAACACCAGGATCGCGGTGGTGAACACGCCCGGCGCCGCGAGCGGAGCGATCACCAGCCGGAACGCCTGTGCCGGGGTGGCACCGTCCACCTTGGCCGCCTTCTCCAAGTCCCAGGGAATTTCCCGGAAGAAGGCCGACAGGGTGTAGATGGCGAGCGGCAGGGAGAAGGTCATGTACGGGATGATCAAACCGATCCACGTGTCGAAAATGCCGATGATCCGCTCGATGTTGAACAGCGGCGAGACCAGCGAGATGGGCGGGAACATGGCGATCAGCAGCGACATGCCGATCAGCAGGCTCTTGCCGGGAAACCGGAGCCGGGCGACGGCGTAGGCAGCCATCGTGCCCAGCACCACCGCGATCACCGTGGAGATGAGCGCGATGCCGATGGAATTGATCAGCGCGCGGGTGAACTCGGAGGTCTGGAAGATCCCGTGGTAGTTCTCCCAGGTCCACTCGGTCGGGATGAAGCTGCCGTCGGTGAGGGTGCTGGGGTCCTTGAAGGACAGAGAGATGATCCAGCAGACCGGGAACAGGGCATAGACGATCACGATGATGTTGACCAGGGCCCACCCCGTCATCCGTCGTCGTCCGGCGGCGGACATCAGCGTCCCCCTTCCTGAGAGCCGGGGGCGGCCGCCCCGAAGAGTTTGATGAAGGCGAAGGCGATCAACGCCACGCACAGGAAGATGAGTACGGAGATGGCCGAGCCGATGCCGAGGTTGAGCGCGGTGAAGAGGTTGTCGTAGCCGAGGATGGACACCGATCCGGTGTTGTGCGCGCCGGACGTGAGGATGTAGATGTTGTCGAAGATCCGGAAGGCGTCCAGGGTCCGGAAGAGCAGGGCGACCAGGATGGCCGGCTTCATCAGGGGGACGGTTACCAGGAAGAAGCGCTGCCAGGCTCCGGCGCCGTCCACCTGGGCCGCGCGCAGCGTCTCCTCCGGTACCAGGGCGAGGCCGGCGAGCAGCAGCAGGGCCATGAAGGGCGTGGTCTTCCACACCTCGGCCAGGATGATCAGACCGATGGCCGGCCACTGTTCGGTGAGGGGAGCGTCACCGGAGGGCAGGAGATCGGCCAGGTAGCCGGTTTCCGGGGTCCAGGCGTACTGCCAGGAGTAGGCGGCGACCACGGTGACGATGCCGTACGGGATCAGGATGGCCGTGCGAACCGTCCCACGGCCGAAGATGGTGCGGTGCATCACGAGCGCCAGGGCGAAGCCGAGGACGAGTTCCACGACCACGGAGACCACGGTGATGAACACCGTCACCCACAGAGCCTGCCACCAGAACTCGGAGGACAGCACGGCGCCGTAGTTGCTGAGGCCGACGAACTCCGCTTGTTGCGGGAAGCGCAGGTCGTATCGCTGGAGTGACAGGTAGACCGCGTAGACGATGGGGTAGGCGGTGACGGCGAGCATGACGATCACGGCGGGTGCGCACAACAGCCAGCCCAACCGGCGCTCCTGCCGGGCCCCTTCGGACAGAGCGCGGTCGTCTTTGGGCGGCGGTGTGTCCTGAGAGGCGGTCGGAGCCGATGCGGTCACGGGATCAGCCCCTTTGAGTTGAGGGCGTCCTTGATCTGGTCGCCGATCTTCTGCACATCCGGTCTCGGTTCGATCCCGTTCGGTGGCGACAGGGTGTGCGAGATCGCGATGGACACGTTCTGGTAGGCGGGGGTCTTGGGCCGGATGCTGGCGTTTTCCAGGGCCGTCAGAACGGTGGAGGCGAAGGGGTAGTTCTTGACCAGCGAGGGGTCCGAGTAGAGGGGGCGGAGCGTGGGCGGGAGCCCGCCCTCGAGCGCGGCGGTCAACTGGTTCTGTCGGTTCCGCAGGCACAGCGCTGCCTCGAAGGCGAACGCGGAGTGACGGGAGTAGGCGCCGATGGCCAGGTCGATGCCGCCGATGGTGGGCTTGGCCGGCCGGTCCTTGTCGACCGCCGGGTAGGGGGCCCATCGGAACTGCTTGAAGAGCGAGGGGTTGTTGGCCTTCATCGAGGGATACACGAAGGGGTAGTTGATCTCGAAGGCCGCGCTGCCGGACTCCATGGCCAGCCGGTTCTGGTCCTCCATCTGATTGGACAGGGACGGGTCGGCTGCGGCCGAGGTGGCCAGGGTCTTCATGACGGAGGCCGCGCGCACGGCGGGTGGGCCCAACTTGGGAGCCGTGGCGGTCGCGTTCAGGATGGAGCCGCCGGCGCTCTCGACCAGCGTGTTGAACCAGACCGTGAGTCCCTCGTACTGCGCGCCCTGGATCTCCACGTAGTGCGGCTTGCCCTGCTTCGCCAGACGGCCGGCCATCCCGATCATCTCGGCCCAGGTTTTGGGCGGCGTGGGGACCAGGTCCTTGCGATACCAGAGCAGTTGGGTGTTCGTGTTGTACGGGACGGCGTACAACCGGCCCTTCCACGTGGCCGTCTGCAGCGGGACCTCCAGGGTGTCCCGGGTGGCCGCGGTGCGGTTGTGCCCTGTCCACGGCATGATCCATTTGGCTTCCGCGAACTCGGCGGGCCAGGTGACGTCCAGCCCGATGATGTCGACCGTGTCGTCCTTGGCGGCCAGCCGGCGCACCAACTGCTGGCGCTGCCCGTCCGCGGTGCGCGGCAGTTTGTTGTAACTGATCCGGTAGCGCCCGCCGGACTGCTTGGAACAGGCGCTTGCCGCACTGGCCAACGCTCCGGAATCATCGGGGAAGTTGTACCAGTTGAGCGTCACCGGTCCACCGCCTCCGCTCCCGCAGCCGGCCAGCACAGCTGCCGACAGGCACAGAGCGAGCTGAGCCCGCAGGAGGCCATGGATGCCGGACAAAAGCGCCACCCCCACACTCCTTTCGGACCAGTACGGCAGATCCGGACAGAGCGGAGGGAAGTCCGGACCCGCGAAAGGCTAGGCCCGCATCCGGATTCACCGTGCACGCCTCACCAACGAGTCATCCGATCGGCCGCACGGAACACCGCACATGCCAGACGCCGGACGCCGGACAGAGACTCCCTCTGAGCACGGAACCACCCGCCGCGGGGCCGGCTCGCAAGGCCTGATGGCGGGCGCCTCGCGGCTTCGTAGCGCGGGTGGGCGGGAGACCACGATGCATGGGCGGCGTCGGCGGTGGTGCCGCGAAGGCGCCTCCGCATGTGACGGCGGCGGACGTCCTGGGCCACTGGCCGAGCGACCGCGGATCGACGCTCACGATCGAGTCGGACGCGACTTCACCGTCCGGGACTTCCCAGGCTCCGGAAAGGTACTGCCGGTTCGCTGCGTTGGAGGGCCGAGTCAGGCGTACAGGTAGTTGTGTGTCCAGTAGCTGCTGGCCGTGAATTCCCGTCCGCACCGATGGCACGGCGCTGTGCGCCCTTCGTCCGTGAACTCGAAAACGTTGTACACGCCGATCACGGTGTCCCGCAGGAGTTGCTCTTCGTGCACCTTGTGACCGACGGCGTGGGCGACGATGTCCAGCCACGGGGTCCATCAGCTCGCCGTAGGGCCGGTGCAGGTGGTAGCCGAGAGCCGGTCAGCACCGTCTCGCCTTGACCCGTGTGAAAGCCGCCGATCTCCAAGCCGACCTGCCGGCTACTGCCTCGGGGTCTGTATCCGGACGGCGCGTCGCAACGGGCGACCGTTGTCCGATGCGGCTCTAGCATCCAGTCATGGCACCTGATACCACCCCCCAGGACCTGACGCGGCAGAGCACCCCCACGGCCGAGACCGGATCGGTCTTCGATGCCGTCGTCGACCGCAGGAACAGCAACTCCATGAAGTGGGCCAGCGCACATCAGTTCCTGACGGCCGACGAGGCCGCGGCCGACCCGCTGCCGATGTGGGTTGCCGACACCGACTTCAAGGCCCCCCAGGCCGTGATCGACGCGCTCCACCAGGCTGTCGACTACGGCGTCTTCGGGTATCCCGGTGGCGCGACCGACAGCTACCTCGACGCCGTGACCGGCTGGCAGGCCAAGCGATTCGGATGGGAGGTCCCCCCGGAGTGGGTGATGCAGACCGCCGGCATCATCACCACGCTCAAGACCGTTGTGCAGGCGTTCTCCGCGCCGGGCGACTCGGTGCTCATCCAGCCCCCGGTCTACGTCCACTTCCATGAGGACGTCCTGCTGAACGGCCGCCACCTCGCGTTCGCGCCGCTACAGCGGACCGACGACGGCTACCGGTTCGACGCCTCGACGTTCGAGGCCGCGATCCGTCCCGACACCAAGCTGTTCATCCTCAGCCACCCTCACAACCCCACTGGGAACGTGTGGGCGGAGGACGAACTGCGGGCCATGGGCGAGATCTGCGCCCGGCATGAGGTCCTGGTCGTCTCCGATGAGATTCACCAGGACCTCATCATCAATCCGGACCGCAAGCACATCCCCTTCGCCTCGCTCGGCGAGGAGTTCGCACGGAACAGCATCACCTGCACCGCTCCCAGCAAGACGTTCAACCTTTCCGGCCTGCAGAGCGCCAACGTCTTCGTGCCTGATCCCAGACTGCGGGCAGAACTGGCCCGCCAGTACGAGCGCAACATGTTCCCGCTGGTCAACGTGCTGGGCATGGTCGCGGGCGAGGCTGCCTATGTACACGGTGAGCCCTGGCTGGAGGAGTTGCTCACGTACTTGCGTGGCAATCACGCGTACTTCGCGCAGACGGTCAATTCCGCAACCTCCAAGGTGCGGGTCCTGCCGGCCGACTCGCTGTATCTGGCGTGGATGGACTGCCGGGGACTGGGGATGGACGCCGAGTCGCTGGACAAGTTCATGCTCACCAGGGCACGGCTGTGGCTGGACAAGGGACAGAAGTTCGGGATCGAGGGCCACGGCTACATGCGGGTGAACCTGGGCTGTCCCCGCTCCACGGTGGACGAGGCCGTGGACCGCCTGCTCGCGGCCGTCGCAGACACGCCACCGTCCACGAATCCTGGTGCGCCCGGGCCGGTTGTGTAATCGCCGTACCAGGCCTGCGCGTACGTCCGGGTCATGTTCGGCGAGCAGCAGGCGGGCGTGGAACGCGGAGAGGGTGTTCTGCGCGCGGGCGGAGGCGGCCGCCAGTGCGGAGGTGGCGGCGACGCGTACTTCGGGGTCGGGGTCGTCGAGCAGGGGCAGGAGGAGATCGGTGTCCTCGGCGACGCGTCGCGAGCGGCCCGGGCCGACCTGTTCTGCAAGGAGCCAGTGACCTCGAAGAACCATTCGTGATCGCCGTGGAAACGCAGCATGCCGGCACGCGTGCGCACACCCTGGTGCTGCTTGCGTGCGAGTGACGGTGGAATAGCCGCGGGTGGGACCCCCACCCGCACGCGCCTTCTCCAGACCGCAGGCGCCCTCGCCAGCCATGAACACCCGGGATGTCGTCAAGGAGTGTCAGATGCTGGTCACCGTCGGTGACGTCAAGGCCGTCCCGGCTTGACCCCGCGGACTTCGGCCTCGCTCCGATGCGTCACAGCCGCCAGGAACGTAGGGCGTCGGAGATGGCGTAGATGGCCAGCCGGGACTCGCGGACTTTTCTGATCAGGTCGGACAGGGCCCCGTAGGGAGGGTCGATTCCTTCCCCGGACTGCTCCATGTACTGGCCGGTGACGAAGGCGGCGAACAGGCTGTTGCGGTGGGGGAGCGGTTCGAGGCGCACGATGGTGTGCAGGAGCGCGGCGGCGCGCCACGCGGCGTCGGGGTTGGACGTGGCGAGGGTCGGCATGCGTGTCCTGTGGCGCGCGACGGCGGCCACGAGGGCCGAGTAGTCGGTGACTGACACGTCGTCATTGCCGAGGGCGGCGTCCTGGACGTCCAGGAGCCAAGGGACATCGATGTACAGGGTCATCAGGCGGCGGTGGCTCCCTCGCCGCGCTGGGACGGGGGGATCTCGTCCGGGAAGGCCTCGTCGAACTCGGCGCGCAGCCTGTCCGCCCACGAGACGGCGCCGGCCACAAACTGCTTGCGCTGCATCTCACGGACGCCGAGGTCGTGCATGTACTGCTTGAGGCTCTTGCCCTCGGCCGCGGCAGACGCACGCACGGCTTCCATTTCTTCCTCGGTGAAGGTCACGTTCAGTGATGGCATATCGCCAGGGTACCTAACTGGTACCTTCTCGCGCGACCTGATCAGGTCAAGGCGGCCTCGGTGACCGGACTGCGTCGGCCGAGTGGATCCACGACGACCAAATCCAGTGCCACCCGGGTGCGGAAGCCGATGGACGCACCAGCTGTGAACTCAACAGGGGCCAAGTTGGTCTCCGTGGCGGCGACCTCGCCGAGGCGTCCCGATCGGTCTCCGGCTCGCACCATGAACACCGCGGCCCAACTCAGCCGGGCTCCAGGGCGTCTGCCCGCCTCGTCAGGTCCGCCGCGACGCGGTCCCAGTCCGGTCCGTGCAGCCACAAGTTCTGGGCAGCCTCGCGCATCAGCGCCGGCTCGTCAGGTCGCTGCAGGAGCACCAATCGGTAGGAGAGATTGCGAACCCAGACCGGCAGGCGGCCATCGACCACGTGCGGGCAGAGCTCACGGAGCATGACGAGGATCGAATCCGCGTCAGCGAAAGTCAGTTCCTCGACGAAGTAGTGCTCCCGGTGGTCGAGGTCGCACTCGGGCGTCGGTCCGAACTCGTCTCCGTAGAGACACCGGGCGTGCTCCGTCAAAGTGCTGTGCATGTCCTGGAGCCTATGACGCCTTGATCCGCGGGAACGGACCTTGGTCCTGTCCCAGCGATCATCCGGAGGGTGCCCCGGTGTACTTTGACCGGAAATCGCGGGAGGGGTGGGTAAGCGGGTGGACAGAGACCGCGGCTTGCGTCTGTCGTGGCACTTCGCGAGCTCGGGCGAAGCGACGACTACCGTGACCGGGCCGATGCCGGTCACGGCCTGGCAGGCTTCGCCGAGATGCAGGAGGCCTCCGGGTCACTGCTGGAGCTTGTGCTCGACCCCGGTGACACCTTCGTCACCCGGGTGACCGCGGAAGCCGCGCTTCGACGAAAGGACAGGATCGGGTTGGCGGTGGTCGCCTCGGCGCTGGCAGTCGCCGACGCGAATCGCAGCGATTGGATCCACACCGCAATCCTCGATGTGTTCGGCATCTTCTCCGAGGACCGAGACAACGCGATGCAGGGTTCGCCAGGAGTGGATCAGAGGACTCGGACTGTGGTACGACGAGCCCATCAACACCGAAGACCGGGCTTATCGGGGTGTCAGGACACAGAACTCGTGACCGTCGGGGTCGGCCATCACCACCCAGTCGACATCCCCTTGGCCGATGTCGATGCGCGTCGCCCCGAGGGAGAGGAGCCGGTCGACCTCCGCCTGCTGGTCACCGCCGGCCGGTGGAGCGAGATCGAAGTGCAGCCGTTCCTTCCCTGCCTTCGGCATCAGAGGTGGACCACCCCACGTGACCTTCGGACCGCCGTGCGGTGAACGGATCGCGGTCTCCTGGTCCCGGTCCCAGACCAACGGCCAGCCCAGCGCCCGGCTCCAGAAGTACCCGGCCTCCTGCGAACCATCGCCCGCCAGAGCTCCGATGAATCCGCACTCGGCGAGGAAGCTGTTGCCCGGCTCGATGACACAGAACTCATTGCCCTCCGGATCGGCGAGCACCACATGCCCCTCCTCCGGACGTTGCCCGATGTCGATGTGCCGGGCGCCGAGTTCGAGTGCCCTCTCCACCACCTGCTTCTGGTCGTCGAGGGACGTGCTCGTCAGATCGAAATGCATATGGTTCTGGCTGGTCTTCGGTTCCTGGGCCGGGAGGAAGCGGAGCCGGAACCCGGTGTCGTCGCTGGGCAGCAACGTGATGCCGGCGGAGGGGTCCTCGGACGTCCCCCAGCAGAGAAAGTCGGCCCAGAAGCGCGCGAGACGGAGCGGGTCGTGCGCATCGAAGCAGAGCGCGTGCAGGTGAGAAGTCATCCGTGGTCTCCCGGTAGGGGAAGGCGGGTCGTGCTGGAGCCTGCCCAGGCCGTGTCCATCGGTCAAACTGATTACTGATTACTGATTACTGATTACTGATTACTGACTTCGGCTCGGTCGGGTGACGTTGGGTCGTCGAGGATAAGCCCGGTGCCTGCCATGGAGCCGTCGAGGGTATCGGGCCGGTGTCGCAGGCGCCCGAGCCGGTTACGGACGAGGGCCTCAAGCAGGTCGAGGGCGCCCCGCAGCAGTCAGCCCGACCCCATCCGCATACCTCAGACACCACCAGATACAGCCACCACGCCGAGCCCATCGGGCACGCCGAGACGACTCACCCTGACGAGCCCAGGTCAGTAGCGGGGCCTGGCCGGTCGCTGCTCAGCCCCTGGGTGAGGGGACGTGGAGCCGTCAGCGGCGTGATTGTCGTCGGGCCCGCGGCTGTCCTTGCCGACGAAGAAGCTCAACACGGCAGTGAAGGTGGAGGTGACGGCGAGCCGCACGGCCCATTGGCCGACAGTGCTGTTCCCGACCGTGGAGGCGAAGGCGGGCGCGTTGAGCAGGGCGCTGCTCACAGGCCAAGAGCCCACGCAGGTAAGGGCATAGACCCACAACGGAGGCTCGTTGGAGGCGGTCAGGACGGAGGCCGCGAGGAACACGACCACGCTGAGTGCGACAGTGAGTGAAGTGATGTCCATGGCCATCAGCATTCCGTCGGCTGGGCGGTGAGTCGTCGTCGCAGCGGAGGAACGACGCCTCTGTCGCAGGGTAGAGACGATTCGCCGTTCGCCCTTTCCGCCGCAGACACGCACCCGCCTCGGACCGCCGAGCGATGTCTGTCTGTCCCGACCGGGCGGCGCCCCCTACGCTCGTGCCCGACATGGAGACGACACGGAACTGGGCGCTCCCGGTGCTGCTCGCATCCGCACAGATCGTGTGGCTGTGGCACGGCGCCGCTGTGACGGACAGCCCGGCACCGGGCCCGGCGGCCCTCGTAGGCATCCTCGTCGCCGTTGCCGTCGAGACTGTCGTGCTGACCCGGCGGCGAACCGCGCCCGTGCGGGTGCTGGTGTGGACCTTGGGGGCGTCAGTGCTGGGCCAGGCAATGGCGTACGACGCGTACGCCGATCTCGGTCTGCTGGTCGCCCTGTATTCCGTCGCCGTCCGCCGTTCCGCCGGGCTCACGACGCGCGCCCTTGGCGCCGCCGTCGGATCGTCCTGGCTGATGGCGGTCGTACAGATCGGCTTCCGGACAGCACTGGCCACCCAACTGGTGCTCCAGGCAGCCACGTACGTCATCTGCGCCGGCCTTGGACAGGCACGACGCCAGTGGCTGGCCAGGAAGCTGGCAGCGGCCCGACTGCTGGCCGGGGCGGAAGAGAACCGGCAGCAGGCCGGGGAAGCCGAACGCGGCAGACTCGCCCGCGAGTTGCACGACGTCAGCGCACACCATCTGACGTCGGTCGTGGTCACGGTGGACGCGGCCCGCAGACTCGGCGACCGCAGGCCTGAACTCGTTCCCGAAGCAATGGAGTTCGCCGAACGGACCGGGCGCGAGACCCTGACGGCGATTCAGCGGCTGGTCGCGGCGATGCGGGACGCGGGCCACGCCGACCCCCGGCCGATGGCCGGACGCATCCACGAACTGGTGGCCGCGTTCGGCCGCCTGGGCCGCCCGATCGCCACAGAGATACCCGAAGACCTTGCCGGACCCTCCGCCGAGGCGGTGCACGGTATCGCACGCGAAGCCCTGACCAACGCCCTGCGGTACGCGCCCGGAGCCGCTGTGCGGGTCGCCGTACGGCGTGAGGACGCGACCCTGGAGCTGACCGTGGAGAACGCCGCTCCGCGCGGCACACCCGATTACAGAGGAATGGGATCCGGCAGAGGTGTCTCGGGCATGCGGGAACGCGCCGCGGCCGTCGGAGGCGACCTGACCGCCGGCCCCCGGCCGGACGGGGGCTGGAGCGTTCGCGCCACACTTCCCGACACCACCGGTCCCCGGCAGTCCGCCCTGAATCCCCGGCGGCGTCGCTTCCTTCGCGAGCAGAGGCTGACGGACACCGTGCTCGCCTTCACCGCGGCCGTGCTCCCTCTGATCGTCCTGCTGGTGGCCGCGGAGGGCTGGAAGCAGCACGACGGTGGAGCCGGCCCCTGGGGCATCGGCCTGTTGTCCTCACTGCTCACGCTGCACGCACTGCCGCTGCTGTGGCGGCGCCGTGCCCCCTGGACGGTTCTCGTCACCGTGTTGGTCACGTCGTGGCTGTGGCCGCTGGTGTGTGTCTTCACCGCGCGCCCGGGCGGCGCGCCCGCCGACTGACTTCCCGCGCTGCCCGGATCGTCGTCCCGATGAGTGATGAGTCCGGTCACATGGGGTTGTCCCGCAGCCATCGGAGCACCTGTCGGGCGTGCTTGTCCGGCGGAAAGACCGGATAGAAGACGTGCTCGATCACGCCGTCACGAACGACGAGGGTGATCCTCTTGTAGAGGACCACTCCGCCGGCTTCGAACGTGGGCAGGTCCAGCGCGGCGGCAAGCCGGAAGCCTGTGTCGGAGACCATCGGGAAGGGGAGTCGCAGCCGGTCGGCCACCTCCTTCTGGTAGGCGGTGCTCTGGCTGGACAGACCGAACACATGGGTCGCTCCGGCGGCCTTGAGGTCGCCGTGGTGGTCGCGGAAGTCGCATGCCTCACTGGTGCACCCTCGTGCTCCGGGGATGTTGTCCCACCCTTCCGGCAGGTCTGTGTCGGGACGGCCGGTGAGCGGGTAGCAGTAGACGATCGACCGGCCCGCGCCCAGGGCGCGCAGCGCGACGATGCCGCCTGCGGTGTCGTGCAACTCGATGTCCGGCACCACCTGGCCCGGGAGGTGAGCGGCCGCTCCGTCGTCCTCGGGGACAGGCAGATCCGCGGGTAGCTGGGTCAGGTGGCTCACGATGTTCCCTTCGATGACGGGTCTGTCGGCGAGGCTGTTGCGGTAGGCGGCTTCACGCAGCAGGCGGGACAGCGCGGACCGGCGGGTGCTGAGCGCCTCGATCCGCAGGGTCAGCTCGTCGATGGCGTCGCGGTAGGCGGCCAGGGAGGACGGGCAGTCGTCCGCGTGCGCCCGGCCGTCGGCCAGGCATTCGAGGAACGGACGCGTTCGCTCGACGGGAATCCCCAGGCGGTTCAGCTCCCGGGCTTCGCCCACCATGCGGGCGTCGTGTTCCGAGTAGTCCCGGTAGCCGTTGGCGAGCCGGGCGGGATTGATCAGCCCCAGCGACTCGTAGTAGCGAACCGTCTTCGTCGTCACACCCGCGCGTCGCGCGACCTCGCTGATCCTCATGATGCGATGAACATAGACCTTGCCCCCAGGGGCAACGTCAAGCCCGATCAGGCGGAACCCCCACGGGCGCCCGATGTCCAACCTCGCCTCGCCGCCTGTCGGGACAGACAGCGCGTGCGGAGCACATGGTCGGCGCCCCGGGCCGCGACCCCACCCGCCCGGCTTTCGGTGCGAGGCGCGAGGCGCGGGACGCCGTCACCGTCACAGCGCTCGCGCCGCGTAGGCCCGCACATCCGCGTCCGAGTCCGCCGTCGCCGTGGCCAGGGCAGTACGGGCGTCCCCGGTGGCACGGTGCCGGGTCAACGCGAGTACGGCCGCCTTGCGCACGTCGGCGTTCGGGTCGGCGAGGGCCTTGGCGAGAGCAGGGACGGCCAGGGCGGGGTTCGCGGCCGACAGAGCCCTGGCGGAGCCGGCCCGGACCTGCCAGGCCGCGTCGGACAGGGCGGCCACGGCGAGGGTGTCCAGCGGCGCCGGGCAGCCGGTGGTGCCCAGTGCCTCGTAGGCGGCCGCACGTACCAGGGCGTCCGGGTCGTCGACGAGCTCGGCCAGGGCGGAGTGGGCCGTCCCTGGTCCCGGGCCTGTCGGCGTCGTGCGGCCGAGCTGCCCGGCGACAGCGGTGCCCAGTGCCTTGGCGATCGTGACGCGGACCTCGCGGGACGGGTCTTTGGCCGCTCGGGCCACCTCTTGGGTGGCGTCGACCGACACGAGCGCCCGCACGGCCTCGATGCGGACGGCGATGCTGGAGTCCGAGAGGGAACCGGCGAACAGTTCGGCGTCACCGAGGCGCAGGGCACGCAGGACGTCCAGGGCGGCGGCACGCACGATGGGGTCGTCTCCGGACAGAGCAGCGGTGAGGCCGTCGCGCAGGGCCTGTTCGGCCGGCAGCGTCTCGACGAGTTCGCGCAGTGAGCCGGCCGCGGCCTCGCGCACACCGGCGTCGGCGTCGACGAGTGCCGCGGCGAGGGCGGGTCCGGTACCGGGCGGCACGGTCTCCGTCAGGACGGTGACGGCCGTCCGGCGGACGCTGGGATCGGCATCGGTCAAGTAGGGGACGACGGCGGAGAGTTCGGGTTCCTCCTCCGCGAGCGCGAGGAGCTGGAGCAGGCGCGGTGTGGTCGGCGGGTCCATCCCGGCACCGGGGCCGACGGTCGTGCCGCTCGGCGCGGGCTCGGGTGGCATCGTCACCGGCGCCGCTTCCCGGGCCCCCGCCGTCGCCACCTGCTCCGGGTGTACCTCGCCGAGGTGACGGGAGGGGCCGCCGACCGGGGTGAATCCGTCGACCGGAACGAGATACGGAGCCACCGGACGGGTGGTGAACTCCATAGTGCCGGAAGGGGACTTGTACAGGTCCAGGTGGTGGAACCAGGACGCGTCGTCGCGCCGGGGGTGGTCGAGGCGGTCGTGGTAGAGGCCCCAGCGGGACTCCGTGCGGGCCAGGGACGCCCGCGCCGCCATCTCCGCGCAGTCGCGGATGAAGGTGACCTCGGCGCAGCGCATCAGCTCGTGCGGGGTACGGGCGCCCATCGCGGCGATGTCGGCGCGCATCCGCTCGAACGCCTCCAGAGCGAGCGACAGCCGGGCGCCGGACTTCGGCGGGGCCACGTAGTCGTTCACGAAGCGGCGCAGTTTGTATTCGACCTGGGGCTGCGGCGGACCGTCCGGGTTGCGCAGGGGGCGGTAGATCAGTTCGTGCGCCTCGCGCAGTTGGCCGGAGGGCAAATCGCCTTCGTACGCCGTGTATTGGGCCGCGTCCGCGCCGGCCAGGTCGCCGAACACGAACGCGCCGATCATGTAGTTGTGCGGTACGCAGGCCAGGTCGCCGGCGGCGTACAGACGCGGGACGGTCGTACGGGCGTGGTCGTCCACCCGTACCCCCGAAGCCGAATGGCCGCCGCACAGACCGATTTCGGAGATGTGCATCTCGACGTCGTGCGTGCGGTAGTCGTGGCCGCGGCCGGAGTGGAACGTGCCCCGGGTCGGGCGCTCGGTCGAGTGCAGGATCGACTCCAGGGCCGCGACCGACTCCTCCGGGAGGTGGCTCAGTTTCAGGTACACCGGGCCCCGGTCGGACGCCACCTCCGCCGCGAACTCGGCCATCATCTGCCCGGACCAGTAGTCGGAGTCGACGAAGCGCTCCCCGTGCCGGTTGACCTGGTAGCCGCCGAAGGGGTTGGCCACGTAGGCGCAGGCCGGGCCGTTGTAGTCCTTGATCAGCGGGTTGATCTGGAAGCATTCGATGCCGGTGAGCTCGGCGCCCGCGTGATATGCCATGGCGTAGCCGTCGCCCGCGTTGGTCGGGTTCTCGTACGTGCCGTACAGGTAGCCGGAGGCGGGCAGGCCGAGGCGGCCGCAGGCGCCGGTCGCCAGGATCACGGCGCCCGCGCGGACGGTGACGAACCGCCCCGTACGGGTGTTGAATCCGGCGGCTCCCACGGCCTGTCCCCGCGCCGTCAGCACGCGCACCGGCATCACCCGGTTCTCGATGCGGATCCGCTCCCGCATCTCACGCCGCCGCAGCTGCCGGTACAGGACCTTCTTGACGTCCTTGCCCTCCGGCATGGGCAGCACGTAGGAGCCGGAGCGGTGTACTTGGCGGACCGCGTACTCGCCGTGCTCGTCCTTCTCGAACTTCACCCCGTACGACTCGAGGCGCTGCACCATGGCGAAGCCGCGGGTCGCGGTCTGGCGGACGGTGGACTGGTCGACGATGCCGTCGTTGGCGCGGGTGATCTCGGCGACGTAGTCGTCGGGTTCGGCGCGGCCCGGAACGACCGCGTTGTTGACGCCGTCCATGCCCATGGCGAGTGCGCCGGAGTGACGGACATGGGCCTTCTCCAGCAGGATCACGTCCGCACCGTGTTCGGCGGCCGTCAGCGCTGCCATGGTGCCGGCGGTGCCGCCCCCGATGACGAGGACGTCGCAGCTCAGTTCCTCGGCGTCGCCGAGGGCGGGGATCTCCAGGGGGGTGTTCACGGGGGTGGTCACCGGAGTGCCTTTCAGGTACCGAGCGAGGAGAGGACTTCGCGGCGCAGCGCCACGCGCGCCGGGTCGTCGTGCGCCGCGCGGTCGCGCGGGTGAGGCACGTCGTGCAGCGCGGCGAGGCGGCCGGAGCGGAGCAGTGCCACCCGGTCGCCGAGGAACAGGGCCTCGTCGACGTCGTGGGTGACGAACACGACGGTCGCGCCCGTGCCCCGCAACACCTCCACCAGCAGGTCCTGCATACCGGCGCGGGTCTGGGCGTCGAGGGCGCCGAAGGGCTCGTCCATGAGGACGGCGCGTGGCGCCGGCGCCAGGGCGCGGGCCAGTTGCGCGCGCTGGCGCTGGCCGCCGGAGACGTGGTGCGGCAGCCGGCGGGACTGCCCGGCGAGACCGACCCGGGTGAGCCAGGCCTCGGCCCGGGTTCGGCGTCCGGCGCGAGGCAACCCCTGGATGGCGAGGGGCAGTTCGACGTTCGCGCGCAGGGTGCGCCAGGGCAGGAGGGCGTCCTCCTGGAAGATCAGGGCGCGGTCGGCGGAGGGTCCCGTCAGCCGGAGCGTGTCCTGGGTGACTTCTCCGGCGAGGGGGGACAGCAGTCCGGCCAGGGTGCGCAGCAGTGTCGACTTGCCGCAGCCGGAGGGGCCGACGACGGTGAGGATCTCGCCGGGGGCCACGTCGAGGTCCACCCCGTGGAGCACGGGCGCGTCCGGGCGGCCGAGGGTGGCGTCGCGCAGGGCGAGTCCCGCTCCGGTACGCGACGGTGAACGGACGTCAGACGAGCTGGTCATGGGGCACGTCCTTCTCGGTCCCGGGTGTCACCGGTACGGGGGTGGTGGCGCCGCGCGGCCGCCGAGGGATCCGCGCGCCGGGCACGTACGACGTACGCGGCAGCCAGCGGGTCAGACGACGGCCCACGACCTCCACGGCGGTGGAGGTGACCCAGCCGAGGACACCGATCGTGACCATCCCGACGAACACGCCCGGATAGTTGACGATCGTGTAGTCCTGCCAGGTGCGGTAGCCGACGCCGTACTGGCCGGAGATCATCTCGGCGGAGATGACGCAGATCCACGAGACGCCGAGGCCGACGGACAGGCCGCCGAAGATGCCGGGGAGCGCGCCCGGCAGGACGACCGAGGCGAGGATCCGCAGGCGGCCGCCGCCCATAGTGCGTACCGCCTCTTCCCATACGGGGGTCAGTGCGCGGACGGCGTGCCGGGTGGAGACCAGGACCGGGAAGAAGGCGGCGGTGAAGGTGATGAAGACGATGCCCTGTTCGTCGGAGGGCAGGAGGAGGATCGCCACGGGGACGAGGGCGATGGCCGGGATGGGCCGGATCACTTCCAGCAGCGGGCCGAGCAGGTCAGCGGCGAGGCGGGAGCGGGCCACGAGTACGCCCGTGGCCACGCCCAGGACGGCGGCGAGCAGGAAGCCGGTGAGGATGCGGGTGAGGCTGTCGGTGAGGTCCGTCCAGTAGTCGGGGCCGGACAGACGGTCGGCGAAGGCGCGTGCCACGTCGGCGACCGTGGGGAACTGCGAGAAGCGCAGCCACAGGTCGACGTCCAGGCCGGTCAGCAGCTGCCAGATGCCGAGGGCGGCCGCCGGCGAGCCGAGGCGCAGGACGAACCGGCCCGCTCGCCGTGGATACCGGGGCGTGAACCGGCCGGCCTGTCGCACGTCCCGGGTCATGACGCCCGTCGCAGTGCGGCGGCGTACGTGATGACGCGGGCGCCGCTGTGCTCGGCGACGTAGGCCTTCGCGGTCGCCGGTGCGACGAAGGGGAGGAGCTGGTCGCCGTCGGCCGCCCAGACCGCCTTGTCGGCGAACCACAGGGTGCCGGTGGTGGCGTCGGGTACGTAGGCGGCGCGGATCGCGTTCTTGTGCTGGGCGACGTAACTCAGCAGTGCCGCAGGGGACTTGAAGGTACGGGTCTGCTCGGCGTCCTTGGGCCACACCTCGCTCGCGACCGGTGCGGGCAGGGTGGCGAGGCGCTTGGCGTAGGCGGCTCCGAGGGCCTTCCTGGCGTACTGGTCGTCGACGAAGGAGTCCACGTCGATGTCCCCGGTGAGCTTCGCCGACCGGAGGATCGACACGTCGTCCTTCAGGGCGGAGACGAGCCGCGGTTTGATCGCCGGGTCGAAGGTGGAGATGCCGTGGGCTCCGTTGTAGAGGTAGACGACCTCGGCGGGCAGCCCGGTGGCTTCGGCGACCTTCTCGGCGGCGGAGACGGGGTGGGCGTCGAGATAGTCCGTGGCCTTCGCCTGGGCTGTGAGGAAGGCCTCCAGGACGGCGGGCCGCTTCTCGGCGAAGTCCTCGCGGGCGGTGACGCCGTGGAAGGTCGGCAGGTTCAACTGGGCGCCGTCGTAAAGGGCCTTCGCCTTGCCCTGGTAGGCGAGCAGGCCCGGCCAGGCGACGAACTGCGACAGTGCGTCCACACTGCCCGCGGAGAGCGCCGAAGCCCCCACCGCCGGTTGCTGGTTGAGCTTCTCGATGTCCTTGTCCGGGGCGATGTCGGCGCGTTGCAGGGCGCGTACGAGTGTGCCGTCGGCGGCCGAGCCGATGCTCGTCGAGACCTTCTTGCCCTTCAGGTCCGCGAGGGAGCGGATCTTGGAGTCGGGGGCGGTGACGATGGTGTTGAGGCCGCCGCGGAGGTTGTAGCCGGTGACCGAGACGAGGTGGGTGGGGCGGCCGAGTTGCCTGCCCCGTGCCGCGTTGATGAGGAGGGGGAAGTCACCCATCGAGCCGATGTCGATCTTCCCGGCGGTCATCTGGGCGGTGATGGGAGCACCGGTGGCGTAGTCCTGCCAGTCGACCTTGTAGGTGTGGCCGTCATGGAGGGCGTCGAGGTCCTTCTCGAAGTAGCCGAGGGAGCGCAGGAGGGTGCCTGCCGTGACCGTGTTGATCGTCTTGGACTGGTAGCCGACGGTGACGGTGATGGTGGAGCCGTCGCCTCCCGCGGAAGCGCTGCCGCCGCAGGCCGTCAGGGGGAGGAGAAGGAGGGCGCTTGCGGCAACTGCCTTGTATTTCATGGGAGTTCAGGGCCTTTCACCGGAGCAGGTAGGGCATGTTGACCGTGACGGCTCCGGTGGGACAGCGAGCCGCGCACGGGCCGCAGTACCAGCACTCGTCGACGTGCATGTACGCCTTGCCGCTGCTGTCGTCGATGGCGAGGGAGTCCAGCGGGCACATGTCCACGCAGAGCGTGCAGCCTTCGATGCACTTCGACTGGTCGATGGTCACAGGCACGTCGGCCCGCTGGGGTGCCAAGGGCATGGCTGTCTCCGGGAAGGTCGTGCGGAGGGGAAGGGCGGTGTCAGAGGGAGCGGTGCAGGAGGCCGCTCATCGTGATGCGGTCGCCGCGGAACCGGATGAACTCCAGGTCGACCGGGCGGCCGTCGGCGAGGTGCGTCAGCCGTTCCAGCATGAGGACGGCCGCGCCGCGCGGGGCTTCGAGTACGGCGGCGGAGTGGGCGTCCGCGGTCACCGCCTCCAGGGTGATCTCGGCGTGACCGAGGGGCTGGCCGGTGATGCTTTCCAGGAGGCGGAAGACGTCGGTGTTCTCCAGGTCGGCGCCGAGCAGGGCGGTGCCGATGTCGAGGGGGATGTAGGTGAGGTCGAGGGAGAGGGGGAGACCACCCAGGCGGCGCAGGCGTTCGATGTAGAGGACCTCGGTGCCGGGCGGGACGTGGAGGCGTTCAGCGACCGGGGCGGGTGCCGGGGCGGGGCCCACCGTGCGGACCTCGTTGGCGACCCGGCCGTGTTCGTGGAGGGTTTCCGCGAGGCCCATCAAGCGTTCGAGGCCGTGGGGGTACTTCTGGGCGACGACGACCGTGCCGACGCCCGGCTGGCGTTCGACGAGGCCCTCGGCGCGCAGGAGGTCGAGGGCCTGACGGACGGTGTTGCGGGAGGCCCGGTAGTCGCCGGCGAGGATCGACTCGTGCGGCAACGTGCCCGTGGGGAAGCCGCCGGTGAGCAGCTGGTGGCGGAGGAGGTCGGCGAGCTGCCGGGCCCGGTCGGCGCGCAGTCGGCGCCGCGCACGGTGGGCGGCGACAGTGGTCGCGCCCTGGCCGGCGTGGTCTCGGATGCGGTCGGTGGGAGGCACGGGTCGAACCCTATCGATCCGATAGGGATACTCGTGTTGCAGAAACATTGCGCCACCTGATGGGTGACCAAATGCCGCGCCGACCTGGGGTTTCCGGCGGCGGACGGGAAGATGTGCCAGCCACTGCCCGGTTCGGGGGAGGGACGCCAGGCACTGCGGGGCGCGATCCGCGGCGGAGCCGGACCGGCTCCGCCGCGCCGCACCAGAGGTCCGGCTCTCACGTGGCGCCGTCCACGGCTTCGTTCTCCAGGGGGAGAAGGTCCAGGCTTCCGCAATGTGAGACACCTGTCCGAAACTTATTGACCGAGGGCGCGGACGTCTGCTCAACTCACGTTCCATGACCCCGCGCGTGGATTTGACTCGGAGGCGCCACATCGACCTGGCGCACGTCTCCAGCGCGTTCTGTTGTCGTTGATCCCCAAGGTGTGTCGCTGATCCACGAAGCGGTCCTCGCCGTCGGCCGGTGCGCTCCGAAGGCGTAACTCCGGCCGGTGGGCGCGAAACCGCCCCAGTGGTGTCTTCCGAGGGAACGTGGGGCGGTGCGAACCCGCCCCGGCGGTGTCTCCCGAGAGACCGTGGTCCCCGCCGCGTGACTGCCTTCTTCTCTCCGTCCTCTCTGCGTTCCTGCCTCTCTGCCTGAGGAGAAGCGGGTGCCGCACAACGCGAGGCCGGCGAGGGGATGTGCCCTCGGCTGCGAGCCAGGGGCACGTCGCGCAAGTGGCGCGGTCCCGACGGGACTTCAGCGAAACACCCCCGACGGTGTGCGCCGACCGGTGCGGTGGCACGACCTCCACCACACAGCCTGACCTTCGTCCGGTACCTCCTGCGTAGTCGCCGAGGCCCTCGTATCGAGACCGGACCGAGTACGGGCTCCGTAGCCGTTCGTCGCCGCCATCACCCACTCCGACTCTCAGCACCCGGCGGTGCGCCCCATTCCTCGAGAGGGACCTCCTCATGCCTCCACCCATCCGCAAGCTCATGGGCCGCATCGGCGCGGTCGTCGAGGACGTCGACCTCACGGCACCCCAGCCGCTGATCCTCCGCAACAGGATCACCCAGCACTACGAGGTGGACCACTACGACGACCATCCGCGCCGCCTCGGCCATGTGAAGGTCGCGGCAGACGTGCCGGTCGGTGTCGACGGCCGCCGCAGCGAGCAACTCGTCGGTGACGCCTCGCACTACAGCAAGGTGCTGGAGGTGGCGGCCCGATGACCGAGATCAGCCTCGAGAGGCCGGCCGTCGTCCCGTCGGCCGCCGAGACGACGAGTGCCCCGCGACGCGAGGTCTTCCTGCCGCGCGACACCCGCAGGCAGACCCCGCTCCGCGCACTCCGCGAGCGGCTGCGCTGGCCGCTGGGGATCTACACGACTCCGGTCGTGATCCTCATCGCCTGGGAGATCCTGGCCACGGCGGGAGTGCTGAAGAAGACCTATGCTCCGGCACCGACGTCCATCGTCAAGTCCGCTGTCGAACTGTGGCAACAGGGCGTCCTCGGGCCGGACTTGGCCATCTCACTGCAACGGGCCGGCATCGGACTCGCGCTCGGTCTCACGGTGGGCATCGTCACCGGCGTACTCGGCGGGCTGCTGCGCAGCGGCGAGTACCTGTTCAACGGTGTCGTGCAGGTGCTGAACACCATTCCGCTCCTGGCGGTGCTGCCGCTGATGATCGTGTGGTTCGGCATCGACGAGCTCACGAAGGTCCTGCTGATCTCGTTCGGCGCGGGCGTTCCGATGTATGTCAACCTCTTCGCCGCGATCCGGGGTGTCGACCAGCGGCTGATCGAGATGGCGCGGACGACGGGCGCCGGCACCTGGCGCCTGGTGACCCGTGTCCTGGTGCCCGGAGCCCTGCCGGGGTTCCTGGTCGGTCTCCGGTTCTCTCTCGCGTACAGCGTTCTGGGCCTTGTCGCCGCGGAGACGGTCAACGCCGACAAGGGTCTCGGCTTCCTCATCACTCAAGGGCAGACCTACCTCCAGACCAACCAGGTCTTCGTCGGGCTGGTCATCTACTCGCTCCTCGGTCTGCTCGCCGACCAGTTCGTCCGGGCTCTCGAGCGGGTGCTGCTGCGGTGGCGCCCCAGTTATGAGGCAGCATGAGCATCACGGCTTCCCCGCGCAGCGCACGACCCCGCCGGCAGGCAGGTGCCGTCGTCGAGAACGTCGTCCGCCGGTTCGGGGACCGGGTCGTCCTCGACCAGCTGGACCTCACCATCGCCGACGAGGAGCTGGTGGTCCTGCTGGGCCCCTCCGGCTGCGGCAAGAGCACCCTCCTCAGGCTGCTGGCCGGTCTTGACCGGCCCGACGGCGGGCGGGTGGAGGTCCCGGCGAAGCGGGCGATCGTGTTCCAGGCCGACCGTCTGCTGCCATGGCAACGGGTGCTGCGCAACGTCACCCTCGGCCTGCACGGAGCGGACGCCGACCAGCGGGCTCTCGACGTGCTCGCCGAAGTCGGACTCTCGGGCCGTGAGAAGGCGTGGCCCAAGGAGCTCTCCGGTGGCGAGGCCCAGCGGGTGTCACTGGCGCGGGCGCTGGTCTCGGAGCCCGAACTCGTGCTGCTCGACGAACCGTTCGCGGCACTCGACGCGATCACGCGGCTGCGCATGCACGACCTCGTGCGAGCGCTGCGGAGCAAACACCACGCGGCCATGCTGCTCGTCACCCACGACGTCGACGAGGCGATCGCGCTGGCCGACCGCGTCGTCGTCATGAGTGACGGACGCATCGGCACCTCGCACCGCGTCGAACTCTCGGCCGCGGACCGGGAGGCGAGCATCGCGCGGGAGGAGCTGCGCTCCGCGCTCCTGGAGGACCTCGGCCTGGCCAACCAGCACTGAGTTCTTCCGCCACGACGACCGACTTCCCCGCCGCACCGACCCATTTCCCGGACACACCGACCGACTTCCCCGCCACGCCGGCCGACTTCCCCGGCCACACCCACCGACTTCCCCCGCTCCAGCACAGAAAGCACGTGAGAACCCATGTCCAGAAGCACCTCCCGCACAGTCGCCGCCGTCGGCCTGCTCGCCCTGGGGAGCACCCTCGTCGCCTGCGCATCGACCTCGGAGGCCGCCGCACCCCTGAGCAGTTCCAGCGGATCGGGCGCGGGCAGCCACCCCGAGTGGAAGAAGTACACCTTCACCATCGGCGACAACGGCGGTGACGGCAGCCAGGAGCTGGCGAAGATCACCGGCGTGTTCGACAACGCGCCCTACAAGGTGAAGTTCGCCCGCTTCACCTACGGCCCGCCACTCGTGCAGGCGGCCGCGTCGGGTGACATCGACCTGGGCAGCGTCGGCGACGTGCCGCCGATCACCGGCGCCGCGAAGGAGTACGGCTTCAAGGTCGTCGCGGTCAACCGCTCCCTCAGGCCCACCCAGGCGAACGAGAACATCATCGTGCCGAAGGGCTCGAAGCTGAAGACGCTCGCGGACCTCAAGGGCAAGAAGATCGCTGTGCCGCAGGGCAGTTCGGCTCACGGTCTGGCACTGAACGCGCTGAAGAGCGTGGGCCTCACCCCCAAGGACGTGAAGCTGGCCTTCCTCGACCCGGCGGCCGGCGCCACGGCCTTCAACACCGGCAAGGTGGACGCCTGGTCCATCTGGAACCCGCAGTCGGCGATCGCGGTCAAGAACGGCGCGCGCATCCTGGCCAAGGGTCTCCCGCCGATCGACCAGACGAGCAGCTACTACGTCGCGAGCGAGAGCTCGCTGAGCGACAAGACCAAGCGGGCGGCTCTCACCGACGTTCTGCAGCGGCTCGCCCACGAGTTCGCGTGGGCGATCAAGCACGAGGACAAGTACGCGGAGGCGATCTCCAAGGAGGAGGGCATCCCCCTCGACGACGCCAAGGTGTCCTTGAAGGCCTTCGAGACCCGGGTGACCCCGGTGGCGAAGGCGGACATCGAGGCGGAGCAGAAGCTCGCCGACGCCTTCCTGGAGGCGGGGCAGATCACCAAGAAGGTCGACGTCCCGTCGATCACCGACAACCTCCTGCCGACCGGATACGACAGCTCGAAGCTGTCGGTCGGCTGATCAAGCACACCACGAACGGAACTGGAGAGCAGTTGTGAGCGACCAGAGAAGACGCCGGCTCCACCTCAACGCCTTCCTCATGGAGGCGGGACACCACGAGGCGGCATGGCGGCTCCCGCACAGCAACCCGCGAGCGGACTTCGACCTGCGGCACTGGATCGAACTGGCTCGGCTGGCGGAGAGCGCCAAGTTCGACTCGCTGTTCCTCGCGGACGGCCCGGCGATCACCGGCACGGGCGAGTTCCGGCCGCCGGGCCAGCTCGAGCCGCTCACCCTGCTGACCGCGCTGTCTCAGGCGACCAGCAGGATCGGACTCATCGCGACCGTGTCGTCGACGTACAACGAGCCCTACAACCTCGCCCGTCGCCTCGCGTCGGTCGACCACGTCAGCGGCGGCCGGGCCGGCTGGAACATCGTCACCTCGGCGGGCGCCGACGAGGCGGCCAACTTCGGCCTCGTCGACCGTCCCGACCACGCCGAGCGGTACGCCCGGGCCGACGAGTTCCTGCACATCGCCAAGGCACTGTGGGACAGCTGGGAGTCCGAGGCCGTCGTCGCCGACAAGACCACCGGGCGCTACGCCGACCCCGCCCGGCTCCACAGGCTCGACCACCGCGGCAAGCACTTCTCGGTGGCCGGCCCGCTCAACGTCGAGCGACCCCCGCAGGGGCACCCCCTGCTCGTCCAGGCCGGCTCCTCCGAGGACGGCAAGGACTTCGCGGCACACCACGCCGAGGCGATCTTCACCGCCCACCGGACGTACGAGCGCGCGGCCGGCTTCTACGCCGACATCAAGGCCAGGACCAGAGCCGCGGGGCGTGACCCGGACGGCGTGATCGTGCTGCCGGGCATCGTCCCGTACATCGGGTCGACCGAGGCGGAGGCCCGCGCGCTGGCGAAGGAGTTCGACGACCTGCGCGTCCCGGAGTACGGGCTGCGTCAGCTCGCCGCGGTCTTCGAGACCGAGCCGTCGGTGTTCGAACTCGACGAACCACTACCGGACTTCATCCTCGCGAGACCGAAGCTGGAGGGCTCGCAGAGCCGCTCCGACCTGATCATCGAACTCGCCGTACGCGAGAAGCTGACGGTCCGCCAGATCATCTCGCGGCTCGGCGGCGGCCGAGGCCACTTCGAGTTCACCGGCACGCCCGAACAGGTGGCGGACGCGATCGTCACCTGGTTCGAGGGCGGTGCCGCGGACGGGTTCAACATCATGGCGCCGGCCCTGCCGTCCGGCCTGGAAAGATTCATCGAACACGTCCTGCCGATCCTTCGCGACAAGGGCCTGTTCCGTGAGGAGTACGAAGGCACCACCCTGCGCGAGCACTACGGGCTGGCGGTGCCGGCCAACCGGTTCCACCCGGAGGAGCTCCACGCGTCCGGTGCCTGACAGTGGGCTCTCGGATCAGCTTGTCCGGGGTTCGGCGAGGCGTACGAGGACAGACGGCGCCACCGCAGGGGCGGCATCCCGCTCCTGCGGTCCAGCGCTCTCACGGGTGCCACACAACGGACGCGCTGTCCCGCTCTGTGAGGTCGGCCGCGGGCGCGCGGTCTCAGGGGTTCGCCCAGGCGCCCGGGGTATTGGTCAACGCTGAGACGTCGGGGGGCAGTTGGGCCGAAGCGACGTCGGCGAGCGAGACGCCCTCGAGGATCTCGCGCACGTTGGACCGCAGCGCGATCCACAGGGGGAGCAGCGACTGGGCCGGGCCGGTGTACAAAAGGTCCGGGGGGCGGACCCCGCGCACCGAGACGAGCGGTCCGTCCACGGTGCGTATGACGTCGGCGATGCTGATGGACCCGGCAGGCTTGGCCAGGCGGTAGCCGCCGTTGCCGCCGCGCTGGCTGAGCACGAGACCGCCCCGGCGCATGTCGTTCAGTATGCCTTCGAGGAACTTGTGCGGAATGTCCTGGGCGTCGGCGATCGCCTCGGCCTTCAATGGCCCGTCATCCCGTGACGCGGCGAGCTGCAGCGCGGCACGTACCGCGTAGTCCGCCCTGGCTGAGATCCGCATGTGCGCATTATCCCGTACGGCTTCGATCGGTTTCCACCGCGGGCGGGCCATCGGGCAGGAGCACGGATTCCTGCCCCTGCCCAACGGTCCAGCTCCTCAAGCGGCGGCAGGCGTGCGGCGGGTGTCGTCGACGCCCTCGACGATGTGGCTGAGCGGGCCGTCGGCGCGGGCCGGGACGATGGTCGCCGACCGCGACTGTCCCGGCGGCTCCTGCCTCGGCGGCGGCCCCTGGGTGACAGCACCGCTCGGACGCCCGGTCGGCCGCGAGCCGCCGCCGACCGGGCGCGCGGTCGACCGTGGAACGTGCGCGCCTTGTCACTGATCCGCTGCTCCACGGTTTCCTGGTCAGACAGGCAGGACGAACGGAGGGTGCGCGCCGTTGAGGAAGTAGTCCCCGACGTCACGGAGTCGGTGGGCGACGGGCTCGTACAGGGTGTGGGTCCGCGCATTGCGCCAGAAGCGGTCGAAACCCAGCCGTGAGGACGTGGAGCGGGCGCCGATGATGTCGAGGGCGCGAGTGGTGGACTCCTGCGCAGCCCTGGAAGCAGCGGCTTCGGCCATGGACACGAGGACGGAGATCTCCGCGTACTCGTCGTAGGTCAGGTCTTCGCCGCGTGCCAGCCCGCCGTGCACGGCTTGCACCGCCTGCTCGGTGAGCGCGGAGGCGGAACGGGTGAGAACGGTGAGTTCTCCGTAGAGAGTCAGCATCCGCGGGTCCTGGGGAGAGCCGACCGGCCAGGCCGGATGCCAGAGTGAGTGGCCTGCCCTGCTGTACTCGCGGACTTCGACCAGCACTCCCTCGGCGATGCCGAGAAGGAGCTGGACGGAGAGGAGGCGTCCCACCGGCGAGGTGACGGCGGTCAGGGGTGACAGGACATCCTCGTCCGCGGACAGGGATCCGACTACGTTGTCGGCAGCGACCGGTACGGAGTCGAAGTCCACGCTGCCGCCGGCCGCGAGCCGCTGGCCGAAGGTGTCGGCATCGCCGTCGATCCTCACGCGGGGATGGGTGGGATCGACGACCACGGCGAATGGTTCGCCCGTGTCGGCCCGCTCGGCGCGTACGGCGAGGCGGTCGGCGACCAGGACTCCTGTGGCGTAGCTCTGCCGGCCGTCCAGTACGTAGCCGCCGCCTTTCCTGGTCAGCCTCAGGGGCGGTTCCTGACGGGCGAAGCCACCGCCCCAGGCCAACTGCTGCGCTGCGGGCTGCCGTTCGACCTGAGCGGCGCGGGCGGGCTCGGTGAAGAACTGGGCGCTCCACGACAGGAAGTAGTGACAGCCCAGCAGTTGGCCGATCGCACCGTCTGCCGAGGCGATCTCCCGGACGACGGCGTAGGCCGTGGGCCAGTCCGCGCCGCCTCCCCCGGACTCGGCCGGTACGAGGAGCGTCAGCAGTCCCGCCTCACGCAGTCGGGACACCTCGTCGAAGGGGGTCTTGCCTGCCTGCTCCCTGGCCACCGCGTCCGTGGCCAGGTCGTCCGCCGTTTCACGGGCCGCGCGCAGCCAGTGTGCACGGTCGGGTCCGGTCCGGTCGGAATCCGAGGCGGGTCCGGACGGCGCGATGGCAACGCCCATGGTGGTGGTCTCCTCAAGGTCGGCGACGAGGCGCCGTGTTGGGACTCTCTTGCGGGTGGGCCACGTACTCGTGGCCCACGCGTCGTACGGGAGACGATCCGGCGACACC
The DNA here is from genome assembly GCF_025399795.1 of Streptomyces rhizosphaerihabitans. Taxonomy (GTDB): domain Bacteria; phylum Actinomycetota; class Actinomycetes; order Streptomycetales; family Streptomycetaceae; genus Streptomyces; species Streptomyces rhizosphaerihabitans. Next base: position 22,021 of record NZ_JAODTZ010000059.1, on the reverse strand, counting down.
CCCTGCCCGGCTTGCCGCAGGGGTGGTTTCGCCTGATCACCCGGGGTGAGAGAGAAGGGGCGGTGGCACGCGCAACGCGTGTGTCGCGTGCCCTACACGCGACAACAGGCGGCGCTGACGACGTGACCAAAGTCGACATGCCGACGACGAACGAGTCGCTGCTGCGTGTGGGGCATGTACATCATCCTGCGCACCCGTTGGGCGAGTGGTCAATGCTTTCCTAGTAAATCGATAGGAAATGTAGGGAGAGCCGTGCCGCGGGCGTTCTCGCAGGTGACTGTCGGCCATCGTGGCGGGTTCGGGTGCGGTCATCCTGCCCAACTGGGCGAGATGGACGACCAGATGGGCACCACCGCTCAACGCCGGTCCGGCATTCGGGCCGTAGTTGACGGGGAAGCCGGGTGCGCTGCCCAATTGGTCGCATGAAAGCCGAGCAGCGCCTGGTCACCCACAACCACATCGACTTCGGTCGAGTGTGGTCCGCAGCGTGTTGCGGCTGACGCGGCAGCGGGCCGTCCGAACGGTACTCCCTCCCTCGGCGACCTGGTCGCGGACGGAGTTCTCCCTGCGTGGCATCGTCGTGCGCATGCGATGAAATGCTCAGTAGAGTTCTGAGCAAAGTGACGAAGGGGAGCACCGTGGCCAAGGTCAACATCAGTCTCGATGCCGAGCTGGTGGTGGAGGTGATGGTCCTGGCCGGGGTCGGATCGCCCCAGGACGCCATTGAAGTGGTTGTGCGGGACTACATTGCTCGTGGCCATCGCACGGAGCAGCGCACTGAGCTGAGGGACCAGGGTCTGCGCCAGGTCGAGGTCAAGCCGCCGGATCCGCAGGGCTGATCATTCGGCTACGGCTACGGCTACGGCTCGGACGTGACGGACAGCGAGTGGACGGTGGTCCAGCGGGCGCTTCCGGCATCGGTATGGACAGGACGGCCGCGGTGGAGCGCGCGTGATCTTCAGGGCCCCCTGGCATGATCACGGCGTGATGAGTGAGCGTGTGCAGCCCGGCCCCAGGAAGTGCGTCCTCTTCGATGTCGACGGCACGCTGATCGACGCCGTGGAGAACCAGCGTCGGGTCTGGGCGACGTGGGCCGGGCGATACGGGCTGGACGCGGCTGAGGTCTATCGGGTGGCCCTGCGGACACGGCCGATGGAGACCTTCGCGGAGGTGGCTCCGGACCAGGATCCAGGTGAGTGCCTGGCTGCGCTGCACGAACTGGAGGATGACGACGTCCGGTCCGGCGTCTACGCGGCCTTCGACGGCGCGTCCCAGCTGCTGGGCGCCCTGCCGTCGGGGGCGTGGGCACTCGTGACCTCCAACTACGAGCACCGGGTGCGCGGGCGATTTAGTCGGACGGGCCTGCCGGTCCCGCACGTCATCGTGGACGCTGCCGCAGTCGAAGAAGGCAAACCCTCGCCCGCGCCGTACCTGTTGGCCGCCGAGCGGCTCGGTGCCCGGCCCGGGGACTGCCTGGTCATCGAGGACGCCCCCTCCGGAGTCGAAGCGGGGCTGCGAGCCGGAATGACGGTGTGGGGCGTCAACACCGCGACTGCGGTGGTCGGCGTACACCGTCACTTCGCGAGCCTGCGCGAAGCGGTCCCCGACATCCTCGCCTTCGCCCGGCCGGAGGGATCAGCCGGAACGGGATGATCATGGTGTGGCTGGTGCATCACGGCGCCGGAGTCGTCCTGGACGGCCCCGTTCACCGGACTGAACCTGCGCCACTTCGCCGAGCTACGGCCAGGTGGTGACCGGGCCTTGTGTCCTCAGGCGTCCGCCGCTGCCCCGTTCAGTCGCGGACGCAGAGGCGCGCGGCGTCGCCGTCACCGCCCAGTGTGGGTCCGCGTGACCTCATTCGAGGCTGGGACCGCCGGCGTGACTCAGCCGCTTCCACAGAGATACCCGGCCTGTCGTCGGTCACCGGGGCACCACCGGCGACGGTGAGAGTGCCGTCGATGCAGCCTCACCGGTCGGCCAAGGCCTCGTTCAGCGACCGTTCGACGACATCGAACACCATCTGGCGCAGACCGAGTTCGCCGGTCGAGCCGACATGCAGTGCTGAGCGCTCAGTGCTCAGCACTTACGTCGTCGGTTCCCCGGCTCCAGTACTGGGCGAGGGCTCCTTCTCTGTACGGGGCGGGGCTGACGCTGAGTTCACCGGCGAACGGGCGGTCCAGGACGAAGACCAGGAGCAGGCTGAAGCCGATGAGCCCGGCGACCGAGGCGACGAAGAGGATCTGAACCCTCAGTTTGCGCATGCCGTAGAGGAACGTGAGGGGGACCAGGACGAGTGCGCCGCCGAAGGCCAAGGCCTGGAGGAGCGGCGGGAGTTCCTGGCGTGCCATGGTGATGCGGGCGCGGCGCTGGGAGGCGACGTCGTTGAGATGAGTGACGGCCTCCTGGTAGAAGACCTGCTCGCTCTGGCTCTTCGGGTCGTATTTCTGGAGCACCTGGAACGCGGCTCCGAGGTGGGTTTCCGTGGCCCCGTAGCTGGGGTTTCCCGCGCGCATCCGGGGCCACTGGTCCTCGACGACCGCGTGGACGTAGCCGCTCATCGTGGAGTCGAGACGAGCACGCACCTGTGCCGGGAACGCGGCGGCGTCACGGGTGATGAGCGCCGCGTCGGTGGCCTCGGAAGCGACGATGGTCTGGGTGTCTTCCAATTGGGTCCAGAGAGTGACGATGACGAAGGCGAGGATGATCCCGTAGATCGCGCCGAACATGCCGAGTGTCACCCCGACCATCTCGTTGTGTTCGCCACGGGCCACCGAGGGGTACCTGCGGCGCAACAGCACACTGCCGCCTACAGCGAGGAGGACTGTCCCGCCGACGGTGACGACGGCCAGTGCGAAGGTGCTGAAGTGGTTGAGCAGCCAGAGCGAGATATGCGGGAATTCCAGAGCGGACACGACTGCCCAAACGCACGGTGTGGATGAGTCGCTACGGGTGTGGCCCGGAAGTTCACACCACCGAGTGAGAGATCGATTCCGCGCAACCCCGTTCGTGCTTGCGTCTCACCCGGTCGTTCGCAGACGCGAAGCGATGGAGGCGTATCGGGCCCGGGGCCTGGTAGGGCGAGGATGGACTTCTGGCATTACACAGGCGGCAGTTGGTCGTACATCCGGAATGTGTAGGTCGCGTCGTAGGTCATCAGATTTCCGCTCGGTGCCGGCAGCCCCAGTCGCCGGTTGAGTGGCACTGTCAGGGGCCCGCATCCTTCGGCTGCGGGCGCGGTGAAGGTGTCGTCGTAGGCGGAGAACTTGATCACCGGCGGATCCTGTGAGACCCACTGCGAGGGCCCCGACCGCTTGAGCTGGAAGTCGACCGGCGCGCTCGCACCGATGGTGCATCGGTGCGACAGCAGAGGGCTCAACAGCCGGAGGCGAAGGCTGAATTGCCCGGTATAGAAGTCGGATCGGCCACCGTACTCCGGCTTGATCGCCAGCCGAAGGAGTCGCGCGTGCTCATCTGCCGCAGTGCCGGTGAGCCCGCCCGGGAGGGCGGTGGGTGTGCTGTGCATCGCACCCCATACCTGTGCCTTCGTTCCGTCCGGCATCGGCCCCTCGGCGTGCGTCATGGTGATCGGAGCGAGAGCTACAGTGACCTTCCCTATCGTCAACTGCGGTGCCGCAGTGTGGACTTCGCACCGCCAGCGCGCGGGGTCGGCCCCGGCCGGAAGGGCGGGGCAGTCGCTGAAGTCGGTTGCGGACCGCGTAGTGGTCGAACTGGGCTCCGCGTACGCGAAGCTCGGGGTGTACGCCCCCACCAGCCCCGTGAGGGCAGCGGCGCCGGCGAGAGTGAGCGCGGCGCGGCGGGCGAGAGACGGGATGCGGCCATCGGCGGTCGTGTTCAACATGACCACAGAGTGCTGGCCATGACCGGGCAACCGCTATCAGTGATGTCCCCGCCTCAACCCCGAGTCGTCCCTGACGGCTTGTCAGGGACGATGCGTGGTCGTGTCTGCGGGGTTCCGACGACCAGGACCCGTTCACCGTGGACCCCGAACGGGTGGACGCCGAGCTGGAACGGATCAAGCACTTCCTGTGGCACGGCAACACCTTCCGTGCCCTGGACCTCCTCGACGACCTCGTGGAGGACTTTCGAGATCCTGTGCACCGAAGACCCCAGCGACACGCAACAGGCGTTCTCCACCCGACTTGGCGAGTCCTGCGGCTACATCCACGGCAACGCCGATCAGATCCCCAACTACGGCGAGCGCCACCGCTGCGGCGAGCCGGTCTCCAGCGCCACGGCCGAGTCCGCGGTCGACCAGGTCATCAGCAAGCGCATGGTCAAGAAACAGCAGATGCGCTGGTCACCACGAGGCGCCCACCTGCTGCTGCAAGTCCGCACCCGGGTCATCAACGGAGACCTCGCCGACGACTTCGCCCGCTGGTACCCCGGCTTCACCACCCCCGGAAGGGTCGAGTTCGCGGCCTGATCCAACAACCGGTCAGGGCTCACCCCTCCCACGATTTTTCCGGTCTCCGGGGGATGTGAGGCCGGTGTGTTCCGCGCAGAAGGCGAGGGCGTCGCTGTGGAGGTCGGCGTAGTGGGAGGGAGCGCGGGAGCCGTGGCCGACTCCGTCTTCGGTGCGCAGGAGGACGGGTTTGCCGCTTGTGGTGGCGTGTTGGAGGGCGGCGGTGAATTTGCGCATGTGGGCGGCGCCGACCCGGGGGTCGATGCGTGTGCTGGTAAGGAGGACGGCGGGGTAAGGGGTGCCAGGGCGGACGTTGTGGTAGGGCGAGTAGCTGAGCAGCGTGTCGAGCAGGCCGGCATCGTCTGGCGTACCGAACTCGTTTGTCCACCACGCGCCCTGGCCGAACAGGGGATAGCGGACCATGTCGGTCAGGGTGTCGGAGCAGACGGCAGCGGCGTAGAGCTCGGGGTTGCGGGTGATGGCGACGGCGACCATCAGTCCGCTGTGTGAGGACCCTTTGACGGCGAGCTGGGCGGGGGTGGTCAGGCCCTCGTCGATGAGGTGGCAGGCGGCGGCCGCGAAGTCGGCGAAGGCGTTGGGTTTGTTGGGTCCGCTGCCCGCGGCGTGCCAGGTGGTGCCGTGTTCGCCGCCGCCGCGGACGCCGGCCACGGCGTAGATGCCGCCGGCCCGGACCCAGGCGGTGATGGTGGGCGAGTAGGCGGGGGCCACGGAGGCGCCGAAGCCTCCGTAGGCGGTCAGCAGAGCGGGGCGCGGGCCGTGAACGGGCCCGGGAGGGGTGATGAGGTACAGGCCGACAGGGGTGCCGTCCTCGGAGAGGTAGGTGAGCTGCCGTACGACAGGTGGTTCCTGCCGGGGCACCGGCGTTCGGGGGCGGACGGGCGTTGTCTGGAGCAGGTGGCTCGTTTCTGGCAGGCACCGCTCCTGCGGCAGCTCGAACCGGTAGACGGCCGGAGGAGTGAGGAAGTCGGTGTAGCGAAACCACACCCGGTCCGCGTCCCCCGGCGGGGTCGTCAGACCGCTGATCGTGCCCGGACCAGTCCCCGGCGTGGGGATGTCGGTGAGCAGCCGCCCGGTCACCTCGTGCAGAGCGAGGCTGGGAACGCCGTTGCTTACGGTGCTCACCAGCAGCCTCATCTCCCCGCTGCCCGCATCACTCAAGGCGGTGCAGGCGGACAGCAGGACGTCGGGGCCGGGCTCGACGACGGTGGTCCAGGCCGCAGAGCGCGGCTGCGCCGGATCGAGCAGGCACACCCGCCCGCGCGGAGCTCCCGCGTTGGTGATGGCATACAGCAGACCTCGCGGGCCGGTTTTGACCAGAGCGCTGCTGCCGTCGGACGTCCCGTCGTGAACCGTCACCAGATCCGGCGTGCCGAGCCCCCGCCCGCCGGTCACATCAGCTTCCAAGTCCGCCAGGTACAGAACGTTGCCGGTCTGCGCCCCGGGTGCGGCGCTCACCAGCAGCCAGCGGCCCTCGGGGCCCAGGGAAACCGACAGGTGGCGCATCGCCGTTTCGAAAACGACCGGATCGTGCGCGGGATCGTCCCCGATGCGGTGCAGTCTCACCCGGCGCGGTTCGCCCACCGACCCGGTCACGTAGTAAAAGCCCGTGTCGTCAGGCAGCCAGGCCACCGCGGTCGGCCGGCCCAGAGCCAACGGCCCGTCCACCACCCGGCCGTCAGCGACGTCCAGTACCCGCAGAACAGGCGCCTCCGCGCCGTCGGCCGCCACCTGGAAAGCCACCAGCCGCCCCGACCACGACGCCCGCCACGCCAACAGCGCCGTCCTCCCGGACGGATCCAGGCCCATCGGGTCGAGCACTACATCCTCGACCTCCCACCCTTCCCCGCCCGTGACGGTGACCAGCACCGGCAGCTCCTGCCCAGCCCGCCGGCGCAGCAAGAACCGCCGCCGCCCCCGCACCACAGGCGCCGACACCGCAGGCACCGCCGCGCCCCCGCAGTCCATCAGCTCACCAAGGAGTGCCCGGAAAGCGGGCCTCGTCCGCCAGGCCGATGAGTGCTTGGCGAGCATCTGATCCTGGGTGGCAAGCCACTGCGCGCATTCGGCCGCCGTGTCGTCCTCCAGCCACCGGTACGGATCTGGCACCAGCCGCCCCTGCACCTCATCCACGACCGGCCGCCGCAGCGTGGATGCGTCCGTCACGTTCATCGACTCCCCTCACAGTTGAGGCGGCGGACCCTCGCACAAGGATCCGCCGCCGGAAACGGCAACGAATCAGTCGGTGTCGCCCTCAGCGAGTTCCAGACGCCACTCCTCAAGGCACATGACCTCGTCAGCGGGGAGGGGGAGGGGAAGGGGGAGGGGGAGGGGGAGAGGCATCTCTTCCACCTTTCTTTGCGATATTTCGTCAGCCCGTGTCCGGGTCCGGAGACTGACTCCCCCTTCTTCCGCGTGGACACCGTGTCGCCGTACCGAAATAACCCGTACGGGGCCGCGCGATAGGCCCGGTGGCGGCCTGTACAACGAGGCCCTTCCGGGAGAGCGGGAAAAAACCGCAGTGACCTGCTGCTCGAACTTCGCCCGCTGGAGCCTGCGCTGGAAGGCGACGGTCTCGCGGCGGGTGATCTCGTCCTGGCGGAGGACAGCACGCCCACGGCTTGCGTGACGGACGGCAGCGGCCCCGGTGCCGCGGCGGCTGCTCAGAGGTGACCGTCCAGGAACTTCCGTACCTCGGCGATGGTCATGGGCCCCGTGCCGTGGGCCACCGCCTCTCCTTCCTTCAGCAGGACGTAGGACGGGGCTCCGGTGATCCCGTATCGCTCGGTTGCGGACGGACAGCGCGTCATGTCGGTGCGGACGGCCGTCAGGCGGCCCGTGTACTCGTCGGCGATGCCACCCACGACGAGGTCCATCGCCCGGCAGGGCTCGATCGCCTTGGGCCATGTCCCGGTGAAGTATGCGAGGACCGGGACTCTGCTCATCCCGAGGATGAAATCGAACTCCGCGTCCTCACGGGGCTGGTGGACCCGCTTCGCCATGGAAGCTCCTGACCTCGCGTTCCGTCATTCCATCCCCATCATCCCCCGCGCGGTGCGCCAGGCCGGCCCGGCCGGTCGTCCGGCCGACCTGTCGGACGGGAGCCTGCCCGCTCTCACTGCCTCGCCAATGGAACGACCCAGGCCGCTTCTTTGGATGACCTTGCCCGGTGCGCTTTCGGGCTGGGCTGAGCGTATGAGATCAGCTGTTCGTGCGGGTGTGGTGATGTCGCATCCGCACGCACGGCATTCGAGGGTGTGCGTGCTCGACAGGCCAACACCTGTTCGGATAGGGGAACCCGCATGCCGTTGCCGCCTCCCATCGGCGCTGAGATCCCGCGAGCTCCAACGCGGGGGAGACGTGGCTGTGCGGGGCACGTGGTCAACGATTCTGTCGCCCAAGACAACGGCCGGAGGCGTCGGCCGCGACCGATGCATCGGTTCCTGAGTCCGCGGCCCGGTACTGCGTTTGTTGGGCCCCTTTCGACTCATCTGGTCGGGCTGCTCGGTGCGGAGCTTCCAGGTGCGTCCTGCCTGGACAGGGCAGGGCAGGGCAAGGCAGGGAAGGGCCTACCCCGCCTGTCGGGCAGGGGCGGTCGGGTTGTCCGCAGTTGGCCGGCTGAGAGCTGTCCGGAAGTCCGCAGGAGTGAAAAGTGTCAGCAAAAGTGTCCGATAGATTGCTAGGCATATTGTTAACAATCTTGTAGCGTCCGTCACGCCTTGGCCCCAAGGCATCAGCGGAGCACTTGGTGCTCAATCAGGGGAGACGCCCATGCAGCGGCCCACTGCGTCCTTCGGACGCGATGCACTGACCCGAGCGACGGGCAAGCGCGGAGGACACCCGGTGATCAGTAGAGATTTCCTGAGAGTCATGGCGATCACGGGCTCCCTCGTGCTTACTGCCGCCCCGGTGCCGGCCTCCGTCGCGGCGGCCGCCACCGGAGCGGCCCACTCGCGGGGAAGCGCCCATTTCGCAGACCCACAGGACGCCGCGCTGGCCTTCGACTCCACCGCCTACACGACGATCACCGTCTCGGTCGACGGCCAGCCGATGAACGTGCGCTGGTACAAGGAGATCTGCTACGTCGCGAACCCGGTCGCTGCGGCGGCGCAGCAGCCCGGCGGTCCCGGCGGCGGCAGCACGACGATCCCCAACACCGCCTGCGGCTACGAGAGCATGAACGTGTTCGTCCCCGAAAGCGCCTTTGGCAACCAGCAGACGCCGATCTACTTCGCGGTGAACAACAGCGGCTGGATGGCCAGTTACATCAAGGCCGGCGTGACCAACGGCACCTCCTACAACAGCGCGACGAGCAACGTCGGCGCCGCGCTGAAGGCCGGCTATGTCTTCGCCGACGTCGCCAACCGCAGCCGCGGACTGATCGGCGCCGACGGCACGTCTCCGGGCAAAGCCCCTGCCGCGGTGGCCGACGCCAAGGCTGCCGTCCGCTACCTGCGCCTCAACGACGCAACGATGCCCGGCAGCGCCGAGCGGATCGTCGTGAACGGCACCAGCGGCGGCGGCGCACTGTCCTCGATCCTGGGCGCGTCCGGCAACAGCGGCGAGTACAACCCCTACCTTGCCGCGATCGGCGCCGCAGGCATCGACGCGAGTGGCCGGAGCACCCTGCGCGATGACGTCTTCGCCGTCAACGCGTACTGCCCGATCACCGACCTCGGCAACGCCGACAGAGCCTATGAGTGGCTGTACAACATCCTCGCCACCCGCGATACCACCGGTGAGAACCCGTCGCCGGTGGACGCCGCCGCTATCGCGGCCCAGTTTCCCGCGTACGAGAAGAGGCTCGGGCTGCGCAACCCCGACGGCTCCCAGCTCACCGCTGCGAACATGCTCGACACCATCAGGAAAGAGGTCATCCGCTCCGCGGAGACCTATATGAAGACGGATCCCGCCTACACGATTCCGCCTCTGGGCGGCACCTTTGAGATCCAGTCCGGTGGCCCCGGAGGCCCGCCCACCACGAAGTCGTACGTCAACGACTGGATCGACGCCGACAACGCCACCGACAAGGTGCTCTCTGTCGACATGGCGAAGTACCTCGCCTTTGTCGCCACCCAGGCCGCCCTCAAGACGACTCCCGCCTTCGACGCCGTGGGCGTCAACGGCAACACCACCAGCGGCACCGAGACCAACCTCTTCGGCCCGTCGACCCAGAAGTACATGAACTACACCGAGTACAGCTGGAATCACAACAATGTCGCCGGCGACGGAAGCGGCACCGACGACACCGGGCTGACTTGGGACCAGTACACCAGCAAGAAGAGCACCACCGTCGACGACCAGGTCCACCTGATCAACCCGATGGACTTCGTCGGCACCAGCGCCGACACCGCGCCGAACTGGTACGTCCGCAACGGCACCCGCGACCGGGACACCTCGTTCATCATCTCGCTCAACCTCGACCGCGCGCTCGAAGCGGACAAGCAGGTCAAGAACGTCGACTACCAGCTCGCCTGGAACCAGCCGCACGCCGGCAACTATGACGTGCCCGAGGCCATGGCCTGGATCGCCGGCGTCGTCCGCAATGCCGGCACCCCGCTTGCCCCCGGCCGTCACGAATAGGCCCGCCGATGCGTGACGGCGGAGTGGGCCCGGTGCCCTGGCGCCCCGGGCTCCGCGGGTTCAGCGCCCGCCGGCTGCGCACGCACTTGTCCGGCCGGCGCCGACTGCACCGGCGCCGGCCGGGGAGCAGATGCACGAGCGTGGACCGGGGGACTGTCGGCGTCCGTCTGCGGTGCGGGTGAAGGGTCGGTCCCGGATCGCGACATGTGATCCGTCTCGTTGTCCGGTGTCGGGGTCTCCTGCTTGCTGAAGGGCAGAGGGCGAGATCACCTGAGGGGAGGACGGGAGCTGAGTGCGGGCACGCTGACGGCTGTGAAGTGGGAGGCGAGCGCTGCAGGTGCAGGTGCAGGTGCAGGTACAGGTACAGGTACAGGTTCCTGACGGTCGAGCAGGTCGTGGACCATCACTGGGCCCAGCGACATGGGCGGTACGAATGCCGGCCCGGGGCGGCCCCGGTCAATCTCTCCTCGGCCGATGGCACGCCGGAGCATGCGCTCGAGAGCGGCTGACAACGGCTGGACGAGACCGTCGCGCACCGCCCGGAGCGGAGCGGAGTTCTGCTCCGCCGCTGCGGCCACGCTGCGTATCAGTGCCGATCGCCTGAACATCGGGCGCCCGCCCGAGCGCGACCTGCGCGAGATCATGAACGCGATGGGGATCTTCCTGGACGACAGCGAGGCCCTCCTTCGGGCGCTGGCTCGCCGAGCGTCTGGAAGGGCTCGCGCCCTGCTGATCAACAACCAGACCGCTACCAGGACCAGCCGCGCCGGCAACCACTGGATCAGCGCTTCGATGTGCGGGCAGGGCAGGGCGCGGCGCTGGAGCGGCTCCGCGTCGAGCAGCAACTCGCAGAGGCCCTCACCCACGGGCCCGACCCACTCCACCTCGCCGAGGTTTTCGGACTCGACGAGAAGACCGCGATGCGTTACGCGGACTGCACCCGACAGCTTCTGGAAGCGGCCGCCGAACAGAAATCCCGTGAGGGCCGACAGTGACCTTCTGCCATTCTGCTTTCCATGTCCGCACGAAATCGAAGACTGCCCCGGCACCGTGCCTGGCCACTGACCACCACCGACATCAACGAGTGTCTCGGCCCCTACATGACCCGAGTCACGGACCTGCGGTTCCTCACCGGAACTGACAGCGAGACCATCGTTCTGGGAGCAGAATGGATCGCTCCGATCTCCCGCAACTACGGCCGCAGCATGAACCCGGACATGGTCGGCTTCCGCATAGACGTCCACCCGGTCGATACCGCTGAACGGGCTGCCACCCGCGCTGTTCTACGGGCGTATGCGCTCCCGCAACTCCACGAATGGATCACGCAGGCGATCGCCGCCAACGAGACCTGGCAACTGACTCCCCATCAGCACTACTGGCGGCTCGCGGACGGCCACCTCACCCACCGTGACGAAGCGTGAACTGAGTCCGGGCGGCACACACCCGCACATCAGCGAGGTCACACGCGCGGGTTCACAACGAACCCAAGAAGCAGCACCCGGGAAACTGGACACCAGACCCTCGGGTTCCCAACGAGAAACCTTCAGTTCCCGTGAACTCACAGGGCTTTCGGGGGTTGAGGAACATCGGAACGGAAACTGGCGCTCAGCCTTCCGCGCCGCTGGTGGGCGGCTGACGGGATGTCGGCCGGAGGGCGGCGCAGAAGTCTTCCCGTAGATAACGCCCCAATATCTGCGGTAGCTTGATCCGTCGCCTGCGGTGACGTTCTCCGGCTGCTGTGCGGAGCGGCCCTGTTATCTGTGGCAAGCGGATATCTGTGGCAAGCGGAAGCGATGCCCACCGTCGTGCAGCTGCCGACCTGCAAGATACTCACCGCCCGGGCGGCGGCCGACGTCTTCCTGGACTCGCTGGGCAACGCGAACACGGTCCGGAACTACGGGATCGAGGTGGGCAGGACCGCCGAGCGGTTCGGTGAGGCCCGGCCGCTCGTGACGGTGGCGGACGACGAGATCGGCCAGGCCCGCGCCCTGCTGGATGAGCTGGACGTCGGTGCCCCTGGCAGCCGTGTGTCCTCTGTCCGGCCACACACCCGCTACCGATCGACGGCTCGCATCCCTGCCTCGTCATACCGCTCACCCGCCGCCTCGGGCAGCTCCGCATCGATGCGGGCCAGGTCCTCCTCGGTCAGCGCGATGCCGACCGCGGCGGCGTTCTGTTCCAAGTAGGTGCGGCGCTTGGTGCCCGGGATCGGCACCAGGTCCTCACCCTGGGCCAGCACCCAGGCGATTGCCAGCTGGGCCGGGCTCACGTCCTTCTCGGCGGCGATCTCCTTCACCTTTGCCGCCAGCTGCAGGTTCGCCTTCAGGTTGGCGTCCTGGAAACGCGGGTTCTCCCGGCGCCAGTCGTTCGCGTCCAGTTCGTCCGTCGAGGTGAACCGCCCGGCGAGGAAGCCGCGGCCGAGCGGCGAGTACGGCACGAAGCCGATGCCCAGCTCACGGCAGGCGGGCAGCACCTCGGCCTCCACGTCCCGTGACCACAGCGAGTACTCGCTCTGCACCGCGGTGACCGGGTGCACCGCGTGGGCGCGCCGGATGGTCTCCGAGCTCGCCTCGCTCAGGCCGATGCACCGCACCTTGCCCTCGGTCACCAGTTCTCCCAGCGCGCCGACCGTCTCCTCGATGGGTACGTTCGGGTCGACCCGGTGCTGGTAGTACAGGTCGATGTGGTCGGTACCCAGACGTTGCAGGGAGCCGTGGACGGAGGTGCGGACGTGCTCGGCCGAGCCGTCCTGCGGACCGACCGTACTGATGTCGCCCGGCACGGCGTTGTCCATCCGGTAGTTGAACTTCGTCGCGATCACGTACTCCTCGCGATGTCCCCGGATCGCCTCGCCGACGAGCGACTCGTTGGTGAGCGGCCCGTACATCTGCGCGGTGTCGAGAAAGTTCACCCCGAGGTCGAGGGCGCGCCGGATGGTCGCGATGCTCTCCTGCCGATCGGTGGATCCGTAGAAGGCGGACATGCCCATACACCCAAGGCCGATGGGTGATACCTGGAGGTCCCGCAGACTGCGTTTCTGCATGTCGTGTCCCAGCCTTTCCCTGTCGTTCGAGCGCACGAAGCCCCTCATCGATTCAACCGGCGAATTCCAACGCCGGCATCCCGTGAGAGGCGGATGGCGACACGGGCTTCGTGCGCCGTAGTGGTGTCTGCGACGCTACGAGTTCGAGCGCACTCCAGCGCAAGTCGATCGATGCGCAGAGCGTGAAGACCTCGGCGAACGTCGCTGAGGACAGGCAGGGCGTCGACGTCGACAAGAAGATCAAAGGGCGCAAGCGTCACGTGGCCACGGATACGCTGCGTTCCTGCGGATGTACTACCGGGAGATGGCCTGCGACATCCAGATCGCAGCCCAGGCCGGCGGCGCCGCGCTCGTCGTCCCGCCGTACGAGGTGTGCGAACACACCGTCCGGCAGTTCGAGGGGAGGGCCGAAGGCGATCTGCACGACAATGCCGCGCTCGAACTCGCATGGACCACGATGCTCCGCCTGCCCGACCGGATCGCCCCCGACTACCGGGACTGACGGACTCCGCCCGTCGTGACGGCCCGGCCGGGACCGTCACGAGTCCGGGCCGCCGATGGCCCACCACCAGCTGCTGCACGCCGCGCTCAGAGCCGAACCTGCCGCCGAGGCCGGCGCCGCGCCGGTACGACGCCGAACACTGCCCGCGCAGCCAGCTGCGATGCCCAGCCGCCCGGCCTCGTACCAGGCAGGAGCCAGGCGGGCGATCGTCCGGGAAAGGGAGAGGGCCCGGATCGTGTGGATCCGGGCCCTCTCCAGCAGTAGCGGGGACAGGATTTGAACCTGCGACCTCTGGGTTATGAGCCCAGCGAGCTACCGAGCTGCTCCACCCCGCGTCGGTATTCCCCACCATACGCCATCACGGCAAGCACCGAAGACCACCCTACGACGCAGGACCCTTACGCGGCGAAGCCGATGCTTCACCCGTTGCCCGCCCGCCCCGGTCTGCTCACCCGAAGGCGATGTCCGGGTCCACGGTGTAGGAGACGTGGAACATCCGACCGATCAGGGTCTTCGCACGGGCCAACGTCCACCGCTGATCAGCCCAGTCATGTACGAGTGGACCGCGCTCCAACTTCCGTTCCAGCCTGGCGATTTGGCCGTCGGACAGCCGGGATCGGCCAGGCGACCCTTTCGAGGCGACACCAGCTGGACCGCCCTCACGCCGCTGACGTCGCCACCGCTCCACCGACCGCTCCGGCACCCTGAGCGCGGTCGCGATGGCTCTGGTCGTCTGCCCGGCCTCGAACCGGGCCACCGCATCCGGACGCACTCGCTCGCGAGCAGCCCTCTCCGCGTCGGTGAAGCCCCCACCTTGCGCATACCTCACAGTCCCAGCACTACCGGACCAGGAGCTCTGGATCTGCCGAACGCCCCCGACATCACTCGTTCAGGTTCAGTAGCATCCCGACACCGCACAAACCTGGGAAAACCATGAACCGCAGAACGGCCACCGTCGCACTCGCCACCGTCGCCGCTCTCGTGCTGGTCGGCTGCTCCAACCCCGGCAGTAAACCGAAAACCGCCGTCACCGTCACAGCAGCAAAGACACCCGAACTCAGCGCCGCCCAGAAGCGGGCAGCATGCGTCGACGCGTGGTCCAAGACCATCGACAGCAGGAACGCCGACCCCGACGCCTACGTCAACTCCGACACCTACAAGGATGCCAAGCCCACTGAATGCGGAGGCCTGCCAGGTCAGGCGGAGATGTACATAGAGGCGCTGAATACGCGGAACCAGGCGAGCCAGGATGAGATGCAGGCATGCCTGGACGACCCGAAGTGCACGGCCTTCCCGCTGCCCTAGGACCTGTACGGACGCGGATGCGGAGGAGCTGACCGCCGGCCGGGACTGGTGAACGAGGTCGGGAAGGCCACCTCCGATCAAAGCCATTCGTTAAAGCTGCAATCAGCACGGTCGGCTCGTAGCGGACGGCGGGCTTGTCGTATCGCGTGGCGACAGTGCGGTGTCCGCCACGCGAGCCAAGCTCGTAAGGCGCTCGATGATCCTCGCGTTCAGCGCATCTGACCTGACCTGCGCTGACAAGCCCCTGTTCCGCTCTTGCTCTGGCGCCGGCATCTGCGCGTACCAGGGCCGGAACGTCGGCGGAAGCCTTCACGAAAGCCCAAGGCTCCGATCCCATCCACCACCTGTCGCGCATCAAGGCGTCGGAGGCTGCGCTCGCGGATGTCTGAAGCGGGCAGGAAGCTCAGCGGCGGAACGCCCGACTCGATGACGAATCGGCCGCAGGGCGCCAGGTGGCGTCCACTTTGCCGGGTACGGGGGCGCCGGCCACGTATTTCCTTCCACCGGCCCTGAGTGCACGGTCCGGACGCCGGCACCGGACCTTGAGGGGGCATCAGGGCGTACGGGCTCCAGCGGAAGGGTGCATTTTCGGCCAAGCCGTTCCCGGCAGGGAGCGGAGGGATGCCGGTCCATGATCAACAAGGGGGCCTCGGGCGTGTCTGGTTTTGAGTGGAAGTAAATATTGAATTTTGGATCATTTCGGGTGCGGTTGGCCGGTTCTGTTGATCGTTTTCAGTCACTCCGGGGTGTTACTGGTGAGAAACATAGATTCGAGGTGTGCCAGTATTCGAGCCAACGGGGACAGCGCTGGAGTACCGGATATCCGGTACCGGCAGGGCGGCATGCTGACCACATGCCGCAGTGGCCCCGTGTCAGTAGGGGGAGCCGGGTGCTTTTGACTTGTGCGAAGCACCGGCATCGGCGGCACTGTTCTGTGCTGTCAACATTCCTTCCTTCTTCTATGGCTCGGCATGCGCCGAGCAATGAGAAAGCCTGATCGGAATTCGACAGGCGCAAGGAGAGAAGATGAAGAAGAAGCTGTTCGCCGTGGCCGGCATCACCATGGGTGGCGTCGCGGCTGTGCTCAGCATGCAGGGGACCGCGCAAGCCGCCGCGCCGCAGGCGGATTCCGCTCCGGCGGTTGTCCGGCCGGGCGTCGAGAGGGCGCCCGCGGGCCTGGGCAGTCTTCTGGGCAAGGTCGTGGGCAAGGCCGCGGTCCACGGTCGTGCGGCCTGCCCGCACGTGGCGAAGGCGGCCGGTCAGGTGGCCAACGACTTCTTCGGGACTCACGTGGCGCCCGCCAAGGGTGTCGACGGGGTCGAGGCGGTCGACACGGTCTTCGACAAGTGACCGAGCACGTTGTCCTCAGGAGGGCGGTCCTCATTGCCGGGGCCGCCCTCCTGGGCGCCTACCTGTCCATCGCGGCGTTGACCCAGACACCCCTGAACCCCGTCAAGCTGCGCTACTACGACGAGATGAACGCGCTGACGGAACCGTATCTGTCGCAGAACTGGATGCTTTTCGCCCCGGACCCCCTGTCGGACGACCGTGGCATTCTCGCGCGGGCCAAGTGCGCGAACGGCAGGGCCACCGGCTTCTATGACGTCTCCCGCCCTTACGTGGCCAGAGTTCAGCACGACCGGTTCTTTCCGTCTCGCATCAACCGGCTCGTCAGCGGGACCATCACACAGATGGACAGTCCCGATCCGGTTCTGGCGCGACTTCGGAACAAGGAGATGGAGAAGAAGAAGCGACCGGTTCCTCTCCTTCCCTATGAGAAGACTTCCCGGAAGGAGGCAGAGACCTTCCTCGCGCGCTACTCACTGTCCCAGCTGTCGAACGTGTGTGACGGCTCGCCCTCCGCCGTGCAGGTGCGCATGTACGTACACGAGCTGCCTTCATGGTCGCGGCGCAAGGATTCCTCCGCCAGGGGCACGACCCGCTTCGAGGATCTGAAGTGGCGGAATGCGGAGGACGTCGGATGAAGAAGTTCATCTCCACGGTCGACAGGTGGAGTTCGGTGCCGTTCGGTGTCGTCGGCGTCTCCGGAACCCGTGCCCTCCTGGGGTTCGTCGGCCTGATGTTCTATGTCAGTCAGTACGCCGACCGGGACTACCTCTTCGGTCCTGACGCCGTTCTTCCATGGCGGGAATTCGTTGCGCAGGTCCACAGCAACGGCTCCTTCAGCCTGTATGCGTGGAGTTCGTCGGAGGCATGGTTCCAACTGGTCTTCCATCTGGGCCTGATCACCGCTCTGATGGTGACCCTGGGCATCGGCGGCAGGGCCGGACTCGCCTGCCACTGGGTGTTCCTGTGGTCCCTCTACGAACGTCAGCCGGTCCTGCTCGACGGTGGCGACAACCTCGCCTACCTGGTGCTCCCGATGCTCCTGGCCACCCGCTGCTACGACCGGTTCTCCTTTTCCTCCGGCCGCGCGAAAAGGCTCGGCCGGCGCCTGCCGACGCAGGTGCGTTCACTGGCAACGCCTCTGCACAATCTCGGCGTTGTGGCGATCGCGTCGCAGATGTGCCTGGTGTATGTCGTCAGCGGTCTGTACAAGGTGCAGGGACAGATGTGGCAGGACGGAACCGCCCTGTTCTATGTGCTCCGCGTTCCGGAGTTCGCGTTCCCCGGCGTCTCGAACCTCATCTATCACAACGATTTCCTGGTTGTGGCCGGGACGTACATGACCGTCATCTTCCTCGTCTACTTCCCCCTCGGAGTGCTGGTCCCCGCGCTCCGGCCCTGGGCCGCCGCCATGTCGATCAGCTTCCACGTTGCCATTGGTCTGTGCATGGGCCTGACTGGTTTCGCTTTGACGATGATCGCCTGTGACCTCGTCTTTCTCGACAAGGAACTCGGCAAGGCCGTTTCCGCCGTGGCGAATCTGGCCGTCCGGCCGATCCGGAGAGCCCGGAACGAGAAGGAGCCAGGCGGCCGCGCGGTCGAAGTCACGCTCGCGGAGGAGTCGGTGTAGCCTTCCCGGCGCCTTCGGCCGGAAGGCCGCACTTCGATACCGTGCGCCGTGCAAGCTCGCGGTTGCAGCATTCCACCAAGGAGAGACAGACAGGCAATGGAAGCGACCCCGCCCCTCCGATCCCACGGCGACGGCACCACGGTGGGACTGTTCTGGGTCTCAGCAGACGGCGTGTACGTGGGTGCCCCGGCGACGGCACCGGCTCCTTGCGTGGTGCTGAAGACCTCAGGGCCCCGCGTCACCGGTCCACACGAACGTGACTGGGCGTGGTCCGACATAGAGGGCCTCGAGGTCACCGAAGTCCCGGTCCGCTCCACTCTGCAACGCTGGGCGACCCACGCCGCGACCTTCGCCGCGGCAGCCCTGGACGCCTGGGTGCCGAGCAGTCCCACCGAGATGACCGTATCCATCGCCGCACCCGATGGCACGGTCCTGACGCCTGTCCACTCCAGCGCCGCCGTCGCCTACTCCGGGCGCGAGGTCGATCTCTCCCGCCAGTTGATCAGCCGCTTCACACGGGGCACCGCCACTCCCACCGTCATGACCGAGTGGTGGGAACAGACCCGGCCGGCCAGAGTTCTCCGGTCGCGCGAGCGGGAGGCTCTCCTCGAACTCTGGCTCGCGTCGGCCTGAGCGGGCGCCCCGCGCGTCCACTCGCCGAGCGGCGGCAGCGTGACTCCACGCAGGCCGCTGCCCGCATCCGTTCGGTCCAGACCCCGCCCGCACCGGCACACCTGCTGACGTCTTCGAGGAACTGGCCCACCACACGGCCAACTCCAGCCGGACCGGAGCTCATTGCGATCCGCCCCGGTCAACGGACCGCGATCATTGGTCTGTTCCAGCGGATGGCCGCCATCAGGGAGACCGCTCGATTCATCCATCGCCGGACAGTCACCCACCGGCGTCGCACGCCCGTCGGCACGGCGGCACGCGCGCCGCCCCGAACACACGACAGAAGATCATCATGATCCGAGTTCCCACCTGCATACTCAGCAGCTTTCAGGCACCCCAGATCTCTCACGGCCACAACCCCGACCTGTTCGTACAGATCGGTTCGTTGACCAAGCCGCTCACCGCGACAGTCCTGACGGCCTTGGCCGACGACGGTGTCCTGAGCCTCGACGACCCGCTGGAGCTGTTCCTGCCGGTGCCCAGCGGCACGGGAATCACCCTGCGCCGGCTTGCCGAGCACACCTCGGGCCTTCCTCGAATGCCTCCCGGCATCAGCGGGCGCGATCCCTACGCGGCTTTCGACGCCGACGCCCTGGACTCGGTCGCACGGCACCTCGACACCCTGGTCACGGCTCCCGCGGGGACGGCCGAGGAGTATTCCAACCTCGGATACGCGCTTCTGGGTGCCGCTCTGGTCGCGGCCACCCGCACCCCGTACGAGGAGTTGCTGCACCGCCACCTCCTCGATCCCCTCGGCATCGCCGACGTCGCCACCGATCCGCCGTCCGGCAGACGACTGTGCCGCAGGGGGCTGTTCGGCCGGACTCGGCAGCCCTGGACCATGGACGGCGCGATTCTTCCCGCCGGCGGACTGTGGGCCACTCCCCGGGCCGCCGCCCGCCTCCTCACCGACCTGCTTGTCGACCGCAGGCTGGGTGAACCGGCACCGGCCTGGCAGAAGGCGGGGAGCCTTGTGTGGCACAACGGCGCGACAGGCGGCGCGTCCGTTTTCGCGGGAGCCTCACCGCAGGGCTGGATTCTTGTTCACCGTCTGTCCGGTCGAAGTGCCGTGACGGACAAGATGGCCCTGGACACGCTCAGACTCTTCATCGGGCCCCGAACTTGATGCTGAGGGGCGGACATGGAACGCTCCCGGCCGCCCGCCGCTACGGCGTGATCCGGCCCGGCGCCTTCCGCCCCCGCGCTCCGTGGCCCAGTAGGGGAGGGCCAGGAGCGGCAGCGCGGCGCCGAGCAGGGGGAGCGCGGTCCAGCCTCCGGCGTGGCAGACGACCGAGCCGAGTCGGGATCCGGCCGCGCCGCCCATGAAGAACGTCGCGATGAAGGCGCTGTTGAGCCGGGTGCGGGCGGCCGGGTCGAGCTGGTAGACGGTGTGCCGGCTGAGGGATGAGGGTGGTCTGTACGGCGATGTCGATCAGGGCCGCGGCCAGGGCGATCAGCACGACGCTGTGTCCGCCGAAGCCCGCGACCGCGAAGGTGGCGCCGGTCATCGGGCGCACCAGTGCCCGGTCGGCCCACCGCCCCGCGAACGGGGCGATAGCGGGACCCGCCGCGCCGACGAGAGCGAACACGCCCACCCCGATGGGGGAGTAGTGGAAGCGGGGCCCGGTCAGGACGAAGGAGACGGTCGTCCAGAAGGCGTTGAACGCCCCGGACACGGCGGCCTGGTAGAGGCCCCAGCGCAGCAGGACCGGGTGGGTGCGCACCAGTTGGAACCACTCGGATGACCGACGGGGTCGGGACCGCGCCCCCCCGATCAACTGACGGAACAGATCGGCCGAAAACCGAAATCCCGCGTCCCGTCCCTCGTCACCGCGTGGCAGCCTGTCGATCCAGGATCAGACCGGGCTTCGTGTCGTATTCGGCGGTGAGCTCTCTGCTCTCGTTGATCGGATCGCACACCCACCACCGGAGAAGAGTGCTTGCGGTCTCTTTCGCTGGCAGGTGCCGACACCCTCGACGCCCCACCGGAGCTCAGTGGGGCGTCGAGGGTGATGGGCCATGCGGTTTTGCAGAACTCGCCGATCTGCGTCTCGAGAACTGATCCCTGTTACCGGCTTCCGCAGCTCACCTGGCCTCCTGGCCTCCCATGTCGGCCGCACCGGAGCTCCACGCTGGCTGTGACGCCCCGGCATGTTGGCTTCGAGCGGCGCCAGTTGGAGGGTCGCACGGGTGCATTGAGGGGTGGTGGCGGGGCGAAGCGGCCCCACCTCGGCTCTTGCGTATGCGCGACCTGCACGGATGGCGATCACGCGCTGTACTGCTCGGGCTTCGGCGTCCGGGACATGAGCGCGGCGGTCGCGTCCGGGACGCTGGTCGTGCCGTCGATCACCGCGGCGACGACCTCGGTGATCGGCATCTCGACCCCGTGGGCCCGCGACAGGTCCAGGATGGCCCGGCACGACTTCACACCCTCAGCCGTCTGCCCCGTCGCCGTCGTGGCTTCCTCCATGCTCATTCCCTGCCCGAGGTGCTCGCCGAAGGTCCGGTTCCGGGACAGCGGCGAGGAGCAGGTGGCGATGAGGTCGCCGGCCCCTGCGAGGCCGGAGAAGGTCAGCGGGTCGGCGCCCATCGCCTGGCCGAGTCGCGCGGTCTCCGCGAGGCCCCGGGTGACGAGCAGGGCACGGGAGTTGTCGCCCATGCCCAAACCGGCCGCGAGACCGACAGCAAGTGCGATGACGTTCTTGATCGCCCCGCCGAGCTCGCAGCCCGCCACGTCCGTGCCCGTGTAAGGGCGGAAGTACGGGGTGTGGCACGCCTTCTGCAGTGCGACCGCGGCCGTCTCGTCGGGGCAGGCGATCACGGACGCGGCGGGCTGACCGTCGGCGATCTCCCGGGCCAGGTTCGGCCCGGACAGCACCGCGATCCGCTCGAACGGGATGCCCGTGACCTGGTGGATCACCTCCGACATCCGCAGCCCGGAATGCGTCTCGATGCCCTTCATCGAGCTCACCACGACCGCGTCCGGCTCGATGTGCGGGGCCCAGGCGGCGAGGTTCTCCCGCAGCGTCTGCGCCGGGATCGACAGCATTACATGTCGGGCCCCGGCGAGCGCCTCGACCGGGTCCGCCGTCGCGCGGAGCCGGTCGGGCAGGACGACGTCGGGCAGGTACCGGGCGTTCTGGTGCCGGACGTTGATCTCGGCGACGACCTCGGGTCGCCGGGCGTGGATCGTGACGTCGCTGCCGGCGTCGGCGAACACCTTCGCCATCGTCGTCCCCCACGACCCCGCGGAGAGCACCGCAACCCGAGCCACCCGACACACCCCGTCCGCCTCGCGAGCCCTGACCCCGGTGACCCTATCCACTGTCCGTAGGCCTCCTCAGCGACACGGCGAAGGCCTCGCGCGTCGCCGGCCGCGGCTGGACCCGCTCGGCCTGGTCGTCACCGAGCTCCCGGCGCAGCTGGCCTTCGTGAGCCTGCGTACAGAGCCACGGAGACCCTGGTGAAGGGACCCGTCACGCGGTTTCGGCGTTGAGG
>NZ_JAODTZ010000058.1 GCF_025399795.1 Streptomyces rhizosphaerihabitans | reverse complement strand
AGTTGTTTCTGAACCTGAGTAGTTGACGCTGTCGGGGATCTTGGAGATTGGCAGGTCGGGTGCATGGGTGGCCGTCGGATCCCGTCTTCCCTCACAGAGCCTTTTCTGCAGCTCAACGCGGTGTTCGTGGTTTCCGTGAACCCGTGATCACGCCCCCTGTAACGGTTTCGCGAACGCCAGAACTGTGCCCTGCGATGTTGCAGTGGCGGGTGGTGCTTACGTCAACCCGCACCAGGGCGTAGCCCTTGCGGTGTCAGTTCGAGCGAACTGTGCTCTGCGTTGTGGGTGCGGCTGCGACGGTGAGTCTCCGTCCCACCGGAGGAGACCGAGTTGTGCATTCAGCCCCGTTCCGGCTCAGAGGTCCCGGAGCTGACCGTGAAGGTCGCCCGCGCCAGCAACCCCCACGGCACCACCGCCATGGCCATCCGCGACCATCTCGACGGTCTTTGGCGGGACGAGGACTTCGTCGAGTGGTACCCGCGGGACGGCAAGCCGGGGCTCTCACCGGCCCAGCTGGCGACCGTGTCGGTCCTCCAGTTCCTCCTGAAACTCTCCGACCGCCAGGCGGCCGAGACCGTCCGCTGCCGGATCGACTTCAAGTACGCGATGGGCATGGAACTGGACGACCCCGGCTTCCACCACAGCGTCCTGACGGACTTCCGTGAGCGCCTGGCCGAAGACGGCAGGGCGGACAAGCTGCTCGACCTCGTCTCCTTGAACGGATCAAAGCCGCCGAACTGGTCAGGGAACGAGGAAGACAACGGACCGACTCCACCCACATCCTGAGTGCCGTCCGGGACCTGACACGCCTTGAGATGGTCACCGAGGCCATGCGGGCCGCCCTGGAGGAAATCGCACGTCAGGCACCACAGGAGCTGGTCGGGCTGGTCACGGACGAATGGGGCGAAGGCTACGGACGAGCAGCCCGGCTCGGCAAAACCCCGACCAGGCCGAAGACCCGCATCAAGAACACCGGGGACGACGTCTACCTCCTGCTGCGCTACGTCCGCACCTACCTACGCGTTCTGTGGCAGGGGCCGCAGGTCCAGGCACTGCGGCAGGTCTTTCTCCAGAACTACTGCGTCGACGAGCGAGCACGAGTCCAGTGGCGTGAACCCGACGAGGCGCCCTACGACCTGACCGCCCGGTACTCCCGCCGGAACGACACACGCTGGAAGGGGTTCCTGGCCCATGTCACGGAGACCTGCGACGACGACGCGGTGAACATCATCACGAACGTGACCACCACCCCGGCCACGCTCTACGACATCAGGGCCCTGCCCACCATCCATGACCGGCTGGCCCAGCGAGACCTGCTGCCCGACGAGCACCTGGTCGACGGCGGCTACACCTCGATCGTCCAACAGGACCAATCCGCCCGCGAGCACGGGATCACGCTGATGGGACCAGTCCGGAAGAAGCGCACCCGCCAGTCACGCCAGGGCAACGTGTTCGACCGCGACGCCTTCACCATCGACTGGGACCGACAGCAGGTCGTCTGCCCGCAGGGCAAGCAAAGCCGGGAATGGTCGACGCCGCTGTCGATCGCCCCCTATACCCGGGTCAGGTTCGCCAAGGAGGACTGCGGCCAGTGCCCTGTCAAGTCCAGCTGCACCCGCGGCGACCGACGGCAACTGAACTTCCTGCCCCTGCAGCTCTACGAACGGCAGGCTGCCGCGCGAGCCGCACAGCAGACGACTCCCTGGAAGGCGAACTACGCGATGCGCGCCGGCATCGAGAGCACCGTCAACGAGTTCGTCAACGGCCACGGCATGCGACAAGCCCGCTACCGCAGTCAGACCAAAACCCACGTCCAGCACATCCTCACTGCCATCGCCGTCAACATCGAGCGCGTCAACGCGGAACTCACTACACCAGCGGCTGAACGGCGACCTCGAACACCCACCGCCCTCCAGAACTTCCTGGACTGGCAACGCATCCCACGGCCGACCGCATGGCGCACCGCAGGGAAACCCTGACCCCAAAATCACCGACAGCGTCACCTACTTAGAGCCAAAACCGGCACTAAAAGCCTCGCGGTGGGGCACGCAGCCCCGCCCCCCAGTCAGTCGTGGATCGACGGGACGGGTTTCGTGATCCGCATTGGTACGAACAAAGCCATGTAGTACCCGACGAGCACGAACACGGTGAATCCCACCTGCATCGCTACACCGCTCCCGTTGAAGGGACCCGCAGGCCACCACACGAGGCCCAGCGCAGCCGCCAGGCAGCCAATCCACCACCACATCAGCCTCCACCAGGCCTGCAACTTCTTCCGGTGCTCCCGCCCCTCGGCGGCCCGCCTCTCTGGGGTGTCGGACCAGATGCGGGCGTTCCAGTCGAGATAGACCATGCGCTGTTCGCGCTCCATGTCGTCCCAGTCCGCCGGGCGCAGTGGTACCTGGAAGCCGTGCTCTTCCAGGTACGCCCTACGGCGTGCGCTGCTCATCTCGCGCCAGCCGTCGGGCGGCTGCCACGCCATGAGTTCCCTGCTGCTCTTGGGCGTCATGGCTGGATACGGTACTGACCGGCTGTTCGCCCGTGGGCTCGTTCACCCCGAACCGGTTTCGGGGGAGGAACATCGACGTCAAAACCACAGGTCGCGCCTCTGGGTACCGCTCCTGGTCCCCGTTCTGGTCGCAGCGGAGCTCCGCCACCAAACGGCCGCGCGGCCCTGCGACCTGCGCCATTGTGCCGCCTCCCAGCGACGTCGCGCGCCGACTACTTGTCTGCAGCGCCCTCTCTCCGGCGGACTGGAGTGCCTGGCGCGCGAGGTTTCTAGACTTTCTGGACCGTCCTTCGCACGCACGCGCGTGCGGCAAGTGCTCACACGTCCGAGTTCCGCGGCGTGCGATGTCAGTGCCCGGGCGCATCATGACCGCGGAACCGGAGGCGGTGGGGGAGGGGCCAGTGCAGTTGACTGCCGAGCACGCCGAGTGGGGGCGGCTGGACGTCACCTTGGACGATCTGGGCTGCGACAGGTCGTGGGAGGAGATCCACCGGGTGCGTGGTGTGGAGCTGACGTGCCCGGAGTGCGGCGGTCAGGTACACGCCCGTCTCTCCAAGTTGGACACCCGGCACTTCTACCACCGGACCAAGCCGCCCTCGTGTTCACTGGCGAACGAGTCGCTGGAGCATCACTTGCTCAAGTTGGAGCTGGTGACCTGTGCGCGCGCTGCGGGCTTCCAGGCCGAACTGGAGGTCGCCGCACCCACCGGGGAATGGCGTGCGGATGTGATGGTCTTTGGCTCCGACGGCACCCGGCTGATGGCGTTGGAGGCGCAGCTGTCGCCCATCACCGTGGAGGACATCGCAGCACGCACCGGTCTGTACGAGCGGGACGGGGTGCGGGTGTGCTGGTTCGGCTTCAGGCCGCGCCCGTGGGTGGGCACCGTGCCCACGCTCCTGGTCCAAGCCCCCGAGGACCGGGGCCAGGTGTGGACGGTGACCGCCGGCCTGGCTCGCTTATCAACGCGGCCGATGAGCTGGTCGCCAGTCAGTACGGCACTGAGCGACGCGGTGTCCTGGATGCTGACGGGCCAGATCGTGCCGCACAAGCCCCTCTCCAGCGCCCGGCAGGTCACCGCCGAAGACAACGGGTACGAGTGGGCACAGGGCTGGACCAGGTCCTGGAACGACGTATGGCGTCTGTGGTGGACGGCCTCCACCTACGCGGCCTTGGACGCCGAGTGCGCCCGGGAAGAGGCGGAGGCCAGGCGTCGGCAGCAGGCGGAAGAGGAGGACGCGGCGCGGCGGTGGGCAGTCGAGGAAGAGGAAAAGGCCAGGAAGAAGGCGGTCAAGGACCAGGCGTATGCCACGTTCTGGGGCCGCACGGGTCTGGACCAGCGGCAGTGGAAGTACTTCTGGGCTCTGGCCGAGTTGTTCTTGGACCGGAACCTGGTCTTCGGCGCTCCGGATTCCCGGTACGGCGACGGCAGGCCGGTCTACGAACGCGGCGGACCCGACGGCAAGCAGTGGACGCTGGTGGGAGTCGCCTGCCCTGATCCACGTCGGCTGAGGGCCTGGGCGGAAGAACTGCCCCTGCTAGTCGCCTCCTACAGGGAACTGGACACCCTTGCTGGCCGGGCGTGGGCGCCTTTTCAGGTCTATGTCTTCGACCCGGACACCGGCGAGATGGACCAGGAGCGCGTGCTGCCGACAGAGTGACCACCCCCGTACCAGCCGGTCCGCGGTTACAGCGGGTCTTCACGCTTCCCGAGGCTCGGGGCGGGCTCCTTGCCAGCCCGTTCGCTGGTAGCGGCTGACCGGGCCGCGGTCGGTCTCATGGACGACGCGGCGGCCTTCCAGCAGCTGGTCGATCCGGTCGAGCACCGCCCCTCGCTCCGGGGTGCCGTACGTCGTGGCCGGGCCCGCGTGCAGCAGTTCCTGGTCGTGGGTGCAAAGGACCGCGACGGTCTCGGGCTACACGTACTCGCCGGGGGCGGCCGCGACAACGAGGAGTGTCGCGGCGGGCCGCTGACGAGTTCGCGAGCGAACCGCCGGGCTTTCGCGGCACCGACGGCAAGTTGACCAATAACACCCTTTGGCGAGAGGTCAGCGTCAGCCGAGCCCGAGTGGCAACCGGCAAGCCAACGACTCCAGCAGCAGGTTGACGCCGCAGCGAGCGTCATCGCGACCCTTCTCGCTGAGAACGCCGCCCACCGTGAGCAACTCGCCAAGTGCTCTGGCGTCATCGTCCCACTGCCGCTCGAACCGTCGAAGGTGACCGGATTTGAGGGACGGGACAGGCGGGTGTCAGCCCAACGCGGGCAGTTTCAGTCCTCGGCTTCGGAGGTGGTGGCGGGCCGGTAGGCTGCGGTGCAGAGGCCGACGTATCGGCCCAAGCCAGTGCCTTGGCCCATGACCGGGGCGCATCACGGCAGAGGTGCCCGCGGGCTCCCGAAGACGGGGTTCGGACTGTGAGCATCAGTGCGGGGCGTACACCAACTCCGGACAGCCGTAACGCTGTTGAAGCCTTCCGCATGCTGCTCTTTGTCGCGCATCGGGTCATGGGGCCGGGCGCGGGAAATGCGAGAGCCGTATGACCAGCAGCCACGGCCGAAAGAGCCGGGCGAGAAACAAGAGCCGGAGCCGGAGCGCCGCGTACGCCGCCGCCAACGCCGGCACCCTCCACCGGCACGACAGCGGCCCGTCCGGCAAGGACCTCCAGCCGGCCGACCCCACCCGGTGGGGAGTGGCGAGCACGCCGGACATGCGGACCGCGGCCGCGCTGATCGGCGCGTGCATCGAGCGGTGCGCACCGTGCCGGGAATCCCTTACGGCGAAGCTCCTCGACGGCGAGGCCCCGGTCGCGCTCGCGATGGCAGCCGGGGCCGTCTACAACCTGCGGGTGATCCACGAGCCGGACGCGGAGGATCCTGCCGCCAGGCCCCGCCGGATCTTCTACCTCCTCGTCCAACATGCCCGCCTGCACGCGGGCGACGCCCGGCTGTTGACGGAGACGGTCGAGAGGATGCCCCGCGCGGACCGCGGGGTGCTTCTGGAGGCCGCGCTGGAGCGGTGGACCTACTACGGGCCCGAGGGCCTCGGCCTCATGCGTGGGCCGGGGGGCTTGTCGGACCTCACCGCCATCAGCGATCCGGCCACGGCGCGACCCGGCGCTGAAGCAGATGTCCACCACGCGAGCGGAGACCGCCCAAAGGCGGAGACGGATCCTGCTGATCAGGCCGCCGTTCGGCGCGAGCGGGACAGCGCCGGGCCCTGCGCCACTTCGCCTGTCAGTCCGGCCCAGCTGCCTGTTCACCGGCCGTCCGTGAGCCGCCACCCCAGCAAGGAGATCCGGATCCACATGAGCGAGAACACCGAGGACATCGCCCAGAACGCGGAGAACGCGGCCCGCTCCCTCGCCGAGCTCGTCTGCGACCTCCAGCACCAGGGGATCGCGCACCCGCTGCAGGCCCACCACCTCTACAGCCTCCTTGGCCGCTGCGCGGGAGAGATGAAGACGACTCTCATCCTGCTCAGAACCTTCGTGGAGGAACTCCGGGACCAGGGTCTTCTGATGACCGACTACCGGGGTGAGCTGCTCGGCGATGTGCTCCAGCGCTATGCCGAGTCCTCCGCCGCGGCGGAGCAACTCGCGGGAGTGCTGGGCGAGGCCGGCTCCGTCGGCGAGGTGCCCGCCGGGAACGGGTCGACGACTGCGGACCACTTCTTGGCCGTGCTCGCTGCCGACCTCCAGCACCGGGGGATCGAGTATCCGCTGGAGGCCTATCGGATCTACAGCTTCCTAACCCGCTGCGCGGGGGAGATGCGGACCGCTCTGGCACTGCTCGAGGCCTCCGGGGAGGTGCTTCAGAGCGACGACGAAGTCCAGCGGTATGCCGAGTCGTCCTTGACGGCCGTGCAGCTCGCGGGAGTGCTGGGCAAGGCCTACTCCGCCGTCGGACACCTCGCGTACAAGGAGACGTCCAGCGAACGAGAGCCGGCACCACAGGCCTTGGCCTGACCGTTCGACGGGTGGCGATCGTTCGTCTGCGGACGCGGTGATCGCAGGCCGGGGCCAGGAGGTGGCTTCGGCCTCCGCTGTGTCTCACGGCTGGTGGCCCGAGAGTGTCCGGACTGTCAATCCACTCCGAGAAGTCACACTAGTGAGTGAGACTGATTCGAAGAATGTGTGACTTTGGCCTAACGGATGAGTGGAGTCGGGTATTCTGGAGGGGAGTTGAGTATCGGGAGGGTGAGTGAGCCAGCCACCGCAGGCAGAGAACATGATGAACGTCAGTGAAGCCCGCAGCGATCTGTACGGCCTGGTCAAGAGCGCCGAGGACGACGGGATCACGACGCTGATCCACAAGCACAAAGAACGCGTTCTTCTGGCCCCGCTGGACCGGTTCCCTGCCGCACGGAAGGCCGGCACCTTCCCCACCTGGACGCTGAGCGCGGCGCAGAAGGACCTCGGCACCCTCATCAGCCGGGCGGCCAGCGGCGAGCCTCAAGTCCTCCGCCGGAACAGCACGCCCGTCGCGGTACTGCTCCCCGCCGACCCCAACTCGATTGCCCTCTCATCCGACACGGCCGCGCACCCCGGCGCGGCGCCCGCAGGAGGTGCGGTGAACAGCCAGCCCACTCCCACCCGTGAGCGCGGCCGTCGCCTCGCCACCCTGGGCGACGCCATCGGCGACGTCCTCTCCTCCGGATCCGCCCCGGGCCTCTCCTTCGGCCTGGCGGGCCTGGACGAAGCCACCGGCGGCCTGCACCCCGGCCGTCTGGTCCTGGTCGCGGCCGAACCGCAGGTAGGCGGCAGTCTGATCGGTCTTGCCGCCGCCCGCACCGCGCTCGCCCGCAACGCCCGCGTCCTGTACGCCGCATCGGGCCCCAGCAGCGCCGACATCACCCGCCGGATCATCGCCGCGGAGGCCGACGGCGACTACGCCCGCCTCAAGACCGGCATGCTGACCCCGCACGAGCAGGACGTCGTCGAACGGCTGCGCCACGCACCGCTGCTCATCGACGACGGCAGCGACCTGACCGCCGAAGCCATCGCCGACACCGCGCCCCTCGCCGACAACCTGGCGCTCGTGGTCGTGGACCGGCTGCAGCGGGCCCGCAACCCGCGCCTGCCGCTGTCCGGCGAACACCTTCCCGAGGCCAGCCAGATCCTGCGGGAACTGGCCCGCACCCAGCAGGTACCGGTCATCGCGGTCCTGGACACCGACGACCCGGCCATCGTGAACCTTCTGGACGCCGACGTCATCCTCACCCTCACCACCGCGCCCGGCCAGCAGGTGACGACCGTGACCGTCGCCGAACGCGACCTGGGCATCATCGCCAGCACACAGCTGTGGCCCGACCTCGCCCACGCTCGTTTCCTCGACATCACGCCCGCGCCCCCGGGGACCACCACTCCTGAGGCCGGCAGTGGTCTGCCGGACAGCGTGGGCACTGCGGCTGACCGTGAACTGGCCGACGCCGCTCTGCCCTTCACCTCCGGGGCCGTCAAGGGACTGGCCGCAGAGGCCGCCCACCTGCTCGCAGCCCTGCGCACGGCGCTCGCAGGCGGCCACGTGAAGGACCTGGACGAACTCCACACCCAGCTCAAGGCGATGGCCGCGGCCGGAGTGCAGACACCCGACAGTACTGAGGGCCGTCGTCTCACCGCAGCACTGCACGCCTATAACGCCCCCGTCCCGGCCGCTGCACTCACACAGTCGCTGGCCGAAGCCACGGTCAACGGCACCCCGTCGGCCGGGGTCGACACCGACGCCGAAGACGACGACGAAGACGCGGACGACGATGACGGCCTGGCCCCGGGCGATGAGGAAGACGAGCCCGAGGGTGCCGTCTTCCCCGGTCTGAAGATCCTCAAGGACGCGGTGAAGCGTTCGAAGATGCACCCGATCCCGGTCATCCGCGCCGAAGACCGAGACAGCGGGCCGTGGCCGCTGATCAGTGAGGACATGTCCGGCGAACCGAAGTGGGTCCACCCGGATGTCACCAGCACCCGCGTCGCGCACATCCGGGACAACGGCAAGCGGGTACGCCGCGACAAGTTCGATGTACCCGCCTCCTTCGGGGACGGGCTGATGTGCCTGATCGACCGCAACGGCTCCTTCCCCTCCGCCTGCTCAGCCGTTCCGCTCGCCCCGAACAAGCTCCTGCACACCGGCCCCCTCGACGCCTTCGACAAGAGCCAGGCCGGCATCTACCTCATCGACATCCCGGACTGGAACTTCCCCGGCATGCCGCACCCGCTCGGACGGCTCATCGATCAGCCGGACGACAAGGGCCGGGTGTGGGTGACCACCTCGCACATCAAGCAGCTCGAACGCCTGCACCGCGAAGGCCACCTCACCAAGCGGGTCACAATCCACGACTCGTGGACCGGCCGGGCCAACGAGAGCCTGTTCAAGCCCTTCTACACTGCGGCCCGCGAGGCCCGCACCGAACTCGTCCAGGTCGGCGGCGAGTCGTACGCGAACTACAAGACGCGCGTGTCCATCGCCTTGCGTCTGCTGTGGCCGAAGAGTGAGGAACAGCGGTCGCCGTTCTGGCGGCCGGACTGGCGCATGAGCATGGTCGCCGAAGCCTCCGTCCGCCACTGGACCGTGGCCTTCAAGGCCGTCCAGGAAGGCCACACCCTCATCGCCCTGCGCAAGGTCGACGCCGCGATCTTCTGGACCCCGGACCAGACCCCGCCCGACACGTACCGGATCGGAACCGGCTTCGGCGAAGTCAAGGCCAAGTTCATCCAGCCCGGCACGTTCATCCCCGAAGGTGACGACTGATGGCCGGACCCACAGGCCGCGGAGACTCCTTCGGCGCCGCACTCAACGACCTCCTGCGCGCCCAGGTCACCCCACGCCACCGACTGTCCACCTACAACGCCAAACACTGGCACGCCCAGCTCAGCCAGCTCACCGGAACCCACCGCGGCTACCAGGCCCTCGAAAGCGCCGGCCTCGACGTCCAGCCCGACACCCTCTTCAAGTGGCTGTCGGATCCGGAGTACAACGTCCGCCGCAGCTACCGGGACCTCATCCACACCGCCTACGAGAACGTCGCCATCGTCCCCGCCGAACCCCTCCCCGATCTCGTCAAGGACGGCCAGTTCGAGATCAGCGGCAAGGTCAAAACCGGCAACGACGAACGCGACCGCGGCACCCGCCGAGCCGCCCCCCTGCGCATCGACGGACGCCGCGGAGACTGGAGCGAGATCGAGACGCTCTGGCTGGCCGGCGACCTGCGTGATGACGACTTCGAGGACCGCTTCATCGACGACGTCATCGTCGCCGACATCGGCGAAGGCACCGACGGCTGGGAATTCAGCGGCAGCTCGTACTCCGTCGAGCTCCGGTAACGCCAGAAAGGAGCGCGTACGAGCACCGGCCCGGAACGTCCCGTGTCACCACCGATCGTCGTGCACGCAGTGGCGGCCGCGAGCGCCCGGCAGCGTGTGGCCGCTCTCCTTGAAACCGCAGGCGCAACTCCGGGAGAGGCGCAGCACCTCCTGGCGGTGATTGAGGCCGGCGCTGTGGAAGGCGCCCATGGCGAAGTCACCGAGCTGGACGCGCGGTCGCCCGTCGGCAGCAGCGACGAGTTCGGGGCGGGCTGGCTCGGTGCCGTGCATGCGGTCGCGAGCAGACTCACCCATATCGCCGACCGCACCGTGCATCAGGCCCGCGCGGCCGCCGCGGCGGAACCGCAGCCGGCCGTATCAAGCCCGACTCGGCGCCTTACGTCCACGGCGGTCGACGCTGTGGGGGAGGAGCAGGTGAACCGGGTACTCGAGGCAGCCTCCAGGACGAGTGCCGCCTCTCCATGCCGCGGCGGACCAGGCGATGGACTACGCGGCCCGGGCCCACCTTGAAGAGATCGATCTCAACGCTTCCGTCGACGTCCGCCCCGGCCCGCAGTCGCGCCGTCGGCCGCCGCCGCGCCCGCAGTCGCTGATTCCGTCTGCGGCCCGGGCCGGTCCGCCGAGACCACCAGTGCCGCAAGGGCTGTGGTGACCGGCACCGAGGCGACCAGGCCGATGGATCCGACGAGCGTGCGCACGATCTCCTCGGCGACCAGCTCGCTGTTGGCCACCGTGCCGACCCCGCTCTGGGCGATGGAGAAGAGCAGCAGCAGCGGCAGCGCGGCGCCGGCGTAGGCGAGGACGAGGGTGTTGACGACGGAGGCGATGTGGTCGCGGCCGATGCGGATGCCCGCCCGGTACAGCTCGCGCCAGCCCATTGTCGGGTTGGCCTCGTGCAGCTCCCAGACCGCCGATGTCTGGGTCACTGTGACGTCGTCGAGCACGCCGAGGGAGCCGATGATGACGCCGGCGAGCAGCAGTCCGCTCATGTCGATCGATGGATACAGGCCGTGGATCAGGCCGGTGCTGTCGTCCGTGTTGCCGGTGAGGGCGGCCCAGTCGATGAACTGTGAGCCGAGGATGCCGATCAGCAGCAGCGAGACCAGTGTGCCGAGCACCGCCACCGAGGTGCGGGCCGACAGGCCGTGGCACACGTAGAGGGCGATCAGCATGATGGCGCTCGATCCGATCACGGCCACGAGCAGCGGATTCGCGCCCTGCAGGATCGCCGGCAGGATGAAGAAGTTGAGCACCCTGAAGCTGATGGCCAGTGCGACCAATGCCATCACGCCGCGCAGCCGGCCGACGACCACGACGGCGAGTGCGAAGATGCCGGCCAGCAGACCCATCGGGAATCGGCGGTTCACGTCGGCGACCGAGTACTGCAGGTCCTTGGGCGCGGAGGGCTCGTAGGCGGCCACGACCTTCTCGCCCTGGTGCAGCTGCCGCGACTGGTCGGGCTGCACGATCTCGTTGAACGTACGGCCCTTGTCCTTGCCCGTGTCGACCTGGATCGTGGCCTTGTGGCAGGTGCCGTTCGCCTCCGCCACCGCCGAGTTGCCCTCGGCGGTGGCGGTGTCGCCGGTCGGGGTCTCGCCGGAGGCGTTCACCGACTCGCAGCTCACCTCGAGGACCTTGGTGACCGTCGCCTGCTGCGTCTGGCGGTCGAAGCCGACCCCCGTGCGCGCGTGGGACGGGGCGCCGCCGGGCCAGAGCACGACGAGCCCCACCACGACCGCGGCGGTGAAGGGGATCAGGATCGCCGCGATGACCTTGCGCAGGTGCCGCGAGACGGGGGCGGCAGGCCCGTGACTGTGACTGTGCGCGTGTCCGTGGCTGGTGGCGCCAGCTTCGGGGCCGTGGTCGGAGCCATGCCCGGTGCCAGTCACCGCGGCGCGCCCGTTGCCCATCACAGGGGTGTGCTCGTGGCCGACAGCCGGAGAGGGGATATGGCCCGCGCCGCGATGGGGTCCGTAGCCGGGGGAAGCCGCCGACTCGGGCAGATCCCCGTACTCGTAGTCATGGCCGTACTCGCTTTCGCGACCACCCCTGGCTATGGGCCGGTTGCCTGCCCCGTTCCAGTCGCCGGCAGTCTGCCGGTCAGCGGCTCCCATGCTGTCTCCCTCGCGGTTGTCCGTGCCCCCTCCGGACCGGGCCTGCGCGGCGGCTCTGGGGAAGGGTACGGGAACGGCTGTGTCGTAGTCTCAGCCCGATCTCCGCGAGACCGTCGGGACCCTCTTTGCATCGCGTGTGGATCACGAACCTGTTCACCGGCCGCATTGTCCGCACCACCCACGGGTGTGTGCTGCGAGACTTCCCGTCGCCATGGTCGCGATGCCGGTCCCGAGGTGGCGCGGCGGTGCGGGACGGCTGACGTCGTCCGGCTCGTCGAGGGTGCCCAGGCGCTGACACGTCGGTGAAAAGAGCGCTTGCGGTTGCTTTACGGCCGCGAGGGGTGTTCAGGCTCGTCGGCGGACTGAGCCACCACGGAAGAGGGCCATCGAGACGCCGCAGGGTCAGCCTCCGGGGTCCGGTTCGGTTTCACTCTTCCTCTGTGCTGCGTCAAGCACGCCTCGGTTCCCCCCAATGAAGTGGCCAATCTCATCCTATGGAGGGGCAAAGAAATCCCTTGCGGCACTGCCGGTTCTCGCGCCTCGGAATTACGTTCCTCCCGCACCCTGTCATGTCGCGTTCACTCGGCATGTGGGGCCAATTGAATGTCATGCTCGTGACTGCTCGGTTCCACCACCGCTACGCGCGTCACGGGCCTGCCCATCCAGTGCGCATCCCCACGTCAACCGGAGGCAGAACCCCATGCGTGAGTCGCACCAGAGCAAGCGGAGACGGAGTCTACGAAGAACTTCTCGCCGTCTCCTTCCCCGCCCTCACCCTCACCGTCGCCGGACTCGTTACGGCACCGACGGCCGGCGCCGAGCCCGCAGTGGCCCACCCGCACACCACCAAGGTCGCGCGGAACGACAAGGCGCTGATCGCACCCGAGCGCCAGACGTTCCACTCCACCGGCAAGGCCGGTCAGGAGGTCCCCACGACCCGCCTCTGCGCCACCGCCGAGCCGGGCCACGCGTCCTGTTTCGCCCAGCGGCGCACGGACATCAAGCAGCGCCTCGCCTCGGCGCTCGCCGCCGCGGCCCCCTCCGGCCTTCCCCCGGCCAACCTGCACAGCGCCTACAACCTGCCCTCGACGGGCGGCTCCGGTCTGACGGTCGCCGTGGTCGACGCCTACAACGACCCCAACGCCGCCGCCGACCTGGCCACCTAACGAACCCAGTTCGGCCTGTCCGCCTGCACCAAGCACGGCGTCCACCGCGGGCACCTATCAGGTCACGGTCACCGCGAAGGACTCGACCGGAGCCTCCGGCTCGACCTCCTTCACCTGGACGGTCGGCTCCGGCGGGGGCGGCGGCTGCACCTCGTCCCAGCTGCTGGCCAACCCGGGCTTCGAGTCGGGCAGTACCGGCTGGAGCGCGACCAGCGGTGTCATCACGACCGACAGTGGTGAGGCCGTGCATAGTGGCTCGTACAAGGCGTGGCTGGACGGCTACGGCTCCTCGCACACCGACACGCTGTCCCAGTCGGTGACCGTCCCGTCCGGCTGCAAGGCAACGCTCACGTCTACCGGGTCTGACACGAAAATAGAGTGAGTCGTGCAGGTCAGCTCGCTGTGATGGGATCGAAGCGGAGGGTCAGTCCGAGGCTGTTGGCTTCCTTGATCATGCGGCGCATGGCGTGTTGCGGGTCGCGTCTGGTGAAGTGCTCGGCGCCGAGTTCTCGGTAGGTGGTTTGGTCGTGCAGGACGTGCCAGGCGGCGATGGTCAGCTTGTGCATGACGGCGACGAGGGCACGTCTGCTGTCGCGCCGTGATGCCAGACGGCGGAAGAAGACGCCGAGGTAGGTGTCCTTTTTCTTGACCGCGACCATGGCTGCGATGCCAAGAAGGCGCTTGAGGTTGCTGTTGCCCGGGCGGGTGCGACCGGACTTGCTGACCCCGGCTGACTCGTTCTGGCCGGGACAGACGCCGGCCCAGGAAGCAAGATGGTGGGCGGACGCGAACTGGGCCATGTCGCCACCAGTTTCGGCAAGGATGATCTGAGCACCCAGGCGGCCGATCCCGGGGATGCTCTCCAGGTTGATCAGGTCCTGCTCTCGGCCGGCCACGAGCGTCGCAATGCGCGCGTCGAAAGTGGCGATCACGCTCTTCCAGCGGTCGATCTCATCAAGGTAGTGCCGGTCCATGAACGCGTGGTGGCTGGTGAACTCGCCGTCCAGAGCATTGATGAGGGCGGGGATCTTGTTTCGGGCCCTGCCGCGGGCGAGATCGGCCAGTACTTCGGGATCTCTCTCGCCGCCGATGAGGGCTTCCAGGATGGCTCGTCCGCTGGCGCCTGTGATGTCGGTGAGGACTGCGGAGAGTTTCATCCCGGTGTCCTCGAGTTCCTTCTCCAGCCGCTGGGCTTCCCAGCCCGCGGCCCGGACCAGTTCGGTGCGGCGCCGCGTCAGATCCCGCAGTTCGCGGATGTCCCGCTGGGGAACGAAGGAGGCCATCACCATCCCGGAGGCGCCGGCCCGGGCAAGGAAGGCCGCGTCACTGGGGTCGGTCTTGCGTCCCCGGATCCCTTTCAGATGGGCGGGGTTGACCAGCATCAGGTTCAGATGCGGCTGCAGCAGATAGTAGACACCGCGCCAGTAGTCCGACGTCGCTTCCATGACCACTACCTCGACCCGGTGTTCGAGCAGCCAGGCCAGCAGACGCCGGACCTCGGCCGTGGTGGTGCCGAACCGCTCGGTCTCCAACGCCCAGCTTCCGGCCCGTTTCGTGGAGGGAGCACGGACGCAGGCCAGCAGGAATCGCTTGCCCAAGTCCACCCCTGCGGCGCGTAAGTGGATGACCTCGTCCTTCACGTTCTGCATCCGGGGCATCGCGCGGTCTCCTCCCTCTTGGCACGTTCCTGCCCGGCGGGCGCCCCGGAGGAGCCAAGGGTGATGGCGGAGTCTGACACGCGTGCTCCGGGAAGCGGGAGCAATCCGCCGCCCTGACAACAATCCGTGGTCCCCTCGTCGGCCCCCATCGCCATCCTGTAAAACAAGCTCGCCCGCATCGCAGGCCCATCGGCTGACCGGGACACCCAAGGCCCATTTTCCCGTACCCGAGATGATCAGCGCAGCGATCCCGCCCACCTGTAAAGCAGTCTTCTCTCTTCGATCGAAAGGGCCGCGCACAGCGCGGCGGCGCCGGCCGTCGCCCGGCGCGGCCTCGCCTCCATGTCTGCGCCACCGGCGGACGCGCCGGTCGCCGTCCGCGCCCACACGGTGGGGGAATCACAGGTCCGGGCTGGGTCAGGGGCGGTTGCGCGGATTGCCAGCGGAGAAGGCACAGACAGCCTCCGGCGGGGGCGCTCAGACTCTGGGATGGCGGCAACCCGGACGGCGACCGCGGGCCGTGCGTGGCCGAGGTGGGGAGCTGCCATCGGGGCCGCTATGGTTCCTGCCGGAGGCCAGTTTCCGCCCCAAAGCCTCGAATCGCCGGGCGCGTTGGTGAGCCGGCCCGCGTCAGGGCAGCTCCTCACCTGTGGCCAGGGCATTGGCAGCCGGCCGCTATGCGGCAGGCCGATGGTTGCGTCGCTGGTCAGTATGATGCGGGAGCGCGCAGGGGGCGCGTGACCGGAGGTCAGGGGAGCGGGATGGCGGAGGCCGAGTGGCGCAGATTCGGGCCGGGGCGGGTGTGGCTGGCCGTGCTCGCGCTGGACCTGGCCATGAGCGCGGAGGCCTCGTACATCTACCTCGAAGTAGTCACGGACGGTGGGGTATCGGGGGCGTTCACCGGCCCCTACCTGTCGTGGACTGCGCTCGACGTGCTGCTGATCGGCTCGGTGCTGGGGACGTGGTGGGCAGTGGGGCGGCGGGCAAACCATCCGCAGACGGTACGGGCGGGGATCGCCGTGGCGGTAATCCGGCTCATCCTGATGAGCTTCCCTGTCGCTCTGCAGCTGTCGATGGAACGCTGCGGTTGCTGACCCCGGGCAGTCCCGGGTGTGCGACCAGAAGCGCGCCCCGATGGACGGTCCCCCGTCGACTCAACTCGGTCATTGAGTAATCCGATCTCCGGACGGCGATACCCCAAAGGGGAGAAAATCGGGTCACGGCTGTCCGGCTGACGTCGCGGAGTCTTGGCGCCACCGGAGCCCGACATTGAGTAGGACGCTGGGGACCCTTCGTCAGGCACCCGGAAGTGTTGCTTCGAGCATGTGAATCAGATTCTTCTGCCTGCTCGGTCCCCGTCGGACGGCTGCTGCACGACAGCCCACCGCACGAGGGGAGGACCGGGGCATGGACGTGGTCCACGAACGATGCGCCGGAATCGACATCGGCAAGGCGGACGTGAAGGTCTGCGTCCGAGTCCCGGGACCGGGCAAACGCCGCCGCAAAGAGATCCGTACGTTCTCCACCATGACCCGCGATCTGCTGGCGATGCGGGACTGGCTGCTCGCCGAACAGGTCACCGTGGTCGGCATGGAAGCCACCGGCTCGTACTGGAAACCCGTGTTCTACCTGCTGGAGAACGACATCACCTGCTGGCTGCTTAACGCCCGGCACATGAAGAACGTGCCCGGCCGCAAGACCGACGTTGCGGACTCCGAGTGGATCTGCAAGATGGTCGAACACGGCCTGGTTCGACCCTCGTTCGTCCCGCCGCCGGCCATCCGCCAGCTCCGCGACCTGACCCGCTACCGCACCGAGGTCATCCGTGAACGGACCCGCGAGGCCCAGCGGCTGGAGAAGCTGCTGGAGGACGCGGGGATCAAACTGTCCGCGGTCGTCTCGGACCTGCTCGGCAAGTCGGCCCGTGCCATGCTGGAGGCCCTGATCGCCGGAGAGCGCGACCCGGAAGTCCTCGCCGAGATGTCCCTGGCCAGTATGCGAGCCAAACGCCAGATCCTTGCCCAGGCTCTGACCGGCCAGTTCACCGACCATCATGCCTTCCTCGCGCGCACCATGCTCGACCGAATCGACGCGATCAAGGCGACCGAGGCCCAGCTGAGCGAGGAGATCGCCCGCCAACTCGTCCCGTTTCGCCGCCAGATCGAGCTGCTGATCACCATCCCCGGCGTCAGCACTCGCTCGGCGGAGATGATCCTGGCCGAGATCGGCGCGGACATGGCGCGCTTCCCGTCGGCCGCCCATCTGGCCTCGTGGGCCGGGATGTGTCCGGGCAACTACGAGTCCGCCGACAAGCACACCTCCGGCAAGTCCCGGCCCGGCGATCCATGGCTGAAGAATGCGCTCGGGCTCGCCGCCACAGCCGCGGCCCGCAGCAAGAACACCTACCTCGCGTCCCGCTACAAACGCATCGCGATCCGCCGCGGGAAGAAGCGCGCCCTGGTCGCTGTCGGCCACACGATCCTGACCTCGATCTGGCACATGCTCACCAATGACGCCGAGTACACCGACCTCGGAGCGGACTACTTCCTCCAGCGAACCGGCCGCACGCGGCAGACACGGCGCCTGGTCAGCCAGCTCAACATGCTCGGCTATCAAGTGTCCCTCCAATCAGCGGAAGCGGGGTGACCTGCAGGAAGGTTGGATTTTCGAATCAGACTCCAACCGCCCCGACCGTGCCCGTGGCGTGCCCGACCTGAGGAGATCCCGTACTCCTCCGTCTCGGGGACGTGGTCGCCGTTAAGTTCCCTCACCCAGCCGGGGGCCTGTTGGGCACGTTCCAGGTCGAACAGCCTGGTGCCCAGTACGTCGTCGAGTTTCACGCGGCCGTGGACGGCTGGGACGACGCGCGCGGCCGGGTTGAGGCGGGTGAGGGTCGCCCGCAGTCGGTCGGCCAGCTCCTTGTCGACGAGGTCGAGCTTGTTGAGGACGATGACGTCGGCGAACTCGATCTGGTCCATCAGCAGGTCGCTGACGGTACGTTCGTCGTCCTGGTACTGATCCAGGCCGCGCTCGACGAGCTCGTCGCCGCTTTCCAGCTCGGGCAGGAAGCCCGCGGCGTCGACGACCGTGACCATGGTGTCCAGGCGGGCGATCTCGCCGAGGGTGGCGCCGTCGTCGCGGGTGAAGGCGAAAGTCGCGGCCACCGGCATGGGCTCGGAGATGCCGGACGACTCGATGAGCAGGTAGTCGAAGCGGTCCTCGCGGGCCAGCCGGTCGACCTCTTCGAGCAGGTCGTCGCGCAGGGTGCAGCAGATGCAGCCGTTGGTCATCTCAACCAGGCGTTCCTCGGTACGCGACAAGGCTGCCTCGCCGCCGCGCACCAGGGCGGCGTCGATGTTGACCTCGCTCATGTCGTTGACGATGACCGCGACGCGCAGTCCTTCGCGGTTGCCGAGGAGGTGGTTGAGGAGGGTGGTCTTGCCCGCGCCGAGGAATCCGGACAGGACGGTGACGGGCAGTCGGTCGGAAGCCATCAACGATCATCAGTCCTCGGGGCGCAGCAGCCCGCGCTCGTACGCCTTCACCAGCCGCTGCGGCACCAGGTACGGGACGCCGTCGACGGTGATCGGCACGAGTGTCGGCGTGGCCGCCTTCCACTGGGCGCGGCGGTGGCGGGTGTTGCTGCGGGACATCTTCCGCTTGGGAACGGCCATGGGGTCCTCCTGGATAGGTGAGCACCAGAAGGCTGCATGAAAATGAATCCCATTTGTAATTGGCTGCCCTGGTGTTCAGGCAGGTTGCGGGGTTGACCTCCTGGCCCCCCACCGTCGGGTGCGGTAGCTGCCCGCCAGTCGGCAGGCGGCGTAGATGGTGAAGGAGATCGTGGTGACGTAGGGGCTGATGGGGATGCTGCTGCCCAGGGCGAGCAGGATGCCGCCCTCGATGGAGGCGACGGCGAAGACCACGCTGAGCAGTGGAAGCAGCACCGGAGACGCGGTGACGCGGGCGGCGGCCGCGGCGGGAGTGACGAGGAGGCTGAGGACCAGCAGGGCACCGACGACCTGGATCGAGAGGGCCACCGCGAGGCCGAGCGTCAGCATGAACGCGAACGACAGGGCGCGCACCGGCACGCCGCGGGCCTCGGCGACGTCCGGGTCGGAGCTGGCGAAGGTGAGCGGTCGCCACATGGCCATCAGGGCGATGAGTACGACCGCGGAAGTGCCGAGCAGCCAGGTTGTCTGCGGGGTGTCGACGGCGACGATCTGGCCGGTGAGCAGGCCGAACTTGTTGGCGGCACGGCCCTTGTAGAGGGCGAGGAAGAGCACGCCGAGGCCGAGGCCGAAGGGCATGAGGATGCCGATCACCGAGTTGCGGTCCCGGGCGCGCACGCCGAGCACGCCGATCGTGCCGGCCGCGAGGAGCGAGCCGGCGATGGAGCCCACCACGACGTTCGTCTCCAGCAGCAGCGCGGCCGAGGCGCCCGCGAAGGACAGCTCGCTGATGCCGTGCACCGCGAAGGGCAGGTCGCGCATGATGACGAAGACGCCTGCCAGGCCGCCGATCAGGCCCAGTGCGGCCCCGGCGATGAGGGAGTTGCGGACCAGTGCCAGCAGTTCGCCGTAGTTGTCGAAGCTGAAGATCTGGTGCCAGATCCCGTCGGCGAGCGTCATGGCCGTGCTCCGTCGATCTCGTGGACTTCAAGGGGGTCGCGGGTTTCGTGGGGGTGGTGCGGTTCGACCGCCGGCTCGTCGGGTGCGCCGACGACCACAACGCGGCCGTGGACGCGGACGACGTCGACCTGGGTGCCGTACAACTGGGACAGCGACTCGGAGGTCAGGACCTCCTCCGGTGTGCCGACCCGGTAGCCGCCCGGGGCCAGGTACAGCACCCGGTCGACCAGGCCGAGTACGGGGTTGATCTCGTGGGTCACGAAGACCACGGCCGTGCGGTGGGAGCGGCGGCGGGCGTCCACCAGCTCGGTGACGGCGCGCTGGTGGTTGAGGTCGAGGGAGAGCAGCGGCTCGTCACACAGCAGGATGCGCGGATCGGTCGCCAGGGCCTGGCCGATGCGTACGCGCTGGCGTTCCCCGCCGGACAGCAGGTTGATGGGCACGTCGGCGTAGCCGGAGGCCCCTACCGACTCGAGGATCTCGTCCACGCGGCGGCGGACCGCCGCCGTGCGCAGTCGCAGACCGAAGCGGTGCCCGTCGATCCCGAAGCGCACGAGGTCGCGGGCGCGCAGCATGGCGTGCGCGGACAGCGCTGCTTGCTGGGGGACGTAGCCGATGTGCCGGCTCGCTTCGCGGGGCGGCCGTCCGAGGACGGTCAGCGTGCCCGCG
The DNA here is from genome assembly GCF_025399795.1 of Streptomyces rhizosphaerihabitans. GTDB lineage: Bacteria > Actinomycetota > Actinomycetes > Streptomycetales > Streptomycetaceae > Streptomyces > Streptomyces rhizosphaerihabitans. The sequence goes on along the minus strand of NZ_JAODTZ010000058.1, from coordinate 31,060 downwards.
GACAGCTGCTGCCGGCCCAGCAGGGCCTTGACGAAGCTGGTCTTGCCCGATCCGTTCGGGCCGAGCACCGCGAGGAACTCCCGGGCTCGTACGTCGAGTTCGAGGTCCCGCCACACCACGCGCGGGCCGTAGGACAGTGCTGCGCCGCGCAGGCTGATCACCGCGGGGGCGTCGGCACCGCTGGCCGTCGGCCTGTCCTGACGTGCCCTGGGGTACGGGGGCCATGGTCGGCCGCCTCACTTGTCCAGCGCGCCGGCGAGCGCGTCGACGTTGGCGGTCATCCAGCCGAGGTAGTCCTTGCCCTTGGGCAGGGTCTCGGTGACGGGGACGACGGGGGTACCGGCCGCCTTGGCCGCGTCCTCGACCTTCTGGGTCTGGGGTCCGGACGTCTGGGCGTTGTAGACCAGCGCCTTGACCTGCTTGCCGCTGTACAGCGCGAGGGTCTCCTGCAGGATCTTCGGGGAGACGTCGTCGCCCTCCTCGATCGCCGCGCTGTACTCCTTGGGTGTCTTGTTGACCAGGCCGCTCGCCTCGGTCATGTACAGCGGTACGGGCTCGGTGATGCCGATGGCCTCGCCGCCGTGCTTCTTCTTGATGTCCGCTTCCTTCGTCTGAAGCGGCGTCAGCTTCGCCTTGAAGATGTCCGCGTTCCTGGTGAAGGTGGCCGCGTCCGCGGAGTCGGCCTTGCGCAGGGCGGCGGCGATGCTGTCGGCGATCTTGGCGACGGTGGGGAAGTCGTACCAGACGTGCTCGTTGAGCTCGCCGCCCTTCGGGGCGCTCTTGCCGGAGACCTTGACCGCGTTGATCACCTCGGCGGAGGAGTTGCTGCTCTTGAGCATCCGGTCGACGAAGTCGTCGTAGCCGCCGCCGTTCTCGATGACGACCTTCGCCTTGGACAGCGTGAGCTGGTTCTGGGTGTTGGCCTCGTAGGAGTGCGGGTCCTGGTCGGGGTTGCTCATGATCGACGTGACGTCGACCTTGTCGCCGCCTACCTGCTTGGCGATGTCGCCGTACACGTTCGTCGAGGCGACCACCGGGATCGCGGACGAGGACTTCGCGCCCTGCGAGGTGCTCCCGTCGCTTGAAGAGTCCGACGAGCTGCCGCAGCCGGCCAGCACGGCCAAGGAGGCCCCGGCTATCAGCGCGAGAGGTCGGGACGAGGGCGTGCGCATGGATCCTCCACGGCGGGTGTGAACAGGAAGGTCTTCGAGTGTGGGCAAGTCGCCTCAGTCCGGTCCGGACCGGCTACGCGCACCACGCTAGATGAAAACGAATGTCAACACCATGGCCGGATCTAGCTGATATGAAAATCGTTGCCAACACTTGACCGGCGCCGCGAGCCCGCTGCGGACGGGCGGCGCGATCGCGTGACGGGCAACCGTCACAGACGCCCGTGAGCTCGACGGCATGTTCCACCTCGGCGAAGCCGGTGGCCGCTGCCGTGCCGTCCGCCCAGTGCTCGACGGCCTCCGCCTCCACGACCCGGCTGAGGCCGAAGCGGTGGCACACCCGGTGGTGCCGGCGGCCGTGGGCACCACCGGGTGTGCCCGACAGGGCCGTTCGCCGGTCCGGTCGCGTACGACGTCGACGCGCCCGCCCCGCTCCAGCGCCCGGAAGGTCCGGTAGACGGTGGTCAGCCCCACCGTGGTGCCCTCGGCGGCGAGGGCCTCGTGCAGCTCTCGCGCGGAGACGAGCGGGCGGATCGCACGCGGACTGCCGTCCTGCGTGTGGTCACCCCAGGCGCCCACGCCGGCAGACCGCCGCGCTGCCCGGCGGGTTGGCGTGGTGCCATGCCCGCCGGACAACGCGGGAGCCCCGCACTCAGCAGTCGCGGAACTCCGGTGACTGGTTGAGGATCTGGGCGCGCAGCGAGGTGAAGCGGGTGTACGTCTCGCCGCCGCGTGCCTCAGGGGAGAAGGCAGCGACACGGTGGCAGTTCTGGAAGGCCAGGGCGACGCCGAAGTGCCGTTCCAGGCTGCCCCGGATCGCCTCGCTGGACAGCGCCCGCAGCAGCTGCCCACGCTCCTTCTCGGAGGGCGGCGGGGTCTGGTTGTCGGCGAACTCCGCGGTGCCGGAGCGTAGTTCGGCAGCCAGGCGGGCGATGAGGTCGTAGGCGTACGGCAGGGACGTGCGGACCGTTTCGACGAAGTCCTGCTCCCGCACCTCACCGTTCTCGGCTTGGGCGAGCAGCCGCGGGGATACGTCAAGCGACATGAAGGGCTGTCCTGTTCTGTGGTCGGATCTTGAGGGGGTGGTGATCAGACCAGTGCGGTCAGTGCTTCGGGGCCGTGCCGGAAGTCGGGGTCTACCTGGCCGGCGAGGTCCTGGCCGGTGGCCTCGTCGGCCCAGGCGCCGGCGTTGCGCAGGTGGAAGTCGACGGCGTGCTTCTGGAAGGCCGCCCAGTCCTTGGTGCGCGCATCCACGGCGGCGCGCAGCCGGTCCAGCGTGCGGGCGTTGTGCGGTTCCAGCTCGCTGTGGCCGCGGCCCTGCTCCTGGGCGCGGACGTACGAGGACTGTTCGCAGTGGGCGACGAGGTCATTGCCGACGTGGCCGCGGAGGAAGTCGAGGTCGTCCTCGCCGGTGACCTTGTTGCCGACGACGCCGACCGGGATGCCGAACTCGGCCGCGTGGTCGCGGTACTGGCGGTACACGGAGACGCTCTTACGGGTCGGCTCCACGACCAGGAACGTCATGTCGAAGCGGGTGAACAGACCGGAGGCGAAGGCGTCGGCGCCGGCGGTCATGTCGACGACGACGTACTCGCCGGGGCCGTCGACGAGATGGTTGAGGTAGAGCTCGACGGCGCCGAGTTTGGAGTGGTAGCAGGCCACACCCAGATCGCTCTCGTCGAAGGCCCCGGTGACCATCAGCGGGACGTCGCCGACCTCCTGGACGTGGTGGGCATGGACCTCATCGTCGCCGAGCAGGCGCAGCAGGCGGGAGCCGCGACCGGGCGGGGTCGTCTTGACCATGGCGTCACGGGACGGGATCCGCGGGTTGGCGCCCCGCAGGTAGTCCTTGATCTCACCGGTCCGCGCGCTGAGCGGCGGCGCGGTGAAGAGCTCGTCCTCGTCGAGGCCGAGTGCGTACGCCAGGTGCTGGTTGATGTCGCCGTCGATGGCGACGACCGGCGCGCCCGCGCGCGCCAGGCGGCGGGAGAAGAGGGCGGAGAGGGTGGTCTTGCCGCTGCCGCCCTTGCCCACGAACGCAACACGCATCTAGCCACTCCTATTGGAAATGGATGTCATGAGCATAGGCTGGTGGTGCGCCAGGGCGGAGTCAAATCACACACGCCCCAAATTGCTGGTCGTGGAGACGGGTTGGGGTGCGCGTGGCGCAAACATGGGATCTCTTTGAACATCGGGAAGGAGACGCGGAGACGAGCGATGCTGCAGGCGGCTCTCACGGCTGTCGCGGCGCCGCGACCGGGCAGGTGATGGACGGGCTGCGCCGCGCTGCCCGCGGCTGCTCTCGCGGGGTCATGGTCTCCACCGACTGCCTGGAGAGGGTGCTGCACTGCCGGAGCGGCCGCGGACTGCATGCCGCCGTGCAACCCTCGGGCGCACCGTCGGCGGCCAGCCAGAAGCGGGTGTCGTCGAAGGCGAGGCGGGAGACCTTCTCCGGGTAGCCGGACGTGGTCAGTTCGCCGCCGTCCCGTGCCCGCCAGATGTGGATGGATCCTCGGGCTCGGGGTGAGCGGTTGCGTCGAAGGCCGTCTGGTCGAAGTCCGCTGGTCTGACGACGAGTTGCCCGAACCGCTTGCCGGCGCGACGCGAGTCCGCAACCGCGACAGCATTGACGGCCGTCCACGCGGGTACCTGCGCAAGTCCGGCCTCTTCCGGGTGTGGATGCGCGAACAGGCGCACGCGGGGTTTCTGTCCGGCGGGACCAAGTCCTCGTGGTAAGACCACGGTGAGAACAAGACCCGCCAGCCCGATGGAGAGAGTTCGGTTGAGGGCACAGGACGCAAGTGCACCTGAAGGTCGGCCGCGAGCGCGACTGGATCCAGACCAGCCCTGCCCGCCGCAGGCTTCAGCTCCTCGCCCAACCGCGGATCCACCCATTTCCCCGGGCCCGCACAGCTCGTTGCCTCCGCTGCTCGCCCCTGACTTGTCCTGCAGAGCAGTGGGGGACAGGAGTGGACGGTGAGAAGGGGGGCAGTTCGGACACTAGGGTGTCCCGTCGAACGGATCTCGCTGCAGGGCCGTGTGCTGAAGCGCGAGGTGCCTGATACCCGGCAGGTCCCACGACCTCTCATCCTCGGAGCTGGTGTGCAGAAGACCGACGAACCAGCGACAGGGATGGAGGCGGCTGGCGCGGCCGCCCCGGTCCCGCAGGCTGCTGCCCCGCTTACCGCACGGCTTCGTCCCGTGATTTTCGTGCTGAACTGCGCGGTCGTCCTCCTCAACCTGGTCCTCCTCGTCGTTCACGGGTGGCTGGACGACCCAGTGGTTCAGGCGTGGCGGACCGTGTGCCTCGCCGTCACCGTGCAGGCTCTGCCCTTCCTGCTTCTGGGAACAGCCCTGTCCGGGGCGATCAACGCGTTCGTACCCGCACGGGTGTTCAGCAGCGTGCTGCCCAAGCGGCCTGCTCTCGCCGTCCCGGTCGCCGGACTGGCCGGGGTCGTGCTGCCGGGCTGCGAATGCGCGTCGGTCCCGGTCGCCAACAGCCTGATCGGCCGCGGTGTCACCCCAGCAGCCGCTTTCGCGTTCCTGCTCTCGGCGCCCGCCGTCAACCCCGTCGTGCTCACCGCGACGGCCATCGCCTTCCCTGGCAATCCCGCGATGGTCCTGGCCCGGCTGCTCGCTTCATTCGCCACCGCTGCCGTGATGGGCTGGCTGTGGCTCTGGCTGGGCCGCGAGGAGTGGCTCCGGCCTGCTGCGCGGCACACCGGTCATCAGCCGGGGCACAGCCGCTGGCGGGAGTTCCGGCGCGGCTTTCAGCACGACTTCCTGCACGCGGGAGGCTTCTTGGTCCTCGGAGCAATGGCAGCGGCCACCTTCAACGTAGCTGTTCCGCGTTCGGTCCTCGACGCCTTCACCGGTTCACCCTGGCTGTCCGTCGTTTTCCTTGCCGGGCTGGCCATCCTTCTCGCGGTCTGCTCGGAAGCCGACGCGTTCGTGGCGGCCTCACTGACCGGGTTCTCACCCGTGGCCCGGCTGACGTTCATGGTGGTCGGCCCGATGGTCGACCTCAAGCTGATCGCCCTGCAGGCGGGCACCTTCGGACGTGCCTTCGCAGCCCGGTTCTCCACCGCCACAACCGTCGTGGCGGTCCTGTGCAGTGTCCTGGTCGGAGGAGTACTGCTGTGAAACGGCCTTTCCAGATCGTCGTGCTCGTCCTCGGCGGAGTCGGTCTGTTGCACGCTTCCCTCTTCACCGACCTGTATCTCAACTACGTCAAGGCCGGCATGAGGCCATTGCTGATCGCCTCGGGAGCACTGTTGCTCCTGCTGGGTGTAGCCGAGGCGTGGTCACACCGAAAGCCGGACGAGGGCAGCGCACACGCCGAACAACATGGCCACGAACCCGCAGGCGAGACCGGCCATGGTCACAGCCACGCTTCCGTCCCGCGCGTCGCCTGGCTGTTGTTCCTTCCCGTGCTGAGCCTGCTCTTCTACGCACCACCCGCCCTCGGCGCGTACACCGCCTCCCGGGAGACGCCCCAAGAGGTCACGCAGCAGGAACACTTCGACGCACTGCCGCCGACCTCACCTGTCCCGATCACACTCACCGATTTCACCCGCCGGGTGCAGCAGGACCGTAAGCGGGCGATCAAGGGCCGCACTGTCGAGATGACCGGATTCGTCACGCCCGACAAAGAGGGCAGCGGCTGGTATCTGACCCGGATCATCATCTCGTGCTGTGCCGCGGACGCCCAGTCCGTGAAGGTGCGCATGTACGGAGCTGTGGCCCTGCCGGCCAACACCTGGGTGTCTGTCCTGGGGACCTGGCACCCTGCCGGGGTGCTGGGTACATCGACCGCCTCTGCTGCGCTCGACGTCGGCTCGGTCAGGAAGGTCGCCCGGCCGGTCAACGGCTACACGGATGCTCTTCCGCTGCCGACCACCAGGTGAACCGGTCGCAGACGGTTCGCAGCCTCACGGTTGAGGGCATCGGATCATGATTTGGATACAGCCACCTGATCGGCGCATCGCTCAGTCATTCCTGCTGACGCAGTGCTTCAGCAGGTCGGCGGTGATCGGATCGATGATCCGGTAGCGGACCACCCGCCCGTCCTTCTCGCCCGCCACGACGCCGGCGGCGCGCAGGAGTCGCAGGGCCTGGGATACGGCGGGGTCGTTTATTCCGGTCGTGATGGCGAGGTCCGAGACAGCGAGCGGACCCGCCTGGCGCAGGGCCATCAGGAGGGCGAGGCGCCCGGGATCGGAGAGAAGGGAGAACCGCTCCGCCCAGGCGCGGACCTGGTGGGGCTCGCCGATGGCGGCGACGGCGTCGCAGACCCGGTGGTCGTCGATGGCGCGACGGTCGGCGCGTTCGGCGGGGACGAGATGCATAGGAGGCATCCTCGCAGGTGGCAGTGTGATCTTGCATACCTGCGCAGCTGTGCAGGTATGCAGGCGTGAGTGGTCGCCCGTACGGTGGACGGGCCGTGGTGTTCGGGAAGACCGGTGACAGCCCTTCGTGGTTCGAGGGGGTCAGGCCGGAGCGGCCCTCGCCACTGTGATCGGGGAGTTTCCGTCCCAGTTGTGCATGGTCACTGTTCGCCCCCGGGCGGACGGGAAGGCCGGGACGAAAGACGCGCGCACCCGTAAGCCAGGAGACCGGCCACGGCACTTCACGAAGTGATCCACGAGGTGCTGGAGCGTGACCGTATGACCCTGCCCATCGGGCCTGACGTGCCCACGGACTTCGTTCCGGCGCTGGGGCAGTTCCTCGGCTCGGCCGCCGGGCTGTCGCCGGCAACGGTGACGCGGCTGACGAAGCAGTGGAGTGATGGCCATGCCGTCTTCCAGGCCCGCGATCTGTCGGAGTGCGACTTCGTCTACGTGTGGGCCGACGGTGTGCACCCCAAGGTCCGCCTCGGCCAGGCCCACTCGTGCGTCCTGGTCCTGCTCGGGGTCCGCCTCGACGGCACGAAGGAGTTGATCGCGCCGGCGGAGGGGCTGCGGGAGTCCACGGAGTCGTGGGCGGACCTGCTGCGGGACTGCCGTCGCCGGGGCATGCGCGATCCCGAACTCGTCGTCGGCGACGGCGCGATGGGGCTGTGGCGGGCCCTGGCGGAGGTGTTCCCCGCAGCCAGGCAGCAGAGGTGCTGGGTTCACAAATCCCGGAACGTCACGCATGCCTTGCCGAAGTCCGCCCAGCCGGGCGCGACCAGGGCGATGCAGGAGATCTGCAACGCCGAGGACCGCGCCCATGCGGAGAAGGCGATCGAGGCGTTCGTACGGACCTACGGCGCGAAGTTCCCGAAGGCTGTCGCGAGAATCACCGACGACGCCGAGGAGCTGTTGGCGTTCTACGACTTCCCGGCCGAGCACTGGATTCACCTGCGGACCACCGACCCGATCGAGTCGACGTTCTCCACGGTCAAGTTGCGGACCGAGGTCACCCGCGGCGCCGGCAGTCCGGCCGCGGCCCTCGCGATGGTGTTCAAGCTCGTCGAGTCCGCCCAGGAACGCCGGCGCGCGATCACCGGCGCCCACCCTCGTCGCCCTGGTCCGCTTCGGCGCCGGCTTCGAGAACGGCATCCTGGTCGAACGACAGGATCAGGCCGCGTGAACCACCACGACACAGCGCAGGACGAGCCGGACGAGCACGTCCGCTTCTGGGCCTACCTGAGCGAACTGGAGCAGGTCACTGAGGCCGACGAGGCGACCAGATCCGCGAAGTCCTCACCGACCCAGTCCAGACGATGGCCCAGTCCGCCGTCCTGCGACACCTAGACCGCCGAGCCGCCGAACTCCACGCCGGACCCGCCTACGAGTCCTGGCTCGAGATGATGACCCGGGCCACGACGCGCTATCCGTTTCTGGCCCAGCGCCTGCGCGAGTGGTCCCTCATCCGAGCCGTCACGCTGGGGCAGCCGTGGCATCCGGACGCTTTGCTCGAGTCGTCAAACTGGCTCCAACTCAAAATGGCCGAAGCGTCGAACGCCGCCGCCCTTGAGATCCTCGCAGACGGCGGTCGCACCAAACGGATCCGCAACACCGCCCGGACCAGCCTGAAGCAGCAGAGCCGACGCTGAACCGCACACCAACATCCACAAGTCTTGACTATTACTCTTCGGTTTCTCTGCGTGGGCTGCGGGCTGACCGGCAGCGCGTCGACGACGACCAGGCGGTCAGCGGCGACGTGCACCCGCTGCTCCGTGCCGCTGCTGTACGACCGCCGCACGATCCGCACCCAGATGCGGCCCGACGGTGTCAGCGACACCTCACCGTCCTTCTCTTCGATGACGCCTTCCGCCATGGCGACGGACCGCCCGACGCCGAAGCCGTAGACGACGGTCGCCCCGGGCTTGACGTCGACTCCCCGTGCGTCAGTGATCGTCACGACACCACCTCTATGTATTGGTCGGTCGTCGGTCCGCCGTCGCCGGGGATGACGATCTGGACGTTGCCGCAGCCGACGCGAGGTACCAGCCGCGCGCGGTCAGTTCCTCCGCGAGCCGGCGCCATATCTCGCGGGCGTCGTCGCCGCTCATGACCACTCCGCATTGCACTTGAGGCAGATCAGGACGGGGATCTGACTGCCGTCACCAAGCTGCCGGGAGACGGTCACCGTGTCGTGCGGCTTGCCGTCGGTGCACATCAGTCGCTCTCCTTGATCCATGCGGCGCGTACCGGGGTCAGCCGTCCGTCCGGCTCCCGGTCCCACCAGTACGCCTTGCCGAACAGCCACACGACGCGCAGGCGGTCATACATCGCCTGTCACCATCCTTCGTTGAAGTGGGGCGCGTCCGCGCTGAGATAGATGGTGTCGTCCAGGGCGCGGGCTACGACCCAGCCGGCCCGCGGGTGCAGAACCTTCGGGGCGTGGCAGTGGCGGCAGAGCCAGAAGCGCCACCCCTTGCGTGCCCAGTCGTGCGGGGCGACGTTGACGCCGTCGCTGTCTCTCATGGTCAAGGCGCCTTCCAGGGTTGCGGGTTGCGTTGAAGGCCCGGCGGCTGTCAGTGGCGCGGGCTAGGCTGCCGGGCCTGAACGTGAGCAGGGGGACGAGAGATGAAGACAGTGGATCTGAGCGACGAAGAGCCCGGCCCTAAGAGCAACCCGATCTTCATAGACGAGGCGGCCGGTTTCCGGCGGGAGAACTGGCTTGAAAAACTGGCCATGACTGGGACAGTCCTCGCCCTTGGCGCGGGGCTGTCTGGGGCTATCGCGGTCCTTGGTGACTCCGGCAAAAGCGCGACAAAGGAAACTCAGGATCCGCTCGACACCTCCTGGGTGCCATGGGTGGCTTTTGCGCTCGGGCTCCTGCTGATCGTCGCCCTCGTCGCTTACCTGGTCGTGCGCCGGCAGTACATGGCCAATCAGAACAAGGGATACGCGGCGAAGCTGAAGGCGCAGGCGCAGTACCACAAAGAGGCTCTGGAGAAGCTGCGCAGGGCTACGGAGCTGAACACCCTGATGGAACTGAATCAGGATCAGATCGGCGACTATCACAAGATCGTCACCGATCAGGCGGACAAGGCGTTCAAGTCATCCCGTACGGCGATGTGGGTCGGGCTGGTCCTGCTTGTCGCCGCCGCCATCGGCGGGGTGAAGGTCCCGCTCGAAGAGATGCGCTGGTTCCTCGGTGCTCTCGCGGCGTTCAGTACACTGCTGTCCGGCTACCTCAGTAGCACGTACATGGTGCTGTACCGGGAGTCGATCAGTCAGCTGAACCGGTACTTCGATCAGCCGGTACTCAACAGCTACTTCCTCACCGCTGAACGGCTTGTAGCCGGAGCCAGCGCCGATCCCGCTTTCGCGCAGGCGGTGCGGCAGCAGATCGTCAACGAGGTTCTGGCGTCCAGCTCGCGCCTGACCGAGAAGCCCGCAGTGGCTGCGCCGGCCGTCGACAGCGAGAAGCCGAAGAAGAAGCAGAAGCGCATTCCCAAGCAGGCGCAGGCCTCCGTGAACGGTCAGTCGCTTTCCGGGACTTGATCGAGTAGCCCCGCGTCGTCCAGTGCTGCGAGCGCCCGCGCTGCGGTGGCGTCGGGAAGCACGATGTGCCGCCCCTGAGCGGCCAGCCGTTCCCGCTCCGACGCTGCCCACCGGGCCACATGCACGAGGTCGCTCAGCGCCGCCGCGGGGACGCTGACGGCGGGCTCGGGCGGGCAGCCGCACCCTTCGCCCTCCGTGTGTCCGCAGCCCTCGCCGCGGGTCGTCCACCGCGCCCCGTTGGCGTCTTCGTGCCAGTCCTTGTGCCGCTCGCGCTTGATGCACGGCCCGAAGGTCATGTCCGCGGTGGCTGCGGTCGCCCCGCAGTCGCTGGGACCGCAGCCGGGCCCCTCGCAGTCGTCGCCGCAGAACGCGTGCTCTCCGGCGTCGTGCGCCTCGCCGATGCTGTAGTAGGCGGGCCCGTAGTCGACGGGCAGCTTGTCACCGACGTCGTCCCGGCCGCGGCCGGCCCGCGTGCACGCGGGGCAGATGCCCTTGACGATGCCGGGCGTGTCCGGGGCGGGGATGTGCGACACCAAGCCGCCGATGTCGCGCCACTCGTGCCCGCCCATGTAGCTGCCGCACAGCGGGAGCGGTCGGCCGTGCTCCTGGCCGACGGCACGGTCCCGCCTCCTGTCTTCTTCGACATGATCTCCGGTGGCGGCGGAGGGTCGGTATCCCAGTGGAACGTCTACGACGGGCGAACCGGGCAGCCATGCGCGCGGTGTGCTCCTGCGGCTGGAACGGCCCGGAACAGCGCCTGGACTGGGAAGTGATCGGCAAGCAGGAGCTGCAGGACCGGGAGTTGTTGCGGCGGATGCCTGCGTGCAGGACTGGGATGCGCACACCGCCGAGGTGGAGCGGTCGGCTGTTCACGGCTCTGGTCGCCCAGCTGGAGGCGGAGATCGAGACGCTGGCGAAGTCGTCGCCGCTGGCGGCGGTGCGGGCGGCCCGCCGTCTTTAGGTGATCGCGATGCAGTCCGCGTGATGGCCGGCCCGCGAGGCCCGGCAGGACGGGGACCCCGAGCAGGTGGCGGCAGCGGTGGGCCTGGACGAGGGCGCGGCGCGGAAACTGCTGGCCCGATTCGGCCGCTGGAGCCCCTACCGCGGAGAGTGAAGTCGCGCCGTCCGGAGGCGGCTTGTGTCATCGTGGGCTCCACGTCTGGTCCGTCGCTCCCCCCGTGGTGACGGACCAGACGCGCTGGTTGCCGGTCGCCGAGATCGATGCGGCTGCGGGGACGGTCGGAGGACCTGCGCCGGATGTGAGAGGAACCATGCCAGAGAGCTGATAGGACCTCTACGATGGGTGACCACTCGTGCTGCGCGAGCTCGACGAGCTGAAGCGCGCCGGCCGGATCGACGTGCTGCGCGATGCGGCCAAGAAGGCCGACCGGCGTCTGAAGGGGCTGCGCAACAACGGGGACGTCACCCTCGGTGTCCGGGTCGCCGGCGACGTCCACGCCGTCTTCGAGTACATCGAGCCCAAGTCCGACGCGATGCCGGACTGGCTCGACCTGGACGTGCCGGACGACCGGTTCATCGCCTCGACCCTGCTCCTGCAGTCCCGGCACCCCGGCTCCGCGTGGTACGTCGCCACCAGCGATATCAACCTCCAGACCAAGCTGCACGCCATCGCACTGCCGTTCATCGAACCCTGAGCACCTATCGGCGGGGCTGCGGGGACTGGAGTGAGTATCAGAAACTGCTGCTCAACGCTTTCCGGACGCTTTGGATGCGTGCCCAGGGGATCCGGCGGGCAGTGCGCAGGGGTGCCGTTCACCGCGCAGCATGCCGAGTTGGGGAGACTGGATGCGACCCGCCCCGATCTGGGGTGCGCCCTCAGCTGGGAGGCGATCTACCGGGCCCGGGCACCTCTTCGCTGTCCAGCCTGCGAAGGCCAGATGATTGCCCGGGTATCTGTATTGGGGCTGCGGCACTTCGCCCATCGGCGCCGCTCTCCGGACTGTCCCCTCGCCGGAGAGAGTCCGGGACATCTACTGCTGAAGGCCGACCTCGCGGCCGCAGCCCGCGCTGCCGGCTGGCACTCCGCTTTGGAGGTTGCTGCTCCGCACGGCGGGTGGCGGGCTGATGTGCTGGCGGTCTGTGCGGACGGTCGCCGTTTCGCGCTGGAGGCACAGCTCTCGCCGATCACCGAACGTGAGGTGCGTGAGCGCACCGACCGGTACGCCGCGGACGGTGTGGAGGTCTGCTGGTTTGACGACCGAGACCGGCAGCGGCCGTGGATGACTACGGTGCCGTCCCTGCATCTGACCGGTCCTTCGGAGGCCCCACGCACGGTGCGCGGCGTCATCGCCCGCTACAAGGCGGAAAGCGGCTGGCAAGCAGTCGACAGTGTCAGCCTGAACGACGCAGTCCAGTGGATCCTCGATCGCCGCTTGATCCAGTGCGCGGACGGCCATGTCCACGGTTGAGACGAAGACCACCCGGGGGGCTACAGCGGTGTGTTCTGGACCGCGGCGTCCTATGCGGCTGCGGCGCTCGAGGAGCAGCGGCGCATGCCCGTTGGGAGGAACAGCGTCAGGCAGAGATCGCCCTCTGGGAGAGGCAGGAAGCGGCGAAACAGGCGAAGGCCGCGGCGTACGAGCGGTTCTGGGCGCGGACCGGGATCGGCCCCGGATGGTGGTGGTCCTTCGAGATGATCGTGCGCGGCGCGATGGGCTTCGACACGTTCTTCGGGGCGCCCTCGCCCAAGTACGGAGACGGCCGGCCCCTGTACGAGAGGAAGAGGGGCGGCACGGCCCAGGTCGTGGCGGTGGCGCTCCCGGCGCGGCTGGGCGCCTGGGCGGAGACGACGCCAGTCGTCGTTGACGACCTCGCAGGCCTTGCGCGCATGGCGCAGCTCGCATTCTGCGACGTGAAGGTGCTCCTCGCGGCCCCCGGGACCAACCTCTTCGAGCTGTACTGGGTCGGCCCCGGCACCGTCTACTGACGCACCGTCCTGAGGCGACTTGTCATGGCAGCCCGAAGTCGCGGATCCGCCCCGCGTGACCAGACCCGTGCGGGATGATCCTTATTCCTGAACGCGGCGAAGGAGTACAGCTCATGGACAAGGGGAGGAAGGTCACCGGCGAGTCGCGGGACAAGCTCGGCGCCGACCTGAAGAAGGCCTACGAGAGCGGGGCGTCCATCCGTACGCTCGCGGAAGGCACCGGACGTTCGTACGGATTCATCCACCGCGTCCTCACAGAGGCGGGCACCCTTCTCCGCAGCAGGGGCGGAGACAACCGCAGTCAGCCCGACGTGTGAGGCGCCGCACCGCTCAAGACGGGAACGCCAGCTGAGTAACGGCGTTCATCAGCAAGGGCGAAGCGTGTGAAGTCGTGCGTGGTCACTCCCGTCTTGACCACGGCGTCGAGCGGCCAGTACGACGCGATCACAAATTGTCAGCTCCTGCTGACAACCCTGCACGTGATCAGCTCTTGAGGCCAAAGCGAGTCGATGAACCTGGCCAGCCGCCGCGGGATCCGGAGCTCACGCCTGGGCTTGCTGCGGACCGTGGTCAGCCGTCAGCACGGTGCGTCAGTCGGCAGCCTCTTGGGCCGGGGTCGTCTCCGGCCGGACGGCTGTCAGGATCAGGTCGCGGACGGGTGGCGCCAGCACCCCCGGCATCTTCAGGACCGGCCACTGACAGCCGGGCACCAGCCCGTCGAGCACGACGTACATCTGACACTGGAACAGCAACAGCAGCGTCGAGAGGGCGCCGCCGGAAGGTGTCCAGCGGCGCTCGCGCAGGGTCTCCAGGACAGACACCCCCGACGGCAGCCCCCTCCCGGTCAGCCACATTGTGACGGCTTCGGCGGGCTGGCCGGCATCCAGCTCGGCCTCGACCCGCTCACACAGGTCCAGGGCCCACGCACGCACCTGCTGGTCCGTGCGCCAGCTGGCGCGGAGGTCTTCCAGCGAGGCGGTGTCGGCCAGACCGCGGAGCCGGTCGCGGGCGTCGCCTTCGGCGAGGAAGGAGAGCGAGCCGTCGTCGGCCATCACCAGGTCCGCGGCTTCCGGGGCGTCCTGCTGGGTGGTCTCGACGAGCGAGGCGAACGGATGAGCCGTCATGCCCGGGTTCATCCCGCGCAGCAAGTCCCCGATCTCCTGCACGGGCATGGTGCCGCCGAGGACGGTGGTCACGGCGGCCAGCGACGCGTCGGACGGAGTCATCGGCGTGGGCTCGGTGTTCTTGTCCAGCTCGGCCAGTTCTTCGGGGAGTTCGCCCAGGATGCGGGCGATGCGCTCGTCGATACGCCTGGCCCGGGCGGGAACGAGGACGAAGGTCTGGCCGGCCTCGGCAAGGCGGCTCGCGACATGGTCCACGTGCTCTTCCAGCTCCAGATCATCGCCCAGGCTGTCGCCCTCGCCAGGCAGGGCGACGGAGTCCACCGCGGCGCGGAAGGCGGCCCGCACCGTCGTCTCCGGCACCGGGTGCCCGTCGGCGAACAGGAGCAGCGCCAGGTCGGTGGGCCGTTTGCCTCGGCCGGCGCGGCGGGCGAGGGCGAGGACCAGGTCGAAGCTCTCGGTCGGCGGGGTGGATGTGCTGCCCCGGCCGCGGCCGAGGCCTCCGCCGGGGATGTTGCCCGGGAGTAGTCCGGCACGCCGCCAGACTTCGAGCTGCTTGGCCGTGATGGTGAGGCTGTGACGCGCCGCGTGGTCGATGAGCTGCTGGTCGGCCGCGCTGGGACCGTCGTTGGAAGGCATGACGCGAAGCTAGCGATGCCCTCATCGGCTGCAGGCCGGTTTTGGAGACCCCCCACCTTTGTCCGGTCGCTCTGCTATCCGTCCTCTGGAATGGCAGTCACACGGCATACGGACGGCATACCGACGCTGTGGCGGTTCCGCCACTGTTGAAGCCATCCGGCCTGCTGCCCGCACAGCGCGCCCGCCCCTGGGCGCTTCCGCGCCGTGCCCGATCCGCAAAGGACTCAACGATGACCACGGACACGGACGGATCCCGTCCTCAGGACCGCAGCCTCCGGGAGCTGCGCCTGGTGCTCCTCCTGCTCACCCTGCTGGTGGGGCTGCTCATCACCACGGCGGCCGTCTACGTGGCCCGTGTGCACCCGGGTCTCGCGCAGCCTTTGGGGGTAGGAGCCGCCGTCATGAGCGCGCTCGCCGCTATCGCAGGTGTCGTCGCCCGCGCCATCCGTAGGTGATCGTCTCTGGTTCGACCGGCAGACTGGCGCCGGACGGGCCGCGGGTGCTGGACTTCGGCATCGCCCACGCCCTGGACGGCACCTCGGTCACCCGGACCGGCGCTGCGCCGTACCCCTTCGTATCGACGGAAGCTGCGGCGACCGGAGCGAAACTGAGACGCTCTGACTGGCCAGCGACCTGCGCGACGACGACTTTGAGGACCGCTTCATCGACGACATCATCGGCGAAGGCACCGACGGCTGGGCGTTCAGCGGCGCCTCCTACGTTGTTGAGCTCAGGTGACCTACCTGCCCCCGGGGCAGCCGATGCGGGACGGCTCCCGGTCCCGGAGCAGTGCGGCGATGGCGGCCGGCACCGCGATGAGTACCCAGTTGATCACCGCCATGACCGGCCGTCCCTGTGTCCCAGATGCGACCGGATCAGCCGGAGTTGTAGCCCTATCGTCGGCAGGGGGCAGTCAAGGCAGACGTGGAGGTAGCGATGAGGGTCGTGTTCGTGCATGGGGCGTGCGTGCGCGACGGGTCGTGGTGGTGGCACCGCACCGCCGAGCTGCTGCAGGAGCGAGGGGTGCCGAGCGTGGCCCCGGCGCTGCCGAGCTGTGGCGAGGCGGGCCTGCCCGGCGGCGTCGGCGGTCCGGGACTGCCCGAGGATGTTGCCGCGGTGCGGCAGGTGCTGCAGGACAGCGACGAGTCGACCATCGTGGTCGCCCACAGCTACGGCGGCATCATCACCGCGGAAGCCGCCGCGGGAATCGGGTCAGTACGCCACCTGCTGCTGGTCTCCAGCTACCTGCCCGAGGTCGGGCAGAGCCTGTCGGAGTTCGGGGACGGCAGCCCCGCCCCGTTTCTCGACGTCGACCCCGACGCCGGCACATTCGGGGTCCGCCCCGAGCTGCTCGTGGATACATTCCTGCAGGACTGCGACCCCGAGGTCCAGGCGCAGGCGGCGGCCCACCTCACCCAGCAGAGCGTGCAGGTGACCGGGCAGCCGGTCGGGGCGGCCGCATGGCAGCAGTTGCCCTCGACGTACCTCATCTGCGCCCAGGACCAGGGCACCCCGCCGCGGCTGCAGCGCGAGTTCGCCCGCCGGGCCGGCAGCGTCGTCGAACTCGCCGCCGGCCACCACCCGTTCCTGTCCCAGCCCGTCGCGGTCAGGGACCTGCTTCTGAGCCTGTGACGGCAGCTGCGGACGAGCCGGGCCGGCGTCCGATGGCCAGCCGTCGTGGGTGCCGATGCTGTCGAGGGCCTACCTGGCCTACAACGGGTAGGACGTCGACGGCCTGCTACTCAGCCGTATCCGCCCGATTTCCGGGCTGAGCGCAGTCGGCTGGGGGCGTGCGTGCGGCGCACCCAGGCCTGAGGCTTCGCCCGGGTAGGGTGCCCGCCGGGAGGACCGGCGGGCACCCTACCTGACGCGCGTTCAGGCGTCGTCGTGCCGCCGCGCCGCGTGTCAGTCCACGATCACGACGCCACGGGGCGCGGTCGCGGCCGGTCCCGCGAGGGCGCCGCCGAAGTCCGCCTCGACCTCGGCCTTCTCTGCCGCGTTCGGGTACGGGTTCGTGCAGGCGACGCCCGCGCTGGAACCGGACATCAGACTGGAGCAGGGCCCGGGCTTGCGGTCCGGGAGGCCCAGGATGTGGCCGAGTTCATGGGCGGAGATGCGGACCGTGTTGTAGCCCTGGTCCACCGCCTGTCGGCCGATGTAGACGGTTCCGTTGCCGAGCGACCCGGGCAGGGCCCGGGGCCAGCCGTTGTCGGCCAGGACCCTTATGTTGGCGCGCTGCCCGGCGGTGACCGGCCGTAGTTCGACCGCGTCGACGCTCTCGTTCCAGATCGCCGCGCCGCGGTCGACCGCGGACTTGAACTCCGCGGCACCGCTCGCGTCGTAGGTGACGACGCGTGCGGCCAGGGTGTGGTCCGCGACCGACGACGGGGCGGCCACGGCCTGGCCGCCCAGCAGGGGGAAGGTCACCGCGAGAACCGCGGCGACGGTGGTGGTCAAGGTACGGACGTGCATGGTCGACCTCCTTGTGGGGGAAGGTAGTCGTGCTCATGACATTCGCAGGCTCCCTTCCCACCGGGGCCGGACCCCAATCCGTCATTCCGGCCGTGCCCGCGCCGGGCGCTCCCCGCCGGTTGGGAGGCGACGATTCAGAAGCGACTGGACCACGACCCACCGGCCCAAGGGAACGGAGAGGGAACGTGCCGTGGTCGTCGGCATCGTCGCCGGCAACCGGGTAACGCCCTCCGCCTATTCGCGCAAGTGATCACGAGCCAAGGCCGGATGCGCCCGCCCCATCGTCACGGAGTTCTTCCGTACCCTCCTCCTGGACTCGTCACCCGGTAGGTCCTTCTCTGTCGGGTGATCACCTCAGCGAAGCCGTAACAGCCGGTCGCGGCGGCGGTTGTCCGTGCATGACGCCACGACGACGCATGACCTCATGGGCAGTTGCGGCCGCGGTCGTACTCGCCGGCGTGCTGGCGGCCCCGGGAGCAGCGGCCGCCTCGTCCTCGCGCTCCCCGGCTGAGGCTGCGTGTGCGACGAAGTACAGGGTGACGGGGCGGGTGGTCGCGGTGCGGCGGCCGGCGTGGAACGACGGCCCGGTGGCCAAGCCGAACAGCCCGGTTGACCACTACGTGCACCGCGGCGACGTCCTCGTGTCGTGCATCGACGCGATCGCGCGAACCCAGAGCGGTCCGGCGTACCGCAAGTGCGGTCGCGCCGGTTCCGTCTGGCGTGTGGTGCGAGGCGGGCAGATCCCGGCCACGTGCATGAAACGCGTGTAGCCGCCAATTGCCTGAGATGCCATCGTGGCAGCTCCCCACTCGGTACCCCACCCATGGCGGTAGTGCCTGTACGCAAGTGTTCGACCAAGTCGTCCTGGTCAAAATAGATGCGGGTGGAGCCCGCGCCTACCCCGCGGGCAAAGGTGGGCAAACGGCGCACTGTTGACCGAGTAGGGGGCCGGGGTGGGCCCTTTCCTGCGGCTTGTCCGTGGCTCTACTCTCGTTCGGTGTCCGGAATTTCGCAGCCAGTTGACGTCTGCGCCATCACCCGGGGGAGCGTGTGGATGTCCCAACGTTGATTCTGTGCGGGGCAGCCGGCGGTCTCGCGCGCGGGGCCCTGGACCTGTACGCCCGGTTCGCGGCCTGGACCACCGATCGCCACGCCCACCAGCGGGCGATCAGGACAGAGATGGCGCAGGGAGAGGCTCCCCGGTTCCAGGGATACTTTGATCTTCCCGTCGATATCGCCGCGGCCGCCGTTCACGCTCTGATGGGAGCCTGTGCTGCGGTGCTGTTCGGCACTACGGGGC
Source organism: Streptomyces rhizosphaerihabitans (assembly GCF_025399795.1). Lineage (GTDB taxonomy): Bacteria > Actinomycetota > Actinomycetes > Streptomycetales > Streptomycetaceae > Streptomyces > Streptomyces rhizosphaerihabitans. Next base: position 12,473 of record NZ_JAODTZ010000058.1, on the reverse strand, counting down.
AGATCAGCGGCAAGTACGCCGCCATCGTGGTCGGCATGTCAGCGCCTGTCCTGCTCACTCAACTCATCCGCATCCAGACGGTGAACGAGGCCGTTACAGGCGACCGGCAACCGGCGTTGCAGGAGACGGTCACGGAGGCAGGGATGCCGTCGGCCGCCAGCACCGCGGCGGGTAGCCACGGCTTGGGCGACGTATCTGCCCCAGAGGCAGGAGCCGTCGCAGTGCCCTCGGCTCCCCCCCGAGCCGAGCCCCTGCCCGCATCACCCGCAGACCCGGTTGAACCCCCCGCCGCTGCCGAACGCCCCCCGCCCCTCCCACACCCGAGACCGTCGCCCAGATCGAATCCCGCGGCCGCAGACACCCGCACGCCGGAACCCGCACCGGACGAGCACCCTGCGGACCGATCACCCTCCCCAGATCCCGCACGCCTCGCGGACACCCCCTTCACCCCGGACCCGTCCAACGGATCGGGATCTGGCCGCGACGGTCGAAGCGGGCGACGATGGCAGAGAACGGAGTTCGGGGAGGAGGGGCCGTGGTAAGCGTTCCGCAGCACCTGCTGAGCGAGGACCGCCAGGAATACGAGCGGATCCTCGATGAGGCGCTGCGCTCCGCATCACACCGACCGGAACTCGCTGCCGTGGGCCAGCGGCTCAACCTCGAGCAGCTACGTACCATGGCGCTCAACGCCACAGCCCTCATCACGGCGGCTGCGGCGGACGAGTATGCGCACTATGTGCAGGTCCGCGAGGAGCTACGCCGTCCGGTGTCCCCGCAAACGTCCTTGCGCGCGACCTCCGCGGGCTCGCGTTCGGAACCGTCGTCCGCCGCCGTCCCGTCTTCCGACAGCCGTGGAGAGGTCCCCGAACGGCCTTACCTGACAGGTCTGGGCCGCCGTCTGTGGGCCGCTATTCTGGGCGCCGGACGACCGGGGGGCAACCGGACCGGAAACGGAGTCCCTGCGCAGCGGTGGGCTCGTATGTCCTACGGTCGCCGCTTCCTGGCAGCGGTGCTCGGCTTGCACGTAGTCCCACCGGTGTCAACGACTCGGGGAACAGGGGAGGCAGGGCCAGGTACTCCCGGGCAGCCGACGGCAGTCCACACTCCCGTTCGTACGTCGTCGACTAATGGCGAGGTACTGGAATTCAACTTGGTCTCCGGCGCCACGGTCCTTGCTTCCGTCCTCGCCGGTATCACCGCAGCGATCTTGCTGCTCGTGGGCTACAGCCTCAAGCTGCTCGATCCCGCACCGGCCATCGCCCAGACCCTCCTGACCACCGGATGGGTCCTCGGCGCAGTTACCGCAGCAGCGGTCATCGTTGGCACGGCCGGACTGCTGCTGACGGCGCTGCGCGACAGCTCGTCCTCGCTCCGGGCCGGAGTTGGCGGCGAGCTGTCCGAACAGGTCGCCCGGGCCAAGCAGGCCTGGCTCGATGCCCTGCTGGAGCGCGGCATCCTGCCGTTCCTGCGGGAGGTTCTCGCGGGTCCGGGCTCGGTGGCGCTGGGCCGCCCGGCACCGGCTCCGAGCCGGATCCCCCACCTCGGCTACGGCCGGCCGGGGTTCAGCAGTCCCGACGGCGGACCCGCGGCGGACCCGCGGCGGAGCTTCTCCAGCCCGGACTTCACCAACCCGGACTTCGGAGGGCCGGAACACCAGCCGGAGTGACTGGCAGGCCTGAACCTGCGCCGTGACGACTTCGGCAGGTTCGGCATCGAGGGGGTTCTCAGGTGAACGGGGCCGATTCGCTCGCGTCTCAGATGATCCGGCCCGCTGGTGTTCCTAACCGATGAAGGTCCGTAAGTCTCGTGCGCGTGTGCCGAGTCGGCTTCATCCTGCGCCACTGGCCGGCGTCGCTCGCTCGCGATTCGTACGCAAACGACTACCCTTCGTAATGAAGGCTGGTCATCCGCAGGAGAACAGGTGGTGTGTGATGTCTCAGGCAATCTCACCGGGAGCGCGGTCTGGAGATGCCGACATCATCTTCTCCGGCGGTTCCATCGTGACGGTCACCGACGACAAGTCGGCAGCGCCTGAGGCGGTGGCGGTCAAGGACGGCCGGATCGTCTTCGTCGGCAACCTGTCCCGGGCGCAGGCCGCGTGGCAGGGACCAGAGACGCGGATGCACGCCCTGCTGCCCGATCAGGCTCTGCTGCCGGGTTTCATCGATGCGCACGGCCACGTCACAGGCACCGGCCTGCAGGCCACGATCGCCAATCTCCTGGCCGCTCCCGACGGCGACGTCACCGACATCGCGTCCCTCCAGGACAAACTGCGCGAGTTCGCCGAGAGCGAGGTGGGGAAACGCTCGGATTGGATCATCGGTTTCGGTTACGACGACTCCATGCTCGCCGAGGGCAAGCACCCCACCCGCCACGACCTGGACGTGGTGTCCACCGAGAAGCCCGTGCTGGCGATCCACCAGTCCTTCCATCTGGGAGCGGTCAACAGCCTGGGGCTCGAACGACTCGGGTACACCGCCATGACACCGGACCCGGAGGGCGGGGTGATCCGGCGGACGCTGGAGCGCGCAACCGAATCCGGGCTCGTGTACGGGGAGCCGAACGGGGTGCTGGAAGAGACCGCGTTCAACCCCGCCGCCGACCTGGCCGTCGCCGGGATGGACCCCGTCGACAGCGGGCAGTTCCTGCCCGTGGGCCTCCTGTCGGCGGCGAGCTTCGGCTTCACGACCGTGCAGGAGGGGGCAGCGAGCCTGGAGGTCCTGGGCCTCATGCGGCAGGTCGCGGACGCCTACCCCTCCGGCCTGCCCACCGACGTGGTCGTCTACGTGAAGGCCGGCCAGGCCATGAAATCCCCTGCCACGGTCCAGGCGAGCCAGGAGTACACCAAGGGCCTGCGCGTGGCCGGGGTGAAGCTGGTCCTGGATGGCTCGCCCCAGGGGCGCACCGCCTGGCTCACCGAGCCCTACCTCACCCCGCCCGAGGACCAGGACGAGGAGTACTGCGGCTATGCGACCCTGCCGGACGAGGACGTCCTGGCCCAGGTCAGGGCGGGTTTCGCCAACAACTGGCATGTCATCGCGCATGTGAACGGCGACGCCGCCATCGACCAGCTCATTCGGTGCGTGCGCTCGGCCACCAAGGAAGCCGGACAGGACCGGCGTACGACGGCGATCCACTGCCAGACGGCCCGCGAGGACCAGATCGAGGCGTTCCGGGAACTCGGGATCATCCCGTCGTTCTTTTCCATGCACACCTACTACTGGGGCGACTGGTACGGCAAGACCGTGCTCGGCCCCGAACGCGCTGTCGACATCTCGCCGGCCCGATGGGCAGTGGACCGCGACATGGCCTACACCTCGCACCACGACGCACCCGTCGCCCTGCCCAACTCGATCGCCATCCTGTCCAGCCAGGTCACCCGTGTCACCCGCACCTCAGGAAGCGTCCTGGGCCCGGACCAATGTGTGTCGGCCCTGGACGCGGTGAAGTCCATCACCATCAACGCCGCCCGCCAGTACTTCGAAGAGGACACCAAGGGCAGCATCGAGGTCGGCAAGCTCGCCGACTTCGTGATCCTCAGCCACAACCCGCTCACGATCCCCGAGCGGAAGATCAAGGACATCACCGTCGTGGAGACCATCAAAGAGGGCAGGACCGTCTACCCGCCCTCTCCCACACGCCCCGCCCCCGTCCTGCGAAAGGCCACGCCCGCAGCCTTTGCCCACCACTGCTGACGCCCCGAAGGTCACCCAGTCGAGGGGAAGGGTACGGGCCTGCCGATTGCGAACACCCTGAACCCCACAGACCACGCACGCCTCTCAGCGTAGGAAAACGGGAGACTGCTCCCCGGCACCAACAGACCAGATCGGCTGAGACGGCGTACAGCATCCTCACGCACCGGATCAGTTGAGATTCCGAGCCACTGCTTGTCTCAGCTGACCTGGTCACCGCAGGTCACGAGCACTGCTTCGGGCCAGATCATCCAAGAAGGGACAGCATCGCCCGCCCGCACAACCTGCTCCAGGCCGCGTTGCATTTCCCGTTGCCGAGTGGCGTACCACCTCGCGCTCTGGCTCCGCAGCCCCGTGGCCAGCACGGAAGGCTTCGAATTCGACTCGATGCATGCAGAACCTGGATTGATCCGCATCGTGGGTTCCGATGAGGGCTAGCGGATCGGCTCCACTCTCACGCCTGACTTCTTGACCTTGCCTGTCTCCTGGGATGACCTCGTTGCAGAGCTGTAGCGGTCGGGCAGTTGGGCGTACGGCTCAAGGCGGTGGGGAGTTGCGGTCACGGGCGTGTCTCCTGGGGATTGTCCGGCTGAGGTGTCTGGGTGGTGCGCAGGTGGTCGGCGGCCTCCTGCGTGAGGGTGTCGGCGGGCCATCCGGCGAGGGTGGTCAACGCGGTGCGGCGCGCTTCGGGCGTACTGCTGGTGAGTGCGGACCGCAGCAGGGGCCAGCCGTGTTCAGGATGGCGTCGCAGGAAATGTGCAAACAGCAGTAGAGCGTGGTCGCGTTCGGGGCGGGGGGTAGTGGCAAGGCGTCGTTCGGCCAGGTCGAGGATGTGTGCGGCGTGCTGGCGGTCGCTGTTGCGCAGCGCATGGACCCAGGTCGGGTCGAGCAGGGACGGTCCGGTTTCCAGACGTGCCAAGAGTTGGGCCGTCGGGCTCAGGTGCAGGACTTCGGCAGGTCGCAGAGCGAGGTGGAAGTCAGGGCGCCGGGGGTCGGCGAGGTGGTCCAAGACAAGCGCAGGCCACCGGGGTTCTTGGAGCAGGCCCTCGTAGCGTGCTGTCAGGTACTCGATGTCGGCGGCTGTCCAGGGCAGTTCCTGGGGCGGGTGGCGGAAGAACATGGTGATACTGATCAGGTCGAGAAGCATGGCGATGGTGGGCGTCCGGGCCTGGACCAAGTCGGCGTAGCGGTGCAGCACGGGTACGGCGTGCGAGTAGTCGGCCAGGCCGGGTGCGGGACCTCCCTGGCCGTCGGCCATTGCGGCCAGGATGCCCCCGCCGCCGTTCAGGAGCGGAGTGTCGACGTGGGGGTGACTCAGTGCGCTGTACAGGTCGCCGGTGGTCGCGGCGAGGTGGGCTAGGTACTCGTCCATGATGGTGTTGCGGAAGCCCTCGCGCAGCAGCCACGCCCTGATACAGGGATCGGTGGTGTGGCGCAGCGTTCGGACCGCCTGGATGCGTCCCCATCCCGCGACCTCTTGAGCGAGGGCATGGACGGCCAGGTCTCCGTCGGGCTGGGAACGGTGGAGTGCGACGGCTGCGTAGAGGGTGAGCTCATCCAGGGTGCCGAGCAGGAGCAGCAGTTCTCGGTCGCGGATGTCCCCGCCCAGGCCCAGGAGCACCAGACCGATCTTGACCGGGGCTCGGTGGGTACCGTGCTCTGCCAACTGCCGGCCTAGTCGGCGCAGGCCGTCGGACGGCAGACCGCGGCGGTGGACCTCGGCGCTGAGCTCGTCAGCGACCTCGATCGGCGAGCAAGTAGCGAGGAGGTCGTGGAGGCCCCTGAGCTTGTCGCCGCTGAGGCTGGGCGCCAATGCCAGCAGCAGGTGTTCGATGTGGTTGGCGAGTTCGACGCCGGTGGGAGGAACGACACCGTCGCCGTCCGGGGTACGTCGTACCAGAGCGTCTTCACCGCCGCCGACGAAGACGAGGCGAGTGCTGTCCGGGCGTGCATCGGGAAGCGGATCGCCAAACCCGGGCCACGGACCGGGACCGTAGCGACCACGGAGGGTCCGTGCATGGTCGAAAAGGGTGGGACTCTCGCCGACGGCATCGCCGTTGCGCACCCACCACGAGCCGGTCAACAGCCGGAGGGTCGGCTGCCCTTTCGTGTAGTCATGACGTGGATAGTGCCCAATACGGCTCGTCTTGGCAACCGAGCCCCTCGCCGGCGGACCTCGCTGCGCCAGGCATCGCGCTCATCCGACGCACCACCCAGCGCCTCCCATCTCTGCCCAACCGGTCGCTCGCTCCTTGATCCGCGCCGGGAATGGAGACGCCCACGGTCCTGGTTGGTGTGGAGTCGCTGACCAAACCGGACAGATCCCCTGAACGGCACCGCCCTGGCCCGCAACCGTGCGGTCGTCATCGCCTGCGCCGTCGGCGTACGTTCGGACTTTTTTTCCTGCCGTCTCAGCCGATACTGGGCCTCGACGTGTTCATCTGACCAGGTTCTGTGAGCTCAGGACCGACAGGAGGCGGCCTCCTGGCCGGTGGGTGCTGCGGCCCGTCGGCCGAGAGCCTGTGCGTGGACATCTTTTGAGGCCATGAGGCCCGGCTTGGGGTGCAACGGGTAGATCCTCGCCGGGATGCTTCCCCCTGCTCCCCCGTACGCCCGGCGCGACCTGGAGTTCCTGCTCGCGGAATCGACCGGGAACTGCTGCGCAGGACCCTGCCAGACGTGTTCGCACACCGCGAGCCCTGGCGCAGGGGCGCCTGGTGGTACGCACGCCTGTACGACACGAGCGATCTGCTGTGAACCCGGCTCGAAACACCCCTCGTCCGCCCCGCCCAGAAGTTGGGCTGTGGGCCGGGGAACAGGTCGTGGACGGGGTGGTCGATGGACCAGCGGGTGACGACCGTGTCGTGCCGGGTGGTGGCCATGACGTGGAAGATGTCCGCCTGTTCCAGCTCGAACCGCCAGCTCTTGCTGAAGCCATAGGCGGCGTCCGCCGTCACCCAGCCGAACGGGATCTTCTCGGCGATGGCCCGGCCGACCATCGCCTTGGCCATTGCCACCTTCGTCTCGAAGGCGACACTGTCGTCGATGCCTGCCCGTCGGCATCGCTCGCGGTCATCCGTCCAGGACGTGGGCACTGCGATCGACTACCGGCTGCGTCTGGCGTTCACCACCGCCGAGCCCGTAGACCCCGCCACGCGCGACGGCATCACCCTCACCGGCACCTACGACTCCCAAGCCGGCCGGCGGATGCGGCGCGTCGGCGAGGAACTCCTCGCGCGCCTGGAGGAAACCGTGCTCGGCCTGCAGCTCGATGACCGGGCTCTGCCCATGGACCGGGCCCACGACAAGGAGGAGGACCTGGCCCGCCTGTTGATCGCCACAGCCTGGTACCAGGTCAACTACCGCACCCCGATCGGCGCTTCTCCTGCACCCCGCTGTCCCTCACCGCCCACGAGGACCCCGCTGCCTTCACCCTGGAGCGGCTGCTCCAGCTCCCCGAACGCGGACATGGTGGCCGACGTCGTCACCCAGCTCTACAAGGCCGCCAACAGCCCGCTGGACGCCCTACGGGCCCGCACCCGACCCGAGGATTGCACGCCAGGACCCACCTTCCCCACCCGCAGGATCAGCGCGGACGCCGACCTCGCCGTCGACGGGCTGCTCCTGGACTTCAAGAGCACCCGCCACCCCCGCACGCTCCGCCAGGCCGAAGCCCGGCTACCTGCTCCTCGACACCGCCGACCAGTACCGGATCGACACCGTCGGCCTGTACCTGACGCGTTCCGGCACACTCGCCGCCTGGCCGGTGAGAGGAGTACCTGGAACTCCTCGGCGCCTGCCGCCGCGACCTTGCCGCCTTCACCGAACTCATCGAGGGCTGCACGGCCGACGCCGAACCGTACAAGCCGGAGGAGAAAGGCCAGGTCCGGCTGCTGCTGCGGCGCCTGGCCCCCGTCACCACCCTGGGCCACTGCACGGTGTGCACGCAGCCCTGCCCCGACTCCGCCCGCTGTCCCCGGGAGTTCTGCTCCACCTGGTGTCGCAGCCGCGCCCAGACACTGCGCACCAAGGGCCTGCTGCCCGGAGGCCGCGACCTGCTGCTCCCACGCCCCCGCAGACAGCGCCTGGACCTCCCCGACGACGCGAAGATCGTGGATCTCACGGTCCGGTCTCCCGGGTGAGTGGGGTTCGGTGGCAGACCGCCGGATCGACGTGCCTGGTTGACTGACGCCGTAATGGGGGAGGGCCCGCGTTGCCGACAAGACAGAGCGGGCCCTCGGGACGTTACCTGGTGCTCCGGGTCCAGTCAGCCAGTGTTCTGACCATGTCGAGGACGGCCTGTTGGCGCCGTTCTGACAGGAAAGGCCAGGTCAGCCATGCCGGTGCGGAAAGCACGACGACAAGGAGGACGGGGAGGATCTTCAGCACGCCCCCTGCAGTTCGCCTGGCTGCAGGTGAACTGGATCGGTCGTGATTCGCCTGAGAGCCCGCCGGGGGTTGGACTGTGTTGCCGGAAGCGTGATCACGCGGTGTCCCTCGCCGGGGCCGGTGCCCCGGGCACGTCACAGCGCGAACGCCGGGACCCCGGGGGCACGGGTCACACCGCACACCCCCCGTGCCCGCGAGGGCGCCGCGGGCGGCGGCGCGAGGGCCGGCCCGATCAGCGGTATGACGGCCGCCAGCATCTCCGCCTCGCTCGCGGTCCCGTCCACGACCAGATCGGCCGCTGCCCGGGAGGGCGCGACGTGGGCTGCGTGGCGGTCCCTGCCGGTCTGCAGATAGTTGCGCAGGGACAGTCGGGGGTCCTGCCGCTGCACCTCGATCTTCCGGAGGATCTTGCGGGCCAGGCGTATGTCGTCGGGGGTGTCGACGTACACCCGCCACGCCGCCCGCCGGACCACGGACGGCAGTGACAGCGCGAACAGGCCCTCGACCACCACCAGCAGCACGCCGGGGCGCAGCAGCGCCGCGTCGATGGCGTGTGCCACCGCTGTCTCGTCGATCGACCCCGGATGGTTCCAGTCGAGGACGGCGTGCTCGTCGGCACTGACCGTCCACACACCCCTCAGGGGGTCGTGCGCGGGCACGTAGTAGTCGTCCAGATGGACCAGCGCCACGCTCTCGGGGCACTGCAGCGACAGGGCTTCGGCAAGGGTGGACTTGCCGGATGCGGTGCCGCCTGCGACCGCCAGTACACCCGTCATACGGGCGCTCCTCATGTGCTCAAAGGGGATAGACGAAGCGGCCGGACAAGCCGGGTGCAGGGAATGTACGGCGGCGTGATCGCCTATGGCAAGCAGGGAAACGCGGCCCGGTTCAGTGGAGGCCAGGGCCGCGACCTTCGGTCGACCTGCCCAGGTCCGCAGGATCCTGCTGGCCGAGGGGGTGCGCTGGCGCCGCACCCGGTCCTGGACTCGCTCGAGGACACCGACTTCGAGGGAAAAGGACCAGGATCATCGAGCTCTACACCTGCCCGCCCGAAGGCGCGACGGTCGTCTGCGCCGACGAGCTCGGACCGGTGATCCCCCGCACGTTCCCGCCAGCGCCGGGCAGGGAATCGACGCAGGGAAGAAGATCGCAGGCCGAAAGCGTCACCTCGGCGTCGACACTCTCGGCCTGCTCCTCGCCGTCCGGGTCACCGCCGCCAATGTCTCCGACAACGTCGGCGGCATCCACCTGCTGTCTTGGATCTCTACCTCAAACCAGCAGGTCAGAAAGGCCTGGACCGACACCGGATACCGCACCAAAGCCATCGATCACGGCGCCCGCCTCGGCATCGACGTCGAAGCCGTCCGCCGGGATCCGGCCGTGAAAGGATTCAAGGTGATCCCGCGGCGCTGGGTCGTCGAGCGGACCTTCGGCTGGCTTCGGCAGTCTCGAACCGCACTTGCTCCCCCTGAGCTCGTTGTTTCGCGGTCAGGCCACCCCCATCGGGATACCGCATGAGACCGGGATAGACCCATAGCGGGATCACCGTGGTGGCGGGTGTGCGGATCGGGGGTGGTGTCCCCGAGTGCCGTGCACGGCCTGCGGCCGGGGGATGAGGGGCGGTTTCATGTCTGGTCGGCGAAGTCGCGGACGGGCGGATGCCCGGAGCGGACGATGTAGATGCCGCTTCCGGGAGGGGTTTCCTGGGATTGGTTCTTGAGGCTTTGGACGTCGATCGTCAGTGGCCACCAGGTTCGCTCCGACCAGCGCACTCCTGACAGGTCGGTTGCGTGCAGATCGGCATCGTGAAGGTCTGCGGTGGTGAAGTCGTCCAGGAGTTCGTTGATGGCGGCCTCGTCGAGGAGGGACAGATCCCGGCCCAGGAGCTCGTCGAGGATCTGCTGGACCTTACCGAGCCGAAACCGGACGAGAGCGTCATGGACGACGCGGACGGCGGCGTCGGCAGCAGCGCGGGCGGCAGCGGCGGCTTCATCGGCGGCCTCGCCGGTCGGCCGAACGCACTGCCGAGTTCCGGCCGTCCGGGATGCTGTGGCAGGACGGGGCCGATCGGCCTTTACTAGAAGGTGAGGATCACCAAAACAGGCGACCGAATCGTTTCGCCCGACGCCGGATGCTTCGCCAAGGCAGGAGGTCGTGCCATGGACCCGCCTCTGCGAGAGCGCGACCTACCGCACCTCGTGGTCGACCGCCCGGACCGGCTGCGCGGCCGGGTCTTCGTCCTCGACGACCAGCCGATGCTGGTCGGGCGGGACTCCGACTGCCAGATCCAGGTGGGCGATCCGGGCGTCAGCCGACGGCACGCGGTGGTGTGGCGGGCCTCGGGCCGGACCACCGTCGAGGATCTCGCCTCCACCAACGGCACCATGCTGAACGGTCACCCGGTGCTCGGGCAGCAGGTGCTGCACTCGGGCGACGTGCTGGATTTTGGGCCCTTAGAGGTGCATTACGAAGAGCTGCGCCCCGCCGACCGGACCGTTCAGGCCCCGAAGCCCGGAGCCGGCGGTACCTCGGACACCATGCCGGGCTGGGGCCCCGCCCCTGAGCCCGGGCCCACGCCTCACGGCGCTCCCGCCGCAGGGCCGCCACCCGCCGGCCCGCCGGGCCGCCCGGCACCGCGCGAGGCTGACCGTACGCCGCCCGGCGGCGAGCGGCGGTTCGACATCGGGGAGCAGCAGGCCGACCGGCTGAGCAACGTCGCCGGGGACCAGTACAACTACGTTCAGCAGGCGCAGCGCGAGAGCTTTTTCAAGGAGATCGCCGCGACCCGTACCAGGGCGCGACACCTGATCATGCTCGGCTTCCTGCTCTTTCTGGTCGGGGGCGGGATCTACGGCTGGATGATCATTCGATTCATTGCCAGGACCAACGACGATATTTCGTCGGGGAGTTCGAACTTCGACTCCTCCCCGGAGCTGCTCGGACCGAAGGTGGCCGGGGTGCCGGTAGGGGCGGTCGGGTTCGCGATGGCGGCTATCGGGACGGCTCTGACGGTCATCGGGATCGTTCTGCACATCGTGACGACGTCCCGGCGCCGCCGCTTCGAGGATGCCGAGCGGCAGGCGTCCTGGCGGCAGCGGTGAGGAGATGGGGAGCCATGGCCTTCAACATCGGCAACCAGCAGGGCGGCGTGGTCAACAACGTCGCCGGGAACCAGACCGTTCACGGGGGCCAGTCGGCCGTCTTCACGGCGGGCGGGCAGGAGGTGCGCGGCCTGGTCCGGGAACTGAGGGCGTCGATCGAGCAGACGGCGCTACCGCCGGCAATCGAGCCCGAGGTGCGGGCCGAGCTGGACTCGCTGGACAAGGAGGTCGCCCGGCCGGAGCCGGACCGGGAGGCAGTGGCGGGCCGGCTCGGCCGGATCACCCGGCTGCTGTCCTCGGCGGGTGCGCTGGCCACGGCCAGCACCGGGCTGATCGGGCCGCTCGGAGCGCTCGCGGGCTGGCTCGGCGCACTCGGCCAGCCGATCTTGCGGGCGATCGCAGGCTGATGGGAGGAGGCTGACGGAGAGGGCCTTGACCCCGGATGTTGGACACGGGCCACGCGGGTCCGACAAGACCGGCCTCAGCCGCTCACCACAGGAATACGGCCGTTTCCGCCTTTCCACCTACGGATTCAGGGGCTGCCAAGCGGGGGGAAGGACAACTGTCCCAGAGGCAGTGTTGAAGGCAGCGAGCAGCCCATCAGGAGCTGGACCCGTCGCGTCGACGAACGACACCTCGCCGCCGGCGAACGTCCCGCGGACGAAGAACACCGCGCCGTCGGAGAACGCTGCGCCACCGAAGGACACCCTGCCGCCGGAGAATGCCGCGCGGCCAAAGACGGCTCCAAGAGCGGTCATCGGGCAGGCCGGGGCGAACGCCCCCGTGGAGCCCGCGAACTTCTCCGGGAGGTGTGCGAGCGCAGGCTGAGGGCAAGCATCAGGGCGTCGCGCATCACGGCTGACCGTATTTCGCCGGGCGGCTCGGTGCCGGTGCGTCGGCCGGTGCGCGGCTCGCCGTCGGTGCCCTCCAACGCAGTACGGCTCGGGCTTGAGCAGGGGCGGTCCTCGCAGTCGGCGCTCTGAGAGGGCGAGATGTGAGCTTTTACCCGGTTCGTCGTTGAGTTTGGATGAGGCGCAGTGATCAGTGGTTCGGGGGTTGGTCGATACCAGGTGCCGGGCGATGGGACTCAGCGGGCGGGAGCCGGCTCGGACGACGGCCGCCACTCCCGCCTGAGCAGCCCGTAGACCCACGAGTCAGAGACCTCGCCGTTGACAACGCAGTCTTCCCGCAACGTCCCCTCACGCACGAAGCCGAGCTTCTCCAGCACGCGGGCAGAAGCCACGTTGCGCGTATCGGCCTCAGCCTGGACACGATTCAGATCCAGCGTGTC
>NZ_JAODTZ010000057.1 GCF_025399795.1 Streptomyces rhizosphaerihabitans | reverse complement strand
GCCAGCACGGTCGCCGGGATACCCGCCTCGGCCGCGCCCGTGGCGGCGGGCGTGCCGCCACCCGCACTCGCGCTCGGTGCGGGGTTCGGGCTCTGCAGCGGCGGAAGATCCGTGTAGTAACGCGAGTTGCCGGTCGCGACTCCGTAGTCCGTGCCGTCCGCATTCTGCCGGGTGTGGATGGCGGTCATCTGTCTGCCGTGACTGTCGGCGCTTACTCCCGCGGCCTGCGAGGCGGACAGAGCCGCGACCGCGACCACGACTACAGCGGTGGTTGCCGCGCCCCTGCGCAGCCTCCTGCCGAATTGCGCCGCCATCGAGTGAACCCCTCCCACCGACGACCGCAATGACCTGCCGTCTCTCAAGAACCCCGTGCGCTTTTGCTGCTTCCCGCCACGCCCCCAGCACGGCGACCCAGGCGACCCTACGACAACTTGCCGGTCAGTTCTCCCGGCGCAGCCCCGGCACGTGCGGGGGTGAATCGAAACCGGCAGAGCACGCACGCGGGTCGACTTCATCGCATTTCGGCGTCTCGCCGTCACCAGTCCGTTCGGCCGTATCACCGCGAACTTCCGTCTCGCCAGGCCGCTCGGCTACAGCGCGGGGCACCGATGATCGGGTGAGGTGCGCCTGTGCTGCGGGTCATCCGACCCTCGAAGTCGGATGCCGGGCAGGCCCGGCCCCCGCAAGCGGGGGCCCTTCGCAGGCTGCGCTGACTGATGCGGCCGATGCCGGTCTGCCCCGCGGCCGCCGCCGGGGAAGCCCGAACCACACCTGAAGTGCAGGTCAGGCGCTTGCACGGCAGCTCGCCTGATTGTGGAAAACGTCACAGCACTCGAAGGGAACCCATGATCAAACCCCCTGTTCACAGTCTGTTCACGGGAACTACTGTCCGCCTTCACTGATCAAATTCCTGGTCAAGTCGATCCCATCGTGCTGATGGGTCTGTTCGGCATGCCCGGAAGACGGCAGTTGATTCATTGGACTGCCCCGTGCACGTGATGCAGGTGGCATGCGTGGGGGGATTCAAGTGGCCGTAAGGCGTACGCGTTACCTATCAGTTGGGCTGGCCGGTGCTTTGATGGCCGGCTTGCTGTCGACGATGTCGGTGGTGTCGCCTTCCGAGGCGGCCGCGGCGGAGGACTCGACACCGGTCGTTCCCTCCCAGTCGCTGGGCACGGTGCCCCCGCAGCAGGCGGAGGAAGTGGGCAAAGCACTGCCCAAGCCACACTGGCCGACCGCAACAGAAGCGACGGTGGACCTGTCGCACGCTGAACCCGGTGATCCGGGGCAGGTGACGACGCCGACCCCGTCCGCGTCGAAGTCGCAGGACCAGGACGTCACCCAGGTCGCTGACGTGGTCGAGGTGGCACCCGTGCCCGAAGGGGACGGGGCCGTTGCCCAGCTGGCCTCATCCCGGCTGACCGACGACGACGCGTCGCCGTCCACGGACCCCAGCCCTTCGGACAGCCCCGAAGCAGCCGCGTCCACCACACCCGTGCCCGAAACGAGCGTGACCGCCGAACCCCAGCCCTCCGACTCCGCTTCGGCTTCGGCTTCGGCTTCGGCTTCGGCTTCGGCTTCGGCTTCGGCCGATCCTGCGGGGGACCCGGTGTCTCCCGATCAGGTCGACGTGCGGGTGCTGGACCGTGACGACGTCGCGCCGGCGGGAGGGGTCGGGCTCGGTCTGCAGGTCACCCGCTCCGACGGAGTGAGCACGCCCGGACAGGTCCAGGTCAGCATCGACTACTCCGGCTTCAGGTACGCATACGGCGGCGAGTTCGCTTCCCGGCTGCGGCTGGTGAAGCTTCCCGCCTGCGCGCTGGACACCCCCGATGCCGAAGGCTGCACCAGCCGCGAATTCATTCCCGTGGACAACGACACCGCCGCGGGCACACTGACCGCGACGGTGGTGGCGGAGCCGGACGACAGCGGCCTGTCCTCGCAGCTGGGCAGTGGCGCGGGCGCGAGCCTCTACGCGGTGACCACCGGTTCGTCCTCGGACGAGGGTGACTACCGGGCCTCTGCCCTGTCCCCGACCGGGTCCTGGGACGTGTCGACCGGATCGGGCGCCTTCAACTACAGCGTGCCGGTGGAACTGCCCAAGCCGGCCATGGGGTCGGCGCCGTCGCTGGCGATGACGTACAACTCGCAGTCGGTGGACGGGCGGACCTCGGCGACCAACAACCAGGCCTCCTGGGTCGGTATGGGGTGGGACCTGAGCGTCGGATTCATCGAGCGGCGCTACCGCAACTGCAGCGAGGAGGGCCTGAGCCCGATCAGCGACATGTGCTGGGACTCGCCGAACACCGCGACGGAGCCGGACGGCGCCGTCTACGTCATCAACCTCAACGGCGTCAGCTCGCAGCTGGTCCAGGACGGCACCGGCACCGGCGACTATCACGTGCAGGACGATCCGGGCTGGCGGGTCCAGCACCTGTTCGACGGGCACGGCGCGGACGACGAGTACTGGGTGATCTCCTCCCAGGACGGTCAGCGCTACTACTTCGGCTGGGGCCGCTCCGAGCGCACCCAGGCAGCGACCGCGTCCGTCTTCACCGTGCCGGTGGTCGGCAACAACCCGGGCGAGCCGTGTTTCAGCCAGTTCCCCGAGCCGTGCTCACAGGCCTGGCGGTGGAACCTGGACCGGGTCGTGGACGCCAACGAGGTCGAATCGGCCTACTTCTACGACAAGGAGTCCAACTACTACCGCTCCATCGCCGACACGACGGAAAAGGCCCGCGAGTACACCTCGGGCGGCTACCTGAACGAGATCCAGTACGGCTGGGCCTCCCAGGTCCCCGGATCCATCCCGACCGGCAAGGTGGTCCTCACCCATGTCGGGCGCTGTGTGGAACGCATGGCCGACACCGACCCGCTGCGCAGTGAACCCGGCGCCTGCCCGTCGATCTCCTCAACCCCCTCGTCGTACCCGGACGTGCCGGTCGACCTGATGTGCGACGGCACCTCCGCCGACTACTACTGCAAGGGCAAGACCTACTACCCCACGTTCTTCTCCAAGGACATGCTGTGGGACATCAAGACCTACGTGCTGACCACCTCGGCCAACGGCTGGGAGCTGGTGCAGCAGTACCAGACCAAGCACGCCCTGCCCAACCCGGCCGGATCGGTCGGCAAGACGCTGTGGCTGGACTACGTGCAGCGCAAGAAGTACGGGACGGGCACGGACATCGTCCTGCCGGTCATCAACTTCAACGGCATCGACCTCGACAACCAGGTCGGCGACAAGGAGTTGTGGTTCCGCCGCATCGAGACGATCCACGGAGACCTCGGCGCGACGACCACCGTCACCTACGGCTCGCCCAACGCATGCAGTTCTGACGATTACCCGACCCAGTCGTCGAACACCAAGGACTGCTACTGGCAGAAATGGACCCCCGAAGGCGCCTCTGATTCCACCACCGGCTGGTTCAAGAAGTTCCTGGTCACCAAGGTCACCGTCGACCCGACGGTGACCAGCAACCAGGACGGCGATCCGGAGATGACGACCACCTACGACTACAAGGGCGGGGCCGGCTGGCGCTTCGCCGACGACCCCCTCGCCTCGGACGACGACGAGACCTGGTCGGACTGGCGCGGCTACCAGAGCGTCGAGGTCACCACGGGCTCCGGCGCGGTCAAGCACTCCACGGTCTACTGGCTCTACCGCGGCCTGGACGGCGACCGCACCGACAAGTCCGACCCCTCGAAGACCCGCTCGGTCAGCGTCAAAGACGGTGATGAAACCTCCTACACCGACTCGGCGTGGCTTCAGGGTCAAACGATCGAGACGTCGCAGCGGGACGACGGCGGGTACTCGCACGAACGGGTCTTCCACAAGTACTGGGTCCACCCCACCGCGACCTACGTGGGGCTGCCCGACGCCCGCTTCGTCCGCGAGACGGAAACCACCACCTTCACCCAGATCTCGACCGGCTGGCGCGAGCACACTGTCCAGAACGAATTCGAGAACACCGACCTTGCGAACAAGTACGGCCTGCCCGCGCGCATCGCCGACTGGGGCGCGAAGGGCGTCTCGGACAACCAGTGCACCACCTTCGGCCGCGCCTACAACACCGACCTCCTCGACAGCACCGGCGTCCAGCGCTGGACCGTCCTCCTCGACGAGACCCTGCACTACAGCATGGGCGGCCTGGGGTGCGTGGATAGGGACGCTGCTCACCAGGACGGCTACACCACCACCTTCTACGACAACGCCAACTCGGTAACCGCCAACAAGCCCGTCGACGGCAATGCGACCGAAGTGCGCACCTACGCCTCGTCCGGGGCGACCGACTTCCTGGGGCCGAAGCACGGTTACGACAACGCCGGCCGGGAGGTGTGGAGCGAAGACCGCAACTTGAACCGCACCACCACCACCTACAGCCCGGACAATTCCTGGCCGACGGGCGGCATCACCACCACCACTCCAGACCCGGACGGCTTGTTCCCGAATGGTCCGCTGACCCCGCTGACCTCCACGGTCTGGCTGTCCCGCTTCTGGGGCGTGCCGTACAAGAGCATGGACCCCAACGGGAAGATCACCACGCTCACGCTGGATGCCGCGGGACGCACCACCGAAGTGGTGAAGCCCACCGAGACCGCCAGCTCACCGTCGCTGAAGTTCAGCTACAGCATTCCCACCTCCACGATCGGCGGAGTGCCGGACTCGGTCGACGGCTACCCCGGCGTGGGCACCCAGACCCTCCAGTCCGGGGACACCTACCTGTCCATGTACGCCTACGGCGATGGTCTGGGCCGCACCCGGGAGACACAGGCACCGCTCCCCGCCGGTCAAGGTTTCGGCCGGCAGGTGGCCGTCACCCGCTACGACACGGCAGGCCACGTCACGGGCACTTCCCCGGTCTTCCGCAACTCGGGCGTCATGGGCGTCGGCGGGCCCGCCAACCCCGAGGTGAAGGACCTGCCCTCCTACACCGACCTCACCCTCGACTGGGCCGGGCGGACCACCTCCACCAGCATCCTGGTCGGCAATGGCACCGGCACCACCACCTCGGCATACGGCTCCAGCACGGCCGTCTACCACGGCGACTACACCACCGTCACCCCGTCGGTGTACGGCGCCACGGACACCTACACCGACGTGTACGGGCAGACCTCGAAGGTCGTCGAACACAAGGACAGTTCGACCTTCACCACGCAGTACACCTACACCGGCACCGGTACCGGCCAGCTCAAGCAGATCAGTGACTGGCGCGGCAACAACACCAAATACACCTACAACTGGGCCGGTCAGCGCCTCACGGTCGACGATCCGGACGCCGGAACATCTCTCACTGAGTACAACAAAAACGGGCAGATCAGTACGGTCAGCAACAACATGGATCCGATCACCGGCTTCGGAAAGAACATTCTCCGCTACAGCTACGACACCCTGGGCCGCATGACGTCCGTGACCAGCGGAGCCGATGAACTGGCCGCCTGGGCCTGGGACGACCCGAGCATCTCCGGCGGCAAGGGGCAGATCACCTCGTCCGTCAGCCGCGACACGAGCGGCAACACCTACACCACCAAGATCGACGGCTTCGACGACCGCGGCCGCCCGAAGAGCACCACCGTCACCGTCCCGGCCAACGTCACCGGCCTGGCCGGCGACTACAAGACAGAGTTCACCTACGACGCCGCCGACCACGTCACCACGGTGAAATACCCCGCGGGCCCCGCAGCCAGCGGGATGGACGCGGAGACCGTCACCACCGGATACAACTCCCAGGGGCAGCCCGACAGCGTCGTCTCCGACAAGCAGACCTACGTCAACAACACGGCCTACGACGCCTACAGCCGTCTGACCGACCGCTTCTACGGCAAGCCCACCACCCCCGCCGGCGGCGTCACCGCGCAACGCTCGTACAGCTACCAGGACGACACCGGCACCCGCTGGCTGCAGGGCATCACCACCACCACCACGGCCAACCAGCTCGTCACCGAAAGCCAGAAGGACACCTACAGCTACGACCACGCCGGCAACATCACCCAGCTGAGCGAGAACTCCGGCGGGCAGAGCTCCCAGTCGCAGTGCTTCACCTACGACAACCAGGCCCGTCTCACCCTGGCCTACACCCACGCCGGGATCTGCGCGGGGACGACGGCCTCTGACTTCGCCGGCACCTCCCCCTACCAGACCGGGTACAGCTACGACAGCCTCGGCAACCTGCAGTCCGTCACCGACACCAGCCAGACGGGCAGCAAGGCCATCCACGACTACCTGTATCCCGGATACGACGACGCCGGTACCTGGACCACCGCCAACGCCGACCAGCCGCACGGCGTCCGCAAGATCAACCACATCGTCGCCGGCAGCACCACCACCACCGACACCTACACCTACGACAACGACGGCACGATGCTCAAGCGTGTCGTGCCCGGCACCACCACCGACTACACCTGGACCAAACTGGGCCAGCTCTCCACCGTCAAAAACACCAAGACCACCGGCAGCGAACTGACCCGCTACGTGTACGACGCCGACGGCAACCTCGCCGTCCGCACCACCCCCACAGAAACCGTCGCCTACCTCGGCGGCATGGAACTGCGCAACGACGGCACCACGGTCAGCGCAACCCGGTACTACACCAGCGGCGGATCCACCGTCGCCATGCGCACCACCACCGGCAACAACATGCCCGGCGGCAAAGTCACCTACCTGATGGCCGACAACCAGGCCTCCACCCAGCTCACCGTCGACGCCACCACAGGCACCGCAACCCGCCGCCGCTACACCCCCTTCGGCGACGAACGCGGCGGCACCCTGCCCACCGGCACCGACAAGGGATTCCTGAACAAGACCGAAGACACCAGCACCGGTCTCTCCCTGCTCGGCGCCCGCGCCTACGACCCGAACCTGGGCCGATTCCTCAGCCCCGACCCCCTCAGCACCCCGTACGACCCGCAGAACCTTTCCGCCTACAGCTACAGCGGCAACGACCCCGTCAACTACTCCGACCCCTCCGGCCTGATCAAGATGAACTCGGACGGATCGGAGTGCACCGGCGGCTGGGACGTCTGCGGGCCAGGTAAGAAGCAGGGCAGTGGCGGCGGTGGCGGCGGTGGCGGCGGCGGTGGCGGTGGCGGCGGTGGCGGTGGCGGCGGTGGCGGTGACGGGCCGCCAACGTGTGGCCTCACGGACCTGAAATGCGGAATCAAACAGTTCTTCTATTCAAGGTGCGACTTCTGGGATTTCAAGTGCGGAGCCATCGAAGGCGCTGAGGCGGAAGTCGATTTCTTCTGGCAAACACCGACGGATGCCTGGAACTGCGCCGTCCATCATGAGGACGAAGCGTGCAGTTGGATAGCACTCGACATGTTCACCGCAGGCGAAGCGAGTGCGTTTTCATCAGGTATCAGGCACCAAGCGGAAGAAATGGAAGCAATCGCACGAAAATCCACAGGTTGCCTGAAGAACAGCTTCCTCCCCGATGAATCTGTCCGCATGGCCGATGGAACGGCCAAACACATCGACGATGTCGCGGTCGGCGACCAGGTCATTGCGACTGATCCGAAAACGGGAAAGACCGAATCCCGCACCGTCCTTGCCACCATCATCACCGTTGCGGACAAGGATTTCACCGAACTCACGCTCAAAACGCGTGATGGAACCGCGAAGATCACAGCAACCGACCATCATCCGTTCTGGTCCCCTTCCAAGGACGCTTGGGTTGACGCGGGCGACCTGAAGCCACGCATGACTCTGCGCACGGACACGGGTGTCGATGTCGCGGTACTCGCAGCGCGTTCCTTCCACGAACGGCAGGAAACTCGCAACCTCACGATCGACGGCCTGCATACGTACTATGTACTGGCGGGGGCCACGCCGGTTTTGGTTCACAACACGCCGCCCGGAACCTGTTCCATAACCACGGCTGCGGATGCGCCGGTGATCAACAGCAAAACTGTTTACACCGCCAACGACCGCTCGTTCCGAGTGGACATTGAAAATCAAAACCCAGGTAAGCCGGGTGCAGGTATCCATCTGCAATTTATGGGTCGCGGCGCCGACCCGAAGAAGTATTACTTTGACCCCGCGAATAGAAAATGGCGGACGGAGTCCGGTGACGTCCTTTCATCGCGTGTAGCCAAACAGGTTCCACAGAGCGCAATCAACAAGGCGTACAAGTTTTTTGGAATGGATGCCCCGTGAACAAGAATTCCTTGATGCTACCGCTGTGGCGGCCAGCCTCTGAGGTCGGCGACCCGGAAATTCTGCCTGCTGAATTGCAGGATCTGGTCGAAAGTGGATGGCAAACTGGACCGGCTGGATCCCTACTACTCGTGGGCTGCTACGGCGATGGGGCCGGATGGCGTAGCGACTGGCAGGCGGAAGAGATTGCTCAGCGCGAGCTCGAAGTGAATGATGTAAGCATCTTCTGTGATGACCTCCCGAAGGCGCGCGATCTTTTTCTTCGCGCTGCTGTCGCACGGTCGCGTGCATTCGCAGGTGCTGCACTGAAGGCCGCCTGGGGATTGCAGGCAGCCGAATTTCTCGTAGCAATCGTGTCCGTTGGCGTGGATGACGACTATCTCACGCATGGCGCCACTGTGAAGTTCGCGACCAGGCGGGGAGGATTTCCGGAATCCTATGAGGATTTGGAGCGATTTCAGTACGAAGCCATGGCCGTGATTGACTCAATTCGAGGGGATTGAAATCGTCCGCATTCTGCGCGCGGCGAATCTCTGGTAGATGCGAATTGGCGGCAGGTGTCCCTCTGAAATGATTTACAGTGGAGCGCCTGCCGCCCGTGACGGCAGTAGTTGACGGCAAGGTCAGCGGACAAGGACTCGGCCCGAGTATGAAGCCCCGTCAGGTGAGTCCTGGCGGGGCTTTCGTGCGGGGCGACGGCAGCAGCTGACGGCAACGGCCAGCGGACGGCTGCGGTGGGTGTCGGTCGGGCCGAGGGCGTGGCCAAGTGTGTCGATGGCCGGCGCTGGAGGCGGAGGCGTACGTGGGCGTAGACGCCGATGTGGGCGTGACCGAGGAGTTCCTTGATGACGACGAGGTCGCCACCCTGTTCCAGGAGCAGGGTGGCGGTCGAGTGCCGGAGGTCGTGGAAGCGGATCGTCCTGAGCCCTGCGCTGCGAAGGAGGCGGCGGCGGAAGCGGCGGGTGAGGTTGGTGGGATCGAGCGGTCTGCCCTTCGGGATGGTGAAGACAAGGTCACCGAGACGTCCTACGACAGCCTCGGGCGGATCACCGACGTATGGCTGCCCAACCGCTCCAAAGCGCTGGGCAAGACGCCGAACTACGTCTACGCGTACAGCATGACGGCCACCGCCCTGCCGTGGACATCCAGCGCGACACTCAAGGGTGACGGATCGGGCTACAACACCACCTTCGAGATTTTCGACTCGCTGCTGCGGACCCGTCAGGTCCAGGCGCCGTCGGCGGCCGGCGGGCGGATCATCGCCCAGACGCTGTACGACTCCCGAGGGCTCGCGGTCACCGCACAGTCCGACATCTGGGACAACACCGCGGCGCCGAACGGGACCCTGGTGCAGATCGACGGCGGTCAGGCCCCGATGCAGACGGACACTACGTTCGACGGCGTCGGCCGTTCGGTGAAGTCGGTCACCAAGAACTACGGGGCGACCCGCTGGACCGTCAACACCGTCTACATGGGCGACATGACCACCACCAGTGCCCCGGCCGGCGGCCAGGCAACCGCGGAGGTCACCAACGCGCTCGGCCAGACCGTCCAGCGCCGTGACTACAACGGACCTCAGCCGACGGGCAGTTACACCACCACCTCGTTCGCCTACACCCCGAGCGAGAAGCAAAAGTCGGTGACCGGACCGGACAACGCCGTCTGGAGCTACGAGTACGATCTGTTCGGCCGCCAGGTCAAGGTGACAGACCCTGACAAGGGCGCCACCACGACCGGCTTCGACGAGCTGGATCAGGCGATCACCTCCACCGACAGCCGGGGCCAGGTGCTGCTGTACGCGTACGACGAACTGGCCCGGATGACGGGCTCCTGGCAGACGTCCAAGACGGACGCCAACAAGCTCGCGGCCTGGACCTTCGACTCGCTGGCCAAGGGGCAGCAGGACACGGCGGTCCGCTACGTGGGCGGGGTGACCGGCAAGGCCTACACCCAGAAGGTCACCGCCTACGACCCGCTGTACAAGGTCACCAACAACCAGCTCATCCTGCCCTCGACCGACCCGCTGGTCACCGCGGGCGTGCCCGCCACCTTGTCGTACTCCACGGGCTACAACCTGGACGGCACGGTCAAGCAGGCGGCGGCTCCGGCGGTGGCTGGACTCGCGGCCGAGACGGTCTCCTACACCTACGACAATCTGGGCCAGGTACTGACCTCCAAGGGCACCACCGGCTATCTGCAGGCGGCCGCCTACTCCCCGCTCGGTGACGCGCGCCAGCTGACACTGGCCACCGACTCCACGGCGGCCAAGAAGGTCTACGTCAACCACGACTACGAGGCCGGCAGCCGCCGTCTTGCCCGGTCGTACGTCACCGACGACGTCCACGGCTTCATGCTCCAGAAGCTGAAGTTCACCCAGGATGACGCCGGCAACATCACGTCGATCTTCGACGGCACCACCCTGGGCGGCGCCGGCCAGGCCGACAACCAGTGCTTCGCGTACGACGGCCAGCGCCGCCTCAGCGAAGCCTGGACGCCCAAGACCACCGACTGCGCCGCTTCCGGGCGGACCACGGCCAACCTGGGCGGAGCCGCTCCGTACTGGACCAGCTACCAGTACAACGACGGTGGTCTGCGCACCCAGCAGACTGAGCACAGCACCAGCGGTGACACAGTCACCGACTACAAGTACGGCACCTCCAAGGGCCAGCCGCACGCCTTGTCCTCGACCGTAAAGGCGGGCACCAGCACCCTCTACAGCTACGACAACACCGGCAACACCACCACCCGGCCCGGCACCCAGGCCACCCAGACGCTGACCTGGGACGCCGAGGGCAAGCTCGCCACCGCGAGCGAGCCCGCCGCAGGCACCAAGGCGGCCACCGGCACCGGCTACGTCTACGACGCCAGCGGTGAACTGCTGATCCGCCGCAACACCACCGCGGACGGCGAGACGGTGCTCTACCTCGGGGCCACCGAGGTGCACCTGAAGACGGCCGGCACGGTGAAGACCCTGTCCGGCGCCCGCTACTACAAGGCGGGCGACCAGACCATCGCCGTACGCACCGCGACCGTCGGGGTCACGGGCACAAAGTTGGCCTTCGTCGCAGGCGACAACCACGGCACGTCCAGCCTGGTCTTCGACGCCACGACGCTGGCCTACACCAAGCGCTACACCTCGCCGTTCGGATCCTCCCGCGGCACCAAGCCCTCCAGCTGGCCGGACGACAAGAGGTTCCTCGGCAAGCCGGCCGATGACACCACCGGTCTGACGCAGCTGGGGGCACGCCAGTACGACCCGATCACGGCACGCTTCCTGAGCACCGACCCGGTCTTCGAACCGCAGAAACCGCAGTCCCTCAACGGGTACTCGTACGCCGCCAACAATCCGGCGACCTTCACCGACCCCACCGGTATGTCCTACGACGACATCATCGGGGCGATCGGCGCGGTCATCGGCGGAGTCGTCGGCGCGGTGCTCGGCGTCGTAGGGGCCGTGCTCGGCGCCATCGGTAACACCGGCGGCACCGCCTCCACCAGCAGCACCGGCAACACCGGTGGCTCGACCAACCAGTGGACGCCAGGGGCGACGTACAACTTCATCACGAAGTCGTGGGACACCCCGTTCATGAACCGGGGCGGCATGACGCTCCAGGAGATGCTTGCCGCCCAGCCGGACTGGGGCATCGTCCGAGACAGCAAGGCTGACAACGGCTGGGAGAACCGTTCGATGTTCATTGGCTGGCTGTGGGGTGGCGGTTTTCCGCTCGGCCCGCACCAGCAGTTCCGCGGCGGTGACGCGTTCCTCTCGGCACTGGCGGTCGACTACACCGTTACCGAGATGCGTTCGAAGTTGCTCGGTCAAGCCATGGACCAGGGCATGAAGGCGCCTGCCGCCAAGGAAGCGCTCCCAATGCACTACCAGGACACTGGGCCGGACGCGGGGTCCCCCTGGTGGCACTTCAACACGGGACAAGGCGTCCTCAGCGACCTCGGGAGCATCTTCACCAACGGGGCGGTCGGCACTAAGAACCGGGCCGACGCGTTCCTGGGAACCTGGTCCGGCCAGGCGAGCATCAAGTCGATCAACAAGAAGGCTGGCACGGTGACGCTGAAGTTCCATGCGTACAACACCTCAGATTGGCAGTCCGCCACACATCTGGTGCCGCGCTCCTGGAACCCGCTATTCACGAACTACAACGGGGCTGCGGTGAGGGAGGACTTCAACTGGGAGGAGAAGTGGCCAGTCAATCAATGCATCACTACCTCGGACTGGCTGAACTAGCCGGGATCGTCATCAGATAGCACACAACGGGCGGTACGGAGCTGAGTCAGGCTCCGTACCGCCCGTTGTTATAGTGGCCGCGTGCATCGAACCACCCTGAAAATATTCGCCGCCCTGGCGCCGTTTCTGCTGCTCACCGCATGTGTGGGCAGCCAGTCGACCACCAAAGTTGCGGTCGACCGCATCACCGGGAACTGGGTGGGACCGCACGGCGAAAAGTTCACCATTGCCGCCGACCGGACGTTTACCGCCGACGGTCTCGATTCGAAGAACCTTGCCGTGACAAAATGCCCCGGAAAGTCATCGGAAGGCGGTTGGTCTTTCTACGTCGCGGAGGGCCATGGCACCGAAATCGGGGAGAAGACCGCCAAGTCCGGTTCCTGGATCGGTCTTTCATTCCACGGCGCCGCCGAGAACTGTCAATTCGACCTGGCGGTGGTGGACGGCGGCAAGGCGCTGTGCGCGACGGACGACCGAGATTTGCCGTGCGGGCTGGACGTGAAGTTCACCAGGGAGCCATAGCGTACCGGGGGGAAGAGCGCTCAGAAGACGATCACCGTCAACAAAGTCGCTGGCCGCCTCCTGCGACATCACGCACCGGCTCGAGCGCGGTCAGCGGCCCTGGCCTCTGGATCACCTGGCAGGCGGTCGTCGGAGAGATCCCGAACAGCGGGGCGAGCTGCCGCGTCGTGAGATCGCGCCCATTCTGCTCCCGCGTCGGCCCCGCAGGAGTCGGCCCGCCAAGCTCCATGCCGACAAGGGCTACGACCACGACCACCTGTGCACCTTGTGCTCTGTTCCCGGAACGCCGAGCGTCGAGGGTCCACCTCAGGTCTGGAGCCGTCCTCGACCCGCGGATTGGGTCCGCCCCCGGCGAGCCCCCGTGACGAGGAACGCGCCCGCATCGCCAACCGCCTCACCGAGGGGTACGCCGCCCGGGTACTTTGAACGGGTGTCGCGGCCCGGGCTTGCAGAGCCGCAATTACGGGCCGGGCCGTGTATGAGGACTTGCCCCCATGGGCGAAGCGGAGCTCTATGTTGAATGCGCGCTGGCCACGGCGGGCACGGGCCGGCGCGCATGGTGTGAACGATGGAGCTCGCGGGTTCGTTACGGCCGTTCCCCCCGGTTCGCCCTGTGGATGATCCAGGGGCAGGCTGGGAGGGTGATCGGCGTGCCGACTGTCGTGCACCGGCCGTCTCGTACGGGCGGCCGGAGGGTCACCGTGCACAGCCGTGGCCGGGACCGGATTCTTGGTACCGCCTACAGTGACCACGACCTGGTCGTGTTTCTCGAAACCGCCGGCATCGCCGCGCTCAAGCGCGACCCAGGCGCGGTCGGCTTGGACTCCCTGCTCACCGAGATCACCAAGCTCAACGACGTGCGCAAGCTCGGCTTGCCCGACGGGCTGTTCGCGGACTGCTCGGAGAAGCTGGTGGCCGCTTGGCGGGCACGGGCGATCAAGATGTACCCCTCGGACTTCCGCGACACCAGCGAGGACGTACGGATCACCCTGCTCGCGGCGCTGTGCTCGTCGCGGCAGGCGGAGATCACTGACGCCCTGGTCGACCTGCTGGTCGCCCTGGTCCACAAGATCAACGCTCGTGCCGAGCGGCGGGTGGAGAAGCAGCTGACGGCCGAGTTGAAGAAGGTCCGCGGCAAGGAGGGCATCCTCTTTAGGCTGGCGACGGCCGCCGTCGACAAGCCCGACGAGGTCGTCCGCCAGGCCCTGTTCCCGGTGGTCGGGGAGAAGACGCTGCGCGAGCTGGTGGCCGAGGCGAAGGCGAACGAAAAGGTCTTCAAGGCCAAGGTCCGCACCACCCTGCGTTCCTCCTACAGCTCGTATTACCGGCAGATGCTGCCTCCGCTGCTGAACACGCTGGGCTTCAGGTGCAACAACACCGCCTATCGGCCGGTGATGGACGCGATGAAGCTGTTGAAGAAATACGCCGACGTCGACGGCAAGACCCGCTTCTACGACGCCGGCGACGACGTGCCCATGGACGGCGTGGTGCGCAAGGACTGGCGAGAGGCGGTCGTCGACGACTAGGGCAAGGTCGAGCGCATCCCCTACGAGCTGTGCGTCCTGGTCGCCCTGCGGGACGCAGTCCGGCGCCGTGAGATCTATGTGGAGGGCGCCGCGCGGTGGCGAAACCCGGAGAACGACCTGCCCGGCGACTTCGAGGCCACCCGCGCCGTGCACTACGCTGCGATCCGCCAGCCCCTGAACCCGAGGGCGTTCATCGCGGACCTGAAGAAGCGTATGACCGCGGTTCTGGACCGGCTCTCGGCCTCGCTCGCGGACGGCTCGGCGGGCGGGGTGAAGGTCACCACCCGCAAGGGCGAGCCGTGGATCACCGTTCCGAAGCTGGAGCCGCTGGCCGAGCCCACCGGCCTGGCGGCCCTCAAGGATGAGGTCGCACGCCGCTGGGGCGTCCTCGACCTACTGGACGTGCTGAAGAACGCCGACTTCCTCACCGGCTTCACCGAGGAGTTCTCCTCGGTGGCCGCCTACGAGCGCATCGAACGTCACGTCCTCCAGCGCCGCCTGCTGCTGGCCCTCTTCGCGCTGGGCACGAACATGGGCATCCGGGCGATCGCCGCGACCGGCGAGAGCGAGGCAGCGCTGCGGCACGTCCGTCGGCACTTCATCACCGTCGACAACCTGCGGGCCGCCGTCACCAGGCTGGTGAACTCCACCTTCGCCCCTCGCGACACGGCATGGTGAGGCCGCGGCACCGCGTGCGCGTCGGACTCGAAGAAGTTCGGGTCCTGGTCCTCGAACTTCATGACCGAGGGCCTGCTGCGGCGCTGCACCGACGCCGCGATCGAGTCGAACTACGTCGACACCCATGGCGCGAGCGTGGTCGGGTTCGCCTTCACTGAACTGCTGAACTTCCGCCTGCTGCCGAGGCTGAAGAACATCGGCAGCATCCGCCTGTACCGCCCGGATGACTCCCCGCCCGGGTGGCCGGCGCTCGGCGGCTCGCTGACACGGCCGGTCCGCTGGGACCTAATCGAGCAGCAGTACGACCAGATGGTCAAGTACGCCACCGCGCTCCGTCTGGGGACGACGGAGGCCGAACAGGTGCTGAGGCGCTTCACCCGCGGCGGCCCCAAGCACCCCACCTACCAGGCACTCGAAGAACTCGGCCGCGCCGTGCGCACCATCTTCGCCTGCGACTACCTCGCCAGCCCCGGCCTGCGCCGCGAGATCCACGGCGGGCTCCAGGTCGTGGAGAACTGGAACAGCGCCAACACCGTGCTCCACTACGGCAAAGACGGCGCCCTGACCGGCCCGGATAAGGAGCACGCCGAGACGTCGATGCTCGCCCTGCACCTGCTCCAGTCTGCGCTCGTGCACGTCAACACCCTGCTGATGCAGCAGGTCCTGGCCGAACCGGCGTGGGCGAAGAAGCTGAGCAACGAGGACCGGCGTGGCCTGACCGCACTGTTCTGGTCGAACGTCAACCCCTACGGCACGTTCCGGCTGGACATGGATAAGCGGCTCGACCTGGAGCTCATGGTGCCCCACCCCCGCACCCCGGCGGACGCCGCCGACCGTTCGAGCACGGAGACACGATGAAGGACTTCGCTGACCTCACCGACCCCCGAATAAAGGGGTGCCGGCTATGGCTTGTACACGTACGGGGTCGTGGTGCTCAGAGCGGCGAAGCCGAGCCGCTGCAGGATCGGGCGGCTCTCGTCGGAGGCGTCCACCTGCAGATAGCGGTAGCCGTGCTTGGCGGCGATCTTGGCGCGGTGTGCAACCAGCGCCCGGTAGATCCCCCGGCCGCGCCAGGCGGGTACGGTGCCGCCGCCCCAGAGGCTGGCGAACTCGGTGCCCGGCTGTAGTTCCATCCGCGCCCCGCAGACCGGCATGTCGTCGGCCATCGCGACGACCATGCTGACTGTCCCCGGGCTCTCGGCCAGCATGTCGAGCAGGCTCGGCCGCAGCCAGTCCGCAGTCGTCTCGAACGCTCCCTCGTGCGCGGACAGCATGAGCTCCACGTCGGCTGGGGTGGTCACCGGGTGCAGCCGGACACCCTCGGGCAGTCCGCCGCCATCGGCCAAGTCGGCGATCCGGGCGATCATCAGGGCCTCGTCGGGCTCAGCCTCGAACCCGGCCGCCAGCAGCAGCTCGCCGAGATTCTCCGGCTGGTCGTGCGAGTAGTGCTTCCACTCGAACTCGCGGCCCAGCTCGGTGAAGTACTGCACCTGCTCGGCGATCGCCGACCGCGCCGAGGCCTGGTCCAGGCCGGACCAGACGACCGCGCTCCAGCCGCCCTTGGCGCCGACCTGCCGCACCACCTTGCCGACCCGCTCGATCCGGGCGCCGGGCGCGTCGGCGAGGGTATCCCGCCGCATCTGACGGTCGAAGAGAGCGAGTACTTCAGAAATATCCATCCGCGCATTTCAGCACGGGCAAGAGGGCTCACCAAGCGGATTTCCGCCCACCTGAAGGGGGAGCCGCCGCCCAAACCGCCGCCGCCGCGATGGACATCGCCATCACGGTCGAGTCCGGCCGCTGCGCTGCTTTGCTGTCCGACCTCGCCACCGAACTCGAACCTCACCGCGCTGCCCGTCCGGTCGGCGCGGTCCTTGCCGGCCTCAGCAGTGACCACCGCTGACCACCCGCACGGTGTTTCATAGGTGGTCGCTCATGAAACACCCGCCCGCACTGCGGCCCATCTGCGGAGATCACGTTTCATGGGTTGTTGCAAACGACTGGACTCCTGAAACACCCTCATGAAACGCTCTGGGGGCGTGAGCGATGACTTCAAGCGCGTGGAATTGTGCGACTGTCCGATGTCTACCTGCGCGGCCCCCGCGGGCTCCCCGTGCCGGACCGGCAAGGGCAAGGTGGCCATCCAGTACCACGCCGCCCGCTTCCGCCTAGTGCCCCAACTCGCCAAGGCCCTCAGCGTGCCGACCCCCGCCGTACGCAAGCCGGGGTCGGTGTGGACTGAGCTGCCCCGGCCGGTGAGTGCCGAGCCGAACCGGTCGGACACGTCCGCCTCGGTTACGCACGGGCCTCGACCGCCCGGCAGTCCCTCGACGCGCAGCTCGACTCCCTCGCCGAGGCCGGAGTGACCCGGGTCTTCTCGGAGAAGATCTCCACCCGGGCCACCCGGGCCACCCGGCGCCCCGAGCTGGAGGCCGCTGTGAAGCTCGCCGGGGAGATCCGCTCCTCCGGCGCCGCCGTGACCCTCGTCGTTCACGAACACAAGCGACTCGGCCGCGGCATCGAACTCGCCATGCTCGCCGAAGAGCTCAAGGCGAGCGACGTCGGCCTGGAGTTCCTCACCGGCGAACTGATGGGCTCGCACGACCCATCCGGCATCGTCTTCACCGTGCTCGCCGCCATGTCCGGGATGGAGCGCGAATGCGTCCGCGACCGCACCCTTGAAGGCCATGAGTCCGCCCGCAAGCGCGGCAAGACCATCGGCGGCGCGGGCGTCACCGACGAGGACATGCTGTCCATGGCCCTCCACCTGCGCGACCAGGAGATGAGCCTGCGCGACATCGCCAAGCGCCTCGTCATCACCACCGGCACGAAGAAGGGACAGCATCCCTCGCCCGCCACCGTCATGCGGATGCTGCGCGAGCATGACGAACAGGCTGCTACGGCAGCGGGTACGTGATCACTCCGCTACTTTGCGGCTGGTGTCTGAGCTAGGACACCGGGGCCGTGCCCAGCGCCAGTGCTGCGCGCGCAGGTGCGCCCCCAGGTGCCGAGGTACTTGGGACCCCCCGCCTCGGTCAGCCGTTTACCGTCACGGTTGTGGCTTCGGACACGGCGAATGATCCAAGCAGGTGGCAGTTCACTGTGAAGCGTGTGGATTGCGGGAAGTGGTTGGACCCTGCGGTGATGGCCTTCGCGGCGGACTCGGTCGGTTCCCCCACAGGGGCATTGCGTGATTGGGATTGGTCCGGTTCGCCGGTCTCATGAGTGACGTGGCGTCATGTCCGTTGTGCGCCAAGGGGCCCAGGAGAGCAGAGCAGGCACGGTGCTGGTGATCATGTGGTTGTCGAGACCCATTGATCCCCTCACCTCAAGCGATGTTGCTGACCTGCGGCGTTTCCTGATCCTGGTCGCCGATCCTCGCGATGCGCGAGGACTGCGGTATCCGGCCCTCGCGCTGCTGTGCGCAGCCGTCTCGGCGGTGCTGACCGGGGCTCGCTCGCTCATCGCGATCAGCGAGTGGATCACCGATACCCCGCAGCATGTGCTGGGCGTCCTCGGCTTCGCCGCCGATCCACCACAACCGCGCTGCCCATCCAGCCGCCCGGGCCACCGTGCACCCAGAAGGACAGCGGTTCTCCCACGGCGGCGGATCACCGCCACCGCCGCGGCTAGCGCGGCGAGAACCCGGAGACCGCCTCTGGCATATGCCCTGTCTCGGCTCAGTTACATTGAGCGGTTCACGCGCGGCCGGGCGACAAGCATGAAAAAATTAAGCAATTGCACCGACTGGGGGAAATATGGAAAATAGCGGACTGATTTCTACGGTAGTCGAAATATTCGTCGGGGCGGCAAGTGGTGCAGCGAGCACAATCGGGCAGGGTGCTGGCACTGCAGTGGTCGACCTGGTCCGCCGGCAGTTGGGCGACTCCGAGGAGGGCGAGACCGCTCTGACGAATGTCACGAGCAATCCCACGGATCCGGCCTCAGTAAATGCGCTTCGTTCCCTGCTCGCACATGAGTTGGATTCCAACAGTGATTTCCACGATAAGATCGTACGCGCGCTGGCCGATCCGCAGTCATCCGATTCACCCCAGTCCTACTCGCACAGCGTAGTAATCGGTGGTTCCTCCCGGGTTCGCAACAGTCATATTTCACTCGGACCGCTGACGATCAACAACACGCGGGGAAGTCGAATCTCACTGGCTGTTTTAGGCGCCGTAGCGGTTGCGCTCATTTCACTGGGAGGCTACGGCGCCGTGCGACTCATTTCCGACAGCGGAAATAAATCCACCGATTCTGGAAATTCTTCAGTTACTAGCGGCGGTCAAGCCGAAAAAACCTCTCCACGGGCGACACCAAAAAGCGGTTCAAAAGCTTCAGATCCGTGCATTGCTGCAGGTGGTACGCCTCCGCATAAGCCGTCTTTGGGTGCGGGTAATATCCGCTCCGGCAGCTATCCTTGCATTCTTGATGCAGGGAAATCTTACGCCTACAGCGATGGGCTCACCCTTAAAGTCGATCCGTTCAAGCGATTTTACGGGACATCGCTCGATGGGCAGCCAATTTCAATCAGGACCAGTCAGGTCGTAATCTCCGTGAGAGTGACCGCTTTGAACGCCAGCAGCAAACATCTCGTGCTTGGGGAAGATTTTTCCTCCGACGGTTACAAATTCGTTTCCGTCGAAGCTGGCGACAATGAATACATCGGAGACTACGTCGGTGGCAGCAACCACCTGGATTCATCCAGTGGAACGCTGGCTCCCGGACAATCCAAGACCTTCGAATATTTCCAAGCCATCGATCCCGAAAAAGACGGAAAGTTGATAAGACTCGTCCTTACCCGCTCCTGGACACCTCCCAGTGGCTCGGAATTCGAAAATGACGTTGCATGGGACAGTTCGATTCCTGGAGTGAACTGACCGCACTGCCAAGCGATGCCACGAGCCGCGGCGTACGAGAGGTAGAGAGCGGTCCTGCCGGTGTAATTCCGCTCTGCGTTCGAGGCAGGGTCGTTGCGTGAAGGTGCTGCGTTCTGATCTTTCGCTGACGTCCAGTGATGTGACGTCATGTACTGCTTTTGGCTGGCGGGTTGACCCGGGTACAGATACAGGCACGGTGCCGGTGATCATGTGAGTGTCGAAGTCCCATGAGTACCGAGCGAGCCCGTGCCTGCACCCGTATCTCGCCCGCGCCGCCGCTGCAGGACGTCGCGTACGGCAGCGACGACCCGCTCGTCAGTCCGCCCAGTGATACTTGGGCTGCGCGTGGACCGGTGGTCGACCAGCCCCCACAGGCCTTGCTTGCGGTAGGCGAGCCGCATCCGCTGCACGGTGGTGCGTGAGATGCGGCCGAAGCCGGCCGCGGTCAGTTCCTCGGCCTTGGCCTTTTCCCGCTCGGCGAGCGTGAACCGTGCCGGGTCGTACGGGGGCCGCACGGGTTTGCTGCTCGCGGGTCCGTCGGGCAGTCCGCAGTCGACTTCCCTCACGTGCCGTTGCCAGGCCAAGGCCTTCTCGCGTGCCGCGGGCGGTGCGGTCTCGAACAGGCCCCACTGCGGCACCCTCTGCGCCGGCGCATCCGCGTCCAGGATGGCGAAGTCCGGGTCGGCGAAAAGGAACCCGGCGAGCACCGCCTGGTCGCCGCCGTCCTCACCGGCGAGGTGGAGATGCTGCCCGGACAGGGCCACGACCTGCCACCGGGCTCCGCGGAAGCGGACATGACTCCCGAGCGCCACCACCGGCCGCCTCCCGCTCACGGCATCTGTCCGTGCAGGCTGCAGGTCCCGCCCCTGCCCAGGACGGCGCCCCACGCCGGCGCCGGGCCGGAGCCCGCGGCGGTGGCTGCGCCGGCCGCACCGCTGTCCTGGCCCGCCTCACCCCCGCCCTCGCTCCTGCCCGAGGGCAGGTGTCCTGCCGTAGCCGGTGGGTTGGTGTCAGTGCTCCCACTCAGCGGGTTGGTGGTGACGACGGCTCGTTCGTGCAGCGGCGTCTCCAGCGGTGTCGTCAGCTGTCCGTGCCACAGAGTGTGGAAAACGGCGGGCAGGACTTTGATCGGGTCGCCGACCGCTTCGGTGCCTTCCATCAGCGGCCGTGGCCGGCGAAATGCCTCGAGTACAGCGGCCCTCTGGCCGGGCTGGCCGGCGTTGCGGGGGTGGCGGTAGCCGGCCAGCCATTTCAGATTGGCGGTGAGCACCTCGTCTGGTGGTTGAAGGCGCCGGTAGGTCCAGCCGACGTCCGCGCACGCCGCTTCCATCGCTTCGCCGGCCTTCAGGGCGCGTTCGCCGATGATGACGCTCCCTGAAAGCGGCCACCGGGTGCTCTGAGGTGGGGGCAAACCTGCTCTGTTGATCTCCCCATCCATCGTGTGATCTTGCTCGGTGTGTCGGAGTGTGTGGGTGCTCGACGGGAGAGCCTGCGTGCGCATGAAGTACGGCCTGTTCGGGGGCCTGAATGCTCACGCAGGAGGAAGACGTGGACGCTCATGCTCTGCGTCGGCAGGGCTGGACGATCTCGGCGATCGCTCGGCATCTGGGCCGTGACCGCAAGACGATCCGTGCCTATCTGAACGGCGAACAGGTTCCTGGGCAGCGGCGTCAGAGCCCGGATGCGTTCGTGCCGTACTTGGAGTACTGCCGGCAGCGGCTGGCCGATGATCCGCATCTGTGGGCGTCGACGCTCTTCGACGAGGTCACCGGTCTGGGATATGAGGGCGGCTACTCGACATTCACTCGTGCTCTTCGCCGGTATCAGGCCCGGCCGCACTGCGAGCCGTGTCACGCGGCGACGGGCCGCAACGTCGCGGTGATCGCGCATCCGCCGGGCGAGGAAATCCAGTTCGACTGGCTGGAGTTGCCGGACGCGCCCGATGGGTGGGGAGTAGGCGAGCACGCCCATCTGCTGGTCGGGGCGCTCGCGCACTCGGGCCGCTGGCGGGCAGTGCTGGCGGAGTCGGAAGACTTCCCGCATCTGGTCCAGGCCCTCGATCAGGTGGCGCGCAAGCTGGGCGGCACCGCCAGGCGGTGGCGTTTCGACCGGATGGCGACGGTCTGCTATCCGTCCAGCGGTCAGGTCACCGCGTCCTTCGCGGCGGTTGCGAAGTACTACGGAGTCGGGGTGGACATCTGCCCGCCGCGCCGCGGCAACCGCAAGGGTGTGGTCGAGAAGGCCAACCACTCGGCCGCGCAACGCTGGTGGCGCACGGTCCCCGACGCGCTGACCGTGGTCCAGGCCCAGTCCGGCATCGACAAGCTGGCCGTCCGGATGGACGACCGGCGCCGGGTCGTCGCTGGAATCAAGATGACAGTGGGTGAACTCGCCGACTGTGAACCGCTGTTGGACATCCCGGTGCGTCCGTTCCCGGCCGAGCTGGAGGCCGAGCGGACGGTGAGTGCTCAGAGCCTGGTGTCCTTCGACGGGAATCTGTACTCGGTGCCGCCGGGTCTGCCCGGCGCTCAGGTCCGGGTCCTGCACCGGCTCGGTGAGGACCATCTGAGCATCGCCACCGCAGGCCGGGCGGTCATCGCCCGCCACCGCCGGGCGCCTCGCGGCGCCGGGCAGACAGTGCGGGACGCCGGGCACGTGATCGCGCTAGAACGCGAGGTGCTGGCCGCCTTCTCTGACCGGGCTCCGTGCAAGAACAAGGTCCGCCGCCCGCCGTCGCAGGCCGCCCTCGCGGAGGCCGAGCGGCTGCGCGGGCAGCAGGCCGCGGGTGATCCGGCCGAACGGGTAGTGGTCGACCTGTCCCACTATGCCGCCGTGGCCGACCGGCTGCGGAGTGTTCCCTCACCGAAGGAGGAGAACAAGGAGTGAGTACATCGCCGATGCAGATGAGTGAAGCACGCCGCTTCCAGCAACTGCGGGGCCATCTGTCCTACCTCAAACTCAACGACGCCGCCGAGGCGTTGAACCGGGTCTGTGATCCGGCAGGTCGCGAAACTCCCGAGCTCTGCGGGGGTGTGGGGCCACGTCTGTCCGGTGCAGGCGATGTGGATGATGGCTTCGAGGATCTCCCGCTGATTGCGGTACCGGCGATCGCCGGCCGGCCGGGACGGCAGCAGGTCTGCGAGGGTGTGCCAGGCCTGGTCGCTGATCCGCGGCCGCCAGACCGGTCCGTCACCGGCTACGCGCATCAGGTCGGCGACGAGCTGCCGCTGGCCGGGCAGCAGCAGCGAGGTCCGGGTGTGCTGCTGGCGCAGCCAGGCCACAGCACCTTCCTTTCCGGGTGCGTCGGGCCACCATTGTGTGCCGTCGGGGAGGCCGTTGAGGTGGTGGTGGGCGGCCCACCACATCCGCTGCCAGGACAGTGCCCAGGGCGGGTTCCACCAGGGATCGAGTGCATGGAGGCGGGTTCCGAGCCGGGTGGGCCGGCCGGTGGTGCGCTGGCGTCGGCGTGCGCTGCTGAGCCAGGCGTCCAGCGCGATTCCGTCGATGACGGTGGCCCCGGTCACCGCGAGATGCCCGAACCGCGCCGCATAGACCTGGGCCGCGGCGAAGGCTTCGCCGGGATGACGGCGCCGTGCGGGCCAGGCCCGAAACCGTTCGACCTCTCCTGCGGTGAGGCCGAGTTCGGCCAGCAGGCCTTGCTGGCCGGGGTGCAGTGTTTCGTACAGCAGGATCTGGCGGCGCAGCCAGGTCTGCAGCCCTCGCGGCAGCCCGTCCAGGTTGTCCCCGCCGTGCACCGGCCCGTGCTCCTCCACGTGCCGCCGGACTCGGTGCCAGAAGCGCTGCCAGCCCACCGGCCACGGCGGATTCCACCACGGATCCAACCCTTCGAGCTGCGCCGTCTGTTCCGCGGTCAGGCACACGGCCTCGGCACGCCGCCCGGCCAGCCACCGCCCCAGATCGAACCCGTCCACCACCCCGCTGCCGGTATGCGCCACAGCCAAATGCCCGAACCGCTCCAGATGACGCCGCGCCCGCTCCACCCCGTCGGCGAAGAGTTCCGCCTCCCGCTGCCACAACGCCCAGCCAGGCCCGCCAGACGACTGCCCCGCCACCGACTGCCCGTTCGAGCGTTCTTCCGCCGCAGCCTCACCCAGCCCGCCGTCATCGGCCGACGACGACTCGGAGGCCAGCTCAAGCAGACCTACTCCCACTTCCACCGGCCGATGAGGGGCACGCACCGACCACTTCCCCTTGAACCCGCGCAGCGGCAGTACTCCGTCAGGCTTTCGCTGCTCGCGGGCCGTCATGGCCACCCACCGGGCCAACGGCCCCGGAGCACCGGCTCTCTCTACCCCGGCAAGCCAGGGCCGCTGAAGCCGCTCGCCCAGCACTGCCGCGAACGGCTCCACCCCGGCCCGGTCCCGCAGCAGCCCCTTCATCTGCCGGCCCACCCGCTCCACCAGCCGCGTATCGACCAGAGCCGCTGCCACGGCCACGACCTCCGGGAACACCACGCAATCGCGCACCAGCAACCGCCACTGCGCTTCCCCCCAGCCCGGCACATTCCCGCACCGCCGCTGCGTCGACTCGGCCACGCCTGCGAGCCGCGGCCCCCACACCGTCTCCCGCGCCCAGAAATCCTCCAGCTCCCACCACCGGCACACCACTGCCCGTGCCAGCGCGAACACCTCACCCGGCGCGGCACCCGCCGCGGCCGTCTTCACCCGCCCCCACCGACGGTTCGCCTGCGCCAACTCTGCGCCCAGGGTGCTCACATCGGCGAACTCCAGCGGATGGCCATCACCCACCGCGAACAGCCACCGGCCTTGGCGACCGCACCAGCGTTGCCACGGCTGCCGGTATACCCACACGGGTCTGTCGGCGGCCCCGCGCCGGGCGGTGCAGAGCCGGCAGGCGAAGACCACCGGACCCCACTCCGGCGCTCCCGTCCGCCACCGCGCCCGCCCCCGCCCGTCCCCAGCGCCCCGCCCGTCCCCGTCCCGGCCAGGATCGGCCAGGACCTGGGGTCCGGCGGTCCACGACGGCAGCGCCCGGGCCAGATGCCCGGCCGGGATCCGGCACCATCCGGCTACCTGCTTTTGTGCGACTGCATCGAGCAGCACCTCGCCGTCGGGGCGTCCGCCACCGTCCTGCGGCACGGGGTTCTGCCAGCGCCACCACGCCTGCAGGTCGCTGGCCTGCAGGCGGTAGGCGTCTGCGATCCGGTGGAGGAAGGACCAGGTGGTCTCGCCCGCGACCGGCACCACCCGTAACACCGCTGCTCCCGTCGCGTCTGTGCCCACGATCCCGGTGCGGGGGCGGCGGTCCTGCACCGGGGCCCCGCGCTCTTGGCCTGTCCTGCGGCCGGTACTTCGCCGACCAGCCCGGCGGCCATCAGCCCGAGGCAGCCCGGTCCCGCCAGAGCGGTTCAGGGACCGGGCTGCCTCTGAGGACTCCGGAGCAGGCAGCCAAGCCGGAGTCCTCGCTCGCGTTTCAGGGTGGGGCCTGTGTACGCGATCTCTGGTGAAACGATCTCCAGAGCCGGCGGACACGCCCCGGTGTCAGCGGTCACGTAATTCGGTCGAGGGACACGTCACGCGCGTCAAGCTCCTCAAGCGGATGGGGTTCGGCCGAGCCAACCTCGACCTGCTCCGCAGACGCATACTCCTCGCGACCTGCCGCTCGCCCAGGAACCCCTGCACGCCCACAGGCTAAAGTTTGTCCCGCAATGATCGAAAAGCTGAGTCAGCCAGCTTTGGGACTGCCCCCCTCAGGTCATCCGGCGAGGGCGATGTTGTGCAGGTGCGCGATGCCGAGCATCGCGTGGTGAACGCCGTCGCCCTTGAGACGGCAGTCGCGGAGGATCTTCCAGCCCTTCATGCGGGCGAAGGTGTGCTCGACGCGGGCGCGAACTCTGCGGTGCGAGCGGTTGTGCTCCTCTTTCCAGGCCGGAAGTTCTGCCTGTCCGGGTTCGCGACGGTGCGGGATGATCAGTCCTGTGCCGCGGTAGCCGCCATCGGCGATCACAGTTGTATGGCCGACAGCGGCCTTCGCACCGGACAGCTCCCATGCCTTGCAGTCGTTCCGGTTGCCGGGCAGGGGGCGGCCGACCGTGACCACGAGGCGGGTGTCGGCGTCGATGACCACCTGGTGGTTGGTCGAGTACCGGTAATTCTTGGATTGCTCGGCCACTGTGTGGTCACGGGTAGGTACGAGGGTGCCGTCCACGATGAGGACGGTGTCCTTACGGAACCGCCGACGTGGCCGAAGCGCGAGAAGGGGGCCAAGGTGGTCGATGACGCGGTCGGCTGCGGACTTCGAGATACCGAAGAGCGGGCCGAGCTGGCGCAACGTCAAGTTCGTCCGCCAGTAAGCCGCGACCAACAGCACTCGGTCGTCCAACGACAGACTCCACGGCCGACCCCGACGGACCGCGTCCGCTCCATCGCGACGAAGTGCACTGACCACCTTGTGGAAACAGCGCGGGCTCAGCCCGGTGAACGGTGCTATCCAAGACGACTCAGATGCCGTGATTACGCCAGCCACCCGAGGATCATCACACCCTGCGAGCCCTATGAAGACGGTGAGACAGCGGCGCGGACACGTTCCAACCGCAGCCGGTTCTCCTCGAGCCAGCCCGAGGCGACGTCGATCGGTACGCGCACCGCAATCTGCGTCGACGGGGAATCGTGCACCGTCACCTCCACCGGGTCATCGGGAACCACGTCCACCCAGGCACTGCGCCCCCCAGCCGGCCACTCGGCCCCCTCGTCGGCCTGAAGAGCATCGAGGCAACGCTCCCACTCGTCCAGATCTTCATGAGACACCTGCAGACCCACTCGCCCGTTGACGAAGCCGCTCGTCAGAACGATCTCTGCTGAGTAGTACCGCTCTTCGCCCCTCACTAGAGGAGCACCGCAATCCACCTCAACAGTGACGCTCTGGACCGCGTCTGCGAACCGGAAGAGCTCCAGTGTCTGCGCTCCGTCAACCACACTTGCCTCTTCAACACTTGATGGACCAGGTTGCCCTTGATCCTCTCTCAGGCACCCGGCGACAGCCACGGCCTGACATACGGGACAGCCTTTAGCCTGTTCCTCAGCTTCACGCTGACCATCCCGCCAGCACCCGGTCGGCATTCACGCTCGACAGGCTCGTCGACACATGATCTACGGCTGGAGGATTAGAGAGGAAGAGGCAGGTCTCACCGCATCAGAGCGGAGTCTGTTGCACTTGACTGATTTCCACTCCTGTTGATGCGGCATCTCGTTCCCAGGGTACGGATACGATTCCGGAGTAGGTCTTTTGGGACCCGACGGTTTGAGTGACCCATTTTGGTTCCACTGCAGCGGCACCGTCTCCATCGAACTTGAATGCGATCTTGTATTCGATAGGTGACTGGCTGGTGTTGCGGATCGTGTACTGGGCAGAGAAGACGAGATGCCCGTGGCTCGTTTCGGTTCCGTACCGGGTCACTTTGACCGGTTCGGCGGAGTCGGGGGCGGGGGTTGGGGCGTGACTGGTGCACGCAGCAAGGGCGGTGAGGAGGACTGCGACGCAGGCAGCGGTTCGTATGCGCATGACGCCGGAAGGCTAAAGGTTGTATTGATGAGGGGCAAGGAGTTTCAGCGACCCGTCCGAATAGCATCGCTTGCGGGTTGGGGTACAACAGTCGCGCTCCGGGTTCGATAGGCGAGATTCCGCCATTCCTAGCTTTTCTCCGAGAGTCCCGAGCGTTCCGCATACACAGAAGATGCGCTGGAAGGAGTACATTGAGACGGGTTCCGCTTGAGACGCCGGGTTCCTGTCTTGTCCATGGAACGTTCTTGCTATTCATGGTGCGAGTGTGCCTATGGTTCCCTACCCGCTGCTAGTGGACCAGGCCAGTACGTTCGCGCTCAGCTTTAGAAGGGCAAACGGGGGAGCGTGTCTGGCCATGTGCTCTCACCCGTGACCAACCAGCCACGGGTGTGCTGAACGCACAAGCAGCAAGCACGCCACCGTCCAAGCCTTACTGCCCGCCGGCCGCAGCAAGCAGTCCATCGCACGGCAGCCCGGCCTCAGTTCCTGGCCGACTTCGTCCTCGAAGAGAGCCAGGCGCCCAAGTCCGCTGCCCTCTTTCTGTGACGGTCCTTCCAGGCGGCGATCTTCGCCTCGCTCCTGCGGGAGGGAGAGTCCCTGCACGCTTCAGCAGCCGATGCGGTGCATCCCAGCCAGCGTGTGCTCGGCACCGAAGCAGCGGCGCACGATCTCGACGTTCCGGGCCAGCGTTCAGCACTGGCCACTCCAGTCGGAGGGGTAAGGCCCGCGTCCAACGCCGTTTCCAGAAGGCGGAGTTGTCCCGCATCGAGTTTGCAGCGGGCCCGCCGGGTTCCTTGGAGGCCAGGGCTGCCA
This sequence comes from Streptomyces rhizosphaerihabitans, assembly GCF_025399795.1. Taxonomy (GTDB): domain Bacteria; phylum Actinomycetota; class Actinomycetes; order Streptomycetales; family Streptomycetaceae; genus Streptomyces; species Streptomyces rhizosphaerihabitans. The sequence continues at coordinate 28,811 of NZ_JAODTZ010000057.1, read as the reverse complement.
ACCATCCGAAGCCAACACTCGTCGGGCTACTTCCCCGTCACGGCTCTCGGCTTCGATCAAAGTCAGCGGCTGCGCTCCGGGCTTGCTCGCGCTGAGCCCCGTCTTCGGCTGTCAATCCACCGCCATCGGGATACCTCATTCTCCCCGCGTAGCACTGCCCACGACAGCTGTTACACCCCCGCGCGGCCCGCTATGTTAAATATGTCTAGTCTAGATGGATTCACGATCGCCGGATTTGAGCAAGCATGGCTGTGCGAGTTGCGTCCAATACCCGATCAGGAGCGTAAAGGAGCCCCGCTTCCTGGGCTCGCGCCCCCAGAGCCAGGCGGCCTCTTGCCCCCAAAAGGGACATGAGACTTTGAACACGGCGCTGAACGGTGCGATGGCTCACACCCAATTCCATCGCCACTCGGGTGTCATCCAGCCCGCTATACAGCAGCCTCAGAATCTTCCGATCCGTATCCCCGATTTCCAGATCCCCGTCCAACGCCCCGCCCTTCAGTAGTAGCCGGCCATTGCCACTTCGACCTATTTTAGGAAAGGCCTATGGTTCACAACAGCCTCACAAGATCCATCAAATCATGCGGAACGGTACATCGCCGGTGACGCCTTTACGACAAATCTGTACGCCACTTCTTCGCAAACTCGAGAGCTGAAGAGGCTGTCAGCGGGGATGTCTCTGCTACTGAACTTGATTGGGTGATGTCGGAGCCGTTCGCCTGACGGCAGCCGGGCCGATCCGGTAGCCGTGGACCGTGAGATACGCGCAGGGCGGAGGGTTGACCAATGCCGGGAGGGCCATGAGGGAGCGGATCAGGCTACAGGCCGTGGAACGCTTCGAGGGCGGACAGAAGAACCGGGAGCTCGCTGCCGGGTTGCGGGTCAGCGAGCGGTCGGTGGAGCGGTGGCGCCAGGCTTGGAGGCAGCGCGGCGAGGCCGGGGTTCTGTCGAAGGGGTCGCCGGAGCGACCGAGGCTCAGCGACGCGCTGATCACCAGGCTCGAGCGGGAGTTGGAGCGCGGGCCGCTGGTCCATGGCTGGGCGGATCAGCGGTGGACGCTGGCGCGGATCAAGACGCTGATCGGCCGCTTGTTCCACGTGAGCTACACGGTGGAGGGCACCTGACGGCTGCTGAGGCGGCATGGCTGGTCCTGACAGCAGGCGGCCAGGCGGGCGATCGAGCGCGACGACCAGGCGGTCGAGGTCTGGAGGGATGACGCCGCCGCGAGCGAGGAGCTGGGGACGCAGGGGCCGCACTCCGGTGGTCCACGTGCGCGGCCGGGGCTCGGGCCGAGTGTCGATGGCCGGGCTGAGCTGCTACAAGCCGGGGAAGCGGTCCCGGATATTTTACTCGGTGCGTGAGTACCGGGGCCGCAAGGGCGAACCGAAGGGCATCGGCTGGCGCGACCTGCGCGACCTGCTGCTGAGGGCCCACATCCAGCTCGGGGGTCCGATCGTGCTCGTGTGGGACAACCTGCGTATGCACCTGGTCGAACCGCTGCGCGAGTTCATCGCCGACCATGCGGACTGGCTCACCGTCTTCCAACTTCCGAGCTACTCGCCGGACTTGAACCCGCAAGAGGGCATCTGGTCGCTGGTCAAGCGCGATATCGGCAACCTCGCCGCAGCCGACCTCGGCCAGATCACCCATGCCGTCAAGCGCAGGCTCAAGCAGATCCAGTACCGCCCCGAGCTAGTCGATAGCTGTCTGGTCGACGTCGACTTGATCATGGACGGCTGACCAAGGGCGGAGTTCGCTGTCGGCTCATACATCCCAGTCCTCGTAGTCCCCCATCGCCACGTCGTCGCAGAACGTCTCCCAGAATCCGTTGTGCGCGAGAGCTGCCTTGTCGATGCCGGAAATGAGATCCCGAAGCTCTTCTGCCACCGCCTCGTACCTGTCCTCGTCGCCGTCCGCATAGAACGGGAAGCGCGCGATCACCGCGGCCACGCATTGGTTGAAGGAGCCGAGATCGCTGTTCACGAGACGGGGAGCCCTCGCTGAATCGATCTTGGGAATCTGCACCACGTGACCAGTGACAACGTCGACGGCGATGCGTCCGAACAGGCCACTCGTCGCGATGGCAACCAGCCCCCGCTCACCGATCCCCTCAAGAAACACCGCCTCACTCAGCGGCCAGTACTCGTATCCGATCAACCCGGCCGGAATGCCGGTCTCACCGAGATCGACAGCAATCTGGGCGGGCACCTCGGGCGGAGCCTCAACATGGATCAAGACGAACTCGGGCTTCGGCAACTGCGGCAGAGGTTGGCTCACGGGGAGATCTTCTCCCCATGGAGTACCCAGGCAACACCGTAGGCCCGCGAGACGGGCGGCCCTTGTCGGACAACCGCTCCCGACATCACCCAATCAAGTTCAGTAGCTGGGCTGTGACGCACTTTTGGGGGCTGGGTGTGCAGGCTACGCACCCGTTGCTCGACGGATCTGTCGGATCCGGAGTGGAACTTCCTTGTCCGCTGCTTCCGGCGGTCAAGTCTGGTGGCCGGCCTACGAAGCACTCGCAGCGGGAGAACCCCGAGCGCTGTCGCACTGGCCTCGGGCGGGCTGTGCTGGAGGCTGCTACCACACGACTACCGCCGTCGCAGACGGTCTCTCACCACTGGCGACGCCAGCAGGTGGATTGCGGGGGAGCAGGCGCTGACAGGCCTGCGCGAACGCGAGCAGGTTCGGCTGGGCAGGGATCCAACTCCCAGTGCGGCGGCTCCTCCCGTCGTCTCTGCACGAAGCCGTGCAGAGACGACGGGAGGAGCCGCCGCACCCAGGGCCGTCTCATTGAAAGAGAGGAACTCTGGGGTGCGGCGGCTGACTGGGGAGAGTGGGGAACGGTCTACCGTCGGGCGGTCAGGACAGCCCGCGCCTTCTCGATCAACTTCCTGTTGCGGGCCTTCTCCGCATCCAACTCATGCTTGTGGGAAGCGATCTGCTTGCCCTGGTAAGAAGTCATCTCATTTGGTGAGTCGGCGGTAGCAGATGAGGGTGCAGGCGATGGCGGCGAAGGCGAGGAAGTGTTCGGCTTTGCGTTCGTAGCGGCGGTGGAGTCGGCGGCAGCCGGCGAGCCAGGCCACGGACCGCTCCACGACCCAGCGGTGGCGGCCCAGGCGGGTGGAGGACTCGATGCCTCGTCGGGCCAGGCGGTGCGTGATACCTCGACCCCGGAGCCATTGCCGCAGGTGACGGTAGTCGTATCCCTTGTCGCCGTGCAGCTTGCCGGGCCTGCGGCGGCGTGGACCGCGTCGTGAGCGGATCGGTGGAATACCCCGCACGAGCGGCTCCAGGCCCTGGCTGTCGTGCATGTTCGCACCCGAGATGCCGATCGACAGGGGCAGCCCGGTGCGCTCGGTGATCAAGTGGATCTTCGACCCGTACTTGCCGCGATCCACAGGATCCGGACCTGTCAGATCCCCCTTTTCGTGGCCCGCATGTTCACCGAGTCGATCACGCAGCGGGACCAGTCGAGTTCACCGCGGGAGCCGAGTTCGTCGAGGACCAGGCGATGGAGCTTCGCCCACACCCGGGCCTTCGTCCACTCGGTGAAACGCCGGTGAGCAGTGGGTCCCGAAGGGCCGAACGAGGCGGACGGCACCTGCTGCCACGTGCAGCCCGACGTGGCCACGAACACGATCGCGGCCAGCACCTCCCGGTCACCGTGCCGACGCCGACCGCCTCCCTGAGGGCGCGACGGAGCCTCCGGCACCACACGCTGGAACAACTCCCACAACTCATCCGGCACCAGCCGCTCAACGATCCCCACACCCGGAGCCTATCGAATACCCCAAATGAGATGACCTCTTAGAACTCCTAACGCAATGCCCTCGTACGGGTCGCGTGCTGATGCGGGTGCATCATGACGGCAGTTGATGCGAGTGTGGGGAGCGGGGATGGCCGAGGGCAGCAAGGTGGATCTCATTCGCCTGGCCGATGGGGAGAGCAGTCTTTGGGTTCAGGTTCTGGGTCGCCACATGCCCGGCGTGCTGCCCGAGCATGACTTCCTCGATGCGGAGATCGTTGTCACGAGCGGGTTCGCCCAGGGACGCTTGGATGTGTGTCTGGCCCCGGACGATCTGGACAACTGGGCACAGGTCCTGGGCACACTCACCGCTGGGCGGGACGCCGCTTGGATGGACGACGAGCGCAGTCCCGCGATCCGATTCGAACTTTCCGGCCAGAACGACGCTGCCGTCGTTGTGGTGGAGGACATGGCCGGATCGCGGACATCGGTACGTTTCCGCGTGCGTCTGCCAGATGGATGGGCCCATGACCACAGTGAACGGCTCCGACAGGTCCGGTCGGCCTGGCCCCAGCAGGTTGTGGAAACCTCTCTCGGTGCCTATGAGTGGCGGCGCTGAACTGCCGCCAGCCGGCGCCAGCAGATGATGCCGCAGGCCAGGCTGAGGAAGGCCTCGTGGATGTCGTCGCGGATCTCCCAGCGGATGCGTAACCGGCGAAACCAATGCAGCAGGGCGAAGCTCTGCTCAACCACCCACCGGTGCACGCCCAGCCCGGAGCCGTGTCCGGTGCCTCGGCGTGCGATGACCGGGGTGATTCCGACCGCGCGGACTTGCTTGCGGTACTTGTCGTGGTCGTAGCCGCGGTCGGCGTAGATGGTGTCCGGTCGTCGCCGTGGCCTGCCGCGCCGGCCCCGTACTGATGGGACGGCCTCGATCAAGGGCATAAGCTGGGTGACGTCGTTGCGGTTTCCGCGCCGGTCAGTGACACTGCCAGCGGAATGCCGTGCGCTTCGGTGATCAGATGGTGCTTGGAGCCTGGTCGGGCACGGTCGACCGGGCTCGGTCCGGTTTTGGGCCGCCTTTCAAGGCCCGGACGTGGGAGCCGTCGATCACCGCCCGGGACCAGTCCAAAGCGCCGGCAGCGTTCAGCTCGGCCAACAACGACTCGTGCAGACGCTGCCAAACTCCCGCGTTGTTCCAGTCACGAAGGCGCCGCCAGCACGTCATCCCCGAGCCGAAGCCCATTTCCTGGGGCAGGAACTCCCACGGAATCCCGGTGTAGAGCACGAACAGGATGCCGGACAGCACCTTGCGGTCATCCAGTCGCCTGCGACCCGGGTGATCCGGTCGACGCCGCACCACCGGCAGCAACGGCTCGATCCGCGCCCACAGCGCATCCGCCACGATCCACGGCGGCTGCTGCCCCTTCCTCATGGACCGGTCAACAACCCGCCAACCACCCGCATTCCAGGGCACTTTGTTACTGACCTTTCCGTTGGGTTGTCGGGGGTGACATCGGTTGATCCCTGCAGTAGTTCGTGGACGTGAGGTATCCGCAGGGTGGTGGTCTCACTCCGCACGGTCAGTCCGGGCGTGAACGGGTGCGCATGCTGGCTGCCGTGGGCTTTGCACGGGGTGAGAAGAACACGGTGATCGCGAAGGATCTTCGGGTCAGTGTGCGGTCGGTGGAGCGGTGGCGCCGTTCCTGGCGTGAGGGCGGATCCCAGGCCCTGAAGGCGTCCGGTCCGGCGAAGCGTCCGAAGGTGGACGACCGTGACTTCGCGCTGTTGGAGCCGCTGTTGCTGGCAGGAGCGGTGGCTCAGGGCTGGGCGGATGAGCGCTGGACGCTGTCGCGGGTGGGGGTGCTGATTGCGGACCGGTTGGGTGTGTCGTTGTCGGTCCGCGGGGTGTGGGAGCTGTTGCGGCGGCACGGCTGGTCGTGTCAGCGGCCGGTGCGGCGGGCGGCGGAGCGTGACGATGCAGCAGTGGCCGGCTGGGTGAAGGAGACCTGGCCACGGGCAAAGCCACCGCGGCGGCGCTCGGGGCATGGCTGGTCTTCGAGGACGAAGCCGCCGTCTCGATGACGTCGCACCGGGCACGCACTTGGGCGCCCAAAGGAGGCATGCCCGTGGTGCGGTTCAACGGCGCCTCCCGAGGCCGCATCACGATGGCCGCGCTGGCCTGCTTCAAGGTCGGCGAACGTAGTCGGCTGATCTACCGTCCTCGAATTCAGGGCCATCAACGCGGTGATCACCGGGGCTTCACCTGGCAGGACTACCGTGACCTGCTTGTGCGGGCACACCTTCAGCTCGGCGGACCCGTCGTGGTCATCTGGGACAACTGTGAGACTCATGGGGCATCGTCCGGAGCCCGGGTCTGACTCGTGGGACAACTGGCCCGAGCTGCCTTGTTCAGGATCTGTCGACCTGCGGTCCCGGGCGGTGCGCGCTGCCGCCGGACCGATGGATGTGTCCCGATAGGGGCCTTGCCGCACAAAGCACCGTCACAGTTCTGACCGTCCACCGGCCTGACGTCGCACACAGCCCCGTGCCGATTGAGGAGCCGCGTGACCATCACCAGCATGCCCCAGCCGCCTCTGCCCGCGCAGTCCGAAGTACCGCAGGCAGAGGAGGTGATCCTGGGGGTGGACACCCATAAGGATGTCCATGTTGCCGCCGTGATCACCGTGCTCGGGGTGCTCCTGGCCCACAAGGAGTTCCCGGTTACCGCCATCGGATACCGCCAACTCCTCGCCTGGGCAAGCTCGTTCGGCGTCCTGCACCGAGCCGGCGTGGAATGCACCGGATCCTACGGCGCGGCCCTGGCACGCTTCCTGAGCCGGGAGAACATCCAGGTCATCGAGGTCAACCAGCCTGATCGCGCCCTGCGCCGCAAGCGCGGCAAGACCGACGCCGTCGATGCGGAGGCCGCCGCCCGCGCGGTGCTGTCCGGACGCGCGGACGTCACTCCCAAGACGGGCCAGGGCCCGGCCGCCGACATGCGTGTGCTCCGGCTGGCGAAGGAGTCGGCCGTCAAAGCCCGAACGCAGGCGAAAAACCAGCTCAAGGCCGTACTCCTCGGCATCGACCCGGAACTGCGCGAGGCACTGTCCAAGCTCACCAACACGGCCCTGATCACCACGTGCGCAGACCTTCCCGACGCCGACGACGCCGCCGTCTTCACGCTCCGGCTACTGGCCCGGCGCATCCAACAGCTGACCGCCGAGGTGAAGGAACTCGGCCGCCGGGTCACCAAGGCTGTCCGTCGCTGCCATCCGCAACTGCTGGACATCATCGGTGTCGGGCCCGACAGTGCAGCTGCTTTGCTGATCGCCGCCGGCGACAACCCGGAACGGCTGGCCAACGAAGCATCGTTCGCCGCTCTGTGCGGCGTCAGCCCCGTCGACCAGTCCTCCGGAAAAACCCAGCGTCGCAGACTGAACCGCGGAGGAAACCGGCAGGCCAACGCTGCCCTCTACCGCATCGTCGTGACACGCATACGCCGTGACGCCCGCACCTGCACCTACCTCGAACGACGCACGAAGCAGGGCATGTCGAAACGCGAGATCATCCGCTGTCTCAAACGCTACGTCGCCCGCGAGATCTACCAGCACATCCACCCCGCGACAGCGTCCACCGCCACAGCTGCTGCCGCTTGACGCAACATAGGGGCATCCTGAATGTCCATCGGAGCATCCATCTGCGTGAGTACGCAGCCGAGCACGAGTGGCTCACCGTCGTCCAACTGCCCACCTACGCACCCGACCTCAACCCGGTCGAGGGCATCTGGTCGTTACTCCGGCGTGCTGCCACCGCCAACGTCGTCTTCGCCGACCGAGACCACCTCGTCAGAACCGTCCGCAGCGGCATGCGCCGCATTCAGCGCAGCCCCCATCTCATCGACGGATGCCTCGCCGGAACCGGTCTTTCGATAGCCCCAACACCAACCACGACAACCCAACGGAAAGGTCAGTAGGAGTTCTTATCGGCTGCCTCGGGAACGTAGCCGCAGAACTCCGGGGCGCACTCGGCCTTGTGGTCCCGGCCCCAGAGGTAGGCGTCGCGCTCGGTGGAGCGGGCGCGGTGAGCAAGGCGAAGTTGTTGCCGTCGGGGCAGCGTCGAAGGCAGCGCGGTGAAGGCCTCCGGGAGTACGGCGACCATGCCGCTGACCTGCTCTCCGTCGCGCATCCGCAGCAGCGCGGTGCACTGCCACCAGCCAATCTCGCCATCGCTGATCGGGGTGCCGGGCCAGTAGTACGACGCCGGGTTCGGCAGCAGGTAGTGGACGCCGTCGGGATCCAGGTGGGCTCGGAGCCACGGTCCTCCTCCGCCCAGGCCGAGCCGGAGCCGTCGGGCCTCGTCGTACAGAGAGCAGACCGTTTCGGTGTCGAGGGCCTTGAGGACGTTCGCCTCGACGGGCAGCGGCTGGCGTCCGACGGGGGTCTTGACGGGCCAGCGCCCGAGCAGGAATCCGGCCCGCTGCCGCAGTGTCATCGGGGACAGGCCCTTGCGGCGCTCCGGCAGGGGCGGGGGTGGCGTCCAGGTTCGTCCTTCTTGGCCGATGTGACGCAGTATCCACGCCTGCCCCTTCGGGCCGGCGGTGCTCCAGACCCCGGTCATCGGCCGTGCGGCGGTCGCCTGCTCCCAACTCCCTGGGCCCGTGCCCGCGCGGGACGGCGTGGCGGGACGCGGACGCGCGACACCCGGCAGGTTGTGGCCCAGGTTGGCCAGGAACCTGATGCGTTCCAGTGTCTCTTCGGGGCTGGCCGCCGACTCGTGCCGCGTGCTCCCGGCCAGATGACGGATCTCAATGAACGCCCTGGCTGCCAGTAGCGCGGCTATGTCCCGGTCGAACTCGGACTCGCGGCGTCTCATGCCGTTCCTCCCTTACGGCCATGACCGGCCCGTTCGAGGACGCGGTAGACGGTGGCGCGACCCACGGAGAACACCTCCATCAGTTCGGCGATGGTGTAGTCGCCGGTGGCGTACATGCGGACGAGTTCGGCTTGCTGGCGTGCTGACAGCTTGGGCTGGCGGTCCTTGAGTTTGCCGCGGGCGCGGGCTACGGCCATGCCCTCGCGGGGGTGACCGTTCCCAGCAGGGATCCAGGCGCACCGTCCATATCCGCCCCATGGCATGCTCCTCCTGTACCGGCCTCCGCTGCCATATGCGTACTCTCCAGCATTGCTTGATCCATTTCCCCGGACGGCCCTCATCGCCGGGGATACCGGCCGATCAGCCCCCGAGAGCCAGGCAGTTTCGCCCGGCGCGCCCTGCTCCCACACGAAGCCGACGCGCCTGATCGGCGAATACGCGGAACGCTCCGCAACGTATGCGGGTCACGCGGGGCGGGGCGCCGGCATCAATGCCCCGTCCCGCCCCGAGCCGGTTGGCTCATGCTGCGTGCAGAAATCGGACTGTGAGAGATCGCAGCCGTCGGCGTACCTTCTCCGGGCTGCTGTCAGCTCAGATCGTCGGCGTGTCGTCGATGGTCTCCTGGTGCGGTTCGACGATGAACTTCCAGCCGACGCTGGGCTCCATGAACCGCACTCGGGTGGGGTAGATGTCCAAGGCGCGGCGGTCGCGGTTCTGGCCGCTCGTGCCCTTTCGCCCGCGGGCCGGCTCTTCGAACAGGTCGACCTTGACGTCCGGCACCGCCACGACTTCCTCGTTCCAGCGCTGAACGATTCCCGCGCCGAATGCTTCTCTTGCTGCGGTGTAGAGCGACTCCAGAGATTCCTTGTTCCCGTTGGGCACGAAGAGAGCGAGGTTCAGGAGGACGCCAGCACTCTGGAGAACCTCGATTTCTTCCCCAGCCTCGTCGGCAACCCAGATCCCACGCTCTTCAACATTGTTCGGAAGAACATGAATTTCCTTACCGAAAATTGTCCTTGCGATGAAGGATCCTCCATCGAAATACTTTCCCGGCTTCGTGAGGAAGGCCGGAGCGTAGCAGTCGAGAGAAAGATCGTCCAGCTCTGCCGAGACGAAGATTTCCTCCTGGAGGCCCAATCCTGAAACTTCCTCGGCCGTAAGACGTCGAGCCGTAACCTTTTCGGTGTTCACGCTATTTCTCCTTCTTCGTATGGCCATGGACAGTCCGAAGATCCGCTGCTCGTGGCTTGGCCACGGCTCCACCCGTAGGCCTGGGTTGGGGCCGAGGCGAGTGGTGCCGACGGCTGAGCGCGTTGCTTGAGATCGCCGCCCCGGACAAGATCCCAGACACGGGACCCGGGCGGCAAATCTGCATGGGGAAAGGTCAAGGTGACAGCATCGCGTCCGGACACCGTGGGCTTCCCGACCCGCCCCTCCGGTCAGGACACCCGCCCGCGTAGACCTGTTGAGCTGTATCGGTTTGTCGGTATTGATTTTTCGACGTGGATGTGTCAGCACGTGGAGTTTTGATAACGGGCGGTTGGTTTGCGTGAGCAGTCCCAGCGCCGATATCAGGTGATTGCCCTGCCTGGAGTGAAGGAGTAAGAGACAGGCGGGATGGGCGATACGGCCGCGGCCGGGGGAAAGGGCGCGCTCAGTCGGCTTGTGGGCCATGGTCCGGTTGAACGACTTCTTGATCGAAGCGCGGCGGCCCTTGAGTGAACCGGGGAAGCCATCCGGGTGGTACTTCAGCTGGAAGATCCGCAGACCGACCTCAGTGGTGACCTGCACATCGATGCCATCATCGCCGCCGCGCCCGTTGACCACGATCACCTGCCCGCTGTCATCGAACATCCGGTGCAGCAGCGCCTCGACATACCGGTCAAAGGCCGGCTGCCCGATGCGGTCCCACTCGATTGCCACGTCACTTGCCTCCCTCCAGCATCGTCACATGCGGGTACGACAACGAGGCGGAACGATCTGTGCGAACTCCGCGCCGTCCCTCACGACGCGGCGCGAGCACTGTGCGGGACGACCTGTCCGGCATGCGCGTACCGATCACGGCAGCAGCAGCCAGCCCCGACCAGACCACCGACCACGGAGCGACAACGCCTCCGTGGCCCAGGCCCAGATCCCCTCCGACAACCCGGCCGACAACCGTCCGCACCCTCTGCCGCGCCTGTCTGTGAATCCGCAGGTCACCACGCTGGTTCGACCGTGGTCGGGAGGCCGACATCCCCTTACGCCCCCGAGTCCACGTCCCACAGCAGGAAGAAGGAAGAAGTGGGTGGGTGGGACAGGCCCCGGGCGGTGCGCGAGGGGATTGGGCGCCGCTGGGTGTGGCTCGCGCGCGACGCCGGGCGGTCAAGCCGACCTGCCTCAGGGGAAAAAGTGCGGCTGCGGTGTCGTACCCGGCGGATACGGTGCTGCTATGGCTGCGCACTTCCAAGGCCCGAACGGGTTCGTTTCTGTCCACGTTGCTGTTCACGACCCCGCGACGACGGCGGAGCCCGATCCGGAGGCGGCCGACTACGCGCGCGATCTCTTCGCGGCCTCGGCCAAGTACGCAGCCATTTCCTGGAGCGAGTCGGGAGCTGAACCACGCTGGCTCGCTATGGACACCAGCACGTGCGCCGTGGCCATCAACCCGAGTCACTTCCACAACCGAGGTGCAGATGAGTTCGACCGATTCCTGTCCGGAGCGGCCTTACGCGGCGAGCCCGCGCTGATCATCGCCACCATGGGCAACGCGGACGATAACGGGCTCCGAAGAAACATCTTCAGTCGCTACGACACCCGTGTGGACTTCCTCAACTTCACCGGATCGATCGCCGGGAAGCGCTTGCTCGCAGGGGCGGAGGTCTCGCTGGCTCCCGATCTGGACGCGGCCGACCGACGACAAGGCCCGCCTCCAGACTGACCTCGAACAGGCGCGGCAGGAAGCCGAACCCGTGCGGTCAGGCCTGCTGTACGGCACTGGCCGTGAACTGGAAGTCGCGGTCGCGGTCGTGCTGCGCGCCGCCGGCTTCACCGTCACCGAGCTGGACGCGGAGCTGGGTACTAAATCGGCTGACCTGCTCGCTGTACTGGATCAGGAGACGTGCCTGATCGAGGTAAAAGCCGCATCCGGCGCAGCCCCGGAGAAGCTGGTCTCCTACCTTCAGCGGCACCTGGAGAAGTGGCCGCAACTACGCCCTGACCAGCCGGTGACCTGCTCCGCCTTGATTGTCAACCATCAGCACCGACTCGACCCCGCCCAGCGCCCCACCGAGGTGTACCAGCGCAACCAGCACAAAGAGTTCGTCGACGCCCTCACCTTCCCGGTGCTCGCCACTGGCCAGCTCTTCGACTGGTGGCGTGCTCAAGACTGGTCGGCCGTGCGGACCGCCGTGCTCGGACGTCCCCAGTCCAGTCCGCCAAGCACACCGTCCACGGTGCAGAGCACAGTGAATGCCCCGCGGCAGCGCAGGTCGTGGTTCCGTTCACGTGGCGCCAACTCCGCCTAGGGCCTGTGTGATGTCGTGATCAACCGGTTGGCTTCAGGAGGTCGTTGACCCAGATCATCGAGGCGCGGAGGTGGAGGCCGGCGAGGTAGCTCTCGGGCGTCTTGTCGTATCGAGTCGCGATGCCCCGCCAGGCCTTCAGCTTGTTGATCAGGCGCTCGACGGTATTCCGTTCCTTGTAGAGATCGGCGTCGTGGCTGACGGGGCGGCCGCCCCGGCTGCCCTTCTTCCGGTTGGCGGCCTGGTCCTTCTTCTCCGGGATGACTGCCTTGATGTTGCGGTTCCGCAGGTAGTCGCGGTTGGCGCGGGAGGAGTAGGCCTAATAGGCGTTGAGGGCTGGGAGTTGGATCAGCTCTGGGCAGGGGTCGAGCGAGACGTCTTGCTGTATGCCGCGCTTTGAGTGCTTCGACAAGAGCGACGCGTGCGCGACCCCTGCCGCTTAGGACTCGACCGCCGTAGCGTGCCGTGGTTCGAGCCGTTCCCAGGGCCACCTCTTGATCAGCCGGAGTCGTGGAGCTCTTCACGAGAGCGAGGACCCTGAGAACAGCTGGGGCCACGGACGGCTGATGGGGTGGTGCGCCGGCGAGCGCTTCTATTAGGTCGCCGAGTGGTCCTGCCGCGGCTCGACGCCGGCGGACAGCGACGTATCGAAAAGAGGCGTGCATGCAGGTGACCTGCGGAATCGACTGGGCCGAAGACCATCATGACGTGGCGGTGGTTGACTCCGACGCTCGCCTGCTCGGCAAGCTCAGGGTCAGCGACGACGCGGCGGGCTTCCAGGACCTGCTCCGTCTGCTCGCCGAACACGGCGACACTCCCGACGATCCGATCCCGATCGCGATCGAGACCTCGCGCGGACTCATGGTGGCCTGTCTGCGGGCCTCCGGGCGCCAAGTGTTCGCGATCAACCCAATGGCCGTGGCACGCTACCGGGACCGGCACTCCGTCTCCCGCAAAAAGTCCGACCACCAGGACGCCGTCGTCCTGGCGAACATCCTACGGACCGACGCAGGGCTTCACCGTCCTCTGCCGGGCGACACTGAGCTGGTCAAGGCGATCGCCGTCCTAGCCAGAGCCCAGCAGGACGCGGTCTGGGACCGCACCCGTGCCCACAATCGTCTGCGCTCGCACCTGCGCGAGTACTACCCGGCAGTCCTTGAAGCGTTTGCCGACAAGCGCGAGAAGCTACTGGCACGAGAGGCTCGAGCGATCCTGGCGATCGCGCCCACACAGGCCAAAGCCGCCAAGCTCGCCCGCAGCAAGCTCAAAGCCGCCGTCAAACAGGCCGGCCGCCAGCGCCGGATCGAGGCCGAGACCGACCGCCTGCTCGAGGTGTTCCGCCGGACCTGGCTTCGTCAGCCAGCTTTGGTGGAAGCGGCGATGGGACACCAAACACTTGCCTTGCTCGCCCAGCTCGAAGCCGCCTGCAAGGCCTGTGATGAGCTGGCGAGCGCCACCGAGGAGCTCTTCCTGCAGCACCCCGACGCGGAGATCATCACGAGCTTCCCGGGTCTCGCCGCGCTGACCGGCGCCCGGCTCCTCGCCGAAATTGGCGACGACCGCACTCGGTTTGACACAGCCCGCGATTTGAAGGCTTACGCCGGAAGTGCCCCCGTGACGCGCGAGTCCGGCAAAAGCCGCCGCGTCAGCCACCGCCGGATCAAGAACAGCCGCCTGGCCGCAACCGGACGGCACTGGGCTTTCGCCGCGCTCACTGCCTCAATCGGCGCCCACGACCACTACAACCGCCGACGGGAGACCGGCGATCGCTACTACGCGGCTCTCCGAAACCTTTTCAACCGCATGCTCGGCCAGCTCCACCACTGCCTGACCACCCGCCAGAGGTTCAACGAGGCGATCGCATTCGCCCCACCGAAACCATCACCACTCGCCGCAGCCGCTTGACCCGATAGCTGCATGGGGTGTCTTGTCCGCGGCGACAGCGTCGGGCCGGGTTCGGGGCCGGCCGACGGGAAGACGGATGCGCACCTTCTGCAGCACGGGGACGAACTGCGGGCTGTCGGCGGCCTGTCCTGCGGTCAGGACGAGGGACAACGGACGGCACTTGCGGTCTGCAGCGAGATGAATCTTGCTCGTCAGTCCACCGCGAGATCTGCCGAGCAGGGCCTGGTTCAAGCGGAGCTTGCGCCGTCGCCTGATGCGCCGTCGTTCTTCCTGACCGGGGTCGTCACTGCCGTGCTGTCCGTTCTGTTCTGGCGGGCCGCCCCTTTTTCTCGGGCCCGCTCCTGCTCGATGGCGGCTTCTTCAAGGGCGTCCATGACCTCCTTGCCGATGCGCATCCCGGCGGCGTCGTGGTGGGCGCGGGCCGTGGTGGAGTCCACGCTGACCAGGGATAAGTCCGTCTGTCCCTGGCGGGCGGCCTCGGCGATCAGGCCTTCGAGCAGTGCGGTGAAGACGCCGGCGTCCCTCCCCACCCGAAAGCGGCCGTAGACCGTCGGCCACGGGCCGAACTCGCCGGGCATCTCCCGCCACTGGCTGCTGGTGCGGAACCGCCAGATCACCCCCTCGAACTGATCCCGCAGCCGCTCGGGGTACGGCCCGTACTCGCCTATCGGCAGGAACGGCTCGATCAACTTCCACTGCTCGTCGGTGAGTTGCCTGCGTGTCACGATCGTCTTCCTACCGGATCCCCCTTCCCGAGGGGCCCGGATCGGCAAGATTGATCACGACATCACACAGGCCCTAGGAGGGATGAAGGGGGCACCCCGCCCCGTACGACAGCAGCGGCCCCAGGCCTCGTTACCTGGGGCCGCTGCGCGCATGTCGTCATGCCTACGGCTCCGGTCGGCCGCGCCCCGTGGCGGCCGCCTGTTCGTACGGCTGTGGTGGCATCCCTACTGGGAGGCCGTCCCCTCGGTACCGGCGGCACGGTCGGAGCTGAGCCACCTCGCTCGCGCCCACGGAGCTGTCCGGCCGCGTGAGCGGTCGTTCCGGTTGACCAGGAGCACGGGGCTGCGGCAAGGGTTGCGCCTATCTGTTGCGCTAGGGAGTTGCGCCTGCTGTTGCGCGGCTGCAGGATCGTCCCCGTGTCCGCGCAGGTCACCACGCCGTTTTGCCGTGGTCGGCCTGCTGACATCCCCGTTGCGGCTGCTCTGCCCATGTCCCTTGGCTGGAGTGAAGGAGGAAGGGACGGGCGTCGCGGCCGCGCCCTGCGCCAGGCCGCACCAGTACTGGAATTGCCGGAAGACGACGTCCTCGAGTTCACCCAGCTTGCCACGCGCCTGGAAACCGAGGCTGCCAACGGCTCCCCCGACCCTGGACGGCTCCAGCGCTGGGGCGGCTCCATCATCGGCATTCTCAACTCACCCGTTGTTACTGACTTCGGCTCGTCAGGGTGACGTTGGGGCGTCGAGGGTCAGGCCGGTGCCGGCTATGAAGCCGTCGAGGGTGTCGGGCCGGTATTGCAGGCGCTTGAGCCGGTTGCGGACGAGGGTCTCGAGTCGGTCGAGGGCGACGACGGCGAGGTTGGCCAGGCTGCGTTTGGCGTGGGCCCAGACCCACTCGACGGGGTTGAGGTCGGGCGAGTAGGCAGGCGGCAGGAACACCGTGAGCCATGCAGGCTCGGTGATCAGCTCGCGTATGGCGTGGGAGACGTGGGTGTTCAGGCGGTCCCAGACCAGCACGATCGGCGCCCTGACGAGCCGGTGGGGGAGGACGTACGCGAGCGCGCCGCGCAGCCGTCCCTGCTCCGCTCCGGCCGGAGAATCGAGTTCCCGGCCGACGGCCGAGGCGCAGTCGTGGGCGGTCTCCGCGGCGCGCAGTGTTCGCCATGCGGCGCGCCGCGTTCGCCGGCCCGGGCGCCCAGCCGGAAACTCCATGACAGGCAGATGCGGAGGACGGTGAGGACGGCCGGCCACAGCAGCAGCCGACTGCTGTCGCCGCTGCTCACGGCCTGGTCGACGACGACGCCGATGAGCACCGGCACCAGAGTTTCGCTCCGGTTGCTGTGTACACCCTTGACGGAGCCTGTGTGGACTGCGACGGTATGGCCCGTCATTCGCACAGAATCCAAAACTTTCCACCCTTACCCGTCATGCGTCTTTGTCATCCCCTTCGGCTGTTCTCACACCTGACGCGGGGTCACTCAAGCCTGTCCGCGAGCCTGAGTGCCCATTGGGTAACCCCCATCCGAAAGAAGGACAACGTGCGCCTCCACATGCCCCGCACGCTCCACATGGCCCGCACACTCCGGACACGCCGCGCATTCCACCCTGAGTACGTCTCGGCCCGCACCGGCAGCCGCCACAAGCCCGCCCGCAGGCGCACCGGTACCGCGGTCGGCACCGTCCTGGCCCTGCTCATCGCTCCAGCCGCCTGGGTCCTGGGCGCCGCACCACAGGCCGACGCGCTGCCCAATGGGCTGGCCCTGACCCCGCCGATGGGCTGGAACAGCTGGAACAAGTTCGGATGCAACGTCACCGAGCAGAAGGTCGAATCCGTCGCCGACTACCTGGTCTCCTCCGGGCTGGCCGCGGCCGGCTACACCTACGTCGACATCGACGACTGCTGGATGGCCGGCAGCCGCGACTCCGCCGGCCGTCTCGTGCCGGACCCCGTCAAGTTCCCGAACGGCATCAGCGGCACCGCTGCGTACGTGCACGGCAAGGGCCTGAAGCTGGGCATCTACGAGAGCGCGGGCACGAAGACCTGCGCCGGCTACCCCGGCAGCCTCGGCCACGAGCAGACCGACGCAAAGAGCTTCGCCTCCTGGGGCGTGGACCTGCTCAAGTACGACAACTGCAACGACGACGGGACCTCGGCCCAGCAGCGCGACACCACCATGCGCGACGCCCTGGCAGGCAGCGGCCGAGCCATTGTGTTCAGCCTGTGCGAGTGGGGCGTGGACAACGTGTGGACGTGGGGTGCGGGCGTGGGCAACATGTGGCGCACCACCGGCGACATCAACGACAGCTACGGTTCCCTGCTGTCGATCTTTCACGCCAACGTCAAGCTGGCGCAGTACGCCGGCCCCGGTGGCTGGAATGATCCCGACATGCTCGAGGTCGGCAACGGCGGCATGTCGTTCACCGAGGACCGCAGCGAGTTCAGCCTCTGGGCCGAGATGGCGGCCCCGCTGATCACGGGCAACGACCTGCCCAACTCCACTGCCGCCACAGCGTCCATCCTCGGGGACCGGGACGTCGTCGCGGTCGACCAGGACGCGCTCGGCAAGCAGGGGGTGCAGGTATCCTCCGCCGGAGGCCTGAACGTCCTGGCCAAACCGCTGGCCGGCGGCGACGTGTCGGTGGCGCTGTTCAACGAGAACTCCGGCGCGGCCACCATCTCCACGACCGCGTCGGCGGTCGGCCTGCCCGCCTCGCCCGCCGGCTACAGCCTGGACAACCTGTGGTCGCATGTGAAGACCACCACCAGCGGTGCGATCTCGGCCACCGTGCCCGGCCACGGCACGGTCCTGTTCCGGGTGTCCACCGGCTCGGCCACCAGCACCGGCACCACGCACGCCCTCGTCGGCGCCTCCTCCGGCCGCTGCCTCGACGCGTTCGACAACCAGACCGCGCCCGGCACGAAGATCGAGATCTGGGACTGCAACGGCGGCGCCAACCAGAAGGCCACCCTGACCGCAGCCGGCGAACTGCGGCTGTACGGAGGCACGCAGTGCCTGGACGCCACCGGCGCCGCGACCACCGCGGGCACCAAGGTCGAACTGTGGACCTGCGGCAGCGGCACGAACCAGCAGTGGCGCCTGAACGCCGACGGCACGATCACCGGCGTCCAGTCCGGCCTGTGCCTCGACGTCACCGGCGGCGACCAGCCGGCCGGCAACGTCAACGGCACGCAGCTGGAGCTGTGGGACTGCAACGGGGGCGCCAACCAGCAGTGGCGCCTGAGCTGAACGAACCGGGGCACACCGCGAGTACCTTCGCACCGTCTCGGCCCACCGGCCGGCCCTGCACTGACCGGGGCTGGCCGGACAGACCGTCCGGCGCGCCCCGGATCCGATGCCCACGAACACGATCCGGGCCGTCGGGCCGCGATCGGCCCGTCACGCAGTCAGGGCGCCAGTACGGGGAGTGTCTTGAATCAGGCTCTGGCCCGTAGTGAAGCTCCCCCTTTGACCTGGACAGCTTGATACCGGGACGGAAGGTTCCGGAGGAAGCAGTCACAGGTAGTGAGCAAGAAGAGCAATACGAGCGAGCGATACACGGCGGAGTTCAAGTGGGATGCCGTCGCGCCGGCGCTGTCGTCGGACAAGACGGTCACCGAGGTCGCCCGGGACCTGGGGGTGAGCCCGGAGGGTGTCAATCCCCTCACGCCGTGGAGATCTTTCAGGCGGCCAACGGGTGTGTCAACTTACTGACTTCGGCTCGTCAAGGTGACGCTGGATTGCCGAGGATCAGGCCGGTGCCGGCTATGAAGCCGTCGAGGGTGTGGGGCCGGTACTGGAGGCGTTTGAGCCGGTTGCGGACCAGGATTTCGAGCCGGTCGAGGGAGACCACGGCGAGGTTGGCCAGGCTGCGCTTGACGTGGGCCCATACCCCCCTCGACGGGGTTCAGGTCCGGCGAGTACGCGGCAGCAGGAACACCGTCAGCCACTCATGCTCGGCGATCAACTCACCCATGGCATGGGAGACATGAGTGTTGAGCCGGTCCCAGACCAGCACGATCGGCGCCTTGACGAGGTGATGGGTGCCGTCGATCAACGCGATGAAGTCGCGCTCGCCCATACTGCGGCGCTTGCCTTTGCCCGCAGGGTGAGTGCGCAGACGGTGGCACAGCCGGGTCCGGGAGCCGGGCTGCATGGCGATCAGCCCGGGCACCGACAGCCGTCCCGAGCGGCGTCCGCTGATGGTCACGACCGGGGTGCGGCCGCGCCGGCCCCAGGTCCGTCCTCTGGGCGGCCGCCGCGTGAACCCGGCTTCGTCCTCGAAGCAGATGCAGCCTCCGCAGGCCGCCCGGCTCTTTTACCTCCGCCCAGGTCGCCTCCTTCCAGACGGTGACAGCCTGCTCGTCGCGCTCGGCCACCCGCCGTACGGGGATCTGCGGGCTGAAGCCGAGCCGGTGCATCAGCCGGGTGGCACCCGAGACGCTGTAGGAGACGTGGAACTTCCTGCCGATCAGCGTGGCCACCCTCGCCGCGGTCCACACCTGGTCCTCCACCCAGCCGTGCGCGGCTGGCCCTTCATCGAGATACGCGGCCAGCTTTTCCAGGCAGCGCGGGGACAGGCGGCATCGCGATCCGCTCGGGCCACGAGAGGCCAGAGCCTGCACGCCACCGTCCCGCCACAGCTGGTACCACTGGTAGGCCGACTTCAGGCTCACCCGCAGGCGCCGTGCAATATCCGGCGACTTGATGTTCTGCTCGAACAGCTCGGCCGCCTGTATCCGGACCGTCTCCCGGCGTCGACGTCCCGCACGGGTCAGCCCGCCCCCATCCGCATACCTCATACATCACGGGATACAGACAACACTCCCGGCTCATCAGGGCCTTCGAGAAAGATCACCCTAACGAGCCGAAGTCAGTAACGACTCCCACTGAGCGAATAGATGTGCCGGGCCCACCGGGACCCGGCACACACTCGAGTGAGATCCGTACGAACGAGTTCCGCCGCCGTGCCGCGCCCGCCAGGATGGAGCAGGTGGCAATGTCACCCCTTCGCTGTCCGAGCGCCATCGGCTGCGACCGACTGCGTGGCGACTCCTCGGGCGGCTGCTGACTGCCGTGCCCGGCTTCGATGCTCACGAGGCCGGGCACGGCAGTCAGGGGGCCGTGCTGCCGGGCTCAGGCGTCGATGATGACGGGGATGATGAGGGGCCTGCGGCGGTGGGTGCGAAACGCCCAGTTCGCCACGGCGCGGGCGATGAGCTGTTCGAGTTGGATCGCGTCTCCGATGCCTTCGTCGGCGGCGGTGGCCAGGGTCTTCTCGATGACGGGGATGACCGGCTCGAAGGTGGTGTCGTCGTGGGCGAAGCCGCGGGCCAGGAAGTCGGGGGCTTCGGCGAGGGCGCCGGTGTCGGCGTCGACGATCGCCACCACCGTGACCACACCCTCTTCCCCAAGCGTGCGGCGGTCCTTGAGGGAGGCTTCGGTGACGCCGCCGACCTCCATCCCGTCCACGTAGACGTAGCCTGCGGGGACCTTCCCGGTGATGGACGCGCGGCCGTCGACGAGGTCAATGACGACGCCGTCCTCGGCGATGACGACCCGGTCCGGGTCGACACCGGTACGGATGGCGAGGTCGCCGTTGGCCTGCAGGTGGCGCCATTCGCCGTGCACAGGCATGACATTGCGGGGTTTGACGATGTTGTAGCAGTAGACGAGTTCGCCGGCGCTGGCGTGCCCGGAGACGTGGACCTTGGCGTTGCCCTTGTGGACCACGTGGGCGCCCCACCGGGTAAGCCCGTTGATGACGCGGTAGATGGCGCTCTCGTTGCCGGGGATGAGGGAGCTGGCGAGCAGGACGGTGTCGCCCTTGCCGATACGGATCTGGTGGTCGCGGTTGGCCATCCGTGACAGCGCGGCCATCGGTTCGCCCTGGGAGCCGGTGCACACCAGAGTGATCTTGTGGTCCGGGAGCTTCTCCAGCTCCTTCGTGCTCACGACCAGGCCGGAGGGGACCTTCAGATAGCCCAGGTCACGGGCGATTCCCATGTTGCGGACCATCGACCGGCCGACGAAGGCGACCTTGCGGCCGTGCTGGTGGGCGGCGTCCAGGACCTGTTGGATGCGGTGCACATGGCTGGCGAAGCTGGAGACGATGACCCGGCGCGGTGCGGTGCGCAGCACCTGCTCGATCGCCGGGTTCAGCTCGCGCTCGGAGGTGGTGAAGCCGGGTACTTCGGCGTTGGTGGAGTCGGTGAGGAACAGGTCCACGCCCTCCTCGCCGAGGCGGGCGAAGGCACGCAGATCGGTGATGCGGTCGTCGAGAGGGAACTGGTCCATCTTGAAGTCGCCGGTGTGCAGCACCATCCCGGCGCCGGTGCGGATCGCGACCGCAAGGCCGTCCGGGATGGAGTGGTTGACCGCCACGAACTCGCAGTCGAAGGGCCCGAAGCTGCGCCGGTCGCCCTCCCGCACGCGCACCGTGCGCGGCCGGATGCCGTGTTCCTTGAGCTTGGCCTCCAGGAACGCCAGCGTCAGCTTGGAGGCGACGATGGGAATGTCGGACCGCTCGCGCAGCAGGTAGGGCACGCCGCCGATGTGGTCCTCGTGGCCGTGGGTGAGGACCACGGCCACGATGTCGTCCAGCCGGTCCCGGATGGAGGTGAAGTCCGGAAGGATTACGTCTACGCCGGGCTGGGTCTCTTCGGGGAACAGTACGCCGCAGTCGACGATGAGCAGCTTGCCGGCGTGCTCGAAGACGGTCATGTTGCGGCCGATCTCGCCCAGGCCGCCCAGGGCGATGACCCGCAGCCCTCCTTCAGGAAGGGGCGGAGCGGCTTTCAGCTCGGGGTGCGGATGACTCATGCCTGGACGTTACCCGGAGAGCGGGACGAGGTGGTCCATTGCCTGGGCGATCTCTTCCTCGGGCCTTGACCCCGAGTTCTGGACACGGGTCATGCGGCTGGGGTCAGCGTAGTTGGTGTTGTTCGGGACGCTGCTTCGTAGGTGATCGGGCTGCGGTGTCCGAGGCGGGAGTGACGGCGGCGGGTATTGTAGCGGTGCAGCCAGCCGAACGCGTCGAGGCGAGCCTCTCGCTCGCTGGACCAGTGCTCGCGGCCCTGGAGCGTCTCGCGTTCGAACGTCGCGTTGAAGGACTCGGCGAGTGCATTGTCCGCGCTGGATCCGATCGCGCCCATCGACTGGCGGATGCCGGCCTGGCGGCAGGCTTCGGCGAAGACCCGGCTGGTGTACTGGGCTCCGTGGTCGGTGTGCATGACCGCTCCGGCGAGACTGCCGCGGGTGCGTTCGGCGGCAGCCAGGACGTCGGTGACGAGATCGGTGCGCATGTGATCCGCGATCGCCCAGCCGGCCAGACGGCGCGAGGCGAGGTCGATCACGGTGGCCAGGTAGAGGAACCTCCCGCCCTCCAGCGGGAGATAGGTGATGTCGCCGACGTACTTCGTGTTCGGCTCACTCGCGCTGAAGTCGCGGCCGATCAGGTCCGGGGCCTTCGCTGCGGCCGGGTCCGCGGTCGTGGTGCGGTGCCTGCGCCGCAGCCGCACTCCGGCCGGGCCGATGCTCCGCATCACCCGGGCGATCCGCTTGTGGTTGATGCGCTCGCCCGTCTCGCGGAGTTCGGCGGTGATCCTCGGGACGCCGTAGGTGCCGCCCGATTCGTGGTGCACGGCCCGTATCCGGGTGGCCAGGCGGCCGTCGGCGGCCCGGCGGGCAGCCCGATCCTCGGCGGTCCGGCGCCAGTAGTAGAAGCTGGAGCGGGCGACGTTGAGGATGGTGCACAGCCGCTTCACGCCGTAGTGGCGCTGGTGGTCGGCGACGAACTGGAAGCGGTTCACCAGCGTGTCTCCCCGGCGAAATACCTGGCCGCCTTGCGCAGGATCTCGCGTTCTTCCTCCAGCTCACGGACCTTCTTGCGCAGAGCGGCGTTCTCCGCCTCCAGAGGCGCGGCGGCTCGGAGGGTGCCTCTGACCGGCGTCCCCGCGGTCGGCTCGCGCCGGCTGCCCGGACCCAGTTGCGCAGGGTCTCGGGATTGATCCCCAGATCAGCGGCAACCTGCCGGATCGTCGCCTCGGGCCGCGACTGGTACAGCGCGACCGCGTCCGCCTTGAACTCCGGCGGATAGTTCTTCATGGCCACGAGATGTCCGTTCTCAGATCCTCAGGATCCAGTGTCTCGTGTGTCCAAAATCAGGGGTCAAGGCCCGTTGAAGCTCTGGCCGCGATGCTGCGCATCGTGGACACCTTCAAAAAGGTCTACTCCGCAGCGGGGATCCGACGCCAGAAAAGACAGGTCTTCCGCGTCTCCGAACGCAGCTACTACGTGCGTGTCAAGGACCGATGGTCGAGGGCTGACGAAGCCCACTTCACCCTCGCCGAGCTCATAGCCGACACCCACGACGACGACCTTCCCGACACCGCTGGTGAGCCGGCGGAGGGGCTGTGAATCCTGGCCGCGGGTTGGCCGCACATGCTGGTCAGGGGTGGGAAACCCGCGAGCCAGGGTGAGACAAGATCGCGCAGAAGGGGTGTCCCTCCGGGGAGTAGCGCCCCTTCTGACCTGCTACTGGGGAGCAGCCTGGGATGGTCAGAGCGGACAACGCGCCCTCGGGCGTGTCCGGGAAATCAGAGTCGGTAAAACCCCATCCCTCTTTGGAAGCCGCCTGCCGCCACCGCTCGCGACCGTCGGCTCCCTGGCCGCTCGCCTGGGCAGCAAAGCCGTGCTTGGCCGACTTGCGCAGGTGGTAGCTGACTAGCGACGGCGTCTCGTCGACTCTTGGCCACCCCTGCACGGTCCAGGGGCGGCACCATCGGTCACTTGGTGGTTGGTGGTTGGTGGTGGCGAGATCTACGGGGGAGGGGATGGGTGTCGTGGAGCCCATGGAATGGCTGGTCGAGCAGGGGTGCTGGGTGGTTTTCAAGGCTGACGGCGAGCGGATCCCGGGTGCACGGTGGATGGTGATGGTCTCCGGTGGAGTCTTGGGCGAGGGTTCGTTCTTTCGTTCGGACCGATCCTCGCCGGACGCATGTCTTCAGGACTGCTTGATCACCTTGAGAGCGCTGGGCTCTCTCCCTTCGTCTGAGCCTGAGGGCCGGCGACCGCACTGATCGGTTCGACGGAACCACAGTCCTCCCTGCCGCCGTCCCGTCTGCTGTTGTCCCGCACGGTCGGCGACGGCTGAAAATGGACCGGTAGCGGCGCTTCCCCCGATGCGATCTCCGAGCTGACCAGCCTGCTCGCCCCGGCGGCGCCCGCCGTTGACCGCCTGCGTCCCGGCAGGGCCGGCTGCGCGGGCGAGGCCGTTCAGCGCGGAATCACCCAGTCCGGTGCCCAGGTCCCGGCGGCGTCGTGGCCGGCCGCTGTGGCGGCGAGGTGGGCGCGGAGGGTGGCCAGCGCTGGGTGGGGGTTGTCGCGGTGCCAGAGGAGCGAGTGCGGGTAGACGGGCGTCGGGTCGGTCACCGGGATGCGGCGCAGGTCGTGGCCGGTGGGCCAGATGAGGCGGGTGTGCCCGCCCATGAGGGTGGCCAGGGCCGGGGTGTCGGAGATGGTGTCGAGGAGTGCGTCGGAGCCGAAGTTGGGGCCGGTCGCCTCGATGGTGAGGCCGAACTCCGCGACGAGGTCGTGGTAGTAGGCGGCCCACTCGGTGCCGGGGACGATGCCGGGCATCCAGATCCGGTGCCCGGCGAGCTGAGCGAGGGTCACCGACCGGGCGCCCGCCAGCGTGTGGGCGGGGCCGGTGAGGAGCTGGAGCGGCTCGTCGAGCACGCGGACGGACTCGATGTCCTCGGGAAGGGGCTGGCCGGGTGCGGCGACGGCGCGGAAGGATGCATCGATCGCGCCGGACCGGATGGCGGTGATGACCGTCTCGATCTCGAACAGCATGACCACGTCGAGGTCGATGTCGGGGTACGCGCGGTGGAAGCCGCGCATGAGGCCCGACTGCGCGCCGCGCGAAGCGATCACGTCGACGCGCAGCGGACGGCGGCCGGGGCGCACGGACGTGACCGCGCGCTCGGCGACGCGCAGCAGCTCACGTGCGTGGGGCAGGAACGCCTGCCCGTCGATGGTGAGTTCGGCGCCGCGGGGGGCGCGGGTGAACAACCGCACGCCGAGGCTGCGCTCCAGTGCGGCGATGCGCTTGGAGACAGCCTGCTGGGTGATCGACAGGTCGGCAGCGGCTTTCTGGAACTGGCCCGCTTCCGCAACGGCGACGAAGGTACGTACTGCTTCGGGATCCACGTCGGTCACCTTAGTGAACAACGAATGGTTGTGGATAACCGGCAGTGCAGTTGTTTGACCTGCTGTTGTGTTGCTCGCTTAGCTCTCACGGGTCAACGTCGGTTTGTTCAGGTGGGAGCGCTGCGCATGGTGGGCAGGAGACCGTTGGGCCAGCGGTTCGGCTGGTTGTGGGCGGCATACGCGGTGAGCGCCTACGGGTCGGGGCTGGGGTTCGGGGCATTCCCGCTGATCGCCGTGCTGGCGTTGCATGCCGGCCCCGCCGAGGTGTCCGCGCTCTCCGCGGTGGGGCCCGCGGTGGGCGCGCTGATCGCACTGCCACTCGCGCCGTGGGTGGAGTTTCGGCGCAAGCGCCCAGTCATGATCGCGATGGACCTGACCCGGTTCGCGGTCATGGCGACGATCCCGGTCGCCTACGCCTTCGGCCGGCTCAGCTTTGTCCAGCTGCTCCTTGTCTCGGCCATGGTCGCCGCAGCCAAGATCGCCTTCAACGCGGCGAGCGGCGCCTACCTCAAGGCCCTCGTCCGGCCGGACGACCTGCTCGTGGCCAACGCTCGGTTCGAGTCCACGAACTGGAGCTCCATCGCGGTCGGGCCGCCGCTGGGCGGGGCGGCGATCGGCCTGTTCGGGCCGGTCACCACCGTGGTGGCCGACGCCCTCAGCTACCTGTTCTCCGCGCTGGGCATCACCGCGATCCGTGGCCGGGAGGAAGCACCGGAAACGACCGGCAAGAGCCCGGTCCGTGCGGGCGCATTGCTTGACGGCTGGCGCCACATCCTGGGCGATTCCGGCTTGCGGGCGCTCTACCTCAACAACATGCTCGTCGCCGGTCTGATCATGGCCACCGAGCCGCTGCTGGCCGTGCTCCTGCTCCGCCAGCTCGGGTTCCCGCCCTGGCAGTACGGCCTGGCCTTCGCCGCCCCCTGTGTCGGCGGGCTCATCGGCTCCCGGCTGGCCCCCCGCGTCGTGGCCCGCTATGGCCGGCACAAGGTCTTCCGGACCGTCGGCACCCTGCGCGCCGTCTGGCTGATCGGCCTGGCCTTCGTCCGTCCCGGCGTCGTCGGCCTCGCCACCGTCATGGCCGTCGAGCTGGCGATCATCATCAACATGAGCCTGTTCACCCCGGTACTCGCCACCTACCGGCTCGAACACACCCCCAAACATCTCGTCGCCCGCACCCTGTCGGCCTGGTCGATCGGCCAGCAGGCGTCCATCGCCGTCTTCACCGCGCTCGGCGGGCTGCTCGCCGACGTCACCAGCCCACGCACCGCTCTCACGGTCGCGGGACTGCTCATCCTCACCAGCCCGCTGCTGCTGCCCCGACACGACCAGACGTCGCGACACGAGCCGGAACTGTCCCGCAGCCACTCATGACACACCGCAACTTCCCACTGAAGCCCACAGGGCGCAGCTGGTCCGCCGGTGCACGGCCGCGCCGATCAGACACACCGCCAGCCAGGAGGACCCCTCGCGTGAGCACCGCCCCCGCACTTGACCCCACGCACACCGCACTTCTCGTGATGGACTACCAGCCCGTGATCCTGGCCGTTCTGCCCGAAGACGGGGACCGCAAGGCCCTGCTCGATCGTGTGGCAGGGGCCATCGCCGACGTTCGCGCATACGGCGGCACCATTGCCTACGTACGCGTCGGCTTCACCGAGGCTGACTGGGACGCGGTCCCGGCCGTCAACAAGTCCTTCGCCCCGCTGGCCCAGCACCGCGTCATGCACCATGAGGACCCTGCCACCGCCATCCACGAGCGCCTGGCTCCCCAGGACGGCGACATCACCGTGCGCAAGATCCGATACGGCGGCATGTCCACCACCGACCTCGACCAGCAGCTGCGCGAGCGCGGCATCACCACTCTGGTTGTCTCCGGCATCAGTACCAGCGGCGTCGTCCTGTCCACCGTCATCGACGCGGCCGACCTCGACTACCGGCTCTACGTCCTGTCCGACGGCGTCGCCGACCCAGACACCGAAGTCCACAACGTCCTGCTCCACAAAGTCTTCCCGTCACGGGCCCACATCATCGACACCGCCGAGCTGCACGCCCTGCTCCAGGCTGACTGACTCGAGCCACGAGCCGATGCCACCTACGGCCGCCGCACCCCCGGTGCGGTAGGCGCTCCCACGCCCCAGTGGCGGCCCAGCAGCAGCCTGGAGCTCTCGCCGGTCGCCTGCCGCGGAAGGACCGGTCATCGATCCACAGCGCCGTACAGCGCGACCTGGCCAACCGCTTCGCGGGCGTGCTGTTGTTCTGCTTCGGGCACGATCAGCCGCCGCAAGTCATCGGCAAAGTGAGGTCGCTGGAGTGAATGGGGTCGACCGGTTGCTCTGGGAGCGCCTATGACGAGTTGGTCGGCGTTGGGGGCGGGGTTTAGACGCAATGCCGTTGCGTTACGGGCTTGCGGGTTGGGGTCTTGTGATGAGAACGGCTTGAGGTCCGGTGCGGGTCGGCTGTGGCCAGGCACGGTGTTCAGGTCGTTTGAGGTGGTAGTTGGACATCTTGCGTTTCACGACGCGGGGCTGGCTGCGGAGGCGCCTGACGGGCAGGAGCCGTTCCAGGAGGTCCTGCTCCAGCATCACCAGTGCCCTGACCAGGAGGTCAGGGGGAAAAACTGCCCGGCGTGACGGTCACGCTGCGCCGGGCGGAACGCAGGGTTTCGGTGAAGGAGACCCGGTCGGGGTCCAGGCCGCGGGTGGCGGCCGTTCTCAGCATGAGTTCCCGCAGCGCGTGGTGGACCAGCAGGTGTGCCCAGATCTGCTGGCGGACGCCGTCGGGTGTTTTGCTGCTGAGCACGACGCGTGGACCGCGCTGATGGGTTTTGATCTCGGCGAACACGGACTCGATCTCCCAGCGTTCGCGGTAGAGCGCGGCCAACTGCCGGGCCGGATACCGACGGGCGTCCAACAGGGTGGTGACCAGGCGATAACCGTCGCTCTCACCCTGACCGGACCGGCCCTTGAGCCGGTAGGCCAGGACACGGACCACGACCGGCTCCTTGCGGGCCGGACCGCTGCTTGCTCTGATGTGTGAGAGCCAGGACCCGTCGCGGAACTGCTTGATCACGGGCAGGACGCGGTTGGCGGGCACCCGCCACAGCAGGTCGGCACCGGTGGCGGTGAACGCCCGCCACAACGGGACGCCGAGGAACTCGCGATCGGCCAGGACGAGTTGGCCCGGGCCGGTCGAACGCGGCAGGCGGCTCACCAGAGTGACTTCCCCGGTGCGGCAGCCGGCCAGTTCCGCGTCCAGCACCGCATGACTGCCGATCTCCACCAACGCCGCCATCCGCACCTGCGGAAATGCGCTCCTGCCCGACCCGCGGCCACTGCCCGGCCGCCCGAACGCGGTCGCGTTGGCTTCGCTGTCCGCGACGTCCCAGCAGGTGCCGTCGACGGCCAGCAGCCGCAGGCCCCGCCAGAACGCGCCGGGCATCGCCTCGGTCGCCATCGGCTTCGCGGTCGTGGCGAACAGCACCCGCAAGGGTTCGGAGCCCAGCCGCTGCCGGGCCCTGAACAGGGAGGACTTCGCCGGAACAAGCCAGTTGCTCAGCAGCCCCAACCCCCGCAAGCCCTCGACGAGGTGGCGCATCACTTCCAGATACGGGGCAGGCGAGAAGAGGGCCAACGCCAGCACGAAATACACCACCAACCGCGCGGGAAGCAGCCGCTGACGTTGCTCGGCACGACCGCATGCCGCCACCACCCGATCCACCAAGCCTGGCGGATACACCCAGGTCAACAGGCCAAGACCCGATAAGTCAGACACGCTCGCAGCCACCCGAACCACCCCCGGGACCCACTGCCAAGCAGCCTACGCCCACGGCAAAGACAACGGCATTGGG
>NZ_JAODTZ010000056.1 GCF_025399795.1 Streptomyces rhizosphaerihabitans | reverse complement strand
TGAGATCCCCGGCAACGCCTGACGGCGTCCGCTCCCGACGTACGTACAGCACGCGTGTCCTGACTCATCCGCGGACACGCGTGCTGCGTGACACAACCTCCTGTGCGACCTTCACGGTCCCGCACGCATACGCAGACAGAGACGGACCGGCCAGGAATCGGCCGGTCCGTCTCTGCGTAGGTACACCCTGCGGTGACGGACGGTCTCCGGAGTCCACGGACTCCGGAGACCGTCCTGCCGCGGCCGCTGCCGGCCGTGGACGTCCTAGAACGGCTTGAAGTCGTCGTACTCCTTCTCCGACTCGTCCCGCTCCGCCTCCTTGTCGCGCCGACGCTGGGCGGCGGGGCGAGGCTCATCGAGGCGGTGGTCCTCGCCACGGCGGCCGAGCATCTCCGCACCGGCCATGACCGTCGGCTCCCAGTCGAAGACGACCGCGTTCTCCTCGGGGCCGATGGCCACGCCGTCGCCCGAGCGGGCACCCACCTTCATCAGCTGCGCCTCGACACCGAGACGGTTGAGGCGGTCGGCGAGGTAGCCGACGGCCTCGTCGTTGTTGAAGTCGGTCTGGCGCACCCAGCGCTCCGGCTTCTCGCCGCGTACGCGGAAGAGGCCGTCCTCCTCCTGCACCACGGTGAAGCCGGCGTCGTCGACCGCCTTCGGGCGGATGACGATACGGGTCGCCTCCTCCTTGGGCTTCGCGGCGCGCGCGGCGGCGACCATCTCGGCGAGCGCGAAGGACAGCTCCTTCAGGCCCATGTGGGCGACCGCGGACACCTCGAAGACGCGGTAGCCGCGGCTTTCCAGGTCGGGGCGGACCATCTCCGCGAGGTCCTTGCCGTCCGGCACGTCGATCTTGTTGAGGACGACCATGCGCGGCCGGTTGTCCAGACCGCCGTACTGCTTCAGCTCCTCCTCGATGATGTCGAGGTCGGAGATCGGGTCGCGCTCGGATTCGAGGGTGGCCGTGTCCAGGATGTGGACGAGCACGCTGCACCGCTCCACATGGCGCAGGAACTCCAGGCCGAGGCCCTTGCCCTGGCTGGCCCCGGGGATGAGACCGGGGACGTCGGCGATGGTGTAGACGGTCTCGCCGGCGGTCACGACGCCCAGGTTCGGGACGAGGGTCGTGAACGGGTAGTCCGCGATCTTCGGCTTGGCGGCGGACAGGACGGAGATGAGCGAGGACTTGCCGGCGCTCGGGTAGCCCACCAGGGCGACGTCGGCGACGGTCTTCAGCTCCAGGACGATGTCCTGGAGGCCGCCGGGCACGCCGAGCAGCGCGAAGCCGGGCGCCTTGCGGCGGGCCGAGGACAGCGCCGCGTTGCCGAGGCCTCCGCGGCCGCCCTCGGCGGCGACGTACGTAGTGCCCTGCCCGACGAGGTCGGCGAGGACGTTGCCCGCCTTGTCGAGCACGACCGTGCCGTCGGGCACGGGCAGGACCAGGTCCTGGCCGTCCTTGCCTGAGCGGTTGCCGCCCTCGCCGGGCTTGCCGCTGGTCGCCTTGCGGTGCGGTGAGTGGTGATAGTCGAGCAGCGTGGTGACGGACTGGTCGACGACCAGGATCACGTCACCGCCACGGCCACCGTTGCCGCCGTCCGGGCCGCCGAGCGGCTTGAACTTCTCCCGGTGTACGGAGGCACAGCCGTGACCTCCGCTACCCGCGGCGACATGCAGCTCGACGCGGTCCACGAAGGTGGTCATGTGGGGTGCCTCCAGCACTTCGGTTACTTCTGTACGTACGGAATGTCTCTTACGTAACACGCGAAAGGCGGACCCTCTTCCCGTGGGGGAAGTGAGGTCCGCCTCGCGAGGAACTCTGTTCTACGGAGCCTGGGCCCCGAGGCACCCGATCCGGTCCGCGTGGAACCGGATCAGCCTCGACGGGACTCGATCAGGCGACCGGAACGATGTTCACGACCTTGCGGCCACGGTGCGTGCCGAACTCGACCGCACCGGCGGCCAGCGCGAACAGCGTGTCGTCCTTGCCACGGCCGACACTGACGCCGGGGTGGAAGTGGGTGCCACGCTGGCGGACCAGGATCTCACCGGCGTTGACGGTCTGACCGCCGAAGCGCTTCACACCGAGCCGCTGAGCGTTGGAGTCGCGACCGTTCCGAGTGGACGATGCGCCCTTCTTGTGTGCCATGTCTCAGTCCCTACCCTTACTTCGCAGCCGCGGGGATCTCAGTGACCTTGATCGCCGTGTACTGCTGGCGGTGGCCCTGACGACGGCGGTAGCCGGTCTTGTTCTTGTAGCGAAGGATGTCGATCTTGACGCCCTTGTGGTGGTCCACGATCTCGGCCTGGACCTTGATGCCCGCGAGGACCCAGGGGTCGCTCGTCACGGCTTCGCCGTCGACAACGAGCAGGGTCGAGAGCTCGACCGTGTCGCCAACCTTGGCGGTGGGAATCTTGTCAACCTCAACGATGTCGCCGACAGCAACCTTGTGCTGGCGACCACCGCTGCGCACGATGGCGTACACGCGGATCTCTCTTTCACTCGGAACGGGACCCCGCAGTCCAGCCGCCGACTCGCGCGAGCGGCCTCTCCCGGAGCATGGAGCACGAAGCTCACAGCACCAGGAGGAAGAGGTTTACGGGGGTGCGGCGCGTCAGGAGACACGCCGACGGTCAAGGTTACGGGGCCACGGCCGAAAGGGTCAAACCAGGCCGGGCCCCGCGGGTGTGCCACCGGTCACGCGATGTCCCCGGCCCGGCGGATGCGCGGGCCGGGGACGACACGTGGAGCCTCAGCTCTCGTCGGTGGACGCCGTGACGGTGGAGAGCGTCTGCTCCGCCGCCACGGTCTTCTTCGCCGTGGACTTGACGGCCGCCTTCTTCGCGGTCGCCTTCTTGGCCGTGGCCTTCTTGGCGACCGTCTTCTTGGCCGCCACGGTCTTCTTGGTGGCGGCCTTCTTCGCCGTCACCTTCTTGGCCGTCTTGCGGGCGGCCGTCTTCTTGGCGGCCGGGGTCTCGGCGTCGGCCTCGGCCTCGGCGGGCTCCGGCTCGGCGGCCTCGGCGACCGGCTCCGCGGCGGCCGACGGGACGACCGTGACAGCCGCCTCCTCGGACGCGGTGGGCGCGGTGGCCTTGCGCACGGCACGGCGGCGCGGACGGGCCGGCGCGGCGCTCTCGACGGGGGCCTCGGCCACCGGCTCGGGCGTCGGCCCGTCCTCGGGCGCGGCCTCGGCGACGGGCGCCGGAGCCGACTCCGTGATCGTCACCGCGGCCTCCTCGGCCGCCCTGGGCGAACCGGCCGGCGCCGACACCTTCCGGGTCGCACGACGACGCGTACGGCCCTGGGGAGCGGCCTCGGCCTCCGCCACGGCGGCCACAGGGGCCTGGACGGTCTCGGCCGGAGCCTCGACCACCGGCTCGATCACCGGCTGCTCGGCGACCGGCGCCTCGACGACCGGCGCCTCGACGACCGGGTCCTGGGCCGCGAACGGCTCGGCCTCGGCGGCCTCACGGGACCGGGCGGCGGCCCGCTCGGCCCGCTCCTCGCGCCTGCTCCGCGGAGTGCGCTCCTCGGTCTTCGGCGCACCCGCCGGAGCGGACGCGCGCCGGGGGGCCCGGCGCCGCGAACGGCCACGGGTGGCCGCGGCCTCCGCCTCGGCGGCGCTGCCGTAGAACTCCTCGTCCGGCTGGAACTCGGTCTCGACGAGCGCGACGGGCGCGGCGACCTCGGCGGCCAGCTCGGCCTCGGTCTCGACCGTCTCCGGCTCCTCGGCACTCTCGTGCGTGAGCTCGTGGTCGTGGTCGTGGACCTGCTCGGCACCGCCACGGCCGCGCTTCTTGCGCTTGCCGCCGCCACCGATGGACGTCGGCTGCTCCATGTGCACGATGACACCGCGGCCGTTGCAGTGGACGCAGGTCTCGGAGAAGGACTCCAGCAGACCCTGGCCGACCCGCTTGCGGGTCATCTGCACGAGGCCCAGCGAGGTCACCTCGGCCACCTGGTGCTTCGTACGGTCGCGTCCCAGGCACTCGAGCAGGCGCCGCAGCACCAGGTCCCGGTTGGACTCCAGGACCATGTCGATGAAGTCGATGACGACGATGCCGCCCAGGTCGCGCAGCCGCAGCTGGCGCACGATCTCCTCGGCCGCCTCCAGGTTGTTCCTGGTGACGGTCTCTTCGAGGTTGCCGCCCTGGCCGGTGAACTTTCCGGTGTTGACGTCGACCACGATCATGGCCTCGGTCTTGTCGATCACCAGCGAACCGCCGCTGGGCAGCCAGACCTTGCGGTCCAGCGCCTTCATCAGCTGCTCGTCGATCCGGTAGGTGGCGAAGACGTCGACCTCGGAGGTCCACCTCGACAGCCGGTCGGTCAGATCGGGCGCCACGTGCGAGACGTAGCCGTGGATGGTCTCCCACGCCTCGTCGCCGCTGACGATGACCTTGGAGAAGTCCTCGTTGAAGATGTCGCGGACGACTCGGACGGTCATGTCCGGCTCGCCGTAGAGCAGGGTCGGGGCGTTGCCGCTCTTCGCCTTCTTCTGGATGTCCTCCCACTGCGACTGCAGACGCTCGACGTCGCGGCGCAGCTCGTCCTCGCTCGCGCCCTCGGCGGCGGTGCGCACGATGACGCCCGCGTCCTCGGGGACGATCTTCTTGAGGATGGTCTTCAGACGCGCGCGCTCGGTGTCGGGCAGCTTGCGGCTGATGCCGGTCATCGAGCCCTCGGGCACGTACACGAGGTAGCGGCCCGGCAGGGAGACCTGGCTGGTCAGACGCGCGCCCTTGTGGCCGATCGGGTCCTTGGTGACCTGCACGAGGACCGACTGGCCCGACTTGAGGGCGGACTCGATGCGGCGCGGCCCGTTGGCCATGCCGAGCGCCTCGAAGTTGACCTCACCGGCGTACAGGACCGCGTTGCGGCCCTTGCCGATGTCGATGAAGGCCGCCTCCATCGACGGCAGCACGTTCTGGACCTTGCCCAGGTAGACGTTGCCGACGTACGAGGTCGCCTGCTCCTTGTTGACGTAGTGCTCGACGAGCACGTTGTCCTCGAGGACGCCGATCTGGGTGCGCTCGCCGCTCTGGCGGACGACCATCACACGCTCGACGGCCTCGCGGCGGGCCAGGAACTCGGCCTCCGTGATGATCGGAACACGGCGACGGCCCTGCTCACGGCCCTCACGACGGCGCTGCTTCTTCGCTTCCAGACGGGTCGAGCCCTTGATGGACTGCACCTCGTCCGAAGGCTGCTGCTCCTCGCGCCTGCCGCGCGGCTCACGGACCTTGACGACGGTGCGCTCGGGGTCGTTCTCGCTGGGCTGCTCGGCCTCGCCACCGGAGTCACCGGCGCGACGACGGCGGCGGCGACGGCGACGGCTGCTGCTGGAGCCGCCCGGCTCCTCGCGCTCGTCGGCCTCCTCGGCGTCCTCCTCGGCCTGCTCGGCGGCGTCCTCGGCGTCCTGCTCGGCCTGCTCGGCGGCGTAGTCGTCCTCGCCGGCCTCGCTGTCCGACTCGGCGGACTCGCCACGGCGACGACGACGGCCACCGCGACGACGGCGGCGACGGGAGCCCGCGGACTCCTCCTCGCCCTCGTCACCCTCGACGGCGTCCTCAGCTTCTTCGGCTTCCTCGGCGTCCTCGGCGGACTCCGTGTCCTCGACGGGCTCCTGCGGCTCCTCGGCCACGGTCACCGGCTCGTCCTCGACGGCCCGGCGACGGCGGCGCCTGCTGCGTCCGACGGCCGGCTCCTGGACGGTCTCGACCGGCTCGGGGGCCTCGACGGTCTCGGCGGCTTCCTCGGCGGCCTCGGCGGCAGCCGCGGCGGCGGCCCGCTCGGGCGTCTGGAACATCGGCTCGGTGAACACCGGAGCCTGGAACACGGCGACGGCCGGACGGCCGGGGCGCCGCGAGGAGTCCTCGGTCTCCTTCGGCGCGGGCGCCGAGAAACCGACGGCGGCCTTGCGGGTGGCGCGGCGGCGGGTGCGGCGCGGGCCGCCGTCGCCGTCCTCGGGCCGGGCGGCCTCGGCCTCGGCCTCGACGGCCTCCGGCTGCGCGGCCTCCTCGGACTTGTTCTCGCTGGTCACGGGCGCCTCCACACGCTCGTCGGCGGTGTCGCCCTCGGGCGCACCGGCGGGGGCGGAGACACGCCGGGTGGCGCGACGACGGGTGGTGCGACGCGGGGCGGCCTCTTCGGTGGCGGGCGCCTCGGCCTCCGCGGTGGCGGGGGCCTCGACGGTCTCGGCGGCGGTCGTCACGACCTCGGCGGCCTCGGCCGTTGCGGGCGCACCGGTGGGCGCGGAGACACGGCGGGTGGCACGGCGGCGGGTGCGGCCCGCGGGCGCGGTCTCCTCGACCGCGGCCGGGACCTCCTCGACGGACCGGTCCTCGGGCTCGGCGGCCGCGGCGGCGGGCACCACGGTCTCGGCGGTCTCGGCCGCCGCGGGCGCACCGGCGGGGGCGGAGACACGACGGGTGGCACGGCGGCGCGTACGGCGCGGTGCTGCGTCGTCGGTTTCGGTGGTGACGGCGGCCTCGGCCTCGGCCGGAGCCTCCTCGGTCGCTTCGGCCGCGGCCGTCTCAGCAGCCTCGTCCGTCTCCTCGGCCTCGTCGTTCACAGAGGTCGGAGAGGTCGCGGCCGGTGCGGGCGCTTCCTCCGCCATGAGGTCGGCGGACGCCACGGCCGGTATGGCCGGCGCGGTGGTCTCGGCCGCGGCCTCGGAGGCGGCGCCCGGCGGACCGGCGGGGCGCGACGCCGCACGGCGGCGGCGCCGCGGCGGCAGGGTGTCGCTGGGAGTGTTGTTGGTGTCGGAACCCTCGGTGGGTTCGGTCGGCTCGAGCATGCGGGTGGATCTCCCGTCAGGCTCCCGGGCGCCGCGCCTGGTCCGGCAGTGCCGGTGACGTCCGCGGCTCGCGCGATGCGCGGTGCCGCCGTCCGGGGCGCGGGCGCCGCACGGGAGCTCTCTGTGTCCTGTCTCGCCGGTTCCGTACGCCATGTGTGCGTACGGCCTGGCGAAAGTCTTCTGGTCGGTGCGCTGCCCGACCCAGGTGGCTCCCGGATACGAGGGCGGCGCTACGACATCTGTCCTTACGCGGGACCTTCCTTACGCCGACGCCTTCGCGGCGGCAGTTTCGGCGGCCCCTGCACGATCGGCTGGGGCGGCTGCTACTGCCTCGCGGTCGGGCGCGAGCGGGTCGGTCACCGTGCCGGTCTCTTCATCGAACAGCCCCTGCGCCAGCCTGGTCACCGCTGCGGCGACCGGCGGCGCCAGGTCGGCCACGGCGCGAAGACCGGACAGGACGTCGTCGGGTCGAACGGCAGGCGTCACGTGCCGAACAACCAGCCGCAGTATCGCACAGGGCTGGTCGGTCGGCCTATCAGCCTGTGGACTGTGCGTCTCAGGGGTTGTCTCGAGGCTTGCCACGGCACCGCGGGCATCGAACGTCCGCATGCCGTTCTTGGCCTTGCGGCTGACCTCGACGGTCTCGGCCGCGTTGAAGACCTCCACCGCGCGCTCCGCGTCCGCCAGGTCCACGCCGTCGAGGCGCAGCTCCCACACGGAAGCGGTGAGCCGGTCGGCGAGACCCGAGACGCGGGCCTCGACCGCCTCGATGATGTCGAGACCCTGGGGCATCGACTCGTCGAGGAGCTCGCGCAGCTTCTCGGGGTCGCGCTTCTCGGTGAGCGCGATCTCCAGGTACTCCGCCTCGCTGCCCGTGCCGGTGGGTGCGGCATTGGCGTACGACACCTTCGGATGCGGCGTGAACCCCGCCGAGTACGCCATGGGTACGGCGGCACGGCGCAGGGCACGCTCGAAAGCGCGCTGGAAGTCACGGTGGCTGGTGAACCGGAGGCGGCCGCGCTTGGTGTAGCGCAGTCGGATGCGCTGCACCGCGGGTGCGGGCGGCGGGCCTTCGGGCTGTCGCTTGCCCAGTGTCGCTCAGTCCTTCATGAGTGCGGTCGTACTGCTACCTAGAGTACGTGTCTCACCGGCCGCTGGTTCCCGCCGGGCGATCGGCTCCGGTTCCCGGGACGCCCCGAAGAGCATCCGCCGGAAGTCGGCGCGGGCCTGCCGGGCGCTGTCCCTGGCTGCTTCCAGGGCCTGCCTTGTCGCCCGCCGGACGCCGCGCGCCGCCTCGGCCGCGGGCTTCAGCACCAGGTCGCGCACGGCGTGCCCGACCGGCGTGAGCACGGTCCGGTAGGCCCAGCGCGCCGGTTCCACGAAGGTCCACCGGAAGAGGCGCGCGAGGAACCGGCCGACGGCGAGAGAGATGTACCCGGCGACCCGCCACGCGTGCCCGAGAGCCTCCCCGATCTCCCTGGCGACGACGGCGAGGACCCGCCCGACCGGCACGAGGACCCGGCGCCACACCGCGAGCGCGGGCAGCACCAGCAGGACACGCGCGGTCCAGTAGAGCGCGGCACCGATGCCCACGAAGATCATCCGTACAAGCCGTGCGAGCCCCTCGGCCAGCAGCGCGATCACCCTGCCGACGGGCGTGAGGACCCAGGCGTAGAGCCACTGGGCCGGGACGACGAGCAGGTACCGCGCCAGCCAGGCCACGACGGTGTACATCCCGACCCCGATGGCCGCGAGGACCAGCCCGACACCCTTGAGCAGCCGGCTGACGGATCGTCCGACAGGGGTGAGCAGCCGCACGTACACCCGGTCGAACAAGGTCACGACACCGCCGGCGATCCAGGTGACCACGGCCGCAACGCCCGTGAACAGCAGGGCGAACCCGGCGCCGATCCCCCGGGCCGCCCAGGCGACGGCATGACCCAGCGGGGTCAGGACCGTGCGGTACAGCCACACCGCGGGCACGACGAGCAGCACCTGTCCGAGCCGGGCCAGCGCTCTGCCGACCGGCAGGACGACGTACCGCCACAGCGCCACCCAGGGCCGGACGAACAGCGCCCGCGCCGCCCATCCGAGCGCCCGCCCGAGCGCTCGCCCGAGCGCTCGCCCCAGCGGCCGCAGCAGGGTGTCCCGAAGAAACCTTCCGCCGACGACGAGCGCGTCCCACACCATCCGCACCGGCACGACGAGGACGAGCACCACGATCCGCACCGGAATGCGGATCGCGACGGCAAGGCATCCCGCGGGCTGCGTGCCGGGCCTGCCGGCGGACAGCTTTTCCAGATCCATACCTGCGTAGACGCACCGGCCTCCGCAATGGATGCGACACATCGGCACCCATCGGCGCGACGGCCGCCCGTCACACAGTCGCCGGCCCCGCTACCTCTTGGCGGCCCTGCCCGCCCGGGACGCATTCGACCCGCCGGGCACGGAGGCCGGCGACGGAACCGTGGCGAGGCGCTGGACCGAGAACTCGCGGTTGATGCCGGTCTGACGCCGGATGGCCTCGGGCAGGTCGGGCAGGGCCAGCAGCCGGTCGCAGGCCTGGACCGAGCCGGTGTGGTCGCCCACCCAGTACGCGGTGATCGAGTACTCGAAGAGCAGGCCCCAGCGGTACACCCAGCTCCTGGTGAAGAGCAGGTCGTCGGGTTCGGGCCGGTCCAGGGCGGCGCCGAGCAGGGCGTGCGCGGTGTGGTGACGGCCCTGGACCCGCAGCCGGGAGGCCAGTTCGTAGCAGGCTTCGAGCCGCTCCGGACGCGCCTCCCAGGCACGGGAGAACGCATCCATGGCCCCCGGCCAGTCCCCGGTCCTCTCCGCCTTGAGGAGACCGGCCTCCAGCAGCGAGCAGTAGACCTCCTCCGGCCAGCCGCCCAACGCCGCGCGCCGTTCGTACAGCGCGATCGCCTCTTCGGCGTGCCCGAGGTCGCGTTCGGTGTTGGCGAGGTAGAAGACCGTGCGGGTGTTGGCCGGGTCGCGCTCCAGTTCGCCCCGCAGCAGGCGGGCGTCGCGTTCGAACTTGTCGGTGCGGCAGCCGCCGTCGGCGTGGTCCTCGATCACCAGCGCGTCCAGGTTCTCCTGGACGTCGGGCTCGTCGGTGCACGGGTACTCGTGGGTGACGCCCTCGTAGCGCCAGGTCGTGTCGCCCCGCATCAGGTGCTTGAAGCGGTGCTGGGTGCCCGGGGTGTCGTAGCGCAGCATGTACGAGGTCGCCGTCAGCCGGGGCAGCGGGGCGTCCTGGCGCAGCACATGGTCGGCGTCGATGGTGAGGAGGAAGTCGGCCTTGCCGCGGGCGTGCCGGATGTTCCGGGTGCGGTTGTGGCCGAAGTCGACCCAGGGGTCCTCGTGGAGTTCGCCCGGGATACCGGCGAGTGCCGTGCGGATCAGGTCCTGGGTGCCGTCCGTCGAGCCGGTGTCGGAGATCACCCAGGTGTCGATCAGGTGGCGGACCGAGCCGAGGCAGCGTTCGATGACCCGCGACTCGTTCTTGACGATCATGCAGAGGCAGATGGTCTGCGGCTTCACGGCGGCCAATGTGGCACACGCGGGGCGCCCGGGATCGTAGGGCGCGGGTCCCGGGGCCGAACAGCGCCCGATTGGCCGAAGGCGCGTCCGACTTCGCACCAATGGCGATCAATTGACCCATCGGGTCGCCAGCAGTTGATCTGATTTGATGATCTATAAGCGTGTTGCGACGGAGTGCGACGATCCGCCTGTCGTCAACGGGTCAAGCTCGCGATCGGTTTCGGGGAATCCCCCACCGTTCGATTCGAGGAGCACCGGCACATGAATCCTGAGTCCAGAACCATCCCGCTGCTGGGCCCGCTGGCCCGCCACCGGTTCAAGAAGGCCGGCATGGTCGCCTCACTGGCGCTGGTGGTGGCGTCCGGCGTGATCAGCCCCGCGGCCGCGGCGGCTCGAAGCGTGACCGATCACGCGACGGCGACCCCGTACGGCGGCGACAAGTGCAAGCCCGGCCACTCCGCCCACCACCCCGGCCGCGCGTACCGGGCACCGTCGGGTGAGCCCTCCGGCGGCAAGGACGAATGCAAGGGCCCGACAGGTCCGACAGGCCCCAAGGGTGCCACCGGGGCGACCGGGCCCACCGGGGCCACCGGGATCCAGGGCGAGCCGGGCGCGACCGGGGCCACTGGCGCCACCGGGACCCAGGGCGCGACCGGGGCCACCGGCGCGACCGGGACCCAGGGCGCAACCGGCACCACGGGTGCGACCGGCGCCACCGGAGCCACGGGTGCGACCGGAGCCACCGGAGCCACGGGTGCGACCGGAGCCACGGGTGCGACCGGCGCCACCGGCACGGTGGGCCCCTGCTCCGACATCGACGCCGCGCAGGACTCGAACGACTTCGAGCTCCGTGCCGCGCTGACCGGTGGACTCACGTACGCGGGCATCCGCGATCAACGGGGCGCCACACCCAACGACATGCTGTGGACCGACCTGAGTACCCACCCCGGCTATCCCGCGGGCGGCACCGCGGGTCTGCCCTGCGGCGTCTCCATCAACGGGCACAGCCAGAACGCCGCCTCCCCCATCAAGTTCGACGTCATGACCACCACGGGGCAGGTCTGGGAGACCACCTGCCTCGCCGTGCCCGCCAACCACCCGGCCACGCTGGCCTGCACCGACATCAACGGCGATCCCAACCCCTGGACGCCGATGACCCTTCAGCCGACACCCGGCGCCATCAACGGCGGCGCATGACCATCGGCTCTCCGCCACCCGTTCCCCGTACGGCCCATACCTGAACCGGCCGGACAACCGACTCGCACAAGGAGTGTCCGACGGGTCACCGACCGCCCCCTCGGACACTCCTCCTCGTACTGGGCCGTTCCGCTCGGAGAACACCGAGCGGAACAACACCCGATCGGACGCAGCAAGTCCAACTTCGAACCAATGGCGGGCAATTACCCCATCAGGTCGCCTTTAATTGAGCTGATTTGATGATAAATAGGGCGCGTTTCGATGGAATAAGGCGGTCCGACCGGCGTCGGCGGGTCAAGCTCGCGATCGGCTTCGGGGAATTCCCCACCGATCGATTCAAGGAGCACCCCCGTATGAATCCTGAGTCCAGGACCGCCCGCCTGCTGGGCCCGCCGGGCCGCGGGAGGTTCAAGAGAGCCGGAGTGGTCGCCTCGCTGGCGCTGGTGACGGCGTCGGCAGTGGCCGGCCCCGCGACCCCGGCGACCCAAAGCGCGTTCGATCACACTTCGGCGGCGGGCGGTGGCGACAGATGCCGACTGCGCCACCACGAGGTCGGGACCCTGCCGGGCGAGCCCGCCGACGGCAGGTGGGGATGCAGGGGTCCGCGGGGCCCGAGGGGCACCACCGGTGCGACAGGTGCGACAGGGCCCATCGGGCCTCAGGGGCAGGCCGGCCCCACCGGAGCCACCGGCCCCCAGGGCGAAGTCGGCGCGGCAGGACCGACGGGCCCCTGTGTCGGCATCGACGCCGATCAGGCATCGGAGGACTTCGAGATCCGGGTCGCCCTGAGCGGCGGAAGGACGTACGCGGGCATCCGTGACCAGCGGACCGGCGAGAAGCAGAACTTCCTCTGGACCAACCTCAGTGTCCGTCCCGACTATCCCGCGGGCGGCGCGGCCGGCCTGCCCTGCGACGTCTCCGTCAACGCGCACAACCGGAACACCACGGTGAAGCGCATCAAGTTCGACGTCATCACCACCACGGGTCAGATCTGGGAAGCCGCGTGCGTCGCGTTCACCACCACTCGCCCCGCCACCCTGAACTGCGCCGACCGTACGGGCCGTCCCAAGCCCTGGATCCTGGTCGCCCTGCAGCCCACGCCCGACGCCCTCAACAGCGGCGTATGACCGTCGACTCTCCGCCACCGGTTCCCCGTACGGGCTGTACGCCCTGTACCGCCCGTACCTGACCGGCCGGACAACCGCCCCGCGGAAGGGGTGTCCGACGGGTCGGCACCCGACCCCTAGGACACCCCACGCGAGGGACGACCGCCGGATCAGGCCTCGGTCCAGTCCCCCACGTAGAACAGCTCCAGCTGGCCGTACGGTTCGTCGATGTTCGACAGTTCCTCGGCCAGGCTGTGCAGCACCGCCACGGACCGCACGAAAGCGTGCACGTCCGCGCGGAGGAACGAGTGGGCCGCCGTGAACACGATGGCGATGAGCCACGGACGGCTCTCACCGCGCTGCTGAAGGAGGTCGCGCAGGGCGTCCCAGTTGTCGGCGTAGTCGTCCGGCTTGACCAACGCCCGGCCCAGCGCGGACTTGAGCTGCCGCTCCTCGCGCACCGTCGCCAGGTCGATCTCCAGTACCGAGAAGCCTGACCGTTCCAGTTCCTCCACCAGGAGGCCGTGCCGTTGCTCACCCACGAAATAGGGGTCGAGCGGCAACCAGGGCAGCCGTTCCTCGACGTCCACCCAAGCGTCAAGCATCTCGTCCTCGGTACTCACCAAGTCCCCCGCACGCAGTCTTGTGATGATCGCCGGATGAGTACACCACACACGGCTTGACCGGGATCCGGTTGTCCGCCCATGGGTATGCCGCCGCTCCTCTTGGGGCTCACCAGAGGTCGGGTGAGCCCCGCCGCGGGGAGAGGGACAGCCTGCGTCGCCCACGGTCGAGCCCGATGACGACGGCCGACACCCGGCCACCGACCTGCACGACGTCCTGCGGCGCCTCCACGGCCGTCCACCCGAGCTCTCGCAGACGGACCAGCCCTGCACCCCGTCGGCGACTCGGGATTCTCGGCGGCAGCCATCGACATTCGTACGCGGCCCTCGTCCAGACCGACGGCGACCACCTCGGCCGTGATCCGCCGGCCGACCTCAACGGCCTCGGCCGAAGGCCGGCACCAGGACATGTCCAGCGGTTCAACATCCCCGGCGGACGCCCGGTAAAGCCGTCCAGGACCACCGCCGCCCCGCGACGCCGCGTGACTTCCGTGAGGGTCCCACTGCAGAGATCTCCCGGACCGGGCTGAACCCGCCGGACCCGCCGGAACGCGGGACCGGCCGGGACGCGGGACCGGCCGGGACGCGGGTGTACGCGACCGCGTCCTCGGCACCCCGGGCGCGGCCCGCGTCGTCGTCACCGGGCGGCCCGCTCGGTGAAGCGAGTGGCGATCGGTGTGCCGGACCCGCCGGTCGCGGTGCTGGAGGTGGGCCGTGACCAGCGCCTTCACAACAGGTCCTAGGCGGTGGTGCCGCCCGCGTAGTCGCTGTTGAAGGTGGTCTCGATGGTGGTGGCCACCGATTCGGCCACGCCCGTGCCCGTGAGGATGAGGCCCAATTCCCTGTTGTTGCTGAGCGAGTTGCTGCTGATGTTCATGGAACCCGCCTCCACCTCCTGGGTGGACAGGCCGTAGTCGGCGACCATCGCCTTGGCGTGGATGTAGAACCCGTTGGGGTCGGAGTACCCGACGAC
This sequence comes from Streptomyces rhizosphaerihabitans, assembly GCF_025399795.1. Taxonomy (GTDB): domain Bacteria; phylum Actinomycetota; class Actinomycetes; order Streptomycetales; family Streptomycetaceae; genus Streptomyces; species Streptomyces rhizosphaerihabitans. Next base: position 58,016 of record NZ_JAODTZ010000056.1, on the reverse strand, counting down.
GGCGCCGCCGGCCGCCTTGATCGCGGACACCTGGCCGGAATAGCTGGAGGGGCTCTCCAGGACCACCCGTACGGTGACGCCCGCCTTCGCCCTGGCCACGATGGCGTTGACCACCGCGCTGTCGCTGAACTCCAGTTCCTCGACGTCGAGCGTCTTGGTGGCGCTGTTGATCACGGACACCAGGCGGCTGCGGGAATCGGTGGGGGACCAGAGCAGATGGTCGCCGTCGGTCGGGGTGATCGCGGTGCCGGAGTAGTCCGCGTTGAAGACCTTCTCGATCGAGGCGACATCGCGGCTGTCGTCGTCGAACACGCCGTAGTCACGGCCGGTCGGGTAGTACTGGGAGGTGAGGTTGCCGGTAAGGATCAGTGACTTCGCGCCGTCCACCGTGATGGTCTTCTGGTGGGTGTAGACGAAGGTGGACGACGACCAGACCGCGCCCGCGCCCGCGCTCGTCAGGGAGTTGTACGCCGACTGGTTGGCGGACTTGTGCGCGCTGTCCAGGATCACCCGTACCGTGACGCCCTTCTTCTCCAGGGCTATGAGGTCGTTGACGGCCGTGGTGTCCTCCAGCTCGTACATGGTCATGTCGAGCGAGGTGGTGGCCGAGTTGATGAAGCCGTAGACGGCGGGCTGGCTGCTGCTCTGCGAGAAGGCGAACGCCGTGTAGCTCGCGGCGTTCGCGGGGACGGCGGTGGCGAGCACGGCGGCGCCTGCTGCCAGCGTGACACCGGCGCGGCCGAAGACCTTCCACAACATGCGTGACTCCTAGTCGAGTTGACGCCCACCCGGGGGACCGTGGGCGTGTGCATGACACCACGCGCGTAGACAGCCGAGGAAGGGAAGGTGGGTGAACGCGCAGTCACCGGTCGGCCGCGCAGGCGGGCAAAGGGGACTTCGCGCAGCTGGAAAGCGGTTCATGCGATTCCCGCGCGATCGCAAAATCTTCGTAGCGAGCCCTGGGATGTACGCGAGTGCGGCCCCGGAGCCGCCTCAGCCGCCGCGCCTCGACACCGGCCCGCAGGGCGGGGCTGCGCCCCTGGAATCCCTTCGGCAGGGCCGGAGCCGTGACAGGAAGAGGAGCGTGAGGCCGGGGAGGGGCCGTCAGCCGAGTTACGGAAGGTCCTGCGGGGCAGGCCGTGATCTCGCATGCGGCGCCGCGCGCCGCCGGATCAAGCGACCACCATGCGTCAGGCCATGGTCCGGCTCTCGGGGCTCCCGCTCAACGCCCGATCCACAAGCGCGCCGCCGGACACGGTCACAGCCGGGGATCAGAGGAGCGGCCCGAAATCCTTGGTGAGGGTGATAGGCAGGAAGGGCCGGGTCTCTGAACCGCGGCTGTGGACTTGGTCAACGCTGCGACCGCGAGCCGGCCGAGATCCACCGATGAGTTCCACCGACTGGGCAGGTCTACCAGGACGTACGCCATCGAGCCACGGACTGGAGACCCACCATGACCAATCCCGCACACCCCGGCCGCATGCTGTTCTTGAACATCCCCGTAGCGGACCTCGAGCGCAGCAAAGCGTTCTTCGCCAAGCTCGGGTTCAGCTTCAACCCGAAGTTCACCGACGAGACCGCCGCCTGCATGCTGGTCGGCGAGCACGCCTTCGTCATGCTGCTCAGCCGCGAGAAGTTCGCGGAGTTCGCGAAACTGCCGATGGCCGATCCCACCACGCACACGCTGGCGCTGTACTGCTTCAGCGTGTCGTCCCGCGATGAGGTCGATACGGTCAGCGCCGCTGCGCTCGCGGCGGGCGGCTCCGAGGCGGATGGCGCCGAGGACTACGGCTTCATGTACTCACGCAGCTTCTTCGACCTCGACGGCCACGGCTGGCAGGTCATGTGGATGGACCCGGCGGTGGCCGAGCAGGGCCCCGAGGCGTTCGCGGCCTCCACACAGGACGCCGACGCCCCGGCCTGACCCACCGCGTTCGCACGTGCATCGTCGTCGTGCGGCCGACCACCACGCCGAGAGCCCCTCCCGGACGGGGAGGGGCGCGAAGGTCACGGAGTCTCGCGCAAGCCTGGAACGGGCCCTCGGATCCACTCCGCCTCGGAGGCGATGTGCAGGGCACGGCCAGGACCCGGCAGGGGCGTCCGAGAGGACGCCGGCGGCGCCGACGGGCGAGGGGACGAAGCGACGACCGCAGCCGGCGCCGTAGCCACGTCCTCCTCGTTCACCCCGCCGACACCTCGATCACCCGATCGAATGGCTCGCTCACGTCAGTGGCTGTGACCGCTCGGCGACGGAGCCGCGTTCTTGACCGTCAGCGGCAGCAACTTCTTGCCCGTCGGGCCGATTTGGATGCTCGTGTCCATCTTGAGAAACACACGACAGCCGACGCCTTCCTTCAACTTCCTTGCCAGAGTTGGCTGCTCCATGTGTCGATCGAAGTCGGCGTGAGGCCCCTCGTGCGGGCTCCGCGCGGACTAGGACCTAGGGCCTGGTCGCCCGTACTCCGTCGAGGCGATCCCTCAGGAATGCGCGGTCAACTCGTGAAGGCTTCGATCAGTGTCCAGAGCGCCAGCGCGATCATGCAGAGGCCGCCGATGCGCTGCACGGTTTTCAGGGGGACCCGTTTGGCGATGAAGCGGCCCGCAAGCAGGGCGAGGGCGGACACGGACATCAAAGCCGCGGCGGAGCCGATGGCTGTGGGGAGCCAGCCGTTGGTGGCCGCGAGGTTGGCGGTGGTGATCTGTGTCAGGTCGCCCCACTCGCTGATGAAGATGGCCATGAAGGCGGTGGTGTAGACGGGCCAGAAACCGGTGATGGTCTTGGCTCCGCCCTCCTCGTCCTCGTCGTCGCCGTTCTCGCGCAGGAGAACGAAAGCCCCGAAGGCGAACAGGGCGGCCGAGACCAGTTTGACGACCATGGTGGGGAGCAGACTGAGCAGGCTTCCGGCGCCGACCGCGATGGCGACGTGAACGATGAACGCCGTGGAGGTACCGAACCACACGTACAAGGGGCGCATACGGGTGCCCATGGCCAGCGAGGCGAACATCGTCTTGTCGGGCAGTTCGGCGAGAAAGATGAGGCCGAAGGCGGTGAGGATCGCCAGGGGGTCGAGGGTCATCCTGGTGCTTTCTGCTGAGGCCGCGCCGCAGCTGGTACGACACCCGAACGGGCGACGGGGAATCATCTCGGCCCGGCACGACGGACCAACGCGCACGAGCGTGCGGGCCGGGGTCATGCGTGGCCGAAGGTCTCGTCCGCCGCGGCGGTGTCAGCGCCATCACCTGGCACGCCATACGTAAATGATGACTGCTAGGTTTGATATTGCCCCAAATGTTCCATTTCCCCCGGGAGGTCCCGTGGCTACGTCTCCGACCGACCTGACTGCCCTGACCGGCCACTACACCCTTGATGCCACGCACAGCCGGATCGGATTCGTGGCCCGGCACGCGATGGTGACGAAGGTGCGTGGCGCGTTCAACGAGTTCGACGGCAGCGCATACTTCGACGGCACGGATCCCGCCAAGTCGACCGGGAAAGTGACCATCAAGGCCACCAGCGTGGACACCCGCAATGCCCAGCGTGATGAGCACCTGCGCAGCAACGACTTCCTCAACATGGACGAATACCCGGAGATCACCTTCGTCTCCACTTCCGTCCAGCGCAGCGACGACACCAGCTTCGAAGTCACCGGCGACCTCACCGTCAAGGGCGTCACCAATCCGGTGACCATCCCGTTCACCTACGAGGGCACCGCCACCGACCCGTTCGGCAACCTGCGTGTGGGGCTCGAAGGTTCGGTCACCATCAACCGCAAGGACTACGGCGTGGTCTGGAACGCCGCGCTCGAGACCGGCGGCGTCCTGGTCAGCGAGAAGATCGTGCTCGAGTTCGAGATCTCCGCGATCAAGGACTCCTGAACCGCCGCACGCCCAGAGCCGATACGTCCTCATCCTGGCGGCGAGCCGACTCCTTACGCCTCTGTCATTGCCGACTGACGGTTGCGCCGAACCCGTGCCGCAGCGACATCCGCGAACCCCCGCAGGTCGAGATCGCTCATGGCGACCACGCCACATAGCCGCCCCGCCCGGATCCGCGCCGGGAGACTCCACGACACCAGGCTCACGGACCCATACGCCGCAGGACACCAATGAACCCCTCCCGGCCAAGGAAGGGGCTCGAAGGTCACACCGCCGTACACAAACATTGGACTGCCCCTCAACGCACTCCACCTCGGAGACGATCTGCGAGGCGCCTCCAGGGCCCGGCAGCGGAGTCCGGGACGAGGCGGGCGGCGCAGGAGGGGAGGACGCGAAGCACCCACCGCGCCCGGCGCAGCCGTCACCTCGTCCCCGCTCGCCCCCGCCAGCGCCTCAAACCACCCGATCGAGTGCCTCGCTCACCTCAGTGGGCGTGACCGCTCGGCGCCGACGCGGCGTTCTTGACCGTCAGCGGCAGCAACTTCTTGCCCGTCGGGCCGATCTGGATGCTCGTGTCCATCTGCGGGCACACGCCGCAGTCGAAGCACGGAGTCCAGCGGCAGTCCTCGACCTCGGTTTCGTCGAGGGAGTCCTGCCAGTCCTCCCAGAGCCAGTCCTTGTCGAGGCCCGAGTCGAGGTGGTCCCAGGGCAGGACCTCCTCGTAGGTGCGCTCGCGGGTGGTGTACCAGTCGACATCCACGCCGAAGTCGGGGAGGGTCTTTTCGGCGCAGCTCATCCAGCGGTCGTACGAGAAGTGCTCGCGCCAGCCGTCGAAGCGGCCGCCGTCCTCGTAGACGGCGCGGATGACGGAGCCGATGCGCCGGTCGCCGCGGGAGAGCAGGCCCTCGACGATGCCCGGCTTGCCGTCGTGGTAGCGGAAGCCGATCGAGCGGCCGTACTTCTTGTCGCCGCGGATCTTGTCGCGGAGTTTCGTGAGGCGGGCGTCCGTGTCCTCGGCGGAGAGCTGCGGCGCCCACTGGAACGGGGTGTGGGGCTTGGGGACGAAGCCGCCGATGGACACCGTGCAGCGGATGTCGTTCTGGCCGGAGACCTTGCGGCCCTCGGCGATCACGTTCATCGCCATGTCGGCGATCTGCATGACGTCCTCGTCCGTCTCCGTCGGCAGGCCGCACATGAAGTACAGCTTCACCTGGCGCCAGCCGTTGCCGTAGGCGGTGGAGACGGTCCGGATGAGGTCCTCTTCCGAGACCATCTTGTTGATGACCTTGCGCATGCGCTCGGAGCCGCCCTCGGGGGCGAAGGTCAGGCCCGAGCGCCGGCCGTTGCGGGTCAGTTCGTTGGCGAGGTCGACGTTGAAGGCGTCCACGCGGGTGGAGGGGAGGGAGAGGCCGATCTTGTCCTCCTCGTACCGGTCCGCCAGGCCCTTGGCGATGTCGCCGATCTCCGAGTGGTCGGCGGAGGACAGGGAGAGCAGGCCGACCTCCTCGAAGCCCGTCGCCTTCAGGCCCTTCTCCACCATCTCGCCGATGCCCGTGATGGAACGCTCGCGCACCGGGCGGGTGATCATGCCCGCCTGGCAGAAGCGGCAGCCGCGCGTACAGCCGCGGAAGATCTCCACCGACATCCGCTCGTGGACGGTCTCCGCGAGGGGCACCAGGGGCTGCTTCGGGTACGGCCACTCGTCGAGGTCCATGACCGTGTGCTTGGACACGCGCCACGGGACGCCCGACTTGTTCGGGACCACGCGGGCGATCCGGCCGTCGGGGAGGTACTCGACGTCGTAGAAGGCCGGGATGTAGACGTTGCCCGTCTTCGCCAGGCGGAAGAGGACCTCTTCGCGGCCTCCGGGGCGGCCTTCCGCCTTCCAGGCGCGGATGGTGTCCGTCATGTCGAGCACGGCCTGCTCGCCGTCGCCGATGATCGCCGCGTCGATGAAGTCGGCGATCGGCTCGGGGTTGAAGGCCGCGTGACCGCCGGCCAGCACGATCGGGTCGTCGAGCGTGCGGTCCTTGGACTCCAGCGGGATGCCGGCCAGGTCGAGGGCGGTCAGCATGTTCGTGTAGCCCAGCTCCGTGGAGAAGGACAGGCCGAACACGTCGAAGGCCTTCACCGGGCGGTGGCTGTCCACCGTGAACTGGGGAACCCGGTGCTCGCGCATCAGCTCCTCCAGGTCCGGCCAGACGCTGTACGTGCGCTCGGCGAGGACGCCCTCGCGCTCGTTCAGCACCTCGTAGAGGATCATGACGCCCTGGTTGGGCAGACCGACCTCGTAGGCGTCGGGGTACATCAGTGCCCAGCGGACGTCACAGGCGTCCCAGGGCTTGACCGTGGAGTTGAGCTCTCCGCCGACGTACTGGATCGGCTTCTGCACATGCGGGAGCAGAGCTTCGAGCTGTGGGAAGACCGACACGGCGGTTTCGGCAGGCATCTCGCGAACCTTCGTGAGCTGATGGGGGGTGACCATCTAGCGTAACGCGACCGGAGGGACCCGCCGCACCGCCGGACGCACACCGGGCCCCCGGCCGCCTCCCGGGCCGCGGTAGCGCTGCCGCCATGTGTCAGACCGCCGCCTGTGCCTCGATCGCCTCCCAGGCCCCCGGGAGAGCCGCCTCGGCCGCCGCCGCGCGCTGTTCCTCGCGGCCGTAGAGCACTCCGTAGGTGAACGAGCTCTCCCCCGCCGCGTGCGCCAGGGCCGACAGTTCCCGCAGGGCCTCGCGGGTCATCACGCTGTCCTGGTGGTCGCCGAGCAGGGTCTGCAGGGACTTCATCGACTTGACCAGACCGGTGGCCGGTCCGCCCAGGCCCGGGGCGGCGGCCTCGGCGGCGTAACGGGTGCGCTTGGCCTTCTTGCGGGCGTCGTGCATCACGTGGTCGCGGTCGGCGCCCGGCGGCCGGTCGAGGGCCTGGACGACGAGGTCGGAGACCTTGCCGAAGTCCTTGCGAACGGCCTCCGCGATCACCTTCGCGGGGTCACCTGCGGCCGCCTTGAGCAGCGGCGGGTCGGTCACGAGCGCGTCGAGCGCGGTCAGCAGCGCCATGTAGCGCCTACCGTCCAGGACGGCGATCAGGCGGCGCCGGGAGCCGCCGTGACGGGCGTGCGCCCAGGTGCGCAGCCGGGTGCGGACGGGTCCGGAGAGCAGCGTGCGGGGCAGCTGGCCGAGGGCCTCGGTGAGCCGCTCGGTGAGGACTTCCTGATCACGGTCGACGCCGAGCTCGCCGGCCAGCCATTTCAGCTCGTCGCCGATCGGGTCGGTGACGGCACGGTCGAGGATCTTCCCGTACGAGCGGAAGGTGCTGCGCATCCGGCGGGTGGCGACGCGCATGCTGTGCACGGAGTCGTGGAGGTCGCGGCGGACGGCCGGGTCGAGTTCGACCATGGCGTCGTACTGGGCGCGGAGGTAGGCGAGGACGTGGTCGCCCGCGGTGACCGGCTCCTTCTCGGGGGCGGGCTTCCTGGCGCGCTTCCCGGTCTCGCCCAGGGCCTTCGCCAGTTTGGAGGACGAGGCGGAGCGGCTCAGTCCGGCTTTGCGGAGCTTCTTCTCGACCTTGTCGAGGAAGGCGGGGTCGCCGTCGTCCGCGAGTTCCACCTCGATCTCGGTCCACGCGGCGGTGCCCTTGCCCCCGCTGAGCCGCTCCGCGCGGACCCGGTCGAGGCTGACCTCGGCGAGCAGGGCGCCGGAGTCGTCGACGAGGTGGCGGATGTCCCGGGCGGACCGCAGGCGTACGAGGGGGACGAGCTCGGCGTCGCGCACCCGGGAGCGGACGAGGCCCGACAGTGCGCGGGGCACGGTGTCGGACAGGGGGGCTTGGATCTCGTCGCGTACGCCCTCGGAGACGGGGAGTTTGAGGTGCCAGCCGGCGTCGTCGCCACCGGTGCGGCGGCGCAGGGTGAGAGAGGCGGCGGCGAGGCGCTGGTCGGGTGTGTCGTAGTAGGTCGCGTCGAGTTCGGCGACGCCCTTGTCGACGACGCCCGCGACTCCGGGGACACCGCTCAGGTCCGGCAGATCGGTGCCGCCCTCGGCCGCGGGACCTTCGTACTTACGCTCGATCTCGCGCTTCGTGTCCGCCATGACCCGAATCTAGACGCGTTTGCGAGCGGTGGGCAGTACCCAATCGGCCCCGGCTTGGCCAGGGACCGTCTTTTCCCGTTGGGCCGGGTGTCACCTCGTGTTCTCCGAGGCGGCACCCGGTCTTAGGTGTCCTCGGCGGGCTAGGCCGACATCGGGCGTTGCACTCTGATCGATTGCAGGAGCCCGATCGCGACCCAGACCGCGAACATGGAGGATCCTCCATAGGACACGAACGGGAGGGGCAGACCGGCGACCGGCATGATCCCCAGGGTCATGCCGATGTTCTCGAAGGCCTGGAAGGCGAACCAGGCGATGATCCCGGCGGCCACGATCGTGCCGTACAGCTCGGTCGTCTCGCGGGCGATGCGGCAGGCGCGCCACAGGACCACGCCGAGGAGCAGCAGGATCAGGCCCGCGCCGACGAAGCCCAGTTCCTCGCCGGCGACCGTGAAGACGAAGTCCGTCTGCTGCTCGGGCACGAACTGGCCGGTCGTCTGCGAGCCGTGGCCGAGGCCGGTGCCGAAGAGGCCGCCGGAACCGATGGCGATACGGGCCTGGTTGGTGTTGTAGCCGACGCCGGCCGGGTCGAGGTCGGGGTTGGCGAAGGCCGCGAAGCGGTTGATCTGGTACTCGTCGAGGACGTGCAGCCGCCAGGCGGCGACCGCGCCGAGGGCACCCGCGCCGATGAGGCCGAAGACCCAGCGGTTGGAGGCGCCGGAGGAGAGCAGCACACCGAGCACGATGACGACCGCGACCATGATCGTGCCGAGGTCGGGCATGAGCAGCACGATCATCATCGGGACGGCGGCGAGGCCCAGCGCCTGCAGCACGGTGCGGTGGTCGGGGTACTGCTTGTCGCCCGCGTCCACCCGCGTGGCCAGCAGCATCGCCATGCCCAGGATGATCGTGATCTTGATGAACTCGGCGGGTTGGAGCGACAGGCCGCCCGCGACGAGCCAGTTGCGCTGGCCGTTGATCGTCGCGCCGAGCGGGGTCAGTACCAGCAGGATCATGAAGACCGAGAGCCCGTACAGGATCGGCACGGCCGTGCGCAGAGTGCGGTGGCCGAGCCAGATCGTGCCGATCATCAGGCCGAAGCCGATGCCGGCGTTCATCAGATGGCGGATGAGGAAGTAGTACGGGTCGCCCTGGTTGATCTCGGTGCGGTTGCGGGTCGCCGAGTAGACGAGGGCCGCGCCGATCAGCGAGAGCGCGACGGCCGACAGCAGTATCGGCCAGTCGAGCCGGCGGGCGAGCGAGTCGCGGGCGAACAGTCGTGTCCAGCCCGCGCGCTCGGGTCCGTATCCGGAGACGGAGAAGTTGTTGGCTCCGGTCATGTCAGGATCCTCAGCACCTTGGTCGCCGCCCTCGTCATGTCAGGATCCTCTTCCCCCGCCTCTTGGGCGGGCGGGCCTTGTGCCTTCGGGTGACGCGGTTGACGGCCGTGGGCGAGGCGGTGGTACCGGCGGGCAGGTTCGGGTCGGTGGTGCCGTCCTTGGGGGCCTGGCTGGCCTGCTGGTCCTTGGCCGGGTCCTTGGAGATGGCCGGGGCGTCGATCGAGCCGTCGGTCTGGATCTTCGGCAGGCTCCTCTGCGGGGTCGGCAGCAGGGCCTTCTTCTTGTCGATGGCGCCGTCGGCGGAGACGCCGTAGAGCGCGTTGTAGATCTTGCGCACGGCCTCACCGGACGCTCCCGAACCCGTACCGGCCTGGGAGATCGTCATGATGATCGTGTAGTCCTTGGAGTACGTGGCGAGCCAGGACGTCGTCTGCTTGCCATAGACCTCGGCGGTACCGGTCTTGGCGTGCAGCGGGATCTTGTCCTGCGGCCAGCCGCCGAACTTCCAGGCGGCGGTACCACGGGTGACGACACCCGCGAAGGCCTCGTTCATGCCCTTGAGCGTCGCCTTGCTGACCGGCAGCTTGCCGTTGACCTTCGGCTTGATCTCCTGGACGGTCCTGCCGTCGGCGCTGACGATCGCCTTGCCGATGGTCGGGGCGTACAGGGTGCCGCCGTTGGAGACCGCGGAGTAGATGGCGGCTTCCTGGACCGGGGTGACGAGGGTGTCACCCTGTCCGATGGAGTAGTTGATCGAGTCGCCCTCGCGCATCCTGTTGCCTTCGAGGCAGTTCTCGTACGCGATCCGCTCGACGTAGCTGCCGTTCTTCTTGCCGCTCTTGCACCAGGCGTCCTTGTTGGCCTTCCAGTAGCTGGACTTCCAGTGGCGGTCCGGGACGCGGCCGGTGACCTCGTTGGGGAGGTCGATGCCGGTCTCCTTGCCGAGTCCGAACTGGTGGGCGGCCTTGTAGAAGAAGTCCTTGGGGGTCTTCTTCGGGTTGATCCCGCCGTCCTTCTTCCACTCGTTGTCGGCGAGTCCGTAGAAGACGGTGTCGCAGGAGACCTCCAGCGCGCGGCCGAGCGAGATGGGGCCGAAGCTCTCGCCCTCGAAGTTCTTGAAGACCTGGCTGCCGACGGAGTACGAACTCGTGCACGGGTAGTGGCCGTCGAAGGCGTAGCCGGCCTCGACCGCGGCGGCGGTGGAGACCACCTTGAACGTCGAGCCGGGCGCCGACTGGCCCTGGGTGGCCCGGTTCAGCAGCGGGTAGTTGGACTTCTTGCCGGTGAGCGCTGTGTAGTCCTTGCCGGAGATGCCGCCGACCCAGGCGTTCGGGTCGTACGTCGGCTGGGACGCCATGGCCACGACGCGGCCGGTCTTGGCCTCCATCACCACGACGGCACCGGAGTCTGCCTTGTAGTTCTCGCCGGTGATCTTGTCGAACTGGGTCCGGGCGACCTTCATCGCGTAGTCCAGCTCGTACTCGGCGACGCGCTGGACGCGGGCGTCGATGCTGGTGACGAGGTTGGCGCCGGGTTCGGCCTTGTCGCTCTTGGCCTTGCCGATGACGCGGCCGAGGTTGTCGACCTCGTAGCGGGTGACACCGGCCTTGCCGCGCAGCGCCTTGTCGTACTGGCGCTCCAGGCCGGAGCGGCCGACCTGGTCGGAGCGGAGGTAGGGCGAGTCGGTGTCCTTGGCCTTGGTGATCTCGTCGTCGGTGACGGGCGAGAGGTAGCCGAGCACCTGGGCGGTGTTGGCCTTGCCGGGGGCCGCGTAACGGCGTACCGCCTCCGGCTCGGCGGTGATGCCGGGGAAGTCCTCGGAGCGCTCCCGGATCTGCAGGGCCTGGCGCGGGGTGGCCTTGTCGGTGATGGGGATCGGCTGGTAGGGCGAGCCGTTCCAGCAGGGCTGCGGCGTCTTGGCGTCGCAGAGGCGGACCTTCTGGATGACGTCCTCGGCCTTGAGGCCCAGCACTCCGGCGAGCTTGGTGAGGACGGCTTTCCCGTCGTCCTGCATCTTCAGCAGGTCGGTGCGCGAGGCGGAGACCACGAGCCGGGTCTCGTTGTCGGCGATCGGAACGCCCCGGGCGTCCAGGATCGAGCCCCGTACGGCGGGCTGGACGACCTGCTGGACGTGGTTGCCGGAGGCTTCCTTGGCGTATTCGTCGCCGTTGCGGATCTGGAGGAACCAGAGGCGTCCGCCGAGGGTGCCGAGGAGGGAGAGTACGAGAATCTGGATGACGACGAGCCGGATCTGGACCCGTGGGGTCCGGCCGGTCTCGGGAATATTGGTCATGGGCGCAGCCCATCCGCTGGAAGGGTGGTGGTGGGCGACGGGTGGGCGTTGGTCACTGCTGCTGCCTCCCCCTCTCAGTGTGTGTACGAGTCATACGAGTACACGGCGAACCTGTGCGCGCCGACACCGCGGTCGGTCAAGTCCGGCGGCCCGTGCGGCGCTTGAGGTGTCCGCCGGACCGCGCTCGTCGCTGTCGTCACAGCCGCTTGACTCCCTTGATGCGTCCGGCGCGGGCGACCCGCGCCTTGGCCGCCTTCACGCGCAGTCCGCCGCGCTGGCTGCCGATGCGCAGGCCGGTGCCGCCGGAGGACAGCCAGCCCGACGCGACGTCGGCCGTCTTGGACGCCGCGCCACCTTCGGAGAGCGGATCGTTCTCGGCTCGCCGGGCCAGCGCCATCAGCACCGGGACGACGAAGGGCGCGAGCAGCAGGTCGTAGACGGCGGCGGTGAGAAGCAGGCTGTTGAGCCCGACGTGGCGGGCGGCGGTGTCGCCGACGAGAGCGCCGACACTCGCGTACAGCAGGGTGGAGCCGATCGCGGCGGCGACGACCACGGCCATCGGTCCGGTGGCCGACTTGAGCCGGCCGTTCTCCGGCTTGGCCAGGCCGGCGAGGTAGCCGATGACGCAGAGCACGAGGGCGTAGCGCCCGGCGGCGTGGTCGGCGGGCGGGGCGAGGTCGGAGAGCAGACCCGCGCCGAAGCCGATGAGCGCGCCGCCGACATGGCCGTAGACCATGGCCAGGGCGAGCACGGTCAGCAGCACCAGGTCCGGGACGGCGCCCGGGAGATGAAGTCGGGCAAGAACGCTCACCTGGATCACCAGGGCGACGACCACCAGGGTGACGGAGAGCAGCATCCGGTTGAAACGCATGGGATTCGGCTCCTCCTGCTACTGCTGCTGGCCGAGGGCGGGGGCGCTCGCCGAGGGGGTGACCGTCACGGTCACGGTCGGCGTGGGCGTCGGTCTGGGTTTCGGTGGCAGGACGGTGTCGCGCGGGTCGCTCTTGGGTGCCGCGACGACGACGCCGACGATGTCGAGCTTGGTGAACGAGACGAACGGCGTCACGTAGATCGTGCGGGTCAGGTCGCCGCCGGACGGGTCGACCCGGGAGACGACACCGACGGGGACGCCGGGCACGAACGGCTTGTCGGCCTGCGAGCCGAAGGTGATCAGCCGGTCGCCCTTCCTGATCTTCGCCTTGGCGTTGAGGAGTTCGACGCGCAGCGGGCGGTCGCCCTGGCCGGAGGCGAAGCCGAGTTCGTCGGTCGACTCCATGCGGGTGCCGACGGTGAAGTCGGGGTCGTTGGCGAGCAGGACGGTCGCGGTGTCGGGGCCGACGGTGGTGACCCGGCCGACCAGTCCGTCGCCGTTCAGGACGGTCATGTCGCGCTGGATGCCGTCGTTGGCGCCGACGTCGATGGTGACGGTCCAGGAGAAGCCCTGGGCCGCCCCTATGGCGATCACTTCGGCGCCCTTGATGCCGTACTGGCCCTCACCCGCCACCTTGATCATCTTGTCGAGCTGCTTGAGGCGGCTGCGGTTGCGGTCGTCGCTGCCGAGCTTCGCCTTCAACGCCGCGTTGTCGTGCTCCAGTTGGGCGATGCGGCTGTGCCGGTCGCCCGAGTCGCGGACCGCGGAGATCGCGTTGCCGACGGGGTCGACCGCGGACGACACCCCGTTCTCGATCGGGCCGAAGACCGTCGCGGCGGCCTGGCGGGCACCGTCGACCGGTGAGTCCTGCCCGCCGCGGATGTCCACCGTGATCAGTGCGAACGCGATGGCGATCAGCAGCACCAGGAGCAGCCGGCTCTCTCGTGTGTCCCTCACGTGCGGCGGCCGTGCCTTCCTCGTCGTATTGGGTCAACAGGGGCGCACCCTGGGCGAAAAGGATGCCCACGGTGCGATGAGGCTGAGGTGGTGGGGGTGTGACGGGGTGGCTGTTATGGGGGAGGTTATGACTCTATGTCGCAGGAGTTTATGCCTCCATACCAACGATCCGCCGCACGAGAAGGGGTGATCTCGTACGGCGGAATCGAAGTGTTACTTCATCTGCGCGGCTGGGCGTCCAGAACCTGCTGGAGCGCCTCGAACTCCTCGACACACTTGCCGGAGCCGAGCGCCACGCTGTCCAGCGGGTCCTCCGCGATGTGGATCGGCATGCCGGTCTCGCGGCGCAGTCGCTCGTCCAGACCGCGCAGCAGGGCTCCGCCGCCGGTGAGAACGATCCCGCGGTCCATCACGTCACCGGAGAGCTCGGGCGGGCACTTGTCGAGCGTCGTCTTCACGGCGTCGATGATCGCGTTGACCGGCTCCTCGATCGCCTTGCGGACCTCCGCCGCGGAGATGACGACCGTCTTGGGCAGTCCGGACACCAGGTCCCGGCCGCGGATTTCGGTGTGCTCGTCAGTGTCGAGGTCGTACGCCGAACCGATCGTGATCTTGATCTGCTCGGCCGTCCGCTCTCCGAGAAGGAGGCTGTACTCCTTCTTGATGTGCTGGATGATCGCGTTGTCCAGCTCGTCGCCCGCGACGCGGATGGACTGGGCGGTGACGATGCCGCCGAGCGAGATGACCGCGACCTCCGTGGTACCGCCGCCGATGTCCACCACCATGTTGCCCGTGGCCTCGTGGACCGGCAGGCCGGCGCCGATGGCCGCGGCCATGGGCTCCTCGATGATGTGCACCTGGCGGGCGCCCGCCTGGGACGACGCCTCGATGACGGCACGGCGCTCGACTCCCGTGATGCCCGAGGGCACACAGACGACGACGCGGGGGCGGGCGAGGTAGCGCCGCTTGTGGATCTTCAGGATGAAGTAGCGGAGCATGCGCTCGGTGATCTCGAAGTCGGCGATGACGCCGTCCCTCAGCGGGCGCACGGCAACGATGTTGCCCGGCGTCCGCCCGATCATCTTCTTCGCTTCCGCGCCCACCGCGAGGATCCCGCCGGTGTTGGTGTTGATCGCGACGACGGACGGCTCGTTGAGTACGATCCCTCGACCCCTGACGTACACCAGCGTGTTGGCGGTCCCGAGGTCGACAGCCATGTCACGGCCGATGAACGACATTGAGTTCCCCATCAGGATTCGTCTGGCCTTCCCAAGTGGAGCTTTGACGGCTTTTTAGGACGGCGAGGTTGGTGCAGCGACGTGAATGCTTCCATCGTAGACGCGCATACACGAACGCGGCGCGAGGGTCTTCGCCATTGTCAGCAGATGGCGGGCCGACTTGCTTGTGGAGACGAGCCATCGGGGTCACGCGTTCCCTCGATCAGCACGCATATGCCACGGGACGGCCGGATTTTTCACGGCCGTCCCAGGTCAGACTGTCGGAGCGGCGCTGACGCCGTCTCAGAAAATTTCTTTTGCGTGTACTGCCCGCCGTGTTCCGGAGATCGTCCGGGCGGCCTCGCCGAGACCGCCCGTGACCTCGGACGCGACCGTCCGTACGCCACTCGGTGACCGTCCGTGCGCGCGGGCGCACGTGAGGCCGGCGTCCGTACGCTCAGGCGCGGCCGGGGAAGAAGATCTTCACCTCGCGCTCGGCGGACTCCTCGGAGTCGGAGGCGTGGATCAGGTTCTCGCGGACGATCACGCCGTAGTCACCGCGGATGGAACCGGGGGCGGCGGCGATCGGGTCGGTCGGGCCGGCCAGGGCGCGCACGCCCTCGATGACCCGCTCGCCCTCGACGATCAGGGCCACGACCGGGCCGGAGGCCATGAACTCCACGAGCGGCTCGTAGAAAGGCTTGCCCTTGTGCTCGCCGTAGTGCTGCTCCAGCGTGTCCTGGTCCAGGGTCCGCAGCTCCAGCGCGGTGATCTGCCAGCCGGCCTTGCGCTCGATACGGCTGATGATCTCGCCGGTCAGGCCTCGACGGACGGCGTCGGGCTTGAGAAGGACGAGGGTGCGCTGGCTCACGGGATGGCTCCTTCTGGTCACACTTGTGCGGATGACCGAGGCTACAGGGCGTGTCCGGGTGGCTGTCACACAGCGTCAGGTGGTACCGGCACACGCTCCTGTCCGCCGGCACCGCGCGCCGGGGCGCCTCACGGAGTCGGCGCAAGCCCCCGACACCGAACCCGAATCTGACGCCGAAGGCGACAGCAGCGGCGGCAGCGGCGTCAGGCCGGCACAGGTGCCTCGCCCGCCTGAGCCGGACCGTCGCCCGCCCGCGCACGTCTACGCCGGGTTACCGCCCGGCGCGGCCTGCGCCGGGGCCTGCGGCTGCGGCTGCGCGGCGAACCGGGCCTTGGCCTCGTCGATCTTCCGGCCGTAGTGGACCGAGGCCCACCACAGGGCGGCGAAGGCCGCGCCCAGGACGAACATCGACGGAACGACGAAGCCCCCGGCGATCAGCAGGATCTGCAGCGCCCAGCCGAGCTGGACACCGCCGGGCCGCGTGATCATGCCGCACAGCAGCACGCTCAGCGCCATCAGGACCCCGCAGACCGTCCAGACCGTGGCCGTGGACAGATCGGGTTCCTTCATGGCGACGAGCCCGGCGAAGCCGATGACGAAGAACTCGCCGATCAGCGTGGAAGCACAGAGCGTACGCACGGGAGTCAGCCCTTCCCCAGAAGCAGTCGGACCTCGCCGACCGTGATGACGGATCCGGTGACCAGCACGCCCCCGCCCGCGAACTCGCCCTCTTCCTCGGCGAGCGTGATCGCGGCCTCCAGGGCGTCGTCGAGCCGCGGTTCGACCTGTACCCGGTCGTCGCCGAAGACCTCGACGGCGATCCCGGCCAGTTCGTCCGCGTCCATCGCGCGATGGCTGGAGTTCTGGGTGACGACGACCTCGGCGAAGATCGGCTCGAAGGCTTCGAGCAACCCCCGGACGTTCTTGTCGCCGCTCGCGCCGACGACCCCGATCAGTCGGCTGAAGTCGAACACCTCGCTCACCGCCTCGGCGGTCGCGCGGGCGCCCGCGGGGTTGTGCGCGGCGTCGAGCACGACGGTGGGCGAGCGCCGCACGATCTCCAGGCGGCCCGGCGAGGTGACCGCCGCGAACGCCTTGCGCACGGTGTCGATGTCGAGCCGCTGGGTGTGTGCCGAGCCGACACCGAAGAACGCCTCGACCGCGGCGAGCGCCACGGCGGCGTTGTGCGCCTGGTAGGCGCCGTGCAGCGGCAGGAAGACCTCTTCGTACTCCCCGCCGAGGCCGCGCAGGGTGAGCAGCTGCCCGCCGACGGCGATCTGCCGTGCCACGACACCGAATTCGAGCCCCTCGCGGGCCACCGTCGCGTTGACCTCGACGGCCTTCTTCAGCAGAACCTGGGCCGCGTCGACCGGCTGCTGGGCGAGGATGACGGTGGCGTCCTGCTTGACGATGCCCGCCTTCTCGGTGGCGATCTCGCCGGGTGTCTCACCGAGCCGGTCGGTGTGGTCGAGATCGATGGGGGTCACGACGGCGACGTCCCCGTCGATCACGTTGGTGGCGTCCCAGCTGCCGCCCATGCCGACCTCGATGACGGCGACGTCCACGGGCGCGTCGGCGAAGGCGGCGTACGCCATGCCGGTGAGCACCTCGAAGAAGGACAGCCGGTACTCCTGCTGCCCGTCGACCATCTCGACGTAGGGCTTGATGTCGTTGTACGTCTCGATGAACCGCTCGGCGGAGACCGGCGCCCCGTCCAGGCTGATCCGCTCGGTGACCGACTGCACATGGGGGCTGGTGTAGCGCCCGGTCCGCAGGTCGAAGGCGCCGAGCAGCGCCTCGATCATGCGGGCGGTGGAGGTCTTGCCGTTCGTGCCGGTGATGTGGATCGAGGGGTACGCGCGCTGCGGCTCCCCCAGGACGTCCATCAGCGCCGCGATCCTGCTGACGGACGGCTCCAGCTTGGTCTCGCCCCAGCGGGTGGCGAGTTCGGCCTCCACCTCGCGCAGTGCCTTGTCGACCTCGGGGTCGGAAGGACGCCCGGGTACGTCTGCCTGCGGGCCGCCGCCGCCCTGGGTGCGCAGGGTGCGGCTGCCGGCCTCGATCAACGCGAGGTCCGGGGTTGGGGTCTCCCCTGGTCGAGCGGAGTCGAGATCTTGGGGAAGGTCGGTCTCGGCCTCGACGATCTCCTCGAAGAGACCGAGCGGATCACGCTCCGAGTCGTCGGACGCGCTGCTGTCGTGCGGGGGGAGGTCGCTCACGGGGCCAGTCTACGGAGACGGCGGGGTGTGGGGGCGTGTGGGGCCGTGTGGGGTTTTTCGCCCCCTCCGCCCCTTCCCGTCCCGTTCCCGGGGGCGCTGCCCCCGGACCCCAGCTCCTCAATCGCCGGAGGGGCTGAATCCCTCTCGTCCGGCACTGGAAAGTCTTGGCCCGTCCGGCGATTGAGGACGACGCCGTCAGGCCGAAGCGGGGGTCTGGGGGCGCAGCCCCCAGGGACGGGAAGGGGCGGAGGGGGCGGAGGGGGCGGAGAAAAGTCTGGCCGGACGGCCGAAGGCCCCCCGGACCGAACGGTCCGGGGGGCCTTCGCTTGGGCAGGGGCGAGCGGCTACGCCTCGGGCAGCCGGTTCAGCTGCTCCTGGATGCGGGCGATGTCCTCGTCCGCCTTGGCGAGCCGTCCGCGGATCTTCTCCACGACGTTGTCCGGGGCCTTCGCGAGGAACGCCTCGTTGCCGAGCTTGCCGTTCGCCTGGGCCTTCTCCTTCTCGGCGGCGGCGAGGTCCTTGGCCAGACGCTTGCGCTCCGCGGCGATGTCGATCGTGCCCGACAGGTCGAGCGCGACGGTGGCACCGGCCACCGGCAGCGTCGCCGTGGCCGAGAAGCTGTCGCCCTCCGGCTGGAGGCGCAGGAGCTGGCGGATGGCCGCCTCGTGCGGGGCCAGCGCGGTCCCGTCGAGGGTCAGCCGGGCCGGGACCCGCTGGCCGGGCTGGAGGCCCTGGTCGGCACGGAAGCGGCGGACCTCCGTGATGACCTGCTGGAGCTTCTCGATCTCCTGCTCGGCGGCGGTGTCGCGGAAGCCGCCCGCCGCCTCGGCACCCGGAACGGACACGGCCTTCGGCCAGTCCGCGATGACGACCGACTCGCCGCCCGTGAGGGTGGTCCAGAGGGTCTCCGTCACGAACGGGACGATCGGGTGCAGGAGGCGCAGCGTCACGTCCAGGACCTCGCCGAGGACCCGGCCGGAGACCTTCGCGGGCTCGCCGCCCGCCATGAACGTCGTCTTGGACAGCTCGACGTACCAGTCGAAGACCTCGTCCCAGGCGAAGTGGAACAGGGCGTCCGACAGCTTGGCGAACTGGAAGTCGTCGTACAGGGCGTCGACTTCGGCGACCGTGGCGTTCAGCCGGGACAGGATCCAGCGGTCGGTGGCCGACAGCTCCTCGGCGGGCGGGAGTTCACCCTCGACCGTCGCGCCGTTCATCAGCGCGAAGCGGGTGGCGTTCCAGATCTTGTTGGCGAAGTTGCGCGAGCCCTGGACCCAATCCTCGCCGATCGGCACGTCGACGCCGGGGTTGGCGCCGCGCGCGAGCGTGAACCGCAGTGCGTCACTGCCGTACTTGTCCATCCAGTCCAGCGGATTGACCGCGTTCCCGAAGGACTTGGACATCTTCTTGCCGAACTGGTCGCGGACCATGCCGTGCAGGGCGATGGTGTGGAACGGCGGGGTGCCGTCCATCGCGTACAGGCCGAACATCATCATCCGGGCGACCCAGAAGAAGAGGATGTCGTAGCCGGTGACCAGGACGGAGTTCGGGTAGAACTTCGCGAGGCTCTCGGTCTGTTCGGGCCAGCCGAGCGTGGAGAACGGCCACAGGCCGGAGGAGAACCAGGTGTCGAGGACGTCGGTGTCCTGGTGCCAGCCCTCGCCCGTCGGGGCCTCGTCGTCGGGGCCGACGCAGACGATCTCGCCGTTCGGCCCGTACCAGACCGGAATCCGGTGGCCCCACCACAACTGCCGTGAGATGCACCAGTCGTGGAGGTTGTCGACCCAGTCGAAGTACCGCTTCTCCATCTCCTGCGGGTGGATCTTGACGCGGCCGTCGCGGACGGCGTCGCCCGCGGCCTTCGCCAGCGGACCGACCTTGACCCACCACTGCATGGAGAGCCGCGGCTCGATGGTGGTCTTGCAGCGCGAACAGTGGCCCACGGAGTGGCTGTACGGCCGCTTCTCGGTGACGATCCGGCCTTCGGCGCGCAGGGCGGCGACGATGGCTGAACGGGCCTCCAGGCGGTCCAGGCCCTGGAAGGGGCCCGGGATCGTGATGACGGCGTGCTCGTCCATGACGGCGATGTTGGGCAGGTTGTGGCGCTGCCCGATCTCGAAGTCGTTCGGGTCGTGGGCGGGCGTCACCTTGACGGCGCCGGTGCCGAACTCGGGGTCGACGTGCTCGTCCGCGACGACCGGGATCGAACGCTCGGTCAGCGGCAGCCGGATGAGCTTGCCGACGAGGTGCTTGTACCGCTCGTCGCTCGGGTGAACGGCGACGGCGGTGTCACCGAGCATGGTCTCGGCACGGGTGGTGGCGACGACGATGGAGTCGTCCCCCTCCCCGTACTTCATGGAGACCAGCTCGCCGTCGTCGTCCTGGTACTCGACCTCGATGTCCGAGATGGCGGTGAGACAGCGCGGGCACCAGTTGATGATGCGCTCGGCGCGGTAGATCAGCTCGTCGTCGTAGAGCTTCTTGAAGATGGTCTGGACGGACTGGGACAGGCCCTCGTCCATGGTGAAGCGCTCACGCGACCAGGCGACACCGTCACCGAGGCGGCGCATCTGCCCGGAGATCTGCCCGCCGGACTCGGCCTTCCACTGCCAGACGCGCTCGACGAAGGCCTCACGGCCCAGGTCGTGCCGCGACTTGCCCTCCTTGCCCAGCTCCCGCTCGACGACGTTCTGCGTGGCGATGCCGGCGTGGTCCATGCCGGGCTGCCACAGCGTCTCGAAACCCTGCATGCGCTTACGGCGGGTGAGGGCGTCGATGAGGGTGTGCTCGAAGGCGTGCCCGAGGTGCAGGCTGCCCGTGACGTTCGGCGGCGGGATGACGACCGTGAACGGAGGCTTGTCGCTCTTCGCGTCCGCCTCGAAGTAGCCGCGCTCCACCCAGCGCTCGTACAGCGGCCCCTCTACATCGGCCGGCGCGTACTGGGTCGGCAGTTCGGCGTTGGGCTCTGGTGGCTGCTGCTGAGCGTTTTCGGTCACGGGGTCAGTTTAGAGGCGTCACGCCCCTGTCCCGAAACGGGATTACTTCGTAACGGTGCGGCCCCCGGGAGCTTGGGGGCGTGACCTGTACGCCAGGATGTTCGGAACACATAAGTATCTGGAGGGGAACCCAGGAATGAGCTACAACCAGCCGGGCCCGTACGGCGGGCAGCCCGAGCAGCCCGGACCGTACGGTCAGCCGGGCCAGCCTGGCCCTTACGGCCAGCAGCCGCAGGCCCCTCAGCCCGGCTACGGCTATCCGCCCCAGGCTCCCCCCGCGCAGCCCGGCTACGGCTATCCCCAGCAGGCTCCCGGCGCCCAGCCGCCGACCCCTCCGTACGGCCAGCCGCCCGCCTACGGACAGCAGCCTCCCTACGGCACGGTCCCGATGCCGCCCGAGCCGTCCGGCGGCAAGAAGAAGACGGGCCTGATAATCGGCGGCGTCGCCGTGGTGGCGGCCATCGCGGTGGGGGCGTACCTCCTGTTCGCCGGAAGCAACAGCGGAAGCTCCGTGGCCGACGACGGCCCGCACAAGCTCACGACGCCGGCGTCGGTCCTCGGCGGCGAGTACAAGAAGTCCACCGACGCCGCCGACGCCGACGGCGGCATGACCAAGGACGACCTGAAGGACGCCGAGGGCTGGGGTGTGAAGAACCCCAAGGACGTCAGCGCGGCGTACCAGTCGGGCGACAAGAGCAATCCGCTCGCGATGAAGCAGATCACGTTCGGCGGCGTCTGGGGAACCATCGACGACCCGGAGACGACGGTCGACAACATGTTCGCCGGCATGAAGAAGGAGCAGCAGAAGGAAGGCACCAAGGACGGCGAGTTCGTCGGCAGCCCGAAGGCGTACACGCCGAGCGCGCTCGACGGTGCTGTCCTCAAGTGCCAGGAAATCAAGATCAAGAACGACTCGTCGAGCACGGGTGCCGCCGGCCCGAAGGAGTTCACGATGCCGGTCTGCATCTGGGGCGACCACAGCACGCTCGGCCTTGTGATGCCGATCGATTTCGCGAGCATGATGGCCGGCAAGGGCAGCACCCCTGAGGCCGCGGCCGAGACCGCCGCGAAGCTCCGCAACGACGTCCGCCAGAAGGTCTGACGGCGACCGCACCCGCGGGCGGGCGCGACGCGAAGGGGCCCGGCCATCAGGCCGGGCCCCTTCGCGAGCACGGCTCGTTCGCTTCGCCCGGGTGAGGCGGACCCGCCGGACGAGACAGAAAAAAGGGGCGCCCGGCGATTGCTCGCCAGGCGCCCCTTCGTCGTAAGTGCGTTGCCTAGGCCGTCTTCTGCTCCCCCGGTCCCCGGCCTCGCGCGTCGCGCGGGATCAGGGTCGGGTTGACGTTGCGCAGGACCACGTCGGCGGTGATGACCACGCGGGCCACGTCCTTTCGGGACGGGACCTCGTACATCACGGCCTGGAGGACTTCCTCCATGATGGCGCGCAGGCCTCGGGCGCCGGTCTGGCGGAGGATGGCCTGGTCGGCGATGGCCTCCAGGGCCTCACGCTCGAAGTCCAGCTCCACGCCGTCGAGTTCGAAGAGGCGCTGGTACTGCTTCACCAAGGCGTTGCGCGGCTCGACCAGGATCTGGAGGAGTGCCTCGCGGTCCAGGTTGTGGACCGAGGTGATGACCGGGAGACGGCCGATGAACTCGGGGATCATGCCGAACTTGACCAGGTCCTCCGGCATGACGGCCTCGAACTGGTCCTTCGACTCCAGCTCGCGCTTCGAGCGGATCGTCGCGCCGAAGCCGATGCCCTTCGCGCCGGCCCTGGACTCGATGAGCTTCTCCAGGCCCGCGAAGGCACCGCCCACGATGAACAGGACGTTCGTCGTGTCGATCTGGATGAACTCCTGGTGCGGGTGCTTGCGTCCGCCCTGCGGCGGCACCGAGGCCGTCGTGCCCTCGAGGATCTTGAGCAGGGCCTGCTGGACGCCCTCGCCGGACACATCGCGGGTGATCGACGGGTTTTCGCTCTTACGAGCCACCTTGTCGATCTCGTCGATGTAGATGATCCCGGTCTCGGCCTTCTTGACGTCGTAGTCGGCGGCCTGGATCAGCTTCAGCAGGATGTTCTCGACGTCCTCGCCGACGTATCCCGCCTCCGTCAGCGCCGTCGCGTCGGCGATGGCGAACGGAACGTTCAGCATGCGCGCGAGGGTCTGGGCGAGGAGCGTCTTGCCGGAGCCCGTGGGGCCCAGCAGGAGGATGTTGGACTTCGCCAACTCGATGGCGTCCTCGCGGTTCTGGCCCGCGCTGTTCTCACCGGCCTGGACGCGCTTGTAGTGGTTGTACACCGCGACGGAGAGGGCCTTCTTGGCCGACTCCTGACCGACCACATAGCCCTCGAGGAACTCGTAGATCTCGCGGGGCTTGGGGAGTTCCTCCCAGCGCACCTCGCTCGTCTCCGCGAGTTCTTCCTCGATGATCTCGTTGCAGAGATCGATGCACTCGTCGCAGATGTACACACCGGGGCCTGCGATGAGCTTCTTGACCTGCTTCTGGCTCTTGCCACAGAACGAGCACTTGAGCAGATCGCCGCCGTCACCGATGCGTGCCACGGTGTGCTTCCCCTTCGCCTGGGAGACGCCTAGGTCCAGCGGCTCCTGGTGCTGCCTTATGTCCGACGGTACCTTGCCGAGCCCCTCGTTCGGGCCCCCCTTGGCGCGGTTCACTTTGTCGTGAACCGTGCCAAGGAGCGGCAGACGATACAGCGATACGTCACACGACCGCGGAGTTGTTCATTTTCCGGGTGGAAATGATCTGGTCGATCAGGCCGTACGCCAGGGCGTCCTCGGCCGTGAGGATCTTGTCGCGCTCGATGTCCTCGCGGATCTTCTCGATCGGCGTGGTCGAGTGCTTGGCCAGCATGTCTTCCAGCTGCGCGCGCATCCGGAGGATTTCGTTCGCCGCGATCTCGAGGTCCGAGACCTGCCCGCGGCCGGTCTCGCTGTACGGCTGGTGGATCAGCACACGGGCGTTCGGAAGTGCCATGCGCTTGCCCGGGGTTCCGGCGGCCAGCAGGATCGCGGCGGCCGAGGCGGCCTGCCCCATGCAGACCGTCTGAACATCCGGCTTCACGAACTGCATCGTGTCGTAAATGGCCGTGAGGGCCGTGAACGAGCCACCGGGGCTGTTGATGTAGACCGAGATGTCACGGTCGGGGTCCATCGACTCCAGGCACAGCAGCTGCGCCATGACGTCGTTGGCGGAGGCGTCGTCGATCTGCACGCCGAGGAAGATCACGCGCTCCTCGAACAGCTTCGCGTACGGGTCGTACTCACGCACGCCCTGCGAGGTGCGCTCGACGAAGCGCGGGATGACGTAGCGGGACTCCGCGCGAGGACCGGTGTACTCGGCCTGCGTGCGGGCGAAGAGGCCGCTGCCGGGGAAGTCGTTCACTGTGTCTCCTGAAAAACCTGAAAGGGCTGAGCGGTCGGCTGAGAGCACGCTGGGGGCCCGGCGCCACCCGGGGGCGGGAAGGGGCCCTGCGCCGCTCTCGGGGGCGCTGGAGGGGCTTACGCCGCCCCGGTGCCGCCGCCGCCCGGCATTCCGGCAGCGGTGGGCATGATGTCGTCGATGAGGCCGTACTGCTTGGCCTCGATCGGGTCGAACCAGCGGTCGCGGTCCGAGTCACGAGTGATCTGCTCGACGGTCTGACCGGTGTGGAAGGAGGTCAGCTCCGCCATCCGCTTCTTGGTGTGCAGCAGCCGCTCGGCGTGGATCTTGATGTCCGACGCGGAGCCCGCGAGACCCGCGGAGGGCTGGTGGATCAGGATCTCGGCGTTCGGCAGGGCGAAGCGCTTGCCGGGGGTACCTGCGCTGAGCAGGAACTGGCCCATCGAGGCCGCCATGCCCATGGCGATCGTCACCACGTCGTTCTTGATGTACTGCATGGTGTCGTAGATCGCCATGCCGGCCGTGATCGATCCGCCGGGGCTGTTGATGTAAAGGTAAATGTCCTTGTCCGGGTCGGAGGCAAGGAGCAGCAGCTGCGCCGTGATCTTGTTGGCGATGTCATCGTCGACCGCCTGGCCGAGGAAGATGATCCGCTCGCCGAGCAGTCGGTTGTAGACCTGGTCGCCGAGGCCACCACCGATAGGGTCGCCGGCAGCTGTGGGCATCAGATTCGTCACGTATCCACCTGCTCGTCTTGCGACGGCGCCGGGCCGTCTCACGTCTTCTGCAGGGCCTGGGACCCCGGGTTCCGCGCCGCCTCTCGACGGCGTCCGGAGACTCCCCTGCCCTCGTATTCATGGACCCTAACGCGCGGGTCCCTCCGGGGAATCCCGCAGAGGGAACTGTTCGCTGTGAGCGCATGCGCTGCGCTGGCTCGACCGGGGTTCCGGGCGCCCTCTTTCACGGGTGCGGGTCGGCAGCGCGCACCCTCGAAAAGCCGCACCCGTCGGGGCACCAGGGGCCAGGAGCGCGGCTGCGGCGCAGTGGGGGTCGCTCGCGCAGTTCCCCGCGCCCCTGAACAGCTGACGGGCCCCCGGGAACAAGTTCCCGGGGGCCCGTCAGGCGTACAAGTGAGGCGATCAGGCCTCGGGCTTGTCCTCGGCCTCGGCCTCGGTGGCGCCCTCGGTGGTCTCGGAGTCGTCGGCGGCCGCGGCCGTCTCGTCCTCCTCGTCGTCGAGGTCGACGACCTCGCCGTTGGTGTCCTTGACCGTGGCGGCCTCGACGACGACCGCGAGGGCCTTGCCGCGGGCTACCTCGCCGACGAGCATCGGGACCTGGCCGCCCTCGACGACAGCCTGGGCGAACTGGTCGGGGGACATGCCGGAGGAGGCGGCGCGTCGCATGAGGTGCTCGGTGAGCTCCTCCTGGTTGACGTTCAGCTTCTCCTTGTTGACGAGCTCGTCAAGGACGAACTGCGTCTTGATGCCCTTGACCGCGGCTTCCTTGGTCTCGGCGTCGAACTCTTCCTCGGTCTTGCCCTGGATCTCCAGGTACTTCGCGAGGTCGAGGCCCATCTGGCCGAGCTGGTGGTGCTCGAGGTTGTGCTTGCGGGTGTTGATCTCGTCCTCGAGCAGCTTCTCGGGGACGGGCACCTCGACCAGCTCGAGCAGCTTCTCCAGGACGCGCTCCTGGGCCTGCGTGGCCTGGTCGTACTGCTTCATGTTCTCGAGGCGCTTGCGGCTGTCCGCCTTGAGCTCGTCGAGGGTGTCGAACTCGGAGGCGAGCTGCGCGAACTCGTCGTCCAGCTCGGGCAGTTCACGGGCGGCGACCTGGGTGACCTTGACGGTGACCTCGGCCGCCTTGCCGGCGGCGGAGCCGCCCTTGAGCTCGGAGGTGAAGGTGGTCTCGCCACCGGCCTCCAGGCCCTTCACGGCCTCGTCGATGCCGTCGAGGAGCTCGCCGGAACCGATGGTGTACGAGACACCGTCGGCGACACCGTCCTCCAGGACCTCTCCGTCGACCTTGGCCGCGAGGTCGAGGGTGACGACGTCGTCGTCCTGGGCGGCGCGCTCGACCGGGGAGGTCGAGGCGAAGCGCTCGCGCAGGTCGGCGACGGCCTTCTCGACGTCCTCGTCGCTCACCTCGATGGCGTCGACCTCGACCTCGATACCGGAGTAGTCCGGGATCTCGATGGTCGGGCGGACGTCGACCTCGGCGGTGAAGTTCAGCGTCTCGCCGTCCTTCAGCTCGGTGATGTCGACCTCAGGCTGTCCGAGGACATTCAGCTCAGCCTCGTTGACCGCTTCGGTGTAGAACTTCGGGAGCGCGTCATTGACGGCCTCTTCGAGCACGGCGCCTCGACCGAACCGCTGGTCGATGATGCGCGCCGGGATCTTGCCCTTCCGGAACCCCTTCACCGTGACCTGCTGGTTGATCTTCTTGTACGCCGCGTCGAGGCTGTCCTTGAGCTCCTCGAAGGGCACCTCGACAGTGAGCCGAACCCGAGTCGGGTTCAGGGTCTCCACGGCGCTCTTCACGGTTCGGTCTCCTTGTGGCTGACTTCTTGGGGGGTTCTGCTGCGTGCTGCTGCCGGTCGGGCAGAGCCTTGGGCGGATTCACGGCCCTTGAGAGACGTAACACTGCAGACATACGGGCACGCAGCTTGCATAGTAACCGCAGGCGGTACACGCCCCAAAAGGTGATCTTGTCCGGGCGGATCCCTGGCGGGTCGTGCCGGTGGTCGGGGTGGCGGGATTTGAACCCACGGCCTTCCGCTCCCAAAGCGGACGCGCTACCAAGCTGCGCCACACCCCGTCGGTGCGACACGTAGGGTACATGCCCGCAGGCAGCGTGGCTGCCGCATTTCGCGAGCGTCGACGCGTGCGGGAACGGGGTGTGCGATGTGGGCTGTCGACCCGCTACGATGCATCTGTGCCGCGGTCGCTGACCTGCGGCGCACCCTGTGCGGGCGTAGCTCAATGGTAGAGCACTAGTCTTCCAAACTAGCTACGCGGGTTCGATTCCCGTCGCCCGCTCCATATGACGTAGGGCCAGGCCAGAGGTTGGATTCTCTGCCTGGCCCTGAGTCGTTTCCGGGGCTCCGATCAGCCCTCCGTGCCCGCTCCGTGCCCGCTCCGTGCCCGCTCCGTGCCCGCTCCGTGCCCGCTCCGTGCCCGCTCCGTGCCCGTTGGGCTTCTGAACTCCTTTTCTTGATCCCCTGCACGCCCGGTGGCGTACCTGCGCCGATGGAAATGCGTCGCGGTTCCGACAGGCGGCGCAACCAGTGAGCTCGCTGAGGAGTCGTACGCGGCATGATCAATTTGCGCGCACGGCACACTCTCGGCGCCCCCACGCTCCTCGTGGCCCTGGCGTCACTGCTGCTCTCCTGTTCCGGCAGTCCGGGCACGAATTCGAGCGACGTGGAGTCGCCGGTCGGCGATGTCCGCACTACGGCATCGGCATCGGCGACCGGACAGCCGCCCGCCCCGAGTACGGCAGAACCGACACCGGGAGTCACCGCGGAACCGACACCGGGAGTCGAGAAGGTCCGCGACGTGTTCGCCCGGCTTCAGGCCACCTACAACGACGGGTGCACGACTCCGGGGAACTGCGAGTACTTCCTGGGGCGGGTGCTCGATGAGCTCAGCAGCCTCGACGAGTCGATGAAAGCCGACCCGCAAGGCCCTGGACACTTCAAGGAACCCCTCGCGTGGATCGCGGAACTGCGGGCCGAACTGGGCGGCGACAGATCCTTCGGGAACCTCAAGAAGCACCAGGCCCTGCTCACCGGAACGAGGGACAGGATCAATACCTGGATGCAGGGCCACCCGGAGGACTACCGCTGAGACCTGCGCCGAACAAGCGTGGGCCTCACGCCTGTTCGGCGCCGCAAACGGGCCTCGTCCGGGTTCGTGCGGAGGGGTTGGCCGGCGTCGGTCGTCAGTCGCGCCAGGACCCCAGATGTTCATGCAGGTGGGCGGCGAGTTCGGGCGGCTGGAGTCCGAGGGCCGCCAGGGCCGACGCCTCCGGTGCGACCCGGACGGCCGAGAAGTCGCCCGTGTCGGGGTCGTCGGGTTCGGGGCCGCTCCGGCGGTTCGGGTCCATGTCCAGAACGTCGGCGCGGAAGTAGTGCCGTACGACGGTCGTCCGCTCGCCCGGTTCGGTCAGGGTCAGGAACTCGACGGCCGGGCCGATGGTGGCGCCGATCTCTTCCATGACCTCGCGGCGCAGGGCCGCCTCCAGGCCGGCGTCGTACGGCTCGACACCGCCGCCGACGGTGGTGCAGTAAGGGGTACCGCCGGGCCACTCGCGACGCAGGAACACCAGATGACCGTCGTCGCGCAGGACCGCGCGGACGTTGTGGCGGACCCTCGTCATGACGACCGCTCCTTCGAGCGCGGAGTTTCGGGCGCAGTGGAGTGCGCGACCGGCGCGCGGAGCCGGTGACGCGTGCCCGGCGCAGACTGCGCCGCGCATCCCGCACGCGTCCGCGGCCCGGTGATGGGCCTCTTGCGCCGCGTCCCGTTCAGAAGCTGATCGAGTTGATGGTCTGCGCTATCGAATCGAGAAACCGGTTGATGGACGGAGCCATACCGGTCGACGCGAGAAAGAAGCCGAAGAGCACCGCGACGATGGCAGGTCCCGCCTTGATAGATCCTCCTCGGATCAGCACCACGAGGATGATCGCCAACAGCAGCACCACTGACAGCGAAATGGCCACAACTGATCACACCCTACGGTCGGTCCGCTCTCCCGGCCCGGAGGTGCAGCCCCGCACACCCCCGCCAGAACCATCGTGCCACCAACCGGCCACTCGTATGCGACAGGTGACGCATCGTCGGCCGGCGGCGGACCCGGGCGTGAGCCGGCGCCCCACCGGAGCAGTGGCGCACCGCCCTCCCCCGGCACCGCGGAAACACGTCAACCGCACTGCCCCGCACCGCAATTCGAGAAGGCGCCCGGGGAGCGAATTCACGACGACCGTTGCCATGTCCACACATCCTGTTCGCGGGTAATTCAAATCGCCGCCGCAGGCACAACGCGAGCACGGAGCACGGGCGACCGAAGTCCATCGAACCGGACATATCCTAGGAGTCGCCTTCGGGCACTATGCACCGCTTAGTCACGACGAAGCGGGACAGAACGCTCGCTGCCGGTAAGCGAATCCATTACGGAACCATCTGCGGATCGACAGGCACACATCTCCGAATCCGGGGTAGGCGCAGACGATAAGCAGGAATGAGTTCGAGCGTTTTACGAGAACGTGCTGACAACGCTAAGGTGCCTCAGATGTTCCACGCCGCCACGCCCCCCATACGCGCAGCGAGGTCCAGAATCGTCTCCCGGAGTTCTTGGCGGGAGGGCCTGTGACCAACTCGCCCCGACCCCACGGCCACCACGGATCGCCGCTCCCGCCGGCCGAGCGGCCCGCGGACGGATTGCCGGGCCCTCGCTCCCCCCGGACGCCTGCGGCGGCCGTCGCCGCCGCACCGGGCGGCAAGTCCGCCAAACAGCGCGACGCCTTCTTCGACAACGCCAAGTACCTGGCGATCGTGCTCGTGGCCATGGGTCATGTGTGGGATCCGCTGAAGAGCCAGAGCCGCTTCCTGGAAGCGCTGTACATGGTCGTGTACGCCTTCCACATGCCGGCCTTCGTCATCATCTCCGGCTACTTCTCGCGCAGCTTCGACATGCGTCCCGACCGTCTGAAGCGGCTGGTCACCGGCGTCGTCGTACCGTATGTCCTCTTCGAGACGGCGTACTCCCTCTTCAGCCGCTGGGTCGGCGGCTCGGACCTGTCGGTCAGCCTGCTCGACCCCTGGTACCTCACCTGGTTCCTGGCCGCGCTCTTCGTCTGGCGGCTCACGACCCCCCTGTGGAAGCTGGTCCGCTGGCCGCTTCCGCTCACCCTGTGCCTCGGCCTGATCGCGTCCGTCTCACCGGAGATCGGTGACGATCTGGACCTCCAACGGGTGCTGCAGTACCTGCCGTTCTTCGTCCTCGGCCTGTCCATGAAGCCCGAGCACTTCCAGCTGGCGCGCCGCCGTGAGGTGCGCGTCCTGGCGGTGCCGATCCTGGCCGCGGCGCTCGTCGTGGGCTACTGGGCGGCGCCCCGGATGAACATCGCCTGGTTCTACCACCGCGACAGCGCACAGGAGATGGGTGCCCCCTGGTGGGCGGGTGTCGTCATGACGCTCGCGCTCTACGGCTGCTCGCTGGTGCTCACCGCGTGCTTCTTCGCCTGGGTGCCGCGGCGCACGTTCTGGTTCACGGCGCTCGGCGCGGGCACGCTGTACGGCTATCTGCTGCACGGCTTGGTCATCAAGGCGTTCGCGTACGGGGGCTGGTTCGACGAAGGGTGGGTGCGCAATCCGCTCGGCGAGACCGTCCTGACGGTCGCCGCGGCCGCGCTCATCACCGTCCTGTGCACGCGGCCCGTCCAGCGGATCTTCCGCTTCGCGATGGAGCCGAAGATGGCGTGGGCGTTCAAGGAGGACCCGGCGGAAGCCGCCCGGGAGCGGGCGAAGGGCAACGTGCGACCCGCCGCCCGGCCGGCCGAGGCGCAGCCGGCCAACGCATAACCGGCCGGTTCATGACCGGCCGATCGGCACACGAAGAGGGCGGGCCCGCAGATTCCGGGTCCGCCCTCTTCGGCGCAGGCTCACGCGGAGGACAGTGGACGGCGGTGCACACCGGCGGAAGACGGTGGAAGGCACCGCGTTCAGCTCGGCGGCAGCCCGAGCAGGGTCCGCATCGTCGTGTACTTCTTCGTCAGGCGGGCCCGGGTGTGCTCGTCGAGGACCGCGAGGCGGCCCGGGTCGGCGTTGTGCGCCAGGTCGGACGCCTTGACCAGCAGGGCGCCCCGTGTGGTGCGGATGCGTCGTGCGTACGACTCCGGGGACTCGCCGTCCTGTTTGGTGAGCGCCAGCACGATGTCCTTCGTACCAGGGGTCAGCGCGGCTTCGTTCAGCCAGTCCTCGGAGAGGGCGTCGTCCTCGACGGCGTCGTGCAGCCAGGCTGCCGCTATCTGGTCGTCGTCGCCACCGCGCTCGCGGACGCCGTCCGCCACGGCTTGGAGGTGCTCGGCGTACGGCCGGCCGGCCTTGTCGGTCTGGGCGGCGTGCGCCGCGCGGGCGAGCGCTTCGACTTCGGCCAGGGTCAGGGGAGGTTGCGTCACGCGATCAGTGTCTCCTCGGTACGGGCCGCTGCCGCCGCGTTGCCGAAATCCGTGGGGCGCGGTCAGCGTACCGGGGTCAGGCCCTCGCGACAGATCAGGAGGAGGGCCCGGTCGTCGTTGACGTCCCTGGCCACCGCCTCGATGAGGTGCCAGGCGGCACCGTGGAACCCGCCGGCGACAAAGCGGTCGGCCGCGCCGGTGAGCCGGTCTATGCCCTCGACGATGTCCCGGTCCGCGGTTTCGACCAGACCGTCGGTGAACAGCATCAGCACGTCCCCGGGCCGCAGTGAGCCTTTCACCGGGTCGAACTGGGCGCCGTCGTACACCCCCAGCAGGGGGCCCTCCGCCACCTTCTCCTCCCAGCGTCCGCTGCCCGCGCTGAGCTGAAGGCCCGGCGGGTGTCCGGCCGAGAAGAGTTCGTAGTCGCCCGAGTCGAGATCGAGCACCAGGTGGATCGAGGTGGCGAAGCCCTCGTCCCAGTCCTGGCGCAGCAGATAGCCGTTCGCGGCGGGCAGGAAGGCGTGCGGCGGCAGTGAGCCGAGGAGACCGCCGAAGGCTCCGGACAGCAGCAGGGCGCGTGAACCCGCGTCCATGCCCTTGCCGGACACGTCCGTGAGGACGACTTCGAGGGTCCGGCCGCCGTTCGTCCGCGCGGCCACGACGAAGTCCCCGGAGAAGGACTGTCCGCCCGCCGGGCGCAGCGCCATCTCGCGGTGCCAGCCCAGCGGCAGCTTCGGCAGCTTGCTCTGCACCCGGATGCGTTCGCGCAGGTCGAAGAGCATGGTGCCGCCGCGTCGCCAGGGCACACCCACCCGGCTGCGGAACTGTGCGATCAGCAGTCCGAAGAAGCCGCAGGCCGCGACCACCAGAACCACGCCCGGGGTGACCCTGGACGGGCCCTCCGTGTACGGGCCGAGCTTCACGGACTCCACTATCAGCGCGGTGGCGGCGGCCGCGTACAGCCCGAGCAGGCTGGCGGGCCGGAGCAGCAGTCCGCCGGCCACGATCGGCAGGACCAGGGCGGAGGGCGAGCACCACACCGAGTTCACCAGGGTCGTGGAGGCGATCACCGGGATCGTGATCAGCAGACCGGCCAGCGCGATCCAGTCCGAACCGTCCCCGCGGAAGTAGTCGACAGCGGATCTGCGCAGCCCTGTGCGGGCCCGGTGCCATTGCTTCCTCAGCCGGGCCGTGAACGTATCGGCTTCCGCGCGCCGCTGTCGTCCTGCTGCCATTAGTTCGGGACCCTATCCATCGGACCAGGTGCTTGGCACGGGAGGTCCCACTTGTCCCCCCTCCGAGCGCTCAACTTCACAGAGAACTGCACAGGCACGTTCCGGTTGGAGGCCGTGGCGGTCGGGCGAAATTCCCTCGCTCGTACCGCATTGCCCTGGTAGGCATGGGCTATGACGACTGACGTTCGGGTGCTGCGGCAGGCCGACTGGGACAAGTGGTACGACAACCTGATCCGCGCGTTCGGAGGTGTGGCGGAGTCGTCCGAGGAGCGCGAACTGTGGAACGCGCTCACAGAGTACGACCGTTCGCTGGGGGTGTGGGACGGCGAGCAGTGCGTGGGTACGGCGGGGGCCTTCTCCTTCCGCGTCACGGTCCCCGGCGGCGCCTCGGTACCGGCGGCCGGGATCACGGCGGTGAGCGTCGCGGCCACCCACCGGCGGCGCGGGGTGCTCACCACGATGATGCGCCGCCAGCTGGACGACATCCGTACCTGGAGCGAGCCGCTCGCCGTCCTGACCGCGTCGGAGCCGGCGATCTACGGGCGGTTCGGCTATGGCATCGGGACCTTGCAGATCCGCGCGGAGATCGAGACCAGTCGCGTACGTCTGTCCGTACCGCCCGGGACCGACGACGTACGGCTGCGCTACGCGGTGCCCAGGGAGGTGCTGGACGCGTGCGAGGCGGTGTACGCGCGGCTCGTACCGGAGCGTCCCGGGATGCTGGCCCGGCAGCCCGGCTGGCAGCGGCTCGGGGTGCTCGACACCGAGGACCAGCGCAGCGGCGCCTCACCGTTGCAGTGTGTGGTGGCCGAGCGGGACGGCGAGGTCGTGGGCTACACGCGTTTCCGGGTCAAGCCCGAGTGGGGCCCGTCCGGGCACGACGGGGCGGTCATGATGGTGGATCTGGAGGGAGTGGACCCGGCGGTGCGGGCCGCGCTGTGGCGGTTCCTCTTCGACATCGACCTGACGACCACGCTGCACACCCGGGGCCGCCCCGTGGACGAGGCCTGGCAGCACATGGTCTCCGACATCCGCCGCTGCCGGCTGCAGATGAAGGACGCGCTGCATGTACGGCTCGTCGACGTCGGGGCCGCGCTGGAGGCGCGGACCTATCAGGCCCCGCTGGACATGGTGTTCGAGGTCGAGGACTCCTTCTGCCCCTGGAACGAGGGGCGTTGGCGGCTCACCGGCGACGCGAAGGGGGCGTCGTGCGTCCGGACCGAGGACGCCCCCGATCTCGCCCTGTCCGTACGGGAGTTGGGCATGGTCTATCTCGGCGGGGTGTCGCTGGCCTCGCTCGCGGCGGGCGGCCTGGTGCGTGAACTGCGGCAGGGAGCGCTGGCGGAGGCGTCGATGGCGTTCACCTCGGTGGTCGCGCCCTGGCTGCCGCACGGGTTCTAGTACCCGGTGACCGCGCCCGGCCGCCGGACGGGGGCCGGCGTGCATGCCGCGCAGGACCCGGTGACCGCACATCGGCTGCCGGACCGGGTCCGGCGGGCAGGCCACGGCGCCAGGTCCCGACTCGGCCCGGATTCAGGCCTTTTGGCAGGTCGGGCACCAGAAGAGGTTACGGGCGGCGAGATCGGCGGTGCTGATCTCGCCGCCACAGATGTGGCAGGGCCGGTTGGCCCTGCGGTACACGTAGACCTCGCCGCCGTGGTCGTCCACGCGCGGCGGACGGCCCATCGCCTCGGGGGTGTGCTCCGGGCGGACCGTGTCGATGCGGTTGTTGCGGACACCCTCGCGCATGAGATCCACGAGGTCGGCCCAGATCGTGTCCCACTCCGTCGCGCCGAGGTCCTTCCCCGCGCGGTACGGATCGATGCCGTGCCGGAAGAGGACCTCCGCGCGGTAGACGTTTCCCACGCCCGCGATGACCTTCTGGTCCATGAGCAGGGCGGCGATCGTCGTACGGCTGCGGGAGATCCGGCGGTAGGCCGCCGCCGGGTCGGCGTCCGGACGCAGCGGGTCCGGTCCGAGGCGGTCGTGTATCGCGCGCTTCTCGTCGTCCGCGATCAGGGCGCAGGTGGTGGGGCCGCGCAGGTCGACGTACGCGGTGTCGTTCGTGAGCCGGAGACGGACGGTGTCCGTGGGCGGCGGGGCGGGCATGCCGCCGAAGCCGACCTTGCCGAAGAGGCCCAGGTGGATGTGGATCCACTGCGCCGGACGGAAGCCGAGGAAGAGGTGCTTGCCGTGGGCCTGCGCCGCGGTCAGGACCGATCCGTCGAGGAGGGCCGCGGCGTCACTGAACTTGCCCTGGGGGCTGGCCACATGGACGCCGCGGCCACCGAACGCGGCGAGGTAGTCCTCCGCGAGCCGGTGAATGGTGTGCCCCTCGGGCACCGGTCCTCCTGCTGTCTCTCGTCCGAGGCCCGACGGCCCGTCGGCACGTCCGCCCGGCGGTGCTACGCCTGCGGGTGGTGGGCCGGGATCGGCGGGAGTTCCCGGGTCGTCTCGTAGTCCGCGAGCATCTCGATGCGGCGGACGTGGCGCTCCTCGCCGGTGAAGGGGGTGTCGAGGAAGGTCTCGACGAACTTCGTCGCCTCTTCCTGGGTGTGCATACGGGCGCCGACGGACATGACGTTCGCGTTGTTGTGCTCGCGCCCCAGCGCCGCCGTCTCCTCGCTCCAGGCGAGTACGGCCCGTACGCCGGCGACCTTGTTCGCGGCGATCTGCTCGCCGTTGCCGGAGCCGCCGATCACGACGCCGAGGGCGCCCGGGTCGGCCACGGTGCGCTCCGCGGCGCGGAGGCAGAACGGCGGATAGTCGTCCAGGGCGTCGTAGATGTGGGGCCCGCAGTCGACGGGCTCGTGGCCGGCGGCCTTGAGCCACTCGACGAGGTGGTTCTTCAGTTCGAGACCGGCATGATCGGAGCCGAGATACACGCGCATGTTCCGAGTGTGACACGGCCGTTTCGGATCGGCCTCGCCGGGGGCCGCACTGGAAAAGCGCGAGCAATCCTACAGAACCTCAAGGAAACCTCAAGTAACGATCTGGATTCAAAGGTTCACGAATCTCTTTGCCTCCGTTTCACTGGACCAACTCGTACGCCGGTCCACACGATGGATCAGTGCGTGCCCCGTACACCGCTCGTACGGGTTGGGCGCTCTGTACGGGAATCTGCTCATCCGGCGCAAAGGAATCCCCCTCATGACCTCGCAGCCGACCCCCACGAAGGCCGCACAGGCCCCCGGAGGCCCCGGAGAACCCGGTGGCGGCCTCCAGGCCGGACTCAAGAACCGTCATCTGTCGATGATCGCCATCGGCGGTGTCATCGGTGCCGGGCTCTTCGTGGGCTCCAGCTCCGGCATCGCCACCGCGGGCCCCGGCATCCTGCTCTCGTACGCCCTCGTCGGCACGCTCGTGGTGCTGGTGATGCGGATGCTCGGTGAGATGTCCGCCGCCAACCCGACCTCCGGCTCGTTCTCCGCGCACGCCGACCGCGCGCTCGGCCGCTGGGCCGGCTTCTCCATCGGCTGGCTGTACTGGTTCTTCTGGGTCGTGGTGCTGGCCGTGGAGGCCACCGCCGGTGCCAAGATCCTCGAAGGATGGATGCCCGCCGTACCGCAGTGGGGCTGGGCGCTCATCGTGATGGTGGTGCTGACGGCCACCAACCTGGTCTCGGTCGGCTCGTACGGCGAGTTCGAGTTCTGGTTCGCCGGGATCAAGGTCGTGGCGATCGGCGCGTTCATCGTGGTCGGCGCTCTCGCGATCTTCGGGGTACTGCCGGGTGTGGACGCCCCCAAGGCCGGCCTGGGCAATCTGACCGAGCACGGCGGTTTCCTGCCGCACGGGCCCGGCGCGATCCTCACCGGTGTGCTGCTGGTCGTCTTCTCCTTCATGGGCAGCGAGATCGCGACCCTCGCCGCCGGCGAGTCCGAGGACCCGCAGCGGGCCGTCACCAAGTCGACGAACAGCATCATCTGGCGTATCGCCGTCTTCTACCTGGGCTCGATCCTCGTGGTCATCGCCCTGCTGCCGTGGAACGACCCGTCGATCAAGGACAAGGGCTCCTACGTCGCGGCTCTGGACTCCCTCGGCATCGCGCACGCCGGTCAGATCATGAACGTCATCGTGCTGACCTCCGTGCTGTCCTGCCTCAACTCCGGCCTCTACACCGCCTCCCGGATGGCCTTCTCGCTCGGTCAGCGCGGGGACGCGCCGAGGGCGTTCGCCCGGACCACGCGACGCGGTGTGCCG
Source organism: Streptomyces rhizosphaerihabitans (assembly GCF_025399795.1). Taxonomy (GTDB): domain Bacteria; phylum Actinomycetota; class Actinomycetes; order Streptomycetales; family Streptomycetaceae; genus Streptomyces; species Streptomyces rhizosphaerihabitans. The sequence goes on along the minus strand of NZ_JAODTZ010000056.1, from coordinate 21,274 downwards.
ATGACCGCCATCGTCGTCTCGGTCGTGTTCGGCTTCGTGGCCGTCTTCTTCAACTACAAGTTCCCGGACTCGGTCTTCCTCTTCCTGGTCAACTCCTCCGGTGCGGTCGCCCTGTTCGTGTGGCTCGTCATCTGCTTCTCGCAGCTGCGGATGCGGAAGATCATCCAGCGCGAGGCGCCGGAGAAGCTCGTCGTGCGGATGTGGCTCTACCCGTACCTGACCTGGGCGACCGCCGCGATGATCGTCTTCGTGCTCGGCTACATGCTGACCGACACCGAACACGACGGCCGGGAGACCGTGCTGCTGTCGCTGCTCGTCGCGGCGATCGTGCTGGTCATCGCCTTCGTCCGGCAGAAGGCCGGCGCGGGTGCCCGGCCGGCCGCGCAACCGTTCACGAGCGGCTCCCGCGATGAGACCCAGGCCGAGGTGCGCGCCTGACCCGCCGCCGAAGCCTGAGCGAGGAGGGGCCCGCGGCACATCGCCGCGGGCCCCTCCCGCGTTCCCTTGCTTCCGCCTACCGCCGGGCGGGCCGCGGTTTCTTCCGCTCTTCCGCCGGGCGGGCCGCGGTGGCGTCGGTCTCCTGCCGCGTCCGCCTCCTGCCGCGTCCGCCTCCTGCCGCGTCCTCCGTCCGGGCCGCGGCGACGGCCGCCGGCTCACAGCACGGTGAAACTGTTCTTGACCTGGTTGTAGACCGTGAGGGCCTGGTCCTCGATGTCCTGGTGGTACCAGGTGTTGATCTGGTACGACTTCCCGTCGGCGTCGAAGCCGAGCAGCCGCGCGTGCCAGCTCACCCCCTTGAGCGTGAAGGTGTACTCCCAGACGACCGCGGTCCGGCCCCGGAACGTCGTCTCCTCCAGCCGGATCTTCCGGTAGTCCTGCCCCTGGCGGGCGTTCCGCTCGGAGGTCGTCCAGGTGTCCATCAGATGCCCCTTGGCGAGGGAGGACTTGGCCGCCAGTTCCTGGGCGCCGTCGGGCGAGGTGTAGTGCACCTCGGAGCCGGTCTGCAGATCGCGCCGCCAGCCCTTGGGCGTCACCCACGCGTATCCGCCGGCCTCCCGGTGCGCTCCCGGGGGCAGGCCGGGCGGGCGTGAGGTGCCCTCGACGGTGGGTGCCCGGGACGAGGGGCCGCCGGTGGTGGAGGCCGTCGACGTGGACGAGCCCGTGGCGGCACCGGTGCTGCCGCCGGGCGGTCCGCCGGTCATGGCTACGACGGCCCAGGCGACGGCTCCCGCCGCGACGACCCCGGCGGCGGCGAATCCGGTACGCCGCCGACCGCGACTCTGGCTCCGGCCCTCGGCGGAGCCGGACGATACGGCTGGGTCCGGGAGTTCACCCAGTGGCGGCACTACGGGCACGGGTGCCGTGGGCAGTTGGGAGGGAGCACCCGTGCCGGGCTCCGCGCGCGGTTCGGACGGGGTCGGCGAACTGGGCTCCGCGCGGGGTTCGGAGGGGACTTCGGTGGAGGCGTTGGCCGTCGCCTGCGCGTCGGGGCCCCCGGTGACGGCTTCGGGTCCGGAGACCGCGGAGGGTTCCGGGGAACGCGCCTGAGGATCCTTCCGGAAGCCGGGCGGGCTCTTCAGGGTCGGAGTCGGCCGGATCGGGACGGCGTCGTGCACGGAGTGGTACTCCGGCTCGTTCCCGGGTTCGGCTTCGGCTTCAGGTTCGGCTGCGAGTACGGGTCCAGGTTCGGCTTCGGCTTCGAGTACAGGTTCGGTTTCGGGTTCAGGTTCGGCTGCGAGTACGGGTTCGGGTTCCGTGATCCGCGTGGGCCCCGGCTCCCGCGGATCGCTCGTGTCGGTGCGATGTCCGCCCGGAGGTGGAGTGGCTTCGGGAAGGTCCACCGGGGGTTGCCGCGCCGCCCTCACGAACTGGACGTCCAGCAGGGCGCGCGTGGCCGACTCGGCCAGGTCATGCCCCTCGGTCGGCCCGGTCCGCTCACGGCCCGGCGTCGGATTCCGCTCACGGCCCGGGGTCGGATCGGGTTCCGGGGCCGGATCGGGCGCTGGCTCGGATGCCGGCTCGGGGGCCGGTTCGGAGGTCGGTTCGGGGGCCGGTTCGGGTTGCGAATCACGGTTCGCGTCCAGGGTGCGGGCCGACAAGTGATCCGACTCGGGGAGGGGTTGGTGCGCGGGGCGGTTCCCGGGAGCGGGTTCGCGCGCGGTCCCGTACTCGAACGGGGAGGCGACGTCGTACTCGGGCTCCCCTGTCGGCGGTCCCGCGGGACTCCGGGTCCTCGTCCCCGTCCTCGGCGGGCGGACGAGTTCCTCAAGACCTGCCTCAAGTTCCTCCAGACCGGGCCGTACGGTCGGGTCCTTCTCCAGCAGGGCTGCCAGGATCTCCTGCAACTCGCCTGCCCCAGAGGGGAGTTCTGGTTCCTCGTACAGAACCGCGTGCAGGGTCGCGAGGGTGGTGGAGCGGGAGAACGGGGAGCGGCCGCCGAGGGCCGCGCAGAGCGTGGCGCCCAGGGACCACACGTCGGAGGGCGGGCCCTGCGGGCGGCCGGAGATCCGCTCGGGCGCCATGTAGTCGGGGGAACCGACCAGCATGCCGACCATGGTGAGCGCCTCTGCGTCCTGAAGCGCGGCGATGCCGAAGTCGGTGAGGACGACGCGATGCCGTCCGGCGCGCTCGACCAGTACGTTGCCCGGCTTGATGTCGCGGTGCAGCACTCCCTGGGCGTGCACCTGGCGCAGTGCCCGGACCAGTTCGAACCCGACGCGGGCGGCCTCGCGCGTGTCGAGCGGTCCGTCCTCGACCACGATGCGTTCGAGGGAGCGGCCGGCCACGAGCTCCATGACGATCCACAGCCGTTCGCCCGCGTCCACGACGTCGTAGATGCGGACGACGCCCGGATGGTCGATCCGGGCCGTCGCTCTCGCCTCGCGCAGGGTGCGTTCCCGGCGCGTGCGGGTGTCCTCGGGATCGAGTCCGTCTATGCGCATTTCCTTGACCGCGACCTGCCGGTCGAGCATTTCGTCGGCGGCTCGCCACACCCGCCCCATTCCCCCCTGACCAATACTCTCGACCAGCCGGTAACGTCCGGTCACCAATAATCCCGGAACACCACCCTGTACGTTCGCCGACAATCTCTGCACCCCCTCAACATCAGCCACAATCGCCCGCCACAGCAGAAACACAATGGTCACACTTCAGGCCGTACCAGCATAGTGCGGAGAAATCTTGTGGTACCTCTTCAAGTACTGCGAATTCAGGCGTAGCCAAGGGGGGCGAACATGAGTTCTCGTCGGACGACGACCATTACGGGATCGCTGCTCACGGCCTGCTTCTCGACCGTGATGATCCTTTCCTACACCGCCGTCGCGGACGACCAGGGACCGGGGAGCGGCAAGGGCGGAAAGGCCATGGACAAGCCGCCGGCGGGCGTGAAGGTGACCACGCTGCTGCCGGAGAAGATCTCGGTCGACAACAGTACTCAGAAGACGGCTATTACCGCCACGGTAAAGAACGAAGGGACCAAGGAAAGCGGCGATATCAGGCTGTTGGTGGTCGGCTTCGACGGCCTGAAGGTCAAAAACGTCAAAGGCTGCACCGCCATGGCCGAAAAGGATCTCCCCAAGGGGTCCAACAGCGGTTTCATCTGTTCCACCGGAAATCTCGCGGTGGGGAAGTCGAAATCGTACGCCGTCGACGCGACGTTCGATCTGAGCAGGACCGGAAAGATCTGCCTCCCGGTCCAGACGAGCGACGGGAAGAAGACGTACTGGCAGCAGGGCCCGGTTCCGTTCGGTACGACGAACCCGTCGCCGAACGCCCCGGCGACCCCGCTGCTGCTGGGCACCGACAACAAGCCGGTGGCACCGGGCGGCGACCGGCTGCCGGAGACCGGCGCCGGGACCGAGGGTCTGCCGCTCGGCATGGCGGGCGCGGCACTGATGTCGGCCGGAGCCGCGGGGCTGTGGTGGGTCAGCCGCAGGCCCCGGCAGGAACAGTGACCGCCGGGCGCGGCACCGGGTGAAAACGCGCGGAGGCTCGCCGGGTCGAGTTCGGAACACGACCCGGCGAGCCTCTTGCACGGAACGACGACGTCACGGACGCGAGCGCCATATGGCCGGTGACCTCGTCACGTCACCGACATGGGTGTCACACGACGGTTGACGCCATCACGTCACCGACGCAGGTGTCGACTGAGGGCTGACGCCATCACGTCACCGACGCGGGTGTCACTTCTTGTCGATGAGCTTCCATGCCGTGGGCAGGACGCCCATCGCCAGGGCGGCCTTGAGGACATCCCCGATCAGGAACGGGGTGAGGCCCGCCGCGACGGCCGCGCTCGCCGACATGCCGGTGGCCAGAGCCAGGTAGGGAACGCCGATCGCGTAGATGATCGCCTCACCGAGGAGCATCGTGCCCGCCATGCGCAGCACGGAGCGGTCGGCGCCGCGGCGGGCCAGGGCGCCCACGACGGTGGACGCGAGCAGCATGCCGAGGATGTAGCCGAAGGACGGTGCCGCGGCGCCGGAGCCGCCGTCCGCGAACCACGGGACACCGACCATGCCGACCAGCGCGTACACCGCGAGCGACAGGAAGCCGCGGCGCGCGCCGAGCGCCGTGCCGACGAGCAGCGCGGCGAAGGTCTGGCCGGTCACCGGCACCGGGGAACCCGGGACGGGCAGCGAGATCTGGGCGGCGAGGCCGGTGAGTGCGGCACCGCCGAGCACGAGGGCGACGTCACGGACGCGGGAGGCCGGAAGAAGGTCGGCGAGGACCTCGCCGGGTCGGGAGGGCGTGGCGACAGCGGTGCTCATGAGGACTCCGGCGAACGGGGGTACCCCCTTGGCTCACGGGGAGCTCGGGGGAGGACAGGTCGGGACACGGTGACGCTATCCCAGGGGCATACGGGTGATCACCGTCAGTGCTCGACAAAGCGCGGATCCGGAGATTGGTGGGCTCCTTACAAAGAGTGCCCGGTACACCTGTGCCGAGGTGATGCTGGTCACTGAGGTGACGTCGTTTCCGTTACGGAACGGTTCGGGGCCGGGACTGTGGAGACTCACCAAAGAGACTTGCGCGGCGTCGGCCTCCGCCCGACCCTCACCGGGCTTACGCGGCGCCGGCCCGCCGGGCCCTCCCGCCGCCGGACCGCAGCCCGTCACCCCTGCGAGCACTCCGCCTCCATCTCCGCCCCTAACCCCGTCTCCAACTCCGTCTCCAACCCCGTCTCCAACCCCGAGTCCATCTCCGCCTCCATCTACACCTCCGCGTCCGCGTCCGCCTCCGGGCCGAGGTGCGCCCCTCGCGTCCGGCGGGCGTTGCGCCTGCGGACCCGCGATGCGCGTCGCGCGCTCCTCGGGGACGCCGACCCGGCCGATCCGACGGGATCCGGTGCGGGCCGGAGCGGGAACGTGCCCCGACTGTCCGGTCCTTGGGCGTACCTGGCAGGTCCCCCGGCCGACCCCTACCCTTCACCCCATGGTTCCCCAGGCCCTGAACTTCGCGTCGCGTCGCTATGTCGACCTGCGACGCCAGGGCACTGCCACCTGTCGCCGCCCGTCCTGAGGCGAGGCGGAGCGGATCCGGCTCGCCGCGACGAGACCACAGCGGACCACACCAGTCGCACGTCGCATTCGTTGTGACGTGGCGTACGTGACGGCGCAGTGCCGGACCAGCTCCCGAGGATGAACTCCATGGCCAGTACCGTGGCACCCCCTTCGACGTCCCCGCCCTCCCCCGTACTCGACCGGCGCCGGGCCAGCGCCAGCGTGATCCTGCGGTCGGTGCTGGAGCACGGGCCGGTCGCCCGCAGCACCATCTCCCGGCTGACCGGGCTCTCCCCGGCGTCGGTGACCGACTACTGCGCCCGGTTCACCGAACGGGGCCTGATCCGGGAGGCCACCGCGCCCCGCCGGTCGGGCGGGGTCGGGCGGCCGCATCTCCCGGTCGACCTGGACCGCTCCCAGTTCGTGGTCGGCGGGGTGCACGTGGCCGTGCCGTACACGACCGTCGCGCTGCTGGATCTGCGCGGGCGGGTCGTCGCCGAGAAGCGTCTCCGGCACGACCGCACCGAGCCGGGACTCGTTCTAGCGAACGCCGCGGACGGGCTCGCCGCCCTCTTCGCCGGCGCCCCCGGCCGTACCGCCCTGGGCATCGGGGTGGCGGCCGGCGGCTGGGTGGACCCGGACTCCGGCACGATCGTGGAGCACACGCTGCTGGGCTGGCGCGATGTCGCCGTCCGGGAGGCCATCGGGGCGCGCACGGGACTGCCGGTCCATGTGGACGGCCACGCACGGGCGTTGGTCAACGGGGAGCGGTTGTTCGGGCGAGCCCGGGGAAGCCGGAGCCTGCTGCATCTCTTTGTCGGCAATGTGGTCGATGCCGCCTTCGCCACCCACGACCAGGTGCACTACGGACCGCGCTCGCAGGCCGGGGCGATCGCCCATCTGCCCCTGACGGGCGGCTCGGAGCGCTGCGACTGCGGACGGACGGGCTGCCTCCAGGCCGAACTGAGCGAAAGGACACTGAGCCGGCGGGCCAGGGAGCTGGGTGTCATCGGCGGCTTGAATCCCCTGCACGTGGTCTCCGCGGCGGCCGACGGCGACCCACGGGCCGTACGGCTGCTGCTGGAGCGGTCCCGGATGGTCGGGCGGGCGGCGCGGCTGCTGCTCGACGTGCTCAACCCGGAGACGGTCGTCGTCACCGAGATCGGTGCCGTGCACCGGGAGGACTGCCTCGGTGCGCTGCGCGAGGCGGTGGGACCGGAGCGGGCCTCCGCGGTCGTCCCGACCAGTTTCCCGGATTCGGTGCTGGCCGTGGCGGGTGGGTCGGTCGCGCTCGACGTCCTGTACCGCGATCCGCTGGGTTCCTCGGGCTCGCGCCCGGGCTCTTCGGGCTCCCCACCGGGAGCGAATTAATTCAGAAACTCGGAATGTTGACAGGGCTCGTTCCCGGACAGGAGCATCGTGTGCATGAGCAGCGCGCGGGTGCAGGTTCCGCTCACCAAGTGCCGTGTGGTCGACCTGATGCGGGTCGCACGCACACGTTGTTGCTGACCCGTTGTCGCTGATCCGCGACCACGCTGACACGCCGGTCCATTGACAGGCTGATCCCGTTGACAGGCTGATCCCGTTGAAGCGCTGAGGTTCACTCGGCGCCCTTCGCCCTGGAAACCGATCGGCCGCCGTCACGCGCTCACGCCGTCGCGCCTCACGCCGTCACGCGGAAGATCGACCGGCCTTCGCAGCCCAGAAGGTTCAGTCGGCCGTCGGCGCACCGAGGACCGATCCGACCGACGTCGCCCGCGCGGACCGTCCGGCTGTCGTCGCCCCCGGTCGGCTCGTCCTCTCAGGCACGCCATCGGCGTGTGCCCCCATCGGCGCGCCTCGCTTCGTTCCGGCTTCGCCCTGCCCGGAACTCCGCGCGCCCTCCCGCCACTTGGAACCCTGGAGTCCTTCCATGCCACCACTGTCCCCGCCTTCCCCCTTGTCCTCCTCGTCCCCCTCCAGGTCCGGTGTCGACCGGCGCGTGTTCCTGTCCTCCCTGCTCGGTGTCGCCGCGGCGGCGGGGCTGAGCGGTTGCGCCGGTGCCGATGCGGCCGACGCCCGGTCCCAGGGGGACATATCGGCGCCCCTGTCCGGCAAGGTGCCGCGGGGGACCAAGCTCACGGTCGCCTCGTACCAAGGCGTCCAGCAACTGCAGTTCAAGCTGGCGGGGCTGTCCGGTCTGCCGTTCACCGTCTCCGACTGGGTGAACATCGGTGCCGGTCCCGATGTCATCAACGCCTTCCGCGCCAAGTCCCTGGACGTCGGGAACAACGCGGGCATCCCGCCGATCCAGGCGCACTTCCAGGGCTTCGACGCGAAGATCGTCGCGATCAACATCACCCGCAAGCCCAACTATCTGTTCGCCACCAAGCCCGGCAGCGACATCCATGACGTACAGGACTTCAAGGGCAGGAAACTGGCCTTCTCGCAGGGCCAGGCACAGGGTGTCGTCCTGCTGCGCGCCCTGAAGCAGGCCGGCATCGCCTACGGCGACGTGACCCTCGTACCGCTGACCAGCAACCAGTTCCTCACCGCGCTCCAGGCGGGCCAGGTGGATGTCGCCCCGCTCGCCAACAGCCAGGCACCGGCCTACCTCAAGCAGTACGGGCCCAAGGGCGCCCACACCATCGACACCGACGTGGTGGACCTGCTCAACCTGCTCTGGGCGCCGGCCTCGGTGCTGGCCGACCGCGCGAAGGCGGCAGCGGTCGCCGCGTACATCCCGCGCTGGGCCAAGGGCCAGGTATGGGCCTACGAGCACCCCGACGCCTGGAACAAGGAGTTCTACGTCAAGACGCAGAACCTCACCCTCGCACAGGCACAGTCGATCACCGCACTCGCCAACAAGCCGCTGTTCCCGCCGAGTTGGGACGAGGCCGTCAAATGGGAGCAGGAGACCGCCGATCTGCTGGCGGAGGGCGGCTTCGTGAAGGAGTTCAAGGTCGACTCGCTCTTCGACCGGCGCTTCGAGGCCATCGCGGCGAAGTCCGTACCCGCGGAATACCAGAGGTGACGGCCATGACGACCAGGACCACGACCACGACCAGGAACGCGGCCTCCGACACACCGTCGACCGCTATCACGGACGAAGCCGCCCCCACCCCCGCCTCCACCTCCGTATCCGTCACCGACTCGATCCCCACCTCGCCCACCGACGCCGACGCCGGAACCGGAACCGGAACCGGAACCGCAGCCGACACGAGCACCGGCACCGGGCCGGCCGCGGCCCCCGCCCCGCCCGCACCGGTCGCGACCGAGGCGGACGGAGCCGAGGCGGTCGAAACCAAGGCCGACAGTCGTCGGTTCCGTCGGTCTCCTCGTCCCCGGCGCCGCGGCCTCGCGCCCGGCAAGCGGCTGCCCGCCTCCCGGCTGATCGGCCCGGCGCTGTTCCTCGCGCTGTGGGCCGTCGCGTCCGCCGCCGGACAACTGGATCCCGGCGCGATCCCCGCGCCCTGGACTGTGCTCAGGACCACCGGTCATCTGTGGACCGACGGCACCCTGCCCACAGATGTGCTGACGTCCCTGGAGCGCGCGGGATACGGATTCGGGTTCGGCCTGACCGCCGGAGTCGTCCTCGCCCTCGCGTCCGGGCTCAGCCGGGTCGGGGAGGCGCTGATCGACGGGACCGTGCAGCTCAACCGGGCGATCCCGACCCTCGGTCTGATCCCGCTGTTCATCCTCTGGCTCGGCATCGGCGAGACCTTCAAGATCGCGATCATCGCCATCGTCGTCTACATCCCGATCTACCTGAACCTGCACTCCGCCCTGTCCGGCATCGACCACCGGTATGTGGAACTCGCCGAGGTCCAGGGGCTGTCGAGGCTCCGCTTCGTCCGGGAGATCGTGATCCCCGGCGCCCTGCCCGGCTTCTTCGTCGGACTGCGGCTCGGGGTGACCGCCTCCTGGCTCTCCCTGGTCGTCCTGGAGCAGATCAACGCCACCAGCGGCCTCGGCTACATGATGTTCCAGGCCCAGAACTACGGCCGGACCGACATCATCCTCGTCGGCCTGCTGATCTACGGCATCTTCGGGCTCGTCTCCGACAGCGCGGTTCGTCTCATCGAACGAAAGGTGCTGTCGTGGCGACGCACACTCAGCAGCTGACCCGTTCCCACACAGTCCGACTGCGTGGTCTCACCAGGTCGTTCGAGGGGCGTACGGTCCTCGACGGAATCGACCTCGACCTCCCGGCGGGCCAGTTCACCGCCCTGCTCGGACACAGCGGCTCCGGCAAGAGCACGCTGCTGCGCGCCATCGCCGGCCTCGATCACGGCGTCGCCGGGAGCGGGCGGCTCACCGCCCCGGACAGGGTGTCCGTCGTCTTCCAGGACTCCCGGCTGCTGCCCTGGCGCCGGGTCCTCGACAACGTCCTGCTCGGCACGGACGGCCGTGAGGCGGCGGAGAAGGGGCGCTCGGCCCTCGCCGAGGTAGGACTCGCGGGACGCGAACGGGCCTGGCCCAACGAGCTGTCGGGCGGGGAGGCGCAACGTGCCGCCCTGGCCCGTTCGCTCGTACGGGAACCCGAACTGCTGCTGGCGGACGAACCGTTCGGGGCGCTGGACGCGCTCACCCGGATCCGGATGCACGTACTGCTGCGCGAGCTGTGGGAGCGCCACCGGCCGTCGGTGCTGCTCGTCACGCACGACGTGGACGAGGCGATCGTGCTGGCCGACCGGGTGCTCGTGCTCGACCACGGACGTATCGGCCTCGACCTGGCCATCGACCGCCCGCATCCCCGCTCGTACCGCGATCCGCTGCTCGGCGAGTACCGCGACCGCCTGCTGAACGCCCTCGGGGTGACCGAGGACGTGACAGGACCAGCGGAGGCATCGGAACGCGGAGGAACGGCGGCACACCCCGCCGCGGAACCGGACCGAGCGACGGCACAGCCCGCCGCAGGACCGGGCGGAACGGCAAACGACGTCGCCGCAGGGCCGGACGGAACGGCGGTCGGCGTCGCCGGGCACGACGTGTCCGCGCACCGGAAGGAGAAGCACCCGTGACCAGTCCGCGCCGGCTCCACCTCAACGCCTTCCTGATGAACACCGGCCACCACGAGGCCTCCTGGCGGCTCCCGGAGAGCGACCCGTACGCCCATGTCGAGACGGCCCACTACGTACGTCTCGCCCGGATCGCGGAACGCGGCACCTTCGACTCCCTCTTCCTCGCCGACGGCCCGGTCCTCTTCAACAGCGTGGGCCAGCGCCCGTCCGGTGCCCTCGAACCCATCACCCTGCTCACCGCGCTGGCCACGGCCACCGAGCACATCGGCCTGATCGCCACCGCCTCCACCTCCTACAACTCCCCCTACAACCTGGCCCGCAGATTCGCCTCCCTGGATCACATCAGCGGTGGCCGCGCGGGCTGGAACATCGTCACCACCGCGGGGGCGGAGGCCGCCCGCAACTTCGGTCTCGACGAGGAGCCGGCGCACGCCACCCGCTACGAGCGCGCCGCCGAGTTCCTGGACGTGGCGCTCAAGCTCTGGGACAGCTGGGAGGACGACCTGGTCGTCGCCGACAAGGCGGCGGGCGTCTGGGGCAACCCCGGCAAGATCCATCCCGCGCGCCACAAGGGGACGTACTTCAGCGTCGACGGCCCCCTCAACGTGCCCCGCACACCGCAGGGTTACCCGCTCCTCGTGCAGGCGGGCTCGTCGGAGGACGGCAAGCGGTTCGCGGCCCGGTACGCGGAAGCGGTGTTCACCGCCCAGCAGACCCTGGCGGACGCCCAGGACTTCTACGCCGACCTCAAGTCCCGTACCGCACGGGCCGGCCGGGACCCGGACCACATCAAGGTCCTGCCCGGCATCGTCCCGGTCATCGGCTCGACGGAGGCGGAGGCGCGCGCCCACGAACGTGTCCTGGAGGACCACATCGTCCACGAGCACGGGCTGAACCGCCTGGAGCATCTGCTGCGCCTGGAGCCGGGCACCCTCGGCCTCGACGCACAGCTGCCCGCCGATCTGCCGCCGGAGAGCGCGATCGAGGGGGCCAAGAGCCGCTACACCCTCGTCGTGGAGCTGGCCAGGCGCGAGCGGCTGACCGTGCGCGAGCTGATCGGCCGGCTCGGCGGCGGGCGGGGCCATCTGACCTTCGCCGGCACGCCCGAGCAGGTCGCCGACGCGATCGAGGAGTGGTTCCTGCGGGGCGCCGCCGACGGCTTCAACATCATGCCCGCCGTGCTGCCCTCCGGCCTCGACCTCTTTGTGGACCACGTGGTGCCGATCCTGCGCGACCGGGGCCTGCTCCGCCGGGAGTACGGGCCCCGGCAGACCCTGCGGGAGCGCTACGGCCTCCCCCGGCCGGCCAACCAGTACGCGATCCCGTCCCCGACCACCGCACCCGCCTCCACTCCCGCCTCCGCAACCGCAACCGCAACCGCCTGAACCCGCGCACGTCTCCTTCCCCTTCCTCTTCCCCCCTCCCCCTCCCTGCCACTGCCACTGCCACTGCCACTGCTCCTGTCCGATCCGCCGTTCCGAAAGGACCCGCACCCATGACCGACATCGAGATCCAGAAGGTCACCGCGCACATCGGTGCCCGTGTCGCCGGCGTCGACATCTCCAAGCCCTTGGACGACGTCACCGCCGCCGCCCTGCGTACCGCCCTCAACCAGCACAAGGCGCTGGTCTTCGACGACGTCGACCTGGACGACGAGGGCCAGCAGGCCTTCGCGCGCCACTTCGGCGACCTCACCACCGCGCACCCCACCGTGCCCGCCGTGGACGGCGCCCCGAACGTGCTGCCCGTGGACAGCGAGCGGGGCCGCGCCAACCACTGGCACACCGACGTGACCTTCGTGCTCAACCCTCCGCAGGCCAGCACCCTGCGCAGCATCACCGTCCCGCCGTACGGCGGTGAGACGCTCATCGCCAACTCCGCGGCCGCCTACCGCGATCTGCCCGAACCGCTCCGCGCGCTCGCCGACACCCTGTGGGCCGAGCACACCAACGACTACGACTACGCGGTACCGGACGAGAACATCGACGAGGAACAAGCCGCGCAGCGGGCCCAGTTCACGTCCATCAAGTTCCGCACCGCCCACCCGGTCGTCCGGGTCCACCCGCTGACCGGTGAACGCGGGCTGTTCATCGGCGGGTTCGCCCAGCGGATCGCCGGGCTGTCGGTGGGCGAGTCCCGCAAGATCCTCGACCTGCTCCAGTCGTACGTGACCCGGCCCGAGAACATCCTGCGCTGGCGCTGGTCCCCGAACCAGCTGGTCCTGTTCGACAACCGGATCACCCAGCACTACGCGATCGACAACTACGACGGTCAGCCGCGCCGCCTGCACCGTGTGACGGTCGCCGGTGACGTGCCGGTCGGCATCGAGGGCAAGGAGAGCTACTCGATCGCGGGCGACGCCTCGCACTACACCTCGGTGGCCGCATGACGCTGTTCCCGGCGGCGGTCGGCCCTGGCCGGCGGCAGGCGCGTAGCCGCGCCTGACCGGTGTGCCGCCTCGCCGAAGGGGCCCTCACGTGACGGACGGTTCACGCGTGGGCCCCTTTCGCGTGCCCGGACGCGTCTCCCCGGCGCCCTCGGAACGCGGCAGGCGCTCGGACACACACCCCACGTCCCACGCGGGTGTGACGCGCGGGCCCCGTCACGGCGCGCACGGCACGTTGAGCGAGAGCAGGGCGGCCGACCCGTCCTCCACCCGGAGTTCGGTGACCGCCGCGTTGCCGAGACTCGGCAGGACCCGGCGGTACTCGCCCAGCGGGATGGACAGGGCGGTGCACAGCACCAGGCGCAGCAGGGTGTTGTGGGCGACGACCAGCACGCGTTCACCGGGGTGGGCCGCGGCGATCTGGCGCAGGGCGCGCGTGCCACGGGCCGCCGCGGTGCGCGGATCCTCCGCCTCCGGGAAGGGGTACGACACCGGATCGGCCCGGAACGCCTTGGCCCGGACCGGGTTCTCCAGCTCGAACTCGGCGAGCGTACTGCCCTCCACCACCCCGAAGTCGCATTCGCGCAGGGCGGGTTCGCGGTGCGCGACGAGCCCGAGGGCGTGGCAGGCGGGCTCGGCGGTGGCGACGGCGCGGGACATGGTCGAGGTCCAGATCGCGTCGACCGGGTGCGCGGCTGCCCAGCGGCCGAGGGCTTCCGCCTGGGCTCGGCCCTCGTCGGTGAGGGGGACGTCGCTCACTCCGGCGTAGCGGTTCTCCGCGTGCCAGACGGTCTGCCCGTGCCGGGCCAGGAGGAGGGTCGTACTGCGGCTCGTAGTACTCATGAGGCCGCAGTATCCAGGTCGGGGCGGGCCCGTGTACGCGCCGCGAGGGGACCGGGAACCGACCGCGCCGCTCCGGTTCACCCCGAACCGGGCGTACGGGCCGGCGAACGGTGATTCCGCCCCACCGCCGGCCCCGCGGGCGCATACGCTCGCGGGGCCGGCGTTCGGCACCCGGATGCTTCTCGCCCTTTTCCGTCCGTTCTCACGCGGACCGTTTCTCGCACGGCCCGTTCTCATACGGAGGTATCGCCGTGGATGTGCGCTGCCCGAACTGCGGAGGCCCCCTGCAGACGTTCCGCAAGCTCACCAGGGACGAGGAGGAGGCCGTACGGCGGATCAAGCGGGTGGACGACCCGGCCGCCTACCATCGCTGCACCCGTCAGGGCTGCCGCCGCTTCCAGCGCTGGAGCAACTGGCGCGACGGCGACAACTTTCCCGAGCCCAGGACCACGTGACTACAGGTTGCTGAAGTCCGGTCCCGCCGTACGCGTGCGCTTGATCTCGTAGAAGCCCGGCACCGAGGCGACCATGAGCGTGCCGTCCCAGAGCTTGGCGGCGTCCTCGCCCTTGGGGGTGGGGGTGACGACCGGGCCGAAGAAGGCGAGCTGCTCGCCGTCGGCGCCGGGGACGGCGATGACCGGGGTGCCGACGTCCTGGCCGACCTTGTCGATGCCCTCCTTGTGGGAGGCGCGCAGCTCTGCGTCGAACTCGAAGTCGTCCTGGTCGGCGTAGTCGATCAGGTCGGCGGGCAGCCCGACCTCTTCGAGGGCGCCGGCTATCGCCTCCTTGGTCGGGCCCGTGCCGTCGTTGTGGAAGCGGGTGCCGAGCGCGGTGTACAGCGGGCCGAGGACGTCGTCGCCGTGCTTCTGCCAGGCGGCGGTGACCACCCGGACGGACTGCCACGCCGTGGTCGCGAGCATCTCGCGGTAGTGGTCGGGAAGCTCGTCCAGCTTGGGCTCGTTCAGTACGGCGAGGCTCATGACGTGCCAGCGGACCTCGATGTCGCGGACCTTCTCCACTTCCAGCACCCAGCGCGAGGTCATCCAGGCCCAGGGGCACAGCGGATCGAACCAGAAGTCGACGGGGGTCTTGCCGGAACTGGTCTGAGCGGTCTGCTCGGGCATGGCTCTCCTCGGAATGCGGTCTTTCCCGTGGCAACACCGGCACTCGCCCACGTCATTCCCGTGTGTCTGTGCGATTCCGACGGGTCCTAGGGATTCCCCTGTGTCTGCGCCGTCACAGCGCCCGTTGTAAGGAGCACATGGCAGGATCGGCCCTGTTCGCACATGTCTATGACGCCATGAGGGAGTGCAGCCGTGCCCGGTGAGAATCTGTCCCGCGACGAGGCTCAGGAGCGGGCGGCACTGCTGTCCGTCGACAGCTACGACGTCTTCCTCGACCTGCGCTCGGCCGTCGGGGAGACGGAGCCCGGCACGGCGGCCGGTGAGCCCCGCACCTTCCGCTCGGTCACCACGCTCCGCTTCCGCTGCGCCGAGCCGGGCGCGACGAGCTTCTCGGACCTGATCGCGCCGCGTGTGACGGCCGTCTCACTCAACGGCAGGGACCTCGACCCGGGTGAGGTCTTCGACGGCTCCCGGATCCGGCTGGAGGACCTCGCCGCCGAGAACGAACTCGTCGTGGACGCCCAGTGCGCCTACTCCCGCACCGGCGAGGGCATGCACCGCTTCGTCGACCCCGAGGACGGCGAGGTGTATCTGTACACGCAGTACGAGCCCGCCGACGCCCGGCGCGTCTTCGCGAACTTCGAGCAGCCCGACCTCAAGGCGCCGTTCCGCTTCGAGGTACGGGCCCCGGAGGACTGGACCGTCTGGAGCAACGGCGCCGGTGAACTCACCGACGGCGTGTGGAAGTTCGCCGGGACGAAGCCGATCTCGACGTACATCACGGCGGTCGTGGCGGGCCCGTACCACTACGTGACCGACTCCTACTCCCGCACCTTCGACGACGGTACGAAGCTGGAGATCCCCCTCGGCGCGATGTGCCGCAAGGGCCTGGCCCCCCACTTCGACGCCGACGACGTTTTCCTGGTGACCAAGCAGGGGCTGGACTTCTTCCACGACCACTTCGACTACCCGTACCCCTTCGGGAAGTACGACCAGGCGTTCGTGCCCGAGTACAACCTCGGCGCGATGGAGAACCCGGGGCTCGTCACCTTCCGCGAGGAGTACATCTTCCGCGGCAAGGTGACGCAGACGTCGTACGAGGCGCGGGCGAACGTCATCCTGCACGAGATGGCGCACATGTGGTTCGGCGACCTCGTCACCATGGTGTGGTGGGACGACCTGTGGCTGAAGGAGTCCTTCGCCGACTTCATGGGCACGTTCGCGAACGTCGGCGCGACCCGCTTCACCGACGCCTGGATCACGTTCGCCAACCGCCGCAAGGCCTGGGCCTACCGCGCGGACCAGTTGCCGTCCACGCACCCGATCACGGCCGACATCCGCGACCTGCAGGACGCCAAGCTGAACTTCGACGGCATCACCTACGCCAAGGGTGCCTCGGTCCTGAAGCAGTTGGTGGCGTACGTCGGGCAGGACGCCTTCCTTGAGGGCGCCCGCCGCTACTTCAAGCGGAACGCGTACGGCAACACCCGCCTCGGCGATCTGCTGTCGGCCCTGGAGGAGACGAGCGGACGGAACATGGCCGCCTGGTCCCGGTCCTGGCTCCAGACCGCGGGCGTCAACTCCCTCACCCCGCAGGTGATCCTGAGCTCCGAAGGACGCGTCACCGAGCTGGCGATCATCCAGGAGGCCGCCGAGTCCCATCCCGAACTGCGCCCGCACCGCGTGGCCGTGGGCCTCTACCGGCGGCGGTCGCCGCTCGAGGGCGGGGACGGCTCGCTCGCCCGCTACGCGCGCGCCGAGGTGGACGTGGACGGGCCGCGCACGGTCGTCACCGACCTGGTCGGAGCGGAGGCCCCCGAGCTCGTCCTCGTCAACGACGACGACCTCACGTACTGCAAGATCCGCTTCGACGAGGGCTCGCTGGCCACGCTGCGGGACGGGCTCGGCGAGATGACCGACCCGCTGGCCCGGGCCCTGTGCTGGTCCGCGCTGTGGAATCTCACCCGCGACGCGATCGTGCCCGCCCGGGACTTCATCGCCATGGTGCTGCGTTTCGCGGGCCGCGAGTCCGACATCGGCGTTCTCCAGATGCTGCACGCCTGGGCGAACTCCGCGCTCGTCAACTACGTGGCGCCCGACTGGCGCGCGGAAGGCGGGCAGTTGCTCGCCGAGGGTGCGCTGAAGGAGCTGCGGCTCGCCGAGCCGGGCGGCCAGCACCAGCTCGCCTGGGCCCGCTTCTTCGCCGACGTCGCGTCGAGCGAGGCCGATCTCCAGCTGCTCCAGGGCCTGTTGGAGGGGACGGCCAAGATCGACGGGCTGGAGGTCGACCAGGAGCTGCGCTGGGCGTTCCTGGAGCCGCTGGCCGCGCAGGGCGCCGCCGACGAGTCCGTCCTCGCCGCCGAACTCGCCCGCGACGACACGGCATCGGGCAAGCGGCACCAGGTCCGCTGCCTCGCCGCCCGCCCCTCGGCGGCGGTCAAGGCCCAGGCCTGGGCGGCTGTCGTGGAATCCGACGCGCTGTCCAACGCCCTCGTCGAGGCGACCATCTCCGGCTTCGTCCAGCCGTCCCGACGGGACCTGCTCGCGCCGTACGCCGCCAAGTACTTCGCCGCGATCGACCGCGTCTGGGCCGAGCGGTCCATCCAGATCGGCATGGACATCGTCCGGGGGCTGTTCCCCTCGCTCCAGGACTCCCCGGAGACCCTGGAGGCGACGGACGCCTGGCTCGCGTCGCACGAGGACGCACCGCCCGCCCTGCGACGGCTGGTGCTGGAGTCGCGGGACGATCTGGCCCGGGCGCTGCGGGGGCAGGCCTGCGACATCGCCACGGCGGGCTGACACCCGCCCTGTGCGAACCACACCGGAGGGGGCACCGGCGCCATCCGCGCCCGGCGTCCCCTCCGGTGAAATGATCACCTGCGCGCACTGGTTACGAAATGCAGGTATTCAGAGCCGTAACCCGTATTAATCACCCGCGGGACCAGCGCCTTTCGGCACTCGAACGCCCGTACCTCAGGGCGCGCTTGTCCCGATTTGCCGACGAGCGGGTAACAGCGGTTAGAGAGCGGGCGCCGGGCGGGAATCCCCGGTTCATGAACCACAGCACCCCGCTCTCCCCCCACCCCTTCCGCCACTCGTCGCCCGTGCGGCACCGGGTCCTGACCACCGCCCAGTTGCGCGGCCGCGGCGTGACCACCGCGGACACCAACGAGCGGTGCCGGCCCGACGGGCCCTGGCAGCGGATCCTTCCCGGCGTCTTCCTCCTGCGTCCCGGCCCGCCCACCCCCGAGGAACGGCTGCACGCGGCGCTGCTCTACGCCGCCCGGACCCCCGCCGCCCGCACGGCGGCCGCCATCCCCGCCCAGCCGGTCTCCGACGAACCGCGCACCACCCCGCCCCCCGCGGACGCGCTGATCACCGGCCTGGCGGCACTGGCCCTGCACGGTTTCACCTCCGCACCGGTGCTGGACTCCCTCGACACGATCGACGTGCTGGTCCCCCGTCTGCGCCGGCTGCGCTCGACCGGCTGCGTCCGTATCGTGCGCACGACGACGCTGCCCGCCCCCGTGTTCGTGGCCGGTGTCCCGGTCGCCGCCGTGCCGCGCGCGCTGGCCGACGCGGTCGCGGAGCTGACCGACGCGGAGGCCGTGCGCGGGCTGCTGACCGAGGCGGTGCGCCGCGGTCACTGCGAACCGCGGCCGGTCGTGGAGGAGTTGACGGCGGCCCGGCTGCTCGGCCGCCCGCACGTGGTGGACGCCGTGGACTCGCTGGTGGCGGAGGGCAGGGCGATCGCGGAGAACCGCCTGTACCGGATGGTCGGCGAACACGGGCTGCCCGACCCGGTCTGGAACGTCGACCTGCGACTGCCCGGTGGTCCGCACCTCGGGGGTCTGGACGCGTACTGGCCCGAGCAGGCGGTGGCGGTCGAACTGGACACCCGCGCCCCGCGCCAGGACGAGGACGCGGCGCGGTCCGCGTACGCCCGCAAGCGCGAGTACCTGGAGCGGCTGGGCATCACCGTCGTCCGCATCACCCCGCGGGGGCTCCGGGACGCGATGGAGCAGCAGGCCGCGGTCGTGCGCACCGCGCTGATGGCCGCGAACGACCGCGATCCGGCCGCGCATGTCGTGGTACTGCCCCGGTGGTGACGGACCGGGCGGCACCCGGAGGGGAGGGAGGGGCCCACGAGGTGTTCTCGCGGGCCCCTCCCCGCATTCCGGTGTCGTTGTCAGTGCCCGGATCTAGTGTGGTCGAGCAGAGGATCCATGGCCGGACGCGGCTGCTGTGAAGAGCATGACGAGAGACAGGAGACCCTGATGACGACCCTGCCCGATCGCCCGAACACCGCACTGCTGGTGATCGAGGTCGTACCGGGCTCATACAGTGTTTTGCATGAGCCGACCTAAGTTAGCCAAGGCCGCGATCACCCCGGGTGAGCCCGCCGCCATCTACTGCCGCATCTCGCACACCAAGGACGAGGACCAGACCGGAGTCGACCGGCAGGAGCGCATCTGCCGAGAGATCGCCGAACGCCTTCAACTCGGTGTCGAGTCGGCCCACATCTACGTCGACAACAACCGTTCGGCGTGGCAGCGCAACCGCAAGCGTCCCGGGTGGGAGGAAATGCTGCGCGCGATGGCGGACGGAGAGATCCGGCACGTCATCGTCTACCACCCCGACCGCCTCATGCGGCAGCCCAAGGACCTCGAAGAGCTCCTCTCGATAGCCGACGACAAGCGCGTACTTCTGCACGGCGAGGCGAACCGGCGCGATCTCTCGGACCCCGACGACCGGTTCATCCTCCGCATCGAGGTGGCTCACGCCTGCCGCTCCTCCGACGACGCGTCACGTCGGCTGAAGGATGCCCTGAAGGACAAGGCCCGCGAGGGCAGGCCGCATGTGGGCAGTCGCCCCTACGGCTACACGAGCAACGGTCAGGCGATCATCGAGGAAGAGGCGGAGATCGTCCGCGAGGTCTTCCGGCGGTACCTGGACGGCGAGTCACCCATGCACTTGGCCCAGGATCTGACCGCGCGGGGAGTGGCGACGTCCAAGGGCAGGACCTGGCAGCCGGAGCACGTCCGCCGTCTGCTGTCGTCCAACTTCGTGGCGGGTGTCCGCATCCACCAGGGCGAGGAAGTGGGAACCGGGACGTGGCCGGCCATCATCGACCGCGGCCAGTGGGACGAGGTTCAACGGCTCAGGGAGTACCGGGCCCAGCAACACAGAGACGACCAGAAGCGACCGAGCCGCTTCTACCTGCTGCGTGGAGTCGCGACGTGCTCATGCGGAGTCCGCATGGCCGGCACCAACAGCATGCAGTACGCCTACTACCGGTGCATACGAGCCGACGAAGTCGGACAGCAGAAGTGCGGACGCTCCGTCTCCGCCGTTCCTCTCGAAGCGTTCGCCCGCGATGTGGCGATCAAGGTCCTCACGAAGTTGGACACCTCCGGCTACGAGCCCCCGACGACCACACGTCCCGAGGCCGACGTGACCGCGGACGAGAAGGACCGCGCGAAGCTGGAGGAGCTGAAACAACTCTGGCTCACGGACGACGACTTCACGACCGCCGAGTTCCACACCATGCGCGCCGTCGTACTCAAGCGGATGAAGGAGCGCCAGCGGAAGACGGTCAAGCGGCCCATCGCCGTCCTGGAGGGCATCGCCGGACCGGAGGCCGAAGCCAACTGGAAGAAGCTGGAGGAGGCTGAGGACTACGAGCGGATGAACGCGATCTACCGATTCCTGTTCGCGGCCGTAGTCGTACTCCCGGCGACGAGGAAGGGCAGGGGCTTCGACACCAACCGAGTGGAGATCAAACCGAACTCGCTGGACTAGGGTCCGCCGTATGCGCTCCTACCCTTGACGGCACTGTCCGCAGGGCTTCCCGAGCGAGTTGGGCATTGTCATGATCTAGCCATGACTCGCAACACCTCGCCCGTGTATGAGGCGCGCTACGGCTGGGACCCCAAGACCATAAGAGTCGCGGTGTTCTCCATCATCTTCGCTGCGGCCCTGCTGCTCCCAGGCATGCCATTGCTCGCGCGGATACTCGGCCTGCCGCTGTTCGGCGCGGGAGGGTTGTTCATGGCGTTCGTGGCAATGAGCCGCAAGGTCGCGTTCCGGGTGGACGAGACAGGCGTGCTCCTCGGTGGGAGCCCCGCCCGGTACAAGGCCACCACCACCCACGTGCCCTGGGAAGACATCACGGGCTTCGTACTGTGGCGCCAGGTCATAGCCACTACCTCCCTGCCCTACGTCGGAGTCACCCGGCGGGAAGGAGCCCCAGCCCTGCCTGGTGACGGCCCGAAGTCCCGTGCTGTCCTGGAGATTCTGGCTCCGGTGCCGCCAGATACGGTGATGTCCTCGCGGGCAGTGACCGGGTGGCACTTCGACAAGGGCCAGCTGATCGCTGCCGTCGCCCACTTTGCGCCCGGCACCCCTCTGCAAGACGAC
>NZ_JAODTZ010000055.1 GCF_025399795.1 Streptomyces rhizosphaerihabitans | reverse complement strand
CTGGCCCACGGCGACGCCCGCGGGAAGCGGGCAGGCTCCGGCGCAGTCCGCTCCGGCACCCGCCGCCACCCCCGCACCCCCTGCCGCTCACGGAGCACCCCAGGCTCCCGCTCCGGCGGCGCCACCGGCCGCGGGCGGTCTCGACCCCCGCATGCTGTGGCCGAACATCCTCGAGGCGGTGAAGAACCGCCGCCGGTTCACCTGGATCCTGCTCAGCCAGAACGCGCAGGTCACGGCTTTCGACGGTACGACCCTGCAGATCGGCTTCGTCAACGCCGGGGCGCGGGACAACTTCGCGAGCAGCGGCAGCGAGGACGTGCTGCGGCAGGCGCTCGCCGAGCAGTTCAACGTGCAGTGGAAGATCGAGGCGATCGTGGACGCCTCGGGCGGCTCGGCACCGCCTACCGCTCCGGCGGGCGGCGGGTTCGGCGGCGGAGGCGGTTACGGCGGCGGAAGCGGCGGTTACGGCGGTGGCGGCGGAGGCGCCGGTGGTGGTTACGGCGGAGCTCCGGCCGGCCAGCGCCCCGCACCCCAGCAGTCGTCCGCTCCGGCCTCCGGGCCCTCGGCCCCGCAGTCCGGCCCGTCCGCCGGCCGCGGTCAGGGCCAGGGCATGTCCGCGCCCGCGTCGGCCCCGGCATACGATCCGCCGCCGGTCGCCCCCGAGGACGACACCCCGGAGGACGACGACCCCGACCTGGACGAGTCCGCGCTCTCGGGTCACGACCTGATCGTCCGCGAGCTCGGGGCAACGGTGATCGAGGAGATCTCGAACGAGTGAGAGGCCCGGCCTCGGGCGTCGCCTCCCGCGTTCTGCGGAGTCTCGGACGCGGCCTCTCGGTTCATCGGAGTCTCGGGCGTCGCCTCCCGGCTCATCGGAGCCTCGGGTGGCGCCTTCGTTTGTCTGAGCCTGGGACAGCGCCTTCGGCAGACGGGTTCTCGTTGCTTCCCGTGCCGCTCGGACACTCGGACCGCTGCTCGCGCGGGTTTCGGGAGGGCTGTCCGGTGTCGGCATCAGCCGTTCCAGGAGCCGCCCTCGGGGCACGGCCCCTCGCGTCCAAGAGCATCCCGGGCCGGGGCTCTCGGCCTCCAGGAGCGACGTGCCCGTAGTGACCGGGCTGCCTCGGAAGCGACTCAGAGGCACCTCTCGGTGACGCCCCCGACGCACCTGGGACGCCGTTTCTTGGAGGATCGCACCAGCGTCGTACCCCCTCCGCTTCGGAAGCCCCCACAAGGGCACCCTCGTGCGGCGGTTAGGCTGACCCCGTGAAGGTCCTTGTCATCGGTGGTGGCGCCCGCGAACACGCCCTGTGCCGCTCCCTGTCCCTCGACCCCGACGTCACCGCCCTGCACTGCGCTCCCGGGAACGCCGGGATCGCGGAGGTGGCGGAACTGCACGCGGTCGACGCCCTCGACGGCGCCGCCGTGGCCGCGCTGGCCACGGAGCTCGGCGCCGAGCTGGTGATCGTGGGCCCGGAGGCCCCGCTGGTCGCCGGCGTCGCCGACGCCGTGCGCGCGGCGGGCATCCCCTGCTTCGGCCCCTCCGGGGAGGCCGCGCAGCTGGAGGGCTCCAAGGCGTTCGCGAAAGACGTGATGGCGGGTGCCGGCGTCCCCACGGCGCGCTCGTACGTCTGTGCGACGCCTGAGGAGGTCGAGGAGGCGCTCGACGCGTTCGGAGCGCCGTACGTCGTGAAGGACGACGGACTGGCGGCCGGCAAGGGCGTCGTCGTGACCGACGACCTCGAGGCAGCGCGTGCGCACGCGAACGCCTGCGACCGCGTGGTCATCGAGGAGTTCCTCGACGGTCCCGAGGTCTCCCTCTTCGCGATCACCGACGGCACGACCGTCGTCCCGCTCCAGCCCGCCCAGGACTTCAAGCGCGCGCTGGACGGCGACGAGGGCCCGAACACCGGCGGCATGGGCGCGTACTCGCCGCTGCCCTGGGCGGACCCGAAGCTCGTCGAGGAGGTCATGGAGACCGTCCTCCAGCCGACCGTCGACGAACTGCGCCGCCGCGGCACGCCGTTCTCCGGACTTCTGTACGCCGGTCTGGCGATCACCAGCCGTGGCGTGCGGGTCATCGAGTTCAACGCCCGCTTCGGCGACCCCGAGACCCAGGTGGTCCTCGCCCGGCTGAAGACCCCTCTCGCCGGTGTCCTGCTGGCGTCCGCGAACGGCACCCTCGCCGATCTGGAGCCGCTGCGCTGGAGCGAGAACGCGGCGGTCACCGTGGTCGTGGCCTCGTACAACTACCCGGACACCCCGCGCACCGGCGACCCGATCACCGGGCTCGACGCGGTGGCCGCCGAGGACGCCCCGCACGCGTACGTCCTGCACGCCGGCACCCGGAACGAGGGCGGAGCGGTGGTGAGCGCGGGCGGCCGTGTGCTGTCCGTCACAGCGATCGGATCAGGTCTCATCGAGGCCCGCGAGCGTGCCTACGCGGCGGTCGCCCGCATCGGTCTGGAGGGTTCGCAGCACCGCACGGACATCGCGGCGAAGGCGGCGGCCGAGGCGTAGCCGCAGACCCCCATAGCATCACCGGGCCCCGGATTCCGTACGGAATCCGGGGCTTTGTCGTGTTGCGCCCGGCCCCTCCACCTGCGGTTTTCTGTACGGAACCGGGGGTCGGCCCGGGGCCCACCGTCATCCAGCTTTCCCCAGAGCCATTCCATCGAGTGACCGATGGCCTATCCGGCTGACGACGGCCGGGGCCCCAACTATGGTGCGGCGAAAGCATTCCGGCACTTGGCCCACCGGCATTGCGATGTCGGCGGCGGGTGCCACAGTGGGGGAGTGACCAACACCAGGGCATCCGTCGGCACCGGCAGTGACAAGGCCGGTGCCCGGCGGACAATAGGGGGTGACGTCCGGTCGTGACCGGTATGGGTGTGGAGGTGGGCGCGCAGACCGCGCGCTCCCGGGCTCTCGCTGTGCTGCGCATCCGCAGCAGGGCGCTGGCCGTCGCCCTGCTGCCTGCGGCCGTGGCCGTCGTGCTGCTCGTCGGTGGCTCCACCGGCCGTATGACCGGCGAGCCCTGGGGGATCGCGCGGTGGATCGTGACGGTCCTCGCCGTTGTCGTCCTTCTCGCGGCGGCGGGCATCGCGCTCGTCGTGGCCCGAGCCCGGCCCGCGATGAGCCCCACGGTCCCGATCTCCGAGGAGTCGGCCCCCGATCTCTATCGGATGGTCCGTGACCTGGCCGACCGTCTCGACGTTCCGGCCCCCTCGGCGATAGCGCTCACGCCCGACTGCGACAGCTGGCTGGAGGACCGCACCCACCGGGCGCACGGCCGGTTCTCGTCGGGCGGCACGGACGAACCGGCCGGCGCGGACGGCCGGCGCGGAAGTCTGGTCGGAGGCCGCCCGGTCCCCGCGCTGGCGAACCGCGCCCGCCGGGTTCTTGCCGCTCCCGTCCTCGTCATCGGTTCCCCCTTCCTGTGGTGGATGCGGGTCGGCGAGCTGCGGGCGGTCCTCGCCCCGGTCGTCGCCGGTACGGGCCCGTCGGCACACCCGGACATAGCCGCGGCCCGCCGTTTCGTCCGGGGTCTGGACGCGGCCGTGGCCGTGGCCTCGGCCCCCGGCCGTGGCCCGCTGTCCCGTACGGTCCTGGCCGGTGTGGGCTCGGTGACCCGTCTCCTGCTGCGCAGCTGCCGGGTCCACGCGGCCGAGATGGAGCGGGGAGTGGCGTCCGCGGCGGCCGAGCGCGCACAGGCTGTGGACTACGGCGTGCGGATCGTCGCCCAGGAGCAGGTGGGTCTGGCGTACGCGGGCTGGGACCGCCTGCTGACCCGCGTCGCGCTGCCCGCCTGGCGGATGGGCCGCTGGCCCTCCCGGCTGGACGTCGGTGTCGTCGCCGCGCTGACCGAACTGTCCCGCCGCGACCGGCTTGCCGAGGGCTTCACCTCCCGTCTCGGTGAACGCCCGGCCTGCGACCTGCTCGAAGAGCCCGGCACCGTGGACGAGGCGGCCTCGCTGCTCGCCGCCCGGCTCTTCCACGGCGGTCCCGCCGAGGCCGGCCCCGACTGGGCACCGGTCGACTGGCAGGATTATCCGGACGAGGTCGTCGACCGTAAGTGGCGCATCGACGCGGCCCGCCTCCACCGTGTCCTGGACGCGCTCGGCGTCCGGCACCCCGCCGACCCCGCGCTGCCCGAGGCGGACGGACCGACCCTGGCACGCGTGCTGGATCACCTGTCCGCACCGCCGGGAGCCACTCCTGCCCCGGACCCGGACCCGGGGGCCGCCCTCGCGGTCCACCGCACGGACGCGTACGGGGAGATGGGGATCGCAGAGAGCGACGATCCGGACCTCGCCGTGGGGAACGAACGGTCGGCAGCCCTCGCGGCCGGGCTCACCGCGGAAGTGGCCCGCGAGGAGGCGTCCGCCCCGGCGGCGCCCCAGCCCGCCGGGGGTGCCGAGCAGCAGGGCCCCGACCACGCCCTCTGGGACGACCGGATGCTTCCGCTGTTCCCCCTCCAGCCACCCAGGACCGGTCGTGAGCTGCTGGCCGACCATGTCACCGCCATGGTCTGCTGCGCCGCGATGGACACCGCGGGGGCGGCCCCCGGACTCGACTGGCTGGACGGCCCGTCCCTCCTCGTCGCCGGTGAACGGGCCGCCGACCTCGGCCCCCGGGTCCTCACCCTGATAGAGACCGGGGACCCCACTCCCCTGCGGGACTGGCTCCGCCATCTCGGCGTCCGCCCGGAGAAACCGGTCCGCCTGGTCTGACGACCGTCCGACGGCCGGCCCCACCCGGCCCCACCCACGCATGGTCGGCTCAGCCCAGGCGGAGCCACCCGTTCCACTCCCGTCAATTCGCGACGAACGGTGACGGACTGCGTGCGTTATGTGATGTGCTGGGACCGATCGCGCACAGCGCAAGGGCTTACCAGTACGACGGGGGCACGAGGGAGGGGAGCAGGCATGGCATCGGAGCAGATCCGCCGCTGGGAGTCGGGAGCACTCGCGCACGCCGTCACGGATCCCTTCGGCCAGGGCCCCGTTCCCTGGCTCCGCGGCAGTGAGACCTATTTCGACGACACCGGCCATGTCGTCCCCTGGTACTTGGACACCGACGTGCCCCAGGTGCCCCACCCGGCGACCGGCGCCTCCCGGATCCCGGCTCCGCGATCCACCTCCGGCACCCGCGCGCGCACCGGCCCCGGAGGTCCCCGCTCCGCGGACGACGTCCACCGCCAGATCAAGGGCTTCACCACCACGGGTGCCGCCGCTCCCGGTGAGTCCATCGACTTCCATGTCACGGTGGACCCGCCGCAGGAGTTCAGCGTCGACATCTACCGCATCGGCCACTACGGCGGCGACGGCGCCAGCAAGATCACCACGAGCCCCCGGCTCTCCGGCATCGTCCAGCCGCCGCCGCTCACCGCCGACCGCACGGTCTCCTGCCATCACTGGTGGCTGTCCTGGCGTCTGCAGATTCCGTCCTACTGGAGCGTCGGCGCCTATGTCGCCGTCCTCACCACCGTCGACGGCTACCGCTCCCACGTTCCCTTCACCGTCCGCAACCGCCAGACGGCCGACCTGCTCCTGCTGCTCCCGGACATCACCTGGCAGGCGTACAACCTGTACCCGGAGGACGGCCACACCGGCGCCAGCCTCTATCACGCGTGGGACGAGAACGGCCGGCTGCTCGGCGAGGCCGACGCCGCGACGACCGTCTCGTTCGACCGCCCGTACGCGGGCGCCGGCCTTCCCCTCCATGTGGGCCATGCCTACGACTTCATCCGCTGGGCGGAGCGTTACGGCTACGACCTCGCCTACGCCGACGCCCGTGATCTGCACGCCGGCCGCGTCGACCCCACCCGCTACCGCGGCCTGGTCTTCCCGGGCCACGACGAGTACTGGTCGCCGCAGATGCGCCGGACCGCGGAACTCGCCCGCGAACACGGCACCTCGCTCGTCTTCCTCTCCGCCAACACCATGTACTGGCAGGTGGAGTTGGGGCCGTCCCCGTCGGGCGTCGCCGACCGGCTGCTGACCTGCCGAAAGCGCCGGGGTCCGGGCAAGCCCGCCCTGTGGCGTGAGATCGACCGCCCGGAGCAGCAGCTCATCGGCATCCAGTACGCGGGACGGGTCCCCGAGCCGCACCCCCTGATCGTGCGCAACGCCGACCACTGGCTGTGGGAGGCGACCGGCACGCACGACGGCGACGAGGTGGAGGGCATGGTCGCCGGTGAGGCGGACCGTTACTTCCCGCGCACGCCACTGCCGGAGCACCAGGCCCGGATCCTGCTCGCGCACTCCCCGTACCCGGACAGCGAGGGCATCCCCCGCCATCAGGAGACCTCGCTCTACCGGGCCCCGTCCGGCGCCCTGGTCTTCGCATCCGGAACGTTCGCGTGGTCCCCGGCCCTCGACCGCCCCGGCCACGTGGACCCCCGTATCCAGCGGGCGACCGCCAATCTCCTCGACCGCATCTGCAAACACGACTGAGGAAGCCCCGCCGGGAGCCTCGCGACACACCCGCACCACGGGCGCGGGCACCCGCTCATCAGCCCCCTGTCCAAACCCGCTCGCTCCATACGGGAGAATCGAGCCACTTGGACAGAACCACGGGGAGGAACCGTGTCCGGATTCGTTGAAAAGCCCGAGCCCCTCCAGGTGCCGGGTCTGGTACATCTGCACACCGGCAAGGTGCGCGACCTGTACCAGAACGAGGCGGGCGACCTCGTGATGGTCGCCAGCGACCGCATCTCCGCCTACGACTGGGTTCTCCCCACCGAGATCCCCGACAAGGGCCGCACACTCACCCAGCTCTCACTGTGGTGGTTCGACCAGCTCTCCGAACTGGCGCCCAACCATGTGCTGAGCACCGAACTCCCGCCGGGCGCCCCGGCCGACTGGGCCGGCCGCACCCTGATCTGCAAGTCCCTGCGGATGGCTCCCGTCGAGTGCGTCGCCCGCGGCTATCTGACCGGCTCGGGCCTCGTCGAGTACAACGAGTCCCGCACGGTCTGCGGCCTCGCGCTCCCCGAGGGTCTCGTCGACGGCTCGGAACTCCCCGCGCCGATCTTCACCCCGGCCACCAAGGCCGCGGTCGGAGAGCACGACGAGAACGTCTCGTACGAAGAAGTCGCCCGTCAGGTCGGCGCCGACACCGCCGCCGAGCTGCGCCAGGCGACCCTCGCCGTCTACGGCCGCGCCCGTGACATCGCCCGTGACCGGGGCATCATCCTCGCGGACACCAAGTTCGAGTTCGGCTACGAGGGCGACACGCTCGTTCTCGCCGACGAGGTGCTGACCCCGGACTCCTCGCGCTTCTGGCCCGCCGACGCGTGGGAGCCGGGCCACGCGCAGCCGTCCTTCGACAAGCAGTACGTCCGCGACTGGCTGACCTCCGCGGAGTCGGGCTGGGACCGCAAGAGCGAGCAGCCGCCGCCCGCCCTGCCCGAGCGGGTCGTGGATGCCACCCGCGCCAAGTACATCGAGGCGTACGAGCGTCTGACGGGCGTCAGCTGGACGTGACCCCGCCCCGGGCCCGGCCACCGGCCGGGCCCGGCAGCCACTCGAGCCGGACAGCCCGAAGGATGTCGCGCCCCGGCCGGAGCACACGAAGAAGCCCCCGACCTGAGGTCGGGGGCTTCTTTTTTGGAGCGGACGACCAGGTTCGAACTGGCGACCTCAACCTTGGCAAGGTTGCGCTCTACCAACTGAGCTACGTCCGCGTGCACCGTGGTGCGACAGCTACTATACCCAACCTCGCTCCCGCGCGAGACGCACCGCGGCGTGTCGGTTCTCCGCGCCCAGCTTGGACGCGGCCGACGACAGGTAGTTCCGTACGGTCCCCTGGGACAGCGCGGCCCGCTCCGCGATCTCCGCCACGGGTGCCCCGTCGGCGGCGAATTCGAGTACCTCGGCCTCGCGCGCGGTCAGCGGCGAGTCCCCGGCGGAGATCGCGTCGGCGGCCAACTCCGGGTCCACATAACGGTTTCCCGCGTGCACGGTACGGATGATCTCCGCAAGCCGGCGCGCACTCACGGTCTTCGGGACGAACCCGCGC
Organism: Streptomyces rhizosphaerihabitans; assembly: GCF_025399795.1. GTDB lineage: Bacteria > Actinomycetota > Actinomycetes > Streptomycetales > Streptomycetaceae > Streptomyces > Streptomyces rhizosphaerihabitans. The sequence continues at coordinate 64,231 of NZ_JAODTZ010000055.1, read as the reverse complement.
ACACCCGCAGCAAGTGCCCGCTTCAGATGCCCCGGCCGGCCGTGACTCGTCACGATCAGCACCTGGCAGCCCGGCAGTTCGTCCCGCAGGGATGTGGCCACGCTCACACCGTCCGCCCCCGGCATCTGAAGATCCAGGACGGCGACGTCGGGCGCATGCGCCACCGCCATCGCCAGCGCCTCCGGTCCGGTCGCCGCCTCGGCCACCACGACCAGGTCGTCCTCCAGCCCGAGCAGCGCCGCCAGTGCTCCCCGGATCAGATGCTCGTCGTCGGCGAGCAGCAGCCGTACGGGGGGCCCGGGCGTCGACGCGCCGGACGCTACGGACGTCATGGGGTGGCCTCTCTCGCCTGACGCGGAACGGAGGAGGGCGACGACGACTTCCGCCGCCTCTCACCGTTCCCCGAATCCGGGTCCCTGTCTCCGGGTCCGTTTCTGGGTCCGTCTCCCGGGCTGTCCCCGGGGGGATGTCCCGGGCCGTCTCCGGGGCCGGCCCTGTGTCTGTCCCTGTCTCTGGCCGGCGAGGCCGGCAGCGGCACCTCCGCCGCCAGCCGGAACACTCCGCCGCTCGCGCCGGCCCGCAGCACCCCGTCCACCTCCCCCAACCGCTCCCGCAGCCCCACGAGTCCGGTCCCTCTCCGCTGCCCGGAGTCACCGTCCGGTCCGGGGCCCGGTCCTGCCTCGTCCGGCACCCCGTCGTTCTCGACGGTGAGCGTCACCCGCTCCTCCGTCACCCGCAGGGACAGCGCGCACCTCCTGGCGTCCCCGTGCCGCAGCACATTCGTGGTCGCCTCCCGGACGACCCAGCCGAGTGCCGACTGCACCTGCGCGGGCAGCTCCGCGGCGGCGCCGGTGATGTCGCAGTCGATGCCGGCCGCGGTCAACACGCCCTGAGCGCCCACCAGTTCGTTGGCCAGGTCGGCATCGCGGTAGCCGCGTACGACCTCGCGCACCTCCCGCTGGGACTCCCGGGCGATCCGCTGCACCTCGGTCATCTGGTCCACGGCCTCGGCCCGTCCACGCCTGGCCAGCTGTACGGCGAGCTCGCTCTTGAGGGCGATCACCGCGAGGTTGCGGCCCATCACGTCGTGCAGATCGCGGCCGAAGCGCAGCCGCTCCTCGGCGACGGCGAGCCGGGCGCGGGTCTCGCGGGCCTCGTCGAGTTCGTAGACGGCGCCCAGCAGCCACACGGAGAAGGCCGCGGTGAACGTGAGGAATCCGGCGGTCAGCAGGACCAGGACGGCGGTGATCAGCGCGGCGGGGCCCGGGAAGCCGAGGGGCAGGGAGAGCGCCCCGGCACCCGCGGCCGCGCCGAGCACGGCGTACGTCATCCGCCGTGTGTCGCGTGTCCCGAGTGCGACCGTGCCCGTGCCGAACGCGGTGACACCGACGAGCACCGAGGAGGCGACCAGGTACTCGCCGTCGCTCGCCGGGTGCCAGGGGGTGCCCGAGACGAGCGCCCCCACGACGGCCACCGCGCAGGTGCTCACGGCCAGCGCGAGCAGTGTCCGTCTGGGCTGTTCCCGGGTGCCGCGCGTCCAGTCCAGCGCCTGCGAGGCGGTCACCGCGCAGAACACGGAGTGCCCGCACACCAGCAGGAACAGCGTCCAGGACCGTCCCGTCGACACGTTCCCGAAGACGGGCAGCCCGATCGAGAAGGCTTCGATCACGGCGAAGAAGTGAAACGACCACCGTGTGTACGTCTCGACCTTCGCCGGTGTGCTCTTGCCCCGCCACCAGCCGGACGGCCTGCTCATGCCCACCCCCGCCTCCGTGGTCACCGCCGCGGCTCCCAGCGGAACCACCGTCGTACAGCAAACACCGCGATCACGGTCCAGGCCACCGCCGTGAAGAGAGCGCCCGCGGTGTCGTGGGCCGAGAGGTGCCCGGTCCAGCCGCCGCGGATCAGGGTGATCACCGGGGTGAGGGGCAGCAGTTCGCAGAACGAGGCCATGCCGTCGGGCAGCGTCTCCAGGGGGATGAAGGTCCCGGAGCCGACCAGTGACACCAGCGTCAGGGGCGTGGCCGCGACCTGGGCGCCCTCGACGCTCTTGCTGAAGCTCGCGGTGACGGCCGCGAGCGCCGGCCAGGTGATGAGCGCCAGCAGCAGCCCCAGCACGACCAGTTGGGGCTCCTTGGGCGCCCCGATGCCGAGCGTCACTCGGTAGGCGACGGTCAGGACCAGGCACTGGGCGAGACCGATCGCCACCGAGGGCAGCGCGGCGCCCGCGAGGATCTCCACGTCCCGCAGCTCCCCGGTGCGCAGCCGTTTGAGGACGAGTTCTTCGCGGCGGGCCGCGTACACGCTCACCAGGGAGCTGTAGACGGCGAAGAGGAGCGAGAAGCCGATGGAGGAGGGGAGCAGGATCGAGCCGACGGTGAGCCCGGTGCCCTTCAGATTCATCTGGTCGACGGTCGAGCGGAGCATGAACGGCATGGCCAGCGGTACGAACACCGCTGCGGCGAGCGTCGCCTTGGTGCGGCCCAGCAGCGTCAGCTCGGCGCGTGCCAGTGCTCTCGTCCGGCCGGCGGCCGTTGTCCTTGCCGTGCCGGCGCCTGTGGTGACTGCCGTTCCGCTCATGCCGACCTCCCCCTCTTCCGCGCATCCGCGGCGGTGCTGTTCCGGTCGTTCCCGGTCGTCCTCATCCGGACATCCGCGGCCGACTTCTCCTGCGTAGCCGTAGCCGTAGCCGTAGCCGTAGCGGTGGCCCCCTCCGCCGTCCTCGGCCCGTTCACGCCGTTCGCCGCCGCCTCCCGTGCGATCCGCAGGAACGCCTCCTCCAGGGAGGCCGGGCGCACATCGAGCCCCCGTAGCTCGACCCGCGCCCGCTCGGCCCACACCAGCAGGGCGGTGGCCGTCCGCTGCAGCTCGTCGGTGCGCAGCCTGATCATCCGGCCCGCGGTCTCGTGGCTGCGCACGCCGAGTTCCGGCAGTGGCGGCAGGTCGCCGGGGAAGTAGCCGTCCGGCAGCTCGAAGGAGACGTGCGACGGCTGGGAGGCGGTCACCTCGGCCGGAGTGCCGATGGCCGCGATGCGTCCTTCGTGGAGGATCGCCAGCCGGTTGGCGAGCACCTCCGCCTCTTCCAGATAGTGGGTGGTCAGCAGGACCGTGGTCCCGGCGTCGCGCAGTTCGCGTACCAACTCCCACGTGCTTCGGCGGCCTTCCACGTCGAGTCCGGTCGTGGGCTCGTCGAGGAAGAGGACCTCGGGGCCGCCGAGGATCGCCAGCGCCAGGTCGAGGCGCCGCTTCTCACCGCCGGACAACTGCTTCACACGGACGTCGGAGCGGTGCGCGAGACCGACCCTGTCCAGCGCCTGTTCCGGGGGCCGGGCCCCGCTGGTGCAGGCCGCCCACATCCGGGTGGTCTCCGCGACCGTCAGCTCGGAAGGGAAGCCGCCTTCCTGGAGCATCACGCCGATACGGGGCCGCACGGCGGCCCGGTCCATGTACGGATCGTGCCCGAGGACCCGCACGCGCCCGCCGGCCGGGGGAGCGAGCCCCTCGATCAGCTCGACGGTGGATGTCTTGCCGGCGCCGTTGGTGCCGAGAAGGGCGAAGAGCTCACCGCGGCCAACGGAGAAGGTGACTCCGCGCACGGCCTCGAAATCTCTTCCGTCGCCCCCGTACACACGCCGCAGATCAGTGACCTCAATCACGTCATCGTGCTGGTTCGTGTTCATGGAATCAGCGTCGCGGCGGACGGGTCCCGGCAGCAGTGCGCGTTGTCATCACTCCACATGACAAATGTCAGAGGGCACCCGGACATGAACGGCCGGCGCACACGAAGAAGCCCCCGACCTGAGGTCAGGGGCTTCTTTTCTGGAGCGGACGACCAGGTTCGAACTGGCGACCTCAACCTTGGCAAGGTTGCGCTCTACCAACTGAGCTACGTCCGCATTGCCTCCGACCGGCTTCCACCGATCGGTGCGAGCACCACCTTACCTGATCCTCCCCCAAGCTCTCGACAAGCTCGAGCAGGGGGGAACCCCAACTGTGGTTGGTAAGCGATGCAGAGCGGGTGACAGGAATTGCACACTGCGCCTTCCCCCTGGAAGGGGGATGTTCTGCTACTGAACTACACCCGCACGATCCTCGGGTTCCGGCTTTTTCGGCCTGGCCCCTCGGCGTGTTCCAGACTCTAGCTGATCGGACGGGGGTCAGCGCAAGTCGGTTCTTCCAGGTCCGGTGGAGGGGTCTCGCGGGCACCCCACCCGGGCCGGGGGGCCTGGGTGGGGTGCCTCGTCGCGTGCCCCGCCCGGGGCCGCCGGCTCAGTGCGCCTCGGCGAACGCCTCGTAGATCTTCTTGGGGATCCGGCCGCGCGGCGGCACGTCCATCTTGCTGGAGCGGGCCCAGGCGCGGACCGCCGCCGGGTCGGGCGTCAGCGCGGTGTGCGTGTACGCCTTCCCGGACTTCGACTGCTTGCGGCCCGCCTCGACGTACGGCTCGAGCGCCTTACGCAGTTCCTCGGCATTGGCTGGATTGAGGTCGATCTCGTACGACTTGCCGTCGAGTCCGAAGGCGATCGTTTCCGCCGCTTCCGAGCCGTCGATGTCGTCAAAGAGAGTGACCACGACACGCTGCGCCACGAATATCGGTCCCTTCGTGCGGCACCTCTGCGATCAACGGTCATGACGTGCGTGGACGCCACGGAGTTGTCGGAGAGATGTCGACTGTCCGGCTGTTATTGAGCAAAGTATCGGCTATTGCCAATTCCTTTGTACAGTGCCCGGCATTGCATTGTGAAGCCCGACTAAATCCCCTCGCGTGTCCGAAGGCAATGAGGCCCTGCCGCTCTTCTGCGGTTTTTCCCAGGATTTTCCGTCGATGCCCCCGCACCGATGCGGGATCGTGATCGGGGTCACGTAGGATTCTACGAATCTACGCGAGTAGAAATTTCGTACGGGTAGTCTGAAGGGACCTGCTCAGCACCACACACCGGGAGTGCCAGTGGCACGCGTCGTAGTCGACGTCATGCTCAAGCCGGAGATCCTCGACCCCCAGGGCCAGGCGGTGCAGCGTGCACTGCCGCGCCTCGGTTTCGAAGGTGTCTCCGACGTCCGTCAGGGAAAGCGATTCGAACTGGAAGTGGACGGACCGGTGGACGACGCCGCGCTCGCCCGCATCCATGAACTGGCGGAATCCTTCCTCGCCAACACCGTGATCGAGGACTTCACCGTCAAGGTCGAGGAAGTCGCGGAGGTCGGAAAGTGACCGCTCGTATTGGAGTCGTCACCTTTCCCGGCAGCCTCGACGACCGCGACACCCAGCGCGCGATCAGGCTGGCGGGCGCCGAACCCGTAGCTCTCTGGCACAAGGACAAGGACCTCAAGCAGGTCGACGCCGTGGTGCTGCCCGGCGGTTTCTCGTACGGCGACTATCTGCGGGCGGGTGCCATCTCGCGCTTCTCGCCGGTGATGGAGACCGTCATCGAGCAGGCGAAGTCCGGAATGCCGGTTCTCGGCATCTGCAACGGCTTCCAGGTCCTCACCGAGGCGCACCTTCTCCCCGGCGCGATGCTCGGCAACAATCACCTCCACTTCATCTGCCGTGACCAGAAGCTGCGGGTGGAGAACGCGGGGACCGCCTGGACCGCCGACTACGCGGCCGGCCAGGAGATCCACATCCCGCTGAAGAACATGGACGGGCGGTACGTCGCCGACGAGCACACGCTCGACATGCTGGAGGCCGAAGGCCGGGTCGCGTTCCGTTACGTGGTCCGTGGCGAAGCCGCTGATGGATGCGGTAACCCGAACGGTTCGCTGCGCGACATCGCCGGCATCACGAACGAGGCGGGCAACGTCGTCGGTCTGATGCCGCATCCGGAGCACGCCGTCGAGCCCCTCGTCGGCTCCGGCCGCACCGACGGCCTCCCCTTCTTCACCTCGATCCTCAAGAAGCTGGTCAACGCATGAGCCGCACGCCTCTGGACACGGTCGAGAACGCGGCCGCGACCCCCGACGTCGAGCTGCCCTGGGCCGAACTGGGCCTGAAGAAGGACGAGTACGAGCGCGTCGTCGAGATCCTCGGCCGCCGCCCGACCGGCGCCGAGCTCGCCATGTACTCCGTCATGTGGTCCGAGCACTGCTCCTACAAGTCCTCGAAGGTCCACCTCCGCCAGTTCGGCGAGAAGGCCCCGCAGTCCGACGCCCTGCTCGTCGGCATCGGCGAGAACGCCGGTGTCGTCGACGTCGGCCAGGGCTACGCGGTCACCTTCAAGGTCGAGTCGCACAACCACCCGTCGTACGTCGAGCCCTACCAGGGCGCGGCCACCGGCGTCGGCGGCATCGTGCGCGACATCATCGCCATGGGCGCGCGCCCGGTCGCGGTCGTCGACCCGCTGCGCTTCGGCGCGGCCGACCACCCCGACACCAAGCGCGTCCTGCCGGGCGTCGTCGCGGGCATCGGCGGCTACGGCAACTGCCTGGGCCTGCCCAACATCGGCGGCGAGGTCGTCTTCGACGCCTGCTACCAGGGCAACCCGCTCGTCAACGCCGGCGCCATCGGCGTCATGCGGCACGAGGACATCCACCTCGCGAAGGCGTCCGGCACCGGCAACAAGGTCATCCTGTACGGGGCCCGCACGGGCGGCGACGGCATCGGCGGCGCGTCGATCCTCGCCTCGGAGACCTTCGACGACGCCAAGCCGTCGAAGCGTCCCGCCGTCCAGGTCGGTGACCCCTTCCAGGAGAAGCTCCTCATCGAGTGCACCCTGGAGGCCTTCGCCGAGAAGCTGGTCGTCGGTATCCAGGACCTCGGCGCGGCCGGACTGTCCTGCGCCACCAGCGAGCTGGCGTCCAACGGCTCCGGCGGTATGCGTGTGACGCTGGACGACGTACCCCTGCGGGACTCGACTCTCTCTCCCGAGGAAATCCTCATGAGCGAGTCGCAGGAACGCATGTGCGCGGTCGTCGAGCCGGAGAAGGTCGACCGGTTCCTGGAGATCTGCGACAAGTGGGACGTCATCGCCACCGTCATCGGTGAGGTCACCGACGGCGACCGCCTGGAGATCTTCTGGCACGGCGGCAAGATCGTCGACGTCGACCCGCGCACGGTCGCGCACGACGGCCCGGTCTACGAGCGTCCCTACGCCCGCCCGTCCTGGCAGGACGCGCTCCAGGCCGACGACGCGAACAAGCTGCCCCGACCGGCGACGGGCGAGGAGCTGAAGGACCAGGTCCTCAGGCTCGTCTCCTCCCCGAACCAGGCCTCCAAGTCCTGGATCACCTCCCAGTACGACCACTTCGTGCAGGGCAACACGGTGCTGGCCCAGCCCGAGGACTCGGGCATGATCCGCATCGACGAGGAGACCGGGCTAGGCGTCGCCATCGCGACCGACGGCAACGGCCGCTACGCCAAGCTGGACCCGTACGCCGGCGCGCAGCTGGCCCTCTCCGAGGCCTACCGCAACGTCGCGACGACCGGTGCCAAGCCGCTCGCCGTCTCCGACTGCCTGAACTTCGGCTCGCCCGAGGACCCGGCCGTCATGTGGCAGTTCGCCGAGGCGATCCGTGGACTTGCCGACGCCTGCCAGCAGCTGGGCACCCCGGTGACCGGCGGCAATGTCTCGCTGTACAACCAGACCGGTGACGTCGCCATCCACCCGACTCCGGTCGTGGCGGTGCTGGGCGTCATCGACGACGTCGCCCGCCGCACCCCGGTCGCCTTCCAGGAAGAGGGCCAGCTCCTCTACCTGCTCGGCGACACGCACGAGGAGTTCGGCGGCTCGGCCTGGTCGCAGGTCGTCCACGACCACCTCGGTGGTCTGCCGCCGAAGGTCGACCTGGAGCGCGAGCGGCTGCTCGCCGAGATCCTCATCTCGGCCTCCCGCGACGGCATGATCGACTCCGCGCACGACCTGTCCGACGGCGGTCTGATCCAGGCCGTGGTCGAGTCGGCACTGCAGGGCGGCAAGGGCGCGCGCCTGATCGTCCCCGACGGTCTCGACGCGTTCACCTTCCTCTTCTCGGAGTCGGCGGGCCGCGCGGTCGTCGCCGTCCCGCGCTCGGAGGAGCTCCGCTTCAACGACATGTGCGGTGCCCGGGGTCTGCCCGTCACCCGCATCGGTGTCGTCGACGGCACGGAGTCCGAGGCCGCCGTGGTCGAGGTCCAGGGCGAGTTCGCGCTCTCCCTGACCGAGCTGCGCACGGCTCACGAGGCGACGATCCCGGCGCTGCTGGCGTAGTCGGTTCAGCCCCTATGGGCTTGTACGGCTCTACGGCTTGTACGGCGAAGCCCCCGCCCGGATGCAGATCCGGGCGGGGGCTCCTCGGTTCATCGGACGTAGTTCTTGAGGATCTCCGTGTCGAGTTCGATGCCGATCGGGTCGGGGACGGACACCTTCTCGCCGAACTTCGCCGTGTGAAGGGTGCGGTAGCCCCCGACCTTGCGGTCCGGGGCGCTGTGCACGGTGATGGTGCAGGAGTCCCGGTCGATCAGGAGGTACACCGGGATTCCGGCCTGGCCGTAGGCGGCCGGCTTCTCGTGCCGGTCCCGTCGGTCGGTGTCGGAATCGTATGAGGTGACCTCGACGACCATGAGCGTTCCGTCCGGGTCGGCCCATTCGCCCGCACCCGCGAAGTGGGCTTCGGGAGTGAGTACCGCGTCCGGTTTCGCCCGGCCCTCTCGATACGCCTCCACTCTTAGCCCTCGGCCCTGATACAGGTCCAGGTCGGGCCTGGTCCGCAAGCCAGAGGGCAACAGTCGCCAACCCCTCCAGGCGCAGGCCAGGTGCGCGCGGGCGTTGACGCTTCAGCGCGGAGCGTCGCCCTTCCGTGTCCGGCCACTGCCTGGCGGCCTGAACGGCTGTGCCGTCAAGCCGTAGGCTCCAAGCCATGCCTCCGGTCAAGAAGCGCGCACGGACGTACAACCCCGCCAGGATCCGCGCCGCCGTGCGGGCGCAGTTCGGGAACGTACGGGAGGGTGTCAGTACCCTCACCCCGGAGCACCTCGCGCTGCCCACGCGGCTTGGTGAGTGGTCGGTGCGGGAGCTGGTCGCGCACATCGGGACGGCCCTCGACGTGGTCGGCCGGAACCTCGACCGGCCCGCTCCCGCGAAGGCGGAGGTCACCGTGCTCGACTGGCCGTTCGGGACGTCCGCGAACTCCGGGGACATCGCCGACACGGCCCGGCAACTCGCCGAGCGCAATCCGGATCCCGTCGCCCACCTCGCCGGCGTCGGGGAGCGTTTCGCCGAGCGGCTCGCCCTGCACCCCGCCGGCACCCGGCTGCTCGCCACCGGTACCGGCGCCATGTCCCTCGATGACTACCTCGTCACCCGCACCGTAGAACTCGTCGTCCACACCGACGACTTGAACACGGCCGTCCCCGGGCTCGACATCCCCTTCGACCGCCAGGCCCTCGCCGCCTGCACCCGGCTGCTCGCCGACGCGCTCGCCGTGAAGGCTCCCGGTGCGTCCACGGAGGTGCGGATCCCGCCGTACGCCGTCGTGCAGTGCGTGGAAGGACCCCGGCACACCCGCGGCACTCCGCCGAACGTCGTCGAGACCGACCCGCTGACCTGGATCCGGCTCGCGACGGGACGTACGGAGTGGAAGACGGCGCTGGACGAGGCGAAGGTCAGCGCGAGCGGCGAGCGCGCCGACCTCGCGAAACTGCTGCCCCTGATGGGCTGAGCCCACCCTCACCAGCTCCGAGGGGAACCGGTCCCCCACCCTCTCCCGTCCCATCCGCATGGACAAGCAGCGAACGACCCTCGGTGTCCTTACCCTGCTTCCCCTCGCCGCCGCGTGCGGTACCCAGACGGCGGGGAGCGGTTCCGCCCGGCCGGAGACGGCGCACGTGAGCGGCGTCCACTGGACGGTCGACAGCCTCACCGTGGGCGGGAGGACCGCGCGGGCACCCTCCGGCACATATCTGAAGATCGCGGACGACGGCCGCGTCAGCGGCAACCTCGGCTGCAACGGGTTCGGCTCGAAGGCCACCTTCACGGGCGACCGCGTCGAGTTCGGCGGAATGTGGACGACGGACATGGCCTGCGAGAAGGGCCCGATGGGCTTCGAGCGGAACCTGGGCCGCGCCTTCGCGGACAAGGGCCCGTTCACGGCGAACACCAACGGCGACCGGCTGACGCTCACCGCGGACGGCGGCGACCGGATCAGCCTCACCAAGGAGAAGGACGCGCCCCTTCGAGGGACCAAGTGGAAGGTCACGGCACTGGGTGACAAGAACGTCTCCCAGCCGCTCCCGAAAGGGGCGAACGCGTACTTCGTCCTCCGCGCGGACGGCACCTTCGACGGCCGGCTCGGCTGCAACCACGCGTCTGCCCAGGCCACCGTCGGCGACGGACATATCGCCCTCGGTCCGGCCAGAACCACCCGCATGATGTGCCAAGACTCACTCATGAGGACCGAGAAGACACTGCTGGGGCTCTTCGACGGCAAGGTCACCTACGTGTTGGATCATCGCGGCATCGCGCTGACCAGCGCGAACGGCACTGTCGTCAGTGCGGTGGCCGACGAATGATCCGTTGAGGGCCCGTATCCCCAATTCGGACCAGTGGTCGATCTCGCCTACACTCGGTGCCGTGCCACGTGGTGACGGTCGACTCAATCATGATCTGCTCCCCGGTGAGAAAGGCCCCCAGGACGCTTGTGGCGTCTTCGGTGTCTGGGCTCCGGGCGAAGAGGTCGCCAAGCTCACTTACTTCGGGCTCTACGCCCTCCAGCATCGGGGTCAGGAATCCGCGGGAATCGCGGTCAGCAACGGCTCCCAGATCCTCGTCTTCAAGGACATGGGCCTTGTGTCCCAGGTCTTCGACGAGACCTCGCTCGGTTCGCTCCAGGGTCATATCGCGGTCGGTCACGCCCGCTACTCGACCACCGGTGCCTCCGTGTGGGAGAACGCCCAGCCGACGTTCCGTGCCACCGCGCACGGTTCCATCGCGCTCGGCCACAACGGCAACCTCGTCAACACGGCGCAGCTCGCCGAGATGGTCGCGGACCTGCCCAAGCAGGAAGGCCGCACCACCCGTGTGGCGGCCACCAACGACACCGACCTGCTCACCGCGCTCCTCGCGGCCCAGGTCGACGACGACGGCAAGCCGCTGACCATAGAAGAGGCCTCCATCAAGGTCCTCCCGCAGGTCATGGGCGCCTTCTCGCTCGTCTTCATGAACGAACACACCCTCTACGCCGCCCGTGACCCGCAGGGCATCCGCCCGCTGGTCCTCGGTCGCCTGGAGCGCGGCTGGGTGGTGGCCTCCGAGTCCGCCGCCCTCGACATCTGCGGCGCCAGCTATGTGCGCGAGATCGAGCCGGGCGAGTTCGTCGCCATCGACGAGAACGGTCTGCGGACCTCGCGATTCGCGGAAGCGAAGCCCAAGGGCTGCATCTTCGAGTACGTCTATCTGGCCCGCCCCGACACGGACATCGCCGGTCGGAACGTGTACCTCTCGCGCGTCGAGATGGGCCGCAAACTCGCCAAGGAAGCCCCTGTGGAGGCCGACCTGGTGATAGCGACCCCGGAGTCCGGGACACCCGCCGCGATCGGTTACGCGGAGGCCTCAGGCATCCCGTTCGGCGCCGGCCTGGTCAAGAACGCCTATGTCGGCCGGACCTTCATCCAGCCGTCGCAGACGATCCGCCAGCTCGGAATCCGCCTGAAGCTGAATCCGCTCAAGGAAGTCATCAAGGGCAAGCGACTGGTCGTCGTCGACGACTCGATCGTGCGCGGCAACACGCAGCGCGCCCTCGTCCGGATGCTGCGCGAGGCCGGTGCGGCCGAGGTCCACATCCGGATCTCCTCCCCGCCCGTGAAGTGGCCCTGCTTCTTCGGCATCGACTTCGCGACCCGCGCAGAGCTGATCGCGAACGGCATGACCATCGAGGAGATCGGCACCTCGCTCGGCGCCGACTCGCTCTCGTACATCTCGCTCGACGGGATGATCGAGGCCACGACGATCGACAAGCCGAATCTGTGCCGCGCCTGCTTCGACGGCGAGTACCCGATGGACCTTCCGGACCCCGAACTGCTCGGCAAGCAGCTCCTGGAGACCGAGCTGGCCGCGGGTCCCGCAGCCACGGCCGCGGCTGACGCCATCCGTCGCCCGTAGTGCCGCAGAGCCCCGTTTCACCAACCCGAAAGATCCCAGGCAATGTCTGAGAGCAGTGCTTCCGGTGCGTCCTACGCGGCTGCCGGAGTCGACATCGAGGCGGGCGACCGCGCCGTAGAGCTGATGAAGGAGTGGGTGAAGAAGACGCAGCGCCCCGAGGTCCTCGGCGGCCTCGGCGGCTTCGCCGGCCTCTTCGACGCCTCCGCCCTCAAGCGTTTCGAGCGTCCGCTGCTCGCCTCCGCCACCGACGGCGTGGGCACCAAGGTCGACATCGCCCGCCAGCTGGGCGTGTACGACACCATCGGCCACGACCTCGTCGCGATGGTCATGGACGACATCGTGGTGTGCGGCGCCGAGCCGCTCTTCATGACCGACTACATCTGTGTGGGCAAGGTCCACCCGGAGCGGGTCGCGGCCATCGTGAAGGGCATCGCCGAGGGCTGTGTCCTGGCCGGCTGCGCCCTGGTGGGCGGCGAGACGGCCGAACACCCCGGTCTGCTCGGTCCGGACGACTTCGACGTCGCCGGCGCCGGTACGGGCGTGGTCGAGGCCGACCAGCTGCTCGGACCGGATCGCATCCGTACGGGTGACGCGGTGATCGCCATGGCGGCCTCCGGTCTTCACTCGAACGGGTACTCGCTCGTCCGGCACGTCCTCTTCGACCGGGCGAACCTGCGCCTGGACCAGCACATCGAGGAGTTCGGCCGCACGCTCGGCGAGGAGCTCCTGGAGCCCACCAAGATCTACTCGCTGGACTGCCTGACGCTGACGAAGAGCACCGAGGTGCACGCCTTCAGCCACATCACCGGCGGTGGCCTGGCGGCCAACCTGGCGCGTGTCATCCCGGACGGTCTGCACGCCGTGGTCGACCGCGAGACCTGGACCCCCGCGCCGGTCTTCGACCTGGTCGGCAGGACCGGCGGTGTCGAGCGCCTGGAGTTGGAGAAGACGCTGAACATGGGCGTCGGCATGATGGCGATCGTGCCCGAGGAGGCCGCCGAGGTCGCCCTCGCCGTCCTCGCGGACCGCGGAGTGGACGCCTGGATCGCCGGTGAGATCACCGAGCGCGGAGACCACGCCACGGGCGCGGCGCTCATCGGCGACTACGCGAGCTGAAGCAGGCGACTACGGGGGCTGAAGCCGGCGATCAGCGGGCCGAAGCCCCCGAAGCAGCACGAAACCCGGTCCGGCGCTGAGGCCCCGGACCGGGTGAAGTGCAGTCGCTACGAGAAATCCGCCAGGCGAGATCTACCAGAAGCCCACGCCAGGAGATCCGCTACGAGAAGAGGTCGCGGAAACTGCGAGGGACGCTGTTGCGTCAAGCGCCGCGACGTTGCGACTGGGGACCGGACTGGTCGTCCTCGTCCTCGTCGTCGTCGTTATAGAGATCCGCGTACTGTGCGTACGGGTCGTCTTCCTCGTCGTCGTCTTCGAACGGCTCGCCATTCGGCGGCTGGCTCGAAGTCGAAGCGCCCAGCTCATTGGCCAGACGCGAGAGGTCAGTCCCGCCGCTGCTGTACTTCAGCTGGCGGGCGACCTTCGTCTGCTTGGCCTTTGCCCGGCCGCGCCCCATGGCTCGACCCCCTCGGATACGGGGCTCGACGGCCCCAGAGTCTTGACACGCGTTCATGATCTGGAACGGACTCTCCGTGGAGAGACCGGTCCGTAGGGCTTCCACGGTACCTGAGCCCGCGCCCATACGGTACGTCGCCCGCAGCACGCGCCTTCACCCAGAACCCGCGAGGTGCCCTGTCCTCGCTGGTCAACCGCGATTTTAACCTCTTCTTGGCGCCCGACCCGCCGACAGACGTGAGAGTTCTCTCCCAACCGGCCGCCGACGGGTCCCTGACAAGGGCCTATGACCCCGGAAGGCGTCAGTGAAGCCGTGCCTCCGCCATCCGCTGCTCGGCAATCCGGTCGGCCGCCGCGGCCGGCGGAATCCCGTCCTGCTTCGCACGTGTGAATATGGCCAGCGTGGTGTCGAAGATCTTCGCTGCCTTCGCCTTGCACCGGTCGAAGTCGAAGCCGTGCAGCTCGTCGGCGACCTGGATGACACCGCCCGCGTTCACCACGTAGTCGGGGGCATACAGGATCCCGCGGTCCGCGAGGTCCTTCTCCACGCCCGGGTGCGCCAGCTGGTTGTTGGCGGCACCGCACACGATCCGGGCCGTGAGCACCGGCACGGAGTCGTCGTTGAGCGCCCCGCCCAGCGCGCAGGGCGCGTAGATGTCGAGGCCCTCGGTGCGGATGAGCGCCTCGGTGTCCGCGACGGCCGTGACGCCCACGGGGTGCCGGTCCAGGATCCGCCGTACGGAGTCGGCCCGTACGTCCGTGATCACGACCTCGGCGCCGTCCTCGCGCAGGTGATCGACCAGGTGGTGACCCACCTTGCCCACGCCGGCCACGCCGACCTTGCGGCCGCGCAGCGTCGGGTCCCCCCACAGGTGCTGGGCGGAGGCCCGCATGCCCTGGAAGACACCGAAGGCGGTCAGGACCGACGAGTCGCCCGCGCCGCCGTTCTCCGGGGAGCGGCCGGTCGTCCACCGGCACTCGCGCGCCACGACGTCCATGTCGGCCACGTAGGTGCCGACGTCGCACGCGGTGACGTACCGGCCGCCGAGCGAGGCGACGAACCGGCCGTAGGCGAGGAGTAGCTCCTCGGACTTGATCTGCTCGGGGTCGCCGATGATGACGGCCTTGCCGCCGCCGTGGTCGAGCCCGGCCATGGCGTTCTTGTACGACATCCCGCGCGCGAGGTTGAGGGCGTCGGCGACGGCCTCCTGCTCGCTCGCGTACGGGTAGAAGCGCGTGCCGCCGAGGGCCGGGCCCAGGGCGGTGGAGTGGATGGCGATGACGGCCTTGAGGCCGCTGGCGCGGTCCTGGCAGAGCACGACTTGCTCATGACCCCCCTGATCCGAACGGAAAAGGGTGTGCAGTACATCAGCAGGCGCGCCGGTTACGTCGGTCACTGTGGTGACTCCCAGTTAAAAAGCGGCGGTTGGGTGCGGGGCCCGTGCGGATGGCGGGCTCCGTGGGAATGAGACTAGAGCCTGAGCCGACCCGCCCTCGGCGCAGTGTTCAGGATCACCTACGGGCGGGGTACGGCCATGGTTCGATTTGCATAGATTTCTCTTCAGGCTGTGATCGGTTTTCGCTGGTTTTCCCGGTGGTCGACGGGGGAGGAGAGCAGGCGTGCCCAAGGTGTCCGCGGTGATCGTCCCGTACACGTCGTATCTGCGGGTGTACGAGCCACTGGCCGCGTTCCCCGAGTCCGAGCGTGCCCACTGGACGCGCTACGCCCGGCGCGCCGAGCGCCCCTCGTACCAGGACGAACTGCGTCGCTCGCTGGCCGACTTGCTGCCCACCCCGCCGGTCCCCGTGCCGGTGCACGAGAGCGGTGACGCGTTCGTCGCCGAGGTGGACGGTGTGGTGTGCGTCTGCCCCTGGCGCACCCGGCTGCGCGGCTGGCAGGCCCTGGACGGGCTGGGCGAGGAGCTCCCGGCGTCCGTCCTCGACGCGGTGCTGCCGCCGCTGGTGCGCCGTCAGGCCGCGCTGGACTACGAGCGCTGGCTGGTGCGCAACCCCGACGCCCGCCCGTGGATCCGCACCTCGACCTGGCAGGTGCCGCTGAACTGGTTCGTGCTCGTCACCGACGAGGAGCGGGAGTACGAGAAGGGGACGGGCCCCGGCGGAGCCGCGCCGCTGCTGCGCTACCGGACACCGATGGTGCAGGCGCGGCGGCGCACGGCGCGGGCTCTGCGGACGCTCAGGGACGCCCTGGACGAAGGACCGCTCATCGAGGGCCTGGTGGACGTGGGGCGCTGGCTGGAGGAGTTCCATCCGCGCTCGCTGGTCGAGCTGGACTACGGCGGGCTCGTGCACACGCTGCCGGCCGGGCATCTGGAGGACGACCACTCCGCCGCCGACGTCGCCGAGGGCGTCGAGGCGCTGCGCACCGGGGACGGGGCGACGGCGGGCGAGGCGTACGGCCGGCTGGTGGAGCGCTGGCGGTCGGTCAGGGACCGGCGTTCGTCGAACTGAGGCGCGCCACAGGCGGATGGGGCCGGGGCGGGCTGTGCCTGTTGGTTCGGGTGGGGCGGGAGGGGGCCTTGGGCCCCCTTTTCGGTGTGATCTCCTTCTCACGGGTTCCCGTCGAACTCGCGTATGGTCCTCACACGCTGAAGAACCCTCACGTCCAGGACGTAGGTCCCGATCCGGGCTTATGCGTCAACGGGTGTCAAGCGTGACGGACGGCACTTACCCGGCTCTTGCGTCGCTTCCCCCTCCTCATGTCAAAATAGGACAAGGAGCCCGGGGGAGGGCTCCCTCCGCCCGCTTTTGGGGGGGAATCTCGGCATTGCACTCTTTTAGGACGTCTGGTGACTCCTGATCGCCCTGTGACTGATCGTCACAGTGGCGTGACTGTCCGCTATGGCATGGTCCATCGGCTTCCGTCGCTGATGAACACCTGGGAGGGCAATTCCATCGGTTTGGCCGACGCGGCTGGACGGATGGTGTAGTTGTAGTGCCGAGGACAAGCCGTTCGTCCTATAACCGACTCGACTCGCGTCCGCCATTTCGGGCAACGCGGGTCAAGGTGCAGAATTTAGAGGAAAGAACCGAGAAGGTTCGGTTCTCCCGAGGAGGCCGCTCATGACCGCTCGCACCCCTGATGCCGAGCCGCTGCTGACCCCCGCTGAGGTCGCCACGATGTTCCGCGTCGACCCCAAGACGGTCACGCGGTGGGCGAAGGCCGGCAAGCTCACATCCATCCGTACGCTCGGCGGACACCGCCGCTACCGCGAGGCTGAGGTCCGCGCACTGCTCGCGGGTATTCCGCAGCAGCGCAGCGAAGCCTGAACCATCGCATAACCGGACAAGTCAACGGATCCCCCAACCCGTCGAGGCGTCCACGCCACAGCTCCAAGCGACGCGGGTTCTGCCCCAACAGAGCTCACGCCCAAGCTTTATCGCCACTTGAACAGGGTGCGTCGTAGATCGCGCTGGACTCCGCCGAGTCCAGCGCGATCTTTTTTGTGCGGTCCGCGCGACTCGGTGGCCGACCTGTGAGCGGCCTTGTCGGAGTCTGGGGGCGGGTGTCGGATCAGCTGTGGATGTCCTCGACGAGCAGTGCAATTGCACATATTAAATTGACTGGTTGTATGAGAGGGGTAAGTTCCACACTTCTGAAAACATATGCGGTGACTCCCGTCACATGCCACAGTCCTTGTCGCTTGCGAGCCTTCTGCGCTAGGGGAGTTGGGGTTGTGAGGGGGCGCGTCGCGCCGGGGCGCGCACGGCGCGACGGTCGGGGCAGCGTTCCTCGGTCACGCCGTTGAGGGGCTTTCGTCCTCCGGGGCGCTCCCGGGGTCCTGCTCGTCGTGCGGGGTGGGTTCCATGGCCAGCCGCGCGAGCTGGTGGCAGATCGGGCAGTGCCGCGTCAGGTGGCGGTACCCGGAGGCCGCCGCCAGATGGGCTCGGAGCAGAGCCCGGGTCTCGTGTCGAGCGGACACCGCCATGCGCACCTCCAGGGGGCCGGCAGGGCGAGGGCCCTGGATTCCGGGGTACCGGTGGAATGTGACGCCGTCAAGGGACGTGAACGCGCCGCAGGGGGCGCCCTTGCGGCCCTGGCGGCCGTACGCGGACCGGTGCGCACAGGCGAACGCGGGCCGGTACGCACGTGTCGAAGCGGCTGATGCGCGGACGCGAACGACCGAACGAACCGGCGCCCGCGCTCCGGACAGGCCGGAGGCCGTGCACGCGTGGGTCCTGGCCGCGGCCCGCACCGCACATGCGAAAGCGGCCGGGGGCGGGCATGCGAAAAGGCCCGGAGCCGAAGCTCCGGGCCTTTCTTCACGCGGTCCTGACGGGATTTGAACCCGCGGCCTCCACCTTGACAGGGTGGCGAGCACTCCAAACTGCTCCACAGGACCTGGTTTCGCAGCGACTTGTTCTTGCGCTGTGCTGCGAAAAGAGACTGTACAGGAGGGCGGGCCCAGGGTCGAACTCACCGCACGTACAGGTGCCGTTACGGGGCAGCCGCGTCGATCGCCTTCACGATTCGCTTGTCCGAGACGGGGTACGCCGTGCCGAGCGCGTGGGCGAAATAGCTGACCCGCAGCTCCTCGATCATCCATCGGATGTCCAGGACCGACGAGGGCACCGGTCGGCCCTGCGGCAGTTGCTCCAGGAGCCAGGCGTACTCGTCCTGCATCTCGTGGACCTTCTCCATGCGGCTGGTGTCCCGCTGGACGCCGGTCGGCATCTGCTGAAGGCGGCGGTCCGCGGCGACCAGATAGCGCATCAGATCCGGCAGTCGCCGCAATCCCGTCGCCGTGACGAAACCGGGCTTCACAAGGGCGTCCAGCTGCCCCCGTACATCCGCGAGGTTCGCGAGCAGCGTCGGGCTCCTGACGCCCTTCAGGCGGCGCTCACAGGCTTGCCAGGCGGCGAGCACCTGCTGGACCTGCCCGACCGTGCGCACGGTCGTGTCGACGATCTCGGCGCGCACCTTGTCGTACAGCTTCCGGTAGGACTCCTCGTCCCAGGCCGGGCCGCCGAAATCCGCGATCAGCTTGTCGGCGGCGGCCATGGCGCAGTCGTCGAAGAGGGCCTGGACCGAGCCGTGCGGGTTCGCGGACAGGGCGAGCTTCTGGGCGTTGGTGAGCTTGTCCGAGGCGAACTTGCCCGGGTTCACCGGGATGTTCCGCAGGATCAGCCGGCGGGTGCCCTTCCACATGGCCTCGGCCTGCTCGGCCTCCGTGTCGAAGAGCCGCACGGAGACGGTGTTCGCCGCCGGCCCGTCGTCGACCAGCGCCGGGTACGCCTTCACCGGCTGGCCCGCCCGGCGCGTCTCGAAGAGGCGACTGAGTGAGCCGATCGTCCAGTCCGTCAGCCCCGTGCGTTCCAGGGACTCGCCGCCCTCGCGTTCCGCCGTCGCCGCGGCGGCCTGCGAGATCGCCTGGCGCGCCTTCGGCTTCAGCCGGACCTTCAGGGTCTCCAGGTCCTTGTCCTCGGCGAGCTTGCGGCGCCGCTCGTCGACGATCCGGAAAGTGATCTTCAGATGGTCGGGGAGCCGCGACCAGTCGAAGTCGTCGGCCGTCAGCGGCACTCCGACCATGCGCTTGAGCTCGCGCGCCATGGTCAGCGTCAGCGGCTCCTGGAGCGGTACGGCCCGCTCCAGGAACTTCTGGGCGAAGTTGGGGGCGGGAACGTAGTTCCGCCGGATCGGCTTCGGGAGGGAACGGATCAGCTCCGTCACCACTTCCTCCCGCAGCCCCGGGATCTGCCAGTCGAAGCCCTCGTCCGTGACCTGGTTCAGGACCTGGAGCGGGATGTGGACGGTCACGCCGTCCGCGTCCGCGCCCGGCTCGAACTGGTAGGTCACCCGGAACTTCAGCCGTCCCTGGAGCCAGGAATCGGGGTAGTCGTCCTTCGAGACCGCCCCGGCCCGGTCGTTGATGAGCATCGAGCGCTCGAAGTCGAGGAGCTCGGGCTCCTCATGGCGCTTGTGCTTCCACCAGGAGTCGAAGTGCGCCCCGGACACGACGTGTTCGGGAACCCGTTGGTCGTAGAAGTCGTACAGGGTCTCGTCGTCGACGAGGATGTCCCGGCGGCGGGCGCGGTGCTCCAGCTCCTCGACCTCGGTGAGGAGCTTGCGGTTGTCGGCGAAGAACTTGTGGTGCGTGCGCCAGTCGCCCTCGACGAGCGCGTTGCGGATGAACAGCTCGCGGCTGGCCTCCGGGTCGATCCGCCCGTAGTTCACCTTCCGCTGCGCGACGATCGGCACGCCGTACAGCGTGACCTTCTCGTACGCCATCACCGCGGCCTGGTCCTTCTCCCAGTGCGGTTCGCTGTACGTCCGCTTGAGGAGATGGCCGGCCAGCGGTTCGACCCACTCCGGCTCGATGCGGGCGTTGACGCGCGCCCAGAGCCGCGAGGTCTCGACGAGCTCGGCGGACATCACGAAACGCGGGGGCTTCTTGAAGAGCGCCGAGCCCGGGAAGATCGCGAACTTGGCGTTGCGCGCGCCCAGGTACTCGTTCTTCCCCGTGCTCTTCCCGCTCTCCCCGCCGGTCTCCTTCACGTCCTTCATGCCGACGTGCGAGAGCAGACCGGCGAGCAGGGACACATGGACGCTCTGCTCGGGCGCGTCCTCCTCGTTCAGATGGATGCCCATCTGCTTGGCGACGGTCCGCAGCTGGCTGTAGATGTCCTGCCACTCGCGGATGCGCAGGAAGTTCAGGTACTCCTGCTTGCACATCCGGCGGAACGCGGACGAACCGCGCTCCTTCTGCTGCTCGCGGACGTAGCGCCACAGGTTGAGGAAGGCGAGGAAGTCGGACGTCTCGTCCTTGAAGCGGGCGTGCTGCTGGTCGGCCTGCGCCTGCTTCTCGGACGGCCGCTCGCGCGGGTCCTGGATGGAGAGCGCGGCCGCGATCACCATGACCTCGCGCGCACAGCCGTTCTTGTCGGCCTCCAGGACCATCCGGGCGAGCCGGGGGTCGACGGGCAGCTGGGCGAGCTTGCGGCCGGTCGGCGTGAGCCGCTTGCGTACGTCCTTCTCCGCCGGGTCCAGCGCGTTCAGTTCCTGGAGGAGCTGGACGCCGTCGCGGATGTTGCGGTGGTCCGGCGGGTCGATGAAGGGGAACTTCTCGATGTCGCCGAGACCGGCCGCGGTCATCTGGAGGATGACGGAGGCGAGGTTCGTACGGAGGATCTCGGCGTCGGTGAACTCGGGGCGGGCGAGGAAGTCGTCCTCGGAGTACAGCCGGACGCAGATGCCGTCGGACGTACGGCCGCAGCGGCCCTTGCGCTGATTGGCGCTGGCCTGCGAGACCGGCTCGATGGGCAGCCGCTGCACCTTCGTGCGGTGGCTGTACCGGGAGATGCGCGCGGTGCCCGGGTCGATGACGTACTTGATGCCCGGGACGGTCAGGGAGGTCTCGGCGACGTTGGTCGCCAGAACGATCCTGCGCCCGGTGTGCGGCTGGAAGACGCGGTGCTGTTCGGCGTGCGAGAGCCGCGCGTACAGGGGCAGTACTTCAGTGAAGCGGTAGTTCTTCTTCACCAGCGCGTCGGCCGTGTCGCGGATCTCGCGCTCGCCCGACAGGAAGACGAGGATGTCGCCCTTGCCCTCGGCCTGGAGCTCCTCGACGGCGTCGCAGATCGCGGTGATCTGGTCGCGGTCGGCGTCCTCGGAGTCCTCTTCGAGGAGCGGGCGGTAGCGCACCTCCACGGGATACGTCCGCCCGCTGACCTCGACGATCGGGGCGTCGCCGAAGTGCCGGGAGAAACGCTCCGGGTCGATGGTCGCTGAGGTGATCACGACCTTGAGGTCGGGCCGCTTGGGCAGCAGCTGGGCGAGGTAGCCGAGCAGGAAGTCGATGTTGAGGGACCGCTCGTGGGCCTCGTCGATGATGATCGTGTCGTACGCGTACAGCTCGCGGTCCGTCTGGACCTCGGCGAGCAGGATGCCGTCCGTCATGAGCTTGACGAAGGTGGCGTCCGGGTTCACCTGGTCGGTGAAGCGGACCTTCCAGCCGACGGCCTCGCCGAGTGGTGTGTCCAGCTCGTCGGCGACCCGCTCGGCGACGGTACGGGCGGCGATACGACGGGGCTGGGTGTGCCCGATCATGCCGCGGACGCCACGGCCCAGCTCCATGCAGATCTTCGGGATCTGGGTGGTCTTGCCGGACCCGGTCTCACCGGCGACGATCACCACCTGGTGATCGCGGATGGCCTCCGCGATCACGTCCTTCTTCTGGCTGACCGGCAGTTGCTCGGGATACGTGATGGCGGGCACGCGGGCGCGGCGCTCGGCCATACGGACCTCGCCCTTGGCGACCTCCGCCTCGATCTCGGCGAACACGGCGGAGCGGGCCTCGGGCTTGTGGATCTTGCGAGCGCCTTCGAGCCTGCGCCCGAGCCGGTGCGCGTCGCGCAGGGACAGCTGGGCCAGACGGGCGGCGAGATCGCCGAGGGCGGGGGCGGGGTGCGTAGACATACGCGGTCCAGGATCTCACCTCGGGCAAAGAAGGGGCGAACCCTTTTGGGCCCGCCCCTCGCCGCCGGACGGCGCTGTGCCGTCAGGAGACCATGACCTGCGAGAAGCGGGTGGAGAACTTCTTCTCCGTGCCGCCGGGGGTGCGGTAGCCGAAGGACACCGCATGAAGCCGGAGGCGGGGACGTGGCGCCGGGTGCGTATGCCCCACTGGGTCGTGGTGCGGAACCCGGTCCGGCCGCCCCGGCCGCGGCACGCGCGAGTCCTGGGGCCGCCGTCGGCCCTGGGCTACTCCTGGGGTTGCGGCTGTTCCCGGGCTGCATCCGGGGAGGCTGCCGGTGCTGGGACTGCTGCTGGGGTCGCGGCTGTTCCCGGGACCTTTCCCGAAGTCGCTGCCGCTTCCGAGGTTGCTGCCGGACCCGGGACTGCTCCGGGGGCGGGGGCCTGCGGTTGCGCCATGGCTCTGGCCGTGTTCGAGACCGCCTTGATGCCCAGGTAAGCCGTGGTCGTGCCGCTCACCGCGGTGAAGGCGGCGGTCAGCACGCCGACGCTCACCGCATCGTTGCCGTGGAGCTGCCACACTCCGAACACCGCGACACCGACGATCGCGAGGTTGCTCATGACGACCGCCGTCAGCCCGTAGCGGGCGCGGTAGCGCTCCAGATCCAGCTCGCGTACCGGTCTCGCCCTGTCACTGTTCGACACCACTCGTTCCCCCGTCCGAGACATGGCGTCCGCGCGGTCGCGTCCGCCGGCCAGAAGGTAGCGCCATGCATGGGCCGTGCCAAGTCGATGACGGGCCGGGCGGGACACCGATGGCGCGGGGGAGCCCGACGGCTTCGGCGCAAACGAAAAAAGGCCCCGATCCGAAGATCGAGGCCTTTGCTGTGGCTGGGGCCGGGGTCGAACCGGCGACCTATCGCTTTTCAGGCGATCGCTCGTACCAACTGAGCTACCCAGCCACGAGGTTTCCGGAGAAACCTCAGCGGTCCTGACGGGATTTGAACCCGCGGCCTCCACCTTGACAGGGTGGCGAGCACTCCAAACTGCTCCACAGGACCAAGCTGTTGCGTGCGACGCGTGAATAGTGTCGCACACGGTGTTGCGTGCCCCCAACGGGATTCGAACCCGTGCTACCGCCTTGAAAGGGCGGCGTCCTAGGCCGCTAGACGATGAGGGCTATCGGCCCGCCTGGGCGCTTCTCAGCGCGTCGGGGACGTCATGAGCATATGGGATGGCGGGGGGTATCGCCAAAACGGTTTACGGGGAGGTCCCGGAGGGGCTCGGGGAGGGCGTCGGCGACGAGGTGGCTCCGGGCTGGTTCTCCTTCACGAGATGGCGGCTGACCTCGGCCGTCGTCAGACCCAGCCCGCCCAGTCTGATCTCGTCCCAGGCCTGGAGCCGGCGGGTGTCCCGGTCCACGTAGAGGACGGAGGCCTCGATCGGGTCCGGGTACGCGCCCTCGACCGCGCGCAGCCCGCTGCCGCCCGTCGAGCCCTCGACGCGCAGCCGTGTGCCGTACTTCATGACCTCCATCCCTTCGTGGTGCAGATGGCCGGCCAGCGCCAGGGGCACCTGGCCGTCCGTCCCGCGCGCGGCCGACGGTTCGTGGGCGACGGCGATGTCCACCGGGGTGCCCGCGGCGAGCTGGTCGCGCAGGGCCGAGGCCAGCCGGGCGCCCGCGAGATCCTCCGCCGCGTCACCGCCAGGCGCGGCCGAGCGGTCCGGGGTGAACTGGGGGTCGCCGATGCCGGCGAAGCGCAGGCCCGCGATGGTGACCGCGCGGCCGTCGTCGAGGACGTGCACGTTCTTCATGCGTTCCAGGTAGTGCTGTGTCTCGCGCGAGTCGTGGTTGCCGCGGACCCAGACGTACGGGGCGCCCAGGTCCCGGATCGGGTCCAGGAAGCCGTTCTCGGCCGCCGATCCGT
This sequence comes from Streptomyces rhizosphaerihabitans, assembly GCF_025399795.1. Lineage (GTDB taxonomy): Bacteria > Actinomycetota > Actinomycetes > Streptomycetales > Streptomycetaceae > Streptomyces > Streptomyces rhizosphaerihabitans. The sequence continues at coordinate 40,229 of NZ_JAODTZ010000055.1, read as the reverse complement.
GGTCCATGGTGTCGCCGGAGTCGACGATCACGTCGATGGCGTACTGCTTCACGAGCGAGGCGATGATCTTCCAGCTCGCCGGGTTCAGATGGATGTCGGAGACGTGCAGGACCCGGATCGTGGTCGGGTCGGGCTCGTAGACGGGGAGGGTGGAGGTGACGTCGTACAGCTTCGTCACGTTTGTCACCAGACGCGCCAACTCCTTCTGGTAGACGTCGAATTCGCTGACGATGCTGCGGGCGTCGCCGACCAGGGAAGGCGCGGAGGCGAGGAGTCCGGAGTACTTGGGCTCCAGGACCGACTCGGGGTTCCAGGTGGCGAAGGCGGTCGCTCCGGAGGCGGTCAGCAGGGCGAGGGCGAGGCCGCCCGCGGTGAGGGCCCGGCGCGGGCGGCGGTAGACCGCGAGGCCGAGGGCGGAGGCGCCGGCGACCACCGCTATGCAGGAGCGGACGGCCAGGTCGAGGGTGCCGTGCTCGACGTCCCGCACGACTTCGTCCTGGAGTCCGGCGAGGCGCTCCGGGTGGTCGACGAGGGCCTGGGAGCGCTCCGGGTCGAGCCGGTCCACGTCCACGTCGAGGCGCAGCGGAGCCTCGTGACTGCGCAGTTCCAGCGCCCCGAGCGGCGATATGTTGATCTTCGTGCCGCCGGTGAGGGAGGGGCGCAGGGTCATGGTGGTGTTCATGGGGCCGACCGGGACGCGGACGTTGCCCACGACCAGCAGTCCCAGCCAGGCGCCGAGCAGCACCACGCAGAGAAGCCCGAGGGCGCGGGCGTACGGGTTCGGCCGGACGGCGAGCTCGAGCACCGGGCCCTTGCGGCGGCCGTGGCGACGGCGGGTGAGCGCGTGCAGCGCCGGTCGGGCGCGGTCGGTCATGCGGCGGACGGTGGCGGTTGCGGCAACGAGGACGCGGGCCATTGGTCCCGTATGCCCAAGGGCCGGGGCGGGTATGCGGGAGTTCCGACGCCCTGTCGGGGGGCGCGTGCGCGGGCGTCCGGTCGCCGTGCCGGGGCGGGTGTGAAGGCGTCCGGTCGCCGTGCCGGGGCGGGTGTGCGGGCCATCGGTCGCCGTGCCGGGGTGGGTGCGCGGGCGTCCGGTCACTGTGTCGCGGCGCCGGGGTGCGGGGATTCCGGCGCTCGGCCGCGGGTCCGACGGTGTTTCGGGCGGCCCCGGTCCGGTCAGCCCCAGCCCAGTTCGTGCAGCCGCTCGTCGTCGATGCCGAAGTGGTGGGCGATCTCGTGGATCACGGTCACCGCGACCTCGTGGACCACGGCGTCGGGGGTCTCGCACATGCGCAGCGTGGGGCCCATGTAGATCGAGATGCGGTCGGGGAGCACCCCGGCGTACCACTCGCCGCGGTCGGTGAGCGGGGTGCCCTCGTAGAGGCCCAGCAGTTCGGGGTCGTCCGCCGGAGGCTCGTCCTCGACGAAGACGGCGACGTTGTCCATGACCCGGGTCAGCTCGGGCGGGATCCGGTCGAGCGCCTGGCTCACGAGCTCTTCGAAGGTTTCGCGCGTCATCTCCAGCACAAGGCCATTGTCGGGGACGGCGCGCCACCGGCGGCGTACGACGGAGACTCCGAAGGGCCGGATCCGGCGGAGGGAAACCGACCGCCTGCCCCACATGGGGTGTCTCATAACAGTTCCGGAGTGTTCTGTCGAATTGCGATTGATTGTCCGGCAATAGTGCGGGCATGACACGCACCCCTTCCCCGACGCGTCCGAGGACGCGTGCGCGCGCCCGCGCGGCCCTCCTCTGCGCCGCGCTCCTCGCCGTCACGGTCCAGACCTCCGCCGCCGCACCGGCGTTCGCCGGGGGGCCCGGACGCCCTGACGGAAGCGACTGCGTGAGGACCGCGAGACCTCTCGACGGCGAGGCCCGTGAGGTTCTCAGCATCACCCGCAAAGCGAAGGCCGAACTCCATCTGAAATCCGTGGAGTTGAAGGTCACCAGCGGCGGGCGAGAGGTCCTCACCGACGCGCTCGGCGAGTCCATGACCGGTGTCCCGGCCCAGCCGGACATGCACTTCCGTGCCGGTTCCGTGGCCTTCTCCTATGTCGGCACGGCCCTCCTCCAGCTCGTCCAGGAGGGGAAGGTCCGCCTCGACGACACCGTGGAGCGCTGGCTGCCCACTCTGCCCAAGGCGAACCAGATCACCCTGCGGATGCTGGCCACCAACACCACCGGGCTGCACGACTACGTCACCGACCCGGCGTTCCTGGCCGAGCTGGAGGCCCACCCGTTCCGCCAGTGGACCCCGAACCAGCTGCTCGCGTACCCCTACAGCCACCCGTTCTGGTACAAGCCGGGCACCAACTGGAGCTATTCCCACGCCAATTACGTGCTGCTGATCCAGGCACTGGAGAAGATCACCGGCACCCGGATCGACAAGTTCCTGAGGGAGCGGGTCACGGGGCCGCTGGGTCTCGACAACACCCGGAACAACTTCACCCCCGACATCCCGCGTCCGGTCCTGCACGCCTTCACCTCCGAGCGCGGCCTGTACGAGGAATCCACCTTCTGGAACCCGTCGTGGACCACCGCGCCCGGCGCGGTCATCACCACGCACGTCTGTGACCTGGCCCGCTCGGCAGCGGCCATCGGCAGCGGCGAGCTCCTCTCGCACCGCTCCTACCGCACCCTGCTCAACCCGGGCACGGTCGGTCTCGGCCATGCGACCGCCACCTGTCCCGCCACGATCTGCCTGGAGCAGACCGAGGCCAGGCACTTCGGGCTCGGTGTCATCGTGATCAACGGATGGGTCCTGCAGAACCCGTCGTTCTCGGGCTACGCGGCGATCCAGGCGTATCTCCCGTCCGACCGTCTGGCCATCGCGGTCAACGCCACCAAGACCAAGGACACGCCCGACGGCAACATGGCCGAAGTGGTCGCCCAGCGCATCGCGGCCGCGCTGGCCCCGCAGGCCCCGCTGGCGATCGGCTGACCCGCGGCACCTCCCGGATCGCAGGCGCCGCGCGGGAACAGCCCGCTTCCCGTACGTCCTCCGGGCCCGGTTGGGCCCGGAGGACGCGTGTCCTCCTGCGGGCGGCGGGAGTTGGACAGGGAGAACTCCCGCTTCTCCCCACGCTCCCGGCTCCTCTCGAGCGGGGGACACCCCGTTCGGAGGTGGCCGCCCGTGCGCGCCTTGTACGTACCCGTCCGTCTGGCCGCCACGGTCATGGCCGTTGCCGCCGCCGCCGGTTGCATGAGCGTCGGCGACGACGCGGGACGCCCGGGGCCCTCGCACTCGGCGGGGCGACGGGCCGGCGAGGCGCCCGGCGGCGGGACCGCGGCAGGAGGCGGTGGAGTCGGGTCGTACGGCGGCAGGAGCGGAAAGGGCGGCAAGGGCGACAGGGCCTCGGCGAAGCCGGGAGAGTCCGCGTCCGACGGCGCGTCGTCGTCGGCGTCCCCGGGCGCGAAGCCGTCCGCGAAGGCGACGGAGACGGGCGGAGGGCCGTCCACGGACTCCATGCCGCCGGGCGGCGAGCCGAGTCCCACGCGGACGACGGCGGAGCCGACTCCTGAGTCCCCGCCCGTCTCGTCGCCGGCGCCCCCCGACCCCGGCCCGGCGGAGCCGTCGTCGTCGGCGCACGAGCAGCCGGTCACGCAGCTGGTCCAGCGGGAACCGGCCCCCGAAGCGGGCTCACCCGTGTAGTGGGGCCGGAGGCGAGGCTGGGCAGGGGTCGCACGAGGGCGCCGGCGTCGGTCGCGTGGACGTCGTGGGGCGGTCGGTGTCGGCCGCCCTGGCTGCCCTGGTCGCCATGGATGCCGTGGATGCCGTGAGGTCGCCGGCGCCGGTCGCCGTGGACGTCTTGGGGCGCCGGTGCCGGTCCTCGTGGACGTACCGGATGCGGTGGGTGTGGCGGGGTTCACGGGGATCGGGGCCGTGGATGTGGCCCGTTCAACAGCGCGGTCGGCGCGGCCGGGGTAACTTTGTTGAAGCGAGCAGGTGGCCAGAACGCACCCGTACCTGCTCGTATGAGGCTCAGTTTGCCTTCATGGGGGAAGGGTGCGTATGGTAGTAGATCGTTTGATCCCATTTGCCCGGCGCCGCCGCAGAGAGCGCCGCGTGGCGCGTACTCTCCCTTGCCGTGGCCGGACCGCATAGAGGCGGTCGTTTGCGACTTCACGGAGTTTGGGCGCGTGCCGAAGAACTCCGGAAGGTTCGCATTTCGCATGTCTGTTTCCAGTACTGATCACGTCGTCGTGCCCGAGAACAACGAGAACAACGACGCGGTCGAGGCCGTCGAGACCGCCGAGCTCATCGAGGCTGTCGAGACCGTCGAGTCCGCTCCCGAGATGACCTTCGGGGACCTCGGTCTCCCCGAGGGCATCGTCCGCAAGCTCGCGCAGAACGGCGTGACCAGCCCCTTCCCGATCCAGGCCGCGACCATCCCGGACGCCCTGGCCGGCAAGGACATCCTCGGCCGTGGCCGCACCGGCTCCGGCAAGACCCTCTCCTTCGGTCTGCCGGCCCTGGCGCAGCTCGCCGGCGGTCACACCGAGAAGAAGAAGCCGCGCGCCGTCATCCTCACGCCGACCCGTGAGCTGGCCATGCAGGTCGCCGACGCGCTGCAGCCCTACGGCGACGTCCTCGGCCTGAAGATGAAGGTCGTCTGCGGCGGTACGTCGATGGGCAACCAGATCTACGCCCTGGAGCGCGGCGTCGACGTCCTCGTCGCCACCCCGGGCCGTCTGCGCGACATCATCAACCGCGGCGCCTGCTCGCTGGAGAACACCCAGATCGCCGTCCTCGACGAGGCCGACCAGATGTCGGACCTGGGCTTCCTGCCCGAGGTCACCGAGCTGCTCGACCAGATCCCGGCCGGCGGCCAGCGCATGCTGTTCTCCGCCACGATGGAGAACGAGATCTCCACGCTGGTCAAGCGCTACCTGACCAACCCGGTGACGCACGAGGTCGACAGCGCCCAGGGCAACGTCACGACCATGTCGCACCACATCCTCATCGTGAAGCCCAAGGACAAGGCGCCGGTCACCGCCGCGATCGCCTCCCGCAAGGGCCGCACGATCATCTTCGTCCGCACCCAGCTGGGCGCCGACCGCATCGCGGAGCAGCTGCGCGACGCCGGTGTGAAGGCCGACGCGCTGCACGGCGGCATGACGCAGGGCGCCCGCACCCGGACGCTGGCCGACTTCAAGGACGGTTACGTCAACGCGCTCGTCGCGACCGACGTCGCCGCCCGCGGTATCCACGTCGACGGCATCGACCTGGTCCTGAACGTGGACCCGGCCGGTGACCACAAGGACTACCTGCACCGCTCCGGCCGTACCGCTCGCGCGGGCCGCTCCGGCACCGTCGTGTCGCTGTCGCTGCCGCACCAGCGCCGCCAGATCTTCCGGCTGATGGAGGACGCGGGCGTCGACGCCGCGCGTCACATCATCAACTCGGGCACGGCCTTCGAGCCCGAGGTCGCCGAGATCACCGGCGCCCGGTCGATGACCGAGGTCCAGGCCCAGTCCGCGGGCGACGCCGCCCAGCAGGCCGAGCGCGAGGTCACCCAGCTCACCAAGGAACTGGAGCGCGCGCAGCGTCGTGCCGCCGAGCTGCGCGGTGAGGCCGACCGTCTGGTCGCCCGTGCCGCGCGTGAGCGGGGCGAGGACCCGGAGGTGGCCGTCGCCGCTGCCGCCGAGGCCGCTGCCGAGGTCGTCGTCGAGACCCCGGCCACCGAGGCCGTCGCCGCCGAGCCGGCCGAGCGTCCCGCCTACGAGCCGCGTCAGCGCCGCGACGAGCGGGGCAACTACGAGCGTCGCGACAACGACCGCGGCGGCTTCCGCCGTGACGACAACCGCAGCGGTGGCGGTTTCAACCGCGACGACCGCGGTGGCCGTTCCTCCGAGCGTCGTGACGACAGCCGTGGCGGTGGCTTCAACCGCGACAACCGCAGTGGTGGCGGCTTCAACCGTGACGACCGTGGCGGCCGTTCTTTCGAGCGTCGTGACGACAGCCGTGGCGGTGGCTTCAACCGCGACAACCGCAGTGGTGGCGGCTTCAACCGTGACGACAACCGTGGCGGTGGCTTCAACCGCGACAACCGCAGCGGTGGCGGCTTCAACCGCGATGACCGCGGTGGCCGTTCTTTCGAGCGTCGTGACGACAACCGCAGCGGTGGCGGCTTCAACCGCGACGACCGTGGCGGCCGTTCTTTCGAGCGTCGTGACGACAACCGCAGCGGTGGCGGCTTCAACCGCGACGACCGTGGCGGCCGTTCTTTCGAGCGTCGTGACGACAACCGTGGTGCCGGCCACCGGGGCAGCGACCGTCCCTTCAACCGTGACCGTCAGGGCGACCGTCCCGCGGGCGGCAGCTTCCGCTCCGGCCACGACCGTCCGACCGCCCGTCGCGACGACCACCGCACGACCGGCACCGGCACCGCTCCTGGTTCGTTCCGCCGTGACGAGAAGCCGCGCTGGAAGCGCAACGGCTGACGCCCAGTAGCTCAGTGAAGTGATGTGGCCCCCACCCGGTCCGGGTGGGGGCCACATCGTCGTTTCCGGGGGTCGAGCCGTGGAAAATGTTTTCCCGTTCACCTTCCAACTCCCGGTAGGATCAGGGAACTTCTGTGGAGGATGCGACGACTGGGGGCCAGGCCGATGCCTGGGACGGCAGACGCCTCTCCGCACTGTTCCGGGAGGGTTCCCTTTGGTTCGTCATGACTTCGTCCGTCGCGCCCGGGTGAGACGCGTCGCTGTCGCCACCGCCGCGTCGGCGGCGCTCGCGGGCGGTCTGATCCCGCTGCTGCCGACATCCGCGTCCGCTGTGCCCGTGGCACAGGAGACGGTGGTTCCGTCCCAGCCGCGGAACTCCTATATGTCGGCCGCCTTCCTCAACTCCTCGAGCGCGAACGGCCACGACAGTGCCGGGGCGCAGGGTGTCTTCCACCGTGTGGAGGGCAGCGCGCTGTACATGTGGACGCGCTATGCGGACGGTGAGTCGGTACCCGTCCCGGTCCGGACCGGGGTGTCCGCCATACCCACCGGTAGTGACGTCCTGGCCTACAGGTACGCCGACGGCCGGGTCGAGTTCTGGAACGCTGCGGACGGCACGACCCAGAGCCTCCAGATGCCCGCGGGTACGGGGTTCTTGAATCCCTACGACAACCTGGTCGTCGGTTTTCGCAACGTGGCCGCCGAGGACGGCACGAGCACCAGGACCATTCACCTGCTGACCCCGGGGGTGGACGGCGGCACCCGTGACGTGACCGTCGGCGGTGGACCCGCGGGCCTCACGCTCGGGCTGCCGGCCGGCGCGGACGCCAGGAGTGTCTTCCTGCGCGCGACGCTGGACGGCGAGTCGCGCCTGGTCGCCGTCGACCGCGAGAGCGGGCAGGTGCAGAGCTGGAGCGGTCCGCTCCCCATCGCGTACAGCAAGGTGTGGATCTCACCGGACCATGTCGTCGTCGCCGCCTACGACAAGGCCAAGGTGATGGTGTTCCCCCGCGCCGACCTGTCGGCGACACCGGCCGAGGTCGTCCTGCGGAACGTCGGTGACCAGGTGAACTCCACGCACGACCTGGCCGTCGTCGGCGACTGGCTGGTCAACGGCATCAACCAGGTGGTCGCGCAGCCGATCGGCGGCGATGCGGCGGTGACCTTGATGCCGTCCTCGTCCTACGGGATGGTGAGCGGTCAGGGCGGCACAGCCGTGAAGATCGGCCGTACCGGCGCCGACGACTGGGGCATCCAGCGCATCGCCCCCGGTCCCGACGGCGCCCCGGTCGTCACCCAGGTCAAGCCGCTGCCCAAGCCGCCCGTCCCGGTCCAGGGGATCTCCCTCGACCAGGGCCGTCTCGTCGTCACGGACACCAGCAGGAACGGAATGCGTGACGACTACGTGCGGACCGTCGCGGTGACCGGAAGCCCCGAGTACGGCGAACGCGGCGACTTCACCCCGCGCCTGACGTCCGACGTGTTGATCGGCTCCTGCGATACCGACAGCGCGTCCTGTGCCCCGCTGCACGGCACCGCCGACGGCCGGATCGTCTGGCTGGAGCACGGGTCGGAGACCGCCGAGCTGCTTCGGGTGAACGGCCCGACGGCGGCGGGGCTGTGGCAGCGGGCCGTGCCCGCGGGCGGACGGGTCACCGACGTCTCGGGCCGGTACGTCCTCTACACGGCCGCCGACAAGCAGTACGCGTACGCGATCGGCGGCGACGGCACCCCGGCGCTCACCCGTACTCCGGGAGCCGCCGCGCTCTCCGGCGACGTGCTCTGGACGGCGGGATCGACGCCCGGCACCGTCACCGCGTACGACCTCACCGCGAAGAAGACCACCGAGACCCTCACCACCGACGCGGGCTGCACGCCCACCGAGCTCCAGGCTCTCGGCCGCTGGATCTACTGGACCTGTGACGGCCGGGCGGGTGTCTTCGACCGTACGGCGAAGAAGTCCGTGGCCGTGCCCGCAGACGAGGCGAAGCTCGGCGACGGATACGTCGTCACCCACGACAAGGCGGCCGGGAAGCTGACGCTCACGGCGGTGGCGGGCGGCAGCGCCGAGAGCCTGGTCATCGGCGACCTGCCCGACACCGGCGTCTCGCAGCGCGACGTGCGCTGGACGGTCGACGAGTCCGGCGCGAACGCCGCGTACGTGGACGGTCTGCAGCGCGTGCACCTCGTGGCGTCCGGGGTGGCCCAGCAGCCGCTGCGGCTGCTGACGCCGGCCCAGAAGGCTTCCTACGTCGAGCAGAGCGAGATCGACACGACACCGGACACCCTCACCACCCTGCTGCTGTCGAAGCCGTCGTCGAGCTGGCGGCTGACCGTGCGGAACAAGGCCGGCAAGGTCGTGGACACGCAGGACGGCGGTGCCGCGCGCGGGGAGCTGAGCGTCGGCTGGTCCGGCGTCGACCGCACCCTTCCCGGGGACGTGCTCCTGCCGAACGGCTCGTACGACTGGACGCTGTCCGTCACACCGGCGGACGGTGTCGGAGGCCCGCTGGAGGTGGGTGGCACGGTCGGGCTGCGCAAGGCCGCACCGGCGCGTCACGACCACACCGGCTCCGGAGGACGTGGCCCGGACGGCATCGGCGACCTGCTCACCCTCAACTCCTCGGGCGGGCTGACCTTCCAGCAGGGCGACGGGAAGGGCGCGTTCGCCGGGAAGGTCACCGGCAACGGCTGGTCGACCAAGGCGGTCGCGGTGCCGTTCGGCGATCTGAACGGCGACCGCTGCAACGACGTCCTGGTGCGGATGAGCGACGGGTCCCTGCGCGGCTACAAGCCCGCGTGCGGCACGGCGCCGACCCCCTCGACCTCGTACAAGGCGCTCGGCACCGGCTGGAACGCGTACAACGTCCTGACCTCGCCCGGCGACCTGACCGGTGACCGGCGGCCGGATCTGCTGGCGCGGAAGGCCTCGACCGGCGACCTCTACCTGTTCGCCGCGAAGAGCGACGGAACGCTCGCCGCGGGCAAGAAGATCCGTACGGCGTGGACGGGCTACACGAAGATCGTCGGTGCCGGGGACCTGAACGGTGACGGGATCGGTGATGTGCTCGCGCGGGACAAGGCGGGAACGCTGTACCGCTACAACGGCACCGGGACAGGCCTGTTGAAGGACCGGGTGAAGGTGTTCTCCGCCTGGGGCGCGTCGTACAACGCGATCGTCGGGGTCGGCGACATCACCGGTGACGGGAAGAACGACCTGGTCGAGCGCGACACCTCGGGGAACGTCTACCGCAACGCCGGCACGGGGACGGGCTCGTTCGGCTCCCGGGTGAAGATCACCGGCGGCTGGCAGGGCTACAAGGGCCTTTTCTAGCCAACTTGCTCTCCCCCGTAGCGCATGTCATGCCCCCGGCGAGGGAATCGCTGGGGGCATGACAGATGACGCCAGAGCGACTGGGCTGTCGGACGAAGAGCGGCTCGCCCAGCTCGGCTACACACAGGTTCTCGCCCGCCGCATGTCGGCGTTCTCCAACTACGCGGTCTCCTTCACGATCATCTCGGTCCTGTCGGGCTGTCTGACGCTGTATCTGTTCGGCATGAACACCGGCGGTCCCGCCGTGATCACCTGGGGCTGGGTCGCGGTCGGCCTGATGACGCTGTTCGTCGGGCTCGCGATGGCCGAGATCTGTTCGGCCTACCCGACGTCCGCCGGGCTGTACTTCTGGGCGCACCGGCTCGCCCCGGAGCGCAGCGCGGCCGCCTGGGCCTGGTTCACGGGCTGGTTCAACGTCCTCGGCCAGGTGGCGGTGACCGCGGGCATCGACTTCGGCGCCGCGTCCTTCCTCGGCGCCTATCTGAACCTCCAGTTCGACTTCGTGGTGACGCCGGGCCGCACGGTCCTGCTGTTCGCCGGGATCCTGATCCTGCACGGCCTGCTCAACACCTTCGGCGTGGGGATCGTCGCCCTCCTCAACAGCATCAGCGTCTGGTGGCACGTCATCGGCGTCGCCGTCATCGTCGGCGCGCTGACCTTCGTGCCGGACCACCACCAGTCGGCGGACTTCGTGTTCACGAAGTTCGTGAACAACACGGGCTGGGGCAGCGGGGTCTACGTCGTCCTCATCGGACTCCTCATGGCCCAGTACACGTTCACCGGGTACGACGCCTCCGCCCATATGACGGAGGAGACCCACGACGCCTCCACGGCCGGCCCGAAGGGCATCGTGCGGTCCATCTGGACCTCGTGGATCGCCGGATTCGTCCTGCTCCTCGGATTCAACTTCGCCATCCAGTCGTACGACAAGGAGCTGGGCTCGGCGACGGGCGCGCCTCCGGCGCAGATCTTGCTGGACGCGCTCGGCGCGACGACCGGGAAGCTCCTGCTGCTGGTCGTGATCGGCGCCCAGCTGTTCTGCGGCATGGCGTCGGTGACGGCCAACAGCCGTATGATCTACGCCTTTTCGCGCGACGGCGCACTGCCGTTCTCGAAGGTGTGGCACACGGCCCATCCGCGCACGCGGACCCCCGTGGCGGCGGTCTGGCTGGCCGCGCTGGGCGCTCTGGTGCTCGGTCTGCCGTACCTGATCAACTACGCGGCCTACGCGGCCGTGACGTCGATCGCGGTGATCGGCCTCTATGTCGCCTACGTCATCCCGACCCTGCTGCGGGTGCGCAAGGGCGACGCCTTCGAGCGCGGGCCCTGGCATCTGGGCCGCTGGTCCCGCCCCGTGGGGGTGACAGCTGTCGTCTGGGTGGCCGTCATCACGATCCTGTTCATGCTGCCCCAGGTCTCCCCGGTCACCTGGGAGACCTTCAACTACGCCCCGATCGCCGTCCTCGCCGTCCTCGGCTTCGCCGCGGTCTGGTGGCTGGCCTCGGCCCGTCACTGGTTCCTCAACCCCGACCACCAGCGCACGATCGCCCGTGAGGCCGCCCGCAAGGGTGCGCCCGAACCGGTCGATCCCTGACCTTGTGCGCTTTTGGCGTGGCCGGGACCCCGATACCCGATCGGAGTCCCGGCCACGTCCCGCTATGCTCGGGGATGCATCGGCGCGGGCCGGTGCGCCGTGCCGGTGTTGTCCGGTGCGGGGACCCTTAGCTCAATTGGCAGAGCAGTGGACTTTTAATCCATTGGTTGTGGGTTCGAGTCCCACAGGGTCTACCGAAGGGCCCCCGCCTCAGAGGCAATCTGAGGCGGGGGCCCGATGCGTTTCGCGCCGTCTCGTGCCGTCCTGCCGGCCCGCTGCGGGTCCGAAGGGTGCGTGTGTCAGCCCGCTGAGATGCCCGTCAGCTCCGTGAGTTCCGGCAGCGGGAGCGTGTGCTGGGTCTGGAGGACCTTGGCACGCAGGTAGCGGACGTTGTGGGCGGTGGTGAAGACACCCGTCGGGACCCGGTGGGAGACCGTGATGCCGAGCTCGCGAAGCTGTTCGGCCTTGTCCGGGTTGTTGGAGAGCAGGTCGAGGGAATCGATGCCGAGCGCCCGGAGCATCTGGGCGGCAGCCGTGTAGTCGCGGTCGTCCTCGGGCAGGCCGAGGGCCGCGTTGGCGGCGTAGGTGTCGAGACCCTGGTCCTGGAGGGCGTACGCGTCGAGCTTGTTGTAGAGGCCGATGCCGCGGCCCTCCTGGCGCAGGTACAGCAGGACGCCGCCCCGGTCCGCGATCTGCTCCACCGCCTCGCGCAGCTGGGGTCCGCAGTCGCAGCGGGCCGAGCCGAAGACATCGCCGGTCAGGCACTCGGAGTGCAGCCGCACCAACGGGTTCTCGCCGGGCTCGCCGAGGACGACGGCCAGGTGTTCCTTGCCGTCCTCGAGGCCGTGGAAGGTCACGAGTTCCGCGTCGACGGAGTAGCCGTCACCGAAGCGCAGGGGCACGCGGACGCGGGTGCGCACGGTGGCGGTGGGGTGGTCGCGCATCTTGTCTCTCCGTCCAGCGGGTCCGTACGAGATGGTGCTTCAGATTTGAAGCACTGCCTCGGGAGGAGACCCTACATCTGCTTCAAACTTCAAGCAATAGAGTTCGTGCCCCTCGCGTCCTTCACGAGGAGCAGGAACGCCGCCGCCACGGCAGATCTTCCCCGGACGCCCCGGAATTCCCGTCCTGGATCGCCCGGGTGATGGTTCCGCAGATCTCGTCCAGCTGTTCCACCTGCTCAGGCGTCAGATGGTCGAAGATCGCCGTCCGCACCGTCTCGACGTGTCCCGGCGCGACCCGCTCCAGGAGGGCCATGCCCTCGTCGGTGAGGACGGCCATGTGCCCGCGCTTGTCGGTGGGGCAGCCCTCCCGGCGTACGGTGCCGTCCTTCTCCAGCCGGGTCACCGCGTACGTCAGACGGCTGCGGGTGATCTTCTGGGCCTCGGCGAGGTCGGTCATCCGCAGCCGCCGGTCCGGCGCCTCGGACAACTTGGCCAGGATGGAGTAGTAAAGGTGGGGCATCCCCGCCTCCGCCTGCAGCCGGCGGTCGATGGCGTCCTCCAGGAGGGAGGTCGCGGAGAGGTACGAGCGCCAGGCGCGCTGTTCGGCGGCGGTGAGCCAGCGGGTCGTCATGAGACCAGTCTAGGTATTGTTTAAAACTTGAACCACTGTGCGCGTGTGATCCGACTGCGCGCGTGTGACCGGAGGATGCGTCCCGATGCCCCGTCCCTACGTCCTGTTGTCCGCCGCCGTCTCCCTCGACGGCTTCCTGGACGACACCGGTCCCGAGCGGCTGCTGCTCTCGGGCCCGGCCGACTTCGACCGGGTCGACGAGGTGCGGGCGTCCAGTGACGCGATCCTGGTGGGCGCCGGCACGCTGCGCACGGACAACCCGCGGCTCCTGGTCAACTCCGCCGAACGACGTGCGGCCCGCGTCGCCGGTGGCCGCCCCGAGTACCCCCTGAAGGTCACCGTCAGCGGTTCCGGCGACCTCGACCCGCAGGCACAGTTCTGGCACACGGGCGGCGAGAAGGTCGTCTATACGACGGACAAGGGCGCGCTGCGTGCAGCCGCCCTGCTGCACGGCCTCGTCGGCGTCGATGTCGTCCCGACCGGACCCGAACTCGACTGGCGTGTGCTGCTCGAACACCTTCACGACGTGCGGGGTGTGCGCCGCCTCATGGTCGAAGGGGGCGGGAAGGTCCACACCCAGCTCGTGCGCGAGGAACTCGCCGACGAACTGCAGCTCGCCGTAGCCCCCCTCTTCGTCGGTCAGCCGGACGCGCCGCGGCTGTTCGGGCCCGGGGCGTATCCCCTGGGCCGGCTGCGGCTGGTGGAGACACGGGCCGTCGGGGACGTCGTGCTCATCCGGTACGTCCCCACCGCGCCCGGCACCGGCCCGCTCGCCTCCGCGGCGGACCGGCGGTGGCTGGAGCTCGCCTGCGAGCTGGCGGCGCTGTGCCCGCCCTCGAAGACCGCGTTCAGCGTGGGCGCCGTGGTGGTCGCGGCCGACGGGACCGAGCTGGCCAGGGGCCACTCCCGCGAGGGCGACGACCCCGTCGTGCACGCCGAGGAGGCGGCCCTCGCCAAGATCGACCCCGCCGATCCGCGGCGGGCCGCCGCCACCGTCTACAGCAGCCTGGAGCCGTGCGCCCACCGCGCCTCCCGGCCCGCGCCGTGCGCCCGGCTCATCCTCGACGCCGGTGTGCGGCGGGTCGTCACGGCCTGGCGCGAGCCCGACACCTTCGTCACGGACGCCGACGGGAACGGGCTCCTCGCCGCTGCGGGCGCCGAGGTCGTCGTCCTCTCCGAGTGCGCGGACCAGGCCAAGGCCCCCAACCGGCATCTGCTGGGCTAGGCGCCTCGCCCCGCCCGGCCGGAGGCCATCCGTGGCAGGTGAAGCCGCGTGCCCGCCGACACCGCTGAAGGGGTGCGTTTAAACGGGTGTGCTTCGGGTCCCGCGGATGGCGTACACTGGTCTTAACGACGCGGGGTGGAGCAGCTCGGTAGCTCGCTGGGCTCATAACCCAGAGGTCGCAGGTTCAAATCCTGTCCCCGCTACTCAAGGCCAAGGGCCGGAACTCGGATTCACGAGTTCCGGCCCTTGGTGTTTGTCCCCTCGGCCGGTTCTCCAGGCCGGTTCCCTCCGGCGGCCGGCGGCGTCTCCCGGTCGACGGCATCCCCCGGTCGGGCCACACCGGTCGCCCACCGCCCCCGCTCCGGGTCTTCTGGACGGGTGGGGCAGCCAGGAGGTGAGCAGCGGGCCGGAGAATTCCATGGCCGGGCCGACGGGCCGTCGCCCGCTGTCCGCGGGCCCGGGAGCGCCCCGCCGTCCGGTCCGGCGGCAGCGGCTCCCCGGAGGATCTCCTTCGCGCGCAACTTCGTCCGGAGCCTGCCCGCGCTGCTCGTCGTCGCCGGGATCTTCTACGACTACTTCACCCCCGGGGACTACACCGCGGCCCCCTTCTTCACGGCCGCTCCCCTGATCGCCGCACCCCTCTACTCGCTGCGCGGCACCGTTCTCACCGGCGTCCTCGCCGTCGGCGCGGTGCTCGTGGTCCACAGCGTGCTCGACATCGTCCTGCAGGTCGACGCGGTCACCGAGGTGCTCACCGTGGCGACCGCCGCCGTTCTCGCCGTCCTCATCAACATCGTCGTCCGGCGCGGAGACGAGCGGCTCGCCTCCGTCCGGGAGATCGCCGAGTTCGCGCAGCGTGCCGTACTGCCCGAGCCCGAGGCGCGGATCGACGGCCTCGATGTGGCGGCCCGCTACGAGGCGGCACAGGAGGACGCGTTCATCGGCGGGGACCTGTACGCGGTGCAGGACTCCCCGCACGGCGTGCGGCTGATCGTCGGCGACGTACGGGGGAAGGGGATGACCGCGGTGGCGGCCGTCGCCGTGGTCGTCGGAGCGTTCCGGGAGGCGGCCGAGGAGGAGGCGACCCTGGAAGCGGTCGCGGGGCGCCTGGAGCGGGCGCTGACGCGTCCGGGAACCCGGCACGAGAGCCCTGACGCGTTCGAGGAGTTCACCACCGCCGTCCTCGCGGAGATCCCGCACGGCGAGGACGTCGTACGCGTCGTCAACCGCGGCCATCCGCCGCCCCTGCTCCTGCATCCCGACGGCACGCTCGTCACCCTCGCCACCGAGGTTTTCGCGCTGCCCCTCGGGATGGGCGAACTGGGAACCTGGCCCGACCGGACGGTCCAGGGCCGCTTTCCGCGCGGGGCGATGCTGCTTCTGCACACCGACGGTCTGTCCGAGGCCCGAGATCCGCGCGGGACGTTCTACGATCCGGCCGCGTGGCTGGCCGGACGGGTCTTTCCCGGCCCCGAGGCCCTGCTGACCGCCCTTTCCGAGGCGGTCCGCCGGCATACGGGCGGCGCTTTGACGGACGACATGGCGCTGCTCGCCGTCCGGCGCTTTTGACGGGGGCCCGGTAAGGGGATTTCCGCAGGGCTCGGGAGGTCCTTCGCGTGCACCGCGTACGGCCTTTTCGGACATGGTGACGAACGGTGATCGGACGATGTCCCTCCGCATATCGACTGACATACCGTCAGGGGATCCCGTGTCGACGAGATAAGGTCAACTCGCCCGTTTTTCGCCGCTCATGACCCCAAAGTCCTGGCCAAAAGCCGTTAATGATCAGCCCGAACAGCTTGGAATTCGGTGCCTGGGTCTATTAACGTTCGATAACGCAGCGCGGTCGTTACAGCCGTCACAAGAGGTGGCTCCGTGCGTACGCGCCGAATCCCGCAAGGGAACCGGGGAACCATCAACTTGGGGTGAATCGAGCGTATTTCCGCTGTGGAAGCACAGTGGCTATACGCGCGTAGGAGACCTTCCTGCTCCGAACCCGTCAGCTAACCCGGTAGGCGGCAAGGAAGGAAAGGAGTGCGCCCACGTGGCGTCCAACCGGCCCGCTCAGCCAACCTCGTTCACGCCGAATGACACGCATACCTTCGGCTATGGCAAGGACGAGGGACCCTGGGAGGAGTGGAACCCCACCGAGGATTCCGTTCTTCCCGTCCGCGGCCGGCACCGCACGGGCAAGCAGCGCGGCGGAGGACTCGCCCGCAGCTCCACGGTTCTCGGCGTCGGCGTCATAGCCGCCGTCGGCGCGGGCGGCATCGCCAGCGCCGCGCCGGGCAAGCCGCCCGTCTCGATCTCGCTGCCCGACCTGTCGTCGGTCACCCAGTCCGCCAAGGCCCTGATATCGGACGGCGGATCCAGCGCCCCCAAGGGCTCCACGACTCCGCTCACCAGCGCCGGTCTGACCAGCGCCGACGCGGCGCAGGGTGCCACGGACGCGGGTGAGGCGCTGCGCTCGCGCATCATGCAGCAGGCCCAGTCGCAGCAGAACCAGGCCGACAGCGCCACCCAGCAGGCCGCCCAGGCCGCCGCCGCGAAGAAGGCCGTCGCGCTCGCCGCCAAGCAGCAGGACGACGCGGAGGCCAAGGCCGCCGCCGCGAAGCAGAAGGCGGAGGACGCGGCCAAGGCGAAGGCCGAGACCGAGCGCCTCGCCGAGCTCGCCAAGAGCTACTCGCTGCCGACCTCCTCGTACACGCTGACCTCGCGCTTCGGTGAGGCCGGCTCCATGTGGTCCTCCGGCTACCACACCGGCCTCGACTTCGCGGCGCCCACCGGCACGCTCATCAAGGCGATCCACAGCGGCACCATCACCGAGGCCGGCTGGGCCGGCTCGTACGGCTACCGCACGATCCTCACGCTCGACGACGGTACGGAGCTCTGGTTCTGCCACCAGTCGTCGATCAGCGTCAGCGTGGGCCAGAAGGTCGCCACGGGTGATGTCATCGGGCGCGTGGGCGCGACGGGCAATGTCACCGGGCCGCACCTGCACCTCGAAGTGCACCCCGGCGGCGCCGCCACCGGCATCGACCCGATGGCGTGGCTCCAGAGCAAGGGCCTCAACCCCTGATCCGTACGGATCCATACGGATTCGTACGGGCTTCTGAGCCGTATGAACGCGTGAGCCGTACGACGTCCGGCGCGGACGGGTGTGACCTCTGACGCGTGCCGTGCGCGTGTCCTCCCTGGTCTCCGGCGGTCCTGACGTCATCCCCCCCGACGTCAGGACCGCCGGTCAGGGATCCGCGGACATGAGCGGGCACCGGCCGGCCGTCCGGGATGAGTGCGGAATACATGCATCCGGTACGGGTGTTGACGTCGTACATGACTTCTCTTCGCAAGCTCGGTTCGTCCGACCTCGAGGTCTTCCCGCTCTCCCTCGGCGGCAACGTCTTCGGCTGGACGGCCGACGAGACCCGGTCCTTCGCCGTGCTCGACGCCTACGCGGCCGCCGGTGGCAACTTCCTCGACACCGCCGACTCCTACTCGGCATGGGTCGAGGGCAACGAGGGCGGCGAGTCCGAGACCATCATCGGCAAGTGGCTGAAGACCCGCGGCAACCGTGCGGACATCGTGGTAGCCACCAAGGTCAGCCAGCACCCCGGGTACCCGGGGCTGTCCGGTGCCAACATCAAGGCCGCGGCCGACGCGTCGCTGCGCCGCCTGGGCACCGATCACATTGACCTCTACTACACGCACTTCGACAAGCCCGAGGTGCCGGTCGACGAGATCATCGGCGCCCTCGACGAGCTGGTGAAGGCGGGCAAGGTGCGGCACATCGCCGCCTCCAACATCTCGCCGGAGCGGCTCCAGGAGTCCCTGGAGTTCTCCGACCGCGAGGGCCTCGCGCGCTACGTCGCGCTCCAGCCGCAGTACAACCTGGTCTCGCGCGACACCTACGAGGGGCCTCTGCAGGAGGTCGCCTCCCGGGCCGGTCTCGCCGCCGTCCCGTACTTCGGGCTCGCCTCCGGTTTCCTCACCGGCAAGTACCGCCCCGGAACGACGGTCGACTCGGCCCGGGCCGCGGGCGCGGCCAAGCACCTCGACACGGAACGCGGGCCGCGGGTCCTCGCCGCCCTCGACGAGATCGCCGGGGCCCACGGCGTCGCGGTCCCGACGGTCGCCCTCGCCTGGCTGGCCGCACAGCCGACGGTCGCCGCGCCGATCGCCTCCGCCCGCACGGTGGAGCAGCTGCCGGCCCTGCTGGCGGTCGCGGACCTGGTGCTGACGGACGAGGAACTGACGCGTTTGTCGAAGGCCTCGGCGTAACAGGGGCTGTGCCGCCCGCGCGGCACCGCCGGTGTCGACCGGTGGTGCCGCGCGCCGGAAGTGCCGACCGGTGGTGCCGTGCGTCGGGGTGTCGACGGGTCGTGCGCGCCGGGGTGGCGTATCGCGGGGTGCCGGCTTCCCAGGGCGGTGCCTTCTGGGGTGCCGGGGCCGTTCCGTGCTACGAGCGGTACGGGTTGTACGCGGGATACGGCGTCGGTGCCGACGCCTGCGCGGGTGGGCCGTACGGTTGCGCGGGCGGGGCGATGTACCCGTATCCGTGGGCCGGCCAGGGCGGTGGGGCGGGCAGCGGAGTCGTCGCGCGGGCCGCGTAGGCGAGGGCCGGGCGGGCGATCTCGCGGCGGCGCCACAGCTCGTCGAGCAACTCGCGTTCCCGTACGACGAAGTCGGCGCCCGCACGGCCCCTGCGCCCGCGGTGGCGCAGGAACGCCAGCGACGTCGCGTACGCCTCGTACTCCGCCACCGAGCGCGCCGCGGTCTTCCCGAAGTGGTGGTCGGCGTACTCGCGGGCGAGCCGCCGCGCCCGCATCGAGCCGAGGGCCCACGGTTCCGTCGCGCCCAGCCATCCGGCGACGGTGTACGCGGGCAGTTCCGTGCGCACGGTGCGCAGCTCGCGCTGCCGGGTCCAGACGACCAGCCAGGTCAGCAGCCCGAACGCGGGCACCATGAACGCGGCGTACACCCCGAAGAACCCGAACTCGCCGAAGTCCGACGAGCTGTTCCAGATCGCGTGCATGCCCATCGCGAGCAGCAGTCCGGTGAGGGGGAGCAGCACACGGCGCACATGACGGCGCTCGGCGGACAGCGCCGCGAAGCCGAAGCCGATGCCGGTCAGCACGGTGAACAGCGGATGCGCGAAGGGCGACATCACCACGCGGACGAAGAAGGTCGCGGCGGTGACGGAGGTGAGCCCGCTCTCCCCGCTGAGCTGGTCGGAGCCGAAGGCGGTGCCGAGGTAGAGGATGTTCTCGGTGAACGCGAAGCCGGTGGCGGTGATCCCGGCGATGACGACACCGTCGACGATCCCGGTGAAGTCCCGTCTGCGGAACAGGAAGACCAGCAGGACGGCCGCCGCCTTCGCCGACTCCTCGACGACGGGCGCTATGACGGTCGCGCCGAGCGTGTCGGCGCTGGACGGATCCGCGGTCGCCATCGCTATCCACCGGGTCGCGAAGCTGTTGGCGACGATCGCTATGAGCGCGGCCGCGCAGGCGCCCCAGGCGAAGGAGAAGAGCAGGTTGCGCCAGGGGCCCGGCTCGACCCGGTCCAGCCACCGGAAGGCGGCTACGAGCAGCGGCACGGGGAACACGGCCAGTCCGAGGCCGACCAGGAAGCCCTCGGTTCCGGTCTGTTCGCGGACCAGGGCGAGGATCACCAGACCCGACATCGCGAGCAGCGTGATCAGCGCTCCGTACCGGACCCATCTGCGCTGCCACCAGTGCGGATGTATCGGCGCACGTCCGGCGGGGCCGCCGGGCTGTGTCGGGTACGGAGGATGGATGGCCACGGCATTGACCCTAACGAGGGAGGGCGTGGCCCGCGACGGTAACCGGAGTCCCGGGAATTCCCGTGGGACGTCGGAGGGTGTGTGCGGGTCAGTCGCCCGGGGTGTGCTGGTCTCGATGCTGTACGCGCCGGAACAGGAGGTCGTTCACCACATGACCCTTGTCCAGTCCCTGGCCCTCGAAACGGGTCAGCGGCCGGAACTCCGGACGGGGCGCGAAACCGCCGTCCGGCCGGGTGTTCTCGAAGTCGGGGTGCGCGCTCAGTACTTCGAGCATCTGTTCGGCGTACGGTTCCCAGTCCGTCGCGCAGTGCACGAGCGCGCCCGGCTTGAGGCGGGTCGCGGCGAGATCCAGGAACTCCGGCTGGATCAGCCGCCGCTTGTGGTGCCGCTTCTTGGGCCAGGGGTCGGGGAAATAGACGCGCAGGCCGTTCAGGGACGCGGGCGGGAGCATCTCGCGGAGCAGGATGATCGCGTCGCCGTTCGCGACCCGGACGTTGGTCAGGCCGCTCCGCTCGGCGAGGTTGAGCAGGTTGCCCTGGCCCGGGGTGTGCACGTCCACGGCGAGGATTCCGGTCTTCCGGTCCTCGGCCGCCATCTGCGCGGTGGCCTCGCCCATGCCGAAGCCGATCTCCAGCACGACGGGGCTGTCCGTCCCGAACAGTTCCGCCAGGTCGAGCGTCCGCTGTCCGTCGATGTCCAGACCCCATGTGGGCCACAGCCGCTGCAACGCGTCCGCCTGCCCGGTCGTCACCCGGCTCCGCCGCGGCTGGAAGCTCCGGATCCGCCGCTCGAAGTGCGAGCCGGCGGGATCGGCCTGCGGACCGTCGGGGAAGCGGGGCTCGCCCTTGGCGCGGTGATGACGCGGCGAGCCGTCCTCGACGGAGGCGGGCCGGGTCTCTTCGGTGGAGTCGAGGAAGTCAGACACAGTGGGGTCGATTTTACGGGCGCCCGAGGTGCGGGGTGGTCCGTCGTGTGCGGGGGTGCCTTGGCGTCCGCCGGTGCCCCGGCGTGGTGCCGGTGCGCAGGGGTGCCCCGTCGTGGCGACGGGGGGTGGTGGTCCGGCGTGGCGCGGGGGCTCAGGTGGGATCCCGGTGGTCCGGCGTGCCGGCGGGTGGGGCGCTCAGGCCGCCGTCAGAGCCGCCAGGGCACGGCGGGCGACCTCCCGGCCGATCGGGAGGGAGGCGGTGGCCGCGGGGGACGGCGCGTTCAGTACGTGCACGGTCCGCGGGCCCTCCTTGATCAGGAAGTCGTCGACCAGGGTGCCGTCCCGCAGGACCGCCTGGGCGCGGACGCCGGCGCTGGCGGGGATCAGGTCCTCCGGGGTCACCGCGGGCAGCAGTCGCCGGACCGCCTCCGTGAACGCCGCCTTGGACACCGACCGGCGCAGCTCACCGGCTCCGTAACGCCAGTGCCGGCGCGCTATCCGCCAGGAACCCGGCCAGGACAGGGTCGCGCCCAGCTCCCGGGGCCGGACGACCCCCCACCCGTACCCCTCCCGGGCGAGCGCGGGCACCGCGTTGGGGCCGATGTGGACTCCGCCGTCGATGCCCCGGGTGAGATGGACACCGAGGAACGGGAACGCGGGGTCCGGAACCGGGTACACCAGGCCCCGGACCAGCTCCGGCCGCGCCAGTGTGTAGTACTCGCCGCGGAAGGGCACGATCCGCATCCCGGGGTCGTCGCCCGTGAGCCGGGCCGTCTCGTCGCAGTGCAGCCCCGCGCAGTTGACGAGTACCCGTCCACGGACGACCGTCCCGTCGGCCGTGCGCACGGCGACACCGAGCCGGGGACGGCGGTCGGCACGCACCACGTTCGCCCCGTACCGGATCTCCGCCCCGGAGGCCTCCGCGAGCCGCCGCGCCACCGCCACGAAGTCGCAGACGCCCGTGGTGCCGACGTGGATGGCGGCGAGGCCGCGGACCTCGGGCTCGTACTCGGTGAGCTGGGCGGGGCCCAGTTCCTTGACCGGAATGCCGTTCTCCCGGCCGCGCTGCACCAGGCCGTGCAGCCGCGGAAGCTCCGACGTCTCCGTCGCGACGATCAACTTGCCGGTGACGGCGTGCGCGATGTCGTACTCCGCGCAGAACTTGACCATCTCGGCGCCGCCCCGCGCCGCGTACCGCGCCTTCAGGGAGCCGGGGCGGTAGTAGATCCCGCTGTGGATCACCCCGCTGTTGCGCCCGGTCTGGTGCCGGGCGGGCCCCTGTTCCTTCTCCAGCACCGTCACCCGGGTGCCCGGCGCCGCGCGCGTGATGGCGTACGCCGTCGACAGGCCGACGATCCCGCCGCCGATCACCAATACATCGCAGTCGTACGCGCTGCGCATCCGCACCACCTCCCGGCTTCGATAGTGCACTGCGCCACTGACAACGCCCTCAAACCCGGGAACCGCGCCCCGCGCTTTTTTTTTGCGCCGCGGGGCTGTGGCGCACTGTCCACGCCAAAGCCGTCGGCTCTACGCCGGATCCAGTACCTCTATGCCGGAGCCATCAGCAGCGGACGCGCCCGCTCCCGCAGCTCCACCACGCGCGGCTCGTCGCCGTACGGCTCCAGCCGGTGCAGCAGGTCCTTCACGTACTCGGTGGTGCGCGCGGAGGAGATGCGCCCCGCGACCTCCACCGCGCGGACGCCCTGCTCGCACGCCGCGTCCAGATTGCCGGATTCCAGCTCGGCGACCGCCGACACCACGAGCCGCAGCCCGTGCGAACGTACGAACTCCTCCGTCGGCTTCGACAGCGCCTGTTCGGTGAAGCGGCGCACCTGACGCGGCGCCTTCAGGTCGCGGTAGCACTCGGCGGCGTCGGCCGCGAAGCGGTCGTACGAGTAGAAGCCGAGCCAGGACGGGTCGTGGTCGCCGTCGCGGGCCCGCTCCAGCCATCCCTCGGCGGCCTTCAGTGCCGTGCCGGCCGCCTGGGCGTCACCCGCGCGCGCGTGGGCACGTGCCTCGACGAGTCGGAAGAAGCTCATGGTGCGGGCCGTGGCGAGACCGCGGTTGCGCTCCAGGGCGGCCTGGGCGAGGTCGACGCCCTCGTCGCCGAAGCCCCGATAGGTCGCCTGGAGGGACATGGAGGCCAGGACGTATCCCCCGAGGGGCACGTCGGCGGCGGCACGGGCGAGCCGCAGGGCCTGGATGTAGTAGCGCTGCGCGGCCTCCTGCTGGCCGGTGTCGAAGGCCATCCAGCCCGCGAGACGGGTGAGCTCCGCGGACGCGCCGAACAGCGCTCTGCCGACCTCGTCGGAGTAGGAGCCGAGCAGCAGAGGCGCCGCCTCGACCCGCAGGCATTCGGGCACCATGGACGAACGCCAGTCGCCGCCCCCGTACTTGGAGTCCCAGCGCCTGGCGTCCTCCGCCGCCTCGCGGAGTTTCAGCACATCGCTGTGGCCGACCTTCAGCGGCGCTCCGGAGCTCTCACCGGGGCTCACCTCGCGCGCCACCGAACTGTCGGCCGGGGTTATCAGCCAGCGTGAGGCCGGAGTCGCGTACGCGCTCACGGCGAAGGAGCCGGCCAGTGACTGCCAGATGCCGCCGCCCGCCCGGCGCCCGGCGAGGTCGAGGCGGTACAGCTCCGTAGCCGACCGCACCGCCTGCCCGACGTCACGGGGGAACGCGAGGCCCACCTCCGGCGCGGGATCCGCGTCCGCCAGCCCGATCTCGTGGAGCGGCACCGGACGGCCGAGCTTCTGGCCGATGGCGGCCGCGATGAGGTGCGGCGCGGCGCCCTGAGGCACCATGCCTTTCGACACCCAGCGCGCCACCGACGTCTTGTCGTAGCGAAGAGTCAACCCGCGTTGAGCGCCAAGATCGTTGACACGACGCGCGAGTCCTGCGTTGCTGATTCCCGCGAGGGCGAGAACGGCGCCGAGTTTTTCGTTCGGCCCGCGTTGCTCCCTGGACATGCGCCACCCCTCGACACAGACGGCTGCCGCACTGGCATAACCACGCGGCATTCGTAAACCCAGCGTAGTTCGCCCGATCCCCAGCGTTAAGGGGCGTAGGTCCGGTTGGCGGGATTGTGGTCCGTACGACTGTACGGACGGTTGTGGCGTGCTCCCGTTGTGTGGCCGTGCGCCCGTCCGTGCGCTCTTCTCCGGCCACAAGGGGGAGCGCTTCCATGGAACATGCGTGGGTCGGCCCGCTGTACTGGATCCAGTGGGCTGGGGGACACCGCCGCCTACATCCCCGCGGGCGGCGGACCGGTCCGGGAGGCGAACTCCGCCTCCCGGACTGTGCGTTGCCGAAGCGGTGCGCAAGGCCTGTACGGAGCGTATCCGCGCTTGTCCGTCCATCGCCGATTTGGCCGAAAATCGATGGCTGCCCCGGAGGGTAATTAGGGCTCCCACCACGTCAGTTGAGGGCGCTAAGGGCGTCCTGAGGGAGCGTATCGGGGGCGCATTCGCGTCGACCTGTCGGGGGTCGGGTGGTGCGGGAGGGGTGGTCGCGGGGGTTCCGGCGCGCTGGTCGGGGTGTCGGAGGGCGCGTCGGCGGTGTCGGGGACGTCCTGTTCGCTCGGATGACGGGTCAACTGCCGGGCGGAGGGGGGTTCGGCGGCCCTCGGGGTGGTCCGGTGGCGGATCGGCGGCGGTTCCCGGGCCGTTCGTGGGTGATTCCCCGGGGGTGTGCGCCGCGGCGCCCTGCTGCCTCAACGGGCCTTGCCTGCACGGCATTTGCCGGTTGCCCGGCCGCCTCGCGACGGCGCGGGCGTCCGCACAGGGGCGCACTTCGGGGAGTGCAAGCCGCCGCAGGGCCCCTCCCACACGCCTCCTTCGTGGCAGCATGGTGCCGAGTTCGTACGGTGCACTGGTTGTCCACAGCCTGTGGAGGCGACGATGCGATGGTTGGTGGGGTGGAGCAGCACCGTCGCCAGAGCGTCCGTGATCGGCTCGGCGGGCGCCACCGGGAACGACGGCGAGACCGTGCACCCGGTGGGTTCCCAACTCCTGTGGGGCGATCCCGATCCGCTGTGGGCGGTCGGTGACTGGCGCCCCGACGAGGTCCGTGTGGTGAAAGCCGGCGCGCAGAGCCGCATCGCCGTCCTCGGCACCTGCGGCGCCTCCGACGAGGAACTGCGGGTCGGACTGTTCGCCGCGCGCGGCGGAGCACTCCGCCATCTCACCAACTGGTCCGGCAGCTACACCGCGGTCGTCCAGGTCGACCGCAGGGTGACCGTCTGCGGTGATCTCGCCGGCGCACGGCCCGTGTTCTACACCCCCTGGGCGGGCGGCACGGCCTACGCCACCGCCGCGCTCCCGCTCGCCGACCTCATCGAGGCCAATCTCGACTTCGGGCACCTGGCCGCGATGCTCGCCGCCCCCGACGTACCGGCCGCGGTGCACGACTCCACCCCGTACGAAGGCGTGCGCCGCATTCCGCCGGGGCACACGCTCATCCTGCGGGCCGGTGCGCGTGAGATCGCCGGGTACGAGCCCGTCGCCTCCCTCGCCGTCGCCGCGCCCACCGCCGATCCCACGACCGCCGTGGACGCCGTACGGGACGCCCTCGTGGAGGCCGTCCGCGCCCGCCTCCTGGCTCCCCGCCATGTGCCGGGCGCCGATGTGGACCCCGGGCCCGTGCCCGGCATGGGGCCGGCCGAGCGGCGCGCCGCGCGCGGGACGCCGGTGCCGGGCATCGGAGCCGACCTTTCCGGAGGGCCCGCTTCCGGGACCCTCGCACTGCTCGCCGCCGGCCTTCCCGGAGCGCCCGGCACGGTCCTCGGACACG
This sequence comes from Streptomyces rhizosphaerihabitans, assembly GCF_025399795.1. Taxonomy (GTDB): domain Bacteria; phylum Actinomycetota; class Actinomycetes; order Streptomycetales; family Streptomycetaceae; genus Streptomyces; species Streptomyces rhizosphaerihabitans. Next base: position 14,534 of record NZ_JAODTZ010000055.1, on the reverse strand, counting down.
GTACCGGCGCAGGGGAACGGCTCCTGGCGGTGACCTTCAACGACCTCGCCGTGCGGGGGCGCGAGGCCGAGCTGGAGCGGGCCGGGACGCTGGCCGCGAATCCCCGGCTGCACCACGTGGTCGTCACCGGGGGCGAAGAGACCCTTCCCTACGCCGACTTGGAGGGGCCGCTGACCGACGAGCCGGGGCCCTCCCTGGTGACGGCGGCACGCCACCGCGCGCGGCTCGCCTCCGGCAGCGCGGACCACTTCACGGGCTACGGCGCGCGGCAGGTGCTGGACGCCCATCCGGCCCGCCTCGCCGACCTGCTCATGGACCGCAAGCGGCGCCATCTGGTGCGGCCCGTCGCCGCGTTGACGAAGGCCGACGGGTCGGTGATGGTCCCCGCGCGCGTGTACGGCGCGGCGCGCAAGCTCGCCCGGACGCCGTACCGCACGGGAGTCGACGTCCTCGCCGAGCAGTTGCTGCACCGGCGGTTCGAGGATCCCGGAGGGGCGGTGGGCGCGTCGCTGGCCGCGCTGAGCTGGGCCGGACCCGGGCCCGCGGCGCGCTGGCTGACCGGGGAGGCGCTGGCTGAAGTATCGGTTCGCCTCCAAGGGGGCGGGGGGCGGCTGAACGTCGGTCCCGGGCAGCGGCCGGGGGACTTCCGCGCGCGTGCCGCGCTGGCCCGTCACGCGGCGGACGTACGCGTCCTGGAACAGGCCGCCGAAATCCGCTTCCAGCGGCTGCACACGCCGTTCCTGGACAACCAGGTCGTCCGGGCGTGCCGTGAGCTGCCGGAGGCGCTGCGGGTGCAGCCCGGGGCAAGGGCGGCGATTCTGCGTACGGTGCTGGAGGGGGCCGGGGTGGCCGATCTGCCTCCCGGGTGGGGTGCGCCGTCCCACGCGTCCTCCGCCGCGGCGGCCCGCACGGGGCTGCGGGTGGCGGCCGATTCCCTTGTCTCCCTGTTCGACACGCCGTTGCTCGCCCAGGCGGGGCTGGTCGAGGCGCGAGTCGTCCGCAAGGCGCTGCGCTCGGCCGCGGAGGGGGCGCCGCTGCCCCTCGACGGGCTGGCCGATCTCGTCTCGCTCGAACTGTGGCTGCGCCGGTTGCTGGCTCGGCGCGGGACGTGCTGGACGGGGACGCCGGCGCGGCAGCGGGCCGTTCCCGCGGGGGTCGTTCCGCAGGGGAGGGCGTTGGGGGCGGGGGCTCAACGGGGCTGAGCCCCCGGGCGTCCGGCCATCGGGTGCCGGCCGCCGGGCCGGGTGCGTTGTGGCACGGCCCCTTCCGCCGGAGGACCCCTGCGGGTGCGTCCTGGCTTGGGCGCAGCCCACCCCGCCCCGCACGTTTTGGCTGCGGGGGCAGGATTCAGCCCCTCCGGTGTTTGAGGAGCGGGGCCTGGGGCGGAGCCCCAGGGGTGATGGGGGTCCCCCTGGCCGAGCGAAGCCGAGACCTTGGGGGAGGGCAGGGGCGGAGGGGGCGAAAACAGGGTTGTGGCTGGGCCGGGGTTCGGGGGACTCGGGAAGGCGGGGGCAGTCGTGATGGGCTCGCCGGGGTAACGCGGTGTCCTAGCCGGGGTGAGGCGGTGAGAATAGGGGCGTGCGGTACAGGATTCTGGGGGTTGCCCAGGTGGAGGACGACCGGGGGGCCCTGGTCACTGTGGGCGGCCCCCGGGTCCGCGCGCTGCTCACGGCCCTGGCGTGCCACCCCGCCCGCACGATCACCCCGGACACCCTGATCGACGAGGTGTGGGCGGACGATCCTCCCCAGGACGCCCCGGCCGCGCTGCAGGCACTGGTCGGCCGCCTCCGCCGGGCCATCGGGAAGGACGCGGTCACCTCGGAGACCGGCGGCTACCGGCTCCGGGCCGCCGAGAACGACGTGGACCTGTTCGTGTTCGAACGGCTCGTCTCGGAGGGCAGGACCGCGCTCGACCACGGCGACGCCCGTACCGCCGCCGCCCGACTGCGCGAAGCCCTCACCCTGTGGCACGGCCCCGCCCTCGCGGACCTCCCCGACCGCGCCGCCGCGACCCGCCCGGAGGCCCTGCGCCTGGAGGCGACGCGCAGCCGCGTCGAGGCGGACCTGCGACTCGGCCGTGCCGTCGACGTCGTACCGGAGCTGAAGGAGCTGACGACGGCCCACCCGTACGACGAGGCACTGCACGTTCTGCTCATCCGCGCCCTGCGCGAGAGCGGCCGGGGTGCCGACGCGCTGGCCGCGTACGAGGACGTGCGGCGTGGGCTGATGGACGGTCTCGGCGCGGATCCCGGGCCGGAACTCCGTGACCTGCACGCCGCGTTGCTGGATCCGCCGGATGTCCGCGGGCCGCAGGCGCCCCGATCCGGCACGGGCGGCGCCGTGCCGTCCGGACCGAAGGCCGGTCCCGGCTCCGGGGATCCCTCCCGTGCTCAGCGGACCGGGAACATTCGTGCCCGTTTGAACTCGTTCGTCGGGCGGGAACGCGAGATCGGGGCCATCCGTTCGGATGTGCAGAGGGCACGCCTGGTCACGCTGACCGGACCGGGCGGTTCGGGAAAGACCCGCCTCGCCGAGGAAGCCGCCGCCGGGCTTTCGCAGGCGTGGCTGGTCGAGCTGGCCCCGCTCGACCGGCCCGAGGCGGTCCCGGGCGCGGTGGTCAGCGCCCTCGGTCTGCGCGAAACCGCGCTGATCACCAACGAGATGGCGGTTCCGCAGGACGACCCGGTCGCCCTGCTCGTCGAGTACTGCGCCCCGCGCAGCCAGCTCCTGATCCTTGACAACTGCGAGCATGTCATCGACGCGGCGGCCGAACTCGCCGAGACGCTGCTGACCCGCTGCCCGGGACTCACGATCCTCGCCACGAGTCGTGAACCCCTCGGCGTCCCCGGCGAGTCGGTGCGCCCGGTCGAGCCGCTCCTGCCCGATTCCGCCCGCCGCCTCTTCATGGAGCGGGCCTCCGGCGTGCGTCCCGACGCCGGCACCGCGCTCCACGACTCCGCCGCCATGGACGAGATCTGCCGACGGCTCGACGGGCTGCCCCTGGCCATCGAGCTGGCCGCCGCCCGGCTGCGGCTGCTCACCCCGCGGCAGATCGCCGACCGGCTCGACGACCGCTTCCGGCTGCTCACCTCCGGAAGCCGTACGGTGCTGCCCCGCCAGCAGACCCTGCGTGCCGTCGTCGACTGGTCCTGGGATCTGCTCGACGAGCGCGAGCGGACCGTGCTCCGCGAGGCGTCGGTGTTCGCGGGCGGCTGGGACCTGGCGGCCGCGGAGGCCGTGTGCACCGGTCCCGCCGACGACCTCATCGGCGCACTCGTCGACAAGTCCCTCCTCGTCGCCACCCCGGACGGCACGGACGGTACGGACGGTACGGCGGCGCCGTATCCGGTGCCGCCGGCTCCGGGTGGCGCCGGGAGCGCGGGGAGCATCGAGGGCGGTGTCGGTGGCGGGATGCGCTATCGCATGCTGGAGACCATCCACGAGTACGCCACCGAGCGCGCCGCCGAGGTTCCCGAACTGCGCGCCGCTGCCGAGCGGCGCCACCGCGCGTGGGTACGCGCCCTGACGGAGGAGGCAGAGCCCCAGCTGCGCTCGGCCGGCCAACTCCCCTGGATCCGGCGCCTGGAGACCGAGCTCGACAACGTCCGGGCGGCCCTCCACCGCACACTCGCCGCCCATGACGAGGAAGAGGCGGGTGCCCTGGTCCTCGACATGGGCTGGTTCTGGTGGCTGCGCAACTTCCACCGCGAGGGCGCCGAATGGACGGAACTCGTTCTGAGGCTGGGTGCGTTGCTCGATGCGTCGACCGGCGACCGTGCGGCGACGGGCGGCGACTGCACGGGTGGCGTCAGCCACAGCGGCAGCGGAGTCGGCAGTGGGAGCAGAAGTGGCATCCGCAGCGGTGGCCGTGGTGACAGCAGCGGTGGCCGTGGCGACAGTGGGCTGCATGCCGCGAGCGGCGGAGCGTCGACCGCCCTCGGCGCGGAGACCTCCGTCGCCGTCGCGTCCGCCGCCGGGGAAAGCCTTTTTTCCGAGTTCGAAGGCGTCGATCCGGTCGGCGCACTTCTCGATCATCCCGAGCGCGACGAACGGCACCCGTTGCACGCCATGCGGATGCGGCTGCGCATGCTCCACCTGTTCATGAAGGTGGACGTCGTCCCGCTGGACGAGTGGGGGGACGTCCGGCTGCGGGAGTACGTGGGGCGGGTGCGAGCCGCTTTCGAGAAGGGCGGTCCGGACGCGGCGCGCATGCCGGGGATCATCTGGCCGATGGCCGCGCACTTCCTGGGCGATCCGGACGACATACGGCCCGCGATGGACAAAACGGTCGCCAACTGCCGTGAGTACGGCGGTGAATGGGAGATCGGTGTCGCCCTGATGTTCCGTACGCACGTGGCCGTCGACGCCCCCGGAGGTATGCCCGGGGTGGACGAGGACCTGGCGGAACTGCGCGGGCTCAGCCGACGGGTGGGGGACCGCTGGATGCGGGCCCAGGTGTGCAGCGCGGCCGGGGAGGCCGCGATGGCGCGCAGCCGGTTCGACGAGGCGAAGGGCGAGTACGAGGAGGCGCTGCGGCTCGCCTACGAGGTGGGGGCCTATGCCGAGGTGCCGTTCCTGATGGCGCGGCTGGCCGAGATCGCCTACCGCGCCGGCGAGCGGTCCGTGGCCCTGGCCACCCTGGACGAGGCGAGCGCCGCGGCCGACCTGTACGGGGTGATGGATTCCCGGGCGTTCGTCCATCTGCTGCGTGCCCAAGTGGTCCTGGACGACGGGGAGGTCGCTCTCGCGCGCGAACTGTGCGAGAAGGCGCGTGTGGAGAGTCTCCGGGGCACCCCGCCACCGCAGTTCACGGCGGCGCTGGACTGGCTCGACGCCATTGTCATGGCCGCCGAGTCCGGCCCTGTGCGCGGCCTGCGGAAGCTGAACGCCGCGCTGCGGGACGCGATGGAGGGGCGGTGCGCCGACGTGGTGGCATCAGGCCTCGTCGAGGGCGCGGCGCGTCTCCTCACGGAGGTGGGTGCCCACCCGGTCGCGGCCCGGCTGCTGGCCGCCGGCACCCGCTGGCGCGGAGGGGATCCGCGGCCCGAGCGTGAGAGCGGCGATGCCCGGCGCGTCGAAGCCGCGGCTCTCGCGGCGCTCGGCCCGGACCGCTACGAGTCCGAGCGCGCCCGGGGTTCCGGCTACACGCAGGAGGAGGCCCTGAGCGACCTGACCGAAGCACTCGCGGAGCTCCCCGCGCAATAGGCGTCACCTGTACGTCGGGTAGGTCGAGTACGTCGGGTGCCTGGCGTGCCCTGGAGTGCGCTGGGGTGCCCTGGGTGTCTCGGGGGTGCCCTGGGGGTGCCCTGGGTGTCTCGGTGCCTGGGGGTGCACCCGTACCTCCCTCGGGTACGCAGGGCCGAGTCGAGCTCTCAGTGGCGCAAGGACGCCGGCTCGCGCTGAGCCCTTACCGGCACAGGAACTTCGACTCCGCCCAATCCCCCAGCGCCGCCGAGTCGAACGGGCTGTGGGGCTCGACGGCCAGCCGGATCGTCCGGCGGCCGGTGAGGTTCACATGGACGGGGACCGCCCGGTCGCCGCCCTCGATCAGCGGCGACCGCCACAGGGGAGACCCGTCCGCGGAGACGGAGAACCTCACCTTGCCCATGCCCATCATCAGGTCGTCGATCCCGACCATCGCTTCGTACGAGCTGCAACTGCGGTTGAGGTCGATGGTGACCGAGGACCGGCCGTGGACGGTCACGCCGTGCGCGTACCGGGTGTCCGCGATCTTCATTCCGTCGCGCCGCCAGACCCAGCTGCTCTCGCCCAGCCGCATCTCCGGCTTGGTGTGGTCGCCGATGACGTCGTACTCCAGCTCGCTCCACCGGTAGACGAGCGGGGCGGGCGGGGGAGGCGTCGGGGTCGGCGTGGGCTCCGGGTCGGCCTTCGTCGGGGTGGGCTTCGGCGGCGGAGTGGGAGCCGGAGTCGGAGTCGGTGCGGGGGGCGGGCTCGGGGCCGCCTTGGGTGCCGGTTTCGGCGTGGGCTTCGGACCCGGCTCGGAGGGCGGGGTGGGTGCCGGTGTGTGAGCCACCGCCGGCGGATTCGGCGCGGGGGATCTCCTGGGCGGAGTCGGCGACGGCAACGGCGCTTCGACGGCGGGTGAGGCGGCCGGTCCGGCCTCGGGCCGCGGGGCGGGGCTCTCGTTGCCGACCAGGGCGAGTGCCACCGCCGCCGCGGCCACCGCGACGACACCCGCTGCGATACCGGCTTTGACCGGTGCGCCGATCCCCTCGGAGAGCGCGGCGCCGCCTCCGGCGCTCGCTCCTCCCGAACCGCCGCCCGCCGCGGCCGCCGCGCCCGCGGCACCCGCTCCGGCGCCACCCGCGATGAGCGCGACGGCCTTCGCGTATCCGGCGGCACCGAACCAGCCGATGACCGCGACCGGCACGACCGCGGGGATGCCGCCGGCCACTTCCTTGATCTGGCCCGCGGCCAGGCGGCACTTGGCGCATTCGTCCAGGTGCTTGCGCAGCCCCCGCTCGGCGCGGGTGCGCAGGCCGCCGCGGGCATGGGCGCCGAGCCGGTCGGCGTAGCGCGCGCACTCCTCGTCCATCGTGAGCGTGGTGCTGACGTGCGCCTGGAGGTAGGCCTGCCTGAGGCCCTCGCGGGCGCGGCTGGCGAGCACACGGGTGCCGTTGGCGTCGAGGCCGAAGAGCGTGGCGACCTCGCTCGGGGACTCGTCCTCGACCTCGGTGTGCCACAGCACGGCCTGCCAGCGTTCCGGCAGCGAGCGGAAGGCCCGCATGGCCATGGACTGCTCGGCCTCGTGCATCGCGCGTACGTCCGCGCCGAGGTCGAGGGTGTCGTCGGAGACCTCGGATCCCCGGACGGCCTGTGCGGCGAACACCGCGAAATCGTCGACCAGTTGCTCGCGTTTTGCGGTCTTCGTCCAGTTCGCGGCGACCCGGCGGACGGTGGTGAGGAGATACGCGCGCACGGCGTGCTCGGGGCCGCTGCCGCCGCGTACGGCCTGGAGCATGCGGGCGAACACCTCGGCCGTGAGGTCGTCGGCGGTGTGCGAGTCGCGGCAGCAGGTGCGGGCGTAGCGGCGGACGGCTTCGGCGTGCCGGCGGTACAGCTCCTCGTACGCCGTGTCGTCGCCCGCGCGCATCCGCTCGATCAGACCGGCGTCGGGGGGAGGCAGGTCCACCGGGGGGACCGGGTCCACCGGGGGAGGCGGGTCCAGCGGGGGAGGCAGAACGCTGCCCTCGCGCGGGTCCCACCGGTCGCGCTGCAAAGGCACGCTGGGGTCGGCGGTGCCGGTGTCCGGGTTTCCGCTCTGCGGACTTCCACTGTGCGGGCCGCCCTGGCTCGGCACCTGCCGCGACGGTGAGCCGCCGGTTTCCGTGCCGCCGTCGGTGCCACCGTCACCGAGCGACTCGTCCCGCCCGTCACCACTCATCGCGGAAAGCCCCCGCCTGCACACTCGGACCCGAATACCGGGACAGAGTGCCACAGGCTTCCCGGGCGGAGCCTCCTCGTACGGACCAACCACTCGTCCGGGGGGATTTATCGCTCGGCAGTACTAACTGCCACTCGTTCGGGGAATGGTCAACGGTCGACAGCCGCCGCATGCACGGAAGTTGCCGCCCTGCACGGGAGTGGTGCCATGACGGCACGGGCGCATGGCGTCATGAACGAGCGAGGCTCCCGGGCGCGGGTGACATCGCACTCGCGCCCGGGAGCCCGCACATACTCGGAACACCCACGTGCTCGGAGAAACTCGGTCCGGTTCACGCCGGACGCGAGCGCAGGCCCTCCAGCAGGATGTCGAGGAGCCGGGCCGAGGCCGCCGCCTGCTGGGCCGCGTCCGGCAGCGAGGGCGCCGCCGTCGCGATGACCAGCAGTACGTCCGCCACCGTGACATCGGCGCGCAACTCGCCCGCCGCGCGTGCCCGGTCGACGAGCCTGCCGACCACTTCGAGCAGCGCCGTCGCGCCGGCGTCGTCCACCGAGGCGATCACCGGCTCGTCCTCGGGAGCGGGCCGCTGCTCGACGAGCCGCAACTCGGGCGCGAGCTGGGACCGCTGCTGCGGCACCCGTGCCTCGTCCGCCTCGGGCTCGTCCTCCGCGACGCCGACCCGCAGCACCTGCGGCGGCAGCAGCCGTCCGGCGCCCGAGGCCACCGACGTCCGCAGGAAGCGCGAGAGGGCCGACCACGGCTCGTCCTCCTGGCCGAGTGCGGCGCGGGCCTGGTCGGTCAGCCGGGAGGTCTCCTCCTCGGCTATCCGGCGCACCAGGACGTCCTTGCTGGGGAAGCGTCGGTACACCGTGCCGACGCCGACCCGCGCGCGCCGGGCGACGTCCTCCATCGGCGCGCCGTACCCCAGTTCGCCGAAGACCTCGCGCGCCGCGCGCAGTACATGTTCCAGATTGCGCTGTGCGTCCACACGCAGCGGCGTCGTGCGCGATCCGTCCGCCGGACCGCGGCCGTTGCCGCTCGTCGCCGTGCCGATCGCACCACCAGGTGCGATGGCCGACGCGGAAGACCAATGAGAGTCCTGAATGTGCATAAGCGTTCCCCCGGTAATGACGTCTCCCCCCGGAGACACTCCCCGCCATCGACAGACCGGAGCGTGTGGAACAGCTTGTGCGCGAGCCCGTCGTACGGACTCGCCGAGCGCATCCCCCTACACCCCGTCGACACACGAACATAGTTGAGAGGGGGTCAATTCAGAAGGGGCAGGTTCCGCACAGAGCGCCCCCCGATCGGAGTACGGGCCGGGTACGTCCCGGTTGCGCCCCCTCCGAGTACCCCCCTCACCCACCTTGACCTGCGCTTTTTCCTTGGACTCCGGCAAATCGGCCAACTCTGCACGTTGTCGGCGACCGGTCACACAAATTGTCGGGGCTGTGGACAAACTCCGGAGCGGGGTGCGTCATGGGACGGTGAAGGAACGTGCGCGCATTCTCATTGTCGGCGGTGGCTACGTCGGGATGTACACCGCTCTGCGCCTCCAGCGGAAGCTGAAGCCCGAACTGAAGCGGGGCGAGGTCGAGATCACGGTCGTCTCGCCCGACCCTTATATGACGTATCAGCCGTTCCTTCCCGAGGCCGCCGCGGGCTCGATCTCGCCGCGCCACGTGGTCGTTCCGCTGCGCCGTGTCCTCGGCCGGTGCCGGATCGTCATCGGCGAGGTGCAGTCGATCGACCACGCCAAACGCACCGCCACGCTCAGCACGCTCGCCACCGAGGAGGAGGGCGCGGGCGCGGAGCAGATCACGTACGACGAACTCGTGCTCGCGCCCGGCTCGATCGCGCGCACGCTGCCGATCCCCGGGCTCGCCGAGTACGCCATCGGCTTCAAGACGGTCGAGGAGGCCATCGGCCTGCGCAACCACGTCATCGAGCAGATGGACATCGCCTCCTCCACCCGCGACCCCGCGATCCGTGACGCGGCCCTGACCTTCGTCTTCGTAGGCGGCGGTTACGCCGGCGTCGAGGCGCTCGGCGAGCTGGAGGACATGGCCCGCTACACCGCGCGGTACTACCACAACCTCAAGCCCGAGGACATGAAATGGATCCTCGTCGAGGCCTCGGACCGCATCCTGCCCGAGGTCGGCGAGGAGATGGGCAGGTACACGGTCACCCAGCTGCGCCGGCGCAACATCGAGGTACGCCTGGAGACCCGCCTCAACAGCTGCGCGGACCGGGTCGCCGTCCTCAGTGACGGCGCGCGCTTCCCGACGCGCACTGTCGTATGGACGGCCGGCGTGAAACCGCACCCCGTCCTCGCCGCGACCGACCTCCCCCTGAACGAGCGCGGCCGGCTCAGGTGCACCCCCCAGCTCACCGTCGACGGCGTCACGCACGCGTGGGCGGCCGGAGACGCCGCGGCCGTCCCCGACGTGACCGCGGAGCCCGGCAAGGAGACCGCGCCCAACGCCCAGCACGCCGTGCGCCAGGCGAAGGTCCTCGGCGACAACCTCGCGCACGCCCTGCGCGGCGAGCCCCTGGAGACGTACTCCCACAAATACGTCGGCTCGGTCGCGTCCCTGGGACTGCACAAGGGAGTCGCACACGTCTACGGGCGCAAGCTGAGGGGCTATCCTGCCTGGTTCATGCACCGCGTCTACCACCTCAGCAGGGTGCCGACCTTCAACCGCAAGGCCCGTGTGCTCGCCGAATGGACCCTGGCGGGACTCTTCAAGCGGGAGATCGTGTCCCTCGGTTCGCTCGAACACCCCCGTGCGGAATTCGAACTGGCGGCCGGGGGGAAGCCTCCGACCGACCCGAAGGGGTCGTCCTGACCGGACCGAGGAACTCCACCGGCACGGACGGCGTCTGACGGATGTCGGCCCGGTCGGTCAGACTGCCAGACAGGTCCACGACTTTGGGCGGGTGAACCGCTCGCCCTTCTAACACGAGGCTTTCCCCACTGTGAACTTCACGCGCTGGAGCGCCCGGCTCCCCGGAACGCAGCGCCGCGCCGCAGCGCGGACCGAGCACACGGCCGCGCACACGACTGCGCACACGGCCGCCCCGGGCCGGCGCGGGGAAGGCTCCGTGCCGGCGGCCCGCGTCGAGCAGCTCACCGACGACGCCCCTCCCGGTCTCGCAGTCGACGAACTCCCGGTGCGCGCGGTCCTCGACCGCGTCCCCGCCCTCGTCGCCCTCGTGCACGGCCCCGAGCACCGCCTCTCGTACGTCAACGACGCCTACACGGCGGCCTTCGGCGCCCGCCCCGTCGGCGAGCCCGCGAGCGAGGCGCTGCCCGAACTGGACGAACTCGGCCTGCTGCCGCTCCTCGACCAGGTCCTGCGCAGCGCCAAGCCCCGCACCGTCAAGTCCCGCAAGGTGTCGACCGGCCGCTCCTACACGTTCACCTGCACCCCCGTCGACACCTCCCCGGACGGCGACGGCCGCGGCGTGCTCGTCTTCGCGACCGACGTCACCGATCACGCCGAGGCCGCCGAGCGGCTGCGCGCCAGCGAGCGCCGCCAGCGCGAGACCGCCGTGACCCTCCAGCGCTCCTTGCTCCCACAGGAGTTGGAGGAGCCCGACGACCTGCGCATCGCCGCGACCTACCTGCCGGGCGGCACGGAGGCGGCGGTCGGCGGCGACTGGTACGACGTCATCACCCTCGGCGGCGGCCGCACCGCGCTCGTCATCGGCGACGTCATGGGCCGCGGGGTCCGCGCGGCGGCCGTCATGGGCCAGCTGCGCACGGCCGTCCGTGCGTACGCCCGTCTCGACCTGCCGCCGCACGAGGTCCTGCAGCTCCTCGACGTCCTCGCCGCCGAGATCGACGCCAACCAGATCGCCACGTGCGTGTACGCCATCCACGACCCGAACGAGGGTCGGCTGGTGTACGCCTCCGCCGGCCACCTGCCCATCCTGGTGCGCGACGAGAACGGCACCATCCACCGCGCCGACGAGCCGACCGGGCCGCCGCTCGGCACCGGCGGCTGGCTGCACGCCTCCGGCTCGGTGCCGCTCGGGCCCGGCTCCACCGCCGTCCTCTACACGGACGGTCTGGTCGAGCGCCGCGACGAGGACCTCGACGAGGGCATCGCCTCCCTGGAGCGCGCCCTCGCGGGTGCCACGGGCAGCCCTCAGGTGATCTGCGACCGCCTTGTCCGCGCGGCCGGCGTCACCGCCGACCACGACGACGACGTCGCCGTCCTGGTCCTCCAGCACCCTTCCCGTACGGGCCCCGACGGCGAGCTCTTCCGCAACGCCGCCCTGGAACTGCTCGGCGGCATGGAAGCGGCCCCACGCGCGCGTGCCTTCGCCTCCGGCGTGCTGGCCAGCTGGCGCTTCCCCGGCGAACTGCACGACCTCGGCGTCCTGGCCGCCAGCGAACTCGTCGCCAACTCCCTCCAGCACGGCACCCCGCCGATGCGGCTGCGGCTGCGCCGCACCGACCGCCGCCTGATCATCGAGGTCACCGACGGCGACGACCACCTCCCGCGCCGCCGCCGCGCCGAACCCGGCGACGAAGCGGGCCGCGGCATCGCGATCGTGGCCACGATCGCCTCGAACTGGGGCTCCCGCCGCACACCGGGCGGCGGCAAGGCGGTGTGGTGCGAGTTCGCGCTCCCGCGCGTGGGGGCTGAATCCAAGAGATGAACCCGCGGGACGGAACCCGCAGGACAGAACTCGGAGGATCGCCTGCAGGGGGTCGCACTCCGGGGGCGGAATCCGCATACGAAACGGCCGCCATCACGTCGTACGTGATGGCGGCCGTCGTAGGTCCGTCCGCGTCCCGCGCCTGTCCTGCCGGCGCCTGACAGTCAGGCGTCGACGGTCAGCTGCCGGCGGTCAGGCGTTCGCCGGTACCGGCTCCGCCGGAGCCCCGCCCTGCGCGACCACCCGGCTCCTCGCGAGCGACGGCTGATTCTGTACGGGGGTGAGCTGCCGCCCGAGCCGCACGGCCAGGACGGTGATGCCGAGCGAGAAGAGCAGGAACGTCGCGATGTACGGGCCGTGCAGCGAAGCCCCCATCGGGCCGCCCACCGCCGGGCCGATCGCCAGCGCGAGCTGCTTCACGAGGGCGAAGGCGGAGTTGTACTGGCCCGCCATGCCGGACGGCGCCAGATCGGCGACCAGCGGAGCGACCGTCGGCGACAGCATCGCCTCACCGAGCCCGAAGAGCGCGTACGTCGAGACGAAGGCCGCCGTGGCCATGGTCCGGCTGCCGTGCCCGAGGCCCGCGTACCCGGCCGCCAGCCACGCGACGGCCCAGATGAGCCCGACAGCGGCGATCACCCGGGACCGCTTGCGGCGCTCGACGAACTTCAGCACCGCGAACTGCGCGACCACGATCATCGCCGTGTTCGCCGCCATCGCCGTGCCGAGCGCGGACGTGGAGATCCCGGCCGCCTCGACGCCGTACGCGGAAAGACCCGACTCGAACTGTCCGTAGCAGGCGAAGAACAGCACGAAGCCCAGCACGGACAGCTGCACCATGGCCCGGTTGCCGAGGAGCTGCTTCCAGCCGCCGCCCCTGGACTGGGGTGTGTCTCCCGTGATCCGCGGCGCGTGCGGCATCCGCACCGTCGCCATGATCACGACCAGCACCAGGAACATCGCCGCCTCGATCGCGAACAGCAAAGTGAAGGAGCTCGCCCGGTCCGGGTCGACGATGTGACCGCCGATGAGACCGCCGACACCGAGGCCCAGGTTCTGCAGGAAGAACTGTGTCGCGAAGGCGCGCGACCGGGTGTCCGCCGAGGAGCAGTCCACGATCATCGTCGCGAGCGACGGCTGCATCACGGCCTGCCCGGCACCGAGCGCCGCCGCCGACAGCACCACGGTCGTCGCGCTGTCCGCCAGCCCGAGGCTCAGCGCACCGAGTGCGGCGGTGACCAGCGCGACGAGCAAGACCGGCAGGGGGCCTCGCCGGACGATCGCCCGGCTGGCGAACGGCAGCACGACGAGAGCGGCCACGGCGAAGACGGCGAGCACGACGCTCGCCGTCATGGAGCCGAGTCCCCGCACCTGCGCCACATAGACGTAGAGGAAGGGGACGGTAAAGCCGAGCCCGAACGCGCCGAGCGCGTTGCCCACGTGGATCCGGCGCATCGCTGCGCCCATCGCCCTGGTCACGTTCACCTGCTTTGGTCGTGAAGCCGTGTGGGCCTGCCCGTGCCGGACACCGTGTCGGTGACACGTTCTCCGTGCATGGATGCAGATCTGAAGACTTCGAAGCTAAAGTTAGAACTTGAACTCTACACCTCGAAGGACTTCGACGCCAAGCGGCGTCATGCGATACTCGGGCCATGGGCGACACCCCCGGCGTCAGTGAGCCGACACTCGAAGAACAGATCGCCGCCTACCAGCGCGAGTTCCAGGACCTCGACCCCCAGGTCGAGAAGATCGTCTCGGCGCTGTCCCGCCTCAACCGGCGGATGAACGTCGCCTACGGCCGCCAGACCGCCGCACTCGGCATCAGCAACGCCGAGTGGGAGGTCCTGAAGGCGCTGGTCCTCGCCGGTGCTCCCTACCGCCTCGGCCCGAGCGAGCTCGCCAAACGACTGGGCCTGACCCCGGCCGCCATGACCCACCGCATCGACCGCATGGTCGCGGAGGGGCTGGTGACCCGGGAGCGTGACGAGTCGAACCGTGTGCGCGTCATCGTCGAGCTGACCGGCGAGGGCCGCGAGAAGTGGCTGGAGGCGATGCGCCTCGCCACGGTCTTCGAGGAGGACCTGCTCCAGGACCTCTCCGCCGAGGACCGGGGTGTCCTGGGCGAGGTCCTGACCCGCCTGCTCCGACGGGTGGAGGACGCCCAGCCGGACGCGGGCGGCCGGCTCAGCGACCTCGATTAAAGATCTTGACAGGGGAGGTTGACACTGCCCTGGCGGATCCGTAAGGTTCTTCGAGTTGCCACGGGGCCGTAACGGTTCTGCGACGACACCTCCGCCGCTTGATGCGGCACTCAAACCACCAGCACGATCTCCCAACCGGGGCGAATTCGGCGTGCCTGAATTCAATTCGATTTGGGTCCGGCGGCCCGATTAGGAACTGCCGGGAAGATCCGCTAAAGTTTGAGACGTCGGAACGGCCCAACAGCCGCGAAGACAAG
>NZ_JAODTZ010000054.1 GCF_025399795.1 Streptomyces rhizosphaerihabitans | reverse complement strand
TGGCATCCCGACGAGGCCGAGGGCGAACAGGGCGGTGCCGGCCAGTGTGACGGGCAGCGACCAGTGCTGGCCGGTGTACAGGAGCACCCAGCAGGGCACGGCCCAGAGCAGGACGGGGGCGATCAGGGGGATGTAGCGCATCAGGCGGTGCAGTCGGCTCTGCCGCGGCGCTCGCGCTTCACTGTCGGCGGGTCGGGTGCTGCTGGTGTCGGTCACGCTTCCCCTCTCTGACCGGGCTGCCGTCTCGCGCACTGTATCCGGCCGTCCTCGGGCTGGCCGGACAGGTGTTCATGGGTGCGGCTCCTTGGGGCGAAGGGTTCTGCGCGGGATGGCAGGACTCCGCCGCAGACACCTCCACCGGCTCCACTGGCATGAGCCGCCACCAGGGCGCCATCCACGGGCGTGCTGTTCATGCAGGCTGAGAGTGGCTATCAGGGTCCGTCATCCGGGGGAACTTCACATCACGCTCCATGCCCAGTTCCTTGTTGTCCCGCTTGAGCCGGGCATTCTCCCGCCGTAGCCGTAGCCGTAGCCGTAGCCGTAGCCGCTCCAGCTCGTCACTCCCGACGGCCGCTGCCGTCCCAGCCCGGCGGGCGCCGCGGGGGCCAGACCGGGCCAGTCGGGTCCGAAGGGCTCGGTCCCCTCGCCCAGTTCGTCCTCCGCGTTCTCCTCCCAGAACTCCGCGAGCACCTCGTCGGCGTCGTGGTCACCGGGGTAGGACGTCTCCTGCGGTTGCAACTCCCAGTCCGCCGGGCCGCCTTGACTGCCACCGACGTCCACGAGGACCGGCAGCAGCCCGGCCCGGGCGGCCTGTCCGCCCAGCGCGCTCCAGTTTCCGGGCGCGGCGGACTTGCCGGAGTGTCACAGCAGGGGCTTGTCCGACGGGTCGTCCGCCGAGGCCTCGATCAGTCTCCCGGGCGGGAGCCGCAGCCCCAGGGAACGGCCGCTCGGGTCGGTCGCCGGTGTGGGCAGCGGATTGGGAAGAGTCGCCATATCGGTGACTGTAGGGGCAGGCACTGACAGCGGACGCTGGTGCACCTCGCTTTCGAAGCATTCCCTCCCGCCGCCCGTCGCGGGCAGGAAGCAGGCCTGGACTACGGTTCCCGGGCGGGTCGCCGTCATGGGGGTGTGGACGTAGGTGTCCGCCTCGGCACGGTTGTTCACCCGGGCGACGCGGCCCCGCAGTTCGACCCCGTCGCCGATCCGCGTACCCCACATCCGTGCCCAACTGGTCCCGCACACCCTGCTGTACCGCAGTTGCACCGAGGCTCCCGTGGAGGTGAGGTGCTCGGCCAGGGTCTCGGGCGCGGCGCCGCACTTCGTGACCGCCGGATCTCTGCCCTCGCAGTCGGTGTCCCGGCAGCTCGGGCCGGTGGCGGACGGGGACGCCGACGGCCGTGCCGGATCGCTCCGGTGGGGGACGAGGAGAAGGCCGAGCAGGACCGCCCCGAACACCAGGGCGGAAACCGCCGCGAGGACCGCCGCGGCCGTGGCCCCCCGTTGGCCGGAGGACGGGGATGCTTCAGGCGTAGGCGTAGGCGTAGGCGTGGGCGCAGGGGTGGGACCAGGAGTCGGGGGCGGGGCGGTGAGCTGTGGTTGTGCCGGCTCCTTCGGCCCGCTGTTCTCCGACCTCGCGATCTCCCACAGCGCCAGACACCGGCCGTTCGGTTCCCCGGCGAGGCGGCACAGCTCCTGTATCGCCGGGCGCGGTGGCAGCGTCCTGCCCTTGAGGTAACGCTCCCAGGACGACTTGCTGAACGTGGTCTTCGCCGCGAGCCCCGCCAGACTCAGGCCGGTGCGGTCCTTCAATTCCCTGAGTCCGGCGGCCAGTCTGGCACTCTCCGGTGACGGCTCGGGCCTGGTCATCCGCGCAGGGCCTGCCAGGTGCGCGGTCCGACCATGCCGTCCACGTCCAGACCGGCGCGCTTCTGCATGGCCTTGACCGCTCGCTGTGTCAGCGGACCGAACATCCCGTCGATGCCGCCCGGTGAGATGCCCGCCCGGCGCAGCAGGCACTGCGCCTCGGCCACGTCGGAACCGGCGCCGCCGTAGGCGAGTTCGGCGTCCCGGGTGCGGCTGATGCCCGCGTACCAGAGACCGTCGATCTGCTGGATCCTGCACGTGTACACGAGCGGTGCGGACGCCGAGGCGGCGGCCGGGACGGGGGAAGTCACCGTCGGTCCGTTCTCGTGGGCGTTGAGACGCAGGACGAGCAGGACGGTCGAGGTGACGGCCAGTACCAGGGCGACCGCTCCCGCCACGAGCGCGATGCGCAGCGAACGACCGAGGGAAGGCTTGGGTCCGGCTCTTGTCGCCAAGGTGTCCGACACCACCGGAAACCCGGGTTGCGCCGGCTCCTCCGGCGAAGGCGAAGGCGCTGGAGTCGGCGTGGGTGCACGGCCGCCGTTCCAGGTGTCGGCGGCGACCTCGTGCAGCGCGAGCAGCCGGACCGGATCGACGCCGCCGATCCGGGCGAGCGCCTCCACGGCTTCCCGGGGCGGGAGCGACCTGCCGCCCAGATACCGCTCCCACGACTTCTGGCTGTACCCCGTCTTCGCCGCCAGTTGGAGCATGTTCAGCTCGCTGTGATCCTTCAGCCGGCGTAGCTGCGTCACCAACTGCCTCACACGCGGGTCCAGTTCGGCGGGCAGCGCTTTGCGGCGCGGCATGTTCCCCCCAGATGCGGTCATGACCATGATCAGCGGTCCCCCGCTTCGTCGCATTCTGCATGAGCAGTACGACGTCTGCCACAGCCGTCCCGCCGAACCGTCCCCGTGGACGGCGTTCGCGCAGGTCAGCGGGTGATGTGTCCCAGGTGACCGTCACTTGGGCAGAGGCTGTGGCGGCCGTCGCCGACCGCCCCGCACTATCGAGTCGTCACCTGCTCCTCCGTCGGGCCAGGTGCTCACCCACGATCCGAAAGAGGAACACATGCGATCGCACGTCCTGGCCAGGACCATCGTCAGCCTCACCGCCGTCGCCGGCATCGCGGCCGGGAGCCTGGCGGCCGCGGGCACCAGCTACGCGGCTCCCGCGTCGGCCGCCAAGACGTCGGTGGGCGCCCCCGCCGCCGTACTCGCGACGGAGAACTTCGGCCTGACCACCGCCGAGGCCAAGAACGTCCAGACGTTCCTGGCGGACTACTGGAACTACACCGGCAAGAACGACGGGCAGCTGGGCACCGGGAGCTGGGAGGCGTTCCAGCGCTGCCTCAAGAAGTATTGGGGCTACACCGGCGCCATCGACGGCGACCCCGGCACCAACACGATCAAGGCGCTCCAGCGGCTTCTCGCGAGCGACTACGGCTACACCGGCGACATCGACGGCATCGCCGGGTCCGGGACCCGGGCGGCGTTCAAGCGGTTCGCCGCCTGACGTACCCCGACACGACCGCGGCCCGTCCTCCCCGGAAGCCGGAAGGAGAACGGGCCGCGGTACGTCGATCGTCGCCGCGCCACCTACTGCTTGTCTGCTCAGAGTTTTCCGGGGGTCCGGATGCCCGGCAGGGCCATGCCCAGGTGGAGGGTGCG
Source organism: Streptomyces rhizosphaerihabitans (assembly GCF_025399795.1). Lineage (GTDB taxonomy): Bacteria > Actinomycetota > Actinomycetes > Streptomycetales > Streptomycetaceae > Streptomyces > Streptomyces rhizosphaerihabitans. The sequence continues at coordinate 75,019 of NZ_JAODTZ010000054.1, read as the reverse complement.
GGCCGTGAGGTCCACCAGGAGCAGGCGGTTCTCGACGGCCTCCGGTGTGTTGTCGGGGGACAGCACGTGGCACTGGTCGTAGAACGTCGTCAGGTGCGAGGCCGGTTGGTACAGGTACGACGCCGGCTTGTGCGGCTCGTACACCGCGGCGACCTCGTGCACCGTGGGCCCTGACCCCGGAGTTCGGACACCGGAGAGACTTGGATCTTGATGGTCCAGGAGAACGGAGTCCCTGTGGGGATGAAGCACACTACCCCGCCGAGTTCAAAGCGGATGCGGTCGCGTTGTACCGGTCTCGTCCTGGAGCGACGGTCAAGTCGGTCGCCGCTGATCTCGGAGTGAACACCGAGACGCTGCGGAACTGGATCCGGGCCGCCGACGGACGCAGGTCCGGCGCTCACTCCACACCTGCGGTGGCGCCGCGGCCTGGTGATGACACGGTTCAGAGTGAATCGCTGCTGACGTGTCGAAACGAAATCAGATGACATTAAAACCGGGGTGTTCTTTCGACTCCGGTTCGGATACCGGCCCGGACGGTCCGCCTTGGATGCGGTGGGGAAACGGCTCGCGGCCAATGGAAGGCACTTGTGAAGCTGCAGGAAATCGCCCGGCGATATCCTCGCATGTTCGCGCACTGGCGCCTTGCCCCAACAGTGAGCGCCGTACTGGTTTGATGATCGGGACGACAAGAGCCATGTAACGGGAGACTGCTGAGCAAGGTTCTGTGAGGGCCGAGGGGCGAAATCCCCCTCGGCCACTCGGCGACGCGCTGGTGAACTGCTGCCAGTTCGTTGAGGACCACTAGCGCAGGTTCGGCGTCAAGCGGCTCTGCGACATCCTGGGCATCGCCCGCTCGAGCTTCTACCCTGACCCGAGCCGCATAGACGTGTTCAAATCCGGGGTCAAGGCCCGCCGCCGATTTTCCTGTTTCCAAGACAGCGAAATTCGGCCATTTATGTTGCACGGCATTGTGCGTATGGGGGCGGGCTGTCGCCGTCGTGCGCGGAATGGAAATTCGATCATGATATTCGACTGCCTCGACTCCGTTGTCGAGCGCGGTAGACGTCGGCTCGCAAATGCGCCACTACGGAACGAAACGCCGACTTCGCCATGATTTACCGACCCCGGCCCGAAGGGGGCGTCTGCTGGCGTGTGAAATCTTCCATGACCGGCAAATCCGGCGCCACCGACAATCCGTAGATCCATTGAAGAGGATATTTCGTACCCATGAGAAACACAGTGATTTCACCTGCCGATATATTCCATGTCCGGAATCGCCACAGGATCGGGGTTTTCCTCGCTACTGCGGCGGTCCTTTCGACGGCCACTCTGCTCGGTGCCGGTCCGGCGGTGGCCGCTCCGGCGGCGATCAAGCTGACCTCCGCCTCCTGTCCCACCGAGATCCTGCAGGGTCAGTCGAGCGGCTGCGTCACCGAGCTGCAGAACCTGCTCAACGCCCACGGCGCCGGGCTGACGGTGGACGGCAGCTTCGGCGCCGCCACCTTGTACGCGGTCCGCGAGTACCAGGCCTCCGTCGCGATCGCCGTGGACGGACGGGTGGGCCCCGGCACCAAGGTCAAGCTCTACGCCACCGGCGGCTCGGCGCCCGCGCCGATCAACCTCCTGTCCTCCTCGTGCCCGGCGAACGTCGTCCAGGGCAACAAGAGCGGCTGCGTCACCGAACTGCAGCGGCTGCTCCGCCACTTCGGCTACAGCGTCGACGCGGACGGTGAGTTCGGGGCGGGCACCCTGGCGGCGGTGAAGTCCTTCCAGTCCGGGCACGGCCTGACGGCCGACGGCCAGGTCGGGCCGAGCACCAAGGCCGAGCTCTACAACACCGACGAGTCCGGGTCGACGGCTCTGGACCTGCGCTCGGCGGCCTGCCCGGCGACCATCACGGAGGACCAGAGCGGCGGTTGCGTCCTGACCCTGCAGGCCCTGCTCAACGGTCAGGGGCAGCACGTGGCCGTCGACGGCCAGTTCGGCGCCGAGACCTTCGTGGCCGTGCAGGCGTTCCAGACCGCGCACGGCCTGGAGCCCGACGGCGACGTCGGCCCGGCCACCAAGGCCGCCCTGTACGCCAACATCAGCGGTGGCGGCGGCAACGGCGCCCCGTCGCCGATCAACCTGACCTCGGCGTCCTGCCCGAACGAGATCGTCAAGGGTCAGAAGAGCGGCTGTGTCACCGAGCTGCAGAGCCTGCTCAACCACCATGGCGCCGACCTCGCCGTGGACGGCGAGTTCGGGGCGATGACCGACGCCGCGGTGCGGGACTTCCAGTCCGAGAAGGGCCTCACGGTCGACGGCAGGGTCGGGCCGGGCACCAAGTCGGCCCTGTACGGGGTGGTCACCCCGCCGGCCACGACCCCGCCCGGCGGCGGCTACAGCAAGATGCTCGACGTGGCCGCGGCCGAGGTCGGCACGCTCCAGGGCAGCGCCCGGGCGAACAGCTACGGCTCCGCCGTGGGCATGTCCAAGTCCACCAACGGCTATGCCTGGTGCGCGACCTTCGTGAGCTGGGTGGCCAAGCAGACGGGGGCCACCACCTTCAACGACACCTACGTCTCGGGCTGGGTCAACAAGGCACGGGCCGGCCAGCGGCACCTCTCGGTGACGACCGACCCGCAGCCCGGCGACATCGTGGCCTATGACTGGAACGGCGGCAGTAACTTCAACGACGGGAACGAGCACATCGGCATCGTGCGCACGGTGAGCGGCGGCTCCAGCTTCACCGCCGTCGAGGGCAACACCAGCGATCCCAACGGCAACGGGCCGGACGGTGTCTACATCAAGAACCGCACCACGGCTTCGACCTACGACGTGGTCTTCATCCGCGTCCGCTGACCGGGTACCGGACCGAGGCGCCGTTTCCTCCGGGCACGTGATCCCGTGGCACCGGCAGACGGTCGCCCCGTCGACACGACGCCGGCCCGTGATCCGTCCGGCACGACCGGACGGATCACGGCCTAGTACTGCAACGGTGCTTGCCGTGACTGATGGCCAGGTCGTTCGTTGGCGTGGTTATGGGTGGGGACCTTGCTGATGTCAGGTTGTGGGCGGGTGAACTCGAGGCGGTGCACGAGCGGTTTGTGCACCGGTTCAGCCGGTCGGAGCCGCGGGAGTCTGCGCTGGCCTATATGCGGGGGCTGGTCGCGCCGCTGGAGCGGAAGAACGGCTGGACGCTGGCGGAGGAGGCCGGGCATGCCGGCCCCGATCGCATCCACCGGCTGTTGAACCGGATCGAGTGGGACGCCGACGAGGTCCTCGACGATGTGCGTGACTACGTCGTGGAACATCTCGGGGACCGTGAGGCCGTTCTGATCGTCGATGACACCGGCTTTCTGAAGAAGGGTGTCCGTTCGGCCGGAATCCAGCGGCAGTACTCCGGCACCGCGGGACGCACGGAGAACTCCCAGATCGGGGTCTTTCTCGCCTACGCAACGGGCCGCGGACGCACGCTGATCGACCGGCGGCTGTATCTGCCCACGTCCTGGACGGACGACCGCGAGCGATGCCGGCGGGCAGGCATCGACGACAGTGTCGCCTTCGAGACGAAGGTGGCAATGGCCAAGGCGATGGTCGGCCGGGCCATCGCCGAGAAGATCCCGTTCGGCTGGGTGACGGCGGACGCCGCCTATGGCTTCAGCAAGGGCTGGCGGTTCGAGCTGGAGCGGGCGGACGTCTTCCACGTCATGGCCACCACCCGGCACGACACCGTCGTCACCCGCTGGTCCATCGACCACCCCGTCCACGACCTGTTCCCCGGTCTGCCACGGCAGAAGTGGAAACGCCGTTCCTGCGGCGAGGGAGCCCACGGCCGGCGGATCTATGACTGGGCCCGCGTCGAGGTGAGGCCCTGGCACCGTGAGGACCGTCGGCACTGGGTTCTCGCCCGCCGCAGCCTGAGCAGGCCCGAGGAGATCTCCTACTACATCGCCTACTGTCCGGCCCAGGCCACGCTGGACGAGCTGATCCGCATTACCGGCAGCCGATGGGCGGTGGAGGAGTGCTTCCAGACGGCGAAGCAGGAATGCGGCCTGGGACGACTACCAGGTCCGCCGCTATCCCGGCTGGCACCGCCACATGACCCTGGCCATGGCCGCCCACGCCTGCCTGACCGTCCTGCGCGCCCGCGAACTCGACGCGGACAAAGCAGAAACGGATCCTCCCAGCTCATCCACCTCAGCCTCGCCGAGATCCGACGACTGATCACCCGCCTCACCGACCGCCGGCCCACCGCGATCGATCACATCCTGCACTGGTCGACATGGCGCCGTCGACGCCAACACCAGGCCCGCCTCAGTCACTACAAACGACGCGGACACAGCCCCTGAAAGCTGCCCAGCAATCAGAACAAGCACCGTTGCAGTACTAGGGCGCTACCCGGTCGCGGCCCACACCTGTACGCATTCTTCGGCTGCATGTGCTACGCCGCCATGCGCCCGGCTGAGGTCATCCACTTGCAGAAGTCCCAGTGTCGCTTGTCGGCGAGTGGGTGGGGGCTCCTCAACCTCAAGGGAGGAGTCGTGACGGGCAGGTAAGGAGTGGACCAATGACGGCGCCGTCCACGAGATCCACTCACTGAAGCGACGTGCAGCCAAGGCGACGCGGCCTGTTCCTGTCCCACCGGTGCTTGTCCATATGCTCCGCGAGCACATAGAGAGTTTCGGTGTCGCACATGACGGACGCCTGTTCCGTAATGCTGCGGGAAACTGCATCGATCATTCCGCGTACAGCATCACCTGGAGACGGGCGCGTGAGGCCGCGCTCACCCTTGACGAGCACGCCCTTGAGTTGGCGAAGCGCCCCTACGACCTGCGCCACGCAGGAATCTCGTTCTGGCTTGCCTCGGGTGTCGATCCTGCGGAGTGCGCGCGCCGGGCCGGACAGGGTATCCAGGTCCTCTTCCGCTACTACGCCAAGTTCCTGGCCGAGGCGCGGAATCATGCCAACACCTTGATAGAGGACTCGATGCGACGGGGGGAGGGGCCCGATGTCCCACCGCAGGACGTGTGAACCGCGCCTTGGCCCGGAAATGCCCCGGAACAGCTGGTCAGGGGTGGGATAGAAGTGGGAGATATCAGGAGGAACCTTGTATCTCACTCCGCGGCCCAGACGTGGGCCAGGAAGGGCACCTGACAGGTGAAGTACCTGTTCAGGCGCCCTTCTTCTGTCTCTACAGATCTTTAATGGTGCGGGTTACGTGGGGTCGTGACGGCTGTGGTCGGCTGCGCTATGCCGGAGGGTATGAGGTATCCCGATGGCGGTGGGCTGACGGCGGAGGAGCGGGCTCGGCGTGAGCAAGTCCGTCTTACGGCCGCTGACTTGATTGAGGCTGGGGCCAGTGACGGAGAGGTGGCCCGGCGGTTCCGGGTTACGCGGATGTCGTCGAACCGTTGGCGGCGGGCACTGGCGTCGGGCGGTCGGCAGGCCCTGGTCTCCAAGGGCCCTGGTGGCGCCCGCTGCAAGCTTGATGCGGAACAACTGCGCGTCCTGCAGGTGGCGTTGGAAGCCGGTCCGGCTGCATGCGGCTGGAGCGACCAGTGCTGGACTCTCGCCCGGATCGCCGAGATCGTCCGCCACCGGTTCAGGGTCGAGTACACGCTGGCCGGGCTGGACCTGCTGCTGCATCGGATCGGCTGGAGCGTGCAGATCCCGACCCGCAAAGCCTCCGAGCGCAACGAGGCGAAGATCGCCGCCTGGAAGGACGAGCAGTGGCCCGTCATAAAAAGAGGGCGGCGGACCTGGGTGCCTGGCTCTGCTTCGAGGACGAGGCAGGTCAGGGGCTGAGGCCGCCCAAGGGCCGCACTTGGGACGTCGTGGACACACCCCGGTGGTGCGGGTTACCGCCCAAGGCACTAAACGCGTCTCGATGGCCGCGCTGATCTGCATCAAAGCCGGCCGCACATCACGGCTCATCTACCGCATCCACCTCGACCGCGGCCCCGCCAAGGGCCGGCGCAAGGGCTTCACCGAAACCGACTACGCCCGCCTGCTGGATGCCGCACATCAACAGCTCGGCGGCCCGATCATCCTGGTCTGGGACAATTTGAACACGCACGTCAGCCACAGCATGGGCGAGCTGACCGCCGCCCGATTATGGCTGACCGTCTACCAGCTGCCGCCGTACGCACCCGAGTTCAACCCGGTCGAGGGTGTCTGGTCGCACCTGAAGAGGTCACTGGTCAACCTCCAAACACAACCTCGACCAGCTCACCGCGCTGGTGAAGACCCGGCTCAAACGGATGCAGTACCGACCCGGACTCATCGACGGCCTCATCGCCAAGACCGGCCTCGACTTCCAACCGCCGTAACCCCAGGGGCGATGCGTTCTCAGGCTGTGAGTCGGAGCATGGCTGTCGCGTGCGGGGCATGACCGGTAGTGATCGGCTGCGGCGGCGATGTGGTCCAGCCTGCTTGGCGCATGAGTCCGATGGCAAGGTTGCGCAGGGTGGCCATGGCGCGGGGTGCGGTGCCGGTGCGTAATCGCGAGGCGTCCTCGCCGAACGTCACGTCTCTGACGTGGTGCAGGGCATCAACTGACCAGTGATTCTGCACGAGTTCGGCGAGTTGCGCCGGGCCGGCCTGTTCGGCCGGAAGGCTGGTGACCGCGTAGACGGTCTTCGTCTCGCCCTTGCCGGTCTTGCGGTGGGTGCGGCGGCGCTTGACCTCCATGGCCTGGACGGCGTGTGGGAAGAGCAGGCCGGGACGGACGGTGCAGGCCTTCAGGCAGCGGACCTCGCGGCGGCCGTGCCCGGCACTGGTGGTGCGGGCCTGCAGCGGGATGTGGCGCCAGGGCAGGCGCCGCAGTTGCTTGCGCAGCTTCTTCTGGTTCCCCTTGACCACCAGGAGGTAGTGGCCGCCGGCGGTGATGACGTGCTCGGCGTGGGCGCGCTGGGTGTACATCGCATCGGCGGTGACGACGACGCCGCGCAGGTCGATCCGGTCCAGCAGTGGGGTGAAGGCGGGGGATTTCGTTACTCTTCGCAGCGACCTGGCGCTGGGCGATCACGGTCTGGCAGGCGTGGAGCGCGGCGGCGAGCAGGTGGACGGCCGCGCCGTCGGTGCGGGATCCGCGCACCGTCTTGCCGTCCACGGCCAGGCCGACCAGCCTGCCCTCGAGCCGGATGCGGTGAAAGCCGCCTGTCCGGTTCGGGAAGGGGCCGTCGGAAAAGGACCCGAGCCACGGGCACCTCGTCGGCGGCCTACTTCACTTGAAGCGGCGGGGACTGGAACGGAGCGTCAGCCACCGCGCCAGTCCACGACCCTACTGAGGAGAGCTGTCCGGGGGACCGATGACGGCGAGCGTGGCGCCGACCTTGGCAGTCTCGTCCTCACCAACGATGATCTGTTGGACAACGCCGGAGACAGGCGCCTCGATCTCTGTATCCACCTTGTCAGTGGAAACCTCGACTAGTGGCTCGCCAGCCTCAACCTTCTCGCCGACCTGCTTGAGCCATCTAGTGACGGTGCCTTCGGTGACCGATGCTCCGAGCGAGGGCATCACGACGTTCGTCTTCTGCGTCTGTTCCGAGGTCAGCACGGCGAGCGTGGCGCCGACCTTGGCAGTCTCGTCCTCACCAACGATGATCTGTTGGACAACGCCGGAGACAGGCGCCTCGATCTCTGTATCCACCTTGTCAGTGGAAACCTCGACTAGTGGCTCGCCAGCCTCAACCTTCTCGCCGACCTGCTTGAGCCATCTAGTGACGGTGCCTTCGGTGACCGATGCTCCGAGCGAGGGCATCACGACGTTCGTCTTCTGCGTCTGTTCCAGATTCGGCGGGGATAGGTTGAGTTCCCGGGGCGACGCCTGAACGTTCGTTGACGTCTGCGCCTCAGCTGCAGCGGATGTGACGCCTGTTGAAAGGGCAAGTGCTACTACCAGGCAAGATTCAGCGGCGATGCGGGGAACGCGTCCCCGAGCGGTCCTGAACATGATCGTCCTTGCGGCGAGAGTGCTGTGCAGGGCCCCGGTAGGGGAAGAGGGCGAAGTCCGTGAAGACGCGCCCTCATAGCTTCCATGCTCGTCTTGCTTTGGCTGCTCGAACTCCCGGTCCCGGGCTGGGCATTTGGGCCTCTGCCTGGTGGGCTCGGGTGCTCCTGGCGGGTTGCCGAGACTGGCACACGGTCGAGTCCGGCTCGGTTTGCCTTTGCGTATACCGTTATTTCCAGGAGAGCGCTGTCGACAGTCTTACGCAACTCCACCCGGAAACCAGGCGGGCTCGGCCTGGCCGTCGGTGTTCATCCAGGCCGGGGCCGAGACCTTGTAGAGCCAGCCCTCCGGCGTCTGTTGGCGGCAGAGGAGGAGGCCGGTGACCTCCTGGTCGTCGGGGAGGACCACTGTGATCGGCGGTGCGCCGGCCACGGTTACGCCGCCTTCTGACGCAGCTGGCACCGGGCACCAGCGACCGCATCAGCGTGCTGTACCGAGTGCACGAGCTGGCGGAGGCAGGAGCACCGGGCCGGGTCGAAGTGATCTGAATCCTCTCCCGGGCCGTAAAGACGCCGACAGAGAAATTGTCAAATCTTGTGGATCAGTGACGTGATTCGGCTGAGTGCTGCCAAGGGGGGCCTGGTTCGTGCGTCCCGTCTTTCTGCCGTGACCGAGCACGCGCACGCTGCCCACGGAACCGATGCGGCGCGGGTGCCATGATGTCCGCCATGGCAACCCTCCTCGCCTTTCACGCCCACCCCGATGACGAGGTCATGATGACCGGCGGCGTCCTGGCCAGCGCCGCTGCGGACGGCCACCGGGTGGTGATCGTGGTCGCCTGTGACGGTCTGATGGGCGCCGTAACCCCAGCCATTAAAGATCTCTAGAAGAACCCCAGCTTCTTCGGTGAGTAGCTCACCAGCAGGTTCTTCGTCTCATGGTGGTGCACGCAAGGCGCATGCCCTGACCTGCGGAAACGGGACTGCAGTGGACGTCGGGTGGCGACTTTGCCCGGAAATGGCCCGGATCTTGAATCGTGGACACGCGTCATTGGTTGATCGGGAAGGATCGGTGCGTGCAGCAAGGGCACTCCTGATCCGGTCACGGGCGGCCGTACGGCAGCGACCGGGATGTGCTGGGGGAGCGGAATTCGGCGTAGAGCAGAGCAGAGCAGAGCAGAGCAGAGCAGAGCAGCGGACTCATCATCCGTCGGCCGTGGGTTCGAGTCCCACCCGACCCGCCACGGAGATCTGTGGCCTGCGGAAACGTCTCATCGGACGTTCGGATTCAGGACTTTGCATCAACGGACTGAATACGCTGCTCATGAGTTCAACTGCGTGGCCGGCGGCGCCGGTTCGAACTGTTCGGACCTGCACGGATGCCTTGTCTCGCAGCCGGGAACATGGCTGCAGGGGGCCTCTCTGAGCGGCTGGGTGCCGAATTCGGGACGCCGGCAGGACGCAGGGAATCGGAAGGGGCTGCTCCGCCGTGGTGGGTGGCGGAGTGGCGGCGGCCGATCAGGGTGCCTTGGATCGTGCGCCGACCGCGGTGCGGGAGGAACTGCCCGTACGGGAAACGGCCTGCAGGGTTCGTGCTGTCGGAGGTAGGGCGGCCAGTGAAGACCGTCGATCCGTGGACGCCGCAGTAGCTGCGGGACAGTCACCGCTCGGTGTGTGAGCCGGGGGACTGAGCATGCCTGCCGTGCCTGCCGTTACTCGTCTGTCGCTGCGGTGTTGCTGTCGCAGCGGCGGTGAGTGCGGCGGCGACGAGCGCGAGCACGGTGAATAGGTGTGGGTATCCGCCGAGCGGTGCGGCCATGGCGGCACCGTCGAAGTGGGCCAGGGCTGCGACTGCGGTTGCCGGGGCTGTGAGGAGTCCGGACGGGTGGCCGTAGTGAGTGGTGCCCCAGCGGTCGGTGACGGCAGTGGCCTGGAGCAGGGTCAGGAGGCAGCTGTTTTGCCGACGCGCATCTCACGTACCGATGATCAGTCGGCTGGCCTGCCTCGGGACAGCCGCAGTGAACTGCGAGGCGCCGCCCTCGGACTCCCCTGCCCTCTCCGCATCCTGCATCTGGGTGGGCACGGAAACGTCGTGCAGGGCCCGGTCGGCGGTGATGAGCGAGCTCGCGGTCAGTGGCGGGCCGCCGTACGCGGAAGCCGCAGCCATCAGACGTGCGGCTGCTTCCGGGCCGGTCTCGGGCGGGATCACCAGCAGGTTCCAGCGGCCGGTGCCGTAGGACAACAGAAGAAGCTTGTGCGGGTCGATCTCCGGAGCGAACCAGCCGACCTTCACGGCATGACCGCGGACGGGCACCTTGTGCGGGATGACCGGCCAGTGCTCGGGGTTGACGGCGACATGGGTGATGCGACCCCACAGGGGGTCCAAGACATCAGTCTCCCGGGCGCTCTCGCGTGCGTCGGCGACGGATGTCGCGGAGCGGGCTGTTGCGACGCTGACGCTCACCGCGGCCACCAGGTCACCTTGGTCTCTGGATCGTCAATGCCGGGTCCTGCTCAGCCGGTGCTTGTGCCCCGGCCTGCGGCCGCTGACCCGGCGGTGACGGCCTCGTCCACCCCTTCGCCGTTCGAGGTCGATTTTCCGATCAGTTTCAGAGCCAAGTCTCAAGGGGCCAGGGTGAGGTCACCATGGTTGGACTTGGCGAGCGACCGCCCGATGACCATGCGCTGAATCTGGTTCGTGCCTTCGAAGATCTGAGTCAACTTGGCCTCACGCATGTACCGTTCGACCGGGAACTCGCGCGTGTAGCCGACCCCGCCGAGAACCTGCACCGCATCAGTGGTGACACGCATCGCGTTGTCGGTCGCGACGAGCTTCGCGACCGACGCCTCACGGCTGAACGGCAGTCCCGCGTCCTTCAACCGGGCGGCGTGGAGGGTCGCAGTACGCGCTGAAAAGACCGCGGCCTCCATGTCGGCGAGCAGGAACGCGACTCCCTGGTGGTCGATGATGCGTGATCCGAACGTCTCCCGATCGCGTGCATAGGCGATCGCGTGGTCGAGAGCGCCCTGGGCGAGACCGACCGCGACGGCCGCGATACCGAGACGGCCGGAATCCAGGCTCGCGAGAGCGATACGCAGGCCGCCGCCCTCGGCACCGATACGCCGCTCGACCGGGACACGGACGTCCCGGAGGACCATGGTCGCCGTCGTGGACCCGGTCAGGCCCATCTTCCGTTCGGGAACATCAGCGGTGAGGCCCTCGGTGTCAGCGGGGATCATGAAGCACGAGATACCCGTGCGGTCCTCCGAGGTGCGGGCCATGACCTTGTAGTAGTCCGCGTGGCCACCGTGGGTCGTCCAGGCTTTCACACCGTTCAGGACGTAGTGATCGCCGTCCAGACGGGCCCGGGTCCGCAGCGCGGCCGGGTCCGAGCCGGCGTGCGGCTCCGAGAGGCAGTAGGCACCCAGCAACTCGCCACCGAGCATCGCGGGCAGCCACTCCTGCTTCTGCTCCTCGGTGCCCATCGTCGCCAGGCCGAAACACGACAGCACGTGCACGGAGACACCTACGCCGACCGAAGCCCACACGGACGCGATCTCTTCGACAACCTGCAGGTACACCTCGTAGGACAGGCCGCTGCCGCCGTACGCCTCGGAGTACGGCAAACCGAGCAGGCCGACGCGTCCGAGGAGCCTGAACACGTCACGAGGGAATGCCTCGTTCGCCTCATCGGCATCCGCTCGCGACGCGAGTTCATCGGCCGCCAGCTTCCGGACCAGCCTGATGAGGTCAAGGGACTCATCGTTCGGTAGCAGACGACGCGCGCTCATGGCACCTTCCAGTTGTCGGGGCGAAACATCGTTCGGAGACGTCTGCGGGCCAAGGCACGCAAGACGCTCCTCATGGACAGAGATCGAGACGCTCAGGGAAGGCCGGCCGCCGCGTGGGTCTCGGCGGTGGCGCGGGTGGTGTTCCTCGACCCGGACGGGATCATGTTCACGCCGGTGGCGTCACAGGTGAGCACCAGCAGCTCGGCGGCGTCGTTACGAGTTGCCGGGTACGTGCAGGTTCGGCGCCGGCGAGCGGTACGCGACCCGAGAGATGTCCACGCGTTCGACGGTGGTGGCCAACTGCCGCACGTGCCCACGCTCCGTGCGCGTGCGCGCCCGCCCGTCCGCGCCGTCACATCCCGGCGGCGGCACGGATATCGAGCCGGTCCTGCACCAGCACCAGCACCCGCCCCGCGAACGTGACGTAGTCCTCGTGAAGGCATCGGCGGAGCCCGGACACATAAGGTGCCACCAGGTCTTCTTTCTTGCGTGGTCAGGCAGATCAGCCCGGCCGACGAGGAGAACACCGTCCTCTTGCCGCACGTTCACCCGCTCGCCGCGACCGTGCCACGCGTCACGGTGAACAACCCGCCCGGAGTCCGCACCGTCAGCTTCGCCGCAACGGCCTTCTTCGAACGGTGTCGGATCACTTCCATCCGGCGGGGCACCACCTTCGGACCAAGCCCCTCCACCACCTGCCGACAACACACCGGACCGGCATACCAGGCCAGTACCGCAAGCAGATGTTCCAGAGCCTGGGGGTCCGGCGGATGTCCACCCCGGCGCGGGGCCGGGGACCATGGCGGTGGAGCCGGTAGGGGATACCGGCACCGGCTCGATTCGCGGCAGTTCACCGACGACTTCGCGCGCCGTCGAGATACGGGCCGGCTCCTGCTCAAAGCTCATCCGACCCACCTCCCTCGCCAGCTGATCAACCAGCTATCGCAACGAGACGGGCATCACACCGGACACGGGCGACCCCGCTAACCTCACCCAACGGGGACACGCACCCGAGGTGAAGAACGTCCCCGGTCGGCCCGACACCGACAAGCTGGATGCGGTCCGGCCGGCCAAGGTCGCCGAACGGGGCATTTTCCGGGCCGCGTTCGTCCCTTTTCTTCAGGTACGCAGATCAAACTGCCCAGGGTGTTTGGACCCTTCGGTGTATCGAGTGGGGCCCGGCTGGTAGGGGGCCGACGCTGATCGAGGTTCTGACCGGGCAGTTCGACGAGCGCCACGGCCGACTGCGGACGGTCATGACCTGCTGAGTCCACACCGATGGATTCGCTGGATGCGGAGTGGTGTCGTGGCGTGTGCACGGCCGGTGTGCACGCCGGCTCGCTGACGCGCGCGTCGAAGGAGTCCCGGCGGGGGCCGAACTCGTGGTGCGCGGTTGAGGTGGCTCGATCCGCTGTGTCCGGCGACGACGTTCGCCGAGCAGGTCGAGGGGCCGACGAGCCCGCAGCATCCGGGGGTACCTGATCGTCAAGGCCGTGGAGGCTCACACCGACGCCGTTCGGGTGGTATGCCGAGCTGTGACTCAAGGCGCGCTGCGACTGCCCGGCGGCACCTTGCGGGAGCGGGACCGGGGGACTCCTCAACGGTCCGCTGTCTCGCCAGTACCGGCAAACATGTTCGCGCGCTACGCGTTCGATGCCTGGTTGGACCGGGCGTTCCCCACCGCCCGGTTCGAGCGCTGTACCGATGACGCGGTGGCGTAATGCGCCAGTGAGCGGCAGGCCGGACAAGGGCTGGCCGCGCTGGGAGACAGACATGATCGTCGGCCTTTACGCCGGTCAGCGAAGGTGGCGGGCAGGCCGCGCAGGGTGCACAGCAGGTGAAGGTGCAGGCCGCAGAAGTGCATAGAGTGCGGCGTGGAGGGAGTCCAGGTCAGGCGTCACAGCCGACCTTCGGACTCCCTCGCTTCATCTCATGCGGGCCGGCAGGCCCTTGGCATCATTCCTCCAGTCGGACCGGGAGTTGACACGTGAAACCTCAGACCACCGACGTGCGCCAGATCGCCGAACCGCGTCGGACGGCCGACCATGGCAGAACCGGCCATCGCGCCCCAACCATGCCGGCCACCGTCCACGCATCCACCGCGTCCCTCCCCGACCAGCACGACCACCCCGCCCTGCGTGCCGCGCTCGCCGCCGCCATCGAGGACACCATCATCTACGACCTGGACGGCATCGGCCGCCAGTACACCGCCCTGTGCGCCGAACTGCCCGGCGTCGCCGTCCGGTTCGCGATGAAGGCCTGCCCGGTGGACGAGGTGCTCGGCCACCTCGCCCGGTTCGGCTCCGGCTTCGACGCGGCGAGCCCGCAGGAGATCGCCCAGGCGCTGCGCACCGGGGCGGCCCCCGGGCTGATCCACTACGGCAACACCGTCAAGTCCGACCGCAACATCGCCGAGGCCTACCGGCTGGGTGTACGCGACTACGCCACCGACTGCCTGGAGGACGTCGGCGCGATCGCCGAACACGCCCCCGGATCCCGGGTGTTCTGCCGACTGGCGACCACCGGCGAGGGCGCGCTGTGGGGCCTCAGCCGCAAGTTCGGCTGCTCGCCCGAGGACGCCCTGCGGGTGCTCGGCACCGCCCGGAGCGCCGGGTTGGTGCCCTCCGGCCTGTCGGTGCACGTCGGCTCCCAGCAGATGACCGCCGAGGCCTGGGTTGCGGCGGTCGACTCGCTGGCGGCGGTCCTGGAGGCGCTCAGCCGGCGCGGCATCACCCCGGACCGGATCAACCTCGGCGGCGGACTGCCCGCCCTCGGCGTCCTCGACCGGCGCGGCCGGCCGTTGGAACCGCCGCTGGACAAGATGTTCGTGGTGATCCGCGAGGGCATGGAACGGCTGCGTGCCGTCAACGCCGCCCCGCTGGACTTCCTGCTGGAGCCCGGTCGCCACCTGGTCGCCGATCACGGAGCGATCCGCGCTCACGTCGCCCGGCTCTCTTCCCGGCATCGGCTCGACGGCACCCGCGAGGACTGGCTCTACCTGAGCTGCGGCAAGTTCAACGGCCTCTACGAGATGGACCAGTTGCAGTACCGCCTGGAGTTCCCCACCCATTCCGGCGGGCAGTTCGTCGACGCCATGGTGGCCGGCCCGACCTGCGACAACGACGACGCGTACGCCCAGGAGGACGGCCTGGTACGGGTCCCGCGCGCGATCACCTCCGGCGACCCGGTGTGGGTCCACTCCTGCGGCGCGTACGCCGCCGCCTACGCCACCCGGGGGTTCAACGGCTTCGCGCCGCTGCCGTACACCTGCGTCGGAGGCCCGGCTCCGGACGGAGGAGGCGCATGACCGACACCAGGATCCGGCTGTTTCGGGAGGAGGACTGGGACGAGGTGGTCGCGCTGGAGGAACGCGCCTACGCCGCGAGCGGCCTGTCCGAAGGGCGGGAGGCGCTCCGCTCCCGGCACCGCGCCTCGCCCTCGACCTGCTTCGTACTGGAGCACGCGGGTGGCTTCGGAGGCTATCTGCTCGCATTGCCGTACCCGCTGTCCCGCTGCCCGGACCTGAGCCTGGCCGAGGAAGGCGCGGCACAGGAGAGCAACGGGGGAAGCAACCTGCACACCCACGACCTGGCGATCGTCGAGCGGGCGCGCGGCCGGGGCCTGGCCCGCCGGATGCAGCGGCATCTGGAGGAGACCGGGCGGGCGGCCCGCTACCGGACCCTTTCTCTGGTCGCCGTGCGCGGCTCCGAGGCGCTGTGGTCCCGGCTGGGTTACCGTGCCCGGCCCGAGATCGGGCTGCCCGCGAGCTACGGTGCCGAGGCGGTCTACATGGCGAAGCCGCTGGCACCCCCTGTTACCGGTTCGACTCTCGGATCCTCTCCCAGAGCCGAAGTGGGCTGATGCGGATGTCCTCCGTATCCGACGAGTTCCGCCGCTCTCGACTGACCGTCAAGGCACTGCTCTTCGTCCTCGGATTCCAGTACGCCACCCGGGTTTTTGGACACTTGCCGAGTCGCGAACGCGTTCGTCCTGCCCGGACAGGCCGGCCGCAGCAGCACAACTGATCAAAATGCCGGGGCAATCGCCGGTCTCGGCAGCAGTACCGCCGACGCCACCGCGACCATCTCCGGCGCCCTCGCCACCGTCGGCACTCCATCCGAGGCCACGGCCGCCCTCGCCGAGGACCTGCTCGACCACCCTGCCGGGACGGTGAGACGTGGTGCCTCGAAGGAGCTGACTCCCCTCTCGGTGGGACCGGCACGCGCGACAAGGATCCACACACCGAGGTGGCCGGCAGTCGCCTCGGGCAGGAACGTGGCGAGGGTCGTACGAAATGAACTTCGCCATGTGGAGCGACCGCCGCTCACGCGGTCCGGAGCGTGGGCGCCAGGTGTGGTGGGTGCGGGGCTGCCGCCGCAGAACGCCTGGTGTGTTGCCCGGTACCGGGTTCTGGTGCACACGTACGATGCCCAAGCTCGCGCAGGTCCCCCCACAGCCTATGTCGGCAGGCGTGGCGCTCGACGGCAACGGCGCCTGGCCCGCTCCCCTCACCTCGGACGACGCCGTGCCTGCGACCGCTTCGGCCACAGGCACGGGCGCGGTCAAGAATCTGCTCCGCGCCTTCCGGGGCCGCATCCTGCTGAGCTCCGTGAAGCTTGACGGCGACCAGCAGACCTTCGACCAACTCATGGGCGGGGAGCCGGAGGAGCAGAGCCTGTGCTCGTCAGTAGCGCCAGCGGACGGCCTCGATGACGTCCGCATCCGTGTGCATCGCGAACAGCTCCGCCTCCGCCCGCCGGACGGCCAGCACGGCCTCGTACAACTCGGGACCGAGGGCCTGCCGCAGCAGTGCGGACTTCTCGTAGGCGTCGATCGCCTCCGGCAGGCTCGCCGGGAGGCGCTCGGCCGCGCCGAGGGAGGCGGGGTCGCTCGGGGTCTCGGGCGGGAGGGGCAGGCCGGCGTCCAGGCCGGCGAGTCCGGCGGCCAGCACGCCGCCGATCTCCAGGTACGGGTTGGCGGCGGCGTCGAAGCACTTGAACTCGGCATTGGCCTGCCCGGCGGCGGAGCCGGTGATCAGGCGCAGCGCCGCCTCACGGTTCTCCAGACCCCAGCAGCGGTAGGCCCCGGCAAAGCGGGAGGGGACCAGCCGCAGGTAGGAGGCGACGCTGGGCGCGCCGAGGGTGAGCAGGGCGGGCAGCTCGGCCAGTACGCCCGCGAAGAACTGCTCGGCGTCGGGGTGCAGCCCGTGGCGGCCGGGGCCGCCGTGCCCGAGGTTCCGGCCCTCTCGCCAGAGGCTGAGATGCAGGTGGCCGCCGTTGCCGATCGAGCCCTCGGTGAAGACGGGCGCGTACGAGACCCGCAGGCCGTGCCGGGCGGAGACGGCCCGGATGGTGTGGCGCACCAGCATCGTGGTGTCGGCCGCCTCGACCGGCCCCTCGGCGGCGACCGAGACCTCGAACTGCCCGGCGGCGTACTCGGGGTGGAGCTGGAGTACGGCCAACCCCTGGGCGGTGAGGGCGCGCAGTACCTCCCGCAGGTAGTCGGAGTGCTCGATGAAACGGGTCATCCCGTACGCGGGCCCGACCGTCGCGGGTGCCTCGGACGGGTCGGCCACCACCCACTCGACCTCGATCCCGGCTCGCACCGATAGCCCGCGCCGCTCGACGGCCTCGGTGACCTGGCGGACGAATCGGCGCTGGCAGCCGGGGTGCGGAGTGCCGTCCTGGGTGTAGCGGTCGGCCGGGGCCCAGGCCCAGCCGGGCTGGGCGGCGAGCGGCGTGAGCCGGTCGAGGTCGGGGACGAGCCGCAGGTCGCCCACCGGGCCGGTACTCGAAGGCGCAGTGGTGATGGAGTCGTCGACCAGGGCGACGTCGAAGCAGGGTACGGCGCCGACGCCGTACTCGGCGGCGTGTTCGAGCTGGGCGAGAGGGACGGACTTCACCCGGGTCAGCCCGACGTTGTCGACCCAGCCGAACACCACCCCGTCGATTCCGTCGGCGGCGAGCTGGGCTTCGGCCGCCCGGGCCTGGGCGGCCCGCTCAGCTCGGGGGTACGTGGTGGCCATGCCGATCATGCTGGCGTTCGCGGCAGCCGGTGCGCCAGTGGCCGGCCGGGAGTTCACTCGTCCGTGAACGGTCGGACCTGCGACGTGACTCAGGACGCGTGCGCGGGAAGTCTCTCCGGTCACTGAGCTTTTCAGGGCGGGCTCGGCGAGGTGAGTCGAGGGGCAGGGCGATGGCGGTGAGGCAACCGCCGACAGGTGGGGCCGGAGCTGGATCCTGCGTAACGCGCGGCGGAGTGTGCGGTCGAGGCCGTCGGGTGTGCCGGAGGCAGTGCGGGTCATTGCTCTGCGAGCGAGTGACCGGACGGCGGCCTCGACCGGGTTCAGGCCGGGCGCGTACGGCGGCGGCCGGACCGCGGTGAGTGCCGGGTCCGGGACGTGCGGGCCTCCCGCGAAGCGGTGCTGGGAGGAGTCGCGTTGTCATTTCCCGCCCGGCGCCGGAGGGTGGCGCGCGAACTCGGAAGTCACCATGAAGCAGATCACCGGTAATAGGTAAATTAGAAAAGCACTTCGCTCGGCGAGTTCGCCTACTGCAATTCGTAGCGGTCAGAACAGGGATGGCACTCGCATGAGTGAAACCCGCCGAGACCGTTTGGTCTCGACAGTCATGACTGGGCTACGGTGATCGACGAGCGGACGGTTTACCTCATCGACAAGGAATTCAACCCGGCGGGGAGTCCGGCACGGGATATCGAGAATTCCGGAAATGGGTGCTTCCGCCTTCCCCACTGTGTGTGTTCCGGAGTACGCAATGCTCTGGGTCCCCTGTCATACATCTGCGCAGAGAAGTTGGAGCATCATGCCGCCCGTCGTTCCGCCGTTCCTGATCGGTCTCATCGTCGCGCCACTGGCCAAGCGTGTCCTCAAGCCACTGATGCGCGGTGTCGTCACGACGTCCGTCGGTCTTGTCATGGAGGTGAAGAAAGCGGCCCAAGAGGCCGGAGAGAACATCCACGACCTCGCGGTCGAGGTGGCTGCCGAGATGGTGGCGGCGCAGATCGCCTCCGGCGACGACCAACGGCCTACCGAGGGTGCAGCCTCGAACGCCGAGAAGGACGAGGCCAGGGCTCCGAAGATCCGCGCGACCGCCGGTGTCGCGAAGGCGTAGTGACGCCCTGATGCCCGCCCGCCGCCTGGGCGCGTCTTCCTGCCGACCTCGGAAGACGGGTCCTCGCGGCGGTCGGCCGTGGGCCTTTCGGCCGCGCCTCTTCCTCCCTCTCGGACTTTCCGCTCCGTCGCAGTGAATCCGCCGTGCGCCGAATTTCGTCGCGCCCGTTGACGGATTACCCGTGACCTCCGCAAACAGGTGATTGTACGCATGTCATCGCTACTGGGTGCCGCAGCCGGATTCCGGTCCGCGGAATGGGACGTGAACCCGCGCTCGGTCACTCCGGGCCGTCAGCGTTGGGACGTCAAGCTGGTGCTCGGACGGCCACGGACGGCCGAGTTCCTCGCTGCCGCGCTGCGCCGCATTCCCGGGATCACCGAGGCCCGGGCCAACCCGGTCACCGGTGGGGTGCTCGTCCGGCACGATGCACGGCTGCGCGCCACGGACGTCGGCCGGATCGTCCGCAGAGCCGTCACCCTGGTCGCGGAGGATCCGACCGGAGCGGGACGCCCGACACCGGCCCGGCCCGTCGCCGCACCGGCCCCGCAGGTGGACCGCGGCCTGGTCGTGCGACCGGTGCTTGCCGTCGGCGGCGGGGTCGCGGCCGGGATCGCGCTGATCAAGGGGTCGGCGCTGAGCAGGCAACTGGTGGCAGTGGGCGGGGTGGCCGCGTTGACCACGGCCGTCCTCCGGAAGGCCTGGCGCGGAACGGTCGACGCGCCCCAGGAAGCGGCCGGGCCCGGCGTCGAACGTCATCCCCTGCTGGAGATCGTCGGACCGCACCGACACCGTCTCTACGGGGCCGTTGCCCTGTCCGTCGCCTGCCAGGTCTCGGAGATGGCGCTCGGTACCTTCCTCGGCTGGACCGGACTGGTCCTCATCAAGGGTGAGGCAGCTCCACTGGCTCGCCTCGGCCTGACCACCGCGTCCGCCCAACTCTTCGGTCTGGCTGGGCTGATGGCCGCCGCCTGTGCCGCCGTGGCGGGCCTCTCGTACGCCTCGAACCTCCAGTGGCGCCGACTCGGCCAGGACATCGAGCACGACTGGCGCAACCGGACGTACGCCCACGTGCAGCACCTCGAACTACGGCACCTGGAAGGCGAGCGGACCACCCGGATCGCCGGCGCGCTCACCGACGACGTCCGTCAGCTGGGCACCTTCTTCGCCACCTCGGCGGGCGACCTGCTGCACCTTGGCACCAGCCTGGCCCTCCTGGTGCCACTGTTCCTGTTGCTGGCGCCACAGATCGCCTGGATCGCGTTCCTGCCCATCCCGGTCATCGCCTGGCTGTCGTTCCACTACCAGGACAAAGTCGCGGCCGACTACGCAGTCTCCGGCGAGCACCGGGCCAAGCTGCACAGCCAGCTGGTGAACACGCTGGACGCCGGTGCCACCGTCAAGAGCTTCTGCACCGAGGATTACGAGGCCGAGCGCATCGACCGGCTGAGCGGGGAGGTCCAGGACAGCAGTCGGCGGACCGACCGGAGCACGATCCGCCACGCCGAGATCGTCCGGGTCTGCACGACCGGTTCGATGGCCGGAACCCTGCTGATCGGCGGCCGGTCGGTACTCAACGGCAGCCTGCCGTTCGAGGTGTTCAGCCCGCTCATCGGGCTGCCCCAGATGGTGTTGCTGCGGATGAACCGGCTCGGCGGCATCGTCGACCAGTACCAGCGCACGCTTGTCGCCTACGACCGGGTCCGGCGGCTGCAAGCCCTCCCCCTCGAGGCCGACGGCGACGGCGGAGCGCTCGACGCCCGGAAGGTGCGCGGCGAGATCGTCCTCGACGACGTGACCTTCGCCTATCCCGACCGGCCGCCGGTGCTGGAGGGGCTCTCGCTGGCCATTCCCGCCGGGCAGGTCACCGCCCTCGTCGGTTGCACCGGCTCCGGCAAGACGACCGTCGCCAAGCTGCTGATGCGCTTCCTGGAAACGGAGTCGGGCAGCGTGCTGCTCGACGGGCGGGATGTCCGCGACCTGCCGAGGCAGGACCTGCGCCACGCGATCGGGTTCGTCGCGCAGGACCCCTTCCTCTTCGACGGCACCATCGCCGACAACATCCGCTACGGCAGCTTCGGCGCCTCGGACGAGGCCGTGGCCGAGGCGGCCGGGATGGCCGAGGCCCACACCTTCGTCGCGATGCTGCCGGACGGCTACGACACGGTGATCGGCGAACGCGGCGCAGCCCTCTCGGGCGGCCAGCGGCAGCGGATCGCGCTGGCGCGCGCGATCCTCAAGGACGCGCCGGTGGTGATCCTCGACGAAGCCACCTCCGCCGTGGACAACGAGACCGAGGCCGCCATCCAGCGCACGCTCCGTGTCTTCGCGGCCGACCGGACGATGGTGATCATCGCCCACCGGCTCTCCACGGTCCGCCACGCCGACCGGATCTACGTCATGGACACGGGCGGCGTCGTGGCCGAGCAGGGCACCCACGACGAACTCCTCGCCCTGCACGGACTCTACGCATCCCTCTGGCAGCTCCAGGCCGGAGAACTCGTCGCCTGACCCCACCAGCCGTACCACCGGCCGCCCGCCACGTGACGTCACCGCGGCCGGTGCTCCCTGGCGCGCCCTCCCCCCCCACCCTCCCCCCACGTCTGTCCCACTCCCGGAGGTATCCCCCCATGCCCCGTCCCGACGGCGACTCCCTTCCGCTGACAGCGGCCCAGCGCGAGATCTGGCTTGCCGAGCAGAGTTCCCGGACGCCGATCCCGGGCTACCGCGTCGGCGAGTGCCTGGAGATCCACGGGCCGGTGGACCGGGAGCTGTTCGAGACCGCGCTGCGCCGGGTGGTCGGCGAGGTCGACGCCCTGCACGTGACCTTCGTCGACGACGGCGAGGGCCCGCGCCAGGTCCTCAGGGAGAGCTGGGACTGGGCTCCGGCCCACCTCGACCTCAGCGGGGAGCCCGACCCCCGGGCGGCGGCCGTGGAATGGATGGAGCGGGACCTGCTGCGCCCGCTGGACCTCGCTCGTGACCCGCTGTTCGGCCACGCGCTGATCAAGGCGTCGCCGACGGAGTACCTCTGGTACCTGAACTACCACCACGTGGTGCTGGATGCGATCAGCAGCTCCATGCTCCGGCAGCGGGTCGGCGAGGTGTACTCGGCACTGGCCGAGGGCGGCGCCGTGCCGCCCTGCCCGTTCGGCTCGCTGCGGGACCTGGTCGACAGCGACGCCGCCTACCGCGCCTCCACCGACTTCGCCGCCGACCGCGCCTACTGGACCGAGCGCTTCGCCGACCTGCCCGCCCCGACCCGGCTCACCGACGCCTCCGCGACCGACCCGCACCGCGCCCTCCGGCTGGCCGACGAGCGGGAACTGCGCCGCCCGGACGCCCTGCGGGCGGCGGCCGGACGTTCCGGCGTCCGGTGGTCCCGGCTGGTGGTCGCGGCGACGGCGCTCTACGCCCACCGGCTGACCGGCAACCAGGACGTGGTGCTCGCCCTGCCCGTCACCGCCCGTCGGGGCGCCGACCGCGACCTGACGGCGGTGCCGGGCACGACGTCCAACGTGGTGCCGCTGCGGCTGACGGTGCGGCCGGACATGCCGTGGCGCGAACTCGTCGCCCAGGCGGCGCGGGAGGTCGAGACGGCCGTCGCGCACGAGCGCTACCGCAGCGAGGACCTGCTGCGGGACCTCGGCGCCCCCGGCAGTATCGGGACGGCGTTCCCGCTGATCGTCAACATCATGGCCTTCAACTCCAGGCCGAGCTTCGCCGGGCACCCGGCCTCCGTGCACCACTTCGTGTCCGGGTCGACCACCGACCTCGCCGTCTGGGTCTTCGACTACCGGGACGGCAACCCGCCGCTGCTCCGGCTGCACGGCTCGCCGGAAGCGTACGGCGACGACGGCCTCGCCGCGCACCAGCAGCGGCTGCTTGCCCTGTTCGACGCCGTCGCGGACTGCGACCTGGACGAGCCGGTGGGGCGGATCGAACTGCTCACCGCCGAGGAGCGCCGCGAGCTGGCGGTGCTCGGCGCCGGGCCGGTGGCGCCGGCCCCGGCCGCGAGCCTGCCGGAGCTGTTCCGGGAGCACGTCCGGGCGACTCCGGAGCTGGTCGCGCTGGTGTGCGGCGACGTCTCGCTGACATACGCGGAACTGGACGCGCGGGCGAACCGGCTGGCGCACGCCCTGATCGCGCGGGGTGCGGGGCCGGAGCGGCTGGTGGCGGTGGCGCTGCCGCGCTCGGCGGAGCTGGTGGTGGCGATCCTCGCGGTGCTGAAGACCGGCGCTGCGTACGTTCCGGTCGACCCCGAGTACCCGGCCGCCCGGATCGCGTACCTGCTCGACGACGCGCGGCCGACGCTGGTGGTCACCGACTCCCGCAGCGGGGACCGCCTGCCGGACAGCGGTCCTGTCGACCGGCTGGTGCTCGACGCCCCTGAGACGGCCGCCCTGGTGGCGGATTGCCCGGCGGCCGACCCGATGGTGGCCGTCGACCCGGGTCACCCGGCGTACGTCATCTACACCTCCGGTTCCACCGGCAGGCCCAAGGGCGTGCTGCCGACCCACGGCGGCCTGCTCGACCTGCTCGCCGACCTCCGGCAGGTGCACTTCGCGCCGGTGCTGAAGGCGCGGCAGCGGCTGCGGGTGGCGCTGACCACCTCGGTGTCCTTCGACGCCTCCTGGAACCAGTTGCTCGCCCTGTTCGGGGGCCACGAACTGCACGTCCTGGAGCACGCGACCTGGACCGACCCCGACGCCTTCGTCGGTTACGCGGCGCGGTGCGGACTGGACTACATCGAAGCCACCCCGTCCTATCTCCAAGTGCTCGTCTCCCACGGGCTGTTGAGCGACCCGCAGCGGCGCCCGGCACTGGTCGCGGTGGGCGGCGAGGCCGTCCCGGAGCGGCTGTGGGAGCAGCTGCGGGCGGCGGAGGGGGCATCCTGCCTCAACCTCTACGGGCCGTCCGAATGCACCGTCAACTCGGTGGTCGCACAGCTGGGTTCGAACGCACGCCCGGTGATCGGCCGACCCGTCACCAACGCCCGGCTGTACGTGCTCGACAGTGCCCTGCGGCCGCTGCCGACCGGTGCGGCGGGTGAGCTGTACATCGCGGGCGCGGGACTGGCCCGCGGCTACCTCGACCGGCCGGGGCTGACCGCCGGGCGGTTCGTCGCCGACCCGTTCGGGCCGAGCGGGTCGAGGATGTACCGCACCGGGGACCTGGTGCGCTGGGACGAGGCCGGGAACCTGGAGTTCCTCGGCCGCACCGACGACCAGGTCAAGATCCGCGGCTTCCGGGTCGAGCTCGGCGAGATCGAGGCCGTCCTCGCCGAGCACCCGCAGGTCTCCCGGGCCGCCGTGATGGTGCGCACCGAGGGGGAACCCCGGCTGGTGGCCTACGCGGTGCCCGAGCCCGGCGCCACCGTGACCGACACCGCCCTGCGCGACCACCTGCGGGACCGGCTGCCCCGGCAGCTGGTGCCGGCCGCGTACGTGCTGCTGGACGCGCTGCCGCTGACCCCGAACGGCAAGCTCGACCGGCGGGCCCTCCCGGCGCCCGAGCGAGCGTCCGCCGCGCCGGGCCGGGCACCGCGCACCGCGACCGAACACCTGCTCGTCGGGCTGTTCGCCGAGGTGCTCGGGGTGTCCGAGCCCGGGCTGGACGACAGCTTCTTCGACCTCGGCGGGCACTCCCTGCTGGCCACCCGACTGGTCGCCCGGGCCCGCTCGATCCTCGGCGTGGAGCTGCGGCTCGGCGACCTGTTCGACGCGCCGACGGTCGCGGAACTGGCGGCGGCGGTGGACGTCGCGGGCCGGGCGCGGCCGGCTCTGCGGCGGTGTGAGCGGTCCGAGGTGGTTCCGCTGTCCTTCGCGCAGCGCCGGCTGTGGTTCCTGCACCGCATGGAGGGCCCGAGCGCCACGTACAACATCCCGCTGGCGCTGCGGCTGTCCGGGAACCTGGACCAGCGGGCCCTGGAAGCCGCCCTGGCGGACGTGGTCGAACGGCACGAGAGCCTGCGCACCGTCTTCCCGGTGCTCGACGGCGTGCCCTGCCAGCGGGTGCTGGACCCGGGCGCGGCACGGCCGCGGCTGCGGGTGACCGAAGTGGGCGAGCGTGACCTGCCGGAGCGGCTGGCGGAGGCGGCCCGGCACGGCTTCGAGCTCTCCGAGGAGTCGCCGCTGCGCGCCGAACTGTTCCGGCTCGGCGCCGAGGAGCACGTGCTGCTGCTGGTGGTGCACCACATCGCCGGTGACGGCTGGTCGACGGGGCCGCTCCTGCGGGATCTGACGAGCGCCTACGCGGCCCGTGCCGAGGGGGCGAAGCCGGAGTGGTCGCCGCTGCCGGTCCAGTACGCCGACTACGCCCTCTGGCAGCGGGAACTGCTGGGCGACGGCGCGGACCCGGGCAGTCTGTTGAACAGTCAACTCGCCTACTGGCGCGATCAATTGGCGGATCTTCCTGAGCAGGTCGAGCTGCCGTTCGACCGGCCCCGGCCGGCGGCGATGTCCTACCGGGGCGCCCACCTGCCGGTACGGATCGACGCCGAGCTGCACCAGGGCCTGCGCGTGCTCGCCCGGGACGGCGGGGCCAGCCTCTTCATGGTGCTCCAGGCCGGGCTGGCCGCCCTGCTGGGCAAGCTGGGCGCGGGCACCGACGTACCCGTGGGCACGCCGATCGCCGGACGCACCGACGAGGCCGCGGACGACCTGGTCGGCTTCTTCGTCAACACCCTGGTGCTGCGCACCGACCTCTCCGGCGACCCGTCGTTCACCGAACTGCTGGGCAGGGTGCGGGCCGACGCGCTGGCCGCGTACGCGCACCAGGACGTGCCCTTCGAGCACCTGGTGGAGGCGCTGAACCCGGCCCGTTCGCTGGCGCACCACCCGCTGTTCCAGACCATGCTCGCCCTGCAGAACGCGCCGCTGGGCACGTTCGACCTGCCCGGGCTGCGGGTGGCGAGCGACCTGGTCCACACCGGGACGGCCAAGTGCGACCTGACCTTCATCCTGGCCGAACAGCCAGGTGAGGACGGCCTGTCGGGTGTGGTGGAGTACAGCACCGACCTGTTCGACGAGGCCACCGTGACCGGGATCGTCGAGCGGTGGCTGCGGCTGCTGTGCGCCGTCGTCGCCGACCCCGGCCGGCGGATCGGCCAGGTGGACGTGCTGTCCGCCGGCGAGCTCCGCGCGCTGTTCCCGGCGCGTACCGACCGGAGCGAGGGGTCGTCGGAGAGCAGCCTGACCGCGCTGTTCGAGCGACAGGTACGGGCGAACCCGGCCGCCGTCGCCCTCACCGACGGCGAAGTCACCCTGACGTACGGCGAGTTGAACGCCCGCGCGAACCGGCTCGCGCACGCCCTGATCGACCGGGGGGTGGGGCCGGAGCAGCGCGTGGCGCTGGCCCTGCCGCGCTCGGCGGAGCAGGTCGTGGCGGTGCTCGCCGTGCTGAAGGCGGGCGGCGGCTACCTGCCGGTGGACCCGCAGTACCCGGCCGCCCGGATCGCCTACCTGCTCCAGGACGCCCGGCCCGCGCTCCTCGTGACCACGAGCCGGACCGGCGACCTGCCGGGCGCGGACCCGGTGGACCGGCTGCTGCTGGACACCGCCGACCTGGACGGGCTGCCGGACACCGACCCGGAGGTCTCCCTCGACCCGGGCCACCCCGCCTACGTCATCTACACCTCCGGGTCCACCGGCAACCCCAAGGGCGTGGTGGTCACGCACCGGAACGTGGTGCGGCTGTTCGGCACGACCGAGAAGCTGTTCGGCTTCTCCGCAGAGGACGTCTGGACGCTCTTCCACTCCTACGCCTTCGATTTCTCTGTGTGGGAGTTGTGGGGCCCGCTGCTGCACGGCGGCCGTCTGGTGGTCGTGGACCACGAGACCAGCCGCTCGCCCGGCCGCTTCCTGGAGCTCCTCGCCCGCGAGCGGGTGACCGTGCTCAACCAGACGCCGTCCGCGTTCTACCAGCTGATGCAGGCGGACGCGGAGGCCCCGGAGACCGGCCGCCCGCTCGCGCTGCGCACGGTGGTGTTCGGCGGTGAGGCGCTGGAGCACGCCCGGCTGGCGAGCTGGTACGAGCGGCACCCGGACGACGCGCCGCTGCTGGTCAACATGTACGGCATCACCGAGACCACGGTGCACGTCACGTACGCGGCGCTCGACCGATCCGGCGGCGCCGTCGGCGGGATCGGCACGGCCGTTCCGGACCTGCGGACGTACGTGCTGGACGCCCACCTGCGGCCGGTGGCCCCGGGTGTGCCCGGCGAGCTGTACGTCGCGGGTCCAGGGCTGGCGCGCGGTTACCTGGACCGGCCCGGCCTGACCGCCGGGCGCTTCGTGGCCGACCCGTTCGGACCGCCGGGATCGCGGATGTACCGCAGCGGCGACGTGGTGCGCCGCGCGGCGGACAACAGCCTGCACTACGTCGGCCGGGCCGACCAGCAGGTGAAGGTGCGCGGCTTCCGGATCGAGCTCGGCGAGATCGAGGCGGCGCTGGCCGAGCACCCCGGCGTCGCCCAGGTCGCCGTCCTGGCCCGGCAGGACCGGGCCGACGACACCCGGCTGGTCGCGTACCTGGTGCAGGCCGCGGGCGCCGTACCGAGTCCGGCCGACCTGCGTGGGCACCTGCGCGAGCGGTTGCCGGAACACATGGTGCCGTCGGCGTTCGTCGTGCTGGACACGCTGCCGCTGACCGCCAACGGCAAGCTGGACCACCGGGCCCTGCCCGCCCCCGACCTCGCCCCGACGGCCTCCCCCAGCCTCCGGCCGGGGGGACCCCCAACCCGCGCGCCGCGCACCCCGCAGGAGCAGGTCCTCTGCGAGCTGTTCGCCGAGGTCCTGGGCGTGGCGTCGGCCGGCGTCGAGGACGGCTTCTTCGACCTGGGCGGGCACTCGCTGCTGGCCACCCGCCTGGCCGCCCGGATCCGCGCGACGCTCGGCGTGGAAATGCCGCTGCGCACCCTGTTCGAGGCGCCGACCCCGGCCGGCCTGGCCGCCGCCCTGGTGGCGGCCGGACCGGCGCAGACCGCCCTGGCACGGCGCGAACGCCCCGAGGCGATCCCGCTGTCGTTCGCGCAGCGGCGGCTGTGGTTCCTGCACCAGCTGGAGGGCGCCGGCGCGAACTACCACATCTCCCTGGCCTGGCGGCTGTCCGGGGATCTGGACCGGCCCGCCCTGGAGTCCGCCGTGGCGGATGTGGTCGAGCGGCACGAGAGCCTGCGCACCGTCTTCCCGGCGGTCGACGGAGTGCCGTACCAGCAGGTGCTGGACGT
Organism: Streptomyces rhizosphaerihabitans; assembly: GCF_025399795.1. Taxonomy (GTDB): domain Bacteria; phylum Actinomycetota; class Actinomycetes; order Streptomycetales; family Streptomycetaceae; genus Streptomyces; species Streptomyces rhizosphaerihabitans. The sequence continues at coordinate 46,936 of NZ_JAODTZ010000054.1, read as the reverse complement.
CGAGGCATCCCGCCCGCGGCTGCTCGTCAGCCGGACCACCGAGTCCGAGCTGCCGGACGTCATGGCGGAAGCGAAGGCCCGTCGGTTCGACCTGGCGGTCGATGTGCCACTGCGTGCCGGGCTGTTCGAGCTGGCGGCGGACGAGCACGTGTTCCAGGTGGTCCTCCACCACATCGCGGGTGACGGCTGGTCGCTGGGCCCGCTCGCGCAGGGCCTGACCGCCGCCTACGCGGCGCGCCGCCGCGGCGAGGAGCCGCAGTGGGAGGAGCTGCCGGTCCAGTACGCCGACTACACCCTGTGGCAGCACGAGCTGCTCGGCGACGCGGCCGACGGGGACAGCCTGTTCGCCCGCCAGGCGGCCTACTGGACCCGGCAGCTGGCCGATCTGCCCGAGCAGCTCCAGCTGCCCGGCGACCGGCCCCGCCCGGCGGTCGCCTCGCACCGGGGCGGTTCCGTGCGTGCCGGGCTGGACGCCGAGCTGCACCGCGGGCTGCGCGAACTCGCCCGCGCCCACGGCACCAGTCTGTTCATGGTGCTTCAGGCCGGTCTTGCAGTGCTGCTGAGCAAGCTCGGCGCGGGCGACGACATCCCGGTCGGCAGCCCGGTCGCGGGCCGTACCGACCAGGCGCAGGACGAGCTGGTCGGCTACTTCGTCAACACCCTGGTGTTCCGTACCGACACCTCGGGCGATCCGACGTTCGCCGAACTGCTGGGCCGGGTCCGGGAGACCGCGCTGGCCGGGTACGCGCACCAGGACCTTCCGTTCGAGTACCTGGTCGAGGCCCTCAACCCGGTCCGGTCGCTGGCGCACCACCCGCTGTTCCAGGTCATGCTGGTGCTGCAGAACGCGCCCCGGGCCGACTTCGCGCCGTCCGGGCTGCGCGTCGGCGACATGCCGTCGACGTCGACCACCGCCAAGCTCGACCTGATCTTCACCATGTCCGAGCGGCACGCGCAGGACGGCTCCCCGGAGGGGATCGACGGGTCCGTCGAGTACACCGGCGACCTGTACGACCCGGCCACCGTCGAGACGATGATCGAGCGGTGGGAGCGGCTGCTCCGCGCCGTGGTCGCCGACCCGCAGCGGCGGCTCAGCCGGTTCGGCCTGCTCACCGCCGAGGAGCACGATGAGTTGACGGCGCTGGGTACCGGCCCGGCGGCCCAGGCCTTCACCGAGAGCCTGCCGGAGCTCTTCAGGGCTCAGGTGCGTGCGACTCCCCACGCCGTCGCGCTGGTGGGGCCGGAAGCATCGCTGACATACGCGGAGTTGGACGCGCGGGCGAACCGGCTGGCGCACGCTCTGATCGCGCGGGGTGCGGGGCCGGAGCGGCTGGTGGCGGTGGCGCTGCCGCGCTCGGCCCAGCTGGTGGTGACGATCCTGGCGGTGCTGAAGACCGGCGCCGCTTACGTTCCGGTCGATCCGGAGTACCCGGCCGCGCGGATCGCGTACATGCTCGACGACACCCGACCGGTCCTGGTGGTGACCGACACCCACACCCGGGGCCGGCTGCCGGACACCGGTCCCGCCGGATGGCTGGTGGCCGACGACCCGGAGACGACCGCGCTGGTGGTGGGGTGCCCGTCCACGGACCCTGCGGTGGCCGTCGACCCGGGCCATCCGGCCTACGTCATCTACACCTCCGGTTCCACCGGCAGGCCCAAGGGCGTGGTGGCGACGCACGGTGGCCTGTCCAACCTGTTCGCCGACCAGTGTCCGCTGGTCTTCCGGACGGGGGAGCGGGTACGGATGGGGCTGACCACGTCGGTGTCGTTCGACGCCTCCTGCGACCAGATGTTCGCCCTGTACGCCGGCCACGAGCTGCACGTCCTGGACGAGGCGACCTGGACCGACCCGGACGCCTACCTCGAGTACGCGGCGCGGGCCGGGCTGGACACGGTCGGCGGTACCCCGTCCTACCTGCAAGTCCTTGTCGAACACGGCCTGTTGGACAACCCGCGGTGGCGTCCGTCGCTGGTCGGGCTGGGCGGGGAGACCGTTCCGGAGCAACTGTGGGAACGGTTGCGGGCGGCCGACGGGGTGTTCGCCCTGAACTACTACGGGCCGGCCGAGTGCACGGTGGACTCGACCTTCGCACCGCTGGAGTCGAGCCCGCACCAGGTGATCGGCCGCCCGCTCGGCGGTGTCCGGTTGCACGTGCTCGACGCCGCGCTGCAGCCGGTTCCCGCGGGTGTGCCGGGTGAGCTGTACATCGCCGGTGCGGGGCTGGCGCGCGGCTACCTGAACCGGCCGGGCCTGACCGCGGGACGGTTCGTGGCGGACCCGTTCGGTCCCGGCGGTTCGCGGATGTACCGCACCGGTGACCTGGTGCGGTGGGGATCGGACGGGAACCTGGAGTTCCTCGGCCGCATCGACGACCAGGTCAAGCTCCGGGGATTCCGGATCGAACTCGGCGAGATCGAGGCGGCACTGGCGGAACACCCGCAGGTCGCGCAGGCCGCCGTGACCGTCCGGCAGGACCGGGCGGGGGACACTCGCCTGGCCGCCTACCTGGTGCCCGCCACCGGGGCGGAGCTTCGGCCGGAAGACCTGCGGGCGCACCTGCGCGAGCGGCTGCCCGACTACATGGTGCCGGCCGCGTTCGTCGCCCTCGACGTGCTGCCGCTGAACGCCAGCGGCAAGCTGGACCGGCGCGCCCTGCCCGAGCCCGAGTACGCGGGGTCGCGGGCCGGCCGGGCCCCGCACACTCCTCAGGAACACGTGCTGGCCGGGCTGTTCGCAGAGGTGCTGGGCCTGCCTCAGGTCGGTGTCGACGACGACTTCTTCGACCTCGGCGGGCACTCCCTGCTGGCCACCCGGTTGGTGGCCCGGGTCCGTGCGGCCCTGGGCGTGGAACTGGCGCTGCGCACCCTGTTCCAGACCCCGACGGTGGCCGGGCTGGCCGCCGGGCTGGGCGGCGCGGACCGGGCCCGGCTCGCCCTGAGGAGGGCGGAGCGGCCCGTGGGGGCACCCCCGGCCGAAGGCTGGGGGACGGTGCCGCTGTCGTCCGCTCAGCGGAGGCTGTGGTTCCTGCGCCAGCTGGAGGGCGCCGACTCGGTCTACAACATGCCGCTCGCGTGGCGGCTCTCGGGGCCACTGGACCTGGCGGCCCTGGAGACGGCGCTGGGCGACGTCGTCGACCGGCACGAAACCCTGCGCACGGTCTTCCCGGCCGTGGACGGAGTGCCCCACCAGCAGGTGCTGGCCACCGCAGAGGCGCGCCCGGGGCTGTCGGTCACCCCGGCCGACGAGACGGTCCTGCCGGAACTGCTGGCGGGGGCCGCGGCGCGCGGATTCGACCTCGCGGCCGAACCGCCGCTGCGTGCCGAGGTGTTCGAGGTTTCGGCGGACGAGCACGTGCTGCTCCTGGTGATGCACCACATCGCCGGTGACGGCTGGTCGCTGGGCCCGCTGGCCGCCGACCTGGCCACCGCGTACGCGGCACGCCGCCAGGGCGAGGAACCGGGGTGGGCACCGCTGCCGGTGCAGTACGCCGACTACACCCTGTGGCAGCAGGAGCTGCTCGGCGACCCGGCCGACCAGGACAGCCTGTTCGCCCGCCAGCAGGCCTACTGGACCGAGCAGTTGGCCAACCTGCCGGAGCAGATCCGGCTCCCCGCCGACCGCCCTCGCCCCGCGACCCCCTCCTGCTCCGGCGGCCACCTCGCGATCGAACTGGACGCCGAACTGCACGCCGGGCTGATCCGGCTGGGCCGGGAGCACGGCGCCAGCGTGTACATGGTGCTGCAGGCCGCCCTGGCATCGCTGCTGGACAAGCTCGGCGCGGGAACGGACATCCCGGTCGGCAGCCTGATCGCGGGCCGGACCGACGAGGCCCTGGACGACCTCGTCGGATTCTTCGTCAACACCCTGGTGCTCCGCACGGACACCGGTGGCGACCCGGCCTTCGCCGAGCTCCTCGGCCGGGTCCGCGAGGGCGCGCTGGCCGCGTACGCGCACCAGGACCTGCCGTTCGAGCACGTCGTCGAGGCCCTCAACCCGTCCCGGTCGCTCGCCCGCCAGCCGCTGTTCCAGGTGCTGCTCGCGCTGCAGAACGTGCCCCGCACCGAGTTCGCGCTGGACGGTCTGGCCGCCGAGATCGTCCTGGTGCGGACGCCGACGGCGATGTTCGACCTCGGTTTCCACCTGCTGGAGCGCGGCGGCACCGGCGGGCCGGCCGAGGGCATCGTCGGGCGGGTCGAGTACAGCACCGACCTCTTCGACCCCGCCACGGTGGAGGCACTGGTCGCCCGGTGGCTGCGTCTGCTGGCGTCGGTGGTCGCCGAACCGGACCGGCCGCTGAGCCGGATCGACGTCCTCACCGCCGAGGAACGGCACGAACTGCTGGTCGTACGCAACGACACCGCCTGCCCGGCTCCCGATGCCGGCCTGCCCGCTCTGTTCGAGGCGCAGGTCCGGGCGACCCCGGAGGCTCCGGCGGTGGTGTTCGAGGACACCGTGCTGACCTACCGGGAGCTGAACCGAAGGGCCAACCGCCTGGCGCATGCGCTGATCGCGCGCGGGGTGGGGCCGGAGCAGGTCGTCGCCCTGCGGCTGCCGAGGTCGACCGAGCTGGTGGTCGCCGTCCTCGCGGTCCTCAAGACGGGCGCGGCCTATCTGCCGGTCGACCCGGACTACCCGGCGGCCCGTATCGCGTACATGCTCCAGGACGCGCGGCCGGCCGTGGTGCTCGACGACCTCGCGGCCGTCACACCGGACGGGGACCTGCCGGAGCACGATCCGGCAGCCGCCGTGGACGCGCGGCACCCGGCCTACGTCATCTACACCTCGGGTTCCACCGGCCGGCCCAAGGCCGTGGTGATGCCCGCCGCCGGGCTGCTGAACCTGCTGGCGTGGCACCACAAGGCCGTCGGTGGCGAACCCGGCACGCGCACCGCGCAGTTCACCGCGATCAGCTTCGACGTCTCCGTACAGGAGATGCTCTCCGCGCTGCTGTACGGCAAGACCCTCGTGGTGCCGACCGAGGAGCAGCGCCGCAGCGCCGAGCTGTTCGCCCGCTGGCTGGACCGGCACGGGATCGAGGAGCTGTTCGCGCCCAACCTGGTGGTCGAGGCGCTGGCCGAGGCCGCCGAGGAGGCCGGGCTGGAACTGCCCGACCTGCGGCTGGTCGCCCAGGCCGGTGAGGCGATGCGTCTGGGCAGTGCCGTGCGCCGCTTCCAGACCCGCCGGCCGGGCCGGGAGCTGCACAACCACTACGGGCCCGCCGAGACCCATGTGATCACCGCCTACCCGCTGCCGGCCGACCCCGCCGACTGCCCGCTGCCGGTGCCGATCGGTCGGCCGATCGCCAACTGCCAGGCATACGTGCTGGATTCGGCGCTGCGACCGGTCGCCCCCGGCGTGCTGGGCGAGCTGTACCTCGCCGGGGCGGGACTCGCCCGCGGCTACCTGAACCGGCCCGGGCTCACCGCCACGCGATTCGTCGCCAACCCGTACGGTCCGGCCGGCGTGCTGATGTACCGCACCGGTGACCTGGTCCGCTGGCGCGGCGACGGAGAGCTGGAGTTCGCGGGCCGGGTGGACCACCAGGTGAAGATCCGCGGGTTCCGGGTCGAGCCGGGCGAGATCGAGGCCGAGCTGGCCGCGCACCCGGGTGTCGCCCAGGTCGCGGTGCTCGCCCGGGAGGACCGGCTCGTCGCGTACGTCGTCCCGCCGGCCGGGACCGGGGCGACCGCGGCGGCGCTGGCGGCGTACCTGCGCGACCGGGTGCCGGACCACCTGGTGCCGTCCGCGTTCGTGCTGCTCGACGCGCTGCCGCTGACGCCGAACGGGAAGCTGGACCGGGCGGCGCTGCCCGCGCCCGAGCCGGGCACGACCGCCGGCGGCCGGGCGCCGCGCACGCCGCAGGAGCAGATCCTGTGCGAGCTGTTCGCCGAGGTGCTGGGCGTGCCGCGGGTCGGGGTCGACGACGGCTTCTTCGACCTGGGCGGGCACTCCCTGCTCGCCACCCGGCTGGTCTCGCGGGTCCGGGCGACCCTCGGGGTCGAGCTGGAACTGCGCAGCCTGTTCCGGGCGCCGACACCCGCCGGGCTCGCGGCCGGGCTGCACGACGCCGGCACCGCGCGGCAGGCCCTGGTACCCCGGCCCCGCCGCGATCCGATGCCGCTGTCGTTCGCCCAGCGCCGGCTCTGGTTCCTCCAGCAGTTCGGGGCGCCGAGCGCGACCTACCACATGCCGCTCGCCCTGCGGCTGTCCGGCGACCTCGACCGGGCCGCGCTGAGCGCCGCGCTCGCGGACGTGGTGGCCCGGCACGAGACCCTGCGCACGGTCTTCCCGCACACCGCCGGAGTCCCGTACCAGCGGGTGCTGGACGCCGGTGAGGCCGCCGTCCCGCTGACCGTACGCGCGGCCGGTGAGGCGGAGGTGCCCGCCCTGCTGCGCGAGGCGGCGGTACGGGCGTTCGACCTGACCTCGGAAGTACCGCTGCGGGCGGAGCTGTTCGCGCTCGCCCCGGACGAGCACGTGCTGCTGCTGGTGATGCACCACATCGTCGGGGACGGCTGGTCCATGGGCCCGCTGGCCCGTGACCTGGCCACCGCCTACACCACCCGGCAGGGTGGCGGGGCTCCGGCATGGCCGCCGCTGCCGGTCACCTACGGCGACTACACCCTGTGGCAGCACGAGATCCTCGGCGACGAGCACGACACGGACAGCGTGTTCGCCCGCCAGGTCACCTACTGGACCGAGGCGCTGGCCGGGCTGCCCGAGCAGTTGCAGCTGCCTGCCGACCGACCGCGCCCGGCCACCATGTCGTACGGCGGCGACCTGCTGGAACTCCGGATCGACGCCGAACTGCACGCGGCACTGGTGGAGTTGGCCCGAAGGTCGGGTGCCACCCTGTTCATGGTGCTGCAGGCCGCGCTCGCCGCGTTGTACACGCGGCTGGGTGCGGGCACGGACATCCCGATCGGGTCTCCGATCGCGGGGCGTACCGACGAGGCGCTGGACGAGCTGGTCGGGTTCTTCATCAACACGCTGGTGCTGCGGACCGACACGAGCGGTGATCCGAGTTTCGCCGAGCTGCTGGGTCGGGTGCGGGAGACGGCGCTGTCGGCGTACGCGCACCAGGACGTGCCCTTCGAGCACCTGGTGGAGGCGCTGAATCCGTCCCGCTCGCTGTCGCACCACCCGCTGTTCCAGACCGGTCTTGTCGTGCAGAACGCGCCGGGCGGCGACTTCGAGCTGCCGGGTCTCCAGGTCTCCGGGGTGACCGTGCTCACCGGGACCGCGCGGCTCGACCTGACCTTCGGGTTCGCGGAGGAGCACGGGCCCGACGGCGCGCCGGCCGGGATCGGCGGTGCGGTCGAGTACAGCACCGACCTGTTCGACCGCTCGACGGTCGAGGCCCTGGTCGCCCGGTGGACCAGGCTGCTGGCCGCGGTCGCCGCCGCACCCGACCGGCCGATCGGCGGGATCGACCTGCTGTCCGCCGAGGAACGCCGCGAGCTGCTGCCCGCCGTCCAGGACGGGGCGGCCGGGGGGAGCCTGCCGGAGCTGTTCGCGGCGCAGGTGACGGCGACGCCGGACGCGGTCGCGCTCGTCTGCGGTGATGTCGAGGTGACGTACCGTCAACTCGACGCTCGGGCGAACCGGTTCGCGCACGCGCTGATCGCCCGGGGCGTCGGTCCGGAGCAGGTCGTGGCGGTGGCGTTGCCGCGGTCGGTGGAGTCGGTGGTGGCGGTCCTGGGCGTGCTGAAGGCCGGGGCCGCGTACCTGCCGGTGGATCCGGGGTACCCGGCGGCACGGATCGCGTTCATGCTGGACGACGCGCGGCCGGCCGTGGTGGTCGACGATCCGGCACTGGTGACCGAGGCTTCCGGTCGGCCGGAGACCGATCCGGATGTCGTGGTGGACGCCCGGCACCCGGCCTACGTGATCTACACCTCGGGCTCGACCGGCCGGCCGAAGGGCGTCATGGTGAGCCACACCGGCGTGTCGGGCCTGGTGGCGGCGCAGGTCGACCGGCTCGGCGTGGCGCCGGGCAGCCGGGTGCTCCAGTTCGCCTCGCCCAGCTTCGACGCGTCCTTCTGGGACCTGTGCGGTGCGGTGCTCACCGGCGCCGCCCTCGTACTGGCCCCGTCCGAGGCCCCGCTGGAGGCCCTGACGGACCGCCGGCTCGACGTCACCCACGTGACGCTTCCGCCCTCGGCGCTGGCCGCGTTGGAGAGCTCCGACCTCACGGCCACCACCCTGGTGGTGGCCGGTGAGGCCTGCACGCCGGAGCTGGTGGCCCGGTGGGCGCCGGGCCGGCGGATGATCAACGCGTACGGTCCGACGGAGACGACGGTGTGCGCGACCATGAGCGACCCGCTGTCCCCGGAGCGCGGTGTACCGCCGATCGGCCGATCGGTCGCGGGCTTCCGGGTGTACGTCCTCGACGAGCGGCTGCGCATCGTGCCGCCGGGGGTGGCGGGGGAGTTGTACGTCGCCGGCCCCGGTCTGGCGCGCGGGTACCTGAACCGGCCCGGGCTGACGGCCGGGCGGTTCGTCGCCTGCCCGTTCGGGGCCGGTGAGCGCATGTACCGCACCGGGGACGTGGTGCGCCGCCGGACCTGGGGGTCCCCCCGGCCGGTGGGGGCACCTCCCAGCCTCCCCCAGACTTCGTCCGGGGGGACCCCCATGGCTGGGGGCGCTGGGGGAGAGCTGGAGTACGTCGGCCGTGCCGACGACCAGGTGAAGGTGCGCGGCTTCCGCATCGAGCCCGGCGAGGTCGAGGCGGCGCTGGCCGAGCACCCCGCCGTCGCTCAGGCCGCTGTCCTCGCCCGGGACGACCGGCTCATCGGCTACGTCGCGGCCCGTCCCGGCACGGTCGTACGTCCGGCGGAGCTGGCGGCGTACCTGCGTGGCAGGCTGCCCGACTACCTGGTACCGGCTGTCTTCGTGGTGCTGGACATGCTGCCGCTGACGCCGAGCGGGAAGCTGGACCGGGCGGCGCTGCCCGCGCCCGAGCCGGGCACGACCGTCGGCGGCCGGGCGCCGCGCACGCCGCAGGAGCAGATCCTGTGCGAGCTGTTCGCCGAGGTGCTGGGCGTGCCGCGGGTCGGGGTCGACGACGGCTTCTTCGACCTGGGCGGGCACTCCCTGCTCGCCACCCGGCTGGCCGCGCGGGTGCGCTCGGTGCTCGGAGTGGAGGTGGCGCTGCGCGCGCTGTTCCAGGTGCCCACCGTGGCCGGTCTGGCCGAGGCGCTGGGCGGGGCCGGCCACGCCCGCCCGGCGCTGACCACGCACGAGCGGCCGGAGGCGGTGCCGCTGTCCTTCGCCCAGCGCCGACTCTGGTTCCTGCACCGCATGGACGGCACCGCCGCGACGTACCACATCCCGCTGGCGCTCCGGCTGACCGGGACGCTCGACCATGCGGCGCTGGACGAGGCGCTGGCCGACGTGGTGGCCCGGCACGAGAGCCTGCGGACGGTCTTCCCGGAGGTCGACGGCGTACCCTGCCAGCTCGTCCTCGATCCGGCAGAGGCCCGGCCCCGGGCGCGGCTGACCGAGGTGTCGGAGGCCGAACTGTTCGAGCAGCTCGCCGAGTTCGCACGACAGCCCTTCGACCTCGAGGCCGAAGCGCCACTGCGGGCGGAGCTGTTCGTCCTCGCGCCGGACGAGCACGTGCTGCTGCTGGTGATGCACCACATCGCCGGGGACGGCTGGTCCACCGACCCGCTGGCCCGCGACCTGGCCGAGGCGTACGCCGCCCGGTGCGAGGGGCGCGCGCCGCAGTGGCCGGTCCTGCCGGTGCAGTACGCGGACTACACGCTGTGGCAGCGCGACCTGCTCGGCGACGCCGCCGACCCTCAGAGCCGGTTCGCCGAGCAGCTCGACTACTGGAAGCGCCAGCTGTCCGACCTGCCGGAGCTGCTCCAGCTGCCCGTCGACCGGCCGAGGCCGGCCGTCGCCGGCTGGCGCGGGGACCACGTCGGCCTGGAGCTGAGCCCCGAACTGCACGCAGCGCTGGTGGAGTTGGCCCGAAAGTCGGGCGCGAGCCTGTTCATGGTGCTGCAGGCGGCGTTGGCGGCGCTGTACACGCGGCTGGGTGCGGGCACGGACATCCCGATCGGGTCTCCGATCGCGGGGCGTACCGACGAGGCGCTGGACGAGCTGGTCGGGTTCTTCGTGAACACGCTGGTACTGCGGACCGACACGAGCGGTGATCCGAGTTTCGCCGAGCTGCTGGGTCGGGTGCGGGAGACGGCGCTGTCGGCGTACGCGCACCAGGACGTGCCCTTCGAGCACCTGGTGGAGGCGCTCAACCCGTCCCGCTCGCTGTCCCATCACCCGCTGTTCCAGACCGTCCTGGCCGTGCAGAACGCTCCGATGGGCCGGTTCTCCCTGCCTGGCCTGGACGTCGCCACCTACGCGGTGGCCACCGGGACCGCCAAGTTCGACCTCGGTGTGAGCCTCGTCGAACAGTTCGGTCCGGACGGCAGTCCGGCGGGGATCGTCGGCGCGGTGGAGTACGCCACCGACCTGTTCGACCGCTCGACGGTCGCGGCGCTCGCCGGGCGCTGGACGCGTCTCCTGGAGGCGGTCACCGCCGACCCGGACCGGTCGATCGGACGGATCGAGCTCCTCGACGCCGACGAGCGGCACCGTTTGCTGGAGCAGGGCAACGCGACCGCCCGCGAGGTGGCGGCCGTCCCGGTGCCGCAGGCGTTCGCGGCACAGGTCGCGGCGACCCCGGACGCCCTCGCGCTGGTGTGTGGCGACACCGAGTTGACGTACCGTCAACTCAACGTCCGGGCGAACCGGTTCGCGCACGCGCTGATCGCCCGGGGCGTCGGGCCGGAGCAGACCGTGGCCGTGGCCCTGCCGCGCTCGGTGGAGTCCGTGGTGGCCGTCCTGGGCGTGCTGAAGGCCGGGGCCGCGTACCTGCCCGTGGATCCGGCGTACCCGCCGGCGCGGATCGCGTACATGCTGGACGACGCCCGGTCGGCCCTGATGGTCGACGACCCGGCGCTGGTGACCGAGGTGTCCGCCTGGCCGGACACTGATCCCGTGGTCGCGCTCGACGTCCGGCACCCGGCCTACGTGATCTACACCTCGGGCTCGACCGGCCGCCCCAAGGGCGTGGTGGTCGGCCACGGTGGTGTCGCGAGCCTGGTCGCCGCACAGATCGAGCGGTTCGCGATCGAACCCGACAGCCGGGTGCTCCAGTTCGCCTCGCCCAGCTTCGACGCCTCGGTGTCGGAGATCTACACCGCCCTGCTGCGCGGCGCGGCCCTGGTGCTGCCCCCCACGGCGGACCCGGTGGCCGCGCTGGCCGACCGGGACCTCGCGGTCACCCACGTGACCGTGCCCCCGTCCGTCCTCGCCGCCGTGCCGGAGGGCTCGGTGCAGGTGCCGACGCTGGTGGTGGCGGGTGAGGCGTGCCCGCCGGAACTGGTGGACCGCTGGGCGCCCGGACGCCGGATGATCAACGCGTACGGTCCGACCGAGACCACGGTGTGCGCGACCATGAGCGACCCGCTGTCCCCAGGAGTGGGCGTCCCGCCGATCGGCCGTCCGATCGCCAACACCCGGGTGTACGTGCTGGACGAGCGGCTGCGGCCGGTGCCGACGGGCGTGGCGGGGGAGCTGTACGTCGCGGGCGCGGGACTGGCGCGCGGCTACCTGAACCGGCCGGGCCTGACGGCCGGACGGTTCGTCGCCTGCCTGTTCGGGGCCGGTGAGCGCATGTACCGCACCGGAGACCTGGTGCGCTGGCGCAACGACGGTGAGCTGGAGTACGTCGGCCGTGCCGACGACCAGGTGAAGGTGCGCGGCTTCCGCATCGAGCCCGGCGAGGTCGAGGCGGCCCTGGCCGAGCACCCCGCCGTCGCCCGGGCCGCCGTCCTCGCCCAGGACGACCGGCTCGTCGGCTACGTCGTCCCGCACCAGGGCGAGGGCCGGGACAGTGGCCTGGAAGCGGACCACGTGGGCGAGTGGCAGGACATCTACGACGCCCTGCCCATCACCCCCGAGGAAGCCGGCTTCGGCCAGAACTTCGTCGGCTGGAACAGCAGTTACGACGCGAGTCCGATCCCGGTCGAGCAGATGCGGGAGTGGCGGGACGCCACCGTGGCCCGCATCCTGGCCCTGCGCCCCCGCCGTGTGCTGGAGGTCGGCGTCGGCACCGGACTGCTGCTCTCGCAGATCGCACCGCACTGCGAGACCTACTGGGCGACGGACTTCTCCGCCACGGCGGTCGACGCGCTGACCGCGCAGGTCGCCCGGCAGGACGACCTGGCCGAGCGTGTGGTGTTGCAGACCCGCCCGGCGCACGACACCGAGGGCCTGCCGGCCGGGTGGTTCGACACCATCGTGATCAACTCGGTGGTGCAGTACTTCCCGTCCGCCGACTACCTCGCGGACGTGATCGGGAAGCTGATGCGGCTGCTCGCCCCCGGCGGCACGCTCTTCGTCGGCGACGTCCGCAACCTGCGGCTGCTGCGCCCGCTGGCCACCGCGGTCCAACTGCACCGCACCGGTGCCGACGGCGACCTCGCAGCGGTGCGCCGCGCGGTGGAGCAGGCCGTCAGGGTGGAGAAGGAACTCCTGGTCGACCCGGACTTCTTCACCGTCCTGCGGGAGCACGGCACGGACATCGGCGCGGTGGCCGTGGAGGTCAAGCGCGGCCGTCACCACAACGAACTGACCCGCTACCGCTACGACGTGACGCTGCACAAGGCCCCGGTCGTTCCGGCGGCCCCGGGCCGGACGGTCGAGCTGGAGTGGGGACACCGGCTCGCGGGACTGGCCGAGCTGCGCGAACTCCTCGCCCAGCCGCCCGCCGACGTGCTGCGGATCACCGGAGTGCCGAACCGTCGGGTGCTGCGCGAGGCCGCCCTTTCCCGGGCACTGCAGAACGGCGACGGCTCGCTCGCCGAACTGCTGGAGCGGCTGCACGGACCGGAGGAGAGCGAACTCCCCGACCCGGAGGACTTCCGGGTCATCGGGCTGGAGTTCGACCGCTGGGTGGGCGTCACCTGGTCGGCCACCGTGGCCGACGCCTTGGACGTCGTCTTCGCCGGCCCGCAGGCGCATCACGGCTCCCCGGCCGAGCCGTACCGGTCGGCCCGGACCGCCGGCACGCCGCTGTCGTCGCTGACCAATTGTCCGACCGGCAGCCGGGGCACCGGCGCCCTCATCGGCGAACTCCGCGAATGGCTGCGCGGGCGACTGCCCGACTACCTGATCCCGTCGGCGTTCGTGGCGCTGGAGACGTTGCCGCTGACGGCCAGCGGCAAGCTCGACCGCCGCGCGCTGCCCGCGCCCGACCTGGGCCCGGCCGGAGCCGGGCGGGCGCCGCGGACCCCGCAGGAACAGCTCCTCGCCGAGCTGTTCGCCGAGGTGCTCGGCCTGGCCCAGGTCGGTGTCGAGGACAGCTTCTTCGACCTGGGCGGACACTCACTGCTGGCGACCCGCCTGGCCTCCCGCGTCCGGGCGACCCTCGGCGCGGAGCTCGAGGTCCGGACTCTGTTCGAGACGCCGACCGTGGCCGGACTGGCGGCCTGCCTCGACGGCTCCGGCACGGCCCGGCCCGCGCTGACCGCCCGGCCGCGACCCATGGGGGCACCCCCGGCCGAAGGCTGGGGGAAGGTCCCGCTGTCCTTCGCCCAACGCCGCCTGTGGTTCCTGCACCGGATGGACGGCCCGAGCGCCACCTACAACATGCCGCTCGCGCTGAGCCTGACCGGCGAACTCGACCGCCCGGCCCTGCACGCCGCGCTCGCGGACGTGATCGCCCGGCACGAGAGCCTGCGGACGGTCTTCCGCGAGACGGACGGTGTGCCGTACCAGGTCGTGCTGAGCGCCTCACAGGCGCACCCGGAGTTGCCGGTGGTCGAGCTCGACGAGAGCCGGCTGGCCGGGCGGCTGGCGCAGACGGCCCGGCGAGGCTTCGACCTGGCAGCGGAGCCGCCGGTCCGGGCGGAGCTGTACGCGCTCGCCCCCGACCGGCACGTGCTGCTGGTCGTGGTCCACCACATCGCCGCCGACGGCTGGTCGATGGGGCCGCTCTCCGGCGACCTCGCGGCCGCCTACACGGCGCGCTGCCGTGGCGAGGAGCCGCAGTGGTCCCCGCTGCCGGTGCAGTACGCCGACTACACCTGCTGGCAACGCGACCTGCTCGGCGACACCGCCGACCCGGACAGCCTGTTCGCCCGGCAACTGGCCTACTGGAAGGACGAACTGGCGGGCATTCCGCAGCAGGTGCAGTTGCCCGCCGACCGGCCCCGGCCGCCGGTGGCCTCCCAGCTGGGCAGCCGGGTCGTGGTCCGGCTGGACCCCGAACTGCACCAGGCACTGCGGGACCTGGCCGCCGCGCGCGGCGCCAGCATGTTCATGGTGCTCCAGGCCGGCCTCGCCGCACTGCTCACCCGGCTCGGTGCCGGTACGGACATCCCCGTGGGCAGCCCGATCGCCGGCCGTACCGACCAGGCGCTGGACGACCTCGTCGGCTTCTTCGTCAACACCCTGGTGCTGCGCACCGACACGAGTGGCGATCCCGGCTTCGCCGAACTGCTCGGCCGGGTGCGGCAGAAGGCGCTCGCCGCCTACGACCACCAGGACGTGCCGTTCGAGTACCTGGTCGAGGTGGTCAACCCGGCCCGTTCGCTGTCGCACCACCCGCTGTTCCAGATCATGCTGGCCCTGCAGAACGCGCCGGTGGGCGAGTTCGCGCTGCCGGGTCTGTCGACCGGCCACCTGGAGGCGTCGACCGGGACCTCGCGGGTCGACCTGACGTTCAGCCTGGCCGAGCAGTTCCGCCCGGACGGCGACCCCGACGGCCTGGTCGGCGCGGTGGAGTACGCCACCGACCTGTTCGACCCGGCCACCGTGGAGCTGCTGTTCGAGCGCTGGGCGCGGCTGCTGCGCGCGGCGGTCGCCGACCCCGGTCGGCCGATCAGCCGGATCGACATCATGTCGGGCGAGGAACGCCGCCGGCTGCTGTCCCGGTCCACCGGCGCCGCGGTCGAGCTGCCCGAGGCCGCGCTGCCGGAGCTGTTCGCCCGCCAGGTGCGCGCCACCCCGGACGCGGTGGCCGTCGTGGCGGGTGCCACCGAGCTGACCTACCGGGAACTCGACCAGCGGTCCAACCGCCTCGCGCGGGCCCTGATCCGCCAGGGCGTACGACCGGAGACACCGGTCGCGGTGCTGCTGGACCGCTCGGCGGACCTCGTCGTGGCGCTCCTGGCGATCGTCAAGGCGGGCGGCGCCTACGCGCCCCTCGACTCGCGCTTCCCGCAGTCCCGGATCGACCTGATCCTGCGGGAGGCCGGGGCCGCGCTGGTGCTCACCGAGGACGTGCTGACCGCGTCGATCGAGGGTGAGCCCGACGCGTCCGGCATCGAAGTGCGCTGCGATCAGCGGCAGTTGGCGTACGTGATGTACACCTCCGGCTCGACCGGCCGGCCGAAGGGCGTGGCCGT
The DNA here is from genome assembly GCF_025399795.1 of Streptomyces rhizosphaerihabitans. GTDB lineage: Bacteria > Actinomycetota > Actinomycetes > Streptomycetales > Streptomycetaceae > Streptomyces > Streptomyces rhizosphaerihabitans. The sequence goes on along the minus strand of NZ_JAODTZ010000054.1, from coordinate 31,510 downwards.
CACCCACCGCGACGTGGTGGGCCTCGCGCTCACCCCCGAGTACCACGGCGGCGGACACGAGCGGGTGCTGATGCACTCCCCGACCGCCTTCGACCTCTCGACCTACGAGCTGTGGGTGCCGCTGCTCAACGGCGGCCGGGTCGTGGTCGCACCGCCCGAGCGGCTCGACCTCGACCTGCTGCAGCACACGATCAGTACGCACGGCGTGACCGGACTGTGGCTGACGGCCGGCCTGTTCCGCCTGGTCGCCGAGGAGCGGCCGGCCCTGCTCGCGGGGGTGCGCGAGGTGTGGACCGGCGGCGACGTGGTCTCCCCGGCCGCCGTCGCCCGGGTGCTGGAGGTCTGCCCCGGCATCGAGGTGGTCAACGGCTACGGGCCCACCGAGGCCACGACCCTGGCCACCCGCCACCCGGTGCACAGCCTCCCCGAACACGCCGCGACCGTGCCGATCGGCGGGCCGATGGCGAACATGCGCGCCTACGTGCTCGACGACCGCCTGCGGCCGGTGCCCACCGGCCTGGTCGGCGAGCTGTACCTCGCGGGGACGGGCGTGGCCCGCGGCTACCTCGGCCGACCCGGCCTGACGGCGGAGCGCTTCACCGCCGACCCGTACGGGCCGCCCGGGAGCCGGATGTACCGCACCGGCGACCTGGCGTGGTGGCCGGCCGAGGGCACACTGGAGTTCGCCGGACGGACCGACCACCAGGTCAAGCTCCGCGGCCTGCGGATCGAGCCCGGCGAGATCGAGGCGATCCTCGCGAGCTGCCCGGGCGTCGCCCAGGCGGCCGTCGTCGCCCGCGAGGACCGGCCCGGCGACAAGCGGCTGGTGGCCTACCTGGTGCCCGCCCCCGAAGGTGCGCCCGAGGCGCGCGAGCTCTCCGGGCGACTGCGCCGTGACCTGCCCGACTACATGGTGCCGTCGGCGTTCGTCACCCTGGACACGCTGCCGTTGACCGCCAACGGCAAGCTGGACCGGGCCGCCCTGCCCGCCCCCGAGTACGGGGTGCAGGGCACCGGACGCGGCCCCCGGACGCCGCGGGAGCAGCTGCTGTGCGGCCTCTTCGCCGAGGTCCTCGGCCGGGAACAGGTGCACATCGACGACAACTTCTTCGATCTGGGCGGGCACTCGCTGCTGGCCGCCCGCCTGGCCTCCCGCGTCCGCGAGACCCTCGGCCTGGAGCTCGGCCTGCGCATGCTGTTCGAGGCGCCGACCGTGGCCGGTCTCACCGAGCGCCTGGTCATGGACGACCCCGCCGACGCGCTGGACGTGGTGCTGCCGCTGCGTTCGACCGGGACCGGTACGCCGCTGTTCTGCATCCACCCCGGCGGCGGCATCAGCTGGTCGTACAGCGGGCTCCTGAACCACATCGGTCCCCAGCACCCGGTCTACGCGATCCAGGCGCGCGGCCTGGGCCGGCCCGAACCCCTGCCGACGTCCTTCGAGGAGATGGCGGCCGACTACGCCGACCAGATCCGCAAGATCCAGCCCGAGGGCCCGTACCTGCTGCTCGGCTGGTCGGCCGGCGGGCTGATCGCCCACGCGATCGCCTGCGAGCTGCAGGCGCGCGGCGAGCGGACCGCGCTGCTGGCCATCCTCGACGCCTATCCGGTGAAGGACGTGCAGTTCGAGGAGATGCCCGTGCCCACAGAGCGGGACGTGCTCGTCGGTGTGCTCGACGTCGACCCGGACGAGCTGGGCGACCGGGAGCTGACCTACGCCGAGGTTGCCGAGGTTCTGAACCGGCGGGGCAGCGCGCTGCAGGGCCTGACGGAGCAGCAGATCGAGGTCATTGTCCACATCATGATCAACAACGCGAGGCTGGCGGTCGACTTCGTCCCCGCCGGGTTCGACGGCGACCTGCTGCTGTTCAACTCGACGATCGACCGCGACGGGGACGACGCCGGGCCCGCGACCTGGCGCCCGTACATCGCGGGCCGGATCGAATCGCACGAGATCACCACCCGGCACAACCGGATGACCGAAGCCGGCTCACTGGCCCAGATCGGACCGATCCTGGCCGCCCGCCTCGCCGAGGTCGCCGGTGACACCCCGACCCACCACCAGGAGGACTGATTCCCATGACCAACCCGTTCGACGACGAGGACGGCACCTTCCTCGTGCTCACCAACGACGAGAACCAGCACTCGCTGTGGCCGCAGTTCGCGGACGTCCCCGACGGCTGGAGCGTCGCCCACGGACCCGACACCCACGCCGCCTGCCTGGAGTACGTCGAGCGGAACTGGACCGACATGCGGCCCAAGAGCCTCGCCGACGCCATGAACGCCGAGCGGTAGCGCGGCTCGCAGTGAACCTGACCGAAACCACCGACGAGGTCCGCGCCAGCGCGGGCCTCGCCCGGTCCGACGACCTCGCCGCAGCCCTGCTCACGCCCGAGGCCCGCCGGGACCCGTACCCGTACTACGCCCGCATGCGCCGCGAGGACCCGGTCCACCGCAGCGCCCAGGGCATCTGGTACCTCACCCGGTACGCCGACGTCGAGGCGGCCCTGAGCGACCTGCGGCTGTCCAACGACCGGGACCGGATGACCCGCGCCTACAGTGCGCTCGGCGGCGACCTCAAGGCCTTCAGCCGGCTCACCGACCGGCTCGGCCGGGTGATGAGCAACACCGACCCGCCGGACCACGCCCGGCTGCGCAGGCTGGCCAACCGTGCCTTCACCGCCCGGCGCGTCGAAGCCCTGCGCGACGGCATCCAGCGGATCGTCGACCGGCTCATCGACGAGGCGGTCGCGGCCGGGCCGGGCATGGACCTGGTCGAGGCGGTCGCCTCCCCGCTGCCGCTGTCCGTCGTCTGCGAGCTCTTCGGCATCCCGCCCGAGGACCTCCCGCAGGTCAAGACCTGGTTCCACCGCTTCGGCCGGCTGAGCGAGGACATCGACAAGTCCGAGGAGGCGATCGAGCAGTACGAGGAGTACCTCGCCCGGCTCGTCCGCCGCCGCCGGGCCGACCCCGGCGACGACCTCATCAGCGCCCTGGTCGCCACCCAGGCGCAGGACGACCGGCTCACCGACTCCGAGCTGCTGTCCACCTGCTTCGTCCTGATCACCGCCGGCGACGAGACCACCACCCACCTGGTCGGCAACGGCATGCTCGCCCTGCTGCGCCACCCCGACCAGCTGGCCCGGTTGCGCGAGGACCCGATGCTGATCCGCACGGCCGTCGAGGAACTCGCCCGCTACGACACGCCGACCCAGGCGATCGTCCGGGTCGCCGCCGAGGACATCGCGATCGGCGGGCGGACGCTGCGCGAGGGCGAGCTGGCCTACCTGTTCCTCGCCGCGACCAACCGGGATCCCGAGCGCTTCGAGGACGCCGACCGGCTCGACCTGACCCGCCCGGGCAACCGGCACCTCAGCTTCGGCAACGGCCCGCACTTCTGCCTCGGCGGCCCGCTGGCCAAGCTCCAGGCGGAGGTGGCCGTCGGCACGCTGGTCCGCCGGCTCCCGCACCTGCGGCTCGCTGACGGCGCGGTACTCGACTGGCGGCCCAACCCGCTGCAACGGCGGCTCACCGCGCTTCCGCTCACCTACTGACCCATGAACGACGAAGGAGAAGTGACCATGGCCCGAGAGCTCGAGGTCCGCCGGGAACAGGACCTGCCCGCCACGCCCGAACAGGTCTGGGACGCGGTCGCCACCGGCGCCGGCAACCTCGGCTGGCTCTACCCGATGGAGGTCGAGCCGCGCGTCGGCGGAAAGGCCACGCGCGGCGACAGCACCGTCGTGGCATGGGAGCCGCCGCACCACTTCGCGGTTCGGGCCACCCAGGACGGCGGGTTCTCCAACACGCTCACCTACCGCATCGAGCCGGCCGACGGCGGCGCGAGCCACCTGCGGATGGGAATCCACTGGGTGCACACGGGCGTCGTCGACGACACCTGGAACTGGGACACGAAGGCGGACGCGGCCGAGAAGCACGTCGACTTCTACCAGCACTCCCTCCCCGAGTACCTGAGGCACTTCGCCGGCCGCCCCGCCGTCTACGTCAGGGCCGCCCGTGGCGAGTCCACCGAAGACCCCGCCGACTTCGCCGCCCTGTGCCGGCGCCTCGGCCTCGACGACGCGGCCGTCGGCGACCGGTTGTCGCTCGACCTCCCGGGTACGGACGGCGGTTCGACGGAGGTGGTCGTGGACTGGCTGAGCCCCGACTTCGTCGGCCTGCGAGGCCCGGACGCGCTGTACCGGTTCTTCAACGGCAGCTCCTGGAACTGGCCGATCTGGCTGGGCCACCACCTGTTCGCCGAGGACGCGGACGAAGAGCTGGCCACCAAGGCCTGGAACGCCTGGCTCAACGGCGCCTGACCCCGCCGCACGACACGACCGAAGGACCCCTGGTGGAAACACTGCTCTACGCCGCCGAACTCGTCGAGGAAGACGGCACCTACAAACTCGTGGTGCAGGACGTGGTGCGGGACACGGTCCAGGTCACCCCGGTTCCCGAATCCGCGGTGGCCAGGCTCCCGGTATTCCTGTCGGTGCTGAGTTCCAAGCTCGGCTCGGCGTCGGCACGCGGCCGCTGGTAGACCGCTTCCGGATCAATGAGGCCGGTGTCGTCCCGCACATCAACTGCCGGACGGCACCGGCTTTGTGAACGGGCGCTGATGGTCGAACGTCAGCCCATGACGGTTCGAGAGGCGGCACCCTCGGCCAGGGGCCGTCTGCGGGAGAAGGCACCGAGGTCGACGACGACGCCGGTGTGTTCCCCCGTGTACCGCAGCGGATCGTGGTCGTGGTCGTGGCCGGCCTCGACACGGTCGACCAGGGTGGCGAGGAACCGGCCCGCCAGGGGAGCGTTCTTGAACTGGTTGCCGCTCGTGCCCATGGCGACGTAGAAGCCGGCCAGATCGGTGCGGTCGTAGATGGGGGACCAGTCGTCGGCGGCGTCGTAGACGCCGGCGATGCCGGTCGGCCGGTTCGGAACGCCGAGGAGCGGGAATCGGCGTGCGGCCCTGGTCACCTGGGTCTCGAACCGGGCGGGGGTCGGGTGCGGGTTGCACTCGTCGGGATCGTCGAGCCACTCCCTGGGGTCGCAGTCGGGCAGTGTACTGCCGATGAGGAGGTGTCCGCCGGAGGGGCGCAGATAGGTCCCGAGGTCGACATCGGCCACGATCGGGCCGGACGTGGTCCCGGTGCCGCCCGGGCCCGAGATGGTTCCGTCGCCCTGACGGACCGGCGCGGCCACCTGGTGGACCTCCTGGCGCAGCGGGCGCACTCCCACGGTGAACTCTGCTCCGACCCCGGCCGTCCGGTTGAACCCGCCCGACCAGGGCCCGGCGGCGTTGACCACCACCGGTGCCGTGATCGCGGTGCCGTCGGCGAGCCGAACGCCCGCCACCCGGTCCTCGCCGCGCAGCACACCGACGACCGCGCGCCGGAAGAGGAAACGCACCCCGATGCGGGCTGCCGCGTCCGCGAGGTTCTGTGCCGCGAGCTGTGGATCGTCGACGAAGCCCGCGTCGGGTGTGAACAGCGCGCCGAGTTCACCTTCGGGACCGGAGAAGAAGGCATCGTCGAGCAGGGACCTGGGAGGCCCGTAGCGTCCCGCGTCGATACCGGGAATCCGGCTGCGCAGCGTCGCGGCGTCCCAGCGCTCGTACGGCACACCGGCACGCTCGAACAGCGCGACGACCTCCGACGTCCCGGAGCCCGGTGCGTCGAGGAGTACCGCTCCGGTCCGCCGGAACGCCGCCAGACCGGGGCCGCGCACGGTGCCCAGGTGCTCCGCCCATCGTGCCCAGCAGTGCCGGGATTCCCATGCGGTGGCGACCCCGTCCCAGGTCGAGTAGTTGAAACGGATGATCGCGCTCGACGCGCTGGTGGATCCGTGGCCGACGCCGCCGGACTTGTCGACGACCACGACGCGCCGGTCGGTGCGCGCCAGTTCCAGTGCCACCGCGGCACCGATCACACCGGCCCCCACGACGACCGCGTCCGCGCCGGACGGAGGCGTGTCCGCTTGCCCGGCCGTCATCTCTCGGCCAGACCGGACACCACACGCCCGTCCCGCGCCACATCGACCAATGAGGCGTAGGCATAAGGAGCCAGTGAAAGGCCGGACTGCGAGTACGGGTTGAAGCTCGGGGTCCCGGAGGCGGTGGCGATCGTGACGGTGCCGCCCACGACCACAGGAGTGCGCGTCGACGACACGTCGCCGCCGCAACCGGCCGGCACGGCTGACACGACGGCGCCGGCCGCCGCCACGACCGACCGAGCCCTGGGAGACGACACGGTTCGGCGGTGCATGGCGCTCATCGTGCCATCGCGATCGACGGCGTCGGCCGGGCTTTCCCGGGCCGGACGCGAACACGCGGGTCTATTTCCCCCGTCCGAGTGAGGCTGCCCGACGCGCGGTTCACGGCCTCGTTGCTGACGCTGCGTCACCTCAAGGCGCACACTGGCGACATGGTCATCAATCCAGGAGGCTCCCCGGACGACTCCACGGCGCGAGAGATCGACCGACTCGCGACCTCGTACTGGGACTTCCTGCTCGCACGCGAGCCGTCGCTGCGCACGCGCCGCGGGCTGCCGGTCGAGTCGCTGCCGGGGGTGTCCGCGGGGGAGGCCGACGAGCGCGCCGGGTTCGCGGCAGGGGTGCTGAACCGGTTGCGTGCGCTGCGACCGGCGGAGCTGTCCGGTCCCGCCGCCGACACGGCGGGCTTCCTCCGGGCACTGGCCGAACAGGAAGCGGAGGCGGGACGTTTCCACTGGCTCACCCCCACCGCGACGCCGTACCAGCTCTTCCGCCTCCAGCAGTACGGTGACACCGTCTTCCGCCCGTTCCGCTTCGAGCACCGAGCCGACGCGGACCGGTACGTGACCCTCGTACGGGACCTGGCCCGTTGCGTCGCGACGATCGGCGACAAGGCCGCCGGGCAGGCGGAGCGGGGCTTTCACATCCCCGCTCCGGCCCTGACCGGTGTCCACACCACACTCACCCGCCTGCGGGCCTCGTCGGCACGGTACGTCCGGGCGGACGCCGGGCGGCTCACCCGGCTCGACGCGGCGAGCCGGGGGCACCTGCGCGACACGGTGGAGCGGCTCGTGGCCACCGAACTGGAGCCGGCGTTCGACCGCCTCGTCGCCCTCGTGGGCGACCCGCACTACCTCCGGCGGGCGCCGCAGGCCGTCGGCTGGGCCCGCTACCCGGAAGGCGAGGCGGCATACCGGGCCTTCGTCAGGACGTACACATCCGGCGACACACCACCCGAACGCCTCCACGAACTCGGCCGGGAGCACTGCCGCGAACTCGGCGAGCGGATGCGGGAGATGCGCGACACGCTCGGTTTCGCGGGGACGGAGGCGGAGTTCCACGAACGGCTCGCGACCGAGCCGCGCCTGTACGCCACCACCCCGGAGGAGGTCGAAGCCCGCTACCGCGGACACCTCGACCGCCTCACGCCGCTGCTGCCGCGCTGGTTCGCGGTCCTGCCCCGCGCCCCCTACGGCGTGGCCCGCCTCGACCCGGCGCTGGAGGGGTCGATGACGTTCGGCTACTACGAACCGCCGACCGCCACGCAACCGGTGGGACGCTACCGCTACAACGCCTCGGACCTGGCACATCGGTCACTGCTCGGCGCGGCCGCGCTCATCTACCACGAGCTGTCGCCCGGACATCACTTCCACCTCGCCCGCCAGGCCGAGAACACCGCGCTGCCCGACCTGCGACGCGAGCTGGCGGCCTTCAGCGGGTTCGAGGAGGGCTGGGCGGAGTACGCGGCAGGGCTCGCCTGGGAGATGGGGCTGTACGACGACCCGTGGGACGCGTACGGACGACTGGCCCATGAACGGTTCACCGCGCAGCGCCTCGTCGTCGACACCGGCCTCAACCTCGGGACGATGACACTGGAGGAGGCGCGCACCTTCATGCGGGCCCACGCGGCAGCCGAGTCCGAACGGCAGATCACGACCGAGTTGTTGCGCTACGCGACCGATCTGCCGGGGCAGGCGCTGACGTACCGGGCGGGTCATGCGGAGTTCACGGCATTGCGGGCAGCGTGCGAACGCGGCGCCGGCGCCGCGTTCGACGTTCGCGCCTTTCACGAGACCGTGCTGGCCGGCGGCACACTGCCGTTTCCCGCCCTGCGCCGACGGGTGAAGAGAGAACTGCACGGGGCATACGGCCGAACAGACTTCCAGGGAAAGCCGCTCTACTCGAATGAGTGAAGGCCACAGGGAATTGGTAGCCGCTTACCCGTCCTTGGATACTCTCTGTGATGGAGGGTGCGGGTCCGCTGAAGCGGAGTGCGTCCATCCAATCATCGTCTCCTCGACAGAAGAGAAGGATGTTGTGCCATGCCGCCTGTAGTACCTCCTTTCCTGATCGGTCTGATCGCCGTATCCCTGGTGAAGAGGCTGGGCAAGCCCTTGGTGCGAGGGGTCGTCAAAGCGTCGGTGGGCCTGGGAATCGAGGTCAAGAGGGCTGTCCATGAAGCCGGCGAGGGAATCCATGATCTCGCTGCCGAGGCGACTGCCGAGGTGCTCGCAGCCCAGACGACACCGGGAGTCGGACACGGTGTCGGGGCCCCGGAGGACGGCACCACGGGCCGGGCCGGAGCGGCCGCCAAGCCGGCGCCCGTAGCGGCAAAGGCCCACGAGGGACGGACCGGCCGTCAGGCCAAGCCCGTCGGCAAGGCCCGTAGCGACGGTTCGGCCGCTGCCAAGGCCCGTAGCGACGGTTCGGTCGCCGCCAAGGCGCACTGAGTCTGCCCGCCGACTCTCCGTGTGATTCTGGCTCGTCCCGATGTCACGGGCACGTTTTCGTCTGCGTAACCGGTCGAGACTGCCAAGTGCGGGCCGGAGCAATCCCGTTCCTTTCCGCGCGAGTCCCTCCGTGAAAAAGTTGACTTTGTTCCATGGATTCTTCGGCGGACACAGCGGCCGTTCGTCGTCCCGGCCTCTCGCATGCGACCGCCGCGCCACCGGCGACATGGTGGGCTGCGCCGTATCGGCCATCACGACACCCTGATGGAGGCAGGTCAGATGTCTGCGACCGGAACCCCCCTGTATTCCGCGGAACTCATCCAGGAAGGCGGTGCCTGCAGACTCGTCGTGACCGATCGCCGGCGCCACACCGTGCAGCCTGCATACGTATTCACGAGGGCGGTGGAGCAGCTTCCCGCTTTTCTCGCCAGGCTCGGCTCCCTGCACCTGCGCGGGATCCGTCGGCGATGACGGCGACCGACGCGAAGAAGTGGTTCCGTGTTCACCGGCGTGCGGCGGACCCCAGGCTCCGACTGGTGTGTTTCCCGCACGCCGGCGGCACGGCGCAGCTGTTCCACGGCTGGCCCGCGTTGCTGCCGACGGACGTCGAGGTGCTCGCCGTGCGGTACCCCGGCCGCCAGGACCGGCTTGCGGAAGCCTGCATCGAGGACATGGCCACCCTGGCCGACACGATCGAGGACGCACTGCGGCCCTGGCTCGACCGGCCGTTGGCGCTCTTCGGGCACAGCATGGGCGCATGCGTCGCCTACGAGGTGGCCCTGCGGCTGGAGACCCGCGGCATCGTCCCCGAGCACCTGCTGGTCTCCGCACACGAAGTCCCCCGGTGGGCCGAACGCGTCGCGCTGCACGACGCCGACGACGAAACCCTGATCACCCACGTCCGGCACCTCGGAGACCTGCACTCGGAGGCCTACGACATCCCGGAGCTGCGTGACCTGCTGCTGCCCGCCCTCCGTTCGGACTACCGGCTGATCGAGGGCTATCACCCCCAGAATCCGGCTCCGGTCAAGGCGCCGATCACCGCGTACGTCGGCCAGGACGATCCGAGTTGCGCGCTCGACGGGGTCCTCGCCTGGTCCGGCCTCGCCGCCCCGGGCTCCTTCGAGCTGTGCCCGTTCCCCGGGGATCACTTCTACCTCGCAGCCCGGGAGGCCGAAGTGGTCGCGGACGTGGCAGCACGCCTTGCGCGCGCGTGAGGCGCCGGTCGGGCCTGACGGCGAATGCCCGTATCGAGAACCTGGAAGTCCACGGCGCACACGCACAGCTCCCGGACCGTGCGCGGTCGGTTCCTGGCAGGGTCCGTACGGTGTCGGCGGCTGCCCGGCTGTGACGGAAGGCGGGGTCCCGGCACCGCGCATGGCGCCCTCGGGGTTCCCAGGGGACGATGGTCGTACCGGTCGCTGAGACGTGCGGTGTCCCCGGCAGCGGCCGCGAAGGCTGGGACGGAGAAGGGACCATGCGACCGGGAAGACGTGCCGCCGACGCGATACTCCGGCTGCTCAGCCGCGACTGGGCCGGGCTGGGGATCGCTCTGCTGCCGGCGGCCGCGGGTGCGCGGTGTGTATCCAGGGGTGCCGGCCGGCGGATTCTCGGCGGTGTGCTGTGGGCCGTGGCCCTCGCGCTCGGTCTCGGGTCGTTCCGCCATCTGGTGCATGTGGGCCGGATACGCGGGCGGTATCCGCCCCCCGGGCGAATGGTCGACGTGGGCGGCTACCGCATGCATGTCCTGGCCGAGGGAGACGCCGGACCGAGGCCCACCGTGGTCTGGATGCCGGGCGGCCATGCCGGCGGATACGCCATGTACCGGCTGCACGCGCTGGCGCGGGAACGGATGCGTTCGGTCCTGGTGGACCGTCCGGGGTCCGGCTGGAGCGACCCGGGCCCGTTCCCGCGCACGACGGCGGCAGAAGCCGTCGAACTGCTCACGGCGCTGGAACGGGCCGGTGAAAAGGGGCCCTATGTCTTCGTGGGGCACTCGTTCGGGGGGCTGCTCATGGCCAACGCCGCCAGGCGCCGCCCTGACCTGGTGGCCGGTCTGGTGCTGCTCGATCCCACCCCGCCCGATGCCGTCGCCTTCGGCCCGGCGCTTCCGGCCCTGCGACGTGCCCCGAGGGACCAGACCGTCCTCGCGCTGCGTCACCTCTTCGGCCTCCACCCTCTCGCGGGCAAGGAGGAGACACACACCTCCGACGACCCGGCGCAGGTTCTCGCCATGATCGAGCTCAGGACCAAGGCGAGCTGCGCCGCGGCATCGATCCTGCGAGAGCTGTCGCCGGACGGCATCACCAGAGACGGCTGGCAGACGGCCGTACACGACGGCGAGCTCGGCTCGCTGCCCCTCCTCCTCGTGGCGCCACGCGATCTGACGGGCGGTGGCGAGATCTTCGACGCGGTCGACGATCCGGAGGAGAGCGCCCGGGTACGGCACTTCTTCCTCACCGTGAGAGAACGGTTCCTCGCGGCCTCCAGCAGGGGGCGGAGGGTTTACACCCCAGAGGGAACCGGCCACGACTTCCCGGATCGCGTACCGGAATTCGTTGTGCAGGTAGTGGACTCGCTGCTGGACCAGTGCGGGCCGGGGGCGCCGAAGTCGTTTTGATCCCGTTGCGCAGCCACGGTCCGCTCCGCGAGTTTCCGCCCGACCGAATGAACAGCGCCGGCGTCTACGGGCGCATCGGCCAAGGTCCGACTATCGTGTTTTTGGTGGGGGTGAAATTCCTGCCCAGCTTTGTCGGCCAGACGGTATCGGCTCGTGCGGCGTCGGCAGTCGTGCTGTGCACACAAGAAGAGGGTTCACACATGCTCCCTGCTGTTCCTCCCTTCCTCGTCGGCGTGATTGCGGCCCCTCTGGCCAAAAGAGTGGCGAAACCGCTGGTGCGAGGCGTCATCAAGACGTCGGTCGGCCTGACCCTGGAAGTCAAGCGTGCAGTCATCGAGGCCGGGGAGGAGATCCAGGGCCTCACCGCCCTGGCTGCTGCCGAGAAGATGGCGAGTTCGGCTCGCACAGGTGGTGTGGAGTCGGCGGTGAGGTGACGGCGCACGGTGCCACGGCCGGCTGAAGTCCGTCGACACCTCGGCCTCGCCGAGGAACTGCAACGCGGGCAAGAGACCCTGCACAGTCGCGGCGGACTCCGCGACTGGCAGTGGAGGTTGTACCTCTCCCGGGCACCGAACTGCTTCGGATGCAGGTAGAACGGCGGTTCCCACCACTGCAGGCCCTCGGCCTCCGGCACTTCGGTTGCTTCTTTCGTCGGTCAGGGGGCGTGCGCCGCTGAATGAACAGTTGCCGGGCACTCTGGCATGGGGAGGTCAGGGGACGACCGGCCGGCAGGTCGGCGATGCGCGCAGGATCGGGGCCAGCAGCAGGAAGACGCTGACTGCGGCGGTGGCGATCCAGACCGCGTAGCGGGCCATGGTGCCCATGCGGTGTCGGCTGAGGGCTGAGGCGGCGCTGCCGACTGCCGCACCGAGGGCCAGTGCCGCGACCAGGCAGGCCGGGACCATCAGCGCGGGCTCAAGGTGGGCGGGGACAGGGGGCGCGGTCATCTCGCAGAGATCAGCGGCCCCGATGACAAGCGTCACCAGGGCCATCAGACTTGCCGTCACTGCCGCCGTCCACGCCAGGGTGCTCAAGGCGCGGCCGAGCATGTGCCAACGCCGATCGGAGGTGTCGAGCCGGACGGCGCTCGCCAGGGCCGCCGTCATCAGCAGGGCCGGCACGGTGAGCAGAATCGGAACGAGCAAACCGGTGGTGTGCCGGGGCGCGTTGCTGTCCGACCAGTAGAAGAGGTCGAACGCCTCTGTGACGGCTGCTTCCAGAAGCAGCCAGGCCAGCCCGTAGGCGGCGGTCCGAGCCGCGCCGCGTGGCACCCTGAGCACCGGCCACAGGGCCGCCGTCCAGTCCAGGTGCCTGCGGGTGCTCTCAGGCGTACCCGGGAGCCTTCCGTTGAGCGGTATCACCGTGGTGTCCTCCCCGATCCGTGTGCTTGCGGCCACCGCGCCCGCTCGCGAGTGATCGTTCCAGGACACCGCTGTGGGTGCAGCAGCGAAATCCCGTGTCTCACCTGTGGTGATTCGCCTGCGCCCTTCCCCGGTTCCGGGGTGCCCGCAGATGTTCGCCGTTGATCACTTCCCGGAGCCGGTGCCGTTCCCGCAGCTGCGGCCCGCCGCGCACCGCCAGAGCCGCGCACCCGTGATCAACACCGGTCAACTCGGGTCACTCGGAGGCCAGTTGCAGAGCGCGTTGCCTTTGACTGCCTCCGATCGCCTCTGCAACCCGTCCTAACAGGTCGCAGCCGGTTCGGCCCCACACAAGCGCAGGTCAGAAAGATGCGCTAGCTGTACCACCGGTTCCTGGCGAAAGCGGTCAAGTGCGGCATGGGGGAGGCCTTGATGACCCTGGGGGCCGCCTCGGGGCCGGGCGCCGTCCGCGGGCACGTCGCCCCGCACGGACCCGCCGGCGCGCGCCCAGGACGCTCAAAAACCCGTCGGTGCACGCCCCGGCCCAGCGGATATGGGTGCGGGTAGCATGAAGTCGGGAACCGGCTACCCGCTCAAGACGCGAACGGCCCGCAGCAGGCACACTCGGAGTATTTTCATGGCATCGCACCCGTCGCCCGCCCACCGTTCCAGCAGCAACCGATCTGTCTGGCTCGCGTCTTCGCTGGCACTGTCGTTGGCGGCAGTGGGAGTGGTCGGCGTCGAGGTCTCTCATGCCGCCACGAACAGCAAGTTCGCGGCGGCTACGTGCGCCGACAGGACCTTCAGGGCGATGACGGCCCCACAGCGGGTCGGTCAGCTCTTCATGGGCTCGGTCACGCCGTCCGCTCCGGACAGCAAGCGGATCCAGCTCATGCGCCAGTACCACGTCGGCTCGGTGTTCCTGGCCGGGCGGAGCAAGGCCGGGACGACGGCGACGAAGACCCTGGTCGACGGTCTTCAGGCGAAGGCGGACAGTGCGGCAGGACATCGTGTGGGTCTCCTGGTCTCGACCGACCAGGAGGGCGGACAGGTACAGGTGCTGTCCGGCCCCGGGTTCTCGACCATCCCGAGTGCCCTGACACAGGGAAGCTGGACGACGGACAGACTGCGCAGTGAAGCTGCGGTGTGGGCCAAGGAGCTCAAGTCGGCCGGCGTGAACCTGAACCTCGCGCCCGTCGCGGATGTCGTACCGGCCGCCCTGGGCAAGGACAACGCTCCGATCGGTCGGTACGACCGCGAGTTCGGCTACACCGCTGCGACGGTGGCTCCCCACAGTGACGCGTTCCTCGCGGGCTCCGCCCAGTCCGGAGTGCTGGCCACGCTCAAGCACTTCCCCGGACTCGGCAACGTCCGCGGTAACACCGACACCACAGCAAATGTCGTGGACACGGTGACAACGAGCAAAAGCTCGAGCATCACGACGTTCAAGTCCGGCGTCGAGGCCGGGGCGCCGTTCGTCATGATCTCCTCCGCCACGTACAGCAAGATCGACCCGAAGAACCGTGCCGCGTTCTCCTCGACGGTGATCCAGACACTGCTCCGCAAGGATCTGGGTTTCAAGGGCGTGGTCGTATCGGACGACCTCGGGAACGCGGTGGCGGTCAAGGCCGTGTCCCCGGGCGACCGCGCGGTCAAGTTCCTGTCGGCCGGCGGTGACTTGGTGCTGACCGTCGAACCGAACCTGATCCCGGCCATGACCAAGGCGGTGCAGGCTCGGATGACGCAGAGCGCGAGCTTCCGCTGGCAGGTGGAACAGAGCGTCCACCGCGTCCTCAACGCCAAGCAGAAGGCAGGCCTGCTGTACTGCGGCTGACCTGGCCGGTGCGGCGCCTCCTCGTCCTCGTCCTCGTCGGATGCCGTCGGGGTGTGGTGCTCTCGGTGGCGCCGGAGACGGCAGTGCCGGAGCCGGGATGCCGGAGCGTCACTGTCGGCAGCCGTACGAGGTCGGGGCGAAGCTCCGGGGGCCATGGCTCACGGCGAGCCGCCGGAACGGGCTCTGGCCCGGGAATCCAGGTGACCGACGAAGGCGGCGCTGCCTACCATCGGGCGCTGCAGTCCTGTTCTTCCTTTGTCGATCGGTCACCACGTGAAGTCTTTGGTTCCCGGCGTGCTGCGTGATGAACCGCAGTTCGCCCGCCTCTTCGTCGGGCAGTCCCTGTCGGTGGTGGGCGACCGTATGTCGTTCGTGGCCGTGCCTTTTGCCGTGCTCTCGGTGGGCGGGTCCGCCTCCGACGTGGGGCTGCTGGCGGCGGCGGGGCTCTTGCCCATGCTGCTGTTCGCCCTGGTGGGCGGGGTCTGGGCGGACCGTTTCCAGCGGCACCGCATCATGCTGGTCTCGGACCTGGTGCGGTTCGTGGTGCAGGGGATCGCTGCGGTCCTGCTGTTGACCGGCGTTGCCGAGGTCTCGCATCTTGTTCTGCTGATGATCGTGTTCGGCGCGGCGGACGCGTTCTTCATGCCGGCGGCCACCGGACTGATGCCTCTGGTCGTCGGGGCCGACCGATTGCGGGAGGCGAACGCCCTGCGCGGGTTCGTCCAGTCGTCCGGGCTGGTGGTCGGTCCGGCCCTGGCCGGGTTGGTGGTCGCGTCGGCCGGCCCCGGCGGCGCCCTGGCGGTGGACGCCCTGACCTTCGCGGTGAGTGCCGCGGTCCTGGCTCGGCTGAGACCCCGCAGCACGGCGCCGGAGACGGTGCAGCTCGCCCCCGGAGGAAGGTTTCTCGGGGAACTGCGCGCCGGCTGGGCGCAGGTGCGCGGTCGGACGTGGGTGTGGTCAGGCATGGCCGCCATCGCGGTCTACCACGTCGTCGTACTGCCGTCGGTGTTCGTGCTGGGGCCTGTCCTGGCCGAGGACGAGTGGGGCGGCGCGGCAGGCTGGTCGGTCGTGACCGTGGGCTTCGGTATCGGCTCCATCGTCGGAGACGTCTGCGCCTACCGGCTCCAGGTCAGCCGTCCCATGGCGCTGGCCGCCGCGGCGCTTGCCGTGGGCTCCTGCCAGGCACTCATCATCGGGTCCGGCGCGCAGCTCGTTCTGATCGCGATTCTCGAAGCGGTTACCGGCGTCGCCGTCTCCCTCTTCTTCGTCATCTGGGAAACCGCACTGCAGACGCACATACCCGAATCCGCCCTGTCCCGTGTGAGTTCATACGACTATCTGCTGTCGGCAGGGCTCATGCCGCTGGGTCTTGTGCTCGCCGGTCCGGTGTCCGAGTCCCTCGGCGTGCGACCCACGCTGTACGCGATGACCGTCATCGCGGTCCCCGCCGCCCTCGCACTGCTCTGTGTCCCGGCCGTACGGCGCCTCCCGGCCCGTGCTTCGGACGCGGCAAGTGTCGGCGGCGGCATCCACGCCGCCCCGGAAGTCGGCGTGCAGTGAGGCAGGCGGGTCGGCCCGGGGAGCCCCGAGGGGTCCGGTGTGATCCACCGTCGCATCCCATGAGGTCACGGGGGTGCAGCGTTGTCCGGCCATCGGTTCGGATTCGGCCCGGTGATCCGTTACGCTGCGGGCCGTCGATCGCAAAGGAAGACATGTTCAAGCGACTTGTGACGGCCGCGGTGACGGCGGTTCTGATAGCCGGACTCGGCGCGTGCAGCCGTGGGGGTGACGTCCACGACGAGGGCACGCAGCACTCGGTCGACGCCGGCCGGGACGGTGGGGGCGTTGCCGAGGAGTCCCGGCCGGACCCGGCCACCACGACGGACGCGAGCGTCTTCGGCCTCCGGGACGAGGTCCGCCACCTCGCCGCCAGGACCACCCGGGCCACGCGGCCGCACACGACCAAGAAGTGCACCACGACCACGCGGCGGGTCAAACACACGACAAGCACCGGATCGGGCACCAAGCGGCGCACCCGCACCTCGTACTCCACCGAGCAGTCCAAGAACTGCAAACAGGTCCGCAGCGGAACCGAGACCTACACGCGCGTCGTCCGGCCGGAACGATGGTGCGTCAGCCTGGACAACCTCGACGGCGACGCGACGCACGACGACGTCTGGTACCGGGTCAGCAAAACGACCTACGACGCCGCCATCGGCACGGACAGGCACGCCCGCATGGACTTCACCCCCACGGGCAGCGACTGCTGACCTGAAACGCACCGGCCGTCTCCCGCCGGCCCCGCTCCGGACGGCGTGCCGCGTCTGGCCCATGAGATGCCGGCGGCATGCAGACGGCCTTGGGCGGCAAGATCACGTGATGTGACGAACAATGCCTCGATATTGCCGAGTTGACGTACACATCACATATTTTCAGTAGCCTGATCGCCCATCAGCCGCCGCCCGCCACCCCTCGGCGCCGCTCATCCCTGAAGGGCTCCCCATGCCTCCCACGTTGCCGCAGCCGGTGCCGGTTCCGTCGCTTCGCAGCTGGACGCTGGCCGTCGTGACGTCACATCGGCCGGACGAAACCGAGGTTTTCGATACGTTGGTCGAGCCGTATCTCACTCCGCGGGGCTCGCTCCGAAGGCAGCGAGGCGGTGCCGACCGAGCCCTGGGGAGCGGTCTGGACACCGCTGTGGGTCTCATCACCCCGGTTGCCCTGCTGGCCTGCGCGGCGGCGCGGGAGGCCCTGATCGACACCGTGAAGAATGAAGTGTCGGGGCGGATCGACGGCCTTCTGCGGCGGGTGCTGCGCAGCGACGAGCGGGACACCGCCGAAACCGAGGTCGTCCTGACGGTCGAGACCTTGGCGGCCGTCAGGGACGCGGGCATGCGCGCGGCGCGGCAAGCGGGTCTCGACGAGACCGAAGCGCGCGCCCTCGCGGATGCGGTGACAGGGGCTCTGCTGGATACCGAGAGGTGAACGTCCCCGGCCTCGGTACCGGGGTTCGGGGTTCGGGTGCGCCCGGCATCCTCAGGTCGGGCGTCCTCACGCCCCTCGGCGCGCCCCATGCGCCGCACCACAGACGAAGGCACCTGGTCACCGCGTCCCGCGCGTCGGCGGAGGGTTCGGATGGCTGAGACACCGGCGTCCGGGAGGCAGATGGAGCCTTCCTCGGGGGCGTACCGCCCCGACCCGCTGACGTACCCGCGCTCCGGTCTCGCCCTGCTCGTACTGGCCGGCTGCGCCTTGCTCTCCGACGCCATCGTGATCAGCCGCTTCGCGGGCTGGGAGCCGCTCCACGCAGTCGTCCTGTACCTGCCGATCTTTCTGGCCGTGCGACGCCGGCCCACGAGGCGGTACGGTCGGCTGGCGGTGCTGCCCAAGGGGCACTTCACCGATCTGGTGGAACGGGTGGGCCGTGAGATGGGTCTCCGCGAACCAGTGACAGTGCTCGATGCCTCACGACTACGGCACCGCGGCCTGAGGGTCGACCTGTGGAAGGGACGGCCAGTACTCCTCGTCGGATCCGAACAGGTGGAGATTGCGAGGCTTCAGCCGCTCGGGGGAGAGGCTGTCGTGCGGCACGAGTTGTCCCATGTGGTCAACCGGGACATCCCACTGCGGGAATTGACCATTTCGTTCCGCAGGGCGTACCTCAGCCTGATCGGGGTCCTCGTCTGCGTCATCGGCCTCCGGGCCAGGGCAACGGAGCCCGGCCGCTGGATCGAGGCCGTCTTTCCGGTCGTCTGGCGGGCCGTGGTCACGGTCTTTCTCGTCGTCGCGGTCACTCGTGCCCTGCTGCGCACACGCGAGTACTACGCCGACGCCCGCTCGGGTGCGGGAGCTGCTCCGGAGGTGCGTGGTGCCCTGATCGACATGTGCCGGAGGCAGTCGCCCCGGCGTCGCGGCGACAGGCGGGCCCGGTCCGTGATGGCCGGGGCTCGCGGCCTGATGCGCAACCACCCTGATCCCCGGCTGCGGGTCCAGGCCCTCGAAGAGCCGGACACACTCATGCGGTTGGCGCCCTGGGACTGCTTCCTGGCGGGTGCGTTCGCCGGCATGCTCTCGAGCGCCGTCGGCTCCGCGGCCCAGGCATTTCTGCCCACCGCCGCCACCCCCTCATCGATGCGGGAGGCCATGGCGTCCGGCTTGGTCGCCGGGGTACCTCTCGGATTCTTCCTGTGCTCGGCCCTGTGGCGGTCCTGCTGGCACGACCTGGCCCGGTCCCGGAACCCTCGCACCGCGTCGACCGCCTTGGCGACCGCTGTCGGGTTGCTGGCGGGGGTCCCTCTTGCTGTGTCGGACAGCGCGGTGTCCGCCGGATCAGCGGCACATGTGATGTCCCCGCTCATCGACTGGCGGCTGGTTCTCGCCACGGTTGTCGGCACGTTGCTGGTGTTCCGTTGGCTCGCCGACGTGGCCGCCGCGATGTGGCGCCGAGCCCGACCGGCCCGAGCCGAATCCGACTCCACCGGCCCGGCGGCGTCCTTCCGTCTGCAGTACCGGCTGGCCCTGCTCCCGGCGACGGTGCCGATCTGCTGGCTCATCGCGTTCCTCCAGCACTGGCGGCTCGCCAATCTGGCCGGACGCCCGAACGCGGGACGGACCGCCTTCCGCGAGTTCCTCCTGGTGCCCCCGTACACCGCCTTGGTCCTCGTACTGGCCGCAGTGCTGCCCGCCGTGATTCACCGGTCCGATCTGGCGCGACCCGGGGGCACGGTCACAGGTTGGACGCGGACGGGCAAGGGCGGAGCGGTGGGTGCCGCAGTTGCACTCGGCGCCCTGCTGGTCAACCCGCATTTCGGGTCCGCGGACATTCCGTGGACAGCGAGGGACGCCAGCGCCGGATATGTGTTTGTGTATCTCGCGTTCGCGGTGACCGCATGTGTCGTCGCGGCCCGATCGTCCTCCTTCGAACGAGGCGCCCACGCGCTGCGGGTCACGCTGGTCGCGGGCTTCACCGTCACCGTCGTCCTCACCTTTTCGGGCGCGGCCCAGGACGTGTCGCAGACCGCTCTCGTCGCGACGCAGCTCTGGGCGATCCCAGCAGCTGCCCTGGGCAGCCTGATTGCGGGCCGGTCTCGGCCACGCCGTTGAACAAGAAGATGAGCCCGCCCGGGTGCCTGGAGAGCCGGACGACGTGCGAGAGCAGCCGGGTGGCTTCCCGGTCGGCGGGTTCGGCTGCGGCGATGGAACGGAAGTGGCTCTGCGTCCGTCTTGGCGTAGAAGGCTCCACCGCGGCCTGATTCCTACGGGCGGGGCGAGTGGTGGTGCCTGGACCGGCGGACCGAGCCTCGGGCGTGCGGACCGGGGCGGGCCGACTGATCCGACCCGGACGGCATTGTGGGGTGAACTCCTGACGTTCACACGGCTTCACGCGCTTCGTCATGACTTCATCCGCTCCGTCACGACTTCACGCGCTCCGTCGCACCATCAGAACCATCAGCATGATTCGCACCAAAGGAACTTCGCATGATCTTCATCGCACTTGTGTTCGTCGCCATCGTCTCCGCGATCGTGCTCGTCCCCGTCGCCATGGCCGTGTCGGTGGTGAAGCGGGTCCGCTGGCGGACGCGGGCACAGCGGCACGGCCTGCGCACCGAGGGCAGATGCATAAGAATCGATACGGTGCGGCGCACCGGCGGTGGGCATGCCCCGTCGTTGCGGCGCTACTTCCTCTTCGAGTTCACGACCCAGGACGGCAGGCAGGTCCGCTTCGAGGACGTCGCGCCCAACAGCACCATGCCGGGCGACTTCTTCACCGTGTCCTATCTTCCGGAGCGCCCGGACAAAGCGACGGTCGCCCTGCCCGGCGACCGCAGAGCCCAGCGGGAGCTCGGCTGCATTCTGGTGTTCCTCGCCTTCTTCCTCATCGTTTCACTGGTGATCGCCGGTGCCGGGATCGGCGTGCTCTCCGTGTTCGCGGGCGGCAGCTGACATGGACGGCGACATCCGGTGGATCGTGGACGGACCGGCGGCGTGTTCCGGTGCCGCGTCCGGAACCGTTCGCTTCGTGTACCGCCGAGTTTCACGCAAGTGATACAGGGCCCTTTCCTGACGTTTGGTGCGCTTGGAACACTCCCTTCGCGCACGTTCCACCAACCTCCGGCCCATGGGCCCGTCAGGACAAGAGGTCACCCACTCATGCCCCAAGCGAATCGGCGCCGATTCCTCCAACTCGCCGGTGGTACAGCGGCGTTCACCACGCTGTCCGGCAGCATCCAGCGTGCGGCGGCTCTGCCCGCGCACCACCGTTCGGGCACGATCGAGGATGTCGAGCACATCGTCGTCCTGATGCAGGAGAACCGTTCGTTCGACCACTACTTCGGTTCGATGAGGGGCGTCCGCGGGTTCGGCGACCCGCGTCCGGCCACCACGACGGGCACCAAGCCGGTCTGGTACCAGTCGGACGGCACCAAGGACGTACTCCCCTTCCACCCGGAGGCGGACGACCTGGGGCTCGCGTTCATCCAGGACCTCCCGCACGGCTGGAGCGACGGGCACGCCGCGTTCAACAAGGGCAGGTACGACAAGTGGGTGCCCGCCAAGTCGGCGACGACGATGGCCTATCTGACACGTGAGGACATCCCGTTCCACTACGCGCTGGCCGACTCGTTCACCATCTGCGACGCGTACCACTGCTCGTTCATCGGCTCCACGGACCCCAACCGCTACTACATGTGGACGGGTTTCACGGGCAACGACGGCAAGGGCGGCGGCCCGGTTCTCGGCAACGACGAGGCGGGGTACGGCTGGACGACCTACCCGGAGCGGCTGGAGGCGGCCGGGATCTCCTGGAAGGTCTACCAGGACGTCGGCGACGGGCTCGACGCGAACGGCTCCTGGGGCTGGATCCCCGACGCCTACCGGGGCAACTACGGTGACAACTCGCTGCTCTACTTCAACCAGTACCGCAACGCCAAGCCCGGCGACCCGCTGTACGACAAGGCCCGTACCGGCACCGACGCCCGCAAGGGCGAGGGCTTCTTCGACCGGCTGCGGGCCGACGTGCAGGGCGGGACGCTGCCGCAGATCTCCTGGATCGCCGCTCCCGAGGCGTTCTCCGAGCACCCCAACTGGCCCGCCAACTACGGTGCTTGGTACATCTCCCAGGTGCTGGACGCGCTCACCTCCGACCCCGAGGTGTGGAGCAGGACGGCGCTGTTCATCACGTACGACGAGAACGACGGCTTCTTCGACCACCTGGTGCCGCCGTTCCCGCCGCAGTCCGCCGCGCAGGGCAAGTCGACGGTCGATGTCGGCCCGGACCTCTACGCGGGTGACGCGAGCCGTGCCGCCGGACCGTACGGACTGGGCCAGCGGGTGCCGATGCTCGTCGTCTCGCCCTGGAGCAAGGGCGGTTACGTCTGCTCCGAGACGCTCGACCACACCTCGATCATCCGGTTCATGGAAGCCCGGTTCGGGGTGCGCGAGCCCAACATCTCGCCCTGGCGGCGCGCCATCAGCGGCGATCTCACCGCCGCCTTCGACTTCGCCCACAAGGACACCGAGCCGGTCGCACTGCCCGACACCGACGGCTACCGGCCGCCGGACGGCAACCGCCACCCCGACTATGTGCCGACCCCGCCCGCGAACCCCGCCCTGCCCAGGCAGGAGCGCGGATCGCGCCCGGCCCGTCCCCTCAAGTACGCGCCTCTCGTGGACGGTTCGGCGGACACCGCGGCCGGCAAGTACACGCTGACCTTCGGCTCCGGCGCCAAGGCCGGCGCGGCTTTCCTCGTCACCTCCGGAAACCGCGCCGACGGCCCCTGGACGTACACCACCGAAGCGGGCAAAACCGTCTCGGACACCTGGAACTCCGCGTACTCCGGCGGCTCGTACGACCTCACGGTGCACGGTCCGAACGGTTTCCTGCGTACGTTCAAGGGTGCCGGAAAGACGGCGGGGCCCGAGGTCACCGCCCGCCATGCCGGCTGCGACGTGGAGCTCACCCTCGTCAACAAGGGCGCCGCCACGGCGACGCTCAAGCTCACGAACGGCTACGGCGGACAGCCTCAGGTCTTCCGCGTGAAGGCGGGCGCGACCGTGAAGTACACGGTGGATCTGCGGGCGAGCAAGTGCTGGTACGACCTGACCGTCGTCTCCGACACGGAGACGGGCTTCCTGCGGCGATTCGCCGGGCATGTCGAGAATGGGATGCCCGGTGTCAGTGACCCGGCCCTCATCACCTTGTGATGGATGCCCAACTGCCGGTTCATTTTCGGGCACGCCACGGTAGTGTGCCCCGGTGACCACGCATTCGAACACTCCTGCAGGTTGGTACCCGGACCCGAACGGGACGCCCGAGACGCAGCGTTACTGGGACGGCTCGCAGTGGACCGACCAGCAGGCTCCTGCCGCACAGCAGGTGCCCCAGCAGGCCCAGCCGCCGCAGCAGGCGTTCCCTCAGCAGGCTGCGGCTCCCGATTCGCGCGTTCAGCGTCAGGTGCAGCAGCAGGCCGGGGTGGCGCCGAGCGGCGTCGGCGGCGGCACGCTGTTCACCGAGCCGGTCCTGGTGGTGAACCAGAAGGCCAAGCTGATCGAGCTGACCAACGAGTACAAGGTCATGGATCAGCAGGGCAATCTGATCGGCTCGGTCGTCGAGGTCGGGCAGGGCGTACTCAGGAAGATCCTGCGCCTCGTCTCCAGCCTCGACCAGTACCTGACGCACCGGCTGGAGATCCGTGACGCGCACGGCCAGCCGCAGCTGCTGCTCACGCGCCCCGCGAAGATATTCAAGTCGCGGGTGATCGTGACGCGTCCGGACGGTTCGGCCGTCGGCGAGATCGTGCAGCAGAACATGATCGGCAAGATCAACTTCGCGATGAACGTCAACGGCCAGAAGGTCGGTGCGATCAAGGCGGAGAACTGGCGTGCCTGGAACTTCGCGATCGTCGACCACACGGAGAACGAGGTGGCCCGGATCACGAAGACCTGGGAAGGCCTCGCCAAGACGATGTTCACGACCGCGGACAACTACGTCCTGCAGATCCACTTCCAGCTCCCCGAGCCGCTGTTGAGTCTCGTCGTCGCGACGGCGCTGACCGTCGACACGGCGCTCAAGCAGGATTCCCGCGGGCTGGGCTGACCGGTTGCGGTTGTAGGGAAGGGCGGTCGCGGATCTCTCCGCGACCGCCCTTCCTGCTTGTTCCCGCTCGTTCCCGCTTGTCCCCGGCAGTGACGCGAGTCGCGTGTTCCTACAGCGACGTGAGATGGCCCGAGTTGGGTTGCTGGGGCGTCAACGAGGGTTCGTACGTCGCTGATCCCGGCTCCAGCGCCAGCACCGCGGCGACCGGGTGGTCGTCGTCCACGAGGGCGTCCGGGGGAGCGTCCATCGGGGCCCCGGACGACTCGGGCGCCGAGCGGGACAGCGTCACGACGCCCCACCCGGCGATCGACGCCCCCGCGAGCGCGAGCAGCAGGCCCGCCGCGCCGCCCTGGAGACGTTCGCCGAGCAGCGACAGCCCGATCACCGCCGCGGCCAGCGGGTTGGCGAGCGTCACAACGGCCAGCGGGGCGCCGAGTCCGCCCTGGTAGGCGGTCTGCGACAGCAGCAGTCCGCCCGCCGCGAAGACCGCCACGAGCAGCGCCACCACGACGACTTGGGCGCTCGGCAGCGAGTCCGATCGGTCCGTCGCGGCCACCGTCACGGTCTGGGTGAGCGCCGAGGCCGCGCCCGAGGCGACCCCGGAGGCCGTCGCGTGCCGCAGGCCCGGCCGCGCGCCGCGCGACAGCCCGCCGATGACCACGGCGGTCGTTCCCGCGACGGCCAATGCCTGCGGCAGGCTCAGTACATCGTCCGGCGCGGGCCCGGACGCCGTGACGAGCAGTGCTGCGAGGCCGGTCAGCGTGAGCGCCGTACCGCGCCACTCGACCGCGCTGACCCGTCGCCCGGCGATCCGCGCGCCCAGCGGCACCGCCGCCACGAGTGTGAGCGCCCCGAGCGGCTGGACCAGAGTGAGCGTTCCGTACTTGAGGGCAGCGACGTGCAGCAGCGCGGCCGCGGCGTTCAGCGTCACCGACCACCACCAGGCGCCGTGGGCCAGCAGGCGCAGCGTGCCGGAGCCGGCCGACCGTGCGGCCAGCCGCTCCTGGGCGACGGCCGCGGAGGCGTACGCCCCGGCGGAGAACAGGGACAGGACGACGGCGGCGAGCGTCGGGTTCATCGCCCCGCTCCTACGAGTTCGGGCAGATCCTGTACGGGGACCTCGGCGCGCTCGCGCGTCCAGCCGGCCCCCGCGTTCGTCGCCGTCCGGTGCGGAGGCTGGACCACGGCGAGGGCGATGCAGAGCAGCGCGGTCGCGACGATCGCGTCGAGCCAGTAGTGGTTCGCGGTGCCGACGATCACCAGCAGGGTGAGCAGGGGATGCAGCAGCCACAGCACACGAAGGCGCGACCGGGTCGCCGTGATCAGGCCGATCGCGACCATCAGCGCCCAGCCGAAGTGCAGCGACGGCATCGCCGCGAACTGGTTCGCCAGCGCGTCGGTCGCCGGGTGCGCCCCGTACACCGTGGGCCCGTACACCTGGCCGGTGTCGACGAGACCCGCCTCGGCGAGCAGCCGCGGCGGCGCGAGCGGGAAGGCGAGGTGCCCGATCAGGGCGGTGGCGGTGACCAGGGCGAGGACCCGGCGCGCCCACACGTAGTGCGCCGGGCGCCGCAGATACAGCCAGACCAGGAAGGCGACGGTGGCCGGGAAGTGGACCGTCGCGTAGTAGGTGTTCGCGATGTGCACGAGCGGGTCGCTGTGCAGCAGCGTGGCCTGTACGGCGCCCTCGCCCGGCAGGTGCAGGGACCGTTCCCAGCCCCAGACGCGGTGCGCGTTGGCGAAGGCCTCGCCGGTGTGGCCGGTGGCCAGCAGGCGGCCGGCCTTGTAGACGACGAAGAGACCGACGACCAGCAGCAGCTCCCGCAGGAGCGGCGGGCGCGCCGCGGTGCCGTCCGGGTCTGGGTGCGTGTGCGGCTGCGGGTGTGCCTGGGCGGCCGCGTCGCGTGACGCGGCCGTGGGTATGGCCGCGTCGGGCGGCTCCGGTTCTGATGCGGACTCGGATGCGGAATCTGCAGGCTCGGTTCGGGAATCCATCCCCGGCCCCCTTGCTGACGGTCTCGTGTCGGGTGGTGCGCGGTGAGCCCAGGACAGGATCCACTCGGCCTCCGCGCGGGAGGGGTGGATCCTGTCCGAGGCTCATCGATACGGCAGTGTACCGATACGCGAGTGTACCGATACGAAGACGTACCGGTACACTCGCGTATCGATTACACTGGGCGCAAGACCGCACCGGCGTGAGCCGGATCGAGCGAGGAGAAGCGCCATGACGTCGCAGGCCGCGGACGGACCGGAGACGGTCGTCGCCTCGCGCCGCTCCAAGATCACGCCCGAGCGTGAGCAGGAGTTCTACGACGCGGTACTCGAGCAGATCCGGGAGTGCGGATACGAGGCGCTCACCATGGAGGGCGTCGCCGCCAGCACCCGGTGCAGCAAGTCCACGCTCTACCGGCAGTGGAAGACGAAGCCCCAGTTCGTGGCCGCCGCGCTGCGCAGCAACCGCTGTCCGCGGTTCACGGGGATCGACACCGGCTCGCTCGCCGGAGATCTGCGCGAGGCCGCCAGGGCCGCGGGCGAATGGTCGGCCAGGGACAGTACGCAGTTGCTGCAGGGCCTCGGCAACGCCGTGATGCAGGACAAGGAGCTCCAGCAGGCGCTCCGCGACGCGCTCGTCGAACCCGAGGTCGCCGAGCTGCGGCAGATGGTCAGCCGTGGCGTCGAGCGCGGAGAGGTAGCCGCCGGTCACCCGGCACTGGAGTTCATCCCGGCCCAGATGCTCGGCGTTCTGCGGGTGCGCCCCCTCCTGGAGGGTCAGTACGCGGACGCGGCGTATCTCACACGGTTCGTGGAGGCGGTCGTACTGCCGACGCTGGGCCTCACTTAAGACTCAGGCCGCCGTCCGTGGGATGACCGGACGTCGGCCTGTAACGCGCCGCACCGTGGGGACGGGGGCGGCGCGCACCCCCCGGCCGGGTGGGGTTCCCCTTGAGCGGAGGGGCGCTCCACCCGGCCGATCCATGTCCGAGGTGTCCGACCAGGGCTGGGACAGGGATGCCCAGCGGTGGCGGTCCTGCTTGCAGCCGCACGCACCACACCCGCTCACCGGCATCCACAAGGCACGGCCGGCATCCTCCACCGTGATCGACCGGGCAGGTCCTAGACGTTCTGCCCGTTGCCGCCGGTCCCGGCCGCCACCTTGATGCCCTTGGTGATCGTGTCGATGACCGACAGCTGAGGGGCCTTGGAACTGACGTCGACGCCGAAGCGGACCACGACGAGCGAGGCGGGGTCGGCCGGGGAGGGGAAGACGAGCGATTCGACGTAGCCGTCGTCGCCCTTGCTCGTCGCGACCTTCCAGCGGACCAGATAGCCCTTCTCACCGGCCACCGTGACCGCCTTCGAGGCGAGCTGCGTGTGCGAGGTGATCGAGCCGTAGCCCTTTCCGTACGACTCGGTCGCGTTCTTGGAGATGTCCTCCTTGGCCGCCGCCTCCGCCGTCGTGGACTTCAGCTTCTGCGCCTTCGCCGGAGCCGAGTAGGCGCCGCCGCGCTGGCAGTTCTGCGAGGTGTCGCCCGGGCACTTGTAGGTGTCCTTGGTGGAGACCGCGGCGGTGCCCGCGCCGCTCTGGCCGGTCCAGCCGTCCGGAACCGGGATGCTGATGCCGTTGTAGACGTCCGTGGCGTAGCCGTCCTCGGTCTGCGGCAGACCCGAGGCGCCCGGCGCCGGCGTCTGCCCGCCGAAACCACCGGAGCCTCCGGAGTCGCCAGGAGCACCGCTCGGACCGCCCGAGCCGTCCTGGCCCCCACCGGGGCCGCCCTGGCCGCCCTGTCCGTTCGGCCCGCCAGGTCCCTGGGAAGCCGCGCTGCCACCGCCTCCGCCGTCATTGGTCAGCGCGTACACGCCGCCGCCGATGCCCGCGAGCACGGCGATCGCCGCCGCGACGGCTATGCCCGTGCGCAGCCAGCGCCGCGGGCCACCCGGGGCGTACGGCGGATACGGTCCGGCCTCCGGCGGGTGTGCCGGCGGACCCCATACGGCCGCCGACCCGACGGGGCGGACCTGGTCCGTCCATGCCTTACCATCCCACCAGCGCTCGGTGGCGGGAGCGTCACTTGTCTGCCCGGGGTCGGGATACCAGCCGGGGGGAGTCACCTGCGTCATGGGCCCACCGTATGAGCCCAGGGTGAAAGGCGGATGAGAGGGTTCCCCCGAAGCCGTCTCCGGGACCTGAGGCGAGTGCCCTGGGAGGCGCGGCGACCTTCCCCGGAGCCCGCCCGGAGCCCGCCTGAAGCCCGCCCGGAGACGGCCCTGGGGCCCGTGCCGGGACCTGACGCGGGCACGCCGACGAGGGCGGAGTGTACGGCCGGGGTGCACGGCGGAGTGCACGGCGGGGTGCACTCCAGGGCTGCCCCACCGGTCAACCTTCCGCTCCGCTGGCGGCGCCCGCGACGGCAGTCGCAGCCCGCCTCGGCCTGGCATGACCGACCCGAGCATGCTGGGGCGCCACCCGGAGGACGGTGAGCGGTCACGGTGTCAGGGTGTCGGCGGTGCCGTACGCGGGCGGGATTCCGATCACGGTGGTCGGCGGCCGACATCGGGACGATGACCGTGACCGGATCGGAATCGGAATCGGATCGGAATCGGCGAATCGGCGGCCGCCCGGCGCGGTCACCGAGCAGCAGGACGAACACAACGGCCCCACCGGACGGATGAAGAACGCCAGTGCCAAGGGCGCGTACGTCGCACAAGTGCCTCGGTCCGGCCGACGGCCTCCGGAGCGAAGAGGCGTTCCGCGGCGACCGTCGCGGAACAGCCGTGGACGCCGAACGCGTACCACTCGATGAACTTGCCCGCGGAGCCTGTGAGTAGGGCTCCGCGGGAGCGCCGGAACGGAGAGCGCGCAGGTCACGGTCACGCGCGGGGGCGCTCGTGCCGGTCCCTCCTGGGGCGTGCGAGGGTCGGTCGAGCCCGGCCCGGCGGTGCGGACGAAGGCGGAGCATTACCTTCATTTTCCGTGCAGTTGACTGTCGACACCTTTGTCCCGGGGCCGTTGGGCGTCCGGTGGCATGGCCTCCGCGACATCGTCGTCATTCGTCCCGGCAACTGCTGCCGGGTCCCGCCTCCACCGTGGCTTCCAGGAGGCTAGGCTCATTGCAGTTACGTCGTTGGGTGACCTGGGGAGGTAGCGGGATGACGGAGGTACGGCCCGGAACGGTCGCCTCGGCTTCCCTGTGGGAGCGCGATGAGGAGGTCGCCACCCTCGAAGAGGCGATCACCGCGCTGCGCGCGGACTCCGCGAGCTCGGGCACCCTGCTGGTGCTCAGCGGCGAGGCGGGGTTCGGCAAGACCGCCCTCCTCGCCGAGACGCGCCGGATCGCGGAGAGCAACGGCTGTGCGGTGTGGTCGGCACGCGGCGGCGAGACCGTCACGTCCGTCCCCTTCAATGTCGTACGGCAGTTACTCCAGCCCGCCCTCGTCTCGCTGCTTCCGGAGGAGGCGCGCGAGTACCTGGGCGACTGGTACGACATCGCCGGCCCCGCGCTCGGCATAGCCGAACCAGGCGACCGGCAGCCCGACCCGCAGGGCGTCTGTGACGGCCTGGTCGCCGCGGTGCGGCGGCTGGCGAAGCGGGAATGGCCGCTCGTCCTGCTCATCGACGACGCGCACTGGGCCGACCAGGAAACCCTGCGCTGGCTCGCCGCGTTCGCCGAGCGTCTCGACGACCTGTCCGTCCTCGTCGTGGTGGCCCGCAGGCCCGGCGGAGTCACCGGCGAGAGCGCCCGGCTGCTCGACGTGGTGGCCGGCGCGGCCGGTCCGATCTCCACCCTGAGCGCGTTGACCCCGGCCGCCGCCGAGGGACTCACCCGTGCCACGCTCGGCGAGCACGCCGACGCGCCGTTCTGCCGCGAGGTGTGGGCGGTCACCGGCGGCAACCCCTACGAGACCGTCGAACTGCTGGCCAAGGTCCAGGACAGTGAAATGGAGCCGAGTGAGGGTTCGGCCGCCGAGCTGCGCGACCTGAACCGTTCGGCCCGCGGCCGCGGACTCGTCGCCCGGCTCGAAGGGCTCGGCATCGACGCCACCCGGTTCGCCTGGGCGGCCGCCATTCTCGGCACCGGTATCTCCCTCGACCTCGCCGCCCAACTCGCCGGAATGCCGGACGACGAGGCCTCCCGCTGCGCCGAACTGCTGGGCGCGGCCCGTATCCTGACCGCGGCCGGGTCCGCGAACGGCCACCGGCCGGACGGCGACCTGGAGTTCGTGCACCCACTGATCGCGACAGCGGTCTACCGCTCGATCCCGGACGCCCTGCGCACGGCGATGCACGGTCAGGCGGCCTGGGCGGTCACCGAGTCCGGACGCGGAGCGGCCGCGGCCTCCCGCCACCTCCTCGAAGTGCATCCGGACGACGATCCCGAACTCGTCGAGCAGATGCGCGAGGCCGCCCGCGAACACCTCGCCGTCGGCGCCCCGGACGCGGCCCGGCGCTGCCTGGAGCGCGCGCTGAAGGAGCCACCGCTTCCCGAGATGCACGCGCTGGTGCTCTACGAGCTGGGCTGTGCCACGCTCCTGACCGCGCCGTCCACGACCATCGGCCATCTGCGTGCCGCGCTCGAACGGCCCGGCCTCGAAGACACGGTACGGGTGGACGCCGTCTTCCGGCTCTCCCAAGCGCTGCTCCACAACAACCAGTTGGACGAGGCCGTCCGCACGGTCGACGCGGAGGTCGAGCGGCTCGAGCCGGGACCCGCCCGGATGCGGCTCCAGGCCGTGCACTACATGTGGGAGGGCATCCACGCCGGCGAGGAGCGTGCCGGACACTCCAGCGGTCTCACGGAACTCGTCACGACCTGTACCGGGCGTGACAACGCCGAGCGCGCGCTTCTCATACTGCGCGGTTTCGACGCGATGACCCGCGGCGAGAACGCCGAGGAGGTCGTGGAATTCTGCGACCGGGCCCTGGTCAACGGCCGCCTCGCACCCGGACTCGCCTGGACCGACACCGAGTGGGGCGTCGAACTCCTCCTCATGCTGGGCAGCGCGTACGCCTACGCGGACCGGCTCGACCGGGCCGAGAGCCTGTTCAGCGAGGCCCTGCACGCCTATGTGAAGGCGGGCTGGAGCGGCGGTCATCTGTCCCTGGCCAACGCCTACCTCGGACTCGCCCACCGCAGGCGCGGCCGCCTGGCCGACGCGGAGCACTACCAGCGCGAATCGCTGCGCCTCGCGGAGCGGGTCGGACGCGGGCTGCCTCTGTACTGGTCGGCGACCTGCGGGCTCATCGACACCCTGCTGGCCCGCGGGCACGTCCAGCAGGCCGCGGAGATCGGCGAGCGCTACGGCTTCGCACCTCCGTACCCCTCCACGATCGTCCTTCCCGACACCCGCTCCGTGCGCGGCCGCCTGCTGCTCGCCGTCGGCCGCACGAAGGAGGGCATCAACGAACTGGAGGCGGCCGAGAAGGCCGCCGCCTCCCGCGGCCACCACAACACGGTGCTCGCACCCTGGGGCGTCGACCTCGCGCGGGCACTCGCCACCGAGGACCCGTCACGCGCCGCCACCCTGGCCAGTGACGCCCGGCGCCAGGCCGAGCGGTTCGGCACCGACACGGCGATCGGCGAAGCGCTCCGCTGCGCCGCCGCCCTCGAAACCGGCCAGCGCGCGGTCCGGCTGGCAGCCCAGGCGGTCACCTACCTGGAAGCCTCTCCCTGCCAGTACGAACACGCGGCGGCCCGTATCGAGTACGGCATCGTGTCCCGCTCGGTGATGGAGCTCAACAAGGGCCTGACACTGGCGCGTACCTGCGGGGCGGACGGCCTGGTGGCGAAAGCGGGGGCGGCACTGGCGGGTCTGTAGCCCGCTGCCCGGCAGGGGGCTACGGCATGATCCGCTGCCCGCTGCCCGCTGCCCGCTGCCCGCTGC
>NZ_JAODTZ010000053.1 GCF_025399795.1 Streptomyces rhizosphaerihabitans | reverse complement strand
TCTCCAGCAGCCTCCGGGTGAGGAGGCGCTTCGCCTCGTCCAAACTCGCTGCGAGCCCGTAGGGCTCCCAGGAGTATCCATTCCACCGTTCGATGCGCGTGGCGCGTCAGGATTCACGTGCGCGCCCTTGGGGGCATTGCCGGGAACAACGGGGATGGCACGGAGCAGGCCGACCGTCCCTCGGCTGCGCAACTCGCCTCACAGGGGGCCGAATTGCTCGCTGCCCAGGCAACCGCGGTCACCCCGCTCGACGACGGCCGGCAGCCCACGCTGATTCCCGACCTCATCAGCAGCCTGCACTGGGATCCGGCATCCCAGGACGAAGCCTCCTGGCCCGCCCCGACACGGCACCGCAACCGGGTCCAGCTCTACGTGGCCGTCGCCACAGCCGCCGCAGTCCTCGGCAGCATCGGCGGAGCCTTCGCCGCCTCGCAGTCATCCAACGACAGCCACAAGGCAGGCCCCACAGCACAGAGCAGCCGAACCACCTCGACTGCCACCGTGGACGCCGCGGCCAAAAAATCCGCCACTCAGCCCAAAAGCCCCGCCACATCCACACCGCTGGCGCGAGCCTCATCGCAAACCCTGCAGCGTGCCGTTGCCCCCTCCCCCGCCTATACCCGCAGCGACACCACACAGCCCACCGTCGATGAATGGGCCAACGCTCGGGTACCAGCCACAGCAGCCGAACAGAAGGCTGCTCAACACCTGATCGACGACGCAGCCCCCATCCTCCAAGGGCAGCAGTACCTGGACGGCTCGATCACCGTGACCTTCAACCCCCGGGCGCAGACCATGTTCATCACCTTCGGCCCCGGGTCCTACCCCGAAGGGCAGGACTACCACGACGACCCCTCCTGGACCGACACCATCCGCAGCCTGATGTTCGGCAGCTGTTCCGAAGCCCAGGCGGACTTCCACAACAACCCCACCTGGCCCTACGGCCGCGCAGCCGTCGTCTACCGCGAATCCATGGCCAGCCCCATCGTCACCGACTTCCGCGACGTCACCCACATCGACAGCTGCCGCGTATAAGAGGTCGTCTCGTTTGGGTCTCTGGGGACCGTGGTGGGTGGTTGTGACTGTCGTGGCAGGCAGGGTTACATGCCGCGGTCCGGCCCGCTCCAGGGCTCTGGCCGTTCGTCGGCGGTCATCGGAAGTCGGCACAGCTGTACCGGGCCGGGGTAGAAGGCTGAGGTGTTGGGGCCGGCCATGTCTTCGCCGATGAGATAGCGGTAGAGCCATTCGGCGAAACTCATGTCGTATCGAGCCCAGGCACCTTCGCCGTCTTCGATCAGAATCCAAGGGGCTGCGTCGTCTGCAGCTACGAAGAACAGTGTCTCGCCTCGGTCGGTGCAGGCGATCGGCCACAGTCCGTTGCGCGTACCGAAGCTCAACTCCGGGAGCCCGAGCAGCAGGCGAGGGTCCTCGTCGGGGTCAAGGTCGTCCCAGGACATCGCGGACCAGGCACGGGCCGTGTCGCGTATCCATTCGCCCAGATTCCAGCGTTCGGTCGCGGGGTGACTCAGGTACAGGTGGCCGTTGAGCTGGATGGGAGCGTATGCGTCCACGAGGGCCTGATAGTCGGCCGGCAGCCGGATTCCGAGGTCTAGATGGAGGCGGTCCCAGGCGGCGGGGTCGGCGTAGCGGTTTTGGGCCGGCCCGAGCATCGCCAAAGCTGCGGAAAGGTAGTCGCTCATGGCGCTCCTCGCTGGTGTGTCATCTCTGCAGCGGGATCATCCCAGCTCGGAGATCTCAACGATCAGGTTGCCAGTCTGCGATAGCAGATCAGGCCGGCGGCGATCCCAACGAATGCCAGGAAGTGTTCGGCCTTGCGCTCGTAGCAACGGTGCAGGCGGCAACACCCGGACAGCCATGCCACGGTGCGCTCCACAATCCAACGGTGCTGAGCTCCGGTGAGCGACGCCGAATTGGTTCCCATCCGGTCGAGGACGCGCGCAGGCCGCCCGCGCGTACTGGGTGGCCGGGCTCGGATCCAGGTGCCGAGCCACATTCCGGCGCGTCACTCGGCATGCGGGATCGTCTGTCAGCTGTTCGCGGGGCGGTGATCTGTGAGGAGCAGGGCCAGCGGCCCGGCGGGGAGGAGGAATCGCCCGTCGTGCACGGCCTGAAGGGCATCGGCCATCGGCCACCACATCAGCTTGAAGTCCTGCTCCGTCTCGGTGAGCTCCTGGGCACCGAGTGTCAGGTCTCGGGCCTCGTAGAGGTGGACGCGCGCCGGAGAGCTCAGCGTGATGGCGTGTGAGCCCAGCAGCCGCCACTGCCCGGCACTCACTCCGGCTTCCTCGCGCAGCTCGCGGCGGGCGCAGTCCAGAGCGGTCTCCCCGTCTTCACGGCGTCCGCCGGGCAGGAACAGGTACTCGCCTTTGTGGGCGGGAAAGTCGGCGCTCAGCAGTGCAACAAGGCCGTTTGCATCGCGTGCCACGACCACGGAGGCGTCACGCATTGATCCATCGCTCATACGGACCGAGCGTAGCGGTCAGTTGTGCATCCATGCGGCGAAAGGAACATTCCACACGACAGGGTGGGCGATTCCACGGCCGTGGAAGCCGTCGTCTCCGTAGGCATCGCCATGGTCGGCGCACATGATGACCAGCCACCGTCCCCGGGTGGAAACCCGGCAAGCGCTAAGTCTAGTGCGGCAGGCGGCCAGCAGCTGACATCCTGTGATCCCATTTCGGATCACCAAGGATTCAGACCTTGATCATTCTTGATACGTGCATCCTGCGGGGGCTCTCGCTGGAGGACAGCAGCGCGGACCTGCTCCGCACTATCCGCACAGTCGGCGTCGAAAACGTGACCGCGCCATAGATGGTCGTTGAGGAACTTGCCGCGCAGAAGGCTGTGAAGTACCGGCAGAAGCACGAGGCCGCAGCGCACGCACTGAATGCTCTGGCGGCAGAGACGCCTTGGAACGAATGCATACCGCTCGGACCTTGCGACCTGGACCGGGTACGTGAGCACTGGCGAACACGATACGCATCAGTCGCCGACGAGTTGCCGACGAGTGAGACCGCCATGCGGGAAGCCCTGTTCCGGGAGGCGAACGCGCTCCTGCCGTGCAAAGCGACCGAGGGTGGGAAGTCGCTGAAGGTGGGCGCCCGGGACGCCGCGATCTGGCTATCCGCAGTCGAATACGCGCGGACGCACCCGACCGAGACGGTCTATTTCGTCAGCTCGAACACCCGCGACTTCGGGGACGGCTCGACCTACTCGTTCCCCATGGACAAGGACGTCGCTGGGCTCGGCGACAGATTCGTCCACCTGACCAGCATGGACGAAGTCATTGCCCGCTTCACCAAAACCGCCGAAACGGACGAGACGATGGCAGTCGAGATCCTCAGCTCGCCGAACGTTCTCAAGGCCATCAAAAAGACGGCGAAGAAGCTACTCAGGGGCGAACCGTTCGATTGCATCGTTCAAGTCGGCGGGATCAGCGAGGACCGTACGGCGACCGGCACGGCTGAGCTGTGGCTTACAGCAAAGGCAAGCCTGCGTTCCGTGGACAAGGTCCAGGGCTATCGCATCGGGGATCACGAGTGGTTCACAGCGGTCGTCCGCTGGGACATCGGTGGTACCGCTTTCCTTCGCGCCCCAGAGTTGACCGCCGTGCCTGCCGGGTGTTCCTGGACTACGACCGTGATCTTCAGGCCGGATCCAGACGACCCGCGCATCACCGTCCTCCGCCACGACGCGCCGCGAGTCCTCAGCACCGAAGACTTCACCGCGCTCAACGTGTCCAAGGCGCCGACGGTGACAGCAGCCGCCCTCCTCGCCACCATTCAGTCCTTCCTCACCGACGACGACTGGCGCAGGATCCAGCGGAGCAGGAACCTCCAGCTCTCCGACGACGCCCTCTTGTCATTGCAGAGATGGCAGGAAAGACGCATCCCGTTGGTGTCTCAAGCCGACGCGGAGCACGACGTAAAACGTCTCCTTCAGGCAATGCGGGACGAGGGATAGGACGTCTCGTCAGCGACGGGCCCCTCCGCCGCCTCCCCTCTGCTGATGCTGCGCCCCGCGGCTGACCCGTCCCCTGGGTCTGGCCGCGGCGCGCGGCCGGCAGCTTCACGGACGACGTGCCGGGAGTCAGACGACACCATTGAGCTGTCCCTCACCCCGACGTACGACATCGACAGCGGCCCGATGGAGGCGTCCCGTACATGGCTGTGCAAGACCGATCTTGAGCATGGGGCCTACTTCCAGTTGTGCTCTACCAGCGTTCCCGCGTCATCGAGGTAGCCGCGCAATCCGGCCTCGGGGTACTCGATGATGTCTTCCGGCAGGTCGTGCACGGTGAACCATTCGAGAGCCATGCACTTCGTCGGCTCCCGGTTGACGGGAATGCCGGTCCACTGGGTGGCCTCGAAGAAGAAGCCGATGCGGCTGATCTCCTTGCTCTGCTGGTGGTGCACGACCTGGACGAGCCGCAGATGCGCGGGGTCAACCTCGAGGCCGGTCTCCTCGGACAGCTCACGCGCCGCGCCGTAGCTGAGTTCCTCACCGTGGTCGAGTTTTCCTGACGGCATGTGCCATCGCCCGTGCCCGTACGGGCCGCCTCGCTGGGAAAAAGGATCTTGTCGCCGTCGCGGACGATCACGTGGGTGTCGATGACGGGCTGTGCCGGTTCGCTACTCATGATTCCCGAGGGGGTGGGAGGGCCTGTGAGAGCAACGACGGTAGCCGTCGGTCCGTGATCGCATCAGCAATTCGGTTCACCACAGGTCAGTACGAGGCCGAGGTCCTGCGAGCCGGAGAGGACCGCAGTTGGGAGTGGCCGGCAGGAGCGGTTGCGCGGCTACTTGAGGCGGGGCTGAGGGGACGCGGGGACTGGCTCGTCAGGTGGGACTGCGAGTTGGAAGGCGTCTGGGCCTCCCGCAAGGAACCCGATCGAATCCACGTCGTCCTGAGGCATCCCCGTAACCGGGCCGATGCAGATCTGCCCTGGCTTCCAGTTCGGGATGACCCTCCCGATCTCCGCGGACGCCCCATCGGTCCAAGCCGAGCGCCTTGAAGCGCGCCTGACCGCAGGCGATCCCCGTGCCACCGCCGAGGTCTGGGGAGGTTCGCATGATGCCGAGCAACTGGGCTACCCATGGCCGCCGGTCGACCCGCTGTTCCTGTGAACGGCAGGGAGAGGCGGGGTTGGGCCTTCCCCTGCCGTTGGGCATCCACACGCAACCGCCATCCCCATGGGGAAGCGTGACCGTGCGGGTGGAAAATTACGTGACGCTGATCATGTAGATCGTGGGGAAAAGCGTGACCGCTGACAGGCCAGGGCACCCCTGTCCGGGCCCGGAACAACACCCCATTGAATGCCCTGCGGTGATCCGCCCACTGCGACCTGCCGTTGCCGGGCAGGAAGGGTTCGGTCTTGCGCCACTGCACGTCCATGAGCTCGTGTCGCCGCGCCATACAAGCGTCCTGCCCGGCCAACCGCGAGATTCACCCAGCCCACCAAGGCCAGCAGAAACGGCCTACGTAGGACGGCTCCGACACCGTAATCACACCAGCCACACCAAGATCATCCCAGTTGCCGAGGCTGCCCATGTCCTCGATCCTGTGAGCTCGGCAAGCAGGAGGGCACATGGACTGGTTCTTTTCCCAGGCGACGGAGACAACAGCAGTCCGGATGCCTCAGGGTCCTATAGGACCCTGACCAGGAAAACTGGTACGCCGGGCGCGCGCCTGGCTCGCGGCCCTGTACGAGTTGGGGGCGGACGGGCCCCGACGATCCGCTCTTCCGGGCCCTGCCCGCCAGCGGCCGTCTCGTGACCTACCCGGCAGACCGCAAGCCGGGCACACGGATGCGCCCGGGATCCCTGAACGACCGGCTCAAGACGCTCACCGACCGCGCGGGCGTGCCCTACATCGACGGCAGGAAAGGTGCGCTCCCACTCCTGGCAGGCCAAGGCGAACACCGATATGGCCGAGCAGGGCGTCCTGCTCGGCGAGCGCAACAAGGCGGGCCCGTGGGCTGGCGGCTCCCACACCGCTGACACGGTCTACGACCGACGCCACGGCGCCGGGACCCGCTCAGCGCCGTCCCGCTGTACGGCGGCCCCGCGCACGCTGCTGTCGCGGAAGCCTGTGCGCAGTCAACCGCCGAGGACTCCGAGGGAAGTTGAGGGGCAATCCTTCCTGTCCCGCCCGCGCGCGGCTGGATGGCCCTATCGTGAGTGGTGCCTCCGGGGTTTGCCGACAGCTCCCCCGGAGGCGCCCATGTTTCAGCCCTTGGCCGCAGCAACTTCCCGTGCGCGGCTGCCCAGTTCCTTGACGGAACGGGATGTGGCATACGGGGCGAGCTCCTTGCGCATGGTGGCAAAGTGGTCGTCACCGCGCGCGGAAGAGACGTGCTCGTACTCGTCCAGGAACCGCCCCCATGACGCGCACGAAGCATCCACGTACCCGACGCGGAGTTGACGCTGCGCGAGCACCGCGTAGGCGTGGACGCGGCCCTGCCGCTCCTCGGCAGGTTGCACCCGGATGGACTGCCGCATCGCTGTGATGCTGCCCTCGATGTCGCCCTCTTCCATGAGCACATGCGAGACGTGGAAGAGGTAGGCCGTCTGGTCGTACCCGCCAATCGCGTCCCGCCGGTTGTCCGCCTTCGACAGGGCGCTCTCGGCTTCACGGAGGCGGGTGTGGGCCTGGCGCCGATCGCCCACCATGGAGGCCGCGTGCGCCTGCTGGCCGCGCAGGAACGCCACGAGTCGGGGGCCGGCGGACGGTGCCGCCTCGGCCGCGGAGTCCGCGAGCTCCAGGGACATCCGGCCGTGACCCAGGCTCGACGCCTGCAGCGACATGCCGCGCAGGGTCCGGCAGTAGGTGACGTGGTCCTCGGCCTCGTTGGCGAGCTTGAGCGCGTTCACGTAGTACGTCTGCCCGAGGCCGTGGGCCTTCTCGTACATGGCCATCCAGCCCGTCAGGTACGTCAGATCCGACGCGGCCGCGAGCATGTCCCGCTTCACCGCCTCGGACGCCTGGGCCCGAAGCCACGGACCGACCGTGTTGACCAGGAAAGCGGCGGCCATGGGGCGCGCGTGCCCGGCCCCGAACTCGTCGAGGATGTCCGCGATGCGCTCCGTCATGGACCGCACGGAGGCGACCTGCGACGCTCCGATGCGGGTCGTGGCCTTGCCCGGCGATATCGGCTCGTCGGCCGCCCGTGCACCCTGCTGGAACACCGGCACCGAGAGCGCTGCGGCGAACAGGGTCGCGGCCAGCAGGCGCCGCCGGGATGGATCCATGTCTGCCCTTCCGAGGTCGATCAACTGCTCCACAGTGTCGACTGAGGGAGAGCCACCGACGGACAGAGCGGGTTCTAGTCCAGCCTCCGCGTGCGTGACGGGCCTGCCTAAGCGTGCGGACAGCGCCTCAAGGATCAGCGGCCTGACCTCGGGCTTCGGCGGTGTACCGGCGATCCAGTGCGCGACGGCCGTCCGGTCGTACGTCAGATCCAATCCAGCCTGGAGGCCGAGCCGATTGACTTGCTGAGCGAGCTGCGTGCGCGTCCATCGTGCCTGCTCAAGCAGCCTGTCCAGGGCAGGGTTGGGCGTGCGTTTTCTCGTGGCCATGTACTCAACTCCCGACAGCTCATGGCGTTCACGGTGTTCACGGTCCCACCAGTCACCAACGGTACCCGCAGAGCGTCACCACGCGGTTACCTCTTACAAGAAGCGATCGTTCTCAGCCCTTGGAGCAGAGGTGACCAGCGCACCACCCGTGACAGAAGGCGTCTCCAAGCTGGGAGATGCCCCCCGCGCAGAGCGCCAGGAGCACCGACGCCCTGTCCAGACCGACGACTTGATGAGCGTGTGCTTTGAGGTCTCGCCGCGCCGGACCGGTGAGGACGTCGCGGAGCGGGACGCCCGCCAGGTGCGGCGGGCCCGCGTGCTGGCGGCCGCGCGCCTCAAGTTCTGCGGCCTGGAGCCGCTCGTCGACGACGTGACGCTGATCGTCTCGGAGTTGGTGACCAATGCGATCGTGCACAGCGGCAGCACGCAAGTCACCTTCACTCTTGCCGTCGTGGACGGCGTCCTGACCGTCTCCGTCCACGACGAGATTCAGAGCGTCCCCGAGCTCTGCATCGCTGATCGTGACGCCGAGACCGGCCGAGGGCTTTTCCTCGTCGAGCACATCACCGCTGCTCGCGGCGGTGTGTGGGGCACCAGCGACGCGGGCGCCACGACCTGGTGCAGCCTCCCCACTGCCGCGGGGCACCCCTCATGACCGCCCCGGGCACACTTTCCAGTTTGGCCAGGCCCGTCCCGCCGTGGGCGCTGCCCCTGGACGGCGATGAACTCCGGTCAGTTCTGTCGGCGGTGCGCCGGTGGCAGCCGTTCGACGGCGTGGGACTCCTCGACGACGTCGGCGCAGTCCTCGACGACGTCGTCCCTCCCGAGGAGGCCCTTGAAGACCACGCGCTGCGCCTGCGCGGCCATCTCATGCAGCTCGTCGCCATCGCGGTCGCGGCCGAGGCCGGCCAGAAGGACACCGAGACGGAGCGGCTGATCGAGCACGCCCGCTGGCTGCGCGCCCAGGACATGCCCGGCGACCACCACCAGGCCGTCGGGCACCTACGCCGGATGGCGTGGTCCGTCGACCTGCTTCACGAGCGCCTCGGCGCGCTCAAGTGCATCCGGGAGGCGGCTTGATGCTGGCTCCCGCGCTCCCGTACAGCCCGCCCGCCCCGTCACGAGAGTCGAACCCCTCCATGCCTTCCACCGCAGCCGACCCGGCCGTCGTCCCCTACGTCACCCAGCGGAAAGGGGAAGAGGCCGCGCCAGACAACCTGATCATCAGGGACAGCGGACCGGGCCGGTGTCGGCTGTACTACGCCGATGAAGATCCCAAGGACCGTGATGCGCGCGGTGTGCTGTACGCGCGGGTCGGATGGAACTCGCTGGGCAACGACGGGATGCCGACCGGGGAACCGCAGTGGAAGTTCATGCACCCGCACCGGCAGTTGCTCACCATGCAGAACCTGCGGTGTCAGGTGTGCACGCAGCCCGCCCGGACAAGGATCGGGCTGATCTTCCTGGCAGGTCCGCGAGATGAGGACCCCACCCAGACAAAGATCCTGACGAACCAGCCTCCGGTGTGCGCCAAGCACGTCCGCACCGTCGCCGCTCTGTGCCCGCACATGGAGAAACGCCCGATGGTGCTCCTCGCCCAGAGCGCCCCCATGTACGGCGTGGGCGGGGTCGTCTACGGCCGTCTCTTCCGCGGAGGGCTGCAAGTCGTCGCCTGGCCAGACTTCGCCCTCCCGTACGGGGACCCCACCCTGGCGACGTTCCTCGCCTCGCAGATGGTCCGCCGAATCCGGAGCTTCCGCGTCCTCGACGTCGACGAGCTACTCAAGGAGCTCGGGACGGCCGCATGAACGACCCCGGCGCGGGGTCTCCCCGGGTACCGACCCCGACGGTTCCCCACAGCCCCGCGCCGGGGTCCTGAACGCTCCCAGAGAAGGGAAGACAAGATGCACGAGATCGTTGCCACACCGTTCGGAGGGCGCCGCCTCGTTCTGCGAAGAGGCAGCACCAAGGCCGTGCAGCTCCCTCACGCCAAATTCGAAGAGCTGCGCACCCTGTCCGCAGCTCCCAGTACCGTGCCCCAGTGGCTCGTCGACGCCGTACGCGCCCAGTGGCAGGAGGACTTATCCGGCCGGACCCTCGACGAGGTTCTTCTCGTGCGCGAGGCAGGACCGTACGAGTTCAGCCGGGCGACGTGGGAGATCAATCTCGGCTGTGACTACGACTGCAAGATGTGCTACCTGGGTGAGAAACGGTTCGAGGGCCTCGACATGGCGGGCAAGCGCAAGCTCCTGACCGTGATGCGCGACGCTGGCGTGATCTGGCTTCAGATCACCGGTGGTGAGCCACTCATCGATCCGGACTTTCCCGAATCGTATGAACTCGCTAATGAGCTGGGCATGCAGCTTGAAGTCCTGTCGAACGGGTCTCGGCTGCGCAAGAACCGCATCCTGAACCTCCTCAGCACCTACCCGCCGACAAAGCTGACCCTGAGCCTGTACGGCGCGACGGCCGAGACGTACGACGTGGTGACCCGTAGGCGCGGCGGATTCACCCGGTTCCGCGAAGGGGTACACAAGGCCCGCGACGCCGGGCTGAACATCGATCTCAGCCTGATCATCGTGCGGGACAACGCACACGAGGTCGACGCCATGAGGGGGTGGGCCAGAGAGCTCGGCGTGCCGTTCCGCGAGTACGCCAACATCTCCCCCACCATCCACGGCACCGCGGAACCGCTGCCGTCCCAGTCTCCCGAGTACCTCACCAACCGGGAACCGTTCACCGGCTGCCCGGCCGGCGTCACTTTCTTCCACGCCGACCCGTTCGGACGGGCCTCGATCTGCAAGGTCGGACGCGAACCGAACATCGACCTGATCGCCGAAGGCGTGCCAGGTCTCACCCGACTCGGCGAGATCGCTGAGTCCCTCATGCTTCGCACCGGAGGATGCAGCGGCTGCAAACTCTCCGCCACCTGCCGCGTGTGCCGACCGATGGCACGGGTCTTCCAGGCCGCGAAGGCACCACTCGTTCAGTACTGCCAACACGAAATGAGGTAGCCATGACCGCTGTCATGATCGAGATAACGCCCCCGCCCTCACCCGGCGTCGCTGAGAACCCGGACGCGATCGTCCTGGTCGACGACATCGACACGCTGACCACCAGCACCGCCTCCGGCTGCAACGACGACAACCCGTACAAGTAGCCCCCCAGTTGGGGCCGCGCGCGTCACGTGCGGCCCCAACACCAGCACTTTGGAGATTCCATGCCTACCCCGCGTCTGACCGAACTGCCGGACGCAGCGCTGCGCCTCATCGAGAAGGCCAGCGGCCCGATCGTCGATGTTGGGACCGTGCACGCAGGCCTCAACAGCGCTCTCGCCGCACGAGTGCAGACGAGCACCGACACCCTGTTCGTCAAAGGCCTGCCGCTCGATCACCCCCGAGTCTGGACGCAGAAGCGTGAAGCCGACATCAGCCCCTACGTGCAGGGCATCGCCCCCGGACTGCGCTGGCACCTGGAGGCCGACGGATGGAGCCTCCTCGGTTTCCAGTACGCCGAGGGCGGCCACGCCGACTTCACGCCCGGCTCCTGCGACCTGCCCGCGGTCTCGGCCGCCATGGCACAGCTCGCCCGAGTTCCGGCGCCCGCTGTGGAGCTGAAGGCCATGGAGCACCGGTTCAGGGGCTACGTCGACGACCCCTCCGACCTGTCATGGTTCGCCGGAAACAGCCTCCTGCACACCGAATGGAACCCCCACAACGTCCTCATGACAAAAGCCGGAGCCCGGTTCGTCGACTGGGGATGGGCATCGACTGGCGCAGCATGGATCGACCCCGCGCTCTGGCTTCTGTGGCTCATTGCCCACGGCCACACCGCAGTCCAGGCCGAGACCGAGGCCGCCACGCATCCAGCATGGGAAACCGCCCCGCCTGCTGGACTCGACGCCCTCGCCCGCGTCCAGCGCCGCATCTGGGACGCCATCGCCGACGCGAACCCGGACGACTGGGCGAAGCCGATGCAGGCCGCAGCACGGACCTGGGACGAACACCGCAACGCCAGGCCCTGACTCCCGGAGGAGCCACATGTCCAGCGCCGCCCCACTGACCGCAGCCGAGTACTGGGACAAGTACAAGCCGTACCGGGGAGACGGGCCCCCGCCGCGCCCCGCGGCAGAACACTTCGACTGGACCGGCGTCAAGGACGAGGGGCCCGGCGCGGAGATCCTGGGCACCCCGAAAACCGCGCTCGACCTGGGGCCGGCCGAAGGCGAGAACGCCGCATTCCTCACCCGCTCCGGCGTCCAGGTGACCGGGGTCGACTTCTCGCCCGTACAGGTCGACCGCGCCCGCGCATTCTGGGACGGCCTCCCC
The DNA here is from genome assembly GCF_025399795.1 of Streptomyces rhizosphaerihabitans. Taxonomy (GTDB): domain Bacteria; phylum Actinomycetota; class Actinomycetes; order Streptomycetales; family Streptomycetaceae; genus Streptomyces; species Streptomyces rhizosphaerihabitans. Next base: position 67,628 of record NZ_JAODTZ010000053.1, on the reverse strand, counting down.
GCACTGGAGTTCATCCACGCCGAGGCCTGCGCATTCCTCGACGACGACCCGCGCACCTGGGATGCCGTCTACTCGACGTGGGGCGCCGTCTGGTTCACCGACCCCGAACACCTCTTCCCTTGCGTCGCCAAACGCCTTGAGCCCGGCGGCGTCTTCGCCTTCTCCCACCGCGAGCCCATCAGCAGCCAGTACGGCGCGCAGCAGATGGGCGGCACGTGGCTGGAAGGGCGAGAGAAGGAGCTGACGGTGTACCGATGGCAGTACAGCGCCGCCCAGTGGGCCGACATCCTCAAGCGCCACGGCTTCACCGACGTCCGCGCGGAAGTCCTCCCCAACCCAGACCCCGCCGAGCTCGGCACGCTCCTCGTGCGCGCCTGCACTCCTGGATAGCCAGGCTTACGCTCGAAAACAGACGGCCCCGCTCGTCCGCTCCCCGAGGCGGACGAGCGGGGCTCTGTCATTCCTCCACACCCACATTCCGCCCAGGTGTAACGCCCGGTCACTGCGTCCATTTGACATCGAGGCTGCTGCTGGGGCCCCGCCGTCCTTGCCGGTGTCCTCGGTCGTGTCGGCGGCGGGTGAACGGTGGAGTCCTGCGGCTGGTCATGGTTCCTCCGGGGTGTGGACGATCCGATACAGGGGTGTGGGGCCCCCTTCGCCGCCCGGGGGAAGAGCGGCGAAGGGGGTGAGCACCAGCGCGGGAAGGGAGAGCCGGGTCGTAGGGGATCGGCCGGCAACTGCCTGCGCTGGGCGTGCGGCCTGCCCGATGGCCTGGGCACGGACGGTCTTCCGGGCCACCGGGCAGGGGTCTATGAGGCCGTGCGGAGTTCCTCGAGCAGTTCGCCGAGATCGAGGACGCGGAAGCTCGAGAGCCGGCGGACCATCTGCGAGGCGAGGAACGTGGCCAGGTCGGGGTTCCCGTAGGGCACGGCGATGTCCGGTCTGGCGGTGAACGCAGCCGGGCCGACACCGAGCGAAGCCGGTCCGCCAGGAACACCCCCGCGTCGGCGGGGAGGACGCAGGCGCATACCCGCCCACCGTTTCCGTGTACGGAACACCCCCGCTTCGGCGGGGAGGACGCGGACACCAGGAAGGCTGTCCCGTCTCACTCAATCGAGTCGTTTTCTCAACGAACCGAGTCGTTCGGGCTTCTGTCTCAGCGAACCGAGTCGCGCGGCCGAGTGCGCTGGGGGTGCTGGATGGCCGTACCGGCAGGGGTGGATCCTGGAGCTGCCAAAGGTCACCTTCCAAGGCCAGCTACACGGTGCAACACTGCCTCCGTGGATGACAGGGCACGCTATGAGGCGCAACTTGACACGCTGATTGCGCTCATCACCTACATGGCTCTCACAAGATGGCGGAGCCGCTCTCCCAACGGTCTCTCAAAGGATCTTGGCTTAGCTGAGGATGTTGTCGCCCGAGCGTTGAACGGATTTCCTGGCTTGTTCCGCAAGAGTGCTGACTTCTATCCGACTGACGCTGGACTCCAACACTCCTTCACCCTGCATGCGCGCTATGCACGGCGTCGACCTCGGGGGGAAGATTCCGCCTTGAACCAACCAGTCGGTGCACACAACGCGGCATCCCTCAGCGACCCCGAGCCAACTCAGGATGGGGCGGGAGAGGAATTGGATGCTGAAACGCTCCGCGCGCTCCTCGACTACGAAGTCATCTCATTTGGTGAGTCGGCGGTAGCAGATGAGAGTGCAGGCGATGGCGGCGAAGGCGAGGAAGTGTTCGGCTTTGCGCTCGTAGCGGCGGTGCAGTCTGCGGCAGCCGGCGAGCCAGGCCACGGACCGCTCCACGACCCAGCGGTGACGGCCCAGGCGGGTGGAGGACTCAATGCCTCGCCGGGCCAGGCGGTGCGTGATGCCCCGACTGCGGAGCCATTGCCGCAGGTGGCGGTAGTCGTAGCCCTTGTCGCCGTGGAGTTTGCCGGGCTTGCGGCGGCGCGGACCGCGTCGCGAGCGGATCGGCGGGATACCTCGCACGAGCGGCTCCAGGCCCTGGCTGTCGTGCATGTTCGCTCCCGAGATGCCGATCGACAGGGGCAGACCGGTACGCTCGGTGATCAAGTGGATCTTCGACCCGTACTTGCCGCGATCCACAGGATTCGGACCTGTCAGGTCCCCTTTTTCAGGGCCCGCATGTTCACCGAGTCGATCGCGCAGCGAGACCAGTCCAGCTCCCCGCGGGAACCAAGTTCGTCGAGGACCAGGCGATGGAGCTTCGCCCACACCCGGGCCTTCGACCACTCGGCGAAACGCCGGTGAGCCGTGGGTCCCGAAGGCCCGAACGAGGCGGATGGCAGCTGCTGCCACGTGCAGCCCGATGTGGCCACGAACACGATCGCGGCCAGCACCTCCCGGTCACCGTGCCGACGCCGGCCGCCTCCCTGAGGCCGACTCGGTGCCTCCGGCACCACTCGCTGGAACAACTCCCACAACTCATCCGGCACCAGCCGCTCAACGATCCCCACACCGGAAGCCTACCGAACACTCCAAATGAGATGACTTCTTAAGGTCTTCCCCGCCGATGCGGGGACTCCCGGACAGCGCACCGATCCGGACAGCTCCGAGTTCGTCCAACCCACCCACGTGCCCCGCCCCCATGACGCCCGGTTACACGCACGCCTGACCGCCGCGGTGACCGAACCGGAACCTGGGCGTGAGGGCATGAGCCCCAGAACGCGGCGGTGCCCCGATCACCCAGGGTGATCGGGGCACCGCCGCAGCCGTCCGGGTAGCTACTCCGCCGCGCTACTCGAAGGAGAGGGTGCCCTGGCCGGGCTGGCTGAGGTAGTTCTGCCAGCCCGAGGAGAGCGGCTGGTTGGCGCCGAAACTGGTGCCGGAGCCGAGGTGGGTGGCGATGGTTCCGTCGGTGCCCTGGATGACCAGGTCGGCCTTGCCATCACCGTTGACATCGGGGAAAGTCAGGCGACCCTGGCCGGGCTGGCTGAGGTAGTTCTGCCAGCCCGAGGAGAGCGGCTGGTTGGCGCCGAAACTGGTGCCGGAGCCGAGGTGGGTAGCGATGGTTCCGTCAGTGCCCTGGATGACCAGGTCGGCCTTGCCATCACCGTTGACGTCAGGGAAAGTCAGGCGACCCTGGCCGGGCTGACCGAGGTAGTTCTGCCAGCCCGAGGAGAGCGGCTGGTTGGCGCCGAAACTGGTGCCGGAGCCGTTGTTGAAGTGGACGCCGATGGTGCCGTCGGTGCCCTGGACCAGGAGATCCTTGTTGCCGTCGCCGTTGATGTCGGCGTAGTACAGGCGGCCCTGACCGGCGCCGCCCAGGAAGTTCTGCCAGCCCGCGCTGACCGTGGTGCTGGCACCGAAGCTCGTCCCCGAACCCGGACGGAGCCCGATCGTCCCGTCGGTACTCAACACCATCAGATCGGCCTTGCCGTCACCCGTGACGTCCGCGCGATTGTCGGTGTCCTGGATGTTGTCGTAGCGGCGGGGGCTGAAGGTGCCGTGACCGCTGTAGTAGGGGTAGGGGATGCTGTGGTGGACGGCGCCGCTGCTGCCGGACTCCTCCAGCGCGTCGTACGTGGAGTGATCGGAGCTGGTCCATCCGTTGAAGATGACCACATGGCCGCTGGCGCCCGAGTCGGGGTTGAGGAGGACGTCACCCGGCTTGAGGGACTCCTTGGCTATGGAGGAGGTGTAGTTCAGCAGAGTGCCGGTGGTCTCGCCCCAGTTGTTCCCGCTGGAGGAGTCCAGGTGCCAGGCCATGGAGACGAAGCCGGAGCAGTCGGTGCGGTACTTGCCGTTGGCGTCGGTGCGGTAGCTGGTCATGCTGTACGGCACGCCTGCGTCGACCCACGACTGGGCCCGGGCAATGACGTCCGCCCTGCTGATGCTGCCCCCTGCCGAGGAATCCGCGGTCAAAGTGGCGAAGGCGCCGACCGGCCTGGGTGCGGCGGCCAACTGCGCCGCTGAGGCGGTCGTCGGGTTGGGCACGGTCGGGGTGAAGTGGGTCAGTAAGCCCGAGTTCGCCGTACTGGACGCGTCGGCGGACGGCGCCGGGGTGTCGGCGACGGCCTGCCCCAGCGTCATGGCGGTGACCGCGCCGACGACTGCGACGGACAGGGTGAGACGCTTGATCATGTTCATGACATACTCCTGATGAGGTTTGTAGCGCAGAGGTTCTCCGGGTCCGGAGAACCAGGAGCTGAACCGTGAAGAGGGCGAGCGGGATCGCTGTCGCACGGGCGCAACGATCTGGCGGCGCAGTTCGTGGGAGTCGGAGAGGGCGGCGACGCGGGCGCCTGCCTTCGCAGAGTGACGTCGGGCCGGGGTTCGGCTCGCGACTCCCGCTCTCAGGGCTTCAGTTGGGGTACGTCCCATCCGACGGCATGTCGGAGGCCGGTGGTGGGCCTTGCGCCTGAGGAGGAGGCTTGGTGGCCGGGGCCGGGATCAGCTTCGCTACGAGGCGATGCCGTGCGATGCGATGTGGTGCGGGGACGTTCCAGCGCGTGACCGGCGTCGCGAAGGTGAGTGGCAGTCAGCCGCCCTTGCCGCCGGCCCGGCAGGTGGGGATGTCGACGCCGACCGGCGTGCCTGCGGGCGGTGCGCCCGTGAACCTCCGTGGTGGGCCTCGGCTCGCCGCCCCGGCCGGTCTTCCTGAGCTGGTCGGCGGGGTGTGGGCCGGGAGGGCGGGCAGGTTCAGTGAGCAGGCGACGGTAGTGGTCGAGCGAGTGGTCCTGGTCATGACGATCCCCCCGGATGGCCGCGCGGTGGTTGGCTCAAGAGCAGTAACCGTGGATCAGGGTCTTTCCGTCAGGCGGCCCTCCAGAGGGGCTCGTACCTCCCGGGGCCCCTTCGCAGAGCGCCATCCGGTCCGATCGCGCCGCAGACCGCGCCGCAGACCGGGGCGCGCTTGCCCGAGGAGCGTCCGGCACCGAGTGTCCGGTATCGGCTAGTCCCTGGCCTTGGCTTGGGCGGCGGCGACGTAGCGCACGGTGAACAGCACGGGGACGACGAATCCGGCGGCCTGGACAAGTGTCGCCGTCGCGGAGTGGCCCTGGCTGGCGTGGGCGAGGGCCGCGAGGGCGCCGGCCGTGACGGCGAAGGCGGCGGTCCATACGGTGGTGATGACCACGTTGACCCGGACGAAGGGCTTGAGGCTCCAGACTTCGGGTGGGGTGGTGCGCTTGGCGATGCCCAGCGTGAACGGCTTGCCCGCGAGCAGCGAGGCCCCGGCGATGAGAGCCAGGGTCGCCGAGGAGAGCGCCGCCGAGTAGGCGTGTGCGACCGAATGGGAGTCCGCGAAGGCGACGACCGCCAGGACCGCGAAGAAGACGGCCGAGCCGGCTTCCATGATCAGCGCGTCGAACCCGACTCCCGTCCGCCGCTGCTGGGCGATCACCGCCACCGCCACCAGCAGACCGGCGAGCGCCCCCCACTGCCACTGGGCGGACGGGACCACTGCGAAGACGATCCATGGAAGGAAGGCGCGTACGTACGACATCGAAGACCCCCGGGTTGCTGACGTTCCTGTTTTGACATGTCGAAACTAGAAGTTCCACCCTCGACGTGTCAAGAGTGGAAGGTAAACTGACGGCATGAGCCTTCGACACGCCCTCCTCGGACTCCTGTCAGAGCGACCCGCCAGCGGCTACGACCTGCTGAAGCGCTTCGAGACCTCTTTGGCCAACGCCTGGCCCGCCACGCAGAGCCAGATGTACACGGAGCTGTCCAAGCTCGCCGACAACGGCCTGATCAGCGTCTCGACCCAGGGCCCGCGTGGCCGTAAGGAGTACGCCCTCACCGACGAGGGCCTGGCGGAACTGCGCCACTGGCTGACGGAGATCAAGCCCCAACGCCACACCCGCAGCGACATCCTGCTGCGGGTCTTCTTCCTCAACGTGATCACACCCGACCAGGCGCGCAGCTACCTCACCGAACTCATGGAGCTGTCGGAGCAGGAGCACGAGGCCTTGCGTCGACTGGCCGACTCCATCGACTGGGGCGACGACCCACTGTCGGTGAACGGCAAGATCGCCCTGGAGTACGGCCTCCGCTTCAACACAATGCGCCGCAAGTGGGCCGCATGGGCGGCCGACCAGATCCGCTAGGCCTGTCTGACAAATGATCAACGTCGCGCTGGCTTCGAGCAGCAGGTAATGGCCTTGCTGCGATGGTGGGGCTCAGCGATGCTGGACCGGTGCCAGGGCAGAGGAAGAGGAAACGTCAGAGGCAACGTCAGCAGCAGGACGAGGCACAGCGGGCGGCCGCTCGCTTCGCACCTGACGCGGGTCGCTGGGAGGTGCTCTTCGAGACTCAGGACGAGTCGCAATGGCGTGCCCACATCCGCCGTCTCCGAGCCTCGGACACGCAAATCGACTGGACAGCGGTGCGGGCGGACATGCTCTGTGGGCGCCTGGTGCAGCCGACCACCTACCGACTGAGCCTCTTCGTGCCGAACTTCGCGCCCGATTCCGGCCAGGGATCACCCGATAATTGATCTTGTGACTGGTAGAGGCGAGTTGACTGACGCGGCGCGGGGCTTCGACGAGCAACTGGTTGGCTCTGTTCCGAGATTGGACAGCAGATGTCGACCGCTTTGGGAGGTACGAGAGTCTGGCGCTGTTCGATTGCCAGGCGGCTAGAAGAGGCCGGCCGGGGTGCCCTGCGTGAGGTTCTCGAGGATCGTGCGCAGCCACGGGCTGCGCACGGCTGGTAGCCGGACCAAGGTGTGCTGGAACGTTCCCCGGTCGGCCCGGAACAGGTAGTTGGGGAGCAGTGGGAGCGGGTCGTCGCGGAGGACGTCTTGGGGTATGCGGCCCGACGCGGGAACCGGCAAGTACGGCTGGGGAGAGACCAGCCACAGCCACACCCCCAGCGGCAGGGGCACCAGGTACGCCGACGCAGTCGGGCTGGCGGGGGTCCAGGTCTGACCCGTCTGGGGATGGACCGGTACGAGGAGGATGTCGACGCCCTCGTCCGGGGAGGGCTGTCCCGGTCCAGCCAGGACGGCGCGCCGCTTCGAAGGGCCCGCGGGCAGCAGGGCGTCGAGCGGGCGTTGGAAGACATCCGCGGTCAGGCCGTCCGGGACCTTCACCGGCTGCCCTTGGGAGGCAACCAGCAGGTGGGCGAGCGCGTGGCCGGCTGCCGCCTCCCACTGCGGACTCCACGACCAGTAGTGGTTCGACCCCAGCCGTCCTCCCCACGTGGCAATCGGCTCGAACGGGGGCGTTTTCTCCCCCTTCTCTGCCAGCTCCGCCCAGGAGAGGGGCGCAGCGTGGATACCGTCAACGGGGACGGGGTGCACGGCGTCCGAGCTGAGCCGCACTGCCTGCCAGAGCGAGCAGTCGTCGACCCTGGTCGCCACGGGGAGGTCGCATGCCTCGCAGGCCATGTTGGGCCCGTCGGCTCCGTCGAGGCCGCAGCAGGCGCCGCCGCGCTTCTCCGGGATCAGCCGGGTTCCACGGATATCACCGGGCGCGATGACGCGCGCCCCGGGCGTGCTGTCGGACAGGGCGTAGACCGGCGCGTAGATGCCGCGTGCCTCCGCCTCGCCCGGATCTATCTCGTCCCACATCCGCCACGGCCCTCCCCAGGGGTCCGGGTCCACGGCAAACGTCCCTGACTGCATGAGCACCGGAAGCTGGGCTCCGTTCCCGTACTTTTGACGGGCGTGGACTGGCAGTGAGACCTGGGACAGCGAGGTGGTCAACTCGGCGCCGCATCCCGCACACACGAAAACGAACAAATGTCCTCCGCCTGGGAAGCAGACGCATCTTCGCAGCTCGCCAGCAGCCAGCCAACATGTTTCTCATCAGTTGCGGGAACGGCACCTGCCACCGGCGTGGAGTATCAACGCAGTGCGGGCAAGTGCCAGCCGCCGCCTCTGGCTGCGGCAAGCGACTCACCCGCTGGCGGGCTGGCAGTTGCCGAGGCGGTCCGGGCGGTCACCACGTCGGCGGCGGACACAATGGTGGGGCGGGCCGCAGTGAACGGCCCGCCCCACGGTCCTGCCGCTGCCGGGCCGGTTCAGGCACCCCGCGGTGTGCGGCTCAGGTCTGCTCAGCGGCGGAAGTAGTGCCGGCCCCAGGAGACGTCGTCGACGAAGCGGTCGTAGTCGTTGCGCAGGCTGGCGGTGTCGCTGTCGTTGTTCCAGACGTAGGCGCGGCGGTCCTGGTACAGGTCGGTTCGGGTGTCGTGGCCGATGCCGGTGTGGACGCGGACCGTTGAACGGCCGTTCAGGCGGTAGTGGTCGAAGGTGTAGGTGTGGCCGTCCTCGTCGGCGAGGGTCCAGCCGTCGAGGTTCACGCTGTGACGGGTGGTGTTGGTGATCTCCACCCACTCCTGGTTCAGGGAGCGGTTGGAGCGGTCGTCACGGCCCGGTGAGTCGTACTGCACCCGGCTGATCTCCACACCCGTGCGGTGCGGACGGTGATCAGCAGCGGACGCCGGTACCGCGATCGCCGCGGTGATCGCCGCGGTGGTCAGCGCGGCAGCGGTCAGACGGCGGGCAGCGGTCTTGGATACGGTCACGGGTTCCCCCTGCATCGTGCGGGCACAACCAACGCGCCAGATCCCTGGCCGGGTTGTGCGATGTGCGGGTGGCGGCCGGCCGGCCGCGCATTCACACCCTGCCCTCCGGTTCGCCGGAATGTGAACGCGATCCGGGGCGCGTTACCGATCAACCGCACTGCCGTGACAGTTGGCTGCAACCGCCATCTATGCCGTGAGTGCACGAAGTTGACGCAACCACGACCCCAGCACCGTTGCGGCAGTTGGCCACGGGATCGCGGCCGCCAGGCCCCGCCACCCCACCGGACGCCCGGCCGTCACCCGAAAGTGAGTAACAACCCCCGCGCCCCGACCAGTCACTCCGGCTCCGGACAGCAAAAAAAGACCCTGCCTCGCAGAACACGGGGCAGGGTCTTCACAGAGTGCCGGGCAGGCCTTGCACCTGCATCTCCACACAGGAAGCGGGACGTCTTACCAGGCGTGGCGCGCCGGCCTCCAGGAACCGGGCAAGCCTCCGGCGCAGGACCGGGAGCGCCAGGCGGGCACGGACTGCACCACGCCGATGCGGAGGACTGCGAGCCCTCCGGGCCGCCGTGAGAGCGGTTGTGAATACAAGACACCCTGCCCTGCCCACCCGGACAATGATGCGGAGGCGTTGGGCCGGATCGGGTCGACGGGTCTCGGGAGCGCCAGCGGGGCTGAGCAACCCCGAGCAGTCCGGCGCGGCCGACGGCTCCAAACAGGAGGAGGTCCTCACCATGAGGAACGGCGACAGGCGACAAGACTCTTCTGCCGACTCTCACGAGAATACGATCAACGGTGGGACCTATGTGGGTCCGATCATCCAGAACATAGCCAACCCGCGTTCCTTCCAGAGCCAGGATGCCGAGCCGGCCGCCGCCAGGACGGTCGAACTCCTCCTGCGCATCGAGGCTCTGCTCCAGGAGCGCCGTACGACACTCGTCGCGCCCGAAGCCGCCGCCATGGAACTGCATCGCCTGTGGGCGGAACTGCAGGAGGCCGAACCGCAGCCCAACGTCGTGAGGCGCGCACTCGACCGCCTGCAGGGACTGCTCTCCCCGGTGCCCGACCTTGGTCCCGCAGTCCACGAGCTCGCGTCCATGGTGCACCGCCTTCTCAACGGTGACTACTTTGATCCTCATCTGTCGCAGCTGCTGAGGCAGAGCAAGCCGCCAGCGGGCGATTCCCTGGACGGGGGTAAACCGGCGAACAAGGTGTCCGGGCCGGAGGCCGCCCCGCTTCCGATCACGATCTACCTGTCAGACGAGGCTCCGCACCGCGACGTCGAGGCCGCTGTGGAGGAACTTCTGGCAACCGCCGGGTTGACCGTTCTCGACCGCGACGACCCCGTCATCGGATCCTGGTTCCGCCGGATGCGCGCCACCATGTCACGCGCCGCACGATCGCAGGTAGTTCGTGAGAGTGCCCTGACAGCCGCTCACATCGCTGACACACGCCTGATTCTGGGCCAGGACGCAACCATCACCGCAACCATGATGCAGAACGTGGGGCCGGTCCTGACTTCTCTTCAACCGACCAAGGACGCCGTCGTGCGCATCGGCGCCATACTGATCGTCAAAGTCGACTGGGAGGTCAGGGTCCTTCAGCTCACCGCCGCCCAGCAGGCAATCCTGGACCATCAGCCGCAACTCGCCACGTCACCACGTGACGTGATCGGCGCCATCGGTCTGCTCACTGCATCGGACGGCCGAGCCGCGCCGGAACCAGCACCGCAGGCAGCCGGGGATCGCTAGCGCGAGTCGGAGTCGGCCGGCGATTCCCGACAGCCCGGTCACCGGCGTGCGGCGCCTGCGCGTGGGTTGACGCATGCCGCCAACATCCCGGTCTACTGCTGCGGGCCGGCCAGCCAGTCCAGCGGCGCCGAAGGCGATGCCGCATTGTTGGTCAGTCCCGTCGTCCACGACCAGCCCGCGGAACGCGTCCCATTCCTCCGATGAAAACACGCGTCACAGCCGAACATCATTTGTCATCGCCGGGATGGGTGGGCAGGAGCAGACCGGCACCCGGCCACAGGGCGCGCGCCGCCTCTGCCACGGCCAATTGCCTGCCCACCTCGACCAGGACCTGGATCCGGTCGGCGGGCCCCCACGTCTGGTACCGCCCGGCCGCCGGGTCGTACGCCCGGACTCGGCTGTGGGGACCGGAGCACACCAGGGCACGGGCGACGTGGGGCAGATCCAGACTGAGGACGTCGCATGCCCGGTCCTGGATGAGCTGGAGCAGGTCTGCGGTGACCGCCTCCCAGTCGCCGACCTCCGGCCAGCGCGCACCGCCGTCCAGTTCGTGGGTGAGAGTGGACAGCGGCACGATCTCGCCCTGCCGTCGGCCGCGGACCAGACGGTCGTAGATGCGGGCGCCGTCGGGCTGCCGTACGCGCGGGTGGAGCAGGGAGGCTGCAGCCACCAGCGAGGTGTTGATCTCCCGGGCGGCAGCCGGGTAGTAGGCCTCGTGGGCGAAGAGCAGATACACCTGGCGGGCCGGCTCTTCGGGACCGTCCTGGGGCATGTACGTTTCCTCCTTCATCGACGCGATGGGCGTCGAATGACCGGATGAGTGGCGGGGCCTGGGCGGATAGGGGCCCAGCGGCTGAGGTACGTCGGCCCGGTCGTGCCGGACGGACGGTGCGCCGCCCTGCGCGGGCGTGACGATGTGGCGGATCTGGACGGCGAGTTGCAGCATCAGCTGCTCCCGGGCGATGAGCTCGCCGGAGGCTGAGCGGGTGTCGTGGCGCTGGAGCAGGTCCGCGGTGTCGAACAGCTGGTGGTGGCCGATCTCGACGGCGCGCCGCACTTCGTGACGGTCGCTGCCGGCGGCTGCCCGGACGAGGCCGGCGTGCAAAGCGGCGAGGCGCTGCAGGTAGCGGCAGGCGGCTTCGGCCTCGACGATCCAGACGTTTTCGCCGGCACGGGCCTTCAGCGGGTTACTCGAGTGCTCCACGAGGAGCGGGGCCAGGGCAGCTGCGAGCAGCACGATGGCGAAGGGGACGCCGTGCAGGATCGCGAGGACGGCCGCCGGCAGCGCGAGGGCAGCGACGGCGGCTGTAGTGGTCCGTACGGCAACCGGGTCGAGGCGGATCCGGTGTGCGGAGCTTCTGGCCAGCCAGCGCAGGCAAAGGCGCTGCATGCGGGTCGCGATTGGAGTGAACACGGCGATCCGGTGGGGCTGTTCGGGCAGGCTGCCGTCGACCGGGACGTTCCAGTCGATCCACCCCCATCCGGTCTGCTCCCGGATCAGGACAGGCTCGCAGCCGGCTGCGCAGCCGGTGCAGGCGTGGCTGCCGCGCACCGCGCGGACCCGCTTCTTCTCCCATCGCCTGGGCTGCTGCCCGAACGGGCTCAGCGGCTGAGTGATCCTGGACAGCGGGGCAGAGGTGGTCATGGTGTGCTCCGTTCCGGCAGGCTGGTGGATGCGGTGGCGCAGGCGGTGCAGCGGCCGTCGCTTTCGGGGTGGGCGCGTCGGGGTGTAGGCCCTGGGCAGGTGTGGCACAGCGGCCAGCCCAGGCAGGCCGGGCAGAGGTCTTCGCCCAGGGCGGTGCCGGGCACGCCGCAGCCCGCGCACTCGACGAGCGCCCGGTAGGTCAGGGCCTCGGTCACTGTGCGGGCCGCGGACGCCGTGGACGACCGCCCGGTCACCGGCCTCGAGGGCGACTCGTCCTGCAGGATGTCGCCGCGGTGCCGGCTGTCCAGGGCGGCGGGTGGCGGGTAGGCCTGAGCGGCCTGCAGGCGGGCGGCGATGATTGCACCGACCGAGGTGCGCACCGGGTTCGGCAGCGGCCGGTCGGCGATGACATGGCGCAGCTGCTCGATGCTCCAGCCGGACTCCGTCATCACCATGAGCGCGCGGCCCTGGTCGGTCAGCACCTTTCCGGTCAGCAGGAGTTCGGGACGGCGCGCTCCGATTTCCAGCAGCAGTCGGATCCCTGGATGTATCTCGTCCGCCGGGAGGCCGGCCGGCAGGGATGCTGGCGCCTCCGGCTGACTTGTTCCCGTGGGCGTCGCGACGTCGGCGCGATCGCACGGACGGAGGGGGCTGGTCTTCTGCTTCGTGGTGTTCTTTCTGCTGGTGTTCTTACAGGGGTGATGAACCGACGTCGGGTTATCCACCGGTGGGAAACCCGACATCGGCTCGGGCCTGGTGCTTTGCAGGCTGGGCAGGTCGGTGATGACGTACGCGGCCGCGCCGAGGGTGCCGTCGGGGTTGCGGGCGCGTTCCCGGAGCAGGAAGCCGTGCTTCTCCAGTTCCTTGAGCCCGCTTTTGACGGCTGCCTGGCCGTCCCGGCTGCGGCGTGCCAGGTCCGCGACGCTCATCCGCCAGCCGTCCCTGTGCGTGCTGATGAGCCCGAACAGGCCGCGGGCCTTGAACGACAACCGTTGGTCGCGGAACAGGCTGTTGGCGATCTGGGCGAACTGATCCGCCGCCATCACCCCGCGGCGGATCCCCGCCCCGGAGTCGGCTGCCGATCCGCTCGGCGGAGCCGAGACGAGTGCCGTGCCCGCTGTCTGCGTGAGTGCGGTGTCGAGGGACGTCGGGCGGTCTGTGATCGAGTAGACGATCTCGCCGAGCGTCCCGTCGTCGTGCCTCAGCTGGTCGCGGACGAGGTAGCCGTGCCGCTGCAATTCGCTCAGGCCGGCGCGCACGGCGTCCCGACCGTCGGGTCCAGCGCGCACGAGGTCGGCGACCGTGACGTGCCAGCCGGTGGCATGGGTGCTGATGAAGCCGAAGACGCCCTTCGCCTTGAAGGAGAGCCGGGCGTCGCGGAAGAAGCCGTTGGCGATCTGGGTGAACCGGTCCGCCGCCATCACCCCGCGGCGGACCCCCGCCCCGAAGCGGCTCATCGTGCCGCCTCGCCCGCCATGAACCCGCGGCCGCAGACACCCTGGGTGCGCGCTACGGGCCCGAGGCAGCCGGGGCCGCCGAGTAAGGAGACGTACGCGAGATCCATGCGGTCAGCTCACCGGGCGCCCCCGACCAGACTGGCGGCCACAGCCCCCGACCACCGGTCACGATCCTGCACCATGCACACCGGGTTGCCGTATGGCCGGCCCGACCACGGGCTGATGAGGATCTGTGAAATGGGATCTACCGCAGTTCCGTGAAGGCTCGGGACTGCCAGGTCTGATGGAGTTCTCGCGAATCAGCTCGATCCAGACAGACTGAGGATCCTCAGCCGTGACTGCATGGTCGAGGCGTCGTGCGGCGTCCCCTACAAGCTCCACGCATGTGTAGAGACGGTCGTAGTGGCGGACATAGTCCGCTTCTGAAGCCGTGTATGCAGGTTCCTCGATCTTCCGGAGGATCTGGATCGCCGCGCTCCAGCGCCAGGCAGTGTCGACGTACTGGGCAACCGAGGAGCGGGTCTGCTGCAGGTTTGGGTGGCAGGTTCGATCACGCGGCTTGGACGGCCGGTGTGGTCATGACGGTCTCGAATTCGACGGGGTCAGCCGGCTGAGCTATCGAATCGGCCATCCCGTGGCCGCCGAACGCCCGGACGAATTTCCGTGACCGGAACTGCGACCCTCGATCGACGCCCGCGCAGCCTGGCGACTGTCCGCGGCCTCATATGCATCCACGTCTCTCGTCTGCTCACTCAACAACGACCACCGCTCTACTCTGGTCCACCTCCGGGGTCACCTGCGAGGCCGCCCCGGTCTCCTGATGCGGCGGCCGCCGGCGGGTAGTCGTCGACGGTCATGGAGTTGTAGAGGCGTCCGCTCTTGGTGGTGAGGCGGACGAAGGCCCGGCTGGGCCCTGCGGGCAGGGCGGAGATCAGGCGGGCGCCCTGGGCCAGCCCCCACACACCGAGGTGGGACGTGGGGATCAGGGTTTTCGCCGCGCTCAGCGCGGCCGCGCGGCTGCCGCGCACGTGCTCCGCCATCACGCGCTCGTAGGCGGGGAAGGCGTGCTCGTGGTCGCCGCCCGCCTGTGCCAGTTCTCCGGCGAGGACGTAGGCGCCGACGACGGCCAGGCTGGTGCTGCCGCCGACGGCCGGGCCGGGGCAGTAGCCCGCGTCGCCGACGAGCGTCACCCTCCCTTGCGACCAGGTGTCCATGCGGAGCTGGGTGATCGAGTCGAAGTAGAACGCCGGGGTGCTGTCGAGCTCGTCCAGCCAGCGGTCCACGTGAGCGTGCATGCCGACGAACGCAGCGCGTAGCAGCTCCTTTTGCCGGGGTACGTCGCGCTGGTGGTAGTCGAGCTCGCGCTCGGTCCGGAACAGGAACAACGCCCGCGCGTCTCCGAGGTGTCGCGCGCCGTACATGCCGGCGGTGCGGCCGACGCCGACGTGGATGAGGAGTTCGCTGTCGAGGTCGGAGACGTTCGGCAGGGTCAGCACCCCGAGGTAGGCCCCGATGAAGGCGGTGAAGCGGGACTCCTCGTCGAAGACGAGGCGGCGCACGTTGGAGTGCAGCCCGTCCGCGCCGATGACGAGGTCGAAGCGGCGCGGCGCGGCGTTTTCGAACCGCACCTCGCCGTCGGGCGAGATCGCGGTGATCGAGTCGCCGAAGACGTACTCGACGTCGTCGCGTGCGGCGTCGTAGTAGATCTCGCTCAGGTCGTCGCGCATGATCTCGACGTGCCGGTCGGAGGTGGCGCTGAAGATCTTGGAGAGGTCCGCCCGGACGGGGCGCCGTGCGCCCTCCTTGTAGAGGGTCATCCGGTTCGTGCCGGTGGCCCGCTCCTCTATACGCGGGAGCACGCCCATCTTCTCCGAGATGTTCATCGCGGGCCGGAACAGGTCGACCGCGTGGCCGCCAGTCTTGCGCAGAGCCGGCGCGCGCTCGACGACGGTGACACAGAAGCCGTGCCTGGTGAGCCAGTAGGCCAGAACCGGACCGGCGATGCTGGCGCCGGAGACGAGAATCCGCATGGCACCCCTCCTTTTCATTCAGTCCACCCGGATGGCGTGGATCGCGGTGAAGGCCAGCAGGGGGGCGGCAGTCCGCGGCGGATCCTCGAGCAGGGGCGAGTGCCCGAGACCGGGCAGCAACTCGACCTTCGCGCCCGGAACGGCGCGGTAATCGAAGGCGGATGAGGATCGCCATCTGCGGTCGTCCTCGCCGAAGATCACCAGTAGCGGCTTGCCCAGGACCGCCAGCCGATCTGGCAGCGCCCGCTGCTCCAGGTAGGAGCGGGTGGCCCGCATCGTCGTGGTGAATGTGTGGTGGGTCATACAGCGCACCTCGTCCAGGAGCTCTGGCGGGATCTGGTAGCCCTCGCGGCTGAAAGCGGTGCTCGCGAACCGGCGGATCTGCTCGTCGGTCGGAGGCCACTGCGTGGGCCCGGTTGCGGCGGACTCCGGTGCAATGAAGGCGTCCAGCCCGGGTCCGGTGTTGACGAGCGCGAGCGCGGTCACCAAATCGGGCCGCTGTTCGGCGAGGGCGACAGCGACCACACCGCCGCTGGAATGACCGACGACCACGGCGTGCTCGACACCGAGCCGGTCCAGTGCCACGCCGGCCCGACGTGCCTGGTCCGGGATCGCGTAGCTGCGGTCAGCCGGCTTGGCCGACCGGCCGTGCCCGAGCAGGTCGATCCGGATGACGCGGTGAGATCCGGTCAGCAGCGGAACCAGCGCGTCCCACGAGCGGGTCGAGGACGCGGACCCGTGGATGAGCAGAAGTGCGGGGGCGTCGCGGGGACCGCCCTGGCACACGTAGATGTCGCCGTCGTCCAGCGACAGGATTGAACTCTCGGTAGCCTCGGCGCCGCCGTTCACATACGACCCGCCGTCAGAAACAGTCATGAGCCCACTGTCACCGCCGGTACCCACCGGTGGATTGGACGAATGTTCCCCCCAACTGGCTCACGTAGCATCGGACGGTGCGGACTTTCATGCACGGTGCGGCTATGTGGGACGTCGCATGCCCGCAGCGGCCCAGCCGGGTGGCCGGTGTCACCATGGCCGGGTTCCGTGTCCGTGATCTGGAAGCGCTCCGGATAGTCCCGCACCCGGCCGTGACGCTGCTCCTGGAGTTCGGCGCCGGTTCGCCCGTCCTTGACTGTGCCGACGGGCGGCAGGAGCGGGGAAGCATCGTCGCCGGGCCCGGGCTCGGGTCCGCAGGCGCGGTCCGGGCCCGGGGAGAGAACGTCGAGTGCTTGCAGGTGCGCCTGTCTCCGGTGATCGCACGCGCGGTTCTGGGCGTCTCCCCCGCCGACCTCGACGGCGCCGTCGTGTCACTGGGCGACCTGTGGGGCCGGGAGGCGTCCCGGATCCGCGAACAACTCGGCGATGTCTCGTCGTGGCAGGATCGCTTCGTGTTGGCGGACGCGCTGCTCGCCCGTCGGCATGAGGCGGGGCCTCCGGTGGACCCGGAGGTGGCCTGGGCCTGGCACAGGATCGCCGTCAGCCGTGGCCTGGCCCGGGTCGACGAACTCGCGGCCGAGGTCGGGTGGAGCCGTAAGCGGCTGTGGTCCCGGTTCCGGTCACAGCTTGGCCTACCGCCCAAGCGCGCAGTGAAGCTGGTCCGCTTCGACCATGCCGCCCACCGCCTGGTCGCGGGTGAAGGCGCGGCCCAAGTCGCGGCCGACACCGGCTACGCCGACCAGTCCCACCTGCATCGGGACGTCATGGCGTTCACCGGGGCAACCCCCGCGACCGTGGCCGGCGAACCGTTTCTCGCCGTTGACGACATCGCATGGCCCACCCGCGGAACAACCGCCAATCCGCCCGCCTGCGTCGGCCGCCTCGCCCTGACGCGCACCGGACCCCCAAGTTGAACACGTTCAAAATGAGGGGCTACGCTGATGCCGAGCGAGCCGAGGGGGTTCGATGAAGGTAGTGCTGCCCGGGGGAACCGGACAGGTGGGCACGATTCTCGACCGTGCGCTGACGGCGGCCGGCCACGAGGTCACGGTGGTGACCCGGCGTCCCGTGCGGGCGCACGACATCGGATGGGACGGGGCCACGCTCGGCCGCTGGGCCGCGGCGATCGACGGCTGCGATGTCGTGATCAACCTGGCCGGACGCAGCGTCTCCTGCCGCTACACCGCCGGGAACCTGCAAGCCATGATGGACTCCCGGGTGGATTCGGCACGGGTGGTCGGCGAGGCGATCGCCGCCGCTGCGCGGCCACCGCGCGTCTGGCTGCAGATGAGTACGGCGACGGTCTACGCCCACAGCTTCGACGCGGCACACGACGAGGCGACCGGGGTGATCGGCGGCTCGGAGGCCGGGGTGCCGGACTACTGGGCGTACAGCGTCGAGATCGCAAAGAACTGGGAGCGGGCGCAGGCCGAAGCGCCGACTCCCGCGACCCGCAAGGTGGCGCTGCGCTCGGCGATGGTCATGAGCCCGGACCGGGGCGGTGTGTTCGACGTGCTGTCGCGGCTGGCGCGACTCGGGCTGGGCGGTCCGGTGGCCGGCGGCGCGCAGTACGTCTCCTGGATCCATGACGAGGACTTCGTGCGAGCGGTGGAGTTCCTGATCGCCCGGGACGACCTCGAGGGGCCGGTGAACCTCGCCTCGCCCGGACCCCTTCCGCACCGCGACTTCATGCGGGCGCTGCGCACGGCCCGGGGCGTCCCGGTGGGGCTGCCGGCGACGCGCTGGATGGCCGAGTTGGGGGCGTTCGTGCTGCGCTCGGACACGGAGCTGCTGCTCAAGAGCCGTCGGGTGGTGCCGGGCCGGCTGCGCGCAGCCGGGTTCGCTTTCGCGTATCCCGAGTGGGAGAGGGCCGCTACGTCCCTCGTAGAGCGGGCCGGGCCGGTTCGTGCGGCATCGGGTCGGGCCGGTGAATCGAGCCACGCTGTGTAGACGACCACAAGAAGCAAGAAGTGGACCGGTGCCGGTTCTCGTGAACAAAGGCGGACCGTCGTAGCTGCGCTCCTTTAACGCCGGACTGCGTTACGAGGGCCGCGAACCGTGCGGTTGCGGCAAGGAACCCACGTTCCGAGCACACGGGGGGCACGCCGAATCACAGTAGCTCGAACCGGCGCGACCCCCGTGCGCTCGAACCAGATGCGCTATAGCGATTGCGCAGCGAGGGTGGCACTCATTGCGCAGGTGGCTGCGCAATGAATCCGAAGTCCCGCGCAGTAGGCGGCTGCGCAGGTTGGGAAGGCGGCGTCAGCGTATTGGCTGCACACTCGCCCATGCTGTGCACAACCGCGTTGCTGCGATCCCTCCCGGGGGCGATGCACGCCCCGATCCGTCGCAGGACTTGCCGGCCGGACCCAGAGGCTCGGGATTGTTCCCCCGTCCCGCCGCTCTCAGGACAGTGACCGCCTCAGAGGCCGTGGTCGGGCTCATGGGGTGGATTCGAGGGATCGTTGCAACACGTGGTGTGTTGATCAAGCGCGAGCAGTGCAGGCAGGGGCTCGGCGGGGAGTTCCAGTGGAGCCGCCGTTGCAGCCTCGGTGCCGTGGTGGTGGTGCGTCTTGGTAGCGACCGGTTGAGCAATCATCAGAAGTCGGGGCCTCCCCCTCATCCGCATTGCCCCAGCTCCGTTGCTCGGCACCGGCCGTGCCGGCTGCGAAGCACGTCCGTTCCTGTGCAACCACATCCCGGATTCGGGAACCGCGGTCGAGCCCCGAGCGCCGTTCCCCGTCAGCTCAGGTTCTTCTCCAGCGCGGTCAGGTAGCTGGCCATGAAGTGGTCGCGGATTCCGTCCGAGGCGGGGGCGAAGGCGTCTGCGGTGAGTCCTGCGGCCTTGTCCTTCAGGCCCGCCAGCATGGACGTGGCGGTGTGGAGTTTGCCGGTGTGGTCGAGGTAGCGCAGGGCCGCCACGTGAGTGAAGGCGGGCTCGGGCGGCAGTGTCGGGACGATGTCGTTGTTGTTGACGAACCGGAACACCCGGTCTTTGAGACCCTTGTTGTATGCGGCGGCGAGCAGGCGGTCGCAGGTGCGGGGCTGGCCGTAGGTGTAGACGCCGTCGGCGGCGAGCTGGGGGTCTTCCAGGGACATGTGGGCGGCGGCCAGCATGGCAAGGGCGCCGCCGAGGCTGTGTCCGGTGAAGTACACCCGCTGGCCGTCGGTCCGCAGTTCCTCAATCGCTGTGTGGACGGTCGGCAGGATCGAGGCCAGGGCCTCGGCGAAGCCGTAGTGGACGTAGCCGATACCGGCCGGGCCAGGTGCGGACGGGGTGCTGGCGTCGGTGAGCCAGTCCTTGATCTGTGCCGGTTCGGTCCCGCGGAAGGCGGTAACGACCATACGGGGTCCGGCCATGGTGTAGGCCTGGGTGTCCTGGAGCGGGAACGGCGGGGTGAACGCCGTCTCGTGGTGCCGCACCCGGGAGAAGCCCCATGTGGTTGCCTGTGCCTCGATGACGGGGCGTTCCTTGTAGGCCAGGTCGCAGGCGCGGGCGAGCCAGTAGGCGCGCTCGGTGCTGTCGCCGGATGCCTGCTGGTCGAACAGCGTGGGTACAGCCATCGCAATCCCTCAGTTCTCTGGTCTGGTGCCTTCGTCGGCAACGCCCTCTGCAGATCCCGCTCTCACTGGCCGGATGCGCGGCATGGGACCGTGCCGCCAGCCGGCGAACCAGGAGGCCGAGGCGGCGGGGAGGCGGCGGGCGGGGTGTTGTTACGGGACCTGCTGGTAGGTGAGCGTGGCGGCAGGGCACTGCTCGGCGAACCGCTCCAGGGCCTGCCGCTCGGCGGCATCCGCGCTCAGGCGCCAGCGGAGCTTGTCCGCGACCCAGTCGATCGTGTATTTGCAGCGGTCCACCGGCACCGGCATCCAGTCCGCCGGGTCCTTGTCGCTCTTGGAACGGTTGGAGCTCCCGGAGACCGCGATCAGACTGTTCGGCGCGCCCTGGTCGTTGGCGTACGCCTCCCGTCGTGCCGCCGTCCAGGCGGCCGCTCCCGAGTCCCACGCTTCGGCCAACGGGACCATGTGGTCGACGTCCAGGTCCTTCGCCGCCGTGATCCACTTCTGGTCGTACTCCGAGTACCACCGTCCGCCCGTGAGTGCGCACTTCGGCCCCACCTGCGGCGCCTCCAGCGCCTCGGACAGGATCACTTCCTTGCGGGTGTCGCATCCGTCGTTCGGGTTCAGGCCCTTGTTCCAGTGCTTGAACTGCTCACGGCTGTAGCCGTCCCGGGAACCCTCCTCGGCCTCCTGGATCCACGACAGCGCCTCGAACAACGGAACCCCCGCCGCCGACGGTGGCGCCACCACCCCCGGGAGCACGGCGGACACCGCGGCTGCCGGGGGTGGTGCGGCCGGACGGGCCGAGGCGGCGGCCGCAGGGGCGGCCAGCGGGACAATGGACAGGGCGAGCGCGGGCAGGGCACGCAGCATGTTCTTGATCACGTATGCGGGTGTACCGGCAGCAGATACCGGTATACCCGCTGCCCCACGCGACTCTCCCCCAGGTGGGCGACCGAATTCACCGCAGAAACGATCAGCACCAGTCGGACCACCTACGCGGCGAAGAGGCTCGCGGGCTGCGAGCGGGGTGCACGACCGCGCCTCGGAGACGTTCGCGACCTGGTGGATTCGAGAAGCGGCCATCGCGGGTGACCCACGCGGGCTCGAACTGGATGCGCAATAGCGGTTGCGCAGCGAGGCCGGCACTCATTGTGCAGGTGGCTGCGCAATAGATCCGAAGTCCTGCGCAGTGGGGCGGGTACGGGCGGCTGCGCAGGCGGGAAGGCAGCGTCAGCGTATCGGCTGTGCACTCGCCCATGCCGTGCGCAACCGCGTTGCTGCGATCTCTCCCGGGGGCGATGCGCGCCCCGATCCGTCGCAGGACTTGCCGTCTGGGCCCGGAGGCTCGGGGTTGTTCCCCCTTCCCGCCGCTCTCAGGACGGTGACCGCCTCAGGGGCCGTGGTCGGGCTCCTGGTCGGCCTGACCATGAGCCCGACCACGGGCTTTGTGTCCCCATCGTGACCGTGGTCGGGGTCCGGTGGTCGGTGGTCGGGTCGGGGGCGCCGGGTTTTCTCAAGGTCAGCAAGTACACGTTCTGACCTGGGAGTTCGACCATGTCTGTTGGCAAGCAGGCCTCGGGCAGCGAGGCCGCTGCTCCGATGGTTGCGGGGGCCCGGCTGGAGGCGATGCGACGCCGCGTCCGGCTTTCGCGTCTGGCTCTTTGGACCGTCATCGCGGCCGGCCCCGTCGCCCTGGGTGTCGCCATCACCTCCACTCCGGCCACGGTTGAGGCGGCCACGGCCACCAGGCCCGCCGCCGTGCGCACCACGGCCGCCGCTGACCCGGCCGGCTATGCGCAGCTGTTCCTCGGCGCGTGGTTGCGCAGCAGTGCGGATGACGCCACGAGTGCGCAGGCGCGGTTTGTGCAGTCGATGGGGCCGGATGTCGATCTGCCCGACCCGGCCCCCGGTGCGCCCTCGAAGCTGGCCTCCGTGAGCGTGGTGCGCAGTGTGCAGCGCGCGGGCGGTGCGTGGTCGGTGACGGTGGCTGCGCAGTACGCCGACGGAGCGGTGCGCTACTACGCGGTCCCTGTCGCTGGGGACCGTGCGGGCACGGCGTTCGCGGTGACGGCTGCGCCTGGCGTGGTGGCTGGCCCTGCCCTGATCGACGTGCCGGCGTCGTTGTACGGCGTGCGTGTCCCTGAAGGGGCTCTGGCCTCTGCTGTTGGGGAGTTCCTCGGCGCGTATCTCACGGGGGCCGGGGAGGTGGACCGCTACCTCGCGCCCGGGGTGAAGCTGTCGGCCGTCTCTCCTTCCCCGTACTCGGTGGTCGTGGTGCAGCAGGTGCTCGCTGCTGAGAAGGCGGCGGCCGCCGAGCAGATGCCGGGCGACGGCACTCGGGTGCGTGTCCTTGCCCAGGTGGAGGCCCGGGATGCGGGAGGACGGTGGCCGCTGGCCTACGAGGTCGTGTTGAAGGCCCGCTCCGGCCGGTGGGAAGTCGCCGGACTGGAATCCGGCAATGTCCAGGCCGGGGGTGTCCGGTGACCACGGTGCACAGTCTGATGCTCGCCGGGGAGCTGAACGACCTCGGCGACAGCTGGATCAACATGTTCAAGGAGTGGGCGACCAAGGGCCTGCAGGCCGGTCTGGTCGTGCTCGTCGTCGTCATCATGATCCAGAAGTTCAGCCTCAAGGCGGGGATCGGCGCCCTGATGCTGATGATCATCGCGCTGGGGCTGTACAACTCCCGCCAGGACCTTGCCGACATGTTCGAGGACGAGGTCAAAAACCCGGCCAAGGGCGCGCCCGCGATCCCCGGCATCGTCCGTGACCCCGGTTCCGTCGTCCGTGACCCCGGTTCCGTCGTGCGGGAGCCCTCCGCAGGTGCGGGAGGCCGGCTGTGAGCGCGGCCGCCGGGCGGGTGGGGCGCTTCTACACCTCGGCCCGCCGCCACCCGTGGGTGCTGGGGAAAGTGGCGGACTGGAAGATCCCGCTCGGCCCGTATACCCCAGCACAGATCGCGGTCGCTGTGGGCGGCTGCTTCCTGCTCATCAAGACCATCAGCTGGTGGTCTTGGATGGGACCCGTCCCGATCGCGGCCTGGCTGCTGGCGATCTGGGCGATGCGCCGGCCAAAGATCCGGGGCCGTGCACCGATGCAGGCGGCACTGGGCTGGATGCTGCTGGGCTGGCAGCCTCGCGGAGGCCGGATCGGCGGCCACGCCGCACGCGACCGTGCTCCCCGCCCGCTGCTGGGCGGCTTCACCATCGAGGACGCTCTCCCCTCCACCCCGGCGGGCGACTTTGCCGGTGCCGTTCGGTGGCCTGCCAGCCGGACTCCGCGCCGCAGTGCCGCCTCAGTGCACCGGCAGGCAAGCAGGCACTCGCCGCCGGCAGGCTCCGCGGCGCCGGCGCCGCCGGTGTCGGGCGTGCAGCAGTTGCTCGCCCTCGCCGAGCAGGCGGGAGGTGCGCGGTGAGGATCCCGATCCGGCACATCGCCGGACACCTGGTCTGGTCGACGCACGGCAGCGTGTGGGCCCTCTACCGGCTGCACCCCGGACCGGACGCCCACGGTCGGACGGAGGAAACCGTTCAGGGCACCTACGTCCCCGCCGCCGTGCGAGACGAACAGCTCGCCCAGATCACCCACATGGTGCGCTCCATGACCGGGGCACCGCGCCTGTACGGGATGTGCGCGCAGGTCAATCCGGGCGCGATCGCGCTCCGCATGATCGAGGGCATCAAACCGGCCGGCACCTCGCCGGAGGTCGGCCCGCATCCGTGGGTGGAGAACGTCGAGGCCACCCTGGACCTGCTGGACGACCAGGAGATGCACCGCCGCACCCTGTGGCTCGCCGTACCGCTGCAGACCGAGACAGCCGGCCTGCAGGTGTCGGCGTCGCTCGGGGCCATGTGGGCCGAACTCGGTGCGGCGCTGGGCATCCGGCCCGCGCCGGTGGCACGGCGTGAGGTGAGCGCCTACCGCGAGCAGGCCTCCCGCGTGGAAGCAGCGCTCGCCGGCGGGATCGCCTTCCGTCCCGCCCGCCCGGCGGAGATCGTGTGGATGGTCCAGCACACCCTCCATCGCGGTCTGCCGGAGCCACTGCTGTCCGAGGCCGAAGCGAGCGAACGGTACGGCGGTCGGGTCCGCGAGGGCGTGCTGCACTCCCCCAGCTACGCCGACCTCGGCCAGGTGCGCCTGCAGGAAGGCGGCATCGACCCCGCCGTCGACGACGTCGACGATCTCAAGAGCGCGGGCCAGATCACGCGGTCGGGCCGCAACTCCTGGTGGCGGCTGAACACCTCCTCCCCGCTCAGGCGGCGCTGGCTGCAGGTCGAATCCGAAGCCGGCGTGGGCTATCAGGCGCAGTTGGCGCTGGCCGAGTGTCCGCCTGTGGTCAGTCAGGACGCCGCCGACCTGTTCGCCCAGCTGGAGAGCCTGGACTTTCCCGTCGACTACACGATCGACCTCACCCTGGTGCCCGCGGAGAAGGCCCGCGACCAAGTGCGGCGCAAGAAGACCGAGTTGATCGACCAGGCCGACCAGTACGACGCCCGGCCCACCGGGATGCCCGCCTCACTGACCGAGGCGGCCCGCGATCTGGGCGAGCTGGACGCCCGCCTGTCACGCTCTTCGGTCGAGGTCGAGGTGCAGTCGGTGACCGTGCTGACGGTGTGGGGGCCGACCGCGGCCGTCTGCGACGCGCGGGCCCGGGCGCTGGCCGCGCTGCTCGGCGGCGCCGACTACCGGGCGGTGCGCCCGGCCGGCCTGCAGGAGGCCCTGTTCACCCTCGGCCTGCCCGCAACGGTGCGGCCCGGCGTGGTGCGGGAGTTCACCCAGCACCAGGTCTCCGAGGACTGGGCGTTGGGCGGCGCCTTCACCATCGGCGAGGTCGGCGACCCGAACGGCATGTTCCTCGGTATCGACCTGGACTGCGGCACCACCCGCCCCGTGATGATCAACGTTGCGGATGCCCCCAAGCAGGATGCGTCCGCGTCCATGGGGATCGTCGGGGACCTGGGGGCAGGCAAGAGCGTCCTGGAGAAACTGATCGCGGAGGCGGTGTGGGCGCGCGGAGGCTGCGCGATCTGTATCGACCGCACCCCTGTGCGCGAATGGGCGACCTTCGCCCGCACCGCCGCGAAGGGCCGCGTCCAGATCGTCGATGCCGCTCGGGCCGAGGTGTCGATCGATCCGCTGCGGATGTTCGACGGTCCCGAGGGCCGCCACTACGCCCTGTCCTACCTGACCCTTCAGCTCGGCATCGGTGCGATGAGCACCAGCGGCGAGGTCCTGCACCACGCCGTCGAGCAGGCCGCCGCCGGCGATGCCCCTTCCATGCACCGCGTGCTTGTAGTCCTTGAGGAGATGGCTGTGCGGGAGGCGGGCAAGCGGCAGGACGCGGCCGCCACCCTGGCCGGCCTCGTCCGGGTCGTAGCCGGCAACTCCCTGGCCCGGATGGTGTTCGACCCGGCCCTGCCGCCGGTGCGGCTGGACGCCTCCAGCACCTCCGACATGATCGTCATCACCACCACAGGGTTGAGGCTGCCCCCGAAAGCCGCGTTCGACAAACCCGAAGTCCTCCACCAGCAGCCGCTGGAAGCCCTGATCGGCCGCGCGGTGCTCTACCTGATCGCCGCGATCGCCCGGCAGACCGCGTTCGAGGACCCCGAGCGGTTCACCGCCGTGGTCCTGGACGAGCTGTACTGGCTCACCTCGTCCGCCGAGGGCACCGCCCTGGTCCACGAGATCCTCCACGACGGCCGCAAGCACGGCGCCGGCCTGCTCGCCGCATCCCATGACGCCGAGGAACTCGGCCCGGACCGGGGCCTGATGGCCTACCGGGCGCTCGCGCGCACCGCGGATCGTGAACGTGCCCGCCGCGGCCTGGAGTTCGTCGGGCTCGACCCGGCCGACGGCGAGCTGCTGCGGCTGGTGACCACCGGCCTGTCCCCCGTCGGCCGCAAGGGCCGGGAGGGCGAGTTCCTGCTGACCTGCCCGCGGCAGAACACGGGCCGCATCAAGGTCTCCATTCCCCGCATCGCGCGCATCACCACCTCCATCACCACCACACCAGGACGCCGCACGAGCGCTGCCCCGCCCTTCGTGCCCGCTGCCGGTGCGGCCGCGGATGCACATCCGAAGGAGCACGTCTGATGACCACGTCTTCCTGGGACCGCCCCCGACGCATCGCCACGGCCGCAAGCGTCCTCACCGTGATCGCCGTCCTCGCCGGCGCGGTCATCCTCGCCCTCGGTGCGGGCCTGCCGGACGCGTCGCGACCGCACACCGGACACGCTTTCGCCGCCGACACATCCACCACGCACCACAATCCCTGCGCCTTGATCGTGGGCCCGGCGAAGGCGTACTGCGAGCGCGGAGCCACCACCGCCGCTGGCCACCGGGACGGGGCCGGTGCCTCGTGGCGGCTGGTGCCCGCCGGTGCTTTTGTGGCTGCCCTGCTGGTGTGGCGGCTGCGGCACGACGCTGGGCAACGGCGGCGCTGACATGTGGCGTCCAGAGCGGGCAACCCTGCGTTCGGCCGGCTTCGTCGCCCTGCTCACCGGCGTGTTCCTCCTGGTGAACACCCAGGTCGTATACGCGGCCAGCAGCAGTAACGAGACAGGAGACCTGCTCGCCCCGCTGAACATCTACTCGTCCGAGGGTGTCCCGATCGACGGGTACGACCTGAACGCCGAGGGCGGATCCATTGTCGCCTTCAAGACGCAGGCCCTCGCTTTCGCCCTGTCAGGGCTGTTCACCCTGATCCGGCTGCTCGTCGGACTGGCGGGGTGGGCCATCGAAGTGGCGTTCCGCTTCCCCCTGTTGAAGATCCTGGCCCGCCCGGCGCAGAAGGTCGCCGACACCTACGACAACGTCGTGGTCGACACTCTCGGGCTGAAGGGGCTGCTGCTGGCGTGGGCGTTCGTCTTCGGCGGATTCATGATCGTGCGCGGGCGGGTCGGGCGGGGCCTGGGTGAAATGTTCCTCACCCTGCTCATTGCGGCGTTCGCCGCCTCGGCTCTGATCCGCCCCGACACCCTGCTCTCCCAGGACGGACCGCTGGGACAGTCCCAGCAGGTGGCCGCCGAGGTCGCCCAGCAGAGCGTCAACTCCTACGACTGGGGCGGCAAACTCGCCAGCTACGACCCATGCGCCGGCATGGCCGGCAACGCAGAGATCAAGTGCGATGAACGTGAAGGCGAAGGGCCGGTCTCCTCGACACAGGTGGCCCGCCCCATCCAGGACTCGATCACCAACGCCCTGATCGTCAAGCCGTACATGCTCCTTCAGTACGGACGCATCCTCGACCCGGCCAGGACGGGCGACCGCAAGGCCTACGCCGTCCACCTGAAGTGGATCACCGGCGGGTACCTGGCCGACTGGACTCCCTCGGACCATGCGAAGGACGCCTGCAGCCGGATTCGCGGGCCGGCCAAGAAGTACTGCGAGAGCAGCGTCGACGGCAAGGCGAGCAGGAGCAAGCCGAGCAGCAGCGACGATCTCCCGGCGTTCACGCCCGGAGGCGAACTCCTCGGCGCCTCCAACGCGATCATCACCGACGAGGACCAGGCCTTCTCCGCGTTCCTCGCCGACATGAAGAAGGCCGGACCGGTCGGAAAGTCGTGCGCCGCCTACGCGGAAAAGCCCACCTGGTGGCGGGTCGGCGGAGCCGCCCTGCTGCTGGTCGCCGCGCTGTTCATCTGCGGCATGCTGCTGTCCAGCGCGATCGTTCTGCTCGGCACCCAGGGCATCTGCGCCGCGGCTGCGGCCATCGGCGGCGTCACGTTCGTCGCGGGCATGCTGCCCGGGCCCGCGCGCCAGTCGGTGTGGAAGTGGCTGTCCCTGTGGGGGATCGCGGTCCTGGCCGTGGTCGCGATCTGCGCGTTCATCCCGTTCTTCGGCATCGCCGTCGATGCCACCGTCACCAACGGGCCCGACCTGATGGTGGAGCGGATCCTGCTCATCGACGTCCTCGCGATTGCCGGCGCGGCCGGGCACCGCAGGCTCCTGACCGGCATCACCTCCTTCGGCCGGCGCATGGCTATGCGCATGCGCTATGCCAAGGTCGGCGGTACCCACCTGCCGGGCGACACCTCCGAGCTCGGCGCGGCGCTCGCTATGAACTCCCCCGCCGCCATGGGCGGATACGGAGCAGGGCTGCGCGCCTTCACCGGTGGCGGGGGCGGCCGGTACGGGATGCTCGGCACCCGCCGGCGGCTGATGGGCGCGCTCGCCTCCCTCGTCGACGGCGCTGGCATGCCCCTGGACACCGGTGGGGTGCTCGCCGACGCTGCCGCCGAGGCCGGGCGCGGGCTCGCCCCGCTCACCGCGGCAGCTGCTCTGGGCGGGGCGGGGGCTCGGCTCGGTGTGAAGGGCGGCCACTGGCTGCTGATCGGCCGGCGGCCCGATCCTGAGCAGTTGGCCAAGTGGCGTAAGCCCACGGCTGACGGCGACCCGGACGCACACGGCCCGACCGGCGGCCCGGGCGGTGGTTCGGGCGGTGGGGGGCCGCACCGTCCCGGCGGTCCGCCCGACCGCTACCGCGACGAGAACGGCCAGGTCATCGACCGGCGCTCGGGGCAGGTGCTGCACGACCAGAACACCGACCGCACGCTGCTCTCCACGCGCGCCCACAACCGTCTGGTGCGCTTTCGCGGCTACCGCATCCTCCACCGGGGCAGCCGCCTCGTGTACGGGGCAACAGCCGCTCTCCCGGCCAGTGCCGGCCGGGCCCGCTCGGGCGGGTCGCAGTACGCGCAGGACGCCCGGCAGCAGGTGCGGGTGTGGGGCAACACCGTCCGCGAGGACGGCTGGGCCTGGGGTGACACGGGCCGTCACGTCTCCCGGGTCCTGCGGGAACACACCGATGACAGCGGCGGGCCCGGACCATTCGTCGTCGGCCGTCGCCTGCCGACCGCGACGTCGCCGACCGCGACCACCCGCCCGCCTGCCTCGACACGAACTGCTGGGTCCGGCGGAACCACGCGCGGCACCGTCCCGCCTCCCTCACCGACCCGTGTTTCAGCCTCTGGAGCTGGTAGCACCGCGGCGACGCCGCCGGCCCCGGCACCGCCGCGGCGGGGAGGCAGTACACCGCCGCCGGTGAGCAGCCAGCCGCAGGGGTCGGCTCTTCCCGGCGTCGGGAGCGCACGCAACCCGCGGGACGAGGCACGGGCCCGGATGCAGGAGCAGCTGCGGCGGACCGAGCCCGAAGCCGACCGGCTCAACCGCCTGCGCCAGGTGCGGGACCGGTGGCGGGACGAGGACGGTGAGGACGAGTGACCCAGCCTGGACGCCGCGTCCGGCGATGGGGCTGCATGGTGGCGCTGCTGATGTTCGCCGCCGTGTGCTGTGCCGCGCCGGTAGGGAACGCGATCAGCGCGTACGTCGCCCTGAAGACGGGGGCACAGGACGACGGCGGAATCGCCGAGGGCGGCAGCGCCGCAAACATCCCGCCCCGGATGCTGACCGCCTACAAGAAGGCCGTCCAGCATGTCGGGAAGTACGTGCCCAAGTGCCAGGGCATGCGCTGGCCGATCCTGGCCGGGATCGCCAAGGTCGAGTCCAACCACGCCATCGGCCACAACATCACCGACAACGGTGGCATCACCCCGAAGATCTACGGAGTGCTCCTCAACGGCTCCGGCGCCAACAGGAACACCACCGCCTTCCCGGACACCGATGGCGGCAAGTGGGACGGCACCGCCACCGGGGAACGCGCCGTCGGCCCGTTCCAGTTCCTGCCCTCCACCTGGGCATCGGTCGCCAAGGACGCGAACACAGATGGGAGAGCCGACCCGCACAACGCCGACGACGCCGCCCTCGGCGCCGCCATCTACCTGTGCGCAGGCGGCCGCGACCTGGCCCAACGCTCTCAACTCAAGACCGCGATCCTCCAGTACAACCACTCCGGCGCCTACGTCGCCAACGTGCTGGGCTGGATCGACCAGTACACGGCGGCCGCCAAGGACCCGGACCTGAAGAACGTCACGGGAAAGGTCCGCACCGTAATCGAGGCGGCGCTCTCCCAACGGGGCGTGCCCTACGCGTGGGGCGGCGGCAACGCCCAGGGCCCGTCCTACGGCATCTGCTGCTCACCCAGCGGAAGGAGTGGCGCGGACATCAAGGGCTTCGACTGCTCGGGACTGACCGCGTACGCCTACGCCCGGGCCGGCATCCAACTGCCGCGCACCGCCGCCGCCCAGGCCGGGGTCGGCCGGCGGATACCCGCCCATCTGGGCACCGGCGCGCTCGCGCCCGGCGACCTCGTCTTTTATGCCGACGCCCCCGGCCGCGACGCGACGATCTACCACGTCGGCATCTACGTCGGGGGTGCCCGGATGGTCGACGCCGCCCGCCCGGGCACCGTGGTCCGCCTGGACGCGGTCGACGCGATGCCGGGATACGCGGGAGGGGCCCGGCCGTGGTGACCACGCCCCCGGCGCGCTCGCCGCGCCTGCTGCTGATCGCCACCCTGGTCCTGGCCGTGGCCGGGACGCTCCTGCTGACGGTGCCGAATGCGCCGAGCACACCCCCAACCGCGACACCGCGGGCGGCTGTCCCCACGTCGGCTCCCCCGGCAACCGCTCCCGGCCGCCGCTCCGCGCAGAGCGGGGCGCCCGCGGCAGCCACCTTCCCGGCGCAGACGGCCGACGCGTCCGCACTGCTGCCGCCGCGCGGCGAGGGCACAGTCGGCGATCGCGTCATCCAGAAGTCGCTGGAGGACGCCTGGCCCGCCGACCTTGCCGCCGCCGACGAGCACCAGCTCCTCAAGGCCGGCCGCGGCCTGCTGCGCGCAGACGCCACCGGCATCGGCCGCACCCAGTGGCCGGCGCTCTTCGGCAACCCGAACCAGGCGATCGCACCGGCATTCGCCGCCGCCCGTTTCCGCATCCAGGCCGCCATCGCCCGCAGCCAGGGCAGCCCGAACAAGGCGGTGGTGCACCTGGTGTGGGCGGGCACGGACCGCGGCGGCACCTACACCGACCGGCGCATCACCGACTGGTACTTCACCCGCACCTCGACGAAGGGAGCCTCCCCGTGGACACCCCAACCCCCTACCTGAGCGACCAGGCCCATCACACCGCGGCCGCGCCCCTCCTCGGCCTGCTGGCCGGCCTGGTCGACGCCGCCGACTGGCTCTACCACCACTGGTATCTGCTCCTGCCGACCGCCGCCGCGCTCTGGGCCACAGGCGAAGTCATCGTGCGGCGCCTTGCGTTGAAGGCCTCCGCCGAGCGCATGGCGCTCGAACTCGAACCCGCCCGGCACTTCGACCCAGGCCTGGAGGAGATCTTCCGCCGCGGAGTCCAGCTCGCCCGCGCCTCCACCAGCATGCCCTGGTGGGCACCACGCCGCACCAAGACCGTGCAGATCCGGCTGCGCGCCGACGGCTCTTGCCCTCTGCGCTACCGCATCGAGGGACCGGTCGGCGGTGAACGGCTGCTGTCCATCACTCCGTTCGGCCCCGCCGTCACCGTCACCCGGGCCCGGCCGATCGCCGACAAACCGCGCAAGCACACCGTGCGGGCCGAGTTCATCCTGCGCGGCAAGCCGATCGCCCCGCTGCGCGAAGTACCCCTGGAGCCCGACCCACTGCAGCCGCTCGTCGACGCGGTCTGCGACCTGCGCGCGGACCTCGGCGACCTCGCCGAAATCCGCCTCGACATCCAGCGAGCCCCGAAATGGGCGCTGCGGGCACGACGTCTGCACCTGATGCAGGCCGCCCACCGCTCCGAGCGCCGTGAAGCCCAGCGTGCCGTCCGCTGGATGCGCCGGGACACCGCAGGCATCGAGGACTCGCTGCCCCGTCAGCTCTGGCAGATTCTCAGCGCTCAGCACGGGTCGGCGGGAGCAGGACGCCGCCTGGTGATGCCGCCGGTGCCGCGCCGCGTGGATCGGGCCGAGGCGCTGGGCAAACTCGCCCATGACGACCAGCTGGTGCGGGTGCAGCTGCTCGTCACCTGTGCCTCCGACATCGAAGGACGGCCCCAGGCCCGGCTCGGACAACTCCAGGCCGCACTCGATGTGTTCGGTGGCCACTCCCGCTGGGCAATGCGCGGCCTGCGGATCGGGCCCTGGCGGCTGGGCGCCGACCGGTGGCCCAGCCGCCATGCCTTCGAACGCCGCTGGCAGCACGGGCACTGCCAGCCACCCCGCCCGAACTGGGTACGGCTGGAGGAACTCACCGGACTCCTCAAACCCCCGACCCTGCACTGCCGCCTGCCGCTGCTGGACCCCGAGCTGCCGACCTTCAAGTTCGGCAATCCCGCACTGCTGCTGCAGGGTATCCACCGCGCACCCGACGGCCGCCGCCGCCTGGTCGCCACCTACGCCGCAGAGACCCTGTTCGAGTGCGCGGTCGGCAAGGCGGGCGGCGGGAAGACCGAACGCGCCCTCGCGCAGGCGATCGGCTGGGCGCACGCCGGCGGCGGGCTGCTGTTCCTCGACCCGCACCGCGACTCCTGGCCGCGCGCCGCACCGTTCCTCGCCCACACCCCCCTCATGGACCGCATCGCGCTGATCGACCTCAACACGATCGGCCCCGTACCCCAGATCAGTTCCTGGAACCCGCTCGCCATGCACCAGGGCCAGGGCCAGCGTCCGGCCGCGCACGAGGTCGTCGAGGCGGTCACCGACGCCTTCGCCGCCGCACTGGGCTGGGAGGACGCCACCGCTCCCCGCGCCCTCACCCTCCTGACCGCAGCACTGTCCGTCCTCACCGCCGTCAACCAGGCCGCCTGCGAGGCCGGCCGCCCCGAGGACCAGGCCACGCTCTTCCAGGTGCGGTCCCTGCTCACCGACCCCGCCTTTCGCACCGCGGCCCTCGCCGCCACCGCCGACCGGCTCGATGAGGAAACCCGTTCCTGGTGGCAGAGCGTCTTCCCCACCATCCCCGCCGACGCCTTCGGCGTCGTCCTCAACCCGCTGGCCCGCCTCGCCGCCAACCCCGTCACCCGCGCCTTTCTCGGCCAGCCCCTCGGCGTCTACAACATCCGCGCAGCCATGGACCAGCGCATGATCGTGTGGGTGTGCCCGGCCGGCAACGGACCCACCGACCGGCTCCTGACCGCCCTGCTCGCCCGCGACCTGCTGCGCGCCGTCCGCTCCCGCCGCGACACCCCCGAAGACCAACGGGTGCCGTTCCGGCCCTACTTCGACGAACTGATCACCCTCACCGGCGCCGCCCCCGAGACCATCGCCGCCATGTTCGAGGACTTCCGCAAATACAAGGCGCACGTCCACGGGATGACCCAGCTGCTGGCCCGGCTGCCCGGCCCCGTGCGGATGTCGCTGACCCAGAACGCCTCCACCCTCGCGACCACCGCCGGATCACGGACCGCCATCGCCGCGATCACCGCCGAGTGGGGCGACAGCCCCAGCCCCGACCAGGTCGCCGCCCTCAACCGCTACGAGCACTACGCCACGCTGACCGTCCACGGACGCCGCCTGGGCCCCCTGCGCCTGCAGGGCCCCCACCTCGATGACGTCTTCGCCGACCTCGCCCGCCCCGGCGACGTCGCCGCCCTCGAACACGCCGCCCGCTCCACCGCCGGCACCCGTCCGCTGCACCAGCTCACCACCTGTGCGGCCGGCCAACTCGACCGCGTCGCCGCCTTCCTCGCCCAGCACACCCCCGCACAAGCACCGTCCAAGCGCCCGAGCACAAGCAAGGGATACCAATGACCACCGCCTCTCCCCCGACCCGGCCCGAGCCGCCGCCCTCCTTCACACCCAGTCCCCTCGAACCGCTGCCCCACCAGCTCCTGGCTGCACTCGCCCAGCACC
Source organism: Streptomyces rhizosphaerihabitans (assembly GCF_025399795.1). Lineage (GTDB taxonomy): Bacteria > Actinomycetota > Actinomycetes > Streptomycetales > Streptomycetaceae > Streptomyces > Streptomyces rhizosphaerihabitans. The sequence continues at coordinate 34,013 of NZ_JAODTZ010000053.1, read as the reverse complement.
GCATGGCCACCACCAGCCAACTGCGCATCCTGCTGCGGCCCCACGCGACCCGGCAGGCCATCTCCGGACCGCTCAACAAACTGCGCACACACGGCCTGGTCGACTACACCGTGCTGCCCCGGTCGAACCGCAGCCGCGCCTGGTATCTCACCCCCGACGGCGCACGCCTGACCCGCAACTGGCCGGCCCTGCGCGGCCGGCCGCCCTACCCCATCACCTCGACCACCGCCGCATCACTGAAAACCCCGCACACCCTCACCGCGGTCCGCGCCCACCTCGCCTTCGTCCGCGACGCCCGCCGACGCGGCGACGAGCACGGCCACCTCGACTGGACCCCCGAAGTGACCCACCCGCTCAGCGAGCGCGAACGCGTCATCGCCGACGCCGTCATGCACTACACCCTCAACGAAGGCCAACAACGCCGAAAACTCCGTGCGTTCATCGAAATCGACCGCGCCACCATGAGCAGCGAACGCCTCGCAGCCAAGCTCATCGACTACGCCCGGCTCTGGTCCCAGCCGTCACAACCCGCCAACCACCGACGCCCACGCCAGCACACCGAGACCGGCGCCGCGTGGCTGCGCTGGTACCCGGTCTACCCCCGGATCCTGTTCATCCTCACCGGAGCCTCACCCCACGTGCTCGCCCACCGGATCAGCGACCTGAGGGACATGACCGCCCAACACCCCCTCGTCGCCGCCCTCGCACGCAACGTTCCCCTCGGCGCCGCCACACTCGACGACCTCGAGACCGCCGGACCGAGCCAGAACGTCTGGGTCTGCCTCGCCGGCGCCCCAGACCGCCAGCCGTGGCACACCCTCCATCCGTGATTCACTTACGCAAAGACAAAATGAGGCCGAGTTCAAGCCAAGTAGCGCCTATGGATGACCAGTTCAGCCAAAATCGGACCGGCATATGCGTAGTCTTTCCTCAACGCAAACGAAGCAACACAGGCCACCAACAGCATCACCTCGCCCTCAGCGGGCGGCGGCACGACAGCGTCCCGACTCGCACCATGCCGTACGGGGAGACACCGTGACACCAGCCCGGTATCAAAAGAGGACCTCTGCCACCCGAAACAGCACGGCACTCATCTCGCTCATCGGCTGTTGCGCCGTTGCCCTGACTGCGTGCAGCGGCAACGACACTGCGGACAGCAACCCCAAGGGGACGCCATCCCCGTCGCATTCTGCGCCGTTGACGCCGACCGAGACCACGGTGTCACCGAGCACAGATCCCGGCGCCCCAATCGAGAGTGCCTACCGGAGGTACTGGGACGAGAAGGTCGCGGCGTACGCGAAGGCCAGTGTCGAAGGCACGGACTTGAAGAAGTATGCCGTCGCCGAGGCCTATTCCGCTGCAGTGACTGAGGTCAACGCGCTGAAGGCCAAGGGGCTCATTGCCACCGGCGAGCCGATGTTGGCCCCCAAGGTCACCTCTGTCGACACGAAACGTCAGGTGCCTCAGGGCTCGCTCACCGATTGCACGGATGTCTCGCGGTGGAGACTCGTCAAGCAGGCTAGCGGGAAGGAAGTCACCCTCCCCAAAGGCCGGTTGACGAAATACGTCACCAGGGTGGTTGCCGAGAAGTGGTACGGCCACTGGGTGATCGTCAGAGTCACTCCGGAGGAGAAGACGTGCTGAGCCGTCATACCAGCGCGTTAGCTTTGGCTTCCGCGTTAGTCGTCGCAGGCGCCGTCTCCGCCCACGCGGGTAACGACCCGGACATCAGCAAAGGCAACTGCGACCTGATGTCATTCTGCGTGGGCGTCGGAACCCACGGGAGCAAGGGCAGCAACAGCCGTGGTTCCGGACAGGGACAGCAAGCCTCCACCGGGGGCAAAGAGTCCAAGTGCACGGTGCGCAAGACGGACCCGCAGCCGCCCCCCGGCAGCCTCTTCTATGGGGGCCAAGGAAAGATCGTCTATGAACGGACCTGCGGCAACGGGTTAACCACCTTCTTCGCCGCAGCTCCTGGCGCGAGCGTCCCGGCAATAGATCCAGCGGTGCTTGCCCAACACGCCGTCGACAAGATGCAACTGCTGGGTCCCGACGTCGCCAGTCCGAGGGCGGCCGGGAAGTACACCGTGGGTGTCCCGATGTGGATGTGGGTGAACCAGGGCGCCACGACGTTCGGACCCAATATGGCCTCGGCTTCGGCAGGCGGGATCACCGTCACCGCGGCCGCAAAGGTTTCCAAGATCGTGTGGCAGATGGGCGACGGCTCCAGCGTCACGTGCAGTGGCCCCGGTACACCCTACGCGGCGTCTGAGGGCATGTCTCAGTCGCCGACCTGCGGACACGTCTACTCAAAGACTTCGGCCGGTGCCCGGAGCGGCAAGTACGCGCTCACCGCGACCTCGACGTGGACGATCGACTGGCAGGGCGGCGGAGCCGCTGGCCAGCTCACTGAAGTCCGGCAGACCAACGTGCAGGTGGCGATCGGCGAAGTGCAGGTCGTCAGTTGACGCCGCGGGAAGGGTTGCAACGTTGAGCAAGACCAAGCAATCAACAGCGGTGGCCGAGCGCGAGCTGCCGCAGCCGACCGGAGTGGCTGGCCCGGTCAGTCCGCCTCGAGTGTCGGCCCGCCGCCGACGTCCGGGCGTGGTTGCCCTGTCGCTGGGGCTGATCGCGGCTGGCGGTGCTGGTGTCGCGGTCCTCCTGCTCCAGGTCGGTGATCGCACCCAGGTCGTCACGGTGGTGCGCGACGTGCAGGTCGGCCAGGTCCTCACCGAGCAGGACCTGGGCAAGGCGTCCATTGCCCTGGACCCGGCGGTCAAGGCGGTCCACGCGGACGACCTGGACCAGGTGGTGGGCAAGCGGGCGGCCGTGGAGCTCCGGCCCGGCTCGCTCCTTGCTCCGTCGCAGGTGACCAAGGATTCGCTGGTGAAGCCCGGTGAGCAGCTGGTGCCGATTGGGCTCAAGCCGGAGCAGATTCCCGCGACGGTGCTGGTGCCGGGCCAGAGGGTCCAGCTGGTCCATGTGCCCGCGCAGGGTCAGGCTGAGACGGACAAGACGTCGGGCAGCCCGCCGCGGACGCTTCCTGGGCGGGTCGTTAAGGCTTCCGCGGCCGCCCCGGGTACGGGGGTCGTGGTCGTCGACGTCGCTACGTCGGCCAATGACGGGCCGACCGTCGCGGCGTGGGTGTCGGCCGGCACGCTGCGCCTGGTCCTCGCCGCTCCGGGCGGCCGCTGATGGCGGTGATCGCACTCGCCGGGTGCAGCGGCTCGCCGGGGGTGACCACGAGCGCGCTTGCTCTGCTGCTGGCCTGGCCGTTGGAGCCGGGTCGGCGGATGATTCTCGCCGAGTGTGACCCGGACGGCGGGGCCGTGCTGCACGGGCTGCTGCAGGGCACGCTCGGTGACCGGTACGGGTTGCCCAATCTGTCGGTGGCGGCCCGCAAGGGTGAGTTCGGTGAGGCGTTCTGGCGCCAGTTGATCGACTTGAACGGCGAGGATGGTCCACGCGACTCGCCGCCGGATCGGCTGTTGCTGCCGGGCATCACCGATCCCGCGCAGGCGGCGAGCCTCGGTTCGGTGTGGAAGGCCCTGGCGCAGATGTTCCGCGGCATCGAAGCGGAGCACGGGCACGATGTCCTGCTGGATCTGGGCCGCCGCGGCGCGTTCGGCCCGTCCGGCGTCCTGGCCGAGCAGGCCGACGCTGTGCTGGTGGTGGTCCGCAACACCTTGCGCTGCCTGCAGTCGGCGCAGGGGCGGGTGCGTCAGTTGGAAGAGCTGGTCGGAGATGTTGGGCTGCTGGTCATCGACGAGGGGCCCTATCCGGCGGGTGAGGTCCAGCGGGTGCTGCAGGCGCCGGTGGTGGCAACGCTGCCCTGTGCGCCGGGGGACGCCCGTGTGCTGTCCGACGGTGATGAGCAGCCGCGTCATTTCACCAGGTCGAAGCTGATGAAGGCGGCACGCACGTCCGGCGCCCTGCTGGTGCAGCGGGCCGCTGTCCGGCGTGCCCGCCTTGATCCGCGCGCCGCGTTCGCTTCGGGGGTGCGCGGTGCGCGGTAGGCCCTTGCACGCCGACCCTTCGGTGGCCCCGCCGCCGCCCGGTCCTCGCCCGGCCAGGGCGGCGCCTGCCGGTAGTGCCGCCAGCACGCATGCGCTCGGTGGCTCGGCGCCGCAGGTCACGGTGGACCACCGGGTTGCCCGGCACATTGCCGCCCAGGTGGCCAAGCAGCGCGAGGAACTGCTGAAGAGCACGCCGGACATGGACCGGGCCAGTGAGGAGCAGCGCTGTCTGGACTGGATCAATGAGGCGGTCGCGCTGTGGTCGGACGCCCAGGCGATGACGCCGCAGCAGGACGAGGCGCTGCGCCGCGCGGTCTACGACCTGCTCTTTAGGGCGGGCCGGCTGCAGCCGTACCTGGATGACGAGCGGGTTGAGGACATCATCATCCAGGGCCCGGGCGAGGTGTGGCTGGACTACGGCGACGGTGAGCGTCGTATGGTCGGGCCGGTCGCCGACTCGGAGGAAGAACTCCTGGAACTGCTGCGGGAGTTGGCCCGGGGTTCGGGGCACAACGAGCGGACCATCTCCACTGCGAAGCCGACGCTGGCACTGTCCTTGCAGGACGGCTCCCGCCTGCAGGCGATCACGGGGCTGGGACCGATGACGTATGCGGTCATCCGTCGGCACCGGGTCTCCCACGCCGACCTGGACCACCTGGTCCGCCTCGGCACCATCGATCCGGTGCTGCGGGAGTTCCTTGGCGCCTGCGTCCGCGCGGAGAAGAACATCATGATCGCGGGCAAGCAGAAGGCGGGCAAGACCACGTTGCTGCGGGCGATGCTCCGCGAGTTCGACCCGGAGTGCCGGTTCGCGACGATCCAGACCGAGGACGAACTGTTCGCCCACGCCAACGGCTATCACCGTCAGGTTGTCTCCCTGGTCGGGCGTGAGTCCAACGGCGAGAAGGACGTTGCGGGTCGCAGCGCCGGTGAGGTCACGCTGCTGGACCTGATGCACCCGGCTTTGCGGATGTCGCTGGAGCGGATCGTGGTGGGCGAGGTCCGGGGCCCCGAGGTCGTCGCGATGATGCAGGCGCTGACGAACGGCTCCGGCGGCAACCTGTGCACCATCCACGCCAGAAGACCCGACATCGTTTTCGACCGGATCGCCGAGCTGTACGCGCTCGCCCAGGGCAACCTCTCCGAGCAGCTTGCCTACCGGCAGACCGCCAACGGCCTGGACTTCGTGGTCTACATCGACATGACGGACGAGACGCAGATCGGCGGCCGCCGCCACCGTTATCTCTCCCACGTCCTGGAGCTGACCGGGATCGGCGAGAACGGCCACCCGGCCACCAACGAGATCTTCTCCCCTGGCACCGAGTTCGGGGAGTTGCGGGCGGTGCCCCGGATGGATCCGGGCTGTATCGACGACCTGCGCCGCGTTGGCTTCGACTCCGCCCTGCTGCAACAGTCCTACGGGGCGTGGACGGCGCCGCTGCCGCTGAAGGTGGTGGCGGGCCGATGACACTGGTGTGGGCGCTGCTGAGCGGCATGACCCTGGTCGCCGGGCTGATCGGCGTCGTGGCCGGCGTGGTGGGCACGACCGCCCCGCGCCAAGCTCCGCTGCGCCGGCGTTGGCAGGCCCGGCGCAACGGGGCCGCGCGGAGCGAGGACGCCCGGCTGCGCCGGCGGACCCTCATCGCCGCGGCGGTCGTGGTGTTCGTCGTGGTGTGGCTGGTCTCGGGGAACTTCGTGGGCGGTGCGCTGCTCGGTGTTGCCGTGATCGGCGTGCCCTGGCTGATCGCTCCGGCGCAGATCGCGCAGGACCGCATCGGTGCGCTGGAGGCCTTGTCCGGGTGGACCCAGCGGCTGGCCGGTCTGCTCCGCCTGGGCATGGGTCTGGAGCAGGCAATGATCACCAGCCGTCAGGGTGCTCCGGAGGAACTCGCCGGGCAGATCACCAACCTGTCCGACCGGTTGCGGCTGGGGTGGCGGCCGCAGGAAGCACTGCGCGCCTTTGCTGAGGAACTCGACGACGTCACCGCGGACAAGGTGGTCGCGGCGCTCATCCTGTCGGCGGGCGACCGGGGCCCGGGCCTGGCGCAGGCGCTGGAGGACCTGGCGGGCACGGTGCGCGAGGAGGTGGCCAAGAAGCGGTCGATCGAGGCGGACCGGGCGAAGCCCCGGACGACGGTGCGGTGGATGACCATCATCACCGTCGCCGTCGTGGCGGCGGGGTTCTTCGTCCCGTCCTACACGCGGCCCTACTCCTCGCTTCTCGGTCAGCTCGTGCTCGCCTTCCTGACGGCCGGGTTCGTCGGTGTCCTGGCCCTGATGCGGCAGCTGGGCAGCTTCCGCCGCATCCCGCGCTTCCTGGTCACCGACCCGGCCAGCACCGTCCGGCTGCCCGCCCCCGCCGCAGAGCCGGACCGCGCGCCAGCAGAGCCCGGCCGGCTGTCCGAAGGAGCCACATCGTGAACCTGCTTCCTGTCGTGGCGTGCGGTGGCACGGTCGGCGCGGGCCTGGCTCTGCTGGCGCGCGAACTGCTGCGCCCTCAGCCCGCTTTGGGGCCCGCGCTCGCCCGCAGCGCCCCAGCGACCTTGACCATGCCCGAGCCGGAGCTGGATCGTGACGAGGTGTGGGGCCGGTGGCTGCTGGCCCGCATGGAGCGCCTGCCAGGTGTGCGGGTCCCCACCATTGACCTGGCGCTGATCGGGCAGGGCCCGGGCCAGTTCATGCTCAAGAAGGTGGCGCTCGCCGCGCTCGGTCTCCTGTGCCCGGTGATCGCGACGATTCCGTGGATCATCGCCGGGGTGGGCCTGCCGTTCTACGTGCCCGCCGCCGTCGGACTGCTCGTTGCGGGGCTGCTGTTCATCACCCCTGACCTTGCGGTGCGGGACCAGGCGAAGCGGGCGCGGGAGGAATTCGCGCACGCCCTGTCCGCCTACCTGGACCTGGTCGCACTCAAGCGCGCCGCCGACGCTGGCCCCGCCGAAGCGCTGGAGAAGGCCGCCGAAGTCGGCCGCGGCTGGCCCTTCCTGTTCCTGCAAGGCGCGCTGCACCGGGCCAGGTTGGAGAAGATCCCGCCGTATCAGGCACTGGCGGAGCTCGCCGCCGAGTACGACCTGCCCGTCCTGGGCGACGTCGCCGACATCATGCGCGGCTCGGCCACCGACGGCGCCGCCGTCTACAAAGCGCTGCGTGCCCGCACCGCTGCCCTCAACGCCGAGCTCCTGGCCGATCAGGCCGCGGAAGCGAATGCCGCCAGCGAAAAGATGACCGCTCCGGGCGCCCTCCTCGCCGTGCTCGTGATGCTGCTGATGGCCTTCCCCGCCGTGATCCGCATGCTCACCGTCTGACACCACGCCCCGTCCCACCACTTACGAGAGGGAGAGTCCATGAGGAACACCGCAGCCCGCACCTACTGGGCCGCGTACTGGCTGACGACCCGTCTGCAGGACAGCCTGGCCGAGGCCAGGCGCCGCCCGGACCGCGGCGACATCAGCACCACCACCGTCATCATCTGGGTGGCCGCCGTCACCGGCGCCGTACTGATCGCCGGAAGCATCGCCGTCGTGATCGCCAAGTACAACGGCAAACTCTCCGGCCTGTGATGCCGTCTCTCGAGCGGGTCAGGGGCTGGTGGCAGGGGCGACGCTGGAGCGAGGACCGCGGTGACACCTCCATCCAGATGACGATCGTCTTCCCCTTCGTGCTGCTCGCCACCATCGCCGTCATCCAGGCGTCCATGTGGTACTTCGCGCGGCAGATCGCCCTGACCGCTGCCCGCGAGGGAGCCAGCGCCGCCCGCGCCTATCAGGCCGGCCCCGGCGACGGAGCGGCCCGGGCGCGGGACGTCCTGGAACGGACAGCGGGTGACAGCCTGCTCGGTTACAGCGTCGCCGCCAGCAGTGACGGGCAGCGGGTGCGGGTGCAGGTCTCCGGCACCGCGATGTCGATGATCCCGGGAGTTGCGGGCCTGCAGGTCAGGCAGTCGGCGTCCGGGGCGGTCGAACGCTGGACGGTCCCAGGACAGTGAACAGGATGCGAGAGGCCCGGTGGCCCGGCGGGCGCCGCAGCGATGACGGCGGTGTCGCGGTCGAGGCGGCGATCGTCCTCCCGTCGCTGATCATGTTTTTGTGTCTGGCGATCGCCGGCGGACGCATCGTCACCTCCGAGGCGAAAATCGACGCGGCAGCCGAGGACGCGGCACGGGAGGCGTCCATCCACCGCACCGCGGCCGCCGCCCAGGACGCTGCACACGCCGCGGCCGCCGAATCGATGGCCGACCAGGGCATCGCCTGCGCCTTCACCACCGTCCACGTCGACACCGGCGGCGTCAGCGTGCCGGTCGGCCAAGTCGGCACCGTCACCGTGACCGTGACCTGCACGGTCAACCTGTCGGACCTGCTTCTGCCGGGCGTGCCCGGAGCACGGACGCTCACGTCGACGGCCACCTCGGTGGTGGATCAGTACCGGCAGCGAGGCGACTGATGAACGACTGGCAGATGCGGGTGAGCCGCGCACGGCGGGATGATGGTGGCGTCACCGTGTTCGTCGCTGTGTGCGTCCTCGCGCTGATCGGCATCATCGGCGTGGCCGTCGACGGCGGAGCCAAGATGGCCGCCACCGAACGCGCCGACTACATCGCCAGTGAGGCAGCCCGGGCCGGCGGGCAGGCCATCGACCCCGCCCAGGCCGTCACCGGCACGGCGATCACCGTCGACCCGCAAGACGCTACTGCTGCCGCGCAGGCCTACCTGCGCGCCGCCGGAGCCACCGGCACCGTCAGCGTGTCCGGTGACGGCAAGAGAGTCACCGTCACCATTCATGGCTCCAGCGACACGGCCTTCCTGTCGGCCGTCGGGATCGGCTCGCTGCCGGTGACCGGCCACGCCACCGCCACCCTCCTGCACGGCGTCACAGCACCCGACGAAGGAAACTGATGCGCACCGCCACCCTGGGCCGGCTCTGCAAGGCCGGCGTGAGTCTGCTCATCCTGGCCGCCGCGGTCGGCGCTCTGCCGCTGCTGCTGGCCTGGGCCACCCCGGTCATCTGGGCATCCAGCCAGGACGACCTCACGCACCTGCTGGACCGGCAGGACACCGGGTCCGTGTTCCTGCTCGTACTGGTCGCGGTCGGCTGGATGGGGTGGGCGCAGTTCACGTTCTGCACCCTGCGGGAACTCATCGCGCAGCTGCGCGGCCGCCGCTGGCACGCCCCGCGCGGGCTGGGCGCCTCGCAGCGCGCCGCGGCGCTTCTGGTCGGCAGCATCCTGGTCCTGCTGCCCACCAGTTCTGCCCTAGCCTCCGACGCTCAGGCAGCCCCGGCCACCACCGCAGCGCGCGTCCCCGGCCAGGAGCCCGCAACCGCTCAAGCCGGCGCAGTCAGGCAGGTTTCTCCGTCCTCCGCTGTGAACAGCTCGACGTCGCGCCCGTCCTACACGGTGCGCGAATCCCGGCCCGCGGAAAGTCTGTGGAGCATCGCCGAGCGGGAGTTGGGCGACGGCGAGCGGTGGCGGGAGATCGCCAGCCTCAACGAGGGACGCACCATGGACGGCGGCCACATCTTTAGGTCCAACAGCTTCCTGCAACCAGGCTGGGAACTAGCCATGCCCGAGCAGCCCAAGACCCAAGGCCCGCAGACACAGTCCGACGGAAGCAAGGCCGTAGCTGCCGAGAAGGGCGGGCACGTCGTCACGGTCCACTCCGGGGACTACCTGTCGAAGATCGCCGAGAACGAAGTCGGTGACGGCGGCACGTGGCCGAAGCTGTTCGCCGCCAGCCGCGGCAAACCGCAGCCGGAGGGACTGCCCGCCATCACCGACCCCGACGTGATCTATCCGGGACAGCAGGTCACCGTGCCCGGCACCCGGCCCGACGACCCGAGCGCCCCGCCCCCGTCCCCGGACGGGCCGGACAGCGGCGGCACCAGCAGCAAACCGCGCCCGCCCTCAGCCTCTCCCGCACCGCAGGAACACAAGCCCTCCGACGGCACGGGCCAGGACGCAGACCAGACGCCGCCCGCTACGCCAGAGCGGAGCACCGCGCCCGCACCCGGGCCGTCTGCCTCGAGCACACCGCCGGCCGGCAGTGCCGACCCCGCGCAATCGGCGACACCCGCCCCCTCGTCCGAGAACCCCGAGCCGGACCCGGCCGGTGGCGTGCTGAATCTGCGCACCGTTCTCGGTGCCGGCGCGCTGCTGGCCGCCGCCGTCACCGCGGCGCTCGCGCTGCGCAGGACGCTGCAGCGCCGACGCCGCAAGCCGGGCGAGACGATCGCCATCGCGCCGCAGACCGCGCCCGCCGAAGCCCAGCTCGCGGCGGCCGCCGAACCCTCCGCCACAGCACGCCTGGACGTGGCACTGCGCACGATGGCCCACGCCGCCGAACAGAACGGGCGGGAAGTACTCCAATTGCGGGGGGCGCGGCTCGATGCCCACACCCTCCACGTCCTGCCCGATGACCTCGCCTCCGAGCCGCAGGAACCGTTCGTGGCAGGAGCGGCCCGATGGTGGCAGCTGCCCGACGGCGCCGAGCTCCTGGACGAGGACACGGCCCGCACCCTTGCCGCACCCTGTCCCGCCCTGGTCACGGTGGGCAGCACCGAATCCGGTGACCTTGTCCTCGCCGACCTCGCGCAGCTGCCTGTCCTGCTACTGGACGGCAACCCCGTACACATCAGCGAGGTGTGCACGTCGCTGGCCCTGGAGCTGGGCATGAGCCCGTGGTCGCAGGATGTCGAGGTGGTCGCCGTCGGGTTCGGCCAGGACCTCCCACACCTGCTGCCGAGTTCCCGGATCGCGCACATGCGCCAGCCCGCGCACGCGCTGCGCGATCTGACCGAGCGGCTGATGGAAGTGCATCAGATGCCCGAGACCGCCCACCACCCCTACGTGGTGCTGTGCGCGAGTGCCCTGGACACCGACACGGCCTGGCAGTTCGCCGATGTCCTCGGCACAAGCCCGCAGATCCCGGTCACGCTGATCGCCCCGGCTGGCACCGCCGCAGCGCACTTCCCCGAGGCGGACATCCTGGCCGTCTCCGCCAAGACGCCGCAGCGCTTCGACCATCTCGGCACAGACATCATCGTGCAGCGCCTGGAACATGCCGCCTACCAGCAGATCGTCACGGCGCTCGCCGTCTCCGGACAGCCCGCCAACCAGGCGCAGGGGGCATGGCAGCACGTTCCCGGCGAACCCGGCGTCACAGGGCAGGCCGCGCCGAGCCCGCAGCGGGAATCGCCCGGCGACGACAGCGCAGCTCCCGCACCGGCCCGCAACGGCTCGGGGGCAGCCGGCTCGGACAGGGACGATGCCGTGTTCCCGGCTTTGCTGAAAGCGTCCGCCGATCCCGCCGCCCTGCCCCTACTTCCCCCGCTGCCCACACCATCCGCCCCTCCTGCCGGCACCGAGGCGCCGCTGGCGGCCGCCGAGGTGAGCGCCGGTGCGGCAGACACGACCGCCGCGGCAACACCCCAGTCCCCGGGCCGTGCTGAGGCCGACGGCGTTGCAACGCGCACGAGCGACCTGGGCGGGCCGCAGATCCGGGTGCTGGGGCCGGTGGACGTGGACGGTCTCGGCCGCACCGGCCACGGCCCGCGCACCGCGCAGCTCGCCGCCCTGCTCTACTTCCGCCCCGGCCGCACGGCCGACGCCCTGTGCGCCGACATGGACCCGATCAGCCCCTGGTCACACGCCACCCTCAACGCCCGTCTCCAGGGCCTGCGCCGGGCCCTGGGCAACGACCCGGACGGCAACCCGTACGTACCGCGCCGCCGCAACGGCGACACCCCCTACACGCTGGCCGCCGGTGTGCACTGCGACTGGCCGCGCTTCGTCCGCCTCGCCGAACACGCACTCCCCCACGGGTCGGCCGGACTGCCCGCCTTGGAGGAGGCACTGTCCCTCGTCCGCGGCCGCCCCTTCGGAAGCCGGGCGCCGGCGTGGGCCGAGCCGTACCAGCAGGAAATGATCACCCGGATCGTCGATGTCGCCCACTCCGTGGCGGCCCACCGCACCCCCAAGGGCCCCCACCACGACCTCGGTGCCGCAAGGAAGGCCATCGCGACGGGACTTGACGTGGATGACGCGGCCGAACTGCTCTACCGGGACTGGCTGATGGTCGAAAAGGCGGCCGGGAACCGGCCCGGCCTGCATACGGTGATCACCCGCATCCAGGCCGTCAACCGTGCACTCGACTGCCCCATGGAGATCGAAACGGAGCAGCTCATCCACGAACTCCTCAACCCCGTCCCGAACCACCAGGCAGCTCGCTCATGACCGACTCCCCCACCATGCCCAACCCGCACAACCAGCAGCCCTGCAGTCAGACGGTGGGACGTACCCGCTGGCCGGCCCCAGCCGCAGCCACAACAACCATGCAAAGACGGGGGCGTTGATGGAGGAAGAGCAGCAGTTCGTAAGCCACCAGGGTCCGAACAACGTGGTGCGCTTCGGCCGAACCCACCGGCTGCTCGTCGGGGTGATCGTGGCCGGTGCGCTCGTCATCGCCGGGATCGGCTTCGCCGGTTCGTACGCGGCGGTCCGAGAGCTGGCGATCAAGAAGGGCTTCGGGAACTTCTCGTACGTCTTCCCGATCGGCATCGACGCGGGTATCTGCGTCCTGCTCGCTCTGGACCTGCTGCTGAGCTGGATCCGCATCCCGTTCCCCCTGCTGCGCCAGACCGCATGGGTGCTGACAGTGGCGACGATCGCGTTCAACGGCGCGGCGGCCTGGCCGGACCCGCTGGGTGTCGGCATGCACGCCGTCATCCCGGTCCTGTTCGTGGTCTCCGTCGAGGCGGCCCGGCACGCGACCGGCCGAATAGCCGACATCACCGCCGACAAGCACATGGAGGGCGTCCGCCTCACCCGCTGGCTGCTCTCCCCGGTCCCCACGTTCCTGCTGTGGCGCCGGATGAAACTGTGGGAACTGCGCTCCTACGAGCAGGTCATCAAGCTGGAGCAGGAACGTCTCGTCTACCAGGCCCGCCTGAACTCCCGCTTCGGCCGCGCCTGGCGCCGCAAGGCCCCCGTGGAGTCCCTGATGCCGCTGCGCCTGGCGCGCTACGGCATCCCCCTCTCGGAGACGGCCCCGGCAGGCCTGGCGGCAGCGGGCATCGAGCCCGCGCTGCTGCCGCCGGCACCCGCGCCCGTGCAGGCGTCCGTCCCGGTCGCCGCCGGCCCGGGGCCCGAGCATCGGGAGCTGGAGTCGAACCAACTGGCGGCCGGATACGTCCAGCAGACTCCGGAGCAAGCCGAGGCTCAGGCCCGAGCACGGGCGCAGATGCCGCAGGCGCAGATGTCGGCTCCGGCATTCCAGGAGGCTCGTAGGAGTGGTCTGTTCGCGGACGCCTACCAGTCGTGGGTTGCTCAGTTCCTCGTGGCGCCCACGCCGGGCCAGTTCGCCCTGTTCCTACGAGACCAGTTCGCCATCACAACAGCAGCAGGCGACCCACTGTCCGACGAGCAGCTGTCCCCCATTCTGGTCAGTCTGCAGCAGCGTTACGAGCCGACCACCACCGCTGCTGAGGACGGGCGTGCCGGTGACGACATGGACTGGGAGGAATTCTTCTACCGGGCCTGGATCAACTTCGCGCACGAGTACGGCAGATACCCGGAGGCGGCCGCCCTGGCCCGCTACGTCTTCGAGCGCGACGGCATCACCACCGCGGCCGGTGAACCTCTCGTCGCGCAAGACCTCCACACGTTCGTCCACGCCTTCCAGCAGCGCGACTTCGATGAAGGCGCACCGCCCACCGGCGAAACGGTGACCGAACTGGGCGAAACGAAGAACGCTCCAAATCCCGCCCCCACCATGGCGCCTCCTGCCAGCACGGGAACGCACGCAGCCGAGGAGATACCCGGCCCGAAGGTGAACGCATCCATCAACAAGCAGCAACCACCAGCGAGCCAAGACAACGCCCTCACCGTGGTCGACCAGTACTACCTCGCGTGGAAGAACTACAAGAACGTGCACGGCCAGGAGCCCACAGACAAGCAGCTCTCCACACACCTCGCCAGCGATGGCGTGACCAGCCGCGGCGGCAACCCCGTCAGCCCATCCACGCTGCGCCGCTACTTCCTCCCCTTCCGCATGTACCACGTCTGGGCCGACCACCGGACGGACGCGGACAGTCCCTCTGCCGAGAGCGTGGCCCAGGACTGCGCACTTCGGGGGATCACCGCCCAATACAACAGACTCATCACCGCCGAGGACATCACCAAGCAGACCGACGACTTCGAGCGCCGCTGGCAGGCCATGACGAACCCCACACGTGACGCCGATCTCGAAATTTAGGTCTGGTCGCTCGTGAGGGTCACGAGCGCAGTCCACGAACCAAGCGACTCGCGGCACTGAACGCCTTTCGCGTGCCCGGTGTCACTGGAGTTGCTCTGGTCAGGTTCAGTGACAGTGGGATCGCCGAGAGCCAGGGTGCTTCCTTCGTCTCGCAGCGGGACAGAGTTGCAGGCAGCGGCATAGACAGAACCCTCAACACCGCTGTCCGAGAAGCGCAGGGCCCCTCAGCACGACCCCCACCGTGGCAGGTACTTCAAGCCCCATGGCATGCGCGACGACAAGGCCTACGAGTGACCAGTGAAGTCAAATGTCAAGCTCAGCAGAACCATCCGTTCTGCACCCAGCCGTTGCGGTTGACGTCACCATAGGCGAAGCCGTACACCCAGCCACCGCTGACGCTCTTCACATCGAAGGTCTGGGGGTAGGACAACGTGCCCATCCAGGCCCCGCCGGGATCAGTCCGCACGTACAGGCTGTCCGCACAGACCGCCATTCGGACACCGGGTATGCCGTTCGCCGCCTGGGCCGGGGCCGCGGTCAGCCCGACCCCGAGCGTAGTCAGGCATACGAGGGTCAGAGCGCCCGACCCCACCCGGGACCTCACGCTTCGGCGCGCTTCATTTGCATCACGGCGCAGGCTCACCATGATCCGTAACCTCCTATGCACTCCTCACGTACATAGCCCCAATCGTTGGGGCCAAAGTCGAAGGTCGCCGCCCAGCCGTTGTACACGGGGTGGGCTCCGGGAGTGTGGCCGACCTTGTCCCCGTAGGGGAGGACGCGCAGGAGGCCGGTGGGGCCGGACGCGCTGTCATAGTTCGCGTAGAAGCTTGCGCTCTGACAGGCGATGATTGCGTGAGTGGGAACCACTGCAGCATCGGCCGCTGGTGCCGTCAGGGCGAGAGGAGCGGCCACGGCGACAGCCGCCGCAATCCGCGCGAGTACTGACATTTTTCTCCAAGAGGTGGGGTACGTCGCACAATTGGCATGTCCACATCTACCCGCGTAGCGCCGCCGCAACCCCTCAACCCTGCGGGACTATTGACGCAATTATGACAATCCCAGCGTGCCTTCTACGCGAACTGCCCAGCCCGGCGGGGCGAGCATGGGTCTGATCGACCTGGGCGCGCTACTCGCTCAACGCGGGTTACCGCGTCGTCCTCAAGGACATCCTCTATTCCGCCGACCACTACGGTGCCATGCTCGCCCAGCTGCGCGCCGACACCGGGGCTCCAGCTTCTACGACTTGTACCGGACGGGCCCTTCGAAGAGACCCTCGCCTGGCACGCGATCAAGCCCCAGGCAGTCGAGTGCGGCGAATCAGTCGTTGTCGTTGTAGAAGGTGATGCTGCGCCAGTCTGTGACGCACGAGCGGTTCAGGAAGATCCAGCCGATCGCGCTGTCGCGAACGACGATCGCCGGGTTGGACCCGTTCGTCGTGAAGCGATACATCACGGTGGTGCCCGGATTGCCTGCCACATCGCGCAGTGAACCGTCGTTGTATGTGCTGGTCGTGTAGTAGTTGTAGTACGCCGTGCAGGCCGGGTTGACCGTGATTGCGGTGCCGTCCGTGGCCGCGTGCGCGGCTGCGTTGAAGTTGTATCCGATCGTCCGGCGGTGCGAGATGTTGTCCTTGGTCGCGTCGCTGCACGACTCCGCGACGGACGCGGTCGGGCTGGAACCGAGGGCGCCGGGCGGGATCCAGCCACAGATGTTGTTGCCGCCCAAGCTGCGCCCGTAGTGGTAGTTGCTCGGGTTGGTCTGGTGGACGTCGAAGGACGAGCCAGCCATGGCTGTGCCGACCCAGTAGCCGCACGGCGCGTTCTGCAGCCAGGTGCCGGCCGGGATGGTGCCGGAGTTGTTGCACACGGTCGGCTTGGGGGAGCTCGGCTGGACGGTGTACCTGTTGACGTTCGCCTGGGAGGAGGTGGGGAGCAGGCCGACGAGTGCGGCCGCCGCGGCGAGCGTGATGGCGGCGCGTGCGCGGCGCCGGAGGGTCGTGCCGATCGTGGTCATCACAGCAACTCCTTCGTTGCGGAGGGATGGTGCGGCGGGAAGTCGCAGCCGCAGGTGGTGACAGTGGGCCCCCTGGGCGCGGTTGACCGAGACGGACGGTGCGGCTGCCGCCCGGCGCTCGCGGCCAAGCCCTCGGAGAACGAGATTGACCATGGATGTGTCCCTTCTTCCGGATTCGGATGACTGCCGGCTGCTGTACGGAGGCATCGACATAGCTGACCGCGGGGGCCTGACTGCGCAGGGCTGACCTGCCCCGCACACGGGGTCGGCCGGTGCACTTCGCGGTGCCGGTCAGGTGACCACCGCCTGTCAGGTGTGGGATCCGGCCGCACCATATGCGTTGTGACTGCGGAGGTAGACGGGAGGTGGTTCGCTGGCGCAAGTGACGTAGAAGCTGGCGGACCGTCAGGCGGTCAACACTGTTGCGGCGGGATGTGGATCTTGGCTGGGGAATGCTCCCGGGCGACCGTGGCGGTGACGATCGCCCCTACGTCAAGGGCCCGTTCTGAGGCGTTGAAGGGCCATCAACTCCTCGACGACGGGAAGAAGGTTTGCCGCCCGCAGGAGGTGTCCGCGCAGGTGAACTGGCGGACCCGCAGGCGTGGGTTTCTGAGCCCCGGCGGTGTCCCCGTCCGCCGGGCGGGGACACCTGCGCGTGCGGGCTCAGCAGCCGCCGCAGTTGTAGTAGAGGACGTCCCAGTGGTTACCCTCGTCCGCGTAGATGTTTCCGGATCCGGCCTGGTACTGGGGAGCGCCGTCACCACGGAGACCTATGTAGCTGAAGGCGCTGTGGATGTAGTTGGTGAGACAGGTGGACTTGCCGTAGTCGAGCTTGTAGCCGTTCCAGTGCGAGTACGTGCCGCTGGCATGCCCGGTCTCGGTGCCGCCGGTGATGTTGAGCGCGCAACCGGTGGCGCTCTTCAGGGTCTGGGCGCCCTGGGCGGTGGCGAGGTTGAGCTGATCGAAGGACGTGCAGGTGGCGTTGTTCCGGTCGGAGCAGCCGCCGGAGGACGACCAGGTGATACCGGACGAGCTGAACCGGGACGTGGCCTGTGCATGCGTGAGCTTGGTGACGGCGTGGGCCTCGGTGGCGCCGCTGCCGAAGGCGCCGACGCCGGGGAGGAACAGGGCGCCGAGGACGAGGGCGAGCGCGGTCAGGGCCGAGCGCAGTTTCGGGCGATGCAACATAGGGGGGATTCCTCCTGCTCATGACAACTTTGGGGCGGAACTGTCGCATGCTGGAGCAGGGAGATAGTGCCCGAGTTCTACGCGCGTCACAAGAGCGCGTCCGGACGAGTTGGCCATTGAGGTTGAACTTGTTTTGATCCGCCGTCAGAGGGTCACGGTTCGAGCGACGCCGACAACTCTGCTGGGCACCGCCGATATCGCCGCCCACTCGGTGTCGTAGTCGGGCCGCACCTCGGCGACCATCCGTACCGCACGACGGCGCAGCTCAAGCGGGTACTGGGAAGGACGTGCCATGACTCGATCCTCTTAAACGATCGAGTCTCTATCGAACCCGGAACGGTTCACTTCGTGGCTGGTCAGGGGCCTTCCACGCCAGTTCATGGTGATGTGGGAGAACAGCCGGTGCTCGATCCGGTTCCACTTCGATGTTCCGGGACAAGGCCGTTGCTTGAGCATGGCAAGCAGTTCGCGGTGACGTTACACGGCGTCCGACACCGCACGTCGCAGACGGGCGTGCCACCAAGGCTGCGCGCCGCCTTGGCCGAGCCGACGTGCGGCGTCCTTGCACGGGAGGCACCCTGGAAGGGACCTGACCGGACGTAGACGCCCGGCCTGCAGAGCTGATCTGCCCGCGCCGGAGGCGCCGCATGGAAGATCTGGCCATGGCACCGGACGACGCGCTGCTCGTCATCGACGCAGCGGGTCTCATCGTCGGGTGGAGCCAGGAGGCCAGGTTCCTGTTCGAGCGCGGCACGTGCCTCACCGTCGGCCGTCCCGTCGTGGAGCTGCTGACCGCGGTATGGACCCCGGCCGGCGCCGGACCGGACCGCCGTTCGGACAGGACAGCGGCGATTCCCGGGCTCGCGGTAAAACCCGTGACGTTGCGCGATGGCCGCTCCGGCTGGGGCGTCTACCTGCTACGCCCAGAGGAGCAGGGCGCTGACGCACGGGGGCAGGCACTGCTGACGGCGCTGTTCACCCAGTCGCCCATCGGGATGCAGGTACTGGATCCCGATCTGCGCGTCCTGCGGGTGAACACAGCGGCAGCGGGGATGAGTGCATTCGAGTCCACAGACGTGCTCGGCCACCGCCTCAGCGACGTGATCCATCTGTCCGACCCTGAAGAGACCGTGGCGATGTTGCACGACGTGCTCGCCACCGGCGAACCCGCGCTGGACAGGCTCGTACGCGGCCGCCCACCCAACGACCCCGCTCACGAGCACGTGTACTCCGTCTCCCTGTTCCGGCTTCAAGACGCCGACGGCCGGGTGCTGGGCGTATCCACGGCCGTGGTGGACGTCACCGGCCGCGAGCGGGTCCTCGCCCACGCTCGAGTCCTCAACGACGTGCGAGAACGTCTGGGGCACACGCTCGAGCTGGACACAACCTGCGGCGAACTCGTCGACGTCCTCGTGCCCGCCTTCGCCGACGCCGCAGAAGTCGACCTGCTGGACCCCGTCGTGCGGGGCGAGGACCCCCCGCCCGGGCCCGTGGGACCCGCCATACCCCTGCGGCGGATGTCCTTCGCCTCGGCGGACCCTCAACGGCACTCACTGGGCACCGGTACGGGCCCGTTCAGATTTCCTGGAGCGTGGCTTCAGTCCCTGACGGACCTACGCCCCCAGCTGATCACGTACCAGCCGGACGAAATCCCCGACCACCATCCACAGGCGTCCCGCGCGCAGGGCTCGCCGGGCCCACACTCTGCCATCGTCACCCCGATGACCCTGAGGAACGACGTACTGGGAGACGGCCAAAAAAATCGGCTGGAGATCAAGATCGGCGGGGACGACGGCGACGTTCTCGTACGCGGCGTGGATGAGGTCGCGGTAGCTGCGGCGGACGTTGTACTCGGGGTCGGAAAGCCACTTGATGAGGGTGTCGGGTCGGACGTCGAGGCCGGCGCTCTCCAGGGCCTGGTACCCGCGGTGGGTTCCGGTGAGCTGGCTGAGCCGGGCGTGCCAGTGTCTGGCGCTGCAGGAGGACAGTCGGTGGCGTGCTCGCAAACCCCGCGCGAGCACCGACGGGCCGACCGGCCCCGCGCCTCCACGCCTCCACGCCTCCAGCGCAGTTGCGACTTCGACGCAGCCCGCCCCGTTCGGAGGTACCGGATGGCCAGGGTGTCGCCGCCCGCGGTATCGACCGCACATCGCCCAACGCACGCCTGCCAGGCAGCCGTTGAGGCCCGGCTCCGGCCTAGGAAGTGACGTCGAGCGGCCGCAGGAAGCGCCGCTCGTAGCGCTTGATGCAGCGGGTGTTGCGGGCCAACTCGATGGCGTCCTGGCACTCCGGGTCGGTCATGCTGTCCGAGCGGTACTGCTCGTACGCGGCGAAACTGGGAAAGGAGAAGAGCGCGTAGGCGATGTCACTGTCGCCCTCACTCGGCAAAAAGTAGCCGTGGTGCGTCCCGCCGAAACGGTTGACGAGCCCGACCCAGCGGCGGCCGTATTCCTCGAAGTCCTCGAGCTTGTCGGCGTCGATCTCGTACTTCAGATGAATGGTGATCACGTCCACATGATGCTGCATGCCGGTTCAGGCTCGAAGTCCGGAACGGACCCGTTCCTGCGCACCTCGGTCGGCCGTGCCGACCACCACGCCCCTCCCCCACCGTCTGTCCTGTCCACACAGCCCAGGCCCGCACGGACCCAACTGCCCACGGTGAAGGCCGGGTTGCAAACGGAGCATCTTCGGTGAACGAGCCGCGCCGCGGTGACCGGGTCCGTAGGCTTTGCGGCGAAATCACTGGAAACCTCCTGCAGGGGCTGAAACGCCGTGAACACTGCGACTCTGCCGCTGCTCGGCGCCGCGGGCGGAGCGGTACGCGGAATCATGCACGCCTACGACTGCATGACCGATGTGCTGATGGCCTGCGACCCCGCTGCGACCCGGCTGCGAGAGTGCGGTTCCACGGTGTCGCCCCGGGGAGGGCCTGGCTGAATGTCGTGGGAATTCCGCATGGCCGTGATGCAGGCGTTCCAGCACGGCCTGTCGGCTCTCACGCAGTGGGTGGAGCGGGAAGGGCGCCCACCGGCTTGTATCGCGCGGCCACAATGAGCAGATCACCGTCGACGGCGAGACGGAGCCGACCGTCGTGAAGCTGGGTGTGCCGGTCTCGAAGACGAGGCGCGACAAGCTCACCCAGGAACAGCAAGTCGCACTGCGCAAGCTTGGGGCAAAGTGGGCGTGAGCGGCCGTGGTCTGGCAGGATCCGCGGGTGTCCGCTTCCCTGTACGAATCGCATGTGACGGTCCGCTGTGCCGACCCCGACGAGTGGGTGCGGCTGCAGCGGTGGGCGGCTTCGGGTGGTCTGAAGCTGACGCATATCGTGCTGGCGCGCGGCCGGATGCGCGATCAGCCCATGCTCACACTGTCCGGTTCCTCGTCGTACGTTGAGCAGGCCGAGCGAGTGCGGGACGTCGTGGCGGGGCTTCGTGCGGACGGCTTCGAGCCGGTGCGGGTGAAGACCGAGTGCACACCGTGGGCCGCGGAGGTGCCGGCTCGGCTCGGCGGGGACGACGAACGGTACTTCGAGCATCACGTGAAGCTGCTGCTCGACGCGGACACGGACCTGGCCGCGCTCGCGGCCCGGGTGGTGCCGCACAGCGCCCATCTGTCGTGGAACGCCTTGCGGGTGAGGGCCGGTGCGCGGCATGAGCGGTTCGTGACGCAGCGGTGCCGCGGGGCGGGCGCCGATGGGGCGGGGCGGGCGCTGGAGCGGTTGCTGGCAGAGCTGGGCGGGTTCGTGGTGCTGGGTGTGGAGCGGGAGTTCGTGCTCCATGACAGTGACCTGTCCGTGGACGACGGTTGGATCGCGGAGCCTGTGGGGGTACGGACATGAGTGGAACGGCGTGGGACGGGTTCGGCTGGCGGAGCACTGAGCTGCCCCGGGAGCCGCTGGACGAGGTCACCCGCGAGGCGGAGGACCTGCCGAAGACGCTGCAGTGGGTGCCGGGGGACGACGTGGTGCAGCGTCCCGTCTTCGACCCGTCGCTGAAGCACCACCAGAACGCCTACCGCGCGACAGACCCGCGGTTCGCAGATCCGGCGCGGGGCGAGACGTGGCGGGCGGCCCGGCGCGGGGCCCTGCATCTGGTGCTGGACGCGATCGCCTCGTCGCAGTGGGTGGACGCACTGGTGCTCAGGGGCAGCGTGCTGATGTCGGCGTGGTTCCCGGACGCCGCCCGCGAGCCCGGCGACCTGGACTTCGTCGTCGTCCCCGACACCTGGCGGATCGACGACGACCGTACGGACCACATGCTGCGCGGGATCGCCGCGGCGGCGCAGACGCTGGCCGAGGCGCGCGGACGCGAGGTCGGGATCTCGGCGCAGGGCGCGGTGGTCGAGGACATCTGGACCTACGACCGGGTACCGGGCTGCCGCATGGTGCTGCCGTGGGAATCGCCCGGGCTGCCGGGCGGCCATGTCCAGCTCGACTTCGTCTTCAACGAGCGGCTGCCCGAAGCCCCCGAGCCGGCAGAGCTGCCGGGCGGCACGGTCGTGCAGGCGGCCACGCCTGAACTGTCCCTGGCCTGGAAGTTGATGTGGCTGATCAACGACGCGCACGCGCAGGGCAAGGATCTGTACGACGCCGTGCTGCTGGCCGAGCGGCATCCGCTCCGCTACGAGCTGCTGCACGAGGTGTTCCGGCTGTCGGGCGAGTGGCCGTATCGGCAGCGCGAGAGCATCCTGCTCGAGGATGTGGCGGAGGCGGTCGGGTACGTGGAGTGGAAACACTTCGTCACCGAGTACCCGCAGTTCAGGGATGCCGAGCGGGAGTACGCGGACCGGCTGGTGCGGGCTGTGACGAAGACGTTCAAGGGGGCCGCCGGCTGATCCGGGCCCGGTGAAAGCTCTGAGGCCCCGGGAGCAGCACGGACAGACTCGGTGCGTGGGGTTTCCGAGCGGCTGGTGGACAGTCGCCTGCTCTGCCGGACGCGCTCTTTGACCTGTCAGTCCGGGGCCTGAGAGAACCCGCGGCGGAAATCAACTCCGCCACGGACTCCCGGCAGGAGCCGTAACGGTCCTCAGGGGCCTTGGCCATCGCCTTCGCCATCACACTGTCGACGGCCGACGCGAGCCCCGGACATCTCCCGGAGAGATCCGGCGGCGGGTCGTACCGGTGCGCCCACAGCAGCGCCATGTCATCGTCCCTCTGGAACACGGGCCCGCCCGCAAGGGCCGCCGTCTACGTACGGGAGTTGACGTCGCGGCCGAGCCGTCGGGGTACGAACGTGGTCTCGATCGACTCGGGCTCGGGCCTGGCCAACGCCACGATCCAACAGCGCCTGGTGCCGGTCCGGTTGTTCTACGACTTCCTCATGGAGGACGGGCAGCGCGACTCCAACCCGGTCGGCCGGGGCCGCTTCACGCCCGGCAGGCGACGCGGCGGGCACGAGCGCGGTCTCGTGCCGAGGTTTACGCCAAGATCACACCGAACACGCTGGCCAGGGCCTACAACGACGCCGGGTACTTCGAGCGCAACGTCCGCACCATCGAGGTTCTGGTCGACCGGGACGCGGTCACCTCCAGTGCCGCCGCATCGGGCGAGCCGTGGCAGTACTACGACCTCGGTCACGGGTTCTGCACCTACACGTTCTTTGAGCAGTGCCCGCACCGCATGGCCTGAGCTCGCTGCGATTTCTACACGCCCAAGACCTCCAGCAAGGGCCAGCTCCTGGAGGCCAAGGACAACCTTCAGCGCATGCGGGCGAGCGTCCCGCTCAACGACAAGGAACGCGCTGCCGTCGACGACGGCCAGGCCGTGCTCGATCAACTGCTGGAACGGCTGGTCGATGTTCCCACGCCAGCGGGGGCGACACCCCGCCAGCTCGGAATACCCGCGACGGCCACGTTGCTTCCTCTCGTCGAGGTGCGGAACGCCAAGGATTCGGCGGGGAGTTACGCAGAGCCATTCACAGCCGGCGACACCAACTGAAGGGCGAACTGTGACGTCTCAAATGGCCGCGCACCTGGCTGGTCTCTATCCTGAACTCGGCCGGGACAGAACGCTCCAGACTGTTCTGCAGCAGGCCGTCCACCAAGCTGGATACCGGTTGGACATGCTCCCTGAACGAGCACGAGGGTGGAAGCGAATCGGCGCCCGGGCTGACAGCGACTGCCGGACGACGAGCACTCTCCTGGGCCTCCATCACCGCAGCTTCCTCATGCGCTTCCGGGAACACCGGGTCACGATCGCCACGGGCACGACCAGCAGTCTGAACGAGGCCTCCACGGCTATCGCGGTCTGGCAGTCCGGCGTCACCCCGGAACATCTGCTATCCGCATGCCCGTTCGTCTACATGGGCCCACTCACGGAAGCCCCCGAGCGCGGCACCAAAGTCGAGACCGCGTGGGCAAGCTATCGCCAGACCCCGGCCTTGCACGTCGACCACTTCCTCATTGAGGCGGCCTACGACCAGCCGCAGCTGCGGGCTTTGTTCCCCTTCCACAGTCACAGGTCACTGGGCTTCAGCCGCTGCACCGAATTCCCCCACACCCACGATGTTCCAGTGGTTACTCCCGTGAACGGGAAGTACCGCGTCACGTGGTGGAGAACCCGCGGGCCTCACGACGGGCCGGCGGGCATTGGAGAGGCTGACAACCCGCAGGACGCCGTCGCCTTGGTCGTTGCCCATCTGCCCCCGGAGTGCGGCCCGGCAGTCGTCGGCACTGCCGAAGACCTTGACAGATCAGATTCCACATAACTCGCCGTTGGGTGGTCGAACGGTCCATCGCCTGGGTCATGCACGCCCGCAGACACGCACGCAACTACGAACGGCTCATCCAAAACTCCGAGTCGCTGATCACCTGGGCCGCGATCACCCTCATGACCAGGCGCGTCACCCGACGCCAGTCCCGCCGGTTCAGCCAGCCGGCCTCCCGCGAAGCCCAGCGGGACTGATCGTTCTCACGGTCACCGCAGTGAACCTGGCCCGAAGCCATACGGCCAGACCAGCTATCTGTTCACTCTTCCACGACCACTGGGCAGCCATTCACTTATCGCCGGAGATGTCCTGCGTGTCCGGGGAGAACGCGTCCTCCCACATCGGCACGCCTTCGTTGGTGCGGGCGGACAGCACCCGGCAGCCCATCAGCTCGACAGCAGCCCAAATACGGAGCCGCGCCGCTGCACCATCCTCCGCCGGAAAAGCCGCTCGGATCTGGTGACCGTAGGCCGTCTCGTAGGTCAGGCGCCAATCAAGGCCGCTGACCGCGAAGTGGTCCTGTCGGACGTCGTCCTCGTACGGAGACTGATAGGTACCGCGATCCTCCGTCGGACCCAGCGAATCCCGCAAGATCCTTAGACGCTCCAAATATGCGCCCGTGCCGTCGGACAGCCTGATGTTGACGTGTTGAAGTTCCCGGGCCGTCGTGAACCAGGGACGGAGTCCCAGTTCCATGCCGCCGATAATCCCCGACCTGATCTTGCCGCTGGTCCACCCCTCGATGAACGCAGCGCAGCCCATCTCGTACACCTCGTAGTCGTCGTCGCGACTCCACACCACGACCGGCCACGTGTCCGGCGGCCCCTCTGTGAGCCAGCACAGACGGTCGGCGTCCGGGCTCCCACCCCAGATCAGCAAGGCGCCGGGCGCGGGGTAAAGCGGATAAGGGAGCCGCTTCGAACCGGGAACGGTCCATTCATTCTGGTATCTGACGTCCTGCCAGCTCAGGCCGTTGTGCCTGTTGCCACCGAAGGGCGTCCTGACGTACAGGAAGTCGCAGAACTCGCCCCAGCCGTACCGCTCGACCAGCTCCTTGTAGTCGGTGGGTAGCGTCACCGGCAGCTGGGCTTCGACAGCCAGCCAGTCGCCCACCGCATCAATAGGATCTACCGGCACGGCTACGAGGCGGGCCAACCTCTCGAACAAGCTCATCACGATCGGCAGCGTAGACCGCAACGACGACACTGCGTCGGTGGCCCCTATCCCTGAAGGTTCGGAAACAGGTACTCATCTTGACTCTGTCGGGGATCTTGGTGCCGCCGAGGTCAGCTGCCCAGGGTTCGCCAGGACTTCGGCCGGGGTATCTCGCGCTGGTCGAGGTAGTTCTGGAAGGCAGTCGGTCGGCGGGGTGTGTGGGCTTCTTCGGTCGGTGGCAGTCCGCTGAGGCGCTCGATGTTGACGGCGATGGCCGTCAGGACATGCTGGATGTGGGCCTTTCCTTGTCCTCGGTAGCGGCAGCGTCGCATGCCATATCCGTGGGCGAACTCGTTAACCGTGCCCTCCACTCCGGAGCGGACCGCGTAGCGGGTCTTCCACTCGGGTGTCTGTTGCTCGGTACGGACGCGAAGTTGCAGGTCGCGGAGTTCTCGTGGGGGAAAGCCCACGGTGCGGGTGCTTTCCCGGGAGGTGGTGCATTGGGTGCGCGCCGGGCAGGGCTGGCACTGGCTTTTGGTGAACCTGGCCACGATCAGCGGGGCCGCTGTGGGTGAGGAGGTCGGGTAGGGGCCGTGCCAGCCCTGGCTGACCTGGCCCTGGGGACAGGTGACCTGCTGACGGTCGTAGTCGATGTGGAAGTCGTCCCGGGCGAAGCCCTCGTCGCGGCGGTGCTGACGGGTGGGGTTGCTCCGCAGTGGTCCAGAGACGGTGACCTGGTGTTCACGGGTGGCTTGTTCCAGGTGGGGCAGGGAGGTGTACCCGGCGTCGACCAGGTGCTCGGCGGGCAGAAGTCCGCGGCGGGAGAGGCGGGTGTGGATGCCGGGCAGGACCTTGCTGTCGTGGGTGGTGGCCGCGGTGGTGGCCACGTCCGTGATCACGTTGGGGCCGTCGGGAGCGCAGGTCTCGGTCAGGTGAGCGGAGAACCCTTTCCAGCTGATGATGTGTCCGTGCCGTACGTAGCGGGCCGAGGTGTCGTAGGGAGAGACGACCGCACGGGACGAGGGCGGCAGCCCGGATCCGCCTTCCTTCTCGGCGGTGCGCCAGCGCAGGTGTCCTGCGGCGTCACGGTGGTAGTTCTGCACCATGATCTGGCGCAGGGCCTGGATACGAGGACCGGACGTGCGGTCTGCTCCGCGCCGGTAGAGGTGTTCCAGGAGCCGGACGGCGTCGTTTCCCGTGGCAAGGATCCTGGTCTTGGGCTTGGTGGGGTTCTTTCCCAGGCGGACCGGTCGGCCGTAGCGGTGCCCCCAGTCCTCATCGACCAGCTCGTCCAGCAGCTGAGGGGAGGTGCTGGCGACCTCTTCCAATGCGGCGCGGACCGCCTCGGTGATCAGCTCCAGGCGGGTCAGGTCACGCACCGCGGCCAGGACATGGGTGGAGTCGGTGCGCTGAGTGGTGCGCTCGCGCACCAGGCCGGCCTCCTTGAGGCGAGCCAGCGCGAGGTCGAGGAGACGGTCAGCACGGTCGCCTTCGGCGAGACGATCGCGGAAATCGGCCAGCACGCTGTGATGGAACCCGGGGTCGTCCAGCTCCATGGCCATCGCGTACTTGAAGTCGATGCGACAGCGGACCGCCTCCGCGGCCTGCCGGTCCGACAGGCCGAGCAGGAACTGCAGCACACAGACGGTAGCCAGTTGAGCGGGCGAGAGACCCGGGCGCCCGTCACGCGGGTACCAGTCGGCGAAGTCCTCGTCATGCCACAGCCCGTCCAGCCGGTCTCTTACCCATATCGCCGTCGTGCCGCCCGGGTTACTCGCCCGCGCGACCTGCACAGTCAGAGACGGGATCTGCTCACCAGAACGTGGACGAAGGGACAACGGGCACCTCGACAACTGCATCGGTCATCGGAACTACCCGAGCATGCCCGTTGACCATGCTGCCGCACCGCGAAACTCCAAGATCCCCGACTGTGAGGATGCGGGAGGCACCGCTCGCGGGTCTGACCCGATCCCCGATTGACGCTCCGGCTGTCCTCACTCTGAATCGTCGACCTGCCGAGCGGTGCCACTGCGCGTACCGGCTCGGCGATCGTGACCTCATAGGAGCTTGACCCAGGCGGTCCCATCACAGTCGTGTCCGTCCGCCGAGCCGGTGCGCGCGAGTCCACATCCGCGTACGGAAGGACAACTCGGCCGCCATGCCACAGCCCATCGAAGTGATCGGCGGGATCGACACCCACACCGACGTCCACCAGGCCGCCGTCATCGACACCATCGGCCGGCACCTGGCCACCGAGGCGTTCCCCACCACGCCTGAAGGCTACCGGCGCCTGCTGGCCTGGCTGCGCTCGCACGGCCAGGTGCTGACGGTGGGCATGGAGGGCACGGGATCCTACGGAGCCGAACTGGCCCGGCACTTGCGTGCCAGCCAGATCACCGTGGTCGAAGTGGACCGGCCCGATCGTCGAGCTCGCCGCGCCACGGGCAAATCCGACCCTGTCGACGCCTACGCCGCCGCGACCGCAGTGCTCTCCGGCCGCGCCAGCGGCACGCCGAAGGATCGCGACGGCACGGTCGAGGCAATCCGCACACTCCGCGTGGTACGTGCCAGCGCCATCAAGGCCCGCACCCAGACCGTCAACCAGCTCAAATCACTGATCATCACCGCGCCCGCGGCGACGCGCGAAGCACTGCGCTCGCTGACCACCACCGAGCTGATACGGCGTCTGGCCGCCAGCCGACCCGGCTCCGATCTGACCACCCCGGCCGCCGCCGTCAAACTCGCGCTCAAACGCCTGGCCAAGCGATACCAGCACCTGAGCGAAGAGATCGCGGACGCGGACGCCGAGTTGCGCACCCTGATCACCCACACCGCGCCCGGACTGCTCGCGCTACCGGGCGTCGGGACCGAAACCGCCGGGCAGTTGCTGGTCACCGCCGGGGACAACCCCGACAGGCTCGTCTCGGAGGCATCCTTCGCCCACCTCTGCGCAGCCGCACCCGTGCCGGCCTCCTCAGGCCGCACTGATCGCCATCGGCTCAACCGCGGCGGCGACCGCCAGGCCAACCGCGCGCTGCACACCATCGTCCTGGTCCGCATGCGTCACGACCCACGCACCCGCGACTACGTCGCACGACGCACCCTCGAAGGGCTCAAGACGAAGGACATCTTCAGATGCCTCAAGCGCTTCATCGCGCGAGAGGTCTACCGCCACCTCACCAGCGCACCATCGACATCTCCAGCCACTTGACGATCTATAGGAGCTTCAGAGTCAAGCTGAGACCGCGTTTGAGATCTGGTCGTAGGACAATCGATCGGTGACGCCCCCCTTGCATCGTGACCGCTCCCTTGAAGAGCTTGAACGCGACCGCTGGCCGGCCCCGTCAGCCGACGACACCCGTCTTGTCGCTACTGCACTCGCCTTGCGGCGTCGGCCGATCGGCGAGTTGACCGTCGAAGACATGCGCTTGTTGATCAGGCAGGACATAGGCCTGCCCTACCTCCTGCCACTGGCACTGGAGGTGCTGCGAGACAACCCGATGGCAGAGGGGCACATGTACGAAGGCGATCTGCTGTCCGCGGTCCTCACCAGGAACCCAGCAGTCTGGACCGAGTTTCCCGAACTCGGCCGAGAGCTTCGCGCGATCGTCTCGAAATTGACCGGCGTCTCGAAGTTGACCGGCCTGCCCCCTGACGCGCAACAGAGGGCTGAGCGCCTTCTGGCTCAATAGCGCACCGACGCAGGACGCTCCCCGTGGAAGAGAAGGCCGACGTATCTACGGAACATCTCGCAGGAGCAAGCGCCGGCCCGGACGCGTCGCTGGTCGGCCCCGGGTGAGTCGGCGGACCATAATGCCGATCATTGCCCAGCGGATCATGGTCTCCGAGCGGGCCGGGCTGGTCGCGTAGTCACGCGCGAGGCGGCAGTGGGCGGTGAGCCACGAGAAGGTGCGCTCGATCGCCCATCTCTTGGGCTGGACCTGGAATCCGCGCTGGCCCGGGGCCTTGCGCACGATCTCAAGTTCGCGGCCGAGGATCGTGCGTGACCACTCCACGAGGCGGCCGGCGAAGCCCTGGTCCGCCCAGATCTT
This sequence comes from Streptomyces rhizosphaerihabitans, assembly GCF_025399795.1. Lineage (GTDB taxonomy): Bacteria > Actinomycetota > Actinomycetes > Streptomycetales > Streptomycetaceae > Streptomyces > Streptomyces rhizosphaerihabitans. Next base: position 4,638 of record NZ_JAODTZ010000053.1, on the reverse strand, counting down.
CTGCACGCCCGGATGATCCAAGCGGGTCCACAGCAACGAACGCTTCGCGCCGTCGCGATCCTGGATGCTCGCCGCGACCACGTGAACCGCCAGCAGCAGGCCCAGGGGGTCCGTGACGATGAACCGCTTGCGGCCCTTCACCTTCTTGCCCGCGTCGAAGCCCTTAATTCCGGCCTCTCGTCGGACCGGCCAGCGCAGTCCGCGCCAGTTCACGTAGCCACACATGTGCGGGGTCGGTGTCATAGCGCTGATGCCAAGACAGGTACACCCGGGCCGAGGGCAGTTCGAACGGCAGCGGGACCAGGACCAGATCCGCGGCCGCTGAGTGTGTGGTGGATTCGGGGGCTGTGACAAGGAGGTCCGACTCGCGCACGAACTCGAACCCGGCCCCTTCGGTGGGCGCGGTCGCCACCACACGTCGGGTGAGGCCAAGCCGCGCCAGAGCCTCGTCGAGAGCGTTGTCGAACCTTCCGCGCCGCGAGATGGTGATGTGCTCGGCCTCGGCGTACCGCGCGGCGGTGACGGCTTCGGCATGGGCGAGCGGGTGCCCTCGCCGCATGACGATGACGTGGCGGCTTTCGGCCACCTGGTCGGCGCGGATCTCGGGCTGGGTCGGGCGGTTCGCGTTCGCTTCGAGGTCGACTTCGCCGCGACGCAGTTCGGGGGTGTCGATGCTCGATTCCGCGATGAAGCGCAAACGCACGCCCGGCGCCTGCTTACGCACCTCCGCGAGGAGCGTGGGGCCGCTGAGGGCGACGAGAGAATCGTGCCAGCGGAGAGTGAAGGTGCGCTCGAGTGTCGTGAGGTCGAGTTCACGGCTTGGTGCCAGCACGCTTTGGACCTGCTGCAGCAGGTCGTGGACCTGTTCCCGAACGGCGATCGCGTACGGCGTCGGAGTCATAGTGCGTCCGGTGCGCACCAGGATCTGATCCCCCGTTGTTCTCCGGATCCGGCCGAGGCTTCGGCTCATCGCCGGGGCGGTCACGTGCAGGCGCTCGGCCGCGCCAGTCACGCTTCCTTCCTCGAGGAGCGCGTCGAGCGCGGCGAGCAGGTTCAAATCCAATTGCATGCGAGTCACTCTAGACGTGCTTTACATGCACTTGAGGTTAATGCTGCGTGCTCGTACCTTCGAGGTGCGGGCGCAAAGATCGACGGTTTCGCCCTCTGCTTCATCCCCCTGCTGAGATGGGAGTACCGCCATGCCCGAATCGATTCAGAGCACTGGAAATGCCGCGGCCACCGGCTCCGTGTCCGACGCCGAACTGCTCGCGCAGACCGCCATCGCCGTAGGCGCGGCCGGCTCGGCACTGCGGGAGCGGTTCAGCGGCGTGGTCCGCTACCGGACGCGCGAAGAGCTGATGCGCGCACTCGCCGCCAACGACGACGCGGCCCTCGATGTCCTGCGCCCACGCCTCGCGCTCCTGCGCCCGATGGCCGGCTGGATCGAGGAAGAGCTCGAGGGCGGGGCCCTGCCTCCCGGCGAATGGTGGGTCGTGGATCCTGCTGAAGGGAACGTCAACCACCTGCACGGCCTGCCGGAGTGGGCGGTGACCGCCACACTCGTGCGCGAGAACCGGCCGGTACTCACCGCGGTCCACCTGCCGTTGACCGGCGAGACCTACACCGCGCTCGCGGGCGGCGGCGCCTACCTCGACGGCCGGCCGCTGCACGTTTCTGAGACCACGGACCTCGGACTGAGCCTCGTGGCCACGAGCCAGGCCAGGCCGGACGAAGACGAAGCGATCGTGCGGCGCATCGGTTCCTCGATCACCGCAATGCTGCTCGACGCTCTCGTGGTACGGACATCTGTGCCCGCGACCCTGCACCTGCTGAACGTGGCTGCCGGGCGGATCGACGCCTTTTGGCAGTTCGCCGGGGCCCGCGCGGACCTGCTGCCCGGCGCACTGCTCGTAGCCGAGGCCGGCAGACGGATCTCCGACGCCGAGGGCCACCCCTGGACGCCGGAGAGCAAGAGCTTGCTGGCCACTGCGCCCGGTGTGCACGCGGATGCTGTCGCCACGCTCTCGCGCTGACCACCTCTAAGAACCATGAGCGCTGGAAGGACCAGATCAGCATGACCATGATCGCCGTACTCGGAAACGGCCGCGTCGGCGGCAGCCTGTCCGCAGCCCTCACCCGGGCCGGGCATGAGGTGACCGTGGCGGACCGCTCGCCAGGCGCTGCCGCCGACGCTGCCCGGACAGGGCAGATCGTCATCAACGCCACGCCGGGCGCCGGCTCGCTGGAACGGCTCCTCGCTCTGCGCGAGGAGCTGGAGGGCAAGATCCTCGTAGACGTCTCCAACGCCACCGTCGACGGACCGGACGGACTGCCCGCCAACCTGCTCTACCCCGGCTCAAGCCTCGGGGAGCAACTCCAAGTTGCGCTCCCCGGCACGCGCGTCGTCAAGACGCTCAACACAATGCTCTACACGGTGATGACAGCGCCTACCGCACTCGTCCAGTCGCCCACCGCCTTCCTCTCCGGTGAGGACCCGGGGGCCAAGCAGGCCGTCCGCGGGCTTCTCGAAGACCTCGGCTGGCACCGGGAGTGGATCACGGACCTCGGCGGGATCGAGACCGCGCAGGCCGTCGAGGCCGCAATCCTGTTCGTGCCTCACGTGATCCGGTCCAGCGGATTCGCGCCCTTCGCCATCTCGATCGCCCGCTGACCGGACGAAAAGCTGTGAGCCGCGACCAGGCATCTCTGTTCCCCGTGGTTCTGCCCGCAACGGTGCGCTCATTGAGCCACCGCTGCGGGCAGAACCAGCTCCACGCCAGCGGACGCGGCGGATGTCGTCGTTCCGGGCAGGCGGGCCCATGGGGCGCCCTGGCGCGGAATTGACGCACCAGCAGCCGAAGGGCGTAGCCGTCTCTGCGCCCCGCCCCAGTTGCCGTGCCAGCGGGGCGGCCGCTGGCCGTGAGCTGGCCGCGCTTTCTCTGACCTCGCACACCTCGGGCGACGTCGGCAGTACGGACCTCGATGTCTTCGCCCGACTCTGCGGTCGCTCACCCCGGCAGGCCGCGGAACTCCTCGACCTGCTCGTGGCGTCTCACGCCCCGACCGTCTGTAGGCACAACCGGGAAACAGGCGAGGTCTTCTGATCGCTGCCGGGTCAGCCGAGGCCGACTGCAAAAGAAGGGCGAACCAGTGCGCGACAGGACCGTCCTGAAGCAGATGAACCGAAGAAGGCGCTCGCGCACACCGTGCCCACCGGCGCCAAAGGCATAACCTCGCCGTCGCTGACGCTTCACATGCCCCAGCTAGGCTGGAGCAGCTGCTCCAGGTGCACGGGCAGATCGGCGAAGACCCGACCGAGCCGCCGCACTCCAAGCCCTACCCCTACCCCGCGCTCGATCATGAACCGGAGATCGGGAGGTTCACCCGCTCGCTGCGTGGCCAGGGCCTGCACCCGTTCCGAACGCCGAACGCCCTGAATGCGACTCCGGAGATGACGGAATGCGCCGAGCGGGGCAGCGGGCCAGGTGGCCGCCGCGAGTGGTGGCACGCTTGCTGGCCGCTCTGAGCGTCGCAGTTGGCTGGCTCAACGAGCCCCCTGCTGGTCAGCAGTTGATGGGAGGGTTACCGGAAGCGACTCGGCAGTAGTCCGACCCGAGTCCGCCATCGACGGTACCGGCGTTCGGGCCGACGGAGATGAAGTCGCCGTCGGCTCCGCCGAGGATTTTGCCGGTCGCCGTGGTACCGGCGTTGGCCGTGATGGAGTCGCCACCGGCGCCGCCGTCGACGGTACCGGCAACGATGCCGTTGATGACGATGTAGTCGCTGCCGCCCAAGCCGTTGACGCTGTCGCCCAAGGCGAGGGCGCCGCAGCTGATGTAGTCGGAGCCGGCAGTACCGCTGACGGTCGTACCGGACACGGGGCTGCCGTTGACCGTACATGACGTCAGGGCTTGTGCAGGCGTTGCTGTCAGGGCAAGGGGAGCGGCCACGAGGGTGGCGACGCAGAGCGTACGTATCGCTTGTCTGATCATGTAATGAGTGGCTCACGATGATTTCATGATCGCAATGCTGCACCATCGGTGGCGCCACCGTTCGGGGCAGTCTGCTCCCCGGACGGGCCATCGAGGCCGACAGTCAGATGATCGGGGTTTGCGGCGGGTGTCCGAGGCCGGAGTCAGGGGTCCATCCTGCAGGTTCCCAATCTGGGAACCTGCAGGAACCGCCTACACCGACGCCGCTGGCGTAGGGAAGTTCACCTGGGAGCCGTCACCTCCCAGTCGTCATGGCGTTGTTGTACATCGCGCACGTCGCTGCGGTACAGCAGCGAGGTACAGCAACTGGCAACGCCCGCGGCGGCCCAGTAACGCCCATCTGGACCTGCCCCGGCGGGCGGCCGACCACTGGCGGGTGCTGGCGGGTGCTGGCGGGTGCTGGCGGGTGCTGGCGGGTGCTGGCGGGTGCTGAGATTCCCGGAAGGAAACGGCTGACCCCGGGCGCTCGCCGAAGGCCCGGCCGACGCCGGGGCGGCGAAAGGGTTGGTGTGCGGGGCCGGCGGAACCGGGTAACGTCTTTGTCATGTTCTTCCAGACGCCGATTCACGAGTGAGAGCGTGATGGGCCCCCGCTGACGTCCTTCGACGTCGCCGCCCGTCGCCCACCGATGAATCCGTAGATCACT
>NZ_JAODTZ010000052.1 GCF_025399795.1 Streptomyces rhizosphaerihabitans | reverse complement strand
AGCTGGTCCCCGAACTTCGGTTCGGGGACCAGCTCTTTTTTATTTTACGTTACTTTGCGTTCACGTTGCGCGACCAATATCCGCAGCATGGGTACTGCAGCAATGCTCAGAGCCGCGGGCGTCGGAGCCGGTGACGAGGTCATCGTTCCGGCCTTCGGGAACGTGGAGGTCGCCGACGCCGTGGCCCAGGCCGGCGCCACGGTCGTCTTCGCCGACATAGACCCGGCGACGTATTGCCTCGACCCTCAGGGGATCGAGGCCGTCATGACTCCCCTGACGGCGGCGCTCGTTGTCGTGCACCGCTTCGGGCGGACGGCCGACATGGTTCGGCTGCGGGAACTGGGACAGCGGCATGAGCTGCTGGTGCTTGAGCAGGGCGAGTCCGAGGCGCCGTACGACGAGATCGCTCAGCGCAGGGAGCGGGCCGCTTACCTCGACGGCCGGCTGAGCGGAGTGCGGACACCGGTCAGCGGCGACGGACACACGTATCAGCAGTACGTCGTACGGGTGCCCGGCAACGGGCGTCCGGACCGGGACGCCTTCGCACGAGCCGTGCGGGCCAGGGGAGTCGAGTGCCGGGTGCCCGTGAAGACGCCGGTGCACCGCTTGCCCGGGTTCCGGAGGGACGTACAGCTTCCCGAGACCGAGCGGGCCGCCGACGAGACTCTTTCGCTGCCTGTGGACGGGGCGTTGACGAAGCGGGAGATGCAGCGGATCGTTGCCGCGTGCAACGCGCTCGGCGGACTGCTGCAACCGGCCTTCTGATCCCGGCCTTCTGATCCCGGCCGTCCGATCCCGGCGTTCTGGTCCGGCGTTCTGATGCGGGCCGGACTGGTTGGGAGCACGGTTCAGTTCGGGGTATGATCTATTCCGTTGCCACGAGGGAAACCTCGAAAAGGCGACAGGCCCCCCTAGCTCAGTCGGCAGAGCGTCTCCATGGTAAGGAGAAGGTCAACGGTTCGATTCCGTTGGGGGGCTCAGACAGAAAAGGCCTCCGCCCTTGTGGGCGGGGGCCTTTCGCATGTCCTGGGCCGACGGGGCCCTCACTCCGCAGGGTCTCAGCCCGCCCGTGGGGCCTCAGTCCGTCTGAAGGCCCGGGACGCGCATCGCCAGAATCGCCATGTCGTCCGACGGGGCGTCGGAGGCGAAGCGTTCGACCGCGCGCATGATGCGCGCGGCGACGGCGCCGGCCGTCAGCCCCGTGCATGTGGTGAGGACGTCGGCGAGGCCGTCGTCGCCGAGCATGCGGGTGCCCTCGCGGCGTTCCGTGACGCCGTCCGTGACGCAGAGCAGGACATCGCCCGGATCCAGCGTGACCGTCTGCTCGTACAGCTCCAGGTCCTCCATGACGCCGAGGAGCGGCTGCGGTTCGGCGGCCGGTTCGACCGTTCCGTCCTGGCGCAGGCGCAGCGGGAGCGGGTGTCCTGCGCAGACGACCTTCAGGACGGCGCTGCCGTCCTCCTGGGGCCACAACTCGCCGTAGAGCAGGGTGAGGAAGCGGCTGCGGGCGCCCTCGTCGAGGATCGCGGAGTTCAGCCGCTCCAGGACCGCGGGGCCGCCGTAGCCCTCGCGGGCCAGCAGGCGCAGGGCGTGCCGGGCCAGGCCGGTGACCGCCGCCGCCTCCGGGCCCGTACCGCAGACGTCGCCGATGGCGAAGCCGTACGCGCCGTCGCGGATCGGGAAGAGGTCGTAGAAGTCGCCGCCGACTTCGTTGCCCTCGCCGGCCGCGCGGTAGATGACCTCGACCTCGACGCCCTCGATGTGCGGGAGTTCCGGAGGGAGGAGGCTGCGCTGGAGGGACTGGCTGATGGCCGTGCGCTCCGAGTACAGGCGGGCGTTGTCCAGTGCGAGGGCCGCTCGTCGGGAGAGGTCCTCGGCCAACTCCAGGATCTCCTGGCGGAAATGCTCGTCCGACGGCTTGCCGAGGGTCAGCATGCCGATCACGCGGTTGCGGGCCACCAGGGGGAGGACGACGGTCTCGCCGCCGACCGCCGCGGCCGTCGCCAGCGTCGTGCCGATACCGGAGGCCACCGACGCCTGCTCGCCGAGGCCCAGGCTGCGCATGGAGGTCCGCAGGGCGGCCTCGTGGGCCGCCGCGGCCGGGGCCGACCAGATGCGGGCGCCCGGGGTGGGTACCGGGTCCGGCGGGGCGATCTTCGAGAGCAACGCCTTGAGGCCGTCGATGCGTTCCTCGTCCTCGTGCAGGACGTACGAGAGGTAGGGCTCGGAGGCCTGGTCGGCGATCGTGTAGACGGCGCACCAGGTGGCCAGGGTCGGGACCGTCATCTGGGCCATGAGGGCGAGCGTCTGGTCGCGGTCCAGGGTGCCGGCGAGCAGGTCGGAGGCCTCGACGAGGAAGGACAGCGAGCCGCGGCGGAGGCGTTCCAGCTCGCCGAGCCGGGCCGACTCCACCGCCAGGGCGATGCGGTCGGCGGCGAACTGGAGGCGCAGGGCCTCTTCGTTGGAGTAGCGGCCGGGTGATTCGGCCGCGACGCCGAGGGAGCCGGTGAGACGGCCCTCGACCTTCAGCGGGACCGTGACGACCGAGCGCATGCCGGTGCCGCCGAGGAGCGGCACGGCGCCGGGGACGACCGTCAGGTCCTCGTGGACGGCGGGCATCCGGGCCGAGCCGTAGCGGCCGGGGCCCGCCTCGACGGGGACGCGGGCGAAGCGCTGGCGCGCGGAGGGCAGGCCCGTGGAGGCGCGTACCTCCAACTCGGTTTCGTCGTCGGTGGCGAGGAGCAGGAAGGCGGAGTCGCCGTCGAGCATGTCGCGGGCGCGTTCCACCGTGCGCTGGAGCAGGCCGTCGAGGTCGTCCGGGGCCGGTGATCCGATGAAGACCTCGAACGGATCGATGGCCTGGCCCTCGGCGTGGGTGCCCGAATCGGAGGCGGGCCCGCGCAACGGGGTCTGCAGGACGGCGCGTTCGTGGTCACGTACGAGGAGGCAGACGGTGGAGGGCTCGCCGCTCGTGTCGCGGACCCGCAGGTGTGAGGCGTACACCGGTGTGACGCGGCCGTCGGCGCAGCGGACGCCGTAAGTGCCTTCCCAGCGCGAGAGTTGGAGGGCCTCGACGATGCCGGTGCTGGTGCCGGGAGTGTGCGGCCAGGCCGCGAAGTCGGTGAGCGGTTTGCCGGTGACCTGCTCGGCCGCGTAGCCGAAGAGCTCCTCGGAGTCCTCGTTCCAGGCGTTGATGGCGCCCGTCCGGTCGATCTGGACGACTGCCACGCGCACGCGGCCGTCGGCCAGCGGGAGGAGGTGGGCGGGGAGCGATGGACCGGCGGCGCGGGTGCCGACCGCGCGCTCGGGGAGGTCCAGCTGGAACCAGACCTGCTTGTGGGTGGGCGTGTAGTCGACGCCCCAGCGGCTGGCGAGGGCCGCGCACAGCTGGAGGCCGCGGCCGCCTTCGCGGTCGGGACTGCCCATGCTGACGGCCGTCGCCTGGAGTGGGATCTCGCGTTCCGGGTAGTGGTCCGCCACCTCGATGCGCACACCGTCGTCGCTGCGCAGACACAGAACGTCGGCGGAGGTGCCCGCGTGCACGACGGCATTGGTGACCAGTTCGCTGGTCAGAACGACGGCGTCGTCGACGATGTCGGCGAAGCCCCAGCCCTGGAGCGTGTCCCGGACGAACGAGCGGGCGGTCGCGACGGACCGTCCCACGGGCTCGAAACTGGCGGCCGCGCGCGCGGTGATCACAGAACTCCTTGTCCGGTTGTCGGCATGCGGGATTCCGTGGCCGACCCGCTCCTGCGTGGGCAGAGCGTGGTTCCCTGTCGGCCGGGGATCCTGAGGCGTACCTCCAGGATGCAGTCCGGTGGTCATGGTGCGGTGCCCCTCCGATGCCTGCCTGCTGCCCGCTCGTACTCGTGCCACCGCCCAGGCCGGACGGGACCGGCACGGCTGGACAGCCGCATGCAAGGTTACTTACCTTCGCAGCCCCCGCGGATGCCGGTCACGAGTGTTTCCGTCTGGAAGAGTCCGGTGTTTCCGTTCCGGTAGGTGTATGTGGTTGCCTCCGGCCAGGGCCGGAGTTCCGTCCCGAGGGTGTGCGGACGATGTGCGAAGCTGCCGAACTGTTATGGCCTGGTTCAGCCGGGGTGAAACACTGGGCAGGCTCCAGGAGAAGGTCCGGGCAGGTCGAATGCCTCCTCTGCAGCACGAGCAGAAGTACCCGAGTACGCCGAGCAGTATTGGTCGACCCTTGCGGGAGGGACACAGTGGAGTCTGGCGCAGCGACGCGGGGCGGTAGGACGCGCGCGAAAGGCGGACAGTCCCTGAACAGCGGGCGCACACCGCGCACCGGCACCACCGAGGTGGACACGGCGGCCCTGAACCGGTTGCTGGCCGCCCTGCTGTCGATGCGGGACGGCAACTTCCGTAAGCGGCTCACCGTTTCCGGTGACGGGGTGATGTCCGAGGTCGCGGCGGTCTTCAACGAGGTCGCCGACCGCAATCTGCATCTGACGGGTGAGCTGTCGCGAGTACGGCGCGTGGTGGGCCGTGAGGGAAAGCTCACGGAGCGGCTGGAGACGGGTGCCGGCGAAGGCGCCTGGGCGGCCGCGATCGACGCGTCGAACGCGCTGGTGGACGATCTCGTACGGCCTGTCTCCGAGGTCGGCCGGGTACTGTCCGCTGTCGCGGAGGGCGATCTGTCGCCGCGTATGGACCTGCGCGCGCAGGCCGCGGACGGCAACGGGCATCCGCTGCGCGGTGAGTTCCTGAAGGTCGGGCGGACCGTCAACAATCTGGTCGACCAGTTGTCGACGTTCACCGACGAGGTCACGCGGGTGGCCAGTGAGGTGGGTACCGAGGGCAAACTGGGCGGACAGGCCCGGGTGCGCGGTATGTCCGGTTCGTGGAAGGACCTCACGGACTCGGTCAACACGATGGCGTACCGGCTCACCGCTCAGGTGCGTGACATCGCTCTCGTGACGACGGCCGTCGCCAAGGGTGACCTGTCGCGGAAGGTCACGGTTCACGTGGCCGGCGAGATGCTGGAGCTGAAGAACACCGTCAACACGATGGTGGACCAACTGTCCTCGTTCTCCTCCGAGGTGACGCGCGTCGCCCGTGAGGTGGGTACCGAGGGCGAACTGGGCGGACAGGCGCAGGTGCCCGGTGTGGCCGGCGTGTGGAAGGACCTCACCGATTCGGTGAACCTGATGGCCGGCAACCTCACGGCCCAGGTGCGCGGGATCGCGCAGGTGACCACGGCGGTCGCGAGCGGTGACCTGTCGCAGAAGGTGACCGTCTCCGCGCGCGGCGAGGTCGCGCAGCTCGCCGAGACGATCAACCAGATGACCGAGACACTGCGGACGTTCGCCGACGAGGTCACCCGTGTCGCCAACGAGGTCGGTGGCGAGGGCCGGCTCGGCGGTCAGGCGAACGTGCCGGGAGCGGCGGGAACGTGGAAGGACCTCACGGACTCGGTCAACACGGTCTTCCGGAACCTCACGACCCAGGTGCGTGACATCGCCGCCGTGACGACCGCGGTGGCCAACGGTGATCTGTCGCAGAAGGTCAGCGTCCAGGTCGCCGGTGAGATGCTGGAGCTGAAGAACACCGTCAACACGATGGTCGACCAGCTGTCGTCGTTCGGTGTCGAGGTCACGCGGGTCGCGCGTGAGGTCGGCGTCGAGGGTGAACTGGGCGGCCAGGCCCAGGTTCCGGGGGTGGCCGGTACCTGGAAGGACCTCACGGACTCCGTCAACACGGCGTTCCAGAACCTGACGGGCCAGGTGCGCAACATCGCCCAGGTGACCACGGCGGTCGCCAACGGTGATCTGTCGCAGAAGGTCACCGTGGATGTCTCCGGCGAGATGCTCCAGCTGAAGAACACCGTGAACACGATGGTGGACCAGCTGTCGAGCTTCGCGGACCAGGTGACGCGGATGGCCCGTGACGTGGGTACGGAGGGCCGCCTCGGCGGTCAGGCCCGCGTGGACGGCGTGTCCGGCACCTGGAAGGAACTCACCGACTCCGTCAACTTCATGGCGGGGAACCTGACTTCACAGGTGCGGCAGATCGCCCAGGTGACCACGGCGGTGGCGCGCGGTGATCTGTCGCAGAAGATCGACGTGGACGCGCGCGGCGAGATCCTGGAGCTGAAGAACACCATCAACACGATGGTGGACCAGCTCTCCGCGTTCGCCGACCAGGTGACGCGGGTGGCCCGTGACGTGGGTACGGAGGGCCGCCTCGGCGGTCAGGCGCAGGTGCCCGGCGTCGCCGGTGTGTGGCGGGATCTGACCGACTCGGTGAACGGCATGGCCGGCAACCTCACCGCGCAGGTGCGCAACATCGCGCAGGTCGCGACGGCGGTGGCGCGCGGTGATCTGTCGCAGAAGATCGACGTGGACGCGCGCGGCGAGATCCTGGAGCTGAAGAACACCCTCAACACGATGGTGGACCAGCTCTCGAACTTCGCCGAGCAGGTGACGCGGGTGGCCCGCGAGGTGGGCACGGAGGGCATCCTCGGCGGGCAGGCCGAGGTGCAGGGTGTCTCCGGCACCTGGAAGGACCTCACCCAGTCCGTGAACTTCATGGCCAACAACCTGACCATCCAGGTGCGCAACATCGCCGAGGTCACGACCGCGGTCGCCAAGGGCGACCTGTCGAAGAAGATCACCGTCGACGCCAAGGGCGAGATCCTCGAACTGGTCACCACCGTCAACACGATGGTGGACCAGCTGTCCAACTTCGCCGAGCAGGTGACGCGGGTGGCCCGCGAGGTGGGTACCGAGGGCAACCTGGGCGGTCAGGCGCGGGTGCCGGGTGTCACGGGCATCTGGAAGGACCTGAGCGACAACGTCAACGTGATGGCCAACAACCTGACCAACCAGGTGCGGAACATCTCGCAGGTCGCGACGGCGGTGGCCAACGGCGACCTCACCAAGAAGGTCACGGTCGAGGCGAGCGGCGAGGTCGCCCAGCTCGCCGACACTGTCAACACCATGGTGAAGACGCTGAGTTCGTTCGCCGACCAGGTGACGCGGGTGGCCCGCGAGGTGGGTACGGACGGCATCCTCGGCGGCCAGGCGCGCGTACCGGGCGTGTCCGGCACGTGGAAGGACCTCACCGAGTCGGTGAACGGGATGGCGTCCAACCTGACCGGTCAGGTGCGCAACATCGCGATGGTCACCACGGCCATCGCCAAGGGCGATCTGACCAAGAAGATCGACATCGACGCGCGCGGCGAGATCCTGGAGCTCAAGACCACCATCAACACGATGGTCGACCAGCTGTCGTCCTTCGCGGAGGAGGTCACGCGAGTCGCCCGCGAGGTGGGCACGGAGGGGCAGTTGGGCGGTCAGGCGCGCGTCCGCGACGTCGACGGCACCTGGCGCGACCTCACCGAGTCGGTGAACGAGATGGCCGGGAACCTGACCCGGCAGGTGCGTGCCATCGCCCGCGTGGCGACCGCGGTGACCCGCGGCGACCTGAACCTGAAGATCGACGTGGACGCCTCCGGCGAGATCCAGGAACTTCAGGACTACATCAACAAGATGATCGCCAACCTGCGCGACACCACCATCGCGAACAAGGAACAGGACTGGCTGAAGGGCAACCTCGCCCGCATCTCCGCGCTGATGCAGGGGCGCCGCGACCTCGACGACGTGGCCTCGCTGATCATGAGCGAGCTGACCCCGGTCGTCTCGGCCCAGCACGGCGCGTTCTTCCTCTCGATGCCGCTGGTCGACGGCAAGGACGCGGGCAGCGAGGACGAGGAGGCGTACGAGCTGCGCATGCTCGGGTCGTACGGCTACTCGATGGGTTCCATGCCGACGTCGTTCCGGCCCGGTGAGGCGCTGATCGGCACAGCCGCGCAGGAGAAGCGCACGATCCTCGTGGAGAACGCGCCGAGCGGCTATCTGAAGATCTCCTCCGGGCTCGGCGAGGCACCTCCGGCGCAGGTCATCGTGCTTCCGGTGCTCTTCGAGGGGACCGTGCTCGGTGTCATCGAGCTGGCGTCCTTCACGCCCTTCACGCAGATCCAGAAGGACTTCCTGAACCAGATCGCCGAGATGATCGCGACGAGCGTCAACACCATCTCCGTCAACACCAAGACGGAGGTACTGCTCCGGCAGTCGCAGGAGCTCACCGAGCAACTGCGGGAGCGTTCGGCGGAGTTGGAGAACCGGCAGAAGGCCCTCCAGGACTCGAACGCGGAACTGGAGGAGAAGGCCGAGCTGCTGGCCCAGCAGAACCGTGACATCGAGGTCAAGAACACCGAGATCGAGGAAGCCAGGCAGGTCCTGGAGGAGCGCGCCGAACAGCTCGCGGTCTCCATGCGCTACAAGAGCGAGTTCCTGGCGAACATGTCTCACGAGCTGCGGACTCCGCTCAACTCCCTGCTGATCCTGGCCAAGCTGCTCGCCGACAACGCGGACACGAATCTCACCCCGAAGCAGGTCGAGTTCGCCGAGACGATCCACGGCGCGGGCTCCGATCTGCTCCAGCTGATCAACGACATCCTCGACCTGTCGAAGGTCGAGGCGGGCAAGATGGACGTGTCGCCGACCCGTATCGCGCTCGTCCAGCTCGTCGACTACGTGGAGGCCACGTTCCGTCCGCTGACCGCGGAGAAGGGGCTCGACTTCTCCGTACGGGTCTCGCCGGAGCTGCCCGCCACGCTGCACACCGACGAGCAGCGCCTTCTCCAGGTGCTGCGCAACCTGCTCTCCAACGCGGTGAAGTTCACCGATTCCGGAGCCGTCGAGCTGGTGATCCGGCCCGCCGGGACGGATGTGCCGGTGGCCATCCGGGAACAACTGCTGGAGTCGGGGTCGCTGAGGGACGCGGACGCCGATCTGATCGCGTTCTCCGTGACGGACACCGGTATCGGGATCGCGGCCAGCAAGATGCGGGTGATCTTCGAGGCGTTCAAGCAGGCGGACGGCACGACGAGCCGCAAGTACGGCGGTACGGGTCTCGGGCTCTCCATCTCGCGGGAGATCGCGCGGCTGCTGGGCGGCGAGATCTACGCCCAGAGCGAGCCGGGACGCGGCTCCACGTTCACGCTGTATCTGCCGCTGCACCCGAGCGAACTGCCGCCGCAGGGCTACGGGCAGCTCGCGCCGACGCTGGAGGCGGGGGAGCTGCTGGCCTCCGAGGCCGAACTGCACGACATCGGGATGCCGGCCGAGGTGAAGTCGTACCAGGACGCCCAGAACGGACCCGCCGCACTGTTCAGGAGGCGCCGCAGGGCGCTGCCGACGGCCGAGCAGAGCACCGCCGTCCCCGGGCAGCCGGACGGTGCCGCGGGCGCCGCTCAGGAGCCGTGGACGGCCGCGGGCCGGCAGGACGCGGGACCGCAGCAGGGCCGGGGCATTCGCTTCGAGGGCGAGAAGGTGCTGATCGTCGACGACGACATCCGCAATGTCTTCGCGCTGACCAGCGTCCTTGAGCAGCACGGCCTTTCGGTGCTGTACGCGGAGAACGGCCGCGAGGGCATCGAAGTCCTGGAGCAGCACGACGATGTGACGGTCGTTCTGATGGACATCATGATGCCCGAGATGGACGGCTATGCCACGACCACGGCGATCCGGCGGATGCCGCAGTTCGCGGGACTGCCGATCATCGCGCTCACGGCGAAGGCCATGAAGGGCGACCGGGAGAAGGCGATCGAGTCGGGCGCCTCCGACTATGTGACCAAGCCGGTCGATCCCGATCATCTGCTGTCCGTGATGGCGCAGTGGATGCGTGAGGGGTGACAGACTCGTATGCGGTGACGCGTGGCCGTCACCTGCTGTTGGGTACCGGGACACCGTGCGGCACGGCGGCCCGGCGTCGGATGACTGAGTGTGCCCGAAGTCGTGTAGAAGCACGGGATACGGGGAACCTTCTGGTCCCCTGCCGCGTTTCTGCTACGTGCACAGTGACATCGCGGTGACAGGGTGTGGCGACAGGCGGGGTGCAGCTACCATGACCGGCACAAGGACGGGCGGCGCAAGGGAGTCGTCCCCTGGGGCGGCGCCCGGTGCCTCCCCAAGTCCTGCGGACAGGGGAGGCCCCATGCCGGGGCGAGGAGGGCGGGCCATGGTGCAGAAGGCCAAGATCCTCCTGGTCGATGACCGGCCGGAGAATCTGTTGGCGCTGGAGGCGATCCTCTCCGCGCTCGATCAGACACTGGTACGGGCATCGTCCGGGGAGGAAGCGCTCAAAGCGCTGCTCACGGACGACTTCGCGGTCATTCTGCTGGACGTTCAGATGCCGGGCATGGACGGATTCGAAACCGCCGCGCACATCAAGCGGCGGGAGCGGACCCGGGACATTCCGATCATCTTCCTCACCGCGATCAACCACGGCCCGCACCACACCTTCCGGGGGTACGCGGCCGGTGCGGTGGACTACATCTCCAAGCCCTTCGACCCGTGGGTGCTGCGCGCGAAGGTCTCGGTGTTCGTCGAGCTCTACATGAAGAACTGCCAACTCCGTGAACAGGCGGCCCTGTTGCGGCTGCAGTTGGAGGGCGGCGGCGGCAAGGCATCGCTCGGCGAGGCCAAGGAGCCCGCCGGACTCCTCGCCGAACTCTCGGCGAGGCTCGCTGCCGTAGAGGAGCAGGCGGAGGCGCTGTCCAAGCAGCTCGACGACGACTCCGCGGACGCGGCGGCGGTGGCGACCGCGGCGCATCTCGAACGCAAACTCACCGGACTGCGCAGGGCGCTGGACGCACTGGAGCCGGGTACGGGGAGCGGGGCACCCTCGGTGCCGTCGCAGAACTGAAGCCCGCCCGGACGCGTCCGGGCGCCAGGGGAACGACGTGAGGAAGCGTCAGTTCCGCTCCTGGCAAGGGCGACACGATCGGGTGAAGCTGGGAATCCCCCCTGTTCGAGCGAAGTCGAGAACTTGGGGGAGGCACACGTGTCGCTGTCGTCTCCACCGGTAACCTCACACCCATGGCCTCACGTCAGTCCGCAGCCAAGAAGCCGCCCGCGAAGAAGGCGGCCGCTCCGACGAAGGCTCCGGCGAAGAAGGCCGCAGTGAAAAAGGCAGCCGCCGGCAAGGCGCCCGCCAAGAGGGCCGCGGCGAAGAAGCCCGCACCCGCGCCGGCGCCCAACCCGACCGCGGGCGTGTACAAACTCGTACGCGCCCTGTGGCTGGGCATCGCACATGCCGTCGGAGCCACCTTCCGCGGGATAGGGCGGGGCGCGAAGGGGCTCGACCCGGCGCACCGCAAGGACGGACTCGCGCTCCTGCTGCTCGGGCTGGGGCTGATCGTCGCGGCGGGTACCTGGTCCAATCTGCGCGGCCCTGTCGGCGACCTCGTCGAGATGCTGGTCACCGGTGCCTTCGGCCGCCTCGACCTCCTCGTCCCCATACTGCTCGCCGTCATCGCGGCCCGGCTCATCCGGCATCCCGAGCAGCCCGAGGCGAACGGCCGCATCGTGATCGGTCTGTCGGCGCTCGTGATCGGCGTGCTCGGGCAGGTGCACATCGCGTGCGGGTCGCCCGCGCGCAGCGACGGGATGCAGGCGATAAGGGACGCCGGCGGCCTCATCGGCTGGGGGGCGTCCACCCCGCTGACGTACACGATGGGTGACGTCCTCGCCGTACCGCTCCTCGTGCTGCTCACGGTCTTCGGGTTGCTGGTCGTCACGGCGACCCCGGTCAACGCGATTCCACAGCGGCTGCGGCTGCTCGGCCAGAAGCTCGGCATCGTCCAGGCCGACTTCGACGAGGGCGCGTTCGCCGAGGACGAGGAGCGCTACGACGAGCGGTGGCGCGACGGGCTTCAGGCGGGCTCCCGCAGGCGCCCGCGCGCGCCCGAGGCGTACGACCCCGACAGTGCCGAACAGGAGGCGCTCACCAGGCGCCGGAGCCGCCCCCGGCGGCCCGGCGCGCAGCAGCCCGACATGAACCGGCCGATGGACGCCGTGGACGTCGCCGCGGCCGCTGCCGCGGCGCTGGACGGCGCCGTGCTGCACGGCATGCCGCCCTCGCCCCTGGTCGCCGACCTGACGCACGGCGTCAGCGTGGAGCGTGACGGGTACGAGGAGACCACGCCGGTACCGGCCGCCCGCGCCAAGGTCGTGCCGGGCGCCAAGCGGCCCCGGCAGGAGGCCCTGCCGGTCGAGTCCGTCGTGCCCGACCTCACCAAGGCCGCGCCCGACGCCCCGCGCGAGCTGCCCCCGCGCGCGGAGCAGCTCCAGCTCTCCGGGGACATCACCTACTCGCTGCCCTCGCTCGATCTCCTGGAGCGCGGCGGCCCCGGCAAGACACGCAGCGCCGCCAACGACGCGGTGGTCGCCTCCCTGCAGAACGTCTTCAGGGAGTTCAAGGTCGACGCCGCCGTCACCGGCTTCACCCGCGGGCCGACGGTCACCCGCTACGAGGTCGAGCTGGGCCCCGCCGTGAAGGTCGAGCGGATCACGGCGCTCACGAAGAACATCGCGTACGCGGTCGCCAGCCCCGACGTGCGGATCATCAGCCCGATCCCCGGCAAGTCCGCGGTCGGCATCGAGATCCCCAACACCGACCGCGAGATGGTCAACCTCGGTGACGTGCTGCGCCTCGCGGACGCGGCGGAGGACGACCATCCGATGCTGGTCGCGCTCGGCAAGGACGTCGAGGGCGGCTATGTGATGGCCAACCTGGCGAATATGCCGCACGTCCTCGTCGCGGGAGCCACCGGTTCCGGCAAGTCGTCGTGCATCAACTGCCTGATCACCTCGGTGATGGTCCGGGCGACCCCCGAGGATGTGCGGATGGTCCTCGTGGACCCCAAGCGCGTCGAGCTGACCGCGTACGAGGGCATCCCGCACCTGATCACGCCGATCATCACCAACCCGAAGCGGGCCGCCGAGGCACTGCAGTGGGTCGTACGGGAGATGGACCTGCGCTACGACGACCTCGCGGCGTTCGGGTTCCGGCACATCGACGACTTCAACGAGGCCATCAGGAACGGCAAGGTCAAGCTGCCCGAGGGCAGTGAGCGCGAGCTGACCCCGTACCCGTACCTCCTGGTGATCGTCGACGAGCTCGCCGACCTGATGATGGTCGCTCCGCGCGACGTCGAGGACTCGATCGTGCGCATCACCCAGCTCGCGCGCGCGGCCGGCATCCATCTGGTGCTCGCCACGCAGCGGCCGTCCGTCGATGTCGTCACCGGTCTGATCAAGGCGAACGTGCCCTCCCGGCTCGCCTTCGCGACCTCCTCGCTCGCGGACTCGCGGGTCATCCTCGACCAGCCCGGCGCCGAGAAGCTCATCGGCAAGGGCGACGGACTCTTCCTGCCGATGGGGGCCAACAAGCCCACGCGCATGCAGGGCGCCTTCGTCACCGAGGGCGAGGTCGCGGCGATCGTGCAGCACTGCAAGGATCAGATGGCGCCCGTCTTCCGGGACGACGTCACCGTGGGCACCAAGCAGAAGAAGGAGATCGACGAGGACATCGGCGACGACCTCGACCTGCTGTGCGCGGCCGCCGAACTGGTCGTCACCTCGCAGTTCGGGTCCACCTCGATGCTCCAGCGCAAGCTGCGCGTCGGTTTCGCCAAGGCCGGCCGGCTGATGGACCTCATGGAGTCGCGCGGGATCGTCGGGCCCAGTGAGGGTTCCAAGGCGCGTGACGTTCTCGTGAAGGCCGACGAGCTGGATGGGGTGTTGGCCGTGATGCGCGGGGAAGCAGAAGCGTAGAGCCCTCGGCGAGGGGGGACGGGACAGCCGGCAACGGCGCGGTGAGCGCGCGGCGGTCGCTCAGGGAGCGGCGGGCCTGTCGGGCGGATGGCGGAACGTCATGTTCCGTACCCGGCTGATATGTGAATGTGACTCACCCGTAAGGAGTCGGTGGGCAACTGTTTCGCCTTGTCGCACGTCAAGTTGAGCGAAGGGACGCCACCATGTCCCTATATCAGGATGACCGGCCATTCTGATGGCGTACAAAGTCCCACCGCCCGGTTGCCCCACCCTTTCGTACCCCCCCTAGACTGAACTTCCAGCACAGGTGGCTACACGCTCGAAAGGCGCCCCCGTGTCCATCGTCAACTCACCTGACGGCAACTCCCCCGAAGACGAGCGTCCGTTCGAAGACGACCCTACGGCCGAGCGGCCCTCGATCGGACGTGCCCTTCAGCAGGCACGCATCGAGGCCGGTCTGACCGTCGACGACGTCAGTAACGCCACCCGCGTCCGTATCACCATCATTCACGCCATCGAACAGAACGACTTCGCCCCCTGTGGTGGCGACGTCTACGCGCGCGGGCACATCCGGACCCTGGCCCGCGCCGTCCGGCTCGATCCGGCCCCGCTGCTCACGCAGTACGACGCCGACCACGGCGGACGTCCCGCGCCGACGCCCGCCGCCCCGCTCTTCGAGGCGGAACGCATCCGCCCCGAGCGCCGCGGACCGAACTGGACGGCCGCCATGGTCGCCGCGATCGTCGCGGTGATCGGCTTCGTCGGGTTCACCATGGTCAAGGGCGGCGGCAACGGCGACGACTCGAAGACTCAGGTCGCCGAGGGGTCCACGCCGATCACCAAGAAGTCCGCCGCGCCGTCCACGCCGGCCACCAAGCCCGCCGACCCGAAGCCCGAGCCGTCCGACAGCGCCATCGCGGCCGCCCCGCAGGACAAGGTGACCGTGCAGGTCAGCGCCGCGGACGGACGCAGCTGGATCTCCGCCAAGGACCACAACGGGCGGATGCTCTTCGACGGGCTGCTGAAGCAGGGCGAGTCCAAGACCTTCCAGGACAGCTCCAAGATCAACCTCATCCTCGGTGACGCCGGCGCCATCCAGCTGTTCGTCAACGGCAAGAAGATCGAGGATCAGTTCCAGCCGGGCGCGGTCGAGCGTCTGACGTACACGAAGGGCGACCCGCAGGTCGGATAGGGGTCCCGGAAAGTACGCCGTCGACAGGGTCGGCCAAGATCGGCCAACCCCGTCGACGTGGGCTGTCGGTGAGACAAAGTAGTCTTGAGCCCATGCCTGAACGCCGTACCGTCGCACTCGTCACCCTTGGCTGCGCCCGTAACGAGGTGGACTCGGAGGAGCTCGCAGGCCGCTTGGAGGCGGACGGCTGGCAACTCGTGGAGGACGCCGAGCAAGCGGATGTCGCCGTCGTCAACACCTGTGGCTTCGTCGAAGCCGCCAAGAAGGACTCCGTCGACGCCCTCCTCGAAGCCAATGATCTCAAGGGGCACGGCAGAACCCAGGCCGTCGTGGCGGTGGGCTGCATGGCCGAGCGGTACGGCAAGGAACTCGCCGAAGCGCTTCCCGAGGCCGACGGCGTGCTCGGCTTCGACGACTACGCCGACATCTCCGACCGCCTCCAGACCATCCTGAACGGCGGCATCCACGCCTCCCACACCCCGCGCGACCGGCGCAAGCTGCTGCCGATCAGCCCGGCCGAGCGGCAGAGCGCCGGCGAGGAAGTGGCCCTCCCCGGCCACGGCACGCCCTCGGACCTCCCCGAGGGCGTCGCCCCGGTCTCCGGCCCCCGCGCGCCCCTGCGCCGCAGGCTGGACGGATCCCCGGTCGCCTCGGTGAAGCTGGCCTCCGGCTGCGACCGCCGCTGCACGTTCTGCGCCATCCCCTCCTTCCGCGGTTCGTTCATCTCGCGCCGCCCCAGCGACGTCCTGAACGAGGCCCGCTGGCTGGCCGAACAGGGCGTCAAGGAGGTGATGCTCGTCTCGGAGAACAACACCTCGTACGGCAAGGACCTGGGTGACATCCGTCTCCTGGAGACGATGCTGCCCGAGCTGGCCGAGATCGACGGCATCGAGCGGGTGCGGGTCAGCTACCTGCAGCCCGCCGAGATGCGCCCCGGACTCATCGACGTCCTGACCTCGACACCGAACGTCGCGCCCTACTTCGACCTGTCCTTCCAGCACTCCGCGCCCGACGTGCTGCGCTCGATGCGCCGCTTCGGCGACACCGACCGGTTCCTGGAGCTGCTCGACACCATCCGTTCCAAGGCCCCGCAGGCCGGTGTGCGCTCCAACTTCATCGTGGGCTTCCCCGGCGAGAGCGAGGCCGACCTCGCCGAGCTGGAGCGCTTCCTCACCGGAGCCCGCCTCGACGCGATCGGTGTCTTCGGGTACTCCGACGAGGACGGCACCGAAGCGGCGACGTACGAGAACAAACTGGACGAGGACGTCGTGGCCGAGCGCCTCGCGCGCGTGTCCCGGCTGGCCGAGGAGCTGGTCGCCCAGCGGGCCGAGGAGCGCCTGGGCGAGACCGTGCACGTGCTGGTGGAGTCCCTCGACGACGAGGACGGCGCGTACGGCCGCGCCGCGCACCAGGCACCGGAGACGGACGGCCAGGTGCTGTTCACGAGCGGCGAAGGTCTGACCGTCGGCCGTATCGTCGAGGCCAAGGTGGTCGGTACGGAAGGTGTCGACCTGGTGGCCGAGCCGCTTCTGGGCTCGCTCGCGAGCACTGAGGAGGCGGCCAGATGACCGGAGTCCCGGCATCCGCGGCAGGCGGCTCCCCAGGCGCCAAAGGCGCGACGGGCGCCCCCGGCGCATCCGGTGCTCCGGGCGCATCCGGTACTCCAGGGGGCGCGAAGCCGGCGCGGGGCGGGAAGCTGGGCGCTGCGGCCGTCAACCAGGCCAGCCTCTGGAACATCGCCAATATCCTGACCATGATCAGGCTCGTCCTCGTGCCGGGCTTCGTGGCGCTGATGCTGGCCGACGGCGGATACGACCCCGCCATGCGCGCCTGGGCCTGGGCGGCCTTCGCCGTCGCCATGATCACCGACATCTTCGACGGTCACCTGGCGCGCGCGTACGACCTCGTCACCGACTTCGGGAAGATCGCCGACCCCATCGCCGACAAGGCGATCATGGGCGCGGCGCTGGTCTGTCTGTCCGCCCTCGACGATCTGCCCTGGTGGGTCACCTTCGTGATCCTCGGGCGTGAGTTCGGCGTCACCCTGCTGCGCTTCGTCGTGATCCGCTACGGGGTCATCCCGGCGAGCCGCGGCGGCAAGCTGAAGACGCTGGCCCAGGGCACGGCGGTCGGCATGTACATCCTGCCGCTGACGGGGGCGCTGGCCACCCTGAGGTTCTGGGTGATGGCCGTCGCGGTCATTCTGACCGTGGTCACCGGGCTCGACTATGTGAGACAGGCCATTGTGCTGCGCCGGCGCGGAATCGCCGAGCGGCGGGCGGCCGCCGCGGAGACCGAGCGGTGAGTTCCGCGGCCACTGAAGTGGTGCGACTACTCACGGTGAGGGGCGAGACGCTCGCCGTCGCCGAGTCGCTCACCGGTGGTCTGGTGGCGGCGGAGATCACCGCGGTGCCCGGTGCCTCGAAAGCGTTCCGGGGTTCCGTGACCGCGTACGCCACCGAACTGAAACACGAACTGCTGGGCGTCGACGCCACTCTTCTGGCCGAGCGCGGCGCGGTGGATTCGCAGGTCGCGGCCCAGATGGCGGCCGGGGTGCGCACGGTGCTCGGCGCCGACTGGGGGATCGCGACCACCGGCGTCGCCGGTCCCGACCCCCAGGACGGACAGCCGGTCGGCACGGTCTACGTGGCCGTCGACGGGCCCTCCGAAGCACCTTTCATCACCGCCCGTGGCGGGAAAGTGGCGCCGCTGCGGTTGAACGGCGACCGGGCGGAAATCCGTATGGAGAGTGTACGCAGCGTACTCGCGCTGCTCCTTCGGGAGCTCGCGGGCGAACAGACCGGGAATGAGCGGGCACAGGATACGGAACAGAACGGGGGGTTTTGATGTTTGCAGCCCTGAGTGAACACGACATCGCTCCCCGCACGGCCGCGGCGCAAGGCGGTACGGTGGGGCGTGAAGGATGCGGCTACGCGGTCCGAGGAGGGAGCCACCGATGATTCTGCTCCGTCGCCTGCTGGGTGACGTGCTGCGTCGGCAGCGCCAGCGCCAGGGCCGTACTCTGCGCGAAGTCTCCTCGTCCGCCCGAGTTTCACTCGGCTATCTCTCCGAGGTGGAGCGGGGGCAGAAGGAGGCATCCTCCGAGTTGCTCTCCGCGATCTGCGACGCGCTGGACGTACGGATGTCCGAGCTCATGCGGGAAGTGAGCGACGAGCTCGCCCTCGCCGAGCTGGCACAGTCGGCTGCGGCCACCGAACCGGTATCCGCGCCTGTGCGTCGCCCGATGCTCAATTCCGTATCGGTGACCGGCGTGCCACCGGAACGGGTCACGATCAAGGCGCCTGCCGAAGCGGTCGACGTCGTCGCCGCCTGACGCTCACCAGCTCACGTTTTTGAGCTGAGAACGCGCGAGTGAAGCCCCGGCCGGGGCTTCTCCGGGAAAACCGGAGGAGCCGGGCCGGGGCTTTCGCGTTCCACGACACCCCTTGTGGGTCCATTTGCCGGTGTCCGGCGCGGCCTCCATGGTGGAGGGACGCGGCGAGGCCGGCGTCGACCGCCGGGACCGGTGCGGTCGCGCGGCGGGGTCGCCGGAGCCGTCGTGAATCGGAGGATGCGGATGTACGTCGTGAAGAGTCCCCTGTCCGACGCGGACCTGAAGACCGTCGCCGAGGCGCTCCAGGGCGCCCTGGTCGACCTGGTGGACCTCTCCCTCGTGGCGAAGCAGGTCCACTGGAACGTGGTGGGGCCCCGCTTCCGTTCCGTCCACCTCCAGCTCGACGAGGTCGTGGACATCGCGCGACTGCACTCCGACACCGTGGCGGAGCGTGCCTCGACCCTGGGTGTTCCGCCGGACGGGCGGGCCGCGACGGTGGCGTCGAGCAGCGGTGTCGGACCGACGCCCGAGGGCTGGATCAAGGACGCCGACGCCGTGCGGACGCTCGTGGAGGCGCTGGGTGCGGTGATCACGCGGATGCGGGAACGGGTCGCCGCCACCGGGGACCCGGATCCGGTGAGCCAGGACATCTTCATCGGGATCACGGCCGACCTGGAGAAGCATCACTGGATGTTCCAGGCGGAGAACGGGTGACGGCCAGGGAGCCGCTCTGGCCCGGCTGGTCCCGCGTGCCGTCGGTGTGCCCTGCTCGCGCGTGAGATCGGCGGCCCGGTGCCGCGCCGGAGGAGGGTGCCATGGCAGGGCGAATAGTGCGCCGGGGGGCTGCCCTGGTGTTCGGCGCGCTGTGGTGGTTCAGCGTGCTCCGGCTCGCGCTGGCGCCCGACGCCGGGGTGCTCGAAGGAACGGTCGCCGCGGGCGGGTGGGGGCTCAGCCTGCTGCCGGTCCACTGTGTGCCGAAGTCCCGGGCGGTCGGCGCCGTGGGGTCGGACCGATGGCGGGACCACTGGCGAGAGGTCTGGCGCCGGCGCCGGAGCGGTGGGGCGCGGGCTACCAGGGCATGGCGACGCCGCCGTTGGGGCGGAGGATCTGACCGGTGGTGAACGCCGAGGCGTCCGAGGCCAGGTGCAGCACGGCGTGGGCGATGTCCTCGGGTTCCCCGACGCGGCCCAGCGGTGACAGGCGCGCCATGAACGCCTCGGTGTGCGCCTGACGCTCGCCGTGGCGGTTGGTCATGGGGGTACGGATCCAGCCGGGCGCGACGGCGTTGACGCGAATGCCGTGCGGGCCGACCTCGGTCGCCAGCGTCCGCGTCAGCTGTACGACGGCCGCCTTGGCCGCGCTGTAGCACAACAGGCCCGGACCGCCGGTGTCGATCGCGCCCGAGGCCATGGTGATGATGCTGCCCCGGACGCTGTTCGCGATCATGGAGCGCGCGGCCTCCTGGCAGGCGTACAGCACCCCTTTGAAGTTGACGCCCAGCACCCGGTCGAGATCCTCGTCCAGGGTCTCCAGGACCGGGCTGCTGTGCATGATCCCGGCGATCGCCGCCATGACGTCGACGCGGCCGCACGACGCGACGGCCTGCTGGAGCTGGGCGCGGTCAGTGACGTCGAGCGGGTGGCTGAGGGCGATGCCGCCCTGACTCTTGATCAGGGTCGCCGTCTCGTGCAGGCCCTGCTCGTCGACGTCCGCGCAGTGCAGGGTGGCGCCCGCCTCCGCGAGCAGGAGCGCCGCCGCCCGGCCGATGCCACCGGCCGCTCCGGTGACGAATGCGGTGCGTCCGGTGAGATCGTACGCGGGGAGGGCCATGAAGGGACGGTACGAGGGTTTCTGACGGGTCGTCAATTAGTTGTGCGGGACTTGATGCGCGGCTCACCTCTCGGCCCGATACGCGGCTCACTCCTCGGCTCGACGCGTGGTTCGGGCCCCAGCCCGATGTGCGGCTGGACGCGCTGTCCGATCTGGGTCGAGGCGTTCTCGGTGCGCGGCACTAGCGGTGCCGTCGGCCGGGCTCCCGCGACGCGTACCCGGCGGGGCGGTGCGCCGCGGGGGTGTGGTGGCCGTCCGGTGGTGGGGTGGGGCCCGTCTGGCACCGGGGGCACCAGTACGTGGGGCGCTCGCGGGAACCGTCGCCCTGGTTCGCCGAGCGGATCGGCGTCGCGCAGCGCAGACAGGGGCGAGGGGCGCGGCCGTACACGAAGAGGTTCTGGTCGCGGAGCCCGGTGGTGACGCGGGCCGGACGGTCGCGGTTGAACTCCAGCAACTTCTTCGCGAGGAGCGGCAGTTGGGCGGCACGGTCGGCGGGCAGGGAGCCGACGGGGAGCCAGGGGGTGACGCCGAGCAGGAAACACAGCTCGCTCTTGTACACGTTGCCGATGCCGGCGAGATTCCGCTGGTCGAGGAGGGCTTCGCCGAGGGGGCGGTCCGGGTCGCGGAGGAGGTTCTCCAGAGCCTTGCCCGGGTCCCAGTCCTGACCCAGGAGGTCGGGGCCGAGGTGACCGACCGTGCGGGCCTCGGCGCTGGTGCGGAGCAGTTCCAGTACGGGAAGGCGGTAGCCGACCGCCGTGCGGTCCGCCGTGCCGAGGACGGCCCGGATCTGGTGTGCGGGACCTCCGCTCCAGCGCCGGCCGGTCTCGTACACCTTCCACGAACCGTCCATCCGCAGATGCGAGTGCAGCGTCAGGCCGCCCTCGATCCGGGTGAGGAGGTGCTTGCCGCGCGGGGTGACGTCCAGAACGGCGCGACCGGTGAGGTCGGCCGTGGCGTACCGGGGCACCCGCAGGTCGGAACGGGTCAGGACCTTGCCCGCGAGGGCGACGTGCAGCCGCCTCGCGGCCTGCCAGACGGTGTCTCCTTCGGGCATGACTCCAGGGTGGCACGGGCGGGCGCCGGCCGGTCAGGCGCGAAGACGGAGTCCGCGCGGTGTGGCGATGAAGCCCGCTCCTTCCAGGAGGGTGCCGAGGGGGGAGGTGAGGGCCGAGGCGCCGTTGACGCGCTCGACAGTGACCGTGCCGAGCGAGCCCGCGCGGGCGGCCGCGGCGAGGGCCTCCGCCGCGGCACACAGGCGTGTGTCCTGCGAGACCGAGCCGTCCGGGTCCGCGGGCCAGGCCAGCAGGGTCTTGCCGCCGCGCTCCATGTAGAGAGCCAGCTCACCGTCGACCAGGACGACCAGCGAACCTGCCTTGCGGCCCGGCTTGTGGCCTGCTTCGGTCGGGGGCTCGGGCCAGGAGAGGGCCGCGCCGTAGGCGTTGGCGGGGTCCGCGGCGGCCAGTACGACAGCCGGGGAGGCGGTACGGGCACGGGAGCGAGCGCCCGGGAAACCCGAACCGCCGGGGTAGCCGGAGTTGTTCGCCGGGTACGGCGAGCCGTTGCGGTTGGACGGGGTGTTCCGGAGGTGGGGTACGTCGGGGTGGGGGGAGCCTGCCGAGAAGGCGGAGTCCGCGGAGAAGCTGTGGTCGTCGCCGAAGTCGTCGTCGAGGCCGGAATCGGGACCGAGGCCGGAATCGGGGCCGAGGCTGAGGTCGTTCAGGGAACCCGAACCGTCCGTGGAATCGGCCCTGTCCGCGAAATCGTCGCCACGGCCAATGCTGTCGAAGCCCGAGCCCGAGCCCGAGCCCGAGCCCGAGCCCGAGCCCGAGTGCGGGAAAGCGGGGGTGTCCGGGAAGCCGTGTGCGGCGGGGGAGTTGTCCGGGAGGGCCGGGTCGGACAGGGCGGCGCCCCGGTCGCGTGCGTTCGCCACCGCGCGGAGCCGGTCCACCGCGCCGTCCATCGCGAACTGGGCGGCGCCGAGGCCCTCGACCACATAGCCGCGCCGTGCCTGGCCGCTGTCCTCGAAGGCCGACAGGATGCGGTACACCGCCGAGAAGCCGCCCTCGACGCCTTCCGCCGCGACGGCGCCCCGGGTCACCACCCCGTGCCGGTCGAGCAGGGTGCGCGCCAGGGCGTGGGCGCGCACGGTGGGGTCGGGCTCGCGCTCGGGCAGCAGTGACCAGCGGCCCGCCACGGTCGGGGGACCGGTACGCGACTGGGGGCGCGCCGCCCCTCCCGTGAGAGATCCGTAGCGTCCGCGGGGGAGCGAGCGCTTGGCGCGGTGGGCCGTGGACCCCGCGGTGCGGCCCGAACCCAGGAGGGAGCGCATCGGCGCGAGCGTGTCGTTCGTGAGGCGTCCGGACCAGGCCAGCTCCCAGATCGCGTCGGCGAGCTGCGGATCGGTGGCGTCGGGGTGCGTGGTGGCGCGGACCTGGTCGGCGATCTGACGGAAGAACAGGCCGTAGCCCCCGGAGAGGGTGCCGAGGACCGACTGATGCAGCGCGGTCGGCTCCAGGGGGTGTGCGTCCGGAAGGAGCAGGGGGGCGGCGTCCGCCAGATACAGCGAGACCCAGCCGTCCTTGCCCGGCAGCGAACCCGCCCCGGCCCAGACCACCTCCCCGGCGGCCGTGAGCTCGTCGAGCAGCGCGGGCGTGTACCCGGCGACCCGGGACGGCAGCACGAGCTTCTCCAACGCGGACGCCGGCACGGACGCGCCCTGCAACTGTTCGACGGCGCGCACCAGTCCGTCGATGCCGCGCAGCCCGTGACCGCTGCCCACGTGCTGCCACTGCGGCAGGAACTGGGCGAGCGCGGCGGGCGGGACCGGCTCGAGTTCATGACGCAGGGCCGCGAGCGAACGGCGACGCAGCCTGCGCAGCACCGCCGCGTCGCACCACTCCTGGCCGATGCCCGCCGGATGGAACTCCCCCTGGACAACCCGGCCGCTCGCGGCGAGCCGGTGCAGCGCGCCGTCGGTGACGGCCGTACCGAGACCGAAACGGGCTGCGGCCGTCGTCGAGGTGAACGGCCCGTGGGTGCGCGCGTACCGGGCGAGGAGATCGCCGAGCGGATCCTTGACCGGTTCGGTGAAGGCTTCCGGTACGCCGACGGGCAACGCCGTGCCGAGCGCGTCGCGCAGCCGGCCGGCGTCCTCGATGGCCGCCCAGTGGTCGGCTCCGCCGATCCGGACCTGGATGGCGCGGCGGGCGGCGGCCAGCTCCTTCGCCCACTGCGGCTCGGCGCCCCGCTCGGCCAACTCGGCCTCCGTGAGCGGCCCCAGCAGACGCAGCAGGTCGGCGACACCCTCCACGTCCTTGATGCGGCGGTCTTCGGTGAGCCACTGGAGTTCGCGCTCCAGCTCGGTCAGGACGTCGGCGTCCAGGAGTTCGCGCAGTTCGGCCTGGCCCAGGAGCTCGGCCAGCAGACGCGAGTCCAGCGACAGCGCGGCGGCCCGCCGCTCGGCGAGGGGTGAGTCGCCCTCGTACAGGAACTGGGCGACGTATCCGAAGAGCAGGGAGCGGGCGAAGGGGGAGGGCTCGGGTGTGGTGACCTCGACGAGTCGCACCTTGCGGGACTCGATGTCGCCCATCAGTTCCGTGAGGCCGGGGACGTCGAAGACGTCCTGGAGGCATTCGCGCACGGCTTCCAGGACGATCGGGAACGAACCGAACTCGCTTGCCACCTGGAGCAGTTGGGCGGCGCGCTGCCGCTGCTGCCACAGGGGGGTGCGCTTGCCGGGGCTGCGGCGCGGCAGGAGCAGGGCGCGGGCGGCGCACTCGCGGAAGCGGGCGGCGAACAGGGCCGAACTCCCGACCTGGTCCGTGACGATCTGGTTGACCTCGCCCTTGTCGAAGGCGACGTCCGCCGCGCCGACCGGCGCCTGCTCCGCGTCCCACTCCGTGCCCGCTTTCGTGGGCGCCTGGTCGAGCAGGTCCAGGCTCATCAGGTCGGCGTCGGGCAGCCGCAGCACGATGCCGTCGTCGGCGTGCATGACCTGGACGTCCATGCCGTACCGCTCGGAGAGCTTGGCCCCCAGGGCGAGGGCCCAGGGGGCGTGGACCTGGGCGCCGAAGGGTGAATGCACGACGACACGCCAGTCGCCCAGCTCGTCGCGGAAGCGCTCGACGACGATCGTGCGGTCGTCCGGGATGTGGCCGCACGCCTCGCGTTGTTCTTTCAGGTACGCGAGTACGTTGTCGGCGGCCCAGGCGTCCAGGCCCGCGGCGAGCAGGCGCAGTCGGGCGTCGTCCTCGGGGAGCGAGCCGACCTCGCGGAGGAACGCGCCCACCGCGCGGCCCAGTTCGAGCGGACGCCCGAGCTGGTCGCCCTTCCAGAAGGGCAGTCTGCCGGGGACGCCGGGTGCCGGGGAGACCAGGACCCGGTCCCGGGTGATGTCCTCGATGCGCCAGGAGCTGGTGCCGAGGGTGAAGACATCGCCCACCCGGGACTCGTAGACCATCTCCTCGTCGAGCTCGCCGACCCGGCCGCCGCCCTTCTTGGGGTCGGCTCCCGCGAGGAAGACCCCGAAGAGCCCGCGGTCGGGGATCGTGCCCCCGGAGGTGACGGCGAGACGCTGGGCGCCGGGGCGACCGGTCACCGTACCCGCGACGCGGTCCCACACCACGCGGGGCCTCAGCTCAGCGAAGGCGTCCGACGGATAGCGGCCGGCGAGCATGTCGAGCACGGCGGTGAACGCCGACTCCGGGAGCGAGGCGAAGGGGGCCGCCCGGCGGACCGTGGTGAGCAGGTCGTCGACCTGCCAGGTGTCGAGCGCGGTCATGGCGACGAGCTGCTGGGCCAGCACGTCCAGCGGATTGGCGGGAACCCGCAGGGACTCGATGGAGCCGGTGCGCATCCGCTCGGTGACCACGGCCGCCTGCACCAGGTCACCCCGGTACTTCGGGAAGACGACACCGGTGGAGACCGCTCCGACCTGGTGACCGGCGCGGCCCACGCGCTGGAGTCCCGACGCCACGGACGGCGGTGACTCGACCTGGATGACGAGGTCGACCGCGCCCATGTCGATGCCCAGTTCGAGGCTGGAGGTGGCGACCACGGCGGGGAGACGGCCCGCCTTCAGGTCTTCCTCGACTTGCGCCCGCTGCTCCTTGGAGACGGAACCGTGGTGGGCACGCGCGATCACCGGCGGCGCCCCCTGAGCCGCGCCCGAGCCGCCCATCAGTTCGGCCGGCGCATGCGCCTCCTCCAGGGGTTCGCCGGTCGCCCTCTCGTACGCGATCTCGTTCAGCCGGTTGCACAGACGCTCCGCCAGGCGACGCGAGTTGGCGAACACGATCGTCGAGCGGTGGGACTGGACGAGGTCGGCGATCCGCTCCTCGACGTGCGGCCAGATGGAGGGCTTCTCCGCGCCCTCCTTCCCGTCGGCGGCCGGGGATCCGCCCAGCTCGCCCAGATCCTCCACCGGGACGACCACGGAGAGGTCGAACTCCTTGCCGGACGGCGGCTGGACGATCTCCACCTTGCGCTGCGGCGAGAGATAGCGCGCCACCTCGTCCACGGGACGCACCGTCGCGGAGAGCCCGATACGCCGGGCGGGCTTCGGCAGCAGCTCGTCGAGGCGCTCCAGGGTGAGCGCGAGATGGGCGCCGCGCTTGGTGCCCGCGACCGCGTGCACCTCGTCCAGGATCACCGTCTCGATACCCGTCAGCGCGTCGCGCGTGGCCGAGGTCAGCATCAGGAACAGCGACTCGGGGGTCGTGATCAGGATGTCCGGCGGGCGGGTGGCCAGCGCCCGGCGCTCGGCGGGCGGGGTGTCGCCGGAGCGGATGCCCACCTTCACCTCCGGCTCCGGCAGCCCGAGCCGCACGGACTCCTGCCGGATGCCGGTCAACGGGCTGCGCAGATTCCGCTCCACGTCGACCGCGAGCGCCTTGAGCGGTGACACGTACAGAACCCGGCAGCGCTTCCTCGGGTCCGCCGGCGGTGGTGCCGAGGCCAGCTGGTCGAGCGCGGCGAGGAACGCGGCCAGTGTCTTGCCGGAACCGGTGGGGGCTACGACCAGCACGTCCGAGCCCGCACCGATGGCCGCCCATGCCCCGGCCTGGGCCGCGGTGGGCGCGGGAAAGGCCCCCGTGAACCAGCCGCGGGTCGCGGGGGAGAAGCCGTCGAGGGCTCGGTGTGCGGAGCTGACCATGCGTCCATCCTGCACCCGCCCACTGACAATCACTCTGACCTGCGAGAAAGCCTCGGCGGAGCCGCGCAGGGCTGTGCAGGGCTGTGCGGAGCCGCGCAGGGCTGTGCGAAGTCGGGCAGGGCCACGCGGCTCCGCCGAGGCGTGCGGAGGCCGTGCGGAGCAGAGCCGGACAGGGAGGCAGGGCGGCGGGGTGGGACGGTGCGGGGCGGGCGTCGGAGGTGGGTCCTGGAGCGGTGGCGGAGAATGAGGACGTGGCAGGTTCGGGGCAGGAGCGGGCACGGCACTGGCAGTACGCGGAGCTGCCCGGTGTCGATCTGCTGCGGGCCCGCTACGTCGAGAAGATCTTCGTTCGGCACACCCACGAGAACTTCGTCATCGCCGCCGTCACCGAGGGCGTCGAGGTCTTCCACCACGGCGGCGTCGACCAGTACGCGGGTCCCGGCTCCCTGGCACTCGTCAACCCCGACACTCCGCACACCGGGCGCGCGGGCGTTCCCGAAGGCTGGAGGTACGGCGCCGTGTACCCCTCGCCGGACATGGTGGCCGAGATCGCCGCCGAGACCACCACCCTTCGCGGCACCCCCGGATTCACCCGTCCGGTACTGGACGACCCCTACGCGGCGGGCCTGGTCAACCAGGTGCTCAGGGCCGCGGAGGAGGGCAACGCACTGGCCGCCGACACCCTGCTGCGGGTGGCCGTGACCCGGCTGCTGCGGTTGAACGGAGGGCCGCTGCCGCAGCGGGCCGTGCGCACCGCGGGCGCCAGGCTCGCCGCACGCGCGCGTGGCGTACTGGAGGAGCGGATGGCCGAGCCACCGACCCTTGAGCGGCTCGCCGTCGACCTCGGCACCAGCTCGTTCGCGCTGCTGCGCGCGTTCCGGGACGCCTACGGCATGCCACCCCACACCTGGCTGACCGACGCGCGGGTACGCCGGGCACGCCACCTTCTGGACGCCGGTTCCGCGCCCGCCGAGGTGGCCGTCGCCGTCGGCTTCACCGACCAGCCGCACCTCAACCGCCATTTCGGCCGGATCGTGGGCGTCCCTCCGGGCGCCTACCAGCGGGAGCGCAAGAACGTACAAGACGCCGAGGGGGGACTCCTCGTACCGTCCGGTGCGTGGCACAACAGACAGCTCTCGCAGACATACGCAGTGAAGAAGGCGGAAAACCCGACGCCGCCGTCGTCCGCGACGCCCTTGGAGTCGGGGTCGCCGTCGGACTGTCCGGTTTCGCCTTCGGGGTGACCTCGGCAGGCAGCGGGCTCACCCTGCTCCAGACCTGCGCCCTCAGCCTCCTGGTGTTCACCGGGGCGTCGCAGTTCGCGCTCGTGGGCGCCCTCGCGGCCGGGGGCAACCCGCTCACCGCGGCCGCGGGCGCGTTCTTCCTCGGGGTCCGCAACGCCTTCTACGGGCTGCGTCTGTCCCAGCTCCTCGCCCTCCCGCGCGCGGTGCGCCCGTTCGCCGCGCAGTGGGTGATCGACGAGACCACGGCCGTCGCGCTCTCCCAGCCCACCCGACGCAGCGTCCGGATCGGCTTCACCGTCACCGGCCTGTCCCTCTACCTGTTGTGGAACCTCACCACCCTGCTCGGCGCGGCCGGGGCCGAGGCCATCGGCGACACCGACGCGTGGGGCCTGGACGCGGCCGGGCCCGCCGTGTTCCTGGCTCTGCTCGCACCGATGCTGAAGACCACCACGGAACGTGCGGTCGCGGGAATCGCCGTCCTTCTGGGGCTCGGTCTGCTGCCCGTGCTGCCCGCCGGCGTTCCCGTGCTGGTGGCCGCCCTGGCCGCCCCCGCCGTGCTCTACGTGACAGGGCGCCGCGGCACGAAGACCGCCGACGACGTCTTTGTTGGAGTGGCGAACGAGGCACCGGCCGGTGCGGTGAACGAGACACCGGCCGACGCGCAGAACGACGTGTCAGGGGAAGACCGTTGAACATCTGGATCGCCATCGGCGCCACCGCCGTCGGCTGCTACGCCCTCAAACTCATCGGCCTGCTGATCCCCGCGGGCGTACTGGAGCGGCCGCTCGTGCAGCGCCTCGCCGCTCTGCTGCCCGTCGCGCTCCTCGCCGCCCTCACGGCCCAGCAGACCTTCGCCGACGGGCGCGTCCTCGTCGTCGACGCGAAGGCCGCCGGGCTCGCCGCGGCGGCCGTCGCACTGATCCTGCGTGCCCCGTTCCTGTTGGTGGTCGCCGCGGCCGTGGTGGTGACGGCCGGGGTCCGCGCGATGACGGGCTGACACCCCGGCACGCGGGGCCGACACCCGGACACACCGGCAAGCCACCCGACAGGCCCCCCGGACACGCCGGTCTGGCGTCCAGGCGCCAGGGTCGGCGGTCGCCTCAGTTGATGGACCGGCCGTACGCCCGCAGCGTACGCAGCGCCTCGATCGTCACCATGGGACGGCACTCCAGGGCGGTGCCCGGTGCCCACTGACGCCATCGGATCGGCCAGCCGCCGTCCTCCCGCTGCTCGTGCGCGAGGTGGTCCAGCGAGCGCGTCATCTCCTCGTCGGTGAACCACGCGCGCGCGAGCGAGTCCGGGGTCCGCGCGTAG
Organism: Streptomyces rhizosphaerihabitans; assembly: GCF_025399795.1. Lineage (GTDB taxonomy): Bacteria > Actinomycetota > Actinomycetes > Streptomycetales > Streptomycetaceae > Streptomyces > Streptomyces rhizosphaerihabitans. The sequence continues at coordinate 51,420 of NZ_JAODTZ010000052.1, read as the reverse complement.
TCGTGGGGGAAGTGGCGCTCCCCCGGCGCGTAACCCGGCGGGACGGGGTACGCCTCCAGGCGGTCGGGGTCCAGCGCGGCGAGCCGCTGCTCACGGACGAGGCGGCCCAGCCGGTCGGCGCTCGCCTCCGCCCGCGGGCGGTCGGCCGCGGAGTCCAGGAAGGCGACCGCCGCCTCCACCTCGTACGGATGGGACTTCTCCAGGGACTCGACCGCCTGCCAGCAGAAGTCGGTGGCCCGGAACAGCCAGGCGTTCCACACCGCGTTGCGGTGCAGCAGGCCGACCACCGGGCCGGTGGCGAGGAGTTCGCTCGGCGGGTCGTCGACGATCGGCACGAACGGGGCCGTCGGATACCCGCGCTGGCTGGGACGGATGGCGGGCAGGGCGCCGTCCGCAGCCGACACGGAGGTCAGATAGCGGCACACCCGCTCCACGCGCTGTCCGCCACAGCGGCCGATCGAGTCGAGCACACGCAGCGCGTGCCCGGTGTGCAGCGGCTGGCTGACGGGGCCGCGCAGATCCGGTTCGAGCGCGTGACCGTACCCCTCGTCGTCGTTGCGGTAGGCGGCCAGCGCGGTCTCCACCGCGTCGGCGCCGCCGCCCAGGAAGTGGTAGGCGAAGCGGCGCTGTTCCAGTACGCGCGCGGTGAGCCAGACGAAGTGCTCGGCGCGCGCGAGTGGGGAGTACGCGGGGGGCGTCTGGGGGAGTGGAGATGCTCCGGTTTCGGCCATGGGTCAGACCGTAGGACGGAAAGCGGTCTCGGCACGCGGTCCCGGCTCGGGCCCACTCTCAGGGGCGGGATACTGGGGTCATGCGGTTGACGGTCTTCTGGCAGCGAATGGCTGATCACTTCGGCGCGGGGTACGCCGAGACGTTCGCGCGCGATCATGTGATGACGGAACTGGGCGGGCGCACCGTCCACGAGGCGCTGAACGCGGGCTGGGAGGCCAAGGACGTGTGGCGCGTGGTGTGCGCGACCATGGACGTTCCGTACGAAAACCACTGACGGGGACAGAAGTCCGGGGGCACGTGGACCCGGTGTCGGTGGCGTGGGCCAGACTTGCCGGGTGGCCCCGACAGACGAGAACACGCAGGTCGATCAGCAGGCATCACCGTTCGGCACGACGCCACCCGCCCCACCGGGCGGGGACGCCGCCGGGCAGGGCGCGCGCATGCCGCGCTGGCTGCCGCGTGCCATGGTGCTCGCCCTCACGCTCATAGCCGTGTTCCAGCTGGGCAGTTGGGCGTTCCACCAGCTCACCGGCCTGCTGATCAACATCCTGATCTCGTTCTTCCTGGCGCTCGCGATAGAACCCGCGGTCAGCTGGATGGCATCACGGGGTGTGCGCAGAGGGCTGGCCGCCTTCCTTGTCTTCCTGGGCTCGTTGATCATGATCGCCGGGTTCGTCACCCTGCTCGGCTCGATGCTCGCGGGCCAGATCATCAAGATGATCGAGGGCTTCCCCGACTACCTCGACTCGGTCATCAACTGGGTCAACACGCACTTCCACACCGACCTGAGGCGGGTCGACATCCAGGAAGGCCTGCTCCACTCCGATTGGCTGCGGAAGTACGTGCAGAACAGCGCCACCGGCGTCCTGGACGTGTCCGGGCAGGTGCTGGGCGGCCTCTTCCAGCTGCTGACGGTCGCGCTGTTCTCGTTCTACTTCGCCGCCGACGGACCGCGGCTGCGGCGCGCGCTGTGCTCGGTGCTGCCGCCGGCCCGGCAGGCCGAGGTGCTGCGCGCCTGGGAGATAGCCGTCGACAAGACCGGCGGCTATCTGTACTCACGTGGTCTGATGGCGCTGATCTCGGGCGTGGCGCACTACATCCTGCTGGAGGCGCTGGGCGTGCCCTACGCGCCCGTGCTCGGCGTGTGGGTGGGGCTGGTCTCGCAGTTCATCCCGACCATCGGTACCTATCTCGCGGGCGCCCTGCCGATGCTGATCGCGTTCACGATCGACCCCTGGTACGCGCTGTGGGTGCTCGTCTTCGTCGTGGTCTACCAGCAGTTCGAGAACTATGTGCTCCAGCCCAAACTGACCTCCAGGACGGTGGACATCCACCCCGCGGTCGCCTTCGGGTCCGTCATCGCGGGCACCGCGCTCCTCGGGGCCGTCGGCGCGCTGATCGCCATCCCCGCCGTCGCCACCCTGCAGGCGTTCCTGGGGGCGTATGTGAAGCGCTACGACGTCACGGACGACCCGCGGGTGCACGGGCACCGTACGCGCAGCTCGGCCGGCCTCCTCGCGCGCGTGCGGCGGCAGTTCGGCCGGTGAGCGGGTGCCCGCCGCGCGTTCACCAGGTGAGGGCGGCGTGGACACCGGCGACGACGACGGCCGTCGCGTAGCAGCCGACCGCTCCCTGTACGACCCGCTGTCTGACCGTTTCGCTCCAGTCGGTGCGCGACAGCAGCCAGGCCAGCGCGGGCAGCACCAGGACGGCGTGCAGGCTCACTCCGTGCAGCGGCTTGAGCGGAGCCGTCGAGTGGTACGCGGCCTCCTGGTGGCCGGTCCGGGTGAGGACGACCCCGCGCGCGATCATCGCGGCGCCCGAGGCCAGTGCGACGAGCAGGATCGCGAACCCCGAGCGCACGGCGAGCGGCATGCCGAGGGGGCCCGTGGGCCGCCTCCGGAACGAGGCGACGGCGAACAGGGTCAGCACCACGACCAGAACCCCGCCACCCACTGCGAGCGTCATGGACACAGCCGTGTCGAAGCCGGTCTCCATGTTGAGATGCGAGGGCACCCGGCGCCATGCCTGGAGGGTGATCCCGCCGACCTCCACCACACAGTCCGCGGCGAACACGACGAGCAGCGCGGTGCGCCACCTCGCCTCGACCCGCACGTACGACGTGACCCAGGTGATCGCGATCAGGGTCAGTCCGAAGGAAAGCCCGAAGGTGACGGGCTTGCGCCAGGAGACGGGACCGTCCCACGGGCCGCCGTCGACGGCGAAGACCAGCAGATGCAGACAGCCCGAGAGGACGAGCAGGGCGCCCGTCGCGCGGCAGAGCCGCTCGGCCGGCCGGAGCGAGGGCTTCGGCGGTATCAGCGGTATCAGGGGACGGGACCTCGTCGTTCGCATGGCCCACAGCCTGCCGTGCGGGCCGGGTGGAGTCGTCGTACGGCCGAAGACACCGGCGGTACGCCCGGGAGAGTAGCCCAGGTCCCGGGGCAGGTGCCGGGTACGGGAGAGGCGCCGAGGCGGGTGCGGGGCCTCTCCCGGTGGGATCTTCGGGGCGTTGTCGGAGCGTGAACGTAGTCTCGGAGGTGTCGCGTGGTGCGCTTGACACGAAAATCGAACATCCATTCTCATGGAAGTTCCGGCGGAGCTCTCGACGGGGAATTCGGCACGGTTTCGACGGAGATGTGCCCGAGTTATCCACAGGCCGGACGGGCGTCGGGGCGCATTGTCAGTGGCAGGCGTTAGCGTCTTTGACGTGAAGCGATCGACTCAAGCAAACCGGGTGGAACCCATGGCAGGAACCGACCGCGAGAAGGCGCTCGACGCCGCGCTCGCGCAGATTGAACGGCAGTTCGGTAAGGGTGCAGTGATGCGCCTGGGCGAGCGGCCGAATGAGCCCATCGAGGTCATCCCCACCGGGTCGACCGCGCTCGACGTCGCCCTCGGTGTCGGCGGCCTGCCGCGCGGCCGAGTGGTGGAGGTGTACGGCCCGGAGTCCTCCGGTAAGACGACCCTGACCCTGCACGCGGTGGCGAACGCGCAGAAGGCCGGCGGCCAGGTGGCGTTCATCGACGCCGAGCACGCCCTCGACCCCGAGTACGCGAAGAAGCTCGGCGTCGACATCGACAACCTGATCCTGTCGCAGCCGGACAATGGCGAGCAGGCCCTGGAGATCGTGGACATGCTGGTCCGCTCCGGTGCCCTCGACCTCATCGTCATCGACTCCGTCGCCGCCCTGGTGCCGCGCGCGGAGATCGAGGGTGAGATGGGCGACTCGCACGTGGGTCTGCAGGCCCGTCTGATGAGCCAGGCGCTCCGCAAGATCACCGGCGCGCTGAGCCAGTCCCAGACCACCGCGATCTTCATCAACCAGCTCCGCGAGAAGATCGGCGTGATGTTCGGCTCCCCGGAGACCACCACGGGTGGCCGGGCGCTGAAGTTCTACGCCTCGGTGCGACTCGACATCCGCCGCATCGAGACGCTGAAGGACGGCACGGACGCGGTCGGCAACCGCACGCGCGTCAAGGTCGTCAAGAACAAGGTCGCGCCGCCCTTCAAGCAGGCCGAGTTCGACATCCTCTACGGGCAGGGCATCAGCCGCGAGGGCGGCCTGATCGACATGGGTGTCGAGCACGGCTTCGTCCGCAAGGCCGGCGCCTGGTACACGTACGAGGGCGACCAGCTCGGCCAAGGCAAGGAGAACGCGCGCAACTTCCTGAAGGACAACCCCGATCTCGCCAACGAGATCGAGAAGAAGATCCTGGAGAAGCTGGGCGTCGGGGTGAAGCCCGTGGCGCCCACCGCCGAGCCGGGCGCGGACGCGGCGGTCTCGGCTGCCCCGGACGACGCCGCGAAGACGGTGCCCGCTCCGGCCGCCAAGACCACCAAGGCCAGGGCCACGGCGGCAAAGAGCTAGTCCATGACACGACGAACCGACTGGGCCGAGTACGCCTACCCCCTCATCCCAGAGGGGCAGGGGCAGGAGTACGGCGGGGGAGACGGCGGCCCGGCCGGAGACGGTGACAGGTCGTACGGCGGTGCCGGGGGGTACGGCGGTCAGCCGTACGGCACCGACGACGGGCTCCACAGAGCCGACGGTTTCCACGGCGTCGGTCCGGACGACGGTGGTCCGGACGGTGGCGGTTCGACGGGCGGTGACGTGCGGTGGGGTGACGGCCTGCCGGGCGGTCACGGTTCGCCGGACGCGGCCTCCCGGCGTGGTGGACGCGGTGAGGGCGGACCGCGTGGTGGACGAGGTCGTCGAAGGCGTGGCGGTTTCGGTGAGCCGTCCGGCGACCCGCAGGACGGAGGCGCCTCCTCCTCGTCGAGGGCCGAGAAGGGGGAGTCCCCAGGGGACCCGGCTGAGCGGGCGCGCGCGATCTGTCTGCGCCTGCTCACCGGGACCCCGCGCACCCGGAAGCAGCTGGCGGACGCGTTGCGCAAGCGCGAGATCCCGGACGAGGTGGCGGACGAGGTGCTGTCACGGTTCGAGGAGGTCGGGCTGATCAACGACAGCGCCTTCGCGGACGCCTGGGTCGAGTCCCGCCACCACGGCCGGGGGCTGGCCCGACGGGCGCTCGTCCAGGAGCTGCGGACCAAGGGCGTGGAATCGACACTGATCGACGAGGCCGTCGGACAGCTCGATTCCGAGCAGGAGGAGGCGACCGCGCGTGAACTGGTCGCCCGCAAGCTGCGCTCCACACGCGGACTCGACCGCGACAAGCGACTGAGGCGCCTTGCGGGCATGCTCGCCCGCAAGGGCTACCCCCAGGGCATGGCCCTGCGTGTGGTCCGCCAGGCGTTGGAGGAAGAAGGCGAGGACACGGAGGGGCTCGGGGACGAGGGGTTCTGATCCCACGGGCTTCGGTGTGAGCGATCCCGCGGGGTTCGGCATGAGGGGCGGTTCGTCCGGCACAAGACCGCCGCCGGCTCGCTCGGTCACCGGTGTACGAGTCGGCTCGCTCGGTCACCTGTGCACGGGCCGGCTTGATACGTCACCTGTGCACGAGCCGGTGACCGTCCTTCGTTAGTGCGAGCCCTTCGTGAGCGTGAGCGGTGGTCAGCTCTCCGTGCCGGCTGCCGTCACCGGAAGGCCGGCGTTCTTCCACGCCTGGAAGCCACCGACCAGATCGGTGGCCCGGTGCAGTCCCAGTCGGCGCAGGGAATCAGCGGCGAGGCTGGAGGCGTACCCCTCGTTGCAGAACACCACGATCCGCAGGTCATGGCTCGTGGCCTCCGGGGCGCGGTGGCTGCCCGTGGGGTCGAGCCGCCACTCCAGTTCGTTGCGTTCGACGACGAGCGCGCCGGGGATCAGGCCGTCGCGTTCGCGCAGGGCGGCGTACCGGGTGTCGACCAGGAGCGCTTCGCCACTTCGTACGGCCTCGAACACCTCCTCGGCCTCCACCCGGTCCAGACCCGCGCGGACCTGTTCCAGCAACGCGTCGATGCCCACGGGCGGCCGGGTGCTCACTGCCAGTCCTCCGGACGCTCGACGTGCTCCAGACGCAGGATCTGGCCCGTACGGCTGTAGCGGCGGATCTGCGGGAGCGGCGGATAGTAGGCGTGGACCGAGATCGCGTGCGCCTCGGTGGACTCGTTGAGTACCTCGTGCACGTGATGACGGCCGAAGCCGCGGCCGGTTCCCGCGGGCAGCTTCCGCTGCCGGTCGATCTCCTCGGTGAGTTCCAGGGTCTTCCAGCCGTCGGCGGGCAGCCGGGCGGCGAGTGAGTTCTCCTTGAGTTCGCCCGACGCGGTGAGGAAGGCGCCCACCGATTCGGCGTGGTCGTGCCAGCCGGTTCCGGTGCCGGGTGGCCAGCCGATGAGCCAGGCCTCGCTGCCGCCAGGGCCTTCGAGCCGCACCCAGGTGCGGCCCTCGGGGTCGAGGGGGAGCGAGGCGATCAGCCCGGCATCGGCCGCCGTACGGCGTACGAAGGCGAGCAGGTCGGCCTGGGTGGGGGTACGCGGTGCGGCGGAGACAGCGGAATCGGCTGAAGCGGCGGCAGACGTCGAGACAGAGGGTGACACAGACACTCGGACCGTCCTGAGAGTTCGCGTGAGGAGCGCGCGGTGGCACGAGAGCGGCGCGCGGGATGACGAGGATGCGAAGTCAGAGGGACGGACGACACACGCAGCCCGCATAGCGGACGAGGTCCATATGGACCCTCCGCCACAGGCGCACACAGGTGTCGGTCACGATCCGGAGTACACCATGGTGGCGCAGACCGGTCAACTAACCGTCACCATATGGACCATGGAGACCCCAGGAACTGGGAAACCCCAGGCCGGACGGTTACCGAGTGTTCCACTCGCCCCTGTGGCCGTTCAGCTTCCGTCCGCCGTCGTTCAGCTCCCGCCCGTGGCCGTTCAGCGCCTGCCCGCCGTCGCCTCCGCGGCGGTCTCCGCCTGCGCCTGCGCCGGTCCGCCGAGGGTCGCCTCGGCCGCCTCGTACAGGTCGGCCGGGCGGACCCCGCCGAGCGCGGTGACCAGGTGTCCGTCGGGGCGGACCAGGAGCACGGTGTGCGCCGCCGCACCCGGGTAACCCTCCGCGACGAGCAGTTCGGCGGGGTGCGGCAGCGCGGTCACGGCGGCGGCGAGCCGGGGCATGATGCCGGCCGTAACCCAGTGCTTGCGCTCCCACACCCCCGTACCCGGAGCGATCAGCACGACGAGCAGGACCCCGCGCCCGAGCCGCTCCCGCAGCGGTACGAACGAGCCGTCCTCCGCGGTCACCCGCACATCGACGACCGGTGCGCCGGGCTCGGTGTCGACAGGGGCGTGCGACTCGACAGGCGGAGGCGTGAGCGGGGAGTCGGCGTACGCCCCCGGCGCGCCCAGCGGGCCGCGACCCAGGTGGCCGTCCGTGAGCAACGCGTCGTGACCCCGCGCGGACCCGGGGACATAGGCACGCAGGCCGCCGCCGCTCCGCAGCAGGGGCAGCGCCTGATCGGCGGCGCGCAGCCGGGCGGCGACCACGGCGCGCCGCTCCGCCTGGTAGCTGTCGAGGAGTGTTTTGTGCGGGCCGTGGTGCCAGGCCAGGGCCAGTTTCCAAGCGAGGTTGTCGGCGTCCCGCAGCCCTTCGTCCAGGCCCTGGGTGCCGAGGGCACCGAGCAGATGGGCCGCGTCCCCGGCGAGGAAGACCCGGCCGGCGCGCCATCGGCGGGCGAGCCGGTGGTGGACGGTGTGGACTCCGGTGTCGAGCAGTTCGTACGCGGGTGTGGTGCCTCCGCTCCAGGCTCCGAGGGTCTCCCGGATCCGCGCCACCAGCAGGTCGGGCGTGACCAGGTCCTTGCCCGGGGGCAGCAGCCAGTCCAGACGCCACACGTCCTCGGCGAGCGGGCGCGCGCTCACCTCGCCCGCGGAGGGGCCGGAGGTCCGCCACGGCGTCATCCGGTGCAGCAACGCCTCGCCGGGCCAGGGAAGTTCCGTGCGCAGGGCCGCCACGGCGTGCCGCTCGACGGCGGTACGCCCGGGGAAGCGGATGTCCTGGAGCTTGCGCACCGTCGAGCGCGGTCCGTCGCAGCCGACCAGGTAACTGCCGCGCCACCAGGTGCCGTTGGGGCCCCGGGTGTGTGCCGTGACGCCGGAGGTGTCCTGCTCGACGGAGTCGAGGCGGCTGTGCACGGCGACCTTGACGAGCCGCTCGTGGATGATGGCCTCGCGCAGGGCGCCGGTCAGCGCGTGCTGGGCGATGTGCAGCGGGGCGGTGAACTCCTCACCCTCCGCCGGGCCTTCCGCGCCCCGGGCAACGCCGGTGCCGCGCGCGGCGACGGCCCCCCGAGGACCGTCGCCCCACGTGGTCTCGGCGGCCCGGGAACCGGCGGCGCCGTTCGTGCTCTCCGCGCTCCCGGAGCTCTCCTCGCCGAACGAGATCGCGCGCGTCACCTGCTTGCGCCGCATCGACCGCCATCCGGCCCAACGGAAGCCGGCGTCGTCCAGAGGGAGACCTGTCAGCCGCTCGACGAGCGCGACCGTGTCCTCGCGCAGCACGACGGTCCGCGCGAGCCGCAGTTCGTCCTTGCCGGGCCCTTCGTCGAGCACCACGGAGGGGACCTCCTGGCGGGCCAGCGCAAGGGCGAGCGTGAGCCCCACGGGCCCTGCTCCGACGATGATCACCGGGTCCACGGCGCGGTGCCCCCTGCCCGGAGCTGTGTCCTGAGGGACGTACGGGAACAGGCAGGTGGAGCGGGGTGCACGATCACAGAACGTATGCAACCCATTGCCGCTGCTTGCGTCAAGTGACGGGGTCAGCGGCGATCATGCCACTGGCCCCGCCGGTCACACCGGTCGACTGTTCTTCGGACGATTCGTCGGACCGCGCGCCTATTCGCCGCCCCCACCCGCCCCCGTCGCCGCCGTACCGGCGATGGTCGCGTCGTTCGCGGAGAGCACCGCGCCGGTCGTCTTCTTGCCGCGGCGCAGCCGGCCCTCCAGCCAGGAGGCGAAGCTGGTGATCGCGAAGTTCACCACGATGAAGATGACGGCGACCACGATGAAACTCGGGACGACGTTGGCGTAGTTGGCCGCGAGCGTGCTGCGCGCGGTGAGAAGTTCCCCGTAGCCGATCATCACACCGCCCAGCGCGGTGTCCTTCACGATGACGACGAGCTGGCCGACGATCGCCGGGAGCATCACGGTGACCGACTGCGGCAGCAGGATGCTGGTCATCGTCTGGCCCTTGCGCAGACCGATCGCGTACGCGGCCTCGGTCTGTCCCTTGGGGAGCGCGAGGATGCCCGCCCGTACGACCTCGGCGAGGACCGAGGAGTTGTAGAGAACCAGCCCGGTGACGACCGCGTAGAACGGGCGGTCCTCGCTCGCGATGTTCGCGGACTTGGCGTAGAGCTCGTTCGCGAACAGCATCAGCAGCAGGACCGGGATCGACCGGAAGAACTCGACCACGGCGCCCGCGGGAACGCGCACCCAGCGGTGGTCGGACAGGCGCGCGATCCCGAGGACGGCGCCCAGCGGAAGGGCGATCACCATGCTGAGCGCGGCGGCCTTCAACGTGCCGACAAGCCCCGGCCACAGATACGTGCTCCAGGCGTCCGCCGTGGTGAACGGCTCCCACAGGGCCCATTTCAGCTGGCCCTTGTCGTCCATCGTCAGCCAGATCCACCACAGGAGCAGCGCGAGCAGGACGACGAAGACCACCGAGAGGAGCACATTGCGACGCTTGGCGCGGGGGCCGGGGGCGTCGTAGAGAACGGAGGTCATCGCTTCACCGCCAGTCGCTTGCCCAGCCAGCCGAGAATGAGGCCGGTGGGGAGGGTCAGGACCACGAACCCGAAGGCGAAGAACGCGGCGATGAGGACCGTCTGGGCCTCGTTCTCGATCATCGTCTTCATCAGGGTGGCGGCCTCGGCCACACCGATGGCGGCGGCCACGGTCGTGTTCTTGGTCAGCGCGATGAGCACGTTCGCCAGCGGGACGATGACGGAACGGAACGCCTGCGGCAGCACGACGAGCCGGAGGGTCTGCCCGAAGCTCAGCCCGATCGCGCGTGCCGCCTCGGCCTGCCCGACCGGCACGGTGTTGATGCCGGAGCGCAGCGCCTCGCAGACGAAGGCCGCGTGATAGCCGACGAGACTGAGCACCGCGAGCCGGAAACCCTGGAGATCGAAGTTGTCGGGCGCGCCGAGCGTGACACCGAAGATGTCCGCGAGACCGAGCGAGCTGAAGACGATGATGACCGTCAGGGGGATGTTCCGGACGATGTTCACGTAGGCCGTGCCGAACCCGCGCATGAGCGGGACCGGGCTGACCCGCATCGCGGCCAGCAGGGTGCCCAGGACCAGGGAGCCGAGGGCGGAGAAGACGGTGAGTTTCACCGTCATCCAGAACGCCCCTAGGACGTCATAACCTTGAAGAAAGTCGAACACGATCTCCCGCGCTTCCGGGTGGTGGCGTAATGGGCGGACGGGGTGGACGCGGTGTGCCGCCGCCGTGATCGCGGTGGGCGACGGCACACCTGCGCAGCCCCGCGGGAACCGCGGATCCCTGCGTTGCCCGAGGGTCCCTGCGTGACCTGGTGATCCCCTGCGTTACTCGACGATCACGTCCCCTGCGTCACTTGACGATCACGCCGATCTTCGGGGCCGGCTCGTACTTGTACTTCGCCGGGCCGAAGTTCTTCTCGACCGCCGTCTTCCAGGCGCCGTCGGCCACCATCTTCGTCAGCGCGGCGTTGATCTTCTTCTCCAGCTCGGTGTCGCCCTTCTTGATACCGACGCCGTAGTTCTCGTTGCTCAGCTTGAGCCCGGCGAGCTTGAACTGACCCTTGTACTTGTCCTGCGCGGCGAAGCCCGCGAGGATCGAGTCGTCGGTGGTCACCGCGTCCACGGCGCCGCTCTGCAGGCCCGCGATGCACTCCGAGTAGCCGCTGTACTTGCGCAGGTTGGCCTTCGGAGCGATGGAGTCCTTGACGTTCTGCGCCGAGGTGGAGCCGGTCACGGAGCAGAGCTTCTTGCCGTTGAGGTCCGTGCCCTTGGTGATGTCCGAGTCGGTCTTGACCAGCAGGTCCTGGTGCGCCAGCAGGTACGGGCCGGCGAAGTCGACCTTCTGCTTGCGCTCGTCGGTGATCGAGTAGGTGGCCGCGATGAACTTCACGTCGCCGCGGGCGAGCGCGTTCTCGCGGTCGGCGCTCTTGGTCTCGACGAACTCGATCTGGTCGGGGTTGTATCCGAGCTGCTTGGCCACGTAGGTCGCGACGTCCACGTCGAAACCGGCGAACGAACCGTCAGGCTGCTTCAGGCCGAGACCGGGCTGGTCGAACTTGATGCCGACCTTGATCTTGCCGCCGCCCGAGGGCGAGGACCCGCTGTCGTTCTTGTCGCTCGAACCGCACGCGGTGGCGGTCGCGGCGAGCGCGAGTACGGCGGCCGAGGCGGCGGCTGCCTTGCGGAGCTTCATGGTGAACATCCTTTGAGTAAGGGCGAAGTGCGTTCCGTCGGCGGGCGGGTGACGAGAGTGGTCCCCCGCGCGCGGGGATGTCAGGGTCCCCACGCGCGGGGACGTCAGTGGTGCAGGATCTTCGAGAGGAAGTCCTTGGCACGGTCGCTGCGCGGATTGCTGAAGAACTGGTCCGGCACAGCCTCTTCGACGATGCGGCCGTCGGCCATGAAGACGACCCGGTTGGCAGCCGAACGAGCGAAGCCCATCTCATGGGTGACGACGATCATCGTCATGCCGTCCCGGGCGAGCTGCTGCATGACTTCGAGGACCTCGTTGATCATCTCGGGGTCCAGCGCGGAGGTCGGCTCGTCGAAGAGCATGACCTTGGGGTCCATCGCCAACGCCCGCGCGATGGCGACGCGTTGCTGCTGGCCGCCCGACAACTGTGCCGGGTACTTGTCCGCCTGCGTGCCGACGCCGACGCGGTCGAGCAGCCCGCGGGCCTTCTCCTCCGCCGCCTTCTTGTCGGTCTTGCGGACCTTGATCTGCCCCAGCATCACGTTCTCGAGCACGGTCTTGTGTGCGAAGAGGTTGAAGGACTGGAAGACCATGCCCACATCGGCCCGCAGCCGGGCGAGCCCCTTGCCCTCCTGGGGCAGCGGCTTGCCGTCGATCCGGATGTCACCCGAATCGATCGTCTCCAGGCGGTTGATGGTGCGGCACAGGGTGGACTTCCCGGACCCGGAGGGCCCGATGACCACGACGACCTCGCCACGGGTGATCGTCAGGTCGATGTCCTGGAGCACGTGCAACGCGCCGAAGTGCTTGTTGACGCTCTTCAGGACGACCAGTTCGTCGGTCGCGGCCATGGCGTCCTTGGCCGCCGATACTTCGGTCATCGCTTTTGGGCTCCGTCCTCCTCGGTTTCGGAGGACAGTAGTAACGCCGCATGACCAGCGTCATTACATCTGAGGGGAACTTGAGCATCACGATCCGGTAGCAATCGGACACGTGTCGTAGCAGCCTGTACAGATGTGCGTACCGGCTGGGTAACGGAAGCCCCGGGCAACCCGAAGCCCCTTGACGCCGTCCTTGTCCATCGGCGTGACTTCCATGGTGCACGCGCGTGTACCGCGCTCATGAAACAGATCGTACGACCGATGAACCGGAGGGGGTCGGAATGAGACTGCTCCTCGTCGAGGACGACAATCACGTCGCCGCCGCCCTGTCCGCGGTGCTGGCACGGCACGGCTTCGACGTCACGCACGCACGCAGCGGCGAGGAGGCCCTGCGGGCGCTCGTCCCGGAGAGCGACGGCTTCGGTGTCGTCCTGCTCGACCTGGGACTGCCCGACCAGGACGGCTACGAAGTCTGCGGCAAGATCCGCAAGCGGACCGCCACGCCGGTGATCATGGTCACCGCGCGCGCGGACGTACGGTCCCGCATCCACGGCCTCAACCTCGGTGCCGACGACTATGTGGTGAAGCCCTACGACACCGGGGAACTGCTCGCCAGGATCCATGCAGTCAGCAGGCGCACCGCCCACGACGACGCGTCGGCCCCCGGCGAGACCATGCTGCTGCTCGGCTCCGTACGCATCGAACTCCCCAACCGCCAGGTCACCGTGGACGGTTCTGCGGTCCAGCTGACCCGCAAGGAGTTCGACCTGCTCGCGCTGCTCGCCCAGCGCCCCGGCGTGGTGTTCCGCCGGGAGCAGATCATCAGCGAGGTGTGGCGCACCAGCTGGGAAGGAACCGGGCGCACCCTGGAAGTGCATGTCGCGTCGTTGCGCTCCAAACTGCGCATGCCGGCGCTGATCGAGACCGTACGCGGCGTCGGGTACCGGCTCGTCGCCCCGGCTTCGTAGCGGGCACGGGTGCGCACACGTCTTCTCCCGCTGCTCATCGTCCTGATGGCAGCCGTGCTGCTCGCGCTCGGTGTCCCGCTCGCGGTGAGTGTCGCGGCGGCTCAGCAGCAGCGCGTGGTCGTCGACCGCATCGACGACACCGCACGCTTCGGGGCCCTCGCCCAGTACGTCACCGAGCCCCCGAGCAGCTCCCAGGGGGGCTTCCCGGACGAGCGAGGCGAGACCCTGCGCACCGAACTCGCCCGCTACTACGAGGTGTACGGCATCCGGGCCGGCGTCTTCTACCGCAACGACAAGCCCATGGCCAACGCACCGGACAACTGGCTCCTGCCCAAGGCGGGTGTGGCCCGCGACGCCTTCAACGAGGCGCTCGTCAGCCGCCGCAGCCACGACCCCGAACAGGTCTGGCCCTGGCAGCAGCGCCGTCTCGTCGTAGCCTCGCCCGTCATCAGGGACGGCGACGTCATCGCCGTCGTCGTCACCGACTCGCCCACCGGGCAGATGCGTTCCAAGACCCTGCACGGCTGGCTGATCATCGGCGCGGGCGAGATCGCCGCGATGCTCCTGGCGCTCGGCGCCGCGCTGCGCCTCACCGGCTGGGTGCTCAAACCCGTGCGCGTCCTCGACGCCACCACCCACGACATCGCGACCGGCCGCCTCAAGTCCAGGGTCGCGCCCGCCGGCGGACCTCCCGAACTCCAGCGCCTGGCCCGGTCGTTCAACGAGATGGCGGACAACGTCGAGGACGTGCTGGAGCAACAGCGCGCCTTCGTCGCCGACGCCTCGCACCAACTGCGCAACCCGCTCTCGGCGTTGCTGCTGCGCATCGAGCTGCTCGCCCTCGAACTCCCCGAGGACAACGAGGAGATCGCGTCGGTCCGCACCGAGGGCAAGCGTCTCACCCAGGTGCTCGACGACCTGCTCGACCTGGCGCTCGCCGAGCACGCCGAGGCCGATGTGCGCCTCACCGACATCGGCGCGCTGGCCGCCGAGCGCGTGGCGTCCTGGCAGCCGGTCGCCGAGAGCAGGGGCGTGCGACTGGCGGGGAACTGTCCGCCCACCACCGCGTGGGCCGACCCCGTCACGCTGTCCAGCGCCCTGGACGCCGTGATCGACAACGCGGTCAAGTTCACACCCGAGGGGGAGGGCGTCGAGGTGACGGTCGCTTCGAACGGGGAGTCCTCGACCGTCGTGGTCACCGACGGCGGCCCCGGCCTCGGCGACGAGGACCTGGCCCGCATCGGCGACCGCTTCTGGCGCAGCGCGGTCCACCAGAACGTCAAGGGCTCGGGTCTCGGCCTCTCCATCTCGCGGGCCCTGCTCGCCGCGGGCGGCGGCTCCATCGCGTACGACCGCCACGAACCGCACGGCCTGCGGGTGACGGTGACGGTACCGAGGTCGGGGCCGGTGACCTGAGGGATCACGCGGGAGCGCGTCGCACCGTGGGGCGGCCTGTGCGGGAACGGGTGGCCCGCCCAGGCCTCGGCCACCGGTGGCACCGAGGCGTCGGCGGCCGGTGGAGCTGTGGCTTCGGAGCCCGGTGGCGCCTCTCGGCTTCGGAGCCGCGGAGTACGGCTACGGCTTGATCGACCGGTAGTAGCGGCTCGCGCCCTCGTGCAGGGGCAGCGGGTCCGTGTAGATCGCAGTGCGCAGGTCCACCAGCTGGGCCGCGTGCACCACACCGCCGATCCGGTCGCGGCTGGTGATCACCGTGCGGGTGAGCTCCTCGGTGAGCTTCGCGTCCGCGTCCTCACGGGTGATCAGGTAGTTGGCCACGGCCAGGGTCTGCACGGGGGAGCCGCGCTGTGCCTCGGGATAGGCGTCGGCGGGCATCACCGCGGACCGGTAGTAACGGGAGGCGCCGCCCTGCTCGTGCAGCTTCTCGACGAGGTCGCTGCCGATCGGCACCAGCCTGATGTCGTCGGTCTTGGAGAGGTCCACCACGGCGTTCGTCGGCAGGCCGCCCGACCAGAAGAAGGCGTCGATCTTGTGTTCCTTGAGCAGGTCGGGCATGGTCGCGATGCCGTCGTCGAGAGGCTCGATGTCCGTGTCGGGGTCCAGCCCCGCCGCCTCGAGCACATGGTTCGCGATCAGCCGCACCCCGGAACCGCTCGGCCCGAGGGCGACCCTCCGGCCCTTCAGGTCCGCCACGGACCGTACGGACGACGAGCGCGGGACCACCAGGTGCACATAGTCGTCGTAGAGCCGCGAGCAACCGCGCAGCCGGCCCGATCCCGGCTTGTTCTGGAGGATGTACGTCTCCACGGCATCGGCCGCCGCGATGGTGTAGTCGGCCTCGCCCGTGGCCACGCGCCGGACGTTCTGCTGCGATCC
Source organism: Streptomyces rhizosphaerihabitans (assembly GCF_025399795.1). Taxonomy (GTDB): domain Bacteria; phylum Actinomycetota; class Actinomycetes; order Streptomycetales; family Streptomycetaceae; genus Streptomyces; species Streptomyces rhizosphaerihabitans. Next base: position 35,642 of record NZ_JAODTZ010000052.1, on the reverse strand, counting down.
GTCGCTCTTCTTCAGCTGGACGTCCAGGCCCGGCAGGTCCTTGGCGATGGCGCCCTGGAGGAGCTTGCCGTACATCTGGTAGACCCCGGTCCGGGTGCCCGTGCTGAAGATGATCGTCCCGCTCGGGGACTCCTCGCCCAGCGGCAGCAGCCACCACAGCAGCAGGCCGACGACCGTGAGAGCGGTCGCCGAGCCGAACAGCGCGCGGCGCCGGCCGATACGGGGGAGTGCCTGGAACATGCGCGCGATCCTGCCAGCCCCGGGCGGTCCTGGCCAGGGCCGGTCCCGCAAGGGGGTTCCGGCGGATCGGTAGGCTCGCCGAATGCAGCCGTCCTCCCCGTCGCGGGTCCCGCCGTCCACCGCTCCGGTATCTCCCGGCTCCCCGGCACCTTCCCCGGCTTCCCTGGTCCGTGCGTTCCATCTCGCCTTCGGCCTCGACGTCCGCGGCACCCCGGCCGAGGTCTCCCCGGAGCTCGCCGCACACCGCGGAGAGCTGCTGGCCGAGGAGGCGGCCGAGGTCGCCGAGGTCTCGGTCGACGGCCCGCTCGACCGGCTGGCGCACGAGCTCGCCGACGTCGTGTACGTGGCGTACGGCACGGCCCTCGTCCACGGGATCGACCTCGACGCGGTGATCGCCGAGATCCACCGGGCCAACATGACGAAGCTGGGCCCCGACGGGCACATCACCCGCAGGGCCGACGGAAAGGTTCTCAAGGGCGAGCACTACCGGGCACCGGACGTGTCGGAGGTGCTGCGGCGGCAGGGATGGAGCGCACCGGACGCATGACCCCCCGGGGCGCCCCGACGGGGAAGCCGCACGGCCGCCGTCACCGTCGGGGCGCTTACCAGCGACGACCAGGAGAGCGCATGAACCAGCCGGACGAACTCGATCTGCCCGTCGAGGGCGGAACCCTCCGTGTCCTGCGGTTCGGCAGGGGACCGCGGATCGCTCTCGCGGCACACGGCATCACCGGGTCCGGGATGGCCTTTCGTGCCATGGCCGCTCGACTCCCCGAAGAGTGGAGCCTGTTCGCACCCGACCTGCGGGGCCGCGGCGGCAGCGCCGGCACCCCGGGCCCGTACGGTCTCGAACGGCATGCCAAGGATCTGTGCCGCCTGGCGGAGGACCTGGGCGCGGGCGGGCCGGTCGCCCTGACCGGGCACTCGATGGGCGCGTACGTCGCGCTGCGCGCGGCCGCGCGCCAGCCCGGGCTGTTCGACCGGCTGCTGCTCGTCGACGGCGGTCTGCCGCTGCCCGTGCCGCCCGGCGCCGACCTCGACGCGATCCTCGACGACACCCTCGGCCCCGCGCTGGCCCGCCTCGGTCGGACCTACGAGACCGACGTGGCCTACGTCGACTTCTTCCGCGCGCATCCGGCGCTCGGCCCCTACTGGAACGCGGACATGGAGGCCTACGTGCGCTACGACGTCACCGGCCCCCGGGGAGCCCGGCGTTCGAAGGCGCGCGAGGAGGCCGTACGGCACGACGGGCGCGATCTGCTGACGTCCGCCGACCTGTTCGCCGCCGACCTCACAGGGCTCCGCGTCCCCGCCCTGCTGCTGCACGCGCCGCTCGGACTGCTCGGACAGGAGCCGCCCATGCTGCAGGCGTCCGTCGTCGAACGCTGGACCGGCCGGTCCGGGAGCCTCCCCGCCGAGCTGACCGAGGGCTCCAACCACTACACGATCCTGCTCGGAACCGCCGCGAGGACGGTCGCGGACCGGTTCGTCGGCCTGGGCGGGTGATCAGCCTCACCTCACACGCCGGGTACCGGAGGCCGTACGTCGCGTGACGGGTGACGGGCAGCCGGGGACGGGTGCAAAGGCTCCGGCGTCCGGACGTACTCCCGGTACCGCCTACCCTTGTCACATGAGCAGCGGCGACCGGAGTCAGGCAGTGGACGTTCAGGAATCCAAGACGTACGAAGTGCGCACCTACGGGTGTCAGATGAACGTCCATGACTCCGAACGGCTCTCCGGGCTCCTCGAGGACGCCGGTTACGTGCGGGCGCCCGAGGGCTCGGACGGCGACGCGGACGTCGTCGTCTTCAACACCTGCGCCGTACGCGAGAACGCCGACAACAAGCTCTACGGCAACCTCGGCCGCCTCGCCCCGATGAAGACGAAGCGCCCCGGCATGCAGATCGCCGTCGGCGGCTGCCTCGCCCAGAAGGACCGCGACACCATCGTCAAGAGGGCGCCCTGGGTGGACGTAGTCTTCGGCACGCACAACATCGGCAAACTGCCGGTCCTCCTGGAGCGCGCCCGCGTCCAGGAAGAGGCGCAGATCGAGATCGCCGAGTCCCTGGAGGCCTTCCCCTCCACGCTGCCGACCCGCCGCGAGAGCGCGTACGCGGCCTGGGTGTCGATCTCCGTCGGCTGCAACAACACCTGCACCTTCTGCATCGTCCCGGCGCTGCGCGGCAAGGAGAAGGACCGCAGGACCGGCGACATCCTGGCCGAGATCGAGGCACTGGTCGGCGAGGGCGTCTCCGAGATCACCCTGCTCGGCCAGAACGTCAACGCGTACGGCAGCGACATCGGCGACCGCGAGGCCTTCAGCAAGCTGCTGCGCGCCTGCGGGAAGATCGAGGACCTGGAGCGCGTGCGCTTCACCTCGCCGCACCCGCGCGACTTCACCGACGACGTCATCGCCGCCATGGCGGAGACGCCGAACGTGATGCCGCAGCTGCACATGCCGATGCAGTCCGGATCGGACGTCGTCCTGAAGGCGATGCGCCGCTCGTACCGTCAGGACCGCTTCCTCGGGATCATCGAGAAGGTCCGGGCCGCCATCCCGCACGCGGCGATCACCACCGACATCATCGTGGGATTCCCCGGCGAGACGGAGGAGGACTTCGAGCAGACCCTCCACGCGGTCCGCGAGGCCCGTTTCTCGGCGGCGTTCACGTTCCAGTACTCCAAGCGCCCCGGGACCCCGGCGGCCATCATGGAGGGGCAGATCCCCAAGGAGGTCGTCCAGGCGCGCTACGAGCGTCTCGTCGCCCTCCAGGAGGAGATCTCCTGGGGTGAGAACAAGAAGCAGGTCGGCCGCGTCCTGGAGCTGATGGTCGCCGAGGGCGAGGGCCGCAAGGACGGCGCCACCCACCGTCTCTCCGGCCGCGCCCCGGACAACCGGCTGGTCCACTTCACGAAGCCCGACGAAGAGGTCCGTCCCGGCGACGTGGTCACCGTCGAGATCACGTACGCCGCTCCGCACCACCTGCTCGCCGAGGGCGCCGTCCTGGACGTGCGCCGCACGCGCGCGGGGGACGCCTGGGAGAAGCGCAACGCCGCCGAAGCCGCCAAGCCGGCGGGCGTCATGCTGGGCCTGCCGAAGATCGGCGCCCCGGAGCCGCTGCCGGTCGCCGCGGGCAGCGGCTGCGGCTGCGACTGACGGACCGGGACGGCAGCGGGACGCCGAACGCCCGTCGGGCGGGCGGTGGCGTGTTCACGCCCGCACGTCCACAGAAACGGAGTGGGGCCAGGGCAGATCGTCGGGGTGCGGCGTTACGCTGCGGCTCATGCTTGTAGCCGCCGCAGTCTGCCCCTGCCCTCCGCTGCTCGTCCCCGACGTCGCCGCCGGAGCGGCACCCGAACTGGACGCCGCGCGCGCGGCCTGCACGGACGCGCTGGGCGTGCTCGCCGCCTCCCGTCCCGACCTGCTGGTGGTCGTCGGCCCCGCCGACGAGAGCGGTCGCGGACCGTATCCCGAGGGCACGCGCGGTTCCTTCAGCGGCTTCGGGGTCGACCTCGGCGTATGCCTCGGCCGCCCGGCCGCGGCGCGCTTGAACCCCGGCGGGGCGAGCCTGAACCCCGGCGGGGCGAGCCTGAACCCCGACGCGGCAGGGGCGAGCCCCGATGCCTCGGAGCGCGAGCTGCCGCCCTCCCTCGCCGTCGCCGCCTGGCTGCTGGAGCGCACCGGCTGGTCCGACGCCCCGGTGGAGGGGCTCGGAGTCGGAGAACCCCTGGAGGCCGAGCGGTGCGTCCGGGCGGGGGAACACATCGGCGGGCGGGCCGGGCGGGTGGCCGTGCTGGTGATGGGTGACGCCAGCGCGTGCAGGACGCTCAAGGCGCCGGGCTATCTCGACGAGCGTGCGGCGGGCTTCGACGCGGAGGTGGCGCGGGCGCTCGGGGCGGCGGACGTCGCTGCCCTCAAGTCGCTGGACACCTCGCTGGCGTACGAGCTGAAGGTCGCGGGGCGCGCCCCCTGGCAGGTCCTCGCGGGCGCGGCCGAGGGCGCGGGGCTCGGCGGCGCCCTGCTCTACGACGACGCTCCGTACGGGGTGGGATACCTGGTGGCGGCCTGGTCGTAGGAACCGGAGCACGAGCATGGCGGCTCGGACGATTCGTCGGCCGTAACCGCCCGGATGAGGCGTCAGCCGTGTACCGGCTCGGACCTGCGGTCAGGCACGGCGGCCCGACACGGGGACGGCCGGAAGCAGCCTGAGCGCTTCGCGGCCGTGCGCCGATGTGCGGGTTGTTCAGGACGTCCGAGGCGGGGCCGGGATGTCCGGCGGGCTCGCGGCTCCGCCGCCGTCCTTGTGCGCGAGGCGGTCCATGGCGTCCTTCGCCTTGCCCGTGCCCGTCTGGATCTTGTCGCTGTACTTGTGCCCGGTCTTCTCGTCGACCACCTTCGCGGCCTTGTCGAGGCCGTGAGTGACCTTGTGCCCGTGCTGCTGCGCGAGCCCGGAGACCTTGTCCTCGGCGGGCTCCAGCCTGGCTTTCAGATTGTCCATCAGACCCATGGTTCGCCTTCCCTCGCGGGGCGGTTACGTGGGGGAGCCCTTGCCGGCCTCGTTGTCGGCGGCCTGTTCGGCGGTCTGCTGCTTGGGGATGTCGACGTCCTCGGTGGTGACGGCCCCGGCGGTCCCCGCCGTCGCCTCGCCCTCGTTCACGGGCGAGTCCTTCGTCTCGGACGAACCCTTCGCCTCCGTCGTCACCTCCGCCTCCGTCGTCATCTCCGCCTCGGCGGCGACCGGCTGCGCGGCGGCCCGCACCTCGGCGGTCGGTGCCTTCTCCGTAGCCCTTGACCTCCGGAGAAGTCGTTCAAAAACGCCCATATCCGCTCCATACGTTCTCGTGGGGGCGACATTCCGCGTTGCCCGGTGCGTCCCATTGCGTCATCCGGGTCACCGGTTCTCGAAACCGGCGGCTGGAACCTCGCAAGGGGGAACGAACCCGGACCCCTGGCGTCACGTAGCTCGTTGGAGAAGAGGTCCCCGGGTTTGCGAGACTGGGGCCGTGAGTAGCGCACCCCCCACCCCCCGGGTCATCGCCGTCGTCGGACCGACCGCGGCAGGAAAGTCCGATCTGGGCGTTTTCCTCGCCAGGCACCTCGGAGGCGAGGTGGTCAACGCCGACTCCATGCAGTTGTACCGAGGGATGGACATCGGCACCGCCAAGCTGACGCCCGACGAGCGCGGCGGCGTCCCGCACCACCTCCTGGACGTCTGGGACGTGACGGTCACCGCGAGCGTCGCCGAGTACCAGCGGCTCGCCCGCGCCCGCATCGACGCGCTGCTCGCCGAGGGGCGCTGGCCGGTCCTGGTGGGCGGCTCCGGACTCTACGTCCGCGGGGCCGTCGACAAGATGGAGTTCCCCGGCACCGACCCCGAGGTGCGCGCCCGCCTGGAGGAGGAGCTGACCCTGCGCGGTTCCGGGGCCCTGCACGCGCGGCTCGCCATGGCCGACCCCGGGGCCGCCCAGGCGATCCTGCCCAGCAACGGCCGCCGTATCGTCCGCGCCCTCGAAGTCATCGAGATCACCGGCAAGCCGTTCACCGCCAATCTGCCCGGCCACGAGTCCGTGTACGACACCCTCCAGATCGGTGTCGACGTGGCGCGCCCCGAGCTCGACGAGCGCATCGCGCGCCGGGTGGACCGGATGTGGGAGGCCGGGCTCGTGGACGAAGTCCGCACTCTGGAGGCGCACGGCCTGCGCGCGGGGCGCACGGCGTCACGCGCGCTCGGGTATCAGCAGGTCCTCGCGGCGCTCGCCGGGGAGTGCACCGAGGACGAGGCCCGCGCCGAGACCGTTCGCGCCACCAAGCGCTTCGCGCGCCGTCAGGATTCATGGTTCCGGCGCGACCCCAGGGTGCATTGGCTCAGTGGGGCTGCGGCGGATCTCACAGAACTTCCGGAACTCGCACTGGCGTTGGTCGAACGACCGGTCACAGCCTGATCACGTCATGGCATCGGGACGCTCCGGCCGCCATCCGGGCCTCCGGTGCCGTGCCATCATCAAGCTTCGATCGACCAGTGAAGTCCGAGTTGGGAGGGCGCGTGGCGATGGAGGCCGGCCCTCGCGACACTGCACGAGGCACTGAGTACGGTGCTGATCCGGACGGAGTTCGTCTGAGCATCGATCCGGACGCCGATCCCGGCGTCGAGCCGGAGCTGGGCGGAGAGCGTCTGAGCTCCGACGGCCCCGAGGACACCCCCGGAGGGGTGATCGCCGACGGCCCCGAGCCCGGTGCGATGTCCCCGGAGCCGGAGGTCGAGGTCGAGCTGCGCCCGCAGCGTCTGCTGCGCATCTGGCAGCTCGCGCCCATCATCGCGCTGGCCGCGACGGGCTCTCTGATGTTCGCCTTCCCGCTCGCCTTCGAGTTCGGTGACGGCGGTGCCGTGGTCGCCATGCTCGGGCTGCTGATCTGCCTGTGCGCGGCCGGCTGGGGCATGATGGCCGCCCGCCGGGTCGGCTACGCCCTGCCCGGCCTTCCGCCGCGCGGCTCCGGACGACGCGCCGACTGGCGGGTGGTGATCGCGTACGTCGTGGTCGTCGCCGCGGTCGCCGTGCTCGCCGTGTGGCGCGTGGCCCGACTGCGCTGACCCCACGGGCCGGTGTCCACCAGGACATGGGCCCGGTCCGGGTCCCTCGCCCGGCACGGACGGGCGTGACGAACCGACACCGCCAGGTGTGGACGAGTGGGGGGTCGTAGCCGACTGGGCCCGGCGCTGACGGGACGGCCGTAGCCGCCTGTGCCTGGTGCCGGTGCGGACGAGGGTGTCGTGCCGACGCCGTCCGACGCTGACGCTTGTGTCCCAGCGACCTCGTCCGGGTGCGGCCGGGACGGGCGTCGTAGCTCCTCGGCCCGGCGTGGACGGGAGTGCCGTGCCACCTGGGCCGGCGCTGACCGGAGTGTCGCGCTGCCCCGCCCCGCGCCGGCCGGACTGTCGTACCGACCCCGTACGATCGAGGAATGAGCACGCGGATCGCCTTCCTCAAGGGGCACGGGACCGAGAACGACTTCGTGATCATCCCGGACCCGGAGAACGTCATCGACCTTCCTCCCGCCGCTGTCGCCGCCCTGTGCGACCGCCGCGCGGGCATCGGCGGCGACGGGCTGCTGCACGTCGTGCGGTCCGCCGAGCACCCCGAGGCCAAGGGGATGGCGGCCGAGGCGGAGTGGTTCATGGACTACCGCAACGGCGACGGCTCGGTCGCCGAGATGTGCGGCAACGGAGTGCGTGTGTTCGCCCGCTACCTCCACCGCGCCGGTTATGTGGCCGAAGGTGACAGCGCGATCGCCACGCGCGGGGGCGTGAAGCCCGTGCACATCGCCAAGGACGGAGATGTCACCGTCGGCATGGGCAAGGCGCTCCTCCCCGAGGGGGAGGTCACGGTGAGCGTCGGCGAGCGCAGCTGGCCCGCGCGCAACGTGAACATGGGCAACCCGCACGCCGTCGCCTTCGTGGACGACCTCGCGCACGCCGGGAACCTGTTCACGCCGCCGCCGTTCACCCCGGAGTCGGCGTACCCGGACGGGGTCAACGTCGAGTTCGTGGTCGACCGCGGGCCACGCCATGTCGCCCTGCGGGTCCATGAGCGCGGCTCCGGCGAGACCCGCTCCTGCGGCACGGGCGCGTGCGCCGTGGCCGTCGCCGCGGCCCGCCGCGACAACGCCGACCCCGCCGTGACCGGCACCCCGGCGACGTACACCGTCGACGTGCCCGGCGGACGCCTGGTGATCACCGAGCGCGCGGACGGCGAGATCGAGATGACGGGCCCCGCGGTGATCGTCGCCGAGGGCGAGATCGACGCGGAGTGGCTGGACGGCACCCTGCGCTGAGCCGCGCAGCGGGGCCGGCGCGCTCGGCCTCACTGCCGACACGCTCCCTCTCCGCACACCGGCCGCGAAGTCGTACGCCTGCGCCGGTCCGACGGCACGCGAATACACGGCTGCACGGACACGGGGCCGGCTGCACGAATACGGGATCGGCCGCAGCGGTTCGACGGCGGCCGTACAGGTTCGATGCTGTTCGGCGTCACTGGTCGGACGTCGTACGTCCATGCCGTCCGTTCCAGGAGTTCGAAACTGTAAACCCCAAAACCTTCGCTCGAATGGGTGATCCGTTTCACGCTCGGCGAGAGGCGGTCAGCCGGGCGTGGTGGGGTCGGTAGCATCAAGCACCGGCCCGGACGGGGGATCGACACCATCCCCTGAGCCGAGTACGCCATGGGGCACCCGTCCGCCGGTCTTACGCAGCCGGAGGTGCCCATGAGTGCGGAGGCGACGAATCCCGCGACGCCAGGCCCTGCAACGCCCGCCCCCCAGCGCTCGGCGCCGCTGGAGCCGGCGGTGCCCCCGGCGTACCGTAGGAAGTCGCGTCCCCGGATCGACCTGCGCCGGCTGGGACGGGCCGCACTGCTCGGACCCGCGACCCGCGACCGGCTGCCGGACGCGATCGGGCATGTGGCCGACGCCCACCGTGCCCACCACCCCGACGCCAAGCTCGAGCCCCTGCGCCGGGCGTACGTGCTCGCGGAGTCCTCGCACCGCGGCCAGATGCGCAAGAGCGGCGAGCCGTACATCACGCACCCGCTCGCCGTGACGCTGATCCTCGCCGAACTCGGCGCCGAGACAACGACGTTGACCGCATCTCTGCTCCACGACACCGTCGAGGACACGGAGGTGACGCTCGATCAGGTACGGGAGCAGTTCGGCGACGAGGTCTGCTATCTGGTCGACGGCGTCACCAAGTTGGAGAAGGTCGACTACGGCGCCGCCGCCGAACCGGAGACCTTCCGCAAGATGCTCGTCGCGACGGGCAACGACGTCCGGGTGATGTCGATCAAGCTCGCGGACCGCCTGCACAACATGCGGACCCTCGGCGTCATGCGCCCCGAGAAACAGGCGCGGATCGCCAAAGTGACCCGGGACGTGCTGATCCCGCTCGCCGAGCGCCTCGGTGTGCAGGCACTCAAGACCGAACTGGAAGACCTCGTCTTCGCGATCCTGCACCCCGAGGAGTACGCGCACACCCGGGAGCTCATCTCCGAGAACGCGAGCCGCGACGGCGACCCCCTCGCGGAGATCGCGGAAGAGGTACGCGTGGTGCTGCGCGATGCCGGGATCCAGGCCGAAGTCCTCATAAGGCCACGGCACTTCGTCTCCGTGCACCGGGTGTCGCGCAAGCGCGGCCCGATGCGCGGCGCCGACTTCGGACGTCTGCTGGTGCTCGTCAACGAGGACGCCGACTGCTACGGCGTCCTCGGCGAACTGCACACCTGTCTCACCCCGGTGGTGTCGGAGTTCAAGGACTTCATCGCCGTCCCCAAGTTCAACCTGTACCAGTCGCTGCACACGGCCGTCACCCGCGGTGACGGCCAGGTCGCCGAAGTCCTCATCCGCACACACCAGATGCACAAGGTCGCCGAGGCCGGAGTCATCGCGCTCGGCAATCCCTACGCTGCGCCGTCGGATGATCAGCCGGACGGCGGCGGGGGCCCCTTCGACGGCGAGCGCGCCGACCCCACCCGCCCCGGGTGGCTCTCCCGGCTGCTCGACTGGCAGCAGGGCGCCCCGGACCCGGACACGTTCTGGTCGACGCTCCGCGAAGACCTCGCCCAGGACCGCGAGATCACCGTCTTCCGCGCCGACGGGGGCTCGTTGGGCCTTCCGGAGGGCGCCAGTTGTGTCGACGCGGCGTACGCGCAGTACGGCGAGGACGCGCACGCCTGCATCGGCGCCCGCGTCAACGGCCGCCTGGCGACGCTGAGTACGGTCCTGAAGGACGGCGACACCGTTCAGCTCCTCATGGGCCAGGATCCCGCCTCCGAGCCGTCCAGGGAGTGGCTGGAGCACGCCCACACGGCCGCCGCGCGGATCGCCATCCAGCGCTGGATGGCCACGCACCCGGCACCCGGCGACGAGGAGGCGTCCAGAACCTCCGCCACGGGCCCCAGGCCGTCCGTCGAGGCCCCGGCCCGCCCCGCCGAGGCGCAGGTCACCCGCCCCGCCAGTGCCGTCGCCGACCCGCCCAGCGCGTCCGTACGCATGGCCGGCTGCTGTACGCCCGTACCGCCCGACGAGGTGACCGGCTTCGCCGTCCGCGGGGGAGTGGTCACCGTGCACCGCGTGGAGTGCGCCGGAGCGGCGCGCATGAAGAGCGCAGGGCGCCCCGAGGTCGGCGTGCGCTGGGGGGACACCACCGAGTGCCGCGTCACCCTGGTCGCCGAGTCCTTCGGACGCCCGCATCTGCTCGCCGACCTCACCGAAGCCATCGCGGCGGAGGGCGTCGCCATCGTCTCCGCGACCGTCGAACCCCCGAGCCAGCAGCGCGTGCGCCACACCTACACGCTCCAACTCCCGGACGCGGCCCGCCTCCAGGTCCTGATGCGCGCGATGCGCAATGTGCCCGGCGTGTACGACGTGAGCCGGGCCCAGCATCCGGCGACGGCAGCCCAGTAGACACCGGGCGACGGCGGCCCCGGAGACACCGGGCGACGGCGACTCGGTAAGTGCCGGACGATGGCGGCCCGGTGGACGTCGGGCGGCGGCGGCCCTGTGCCTACCGGACGCCGGCGACCCGGTAGGCACCGTACGAATGTAGCCCCGGGGCACCGGCCGACGACGGCCCGCTGGGCAACAGGCGACGGCGGCCCGGCCGACGTCGGATGCCGGGCGCCCGATGCCGGCTCCGCGCGCTGGCCCCAATGAGTCTCCGGACCGACCCGTTCGGGTGGGCCGGACGCGAGTCGTCAGCGCGGGACCGGCGCGCGCTGATAGCGGTGGTCCATGCCGCTCAACCCCACCCCCACGCCCGCACGCCCGAGGAGCCGCCGCGTCACGGCGGCCCTGCTCTCCTCGGCCGTATCCGTCTGCCTGATCGCCGCGAGCGCCCCGGATCCGGCCGTGCCCCTGGGGGTCGGTGACCGCCTCTTCCCCACCCTCGGCAACCCCGGGTACGACGTCGAGTCGTACGACCTCGACTTCGTCTACCGCGGCAGCAACGACAAGCCGCTCACGGCCGTCACCACGATCGACGCCCTGACCACCGCCCCGCTCGACCGCGTCAACCTCGACTTCGCGCACGGCACGGTGCGATCGGTCGAGGTCAACGGAGCCTCGGCCGGCTTCGCGAAGGCCGGCGACGACCTGGTGGTGACGCCGGCCGAACCGCTGCCCGCCGGGAGTCCGCTGCGTATCACCGTGCGTCACACCAGCGATCCGGTCAGCGCGAAGGGCCAGGACGGCGGCTGGGTACGGACCAAGGACGGGCTCGCGATGGCCGGCCAGGCCGACGCCGCGCACCTGGTCTTCCCGTGCAACGACCACCCCTCCGACAAGGCGATGTTCACCATCCACGTGACGGCCCCCGACGCGTACACGGCCGTCGCCAACGGTCTGCCCGAGGGCACCCACCGGGCCCGGGGGGCCACGACCTGGACGTACCGGACCGAGCACCCCATGGCCACCGAGCTGACCCAGGTGTCCGTCGGCCGCTCCGCCGTGCTGCACCGGCAGGGGCCGCACGGACTGCCCGTACGCGATGTGATCCCCCGCGCCGACCGCGCGGCGCTCGAACCGTGGCTCCGCAAGACCCCCGGCCAGATCGCCTGGATGGAGAGCAAGGTCGGGCGGTACCCCTTCGAGACCTACGGGCTGCTGATGGCCCAGGCGCAGACCGGCTTCGAGCTGGAGACGCAGACGCTCTCGCTCTTCGAGAAGGAACTCTTCACCGAGCCCGCGTACCCGAAGTGGTACGTCGATTCGATCATGGTGCACGAGCTGTCGCACCAGTGGTTCGGCGACAGTGTCACCCCCCGCGCCTGGTCCGACGTGTGGCTCAACGAAGGGCACGCCACCTGGTACGAAGCGCTATACGCGGAGGAGAAGGCGAACAAGCCCATGGAGAAGCGGATGAAGGCGGCCTACCGGCTGTCCGATTCCTGGCGCGCCACCGGCGGGCCGCCCGCGAAGCCCAAGGGACCCAAGCCCGGCCAGAAGATCAGCATCTTCCGGCCGAACGTCTACGACGGCGCGGCCCTGGCCCTGTACGCGCTGCGCCAGGAGATCGGCCGCCCGGCCTTCGAGCGCCTGGAGCGGACATGGGTCGGCGTCAACCGCGACGGCGTGGCCTCGACGGCCGACTTCGTGGACCTCGCCTCCGCCGTCGCGGCACGCGATCTGAGCGGGTTCTTCAAGGCGTGGCTGTACGACGAGAGGACACCGCCGATGCCGGGGCACCCGGACTGGAAGAGCGACGCCCCGAAGGCACGCAAGGCACACAGGAGCGCGTGAGGAAGCGGCGCCCGCGGGCCCCTGAACCGACGGGGCCTGGCGCACGACGGCACCCCGCGGGAGTGATGCCCGCGGGTGTCCGGCGGGTCCCGATAAGTCGCGTGACGAGACAGGCCGTACCGTGCGACCATCTTCGAGCCGGCGGCGCGGTGGCCCCTTCGGAGGGTTGGCCCGGCCGGAACCGGGAATCTCCCGGTGGCCTCGGGCGTTGTTCTCTGTGACGGACGACATTCGTCGGTCCGGCTCTCCCCAGCTACGTAAGGATCCAATGACCTCCTCTTCTTCCCCTTCCCAGGACGCGCAGGGTTCCGCGCAGAACTACCCCGAAGGTCTTCGGGCCGATGCCCTGATGGAAGAGGACGTCGCCTGGAGCCACGAGATCGACGGAGACCGGGACGGCGAGCAGTTCGAACGCTCCGAGCGCGCGGCGTTGCGCCGTGTGGCGGGCCTCTCCACCGAGCTCGAGGACGTCACCGAGGTCGAGTACCGCCAGCTCCGCCTGGAGCGGGTCGTCCTCGTCGGTGTCTGGACCACGGGGACCATCCGGGACGCGGACAACTCGCTGGCCGAGCTGGCCGCGCTCGCGGAGACCGCGGGAGCGCTCGTGCTCGACGGCGTCGTCCAGCGCCGTGACAAGCCCGACGCGGCCACGTACATCGGTTCCGGCAAGGCCAACGAGCTCCGGGACATCGTGATCGAGACCGGCGCCGACACCGTGATCTGTGACGGTGAGCTGAGCCCCGGCCAGCTGATCCACCTCGAGGACGTCGTCAAGGTCAAGGTCATCGACCGTACGGCCCTGATCCTCGACATCTTCGCCCAGCACGCCAAGTCCCGAGAGGGCAAGGCGCAGGTCGCGCTCGCGCAGATGCAGTACATGCTGCCGAGGCTGCGCGGCTGGGGTCAGTCGCTGTCCCGTCAGATGGGCGGCGGCAAGGGCGGCGGCCTCGCCACCCGTGGTCCCGGTGAGACCAAGATCGAGACGGACCGGCGCCGCATCCGCGAGAAGATGGCGAAGATGCGCCGGGAGATCGCGGACATGAAGACGGGCCGCGAGATCAAGCGCCAGGAGCGCCGCCGCAACAAGGTGCCCTCGGTCGCCATCGCCGGTTACACCAACGCCGGCAAGTCGTCGCTGCTCAACCGCCTCACAGGCGCGGGCGTCCTCGTCGAGAACGCGCTGTTCGCGACCCTCGACCCGACCGTGCGCCGGGCCGAGACCCCGAGCGGGCGGCTGTACACGCTGGTCGACACGGTCGGCTTCGTACGCCATCTGCCGCACCACCTGGTCGAGGCGTTCCGCTCCACCATGGAGGAGGTCGGCGACTCCGACCTGATCCTGCATGTGGTGGACGGTTCGCACCCGGCTCCGGAGGAGCAGCTGGCCGCGGTGCGCGAGGTCATCCGTGACGTCGGCGCGACCAAGGTGCCCGAGATCGTCGTGATCAACAAGGCGGACGCGGCGGACCCGCTGGTCCTCCAGAGGCTGATGCGGATCGAGACGCGCTCCATCGCGGTCTCGGCACGCACGGGCCAGGGGATGGACGAGCTGCTCGCGCTGATCGACAACGAGCTGCCGCGTCCCTCGGTCGAGATCGAGGCACTCGTGCCGTACACGCACGGTAAGCTGGTCGCCCGCGCCCACACCGAGGGTGAAGTGCTCTCCGAGGAGCACACCGGGGAGGGCACGCTGCTCAAGCTGCGGGTCCACGAGGAGCTGGCTGCGGACCTCGCTCCGTACGTCCCGGCGCCCGCGCTCCGGTAAGCACTTCGGCAGGCAATCGCTCCGGATGCACGAAGGCCCGTCCCCTGCACGAGGGGGCGGGCCTTCGCCGTTCGACGCGCGTACGTTTCGGCGGGTGTTCGTACGCCCGTACGGGCTCGGGCTGCCTACCGGCCGCCGTGCTCCTTGCTCATCCGCTCGTGGAGCGGCTGGGCGCCCTCGCCCAGCCGCGGTCCCGCCGGTCAGATGTGACCGGCCGGGCCGATCGAGGTGTTCGAGACGAGTTCGGTCCCGCCGTCGGCCATCCAGAACCAGCCGCCGCGGGACGAGCCGCCGGTCTGGGACGGCTTCCCAGGGAGCCCGCCCGAACACGAAACCCCACGGTGTCCGCCTGGTTGAGGACGGACCTGCCGTCCCGGCCGAGGACGGACGGCGGCGGTCCGGAGGCAGTTCCCGTGCCCCGTCCCACCGCCGTCCGCCGTCCGCCGTCCGTCCGAAACCTGTTACGTCGTGCGCGTCACCGTCCGGCGTACTTCGCGCTGACCGAGTCGTACACACCCTTGGCGACATCGCCCAGCCGCGGACCCGCCAGCCAGCCGAACTTGACCGGGCCGATCGAGGTGTTGGACACCAGCGCCGGCTTGCCGTCCGAACCCGTGGCCACCCAGCCGCCGCCCGAGGAGCCGCCGGTCATGGTGCAGCCGATGCGGTACATCGTCGGGTCGGCCTGCGCGACGGACAGCCGTCCCGGCTTGTCCGTGCACTGGTACAGCTTCTGGCCGTCGAACGGCGCCGCGGCCGGGTAGCCGGTCGCCGTGATGCTCGACACCTTGGGAACGGCCGGAGCGTTGAAGTTCACCGGCAGGGCCGAACCCACGGTCTCCTCGAGGGACTTGCCGCCACTGCCCTTCTCCGGTGTCACATGCAGCACGGCGTAGTCGTACGAGGCTCCCTGGCCGCCCGTGGAACCGCCCCGCTCGATCCACTGGTCAGAGGTCTGCGCCCAGTCGCTCCACCAGACGCCGTACGGAGCGACCTCCGCACGCGGGGCGCTCTCCAGCTCCGCCGCCGTCCTGCCGGAGTCGTTGTACGAGGGCACGAAGGCGATGTTGCGGTACCAGCCGCCCTTCTTGCCCGCGTGCACGCAGTGGCCCGCGGTCCACACCAGGTTGGACTTGCCCGGGTGGGCCGGGTCCTCGACCACCGTCGCCGAGCAGACCATCGTGCCCTCGGGGGAGTCGAAGAACACCTTGCCCGCCTCGGGCACGTTGGCGTGGTAGGACGTCTTCACGGCCTGCGCCGTCACCGGGGCCGGTTCCGGGTCGGTGACGCCCTGGTCACCCGTGAGGTCGGCGTTGTCGACGCCCTTGTTCTTGTCGGGGTCGTCGGCGCCGCGCATCCGGGCCGGATCCCAGAGGCCCTTGATGATCGGGTTGATGAAGTCGTCGGCCTGGCGCAGCCATTCGTCCCGGTCCCAGTTCTTCCAGGCGCCCTTCTTCCATTTGTCGACATCGATGCCGTGCTCTTTGAGCTTGTTCTTGATGTCGTCCGGGATCTGGATCTTTCCGTCACCGCCCTGGGACGCGGAGGCGGTCGGCCCGCCGCTCGCCGTGTCGCTGCCCGAGTCACAGGCGGTGGCCGTCAGGGCCAGGGCCGCGGCGAGCCCGACGGCGGCCAGAGCGGGGGACGTTCTGCGGCGCGCGCTCCTGCCTCGACGGGCGGCGAAGGGCGGGCGTATGGATCGCATGGTGTAACTCCCCCTGAGCGTATGGGAACTGTGCGGTGCGTCTGCGGGTGCCTGAGCGGTTCGTCCGGTACGACCGAACGGCATCAAAGACTATGCGGTCGCTGTGCGGGACGTCCGACGGAACGGCAACGGTTCAGCTACGGGGGGTGCGTCCGCCGGACCTGCTGTCCTGGCGGAACGTCATCAATGGCCACGCCGGGCGCCGTACCCCTGACCGCGGTCCGATGCGGGGCCTGCCGCCGTGCCGGGGCCTGGCCAGGGCGGGGCGGGGCGGTAACGGTTCCGGCCGGCAAGGAACCCGCAAGGAACGCGCGAGGAACCGGCGAGGAACCTCGAATTCACCCGCTTCCCAACGCGAGCGGCGTCGTTGGTAGGTACGGGGGGCCTGACGCCTGCGTTCGGACCCTCTTGCCAACTCGCCTCTGGACAGCGGGAGGACCTGAAGTCGTGGCCGTGACCGAGTCAGCGGTGGTGCCGGTGGGGGCGCATGGGGAATCCGAGGGGGCGCGGGATGGCGGCGCCGGAGCGGCCGAGCGGGCGCGCGCGGCGCACGAGGGGATTCTGCGGCGCCAGTCGGCGCGCGAATCGGCGGCACGAACCTACGCGCGTGCCCTTCCGATCGTTCCCGTGCGGGCCCGCGGGCTGACGATCGAGGGCGCCGACGGGCGCCGCTACCTCGACTGCCTCTCCGGAGCCGGGACCCTGGCCCTCGGGCACAACCATCCCGTCGTCCTGGAGGCGATCAGAAAGGTCCTCGACTCGGGGGCGCCCCTGCATGTCCTGGACCTCGCGACACCGGTCAAGGACGCCTTCACCACCGAACTGTTCCGCACGCTTCCCCCGCGATTCGCCGAGCGCGCGAGGGTCCAGTTCTGCGGACCGGCCGGGACGGACGCCGTGGAGGCCGCGTTCAAACTGGTGCGCGCGGCCACCGGCCGCACCGGCATGCTCGCGTTCACCGGCGCCTACCACGGGATGACCGCGGGCGCGCTCGAAGCCTCCGGTGGCGCGACCGACGTACGCGTCGCGCGACTGCCCTATCCACAGGACTACCGCTGTCCGTTCGGTATCGGCGGCGAGCGCGGCGCCGAACTCGGCGCGCGCTGGACGGAGTCCCTCCTCGACGACACCAAGTCGGGCGTACCGATCCCCGCCGGGATGATCTTCGAACCCGTCCAGGGCGAGGGCGGGGTCATTCCCGCGCCGGACGCCTGGACACGGCGGATGCGCGAGATCACGGCGGCCCGGTCCATCCCGCTGATCGTGGACGAGGTCCAGACGGGCGTGGGCCGGACCGGCACCTTCTGGGCGGTGGAACACAGCGGGATCACCCCGGACGTGATGGTCCTGTCGAAAGCCATCGGCGGCAGCCTGCCGCTGGCCGTCGTCGTCTACCGCGACGACCTCGACGTCTGGCAGCCCGGTGCCCACGCCGGCACGTTCCGCGGCAACCAACTGGCCATGGCTGCCGGTACGGCCACCCTCGCGTACGTCCGCGAGCACGGCCTGGCCGAACGCGCGGCCACCGTCGGGGCCCGCATGATGGCCCAACTGCGCTGTCTCGCGGCGGAGTTCCCCTGCATCGGCGACGTGCGCGGCCGCGGCCTGATGATCGGCCTCGAACTCGTCGACCCCGAAGGGCCACCGCATCCCACCCCCGACGGCCTCACCCCGGACGGACCCCGCCCCGCCGCCCCCGAACTCGCTGCCGCCGTCCAGCGGGAGTGCCTGAGCCGGGGCCTGATCGTGGAACTCGGGGGCCGCCGTTCGAGCGTCGTACGTCTCCTTCCTCCGCTGACGATCAGCGACGAACAGACGTCCGCGGTGCTCGACCGGCTCGCGGACGCGGTGAGCGCGGTGGCACAGGGGGAGCACCGACGGGGGCGGGGCGGGGCACGGGGTGCCGACGGTCCGCGGTGACGGCCGCCTCGGCACGGGGCGTACGCCTTCGGGCGGGACTCACCGGAACCTTGGCCGGCGGATGTCATGGCCTCGGCGCGCGTTCGTCGGCGATGGACCGCCCCAGCCGATTCCCGTCCTCCTCCACGGTTTCCGGCGGCGTCGTCTCCGCACTCCCGGTCCGTGTCGTCTCCGCAGTCCACACCGGCGTCGCCTCGGCCTTCTTCC
This sequence comes from Streptomyces rhizosphaerihabitans, assembly GCF_025399795.1. Taxonomy (GTDB): domain Bacteria; phylum Actinomycetota; class Actinomycetes; order Streptomycetales; family Streptomycetaceae; genus Streptomyces; species Streptomyces rhizosphaerihabitans. Next base: position 17,519 of record NZ_JAODTZ010000052.1, on the reverse strand, counting down.
CCACCGGCGTCACCACCGCCGTCCCCTTCCCGGCGACAGCAACCGACCAGGAACGCCAAGAGCCCAACGCATCCCGGTTCCGCCCCGGTTCGTCGCCGAACGAGCCCGAACGACCCGCAAGGAATTCTCGTGAACGCCACCCCCGCACCCGACAGCTCCCCCTCCCCGTACGAGCGAACGGCCGTCGGATCACCGACCCCGCGCCTGTCCGGATCGGAGTCCGTTCCCCGGCAGAAGGAGGCGTCGCCGGCACCCGAACGGTCACGCGGGGCCACTGTCGACCTGCTCGACCTGTTGGATCACCCCGACACCCGGACGGCGGCACAGGCCGCGGCGGTCGAGAACCTGCTGCGCTGCTGGGTCCGGGAGAACAACCTGCCCGCCCCCGAAGACGGCACCCTTCGCATCACCCTGGCGGCCAGCGGCGCGACCCTGCTCGTTCCCGTCCGCCACTGGTCCCCCTCCGGCTGGCACCGCTTCGGCTTTCCCCTTCTCGCGGACACGCCCGACCAGGCACCGGCCGTCGACGCGGTGACCGTGGCTGCCCTCTTCGCACAGCAGACGGCCGCCGGGACACCGACCGCGGACACGACCTGCCCGGCCCCCATCGACGAGCGGGCGGTCGTCGTACCGGGCGCCCACGGTCCCCGGCACTCGGACAGCCCGGCCGGCGAAGGAGCCGACCTGGTCGGCCGCGTCGCCGACTCGGTTCGGCGCACCGCGGTGTTCATCAGGGACCGCAGGGAGCACCCCGCCGACACCCCCGACCTCTTCCTCGCCGCCGAGCAGGCACTTCTCCTCGGTCACCCGCTGCACCCGACACCGAAGGGACGCGACGGCCTCTCCGACGCGGAAGGCAGGCTCTACTCCCCGGAGTTGCGCGGCGCCTTCCCTCTGCACTGGATGGCGGTCGCCCCCTCGGTGCTGGCGTCCGACTCGGCATGGACGGAGCGCGGCCGCGCCGTACCGGCGGAGCAGCTGACCATGCGGCTGGCCGGGCCCGGCCTGGCGCTCCCCGACGGGTACGCCGCCGCTTTGCCGCTGCACCCCTGGCAGATGCGTGAGATCCAGCACCGCCGGGAGACCGCGGCCCTGCTGGATGCCGGGCTGCTCCAGGACCTCGGTCCGCACGGCACGCCGTGGCACCCCACCTCCTCCGTCCGCACCGTCTACCGCTCAGGCGCCCCAGCGATGCTGAAGCTCTCGCTGGGCCTGCGCATCACCAACTCCCGTCGTGAGAACCTCCGCAAAGAGCTCCATCGTGGCGTGGAAGTCCACCGCCTGTTGCGCGGCGGCCTGTTCAAGCAGTGGCAGGCCGTCCATCCCGGCTTCGACATCGTCCGCGACCCGTCCTGGCTCGCCGTGGACGGCCAGGACGGCGAACCGCTTCCCGGGCTCGACGTGATGATCCGCCACAACCCGTTCGGGCCGACGGACGACGTCGGCTGCGTCGCGGGGCTGGTCTCGCCCCGGCCGTACGCGCGGCTCGGCACGCACAACCCGGCGGAGCGCGGCCCCTTCATGCGGTCCCGGCTCACCGAGATCGTCACCGGGCTCGCCGGCCGTACCGGCCGCGCGCGCGGCGCCGTCGCCACCGAGTGGTTCCTGCGCTATCTCGAACAGGTCGTACGCCCCGTGCTCTGGCTGGACAGCGAGGCGGGCATCGCTCTGGAGGCGCACCAGCAGAACACCCTGCTCCTGCTCGACGCGGAAGGCTGGCCCACGGGCGGCCGCTACCGCGACAACCAGGGGTACTACTTCCGCGAGTCACGGCGCGCCGAACTCGACGCCCGGCTGCCCGGCATCGGGGCGCACAGCGACACCTTCGTCTCCGACGAGGTCACCGACGAACGCTTCGCCTACTACCTCGCCATCAACAACGTGCTCGGCCTCGTCGGAGCGTTCGGCTCCCAACGACTCGCCGACGAGAGGCTGTTGCTCGCCGCGTTCCGGCGCTTCCTCACCGGTGTCGCCACCGGTCCCGCCCGACTGCGGACGCCGCTGCCCGCCCTCCTGCTCGACTCACCCGTCCTGCGCTGCAAGGCCAACCTGCTCACCCGGCTGCACGGCCTCGACGAACTCGTCGGTCCCGTCGACTCCCAGTCCGTCTACGTCACCATCTCCAACCCCCTTCATTCCTGAGGAACATGCCCCACCCCCACCCCCACCCCCACCCCCGTCTCCTGAGAGGAGCGTCGTCGTGCCTCCCACCGATGCGAGCACCGACGCCGGCACCGCCCGCGCCGCCCGACTCGATCCCGGATCCGGCCCCGGATCCCGCGCGGGCACCGGCTCCGACCCCGGTGCCGGCACGGACTGCGAGGACACGCTCGACCTGCGCCTCCCCGACGAACTGATCGCCTTGTTCGCCGGGGACACCGGATCCCGGGACGGGAATTCGGCCGGGATTCCGGGCGGGATTGCGGATGGGATTCCGGATGGGGACGATCTGCTCGACCGTGTCGGCGGCTGGGGGCCGGCCAAGACACCCGCGGGCGTCCTCCACCTCGTCCCCGTGCGTGCCGAGCGGGACCTCCCGTTCATCCACCGCTGGATGAACGACCCCGCCGTCGCGGCGTTCTGGGAACTGGCGGGACCCGAGTCCGTGGTCGAGGACCATCTGCTCCGGCAGCTGGACGGTGACGGACGCAGTGTTCCGTGCCTCGGGGCGCTGGACGGTATTCCGATGAGCTACTGGGAGATCTACCGCGCGGATCTCGACCCTTTGGCCCGCCACTACCCCGCCCGGCCCCACGACACCGGAATCCACCTGCTCATCGGCGGTGTCGCCGACCGTGGACGGGGGCTCGGCTCCACCCTGCTCAGAGCCGTCGCCGACCATGTCCTGGACAAGCGTCCTTCGTGCGCCCGTGTCATCGCGGAACCCGATCTTCGCAACACCCCCTCGGTGTCCGCCTTTCTGAGCGCCGGCTTCCGGTTCTCCGCCGAGGTCGACCTGCCGGACAAGCGGGCGGCCCTCATGATCCGGGACCGGGCCCTGCGCGATCTGTTGTAGAGCCGTCACTCCTGGTTCACTGCTCGCCCCGATCCGGTTCCCCGTCGAGGAGTCCCCGTGTCGAATCCATCCGCCCCCCGCCACCCCCGCCGCCCGGGAGACGCCCACCCTGTACGACCTGCCCGAACTGCCCGCAGAGCACAGGGAGCGGGCGAGCCGCCGTCTGCTCTGCGAGGAACAGCTGGGCGTTCCCGAGGATGAATTCTGGTCCCTCGTACGAGGGGAGATCATCCGCCACCAGACCCGCTTCCCCGAGCTCAAGGACCGTCACGAGATGTTCGACCTGCTCACTCCCCGTATCGAGCGGCTGTGCCTGAACCGCAGCCGGCCGCATCTGGACGGCTACCGCGACCGTCCGGCACGCCCGCACGCCGTCGTCCACGGCACCCTCCCGAACCCCCTTCACCAGCCGTGATCCCCCGGCCCGCGCTCGGCTTGATCACGTCTTCGGTTCCGGCCTTGATCGCTCGGTTGTCAGTGGCGCCCCGTAGGCTGGCAGCGCTATGACGAAGCCCTCACTCCCTGAACTCCTGCATGCTGCCGTCACTGCCGTCGGCGGTACGGAGCGCCCTGGCCAGGTGACGATGGCCGAAGCCGTCGCCGGTGCCATCGACGACAGTTCCCACCTGCTGGTCCAGGCGGGCACCGGTACCGGAAAGTCGCTCGGCTATCTGGTGCCCGCGCTCGCGCACGGCGAGCGGGTGGTCGTGGCGACCGCGACCCTGGCGCTCCAGCGGCAGCTCGTGGAGCGGGACCTGCCGCGCACCGTCGACGCGCTGCACCCGCTGCTGCGCCGCCGCCCCGAATTCGCGATGCTCAAGGGCCGGTCGAACTACCTGTGCCTGCACCGCCTGCACGAGGGCGTGCCGCAGGACGAGGAGGAGGGCCTCTTCGACCAGTTCGAGGCGGCCGCGCCCACCAGCAAGCTGGGCCAGGACCTGATGCGGCTGCGCGACTGGTCGGACGAGACCGAGACCGGTGACCGCGACGACCTCACACCCGGTGTCTCCGACCGGGCCTGGGGCCAGATTTCGGTGTCGTCCCGGGAGTGTCTCGGCGCCACCAAATGCGCCTACGGAGCGGAGTGCTTCGCCGAGATGGCCCGCGAGCGGGCCAAACTCGCCGAGGTGGTCGTGACCAATCACGCGCTGCTCGCGATCGACGCCATCGAGGGCGCGCCGGTCCTCCCGCAGCACGAGGTGCTGATCGTCGACGAGGCCCACGAGCTGGTCTCCAGGGTCACCGGCGTCGCGACCGGCGAGCTCACGCCCGGACAGGTCAACCGAGCGGTGCGCCGCGCCGCGAAGCTCGTCAACGAGAAGGCCGCCGACCAGCTCCAGAGCGCCGCCGAGGGTTTCGAACGCCTGATGGAGCTCGCGCTGCCGGGACGCCTGGAGGAGATCCCGGAGGACCTCGGGTACGCGCTGATGGCGCTGCGCGACGCCGCCCGCACGGTGATCTCCGCCATCGGGGCCACCCGCGACAAGTCCGTCCAGGACGAGGACGCCGTACGGAAGCAGGCCCTGGCGTCCGTCGAAGCCGTGCACGCCGTGGCGGAGCGCATCGCGAACGGCTCGGAATGGGATGTCGTCTGGTACGAGCGTCACGACCGCTTCGGAGCCTCGCTCCGGGTGGCTCCGATGAACGTGTCCGGGCTCCTCAGGGAGAAGCTCTTCGCCGACCGCTCCGTTGTCCTGACGTCGGCGACCCTCAAGCTCGGCGGCGACTTCAACGGCGTGGGAGCTTCGATGGGGCTCGCCCCGGAAGGCACGGAGGGCGAGGACCTTCCCCAGTGGAAGGGCGTCGACGTCGGCTCGCCCTTCGACTATCCCAGGCAGGGCATTCTCTACGTCGCCAAGCACCTGTCGCGCCCCGCGAGGGACGCCGACCGCGGTGACATGCTCGACGAGCTCACCGAGCTGATCCAGGCTGCCGGCGGTCGTACGCTCGGCCTGTTCTCCTCGATGCGCGCGGCCCAGCTCGCGGCGGAGGAGCTGCGGACCCGCATCCCCGAGTACCCGATCCTGCTGCAGGGCGAGGAGACGCTCGGCGAGCTGATCAAGAACTTCGCGGCCGACCCGAAGACCTGCCTCTTCGGCACGCTCTCGCTCTGGCAGGGCGTGGATGTGCCGGGCCCCAGCTGTCAGCTGGTGGTCATGGACAAGATCCCCTTCCCCCGCCCCGACGACCCGCTCATGAGCGCGCGCCAGAAGGCGGTCGAGGACAACGGAGGCAATGGCTTCATGGCCGTCGCCGCCACCCACGCCGCACTCCTCATGGCCCAGGGCGCCGGCCGCCTCGTACGGGCTTCCGGGGACCGAGGTGTGGTGGCGGTACTGGACCAGCGTCTGGCCACGGCTCGCTACGGCAGCTATCTGAAGGCCTCGCTCCCCGACTTCTGGTACACCACGGACCCGAACCAGGTCCGCAGGTCCCTCGCCGCGATCGACGAGAAGGCGAGGGCGATCGAGGAGACGGCAGGGCAGGCCGCCGAACCCGCGAGTGAGCCGGAGGACGCGTAGCGCCCAAGGGCCCGGCTCATGGCCCCCTGGACCTGGCACACGAGCCGCACGGAGCCCGAGCCCCATACCCACGAGCCACGTGCCCGGGAGCCACGCGGAGCCCGTGCCCGTACCCACGAGCCACGTGGAGCCTCGTGCCCGGGAGCCACGCGGAGCCTTGAGTCTCGCGCCCGGCGGGAGCCGCACGGAGCCCCAGCCCCGTACCCACGAGCCACGTGGAGCCTCGTGCCCGGGAGCCACGCGGAGCCTTGAGTCTCGCGCCCGGCGGGAGCCGCACGGAGCCCCAGCCCCGTACCCACGAGCCGCACGGAGCCTTGGACCGTGTGTCCAGGAGCCGCTGGGGCCCCTGGCCCGGGTCTATGAGGTGTCTGGAACCCAGGGACCCCACGGTCGAAGGACCAGTGGAGTCCGGTCAAGGCCCCCGGCCAGAAAACGCACAGGACCCCGGAACCGGCGCAGTTGGTTCCGGGGCCCGGTCAGGGGCGGGGGCGGTGGACCGCCCGTCGCGGCGTCACACCCGGCGCAGTACGGCGACGACCTTCCCGAGGATGGTCGCCTCGTCGCCGGGGATCGGCTGGTAGGCGGAGTTGTGCGGCAGCAGCCACACGTGTCCGTCCTCGCGCTTGAAGCGCTTCACCGTGGCTTCGCCGTCCAGCATCGCGGCGACGATGTCGCCGTTCTCGGCGACCGGCTGGCGGCGGACCGTCACCCAGTCCCCGTCGCAGATGGCGGCCTCGATCATCGAGTCACCGACGACCTTCAGGACGAAGAGCTCCCCGTCGCCGACCAACTGGCGTGGAAGAGGGAAAACGTCCTCGACCGACTCCTCGGCGAGGATCGGGCCACCCGCGGCGATACGGCCGACGAGCGGCACATAGGACGCGGCCGGTTTGCCCGCCGTGTCCGTCGGCTGCACCGAGGACTGGTCGGAGCCCCTCACCTCGTACGCGCGCGGGCGGTGCGGGTCCCGCCGTAGGAAGCCCTTGCGCTCCAGTGCCATCAGCTGATGTGCGACCGAGGAGGTGCTGGAAAGGCCGACGGCCTGCCCGATCTCCCGCATCGACGGCGGGTAGCCGCGCCGCTGCACGGAGTCCCGGATCACCTCGATCACCCGGCGTTGCCGGTCCGTCAGTCCCGAGCTGTCGGCCCGGATGCCTGGAGGTCGGCCAGGCAGGGAGCGCTTGGGCCCCTCATGGTTCGCGGGTTCGTTCATCACATGCACCGGCTCGAGTCGGCCCTGGGAGCGGTCCTGGGCGGTGATGGTGGCGCTGTCTGCGGTGGTGGTCACGTCGGCCCCTCTCGATGGTCTCCCTGCTGGACAACGGTAGTTGCTTTCGAAAGGTTGCGCCAAACACACGTTCGAGTGAAAAAACGCGAATTGCCTGACGTGAGCATGTGTCTGGGTGTATGGCTGGCGACGTGCCTGGCGGACAAAAGGGCTCATTGCTGTACCCTTCACCGCCGAAGGCGGCAGCCGTGCCGGCTGACCTGGGCCGCCGCCCAGTCTGCCATCCGATGGCCGACCGGCCGGGAACCGGCCCCCTTCCGTGCGTCGACCACGCTATCCCCGGGTGTCCGGGATGGGTATGCCTGTGCGGCACGTGCCCTTACGTGTACGACACGCGCGCCGTGGGCGATTTCATGGGTCGATCCCCACATCTAGTGGTTGGATTGCGGTGGCATCCCAGAAGTTGTGGTCCCCCGGGTCTTCAGGCCCTCGGGTATCGCCTATGCTTGAGGCTGCTTCGAGGGGCCCGTGAGGTCCCGCGAGGTCCCTGAGTCGTGCTGTGAAGGAGGGTCGGAGACATGCACTGCCCCTTCTGCAGGCACCCGGACAGCCGCGTCGTCGACAGCCGTACGACCGACGACGGCACGTCGATCCGCAGGCGCCGCCAGTGCCCCGACTGCTCCCGTCGTTTCACGACCGTGGAGACGTGCTCGCTGATGGTGGTGAAGCGCTCCGGTGTGACCGAGCCCTTCAGCCGGATCAAGGTCATCAACGGCGTGCGCAAGGCCTGTCAGGGGCGGCCCGTCACCGAGGACGCGCTCGCCCAGCTCGGCCAGCGGGTCGAAGAGGCCGTGCGAGCCACCGGAAGCGCCGAGCTGACCACCCACGACGTGGGACTGGCCATACTCGGACCCTTGCAGGAACTCGACCTGGTGGCCTACATGAGGTTCGCGTCCGTGTACCGGGCCTTCGACTCGCTCGACGACTTCGAAGCCGCCATCGCGGAACTCAGGCAGGTGGATCAGCGCCCCGCCGTGGACGACGACGACCCGGACGTGGTGCGCCAGGAGACCGATCGCGAGCGCGGAGGAACCGTGGAGGTTCCCGTGCCCGCCACCGCCGCCGACTGACCGCGGGCCGGACCCCTCGGGGCGTCCGGCCCCGCCCACGGGCGGCGACCACAGACCTGCTGCGTCAGGCCGTATCAGCGGCACCCGCAGCATCAGACACAGACCGTGCCACGGGAAGTTCGCGGCACTTCAGCGCGTTTTAGCTGTTACTGGGAGGCGGCATGACAGAGACGGCGAGCGGTCCGGCACGAGGTTCCCGCGCAAAGAGCGGAGCCAAGGCCAGCAAGGGACTGCGCATCGAGCGCATTCACACCACCCCCGGCGTGCACCCGTACGACGAGGTGGAGTGGGAGCGCCGTGACGTCGTCATGACCAACTGGCGCGACGGCTCGGTCAACTTCGAGCAGCGTGGCGTCGAGTTCCCCGGCTTCTGGTCGGTGAACGCGGTCAACATCGTCACCAGCAAGTACTTCCGCGGCGCTGTGGGCACCCCGCAGCGCGAGGTGAGCCTCAAGCAGCTCATCGACCGCATCGTGAAGACGTACCGGCAGGCCGGCGAGGACTTCAAGTACTTCGCCTCGCCCGCCGACGCCGAGATCTTCGAGCACGAGCTGGCGTACGCCCTCCTGCACCAGATCTTCAGCTTCAACAGCCCTGTCTGGTTCAACGTCGGGACGCCGCAGCCCCAGCAGGTCTCCGCCTGCTTCATCCTGGCCGTCGACGACTCCATGGAGTCGATCCTCGACTGGTACAAGGAAGAGGGCATGATCTTCAAGGGCGGCTCCGGCGCCGGCCTGAACCTTTCCCGCATCCGCTCCTCCAAGGAGCTCCTCTCCTCGGGCGGCAACGCCTCGGGTCCCGTCTCCTTCATGCGCGGTGCCGACGCCTCCGCAGGAACGATCAAGTCGGGCGGCGCCACCCGCCGCGCGGCCAAGATGGTCATCCTCGACGTCGACCACCCCGACATCGAGGACTTCATCGAGACCAAGGTCAAGGAGGAGGAGAAGATCCGCGCCCTCCGTGACGCGGGCTTCGACATGGACCTGGGCGGCGACGACATCACGTCCGTCCAGTACCAGAACGCCAACAACTCGGTCCGCGTGAACGACACGTTCATGAAGGCCGTGGAGTCGGGCGGAACGTTCGGCCTCACCTCGCGCATGACCGGCGAGGTCATCGAGGAGGTCGACGCCAAGTCGCTCTTCCGCAAGATGGCCGAGGCCGCCTGGGCCTGCGCCGACCCGGGCATCCAGTACGACGACACGATCAATCAGTGGCACACGTGCCCGGAGTCCGGCCGTATCAACGGCTCGAACCCGTGCAGCGAGTACATGCACCTGGACAACACGTCCTGCAACCTCGCCTCGCTGAACCTGATGAAGTTCCTCAAGGACGACGGCAAGGGCCGCCAGTCCTTCGAGATCGAGCGCTTCGCCAAGGTCGTCGAGCTGGTCATCACCGCGATGGACATCTCCATCTGCTTCGCGGACTTCCCGACCGAGAAGATCGGCGAGAACACCCGCGCCTTCCGTCAGCTGGGCATCGGCTACGCCAACCTCGGCGCCCTCCTGATGGCGACCGGCCACGCGTACGACTCCGACGGCGGCCGCGCGCTCGCCGGCGCCATCACCTCCCTGATGACGGGTACGTCGTACAGGCGTTCCGCCGAGCTCGCCGCGGTCGTCGGCCCGTACGACGGCTACGCCCGCAACGCGCAGCCCCACCAGCGCGTCATGCAGCAGCACGCCGACGCCAACACCACGGCCGTCCGCGTGGACGACCTGGACACCCCGATCTGGGCCGCCGCCACGGAGGCCTGGCAGGACGTCGTCCGCCTCGGCGAGAAGAACGGCTTCCGCAACGCGCAGGCCTCCGTCATCGCCCCGACCGGCACCATCGGTCTCGCGATGTCCTGCGACACCACCGGTCTTGAGCCCGACCTCGCGCTGGTCAAGTTCAAGAAGCTGGTCGGCGGCGGCTCGATGCAGATCGTCAACGGCACCGTGCCGCAGGCCCTGCGCCGCCTGGGCTACCAGGAGGAGCAGATCGAGGCCGTCGTCGCCCACATCGCCGAGAACGGCAATGTCGTCGACGCCCCGGGCCTCAAGCACGAGCACTACGAGGTCTTCGACTGCGCCATGGGCGAGCGCTCCATCTCCGCGATGGGTCACGTCCGCATGATGGCCGCGATCCAGCCGTGGATCTCCGGCGCGCTCTCCAAGACGGTCAACCTGCCGGAGACGGCGACCGTCGAGGACGTCGAAGAGGTCTACTTCGAGGCGTGGAAGATGGGCGTCAAGGCGCTCGCGATCTACCGCGACAACTGCAAGGTCGGCCAGCCCCTCTCCGCCAAGACCAAGGAGAAGGAGAAGGTCGAGGTCACGGCGAAGGCCGAGGGCACCATCCGTACCGCGGTCGAGAAGGTCGTCGAGTACCGCCCGGTGCGCAAGCGCCTGCCCAAGGGCCGTCCCGGCATCACCACCTCCTTCACGGTGGGCGGCGCCGAGGGATACATGACCGCCAACTCCTACCCGGACGACGGTCTCGGCGAGGTCTTCCTGAAGATGTCGAAGCAGGGCTCCACCCTCGCGGGCATGATGGACGCCTTCTCGATCGCCGTCTCGGTCGGTCTGCAGTACGGCGTGCCCCTGGAGACGTACGTCTCCAAGTTCACCAACATGCGCTTCGAGCCGGCCGGCATGACGGACGACCCGGACGTGCGGATGGCGCAGTCGATCGTCGACTACATCTTCCGCCGCCTGGCGCTGGACTTCCTGCCCTTCGAGACGCGCTCCGCACTCGGCATCCACTCCGCCGAGGAGCGTCAGCGTCACCTGGAGACGGGCTCCTACGAGCCCTCCGACGACGAGGTCGACGTCGAGGGTCTGGCCCAGTCCGCGCCCCGCGCGCAGGAGCTGAAGGCCGTCGCAGCCCCCAAGGTCGAGGCCGTCGCGGCCGAGCCCGCCCCGAGGCAGGTCCACACCAGCGCCGAGCTGGTGGAGATGCAGCTGGGCATCCAGGCAGACGCCCCGCTGTGCTTCTCCTGCGGCACGAAGATGCAGCGGGCCGGGTCCTGCTACATCTGCGAGGGTTGCGGTTCGACCAGCGGTTGCAGCTGACACCGAGCGCCTCACGGGCGTGAAGTAGCTGGTCAGGGCGGTGCGGTTGATGTTCGACCGCATCGCCCTTGGCGTTGGCCGAGCGGGGGCCGAAGTGCCCGGAGGCGGGCCCGGCGTGCGGGGGCGTGTCCCGGGGGCGTGCGCGCCGCGGTGCGACGGTCAGGGCATCGGCGGAATTCGGGTTTCCCGCGAAACGATCAACGGCTAGTCTCCCTCCGCGCGCACGGAGCGCGATGGGGAGGGCGGGGGACATGGCCGACGAGAAGGCCGGGTCGAAAAAGGGTATGGGCGCGGGGGCTCAGGCCGTCGCGGCGGTGGTGCTCGTCGCGGGCGTCACGGGAGGCATATGGGGAGTGTCGCGGGTCTTTCCGCAGAATAACGCCGATAAACCGGCCACCTGCTCCAAGGAGCACGCCACCCGGCCCACGAAGCACGTCTCCGGTGCGAAGCTGTGCCAGGCGCTGAACCGCGCGGACCTGCCGGCCCTCCTCGGGACGCCCGACGAGCACCCGGAGACGGCCGACGGCGGCGACAGCGTGATCACCCTCGACGGTGGCACCAAGATCGCCAGCCCTGAAGCGACCGTCACGCTGAAGACCTACTCCGTGAGGCTCTCGGCTTCCGAGGACCGGTTTTCCGTCACCCAGGGTGTCCGTCTGCTGCCGTCGGCCGAGCCGAGGCAGATCCTGGGCCACCCTGCGGTCCTCTACTCGGACCGGACGATCGCCCTCAGCTTCGGCTCAGGCAAAGGCGAGACCGGCCCCGGCGGCATAGCCCGCGGTCTGCTGGTCGCCAGGGACGCGAAGGACGGGGGCGGTTCGTTCGAGCTCGTCATCTGGCGTCAGGACGATGTGACGCCCGACGACGCGGCTCTGTTCCGCGTCGCCGAAGCGGTGCTGCCGACGCTGCCGGGCTGGAAGAACGGCTGAGCAGGCGCCGACGGGACCCGAATCCGACGAGACCCGAATCCGACGAGACCCGAAGTCGACGACCTGAATCCGACGAGACCTGAGGTCGACGAGGCCGAAACCGAAGGCCGGCGCAGCGCGGGAACGAAGAATCTCCGCTGCGCCTCACGCCTCCTGGGGGCTGCCCATGACCCTGGCGAAGGTCGCCGGGTCGGTGTCGTAACCGCGGATGCCCGCGTGGAACGTCCACTCCCCGGAGTGGTCGCGTACGAACTCCCCGATGGTCGCGGCCGTCGCGCCCAGGACGTCGCCGAAGTCGCCCTCCGTCAGGACGGTGTAGCCCTCACGCAGGCGGAAGCCGGGGTTGAGGACACCGACGAAGGTCCTCGCCTCGGTACGCTGCTGAATGAGGACACCGACGACCACGCGCGCGTAACGGCTGTCCAGGCGGTCGAGCTCCAGGGTCATGACCTCGTCCCAGCCGAAGCCCTTGCCGTCCTTGCTGTCGCGGTTCAGATAGATGGTGCCGTCCGGCGAGCGGCTGCCGAAATACACCACATAGGCGGGATTTCCCTGCGGGGCGGACGCCAGATACGTCGCCGCGATGATGTCGAGATCGGTCGCCGGCTCACCCACGGGACTGGGATCCCACTTGATCGCCAACTCGACTTTGCGGATGCCCTTGTTGAGACCGTTCACCGGATGTCCTCTTCCCGTTCCCCGACAGCCACCGGACCAACTCCCCTGAGAGCAGGGCTGGTTGCCCATCGTGCCACGCGGTTCGGGGCGTTCGCCCGGATCCACTGCCCCGGAGCGTGACCGGCGCCACGTTCCGGGGCCTTACGATGGCGCGGTGCTGGTCAAGTGGATTCGCTGCACCGTGGTCGATCGCCGCGGTTTCGAACGGGGGCAGCGAAAGTGGGCGGGGCTTCTGGGGGAGCCGGGATTCCGGGGACAGGGCGGAGGATGGAGTGTGGGGCGGTCCGGCGTCGCGCACATCTTTGCCTTCTGGGAGAGCCGTGCCTTCTACGACTCCTTCATGGCCCGGTCCCATGACCGGCTGGCCGCCGCGCAGTCGGGCACCTTCAAGAACTCCCAGGCCAAGCTGTTCGACTACCGCTTCGACGTGAAGACCGGCTTCGAGCCGCGCTTCACGGACTCCGACGTGGTCCGGGTCGCGCACTGCCGTGTCCACGAGGACCGCGCCGAGCACTTCGCGCTCATGCAGGAGAAGGTCTGGAACCCCGCGATGGCCGGTTCGCCCGGCATGGTGCGGGGCATGTTCGGCGAGGCTCCCGGCAGCGAGTTCCTGGTCCTGTCCATGTGGCGGTCGGCCGCCGAGCACGGCAAGTACCGTGCCGAGCGAGTGGAGAGGCTGGCGCTGCGCGCCCAGATCGAGGCCGACATAGCCGCCCTCGCGGGCGACATCGTGCAGTTGGAACCCGGCTGGATCGTCTGACGGCACCCTCCCGCCGAGGGTCCTGATGTGCGGGATCGGTGTGACCTGCGCCGTATGCGGCCCGTACGACTGCTCGAACAACGCCGACACGATCTAGGGTCTTGGCATGGCACGACCACGGCGCATCGTCCTTGTCCGGCACGGCGAGTCGGTGGGCAATGCCGATGACACCGTGTACGAACGCGAGCCCGACCACGCTCTGGCGCTCACCGAGACGGGGTGGCAGCAGGCGGAGGACACCGGCAAACGGCTGCGCGAAATCTTCGGCAGAGAGCGCGTAAGCGTTTACGTCTCCCCGTACCGCCGTACGCACCAGACCTTCCGCGCCTTCCACCTCGACCCCGGGCTCGTCCGGGTGCGCGAGGAGCCGCGACTGCGGGAGCAGGACTGGGGCAACTGGCAGGACCGTGACGACGTACGCCTCCAGAAGGCTTACCGCGACGCGTACGGGCACTTCTTCTACCGGTTCGCGCAGGGCGAGTCCGGCGCCGATGTGTACGACCGGGTCGGCGGCTTCCTGGAGAGCCTGTACCGGAGCTTCGAGGCCCCCGACCACCCGCCGAACGTGCTCCTGGTGACGCATGGCCTGGCCATGCGGCTGTTCTGCATGCGCTGGTTCCACTGGACGGTCGCCGAGTTCGAATCGCTCTCCAATCCGGGGAACGGAGAGATGAGGATGCTCGTTCTGGGGGAGGACGGCAGATACACCATCGACCGTCCCTTCGAGCAGTGGCGTGATCCTGAATCGTACGGAGCCACCGGATAGAGTGGCAGGGCGATGATCGCTGACTCCTCTCCCGACGGGCGCTTCGAGCGCGCCCTCGCCAGCCTGCGCGGACTCGCGGTGGGGGACGCGCTGGGCTCGCAGTTCTTCGTGCCCGCGAACTACCCGCTGCTGAAGCGCCGAGAGCTGCCGCCCCACCCCTGGCAGTGGACCGACGACACCGAAATGGCCTGTTCAGTGGTCGCGGTTCTGGCCACGCACCACCGCATCGACCAGGACGAACTGGCGCGCTCCTTCGCCGACCACCACGACTTCGACCGGGGTTACGGCCCGGCGGTCAATCGGCTGCTGCGGCTGATCCGAGAGGGCGGCGACTGGCGCGAGCTGGCGTCGGCCCTCTTCAAGGGACAGGGTTCCTGGGGCAACGGCGCCGCGATGCGGATCGCCCCTCTGGGCGCCTGGTACGCCGACGACCCGGAGCAGGCGACCCACCAGGCGGAGATCTCCGCCTATCCCACGCACCAGCACCGTGAGGCCGTGGTCGGCGCCATGGCCGTGGCCGCGGCCGCCGCGCTGGCCGCCGACCCGGCGGGCCCGCCGAGCGCCGAGGCCCTGCTCGACGGTGTCATCGCGCTCGTACCGCGCAGCGCCGTGGGCGCCGGGCTGCGGCGCGCCCGGGACATGCTCGACTACGGGGACGCGGCGACCGTGGCCGCAGTCCTGGGCTGCGGACGGCGTACGTCGGCTCACGACACCGTTCCCTTCTCCCTCTGGTCGGCCGCCCGCGCTCTGGGTGACTACGAAGAGGGGTTCTGGGTCACCGCCCAGGTAGGCGGTGACGTGGACACGACCTGCTCCATCGTGGGCGGTGTGGTCGCCTCCGGGAAGGCGGGAGCGCCCCCCGGGGCGTGGCTGGAAGCCACGGAGGCGCTGCCGGGATGGCTGCCGGGACTGGCGTCCGGACGTACGGCCGGCGACGCGTAGCGCGCACGGCAGAGGGGTTCCCCGGCCGCTGAGCCGCGGGCGGGGCGTTTCGGTCCTGGTCTCGGGCGTGGTCTCGGGCCGGCTTCAGGAAGGCCTCGTGAGGCCATAACGGCGGTCGTCTCGCGGGGGAGGGCGGGGCGTGTCACAGGCTTGCTACAGCCTCGCAGCCCCATCGTGAGCCGAATTTCCCGTGGATACCCTGTGCGCCACGCCGCCCGTTGATCATGGCGGGCGTGTGCCGACGACACACCGGTCGGCAGCCCCCGCGCCGCAGCGGCGCGTTGTGGGCTGCCCGGTGACCGGCTGGGAGGGGATCCCTTGTCCGACATACGGTCCACGCCAGAGCCCGGAGACGAGGCATCGGCGCAACGGAAGAGCCCGGAGACGAGCAAGGAGGTTCCGGAAGCCGGGAAGCGGCTTCCGGAGGGACTGGAGCCGGAGGATTCCACGGATCCGGTGCCTTCTGGATCCACGAGGCAGCCAGGCTCCGAATCCGACGCCACGGCAAAGGCCGCCGAACCGGGAGGCGAGGACGAGCGCGGGGGCGCGGAAGCATGCGGGGACGCGGCAGAGCGTGAGGGCGCGGAAGCGCCCGGGGGCCGACCCGGCGCGGAGACCGACGAAGACGTCGACGAGGAACCCGCGGGGCCGTCCGCCCGAGGGATCGTCGGAGAGGACGGACCCGGGGGGCGCGGCGTCCGAGGGACAGTCCGAGGCGAACAGCCCGCGGAAGCGGCCGCCCGGGCCGCAGACGGAGGCGTGAAGCCGCGTGCCGAGGGGGCGGGAAGGGCCGGCGGAGGCGTGAAGCCCCAGGGGCAGACGGTCCGATCGCTTCATGGAGGCGTCGGCGGGGCGCATCCGCCGGCCACCCCCGGTCCATGGTCGGCCGGGATTCAGTTCACGTCGCCCGCCCCGGTGCGTACGCCCACGCTGTGGGCCGTGATCGCGACCGGAGTACTGAGCATGCTGCTCCTCGACGGCGGTCTGGCGCTCAACCTCCTGCTGGTCGCGATCCCCGCAGCGTTCGCCGCGTACTTCTCGGGCCGGGCCGCGGGACGCTCCACGCGCGCGTGGAGCCTGGTCTGGGGCATCGGCGGCATCGGCCTGCTGATCGTGCCCGCTCTGCGGGACGCGGACTGGCCGTCGTTCCTCGCTGTCGTGACGGCGATCGCGCTCGGTTCGCTCGCGCTGAACGGCGGACGCACCTGGCCCGCCGTTCTGCTGGGCCCCATCGGCGTGTTCAACTCCTTGGTCACTGGCCCCGCCTGGGGCTGGCGTGGGCTGCGGGAACGATTCGGCGGTGCCCGTCGCAGTGTGGGCGTCGGGCTGCGCGCGTTCGTGGTGAGCGCGGTCCTGCTGCTGGTCTTCGGGGCGCTGTTCGCCGGGGCCGACGCCGCCTTCGCCAACCTGCTCGGCGACCTGGTACCGGACGCCTCTGTCGCCGGTGGACCCTGGCGCGTGGTGCTTCTGCTGTTCGGCCTGGTCGGAGCGCTGGCCGTGGCCCACACGGCAGCCGCGCCGGTGCGGTGGGACCGGGTGGTGGTGCCCGCGGGACGCCCTCGCAACCGCGTCGAGTGGGCCCTGCCGCTCATCGTGCTCACCGTGCTCTTCGCGGCCTTCAACGCCGTTCAGCTCGCTGTCCTCTTCGGCGGTTACGACGCCGTACTGAAGAAGACCGGCCAGACCTACGCCGAGTACGCGCGTCAGGGCTTCTGGCAGTTGCTGGTCGTCACGCTGCTGACCCTGCTCGTCGTGGTGTTCGCGTTGCGCTGGGCGCCGCGGGACGACGCGAGCGACCACAAGCTGGTGCGGGGTGTGCTGGGAACTCTGTGCGGCCTGGCGCTCGTTGTCGTGGCATCCGCTGTGCGACGTATGGACATGTATGTGGAGGCCTATGGGCTGACACGACTGAGAGTGTCGGTGGTGGCCGGGGAGCTCTGGCTGGGCCTGGTCATCGTGCTCATCATGGCGGCCGGTGTGTGGGGAGCCCGCTGGCTGCCCCGCGCCGTCGCGGCCAGTGCGGCAGCCGGTGTGCTCGCCTTCGGGCTGATGTCGCCCGACAGTCTGATCGCCGAGCGCAACGTCCAGCGGTACGAGGACACGGGCAAGTTCGACCTCCTGTACGCCCGCGATCTGTCGGCCGACGCCGTACCCGCCCTGGACAAGCTCAAGGAGCCGATGCGTTCCTGCGTGCTGAGATCGATCGCCGACGACCTGGGCAGGGACGACGCACCCTGGTACGCGACCAGTTGGGGCGAGGTCCGAGCCCGGGACATCCTCCGCGACCGCCCGCCGGCCGCGTCCGCCGACTGGAGTGTGTGCAGCCAGTTGGTGAACGCCCTCACGTACCGCTGAGCGGCTTCCCGTCGGAGGTTCCGTGGGCGACGGGTCCGGCTCACGCGGCCTGGTCCTTGAGCGGCGGGCCGGTTCGCGCTTCCGTACCTCGCCGCATGCCTGTGCGCCCTGTGTCCCGTACCTGCGGCGGGGGT
>NZ_JAODTZ010000051.1 GCF_025399795.1 Streptomyces rhizosphaerihabitans | reverse complement strand
GCGCCTCCGGTACCGATGTCGTGCTGCCCGCGCTGGGCGAGTCCGTCACCGAGGGCACCGTCACCCGCTGGCTGAAGCAGGTCGGCGAGGAGGTCGCGGAGGACGAGCCGCTGCTCGAGGTCTCCACGGACAAGGTCGACACCGAGATCCCCGCGCCGGTCGCCGGCGTGCTGCTGGAGATCGTCGTCGGCGAGGACGAGACGGCGGAGGTCGGCGCCAAGCTGGCCGTCATCGGCGCTCAGGGTGCGGCTCCTGCCGCCCCCGCTCCGGCCGCCCCGGCGGCCCCCGCCGCGGCTCCGGCCGCCCCCGCAGCTCCGGCTCCGGCAGCTCCGGCCCCGGCCGCCGCCGCCCCGGCTCCGGTCCAGCCGGCCGCTCCGGTCCAGCCGCCCGCTCCGGTCGCGCCCGCCGCTCCGGCCCCCGCGCCGGTGGCCGCGCCCGCCCCCGTCACCCCGGCTCCGGCGCCCGCCGCGACCGCCGGTGACGACGGTGCGTACGTGACCCCGCTGGTGCGCAAGCTCGCCGCCGAGAACAGCGTCGACCTGGCCGCCGTCAAGGGCACCGGCGTCGGCGGTCGTATCCGCAAGCAGGACGTCATCGCGGCCGCCGAGGCCGCGAAGGCCGCCGCGGCTCCGGCTCCGGCCGCCGCCGCCCCGGCCGCCGCCAAGAAGGCGCCGGCCCTGGAGGTCTCGCCGCTGCGCGGCCAGACCGTGAAGATGACCCGCATCCGCAAGGTCATCGGCGACAACATGGTGAAGGCCCTGCACGAGCAGGCGCAGCTGTCCTCGGTCGTCGAGGTCGACATCACCCGCCTGATGAAGCTCCGCGCGCAGGCGAAGGACTCCTTCGCGGCCCGCGAGGGCGTCAAGCTCTCCCCGATGCCGTTCTTCGTGAAGGCCGCGGCCCAGGCGCTGAAGGCCCACCCGGCCGTCAACGCCCGGATCAACGTGGACGAGGGCACGATCACCTACTTCGACACCGAGAACATCGGCATCGCGGTGGACTCGGAGAAGGGCCTGATGACCCCGGTCATCAAGCGCGCGGGCGACCTGAACATCGCCGGTATCTCGAAGGCGACCGCCGACCTGGCGGGCAAGGTCCGGGCGAACAAGATCACTCCGGACGAGCTGTCCGGCGCGACCTTCACCATCTCCAACACCGGCTCGCGCGGCGCGCTCTTCGACACGATCATCGTGCCGCCGAACCAGGTCGCGATCCTGGGCATCGGTGCCACGGTCAAGCGTCCGGCCGTCATCGAGACGGAGGAGGGCACCGTCATCGGTGTCCGCGACATGACCTACCTGACGCTGTCCTACGACCACCGTCTGGTGGACGGCGCCGACGCGGCCCGTTACCTGACCGCGGTCAAGGCGATCCTGGAAGCGGGCGAGTTCGAGGTCGAGCTCGGCCTGTAGCCCGCACCGCACTCACGCGGCACGCTGACACGGCACCCCCGTCCGGACTTCCGGGCGGGGGTGCCGTGTTTCCCCCGGGCCGGGTTCCCGCGGCCGCCGTTCTTCCGCCGGGGCCCGCGTACGGCGATCACATCGGCGGTACGAATCCGGACTTCACCCGGTACGAGCCCCTACGGACGGGAACACTCTGACAGCGTGTAAGTCTCGTCTCACCTGCGGGAAAGCGCCGCCATGCACCCCTCACCGACCGGGGCACGGCCTTATTGTCTAAAGGTCAAACGCCCTCGGGGTTTCGCCACCCCTCCCAAAGGAGCCTTCATGACCGCGCCCGTCGTCCACTCGCTGCGCGAACAGATCCGCGAGCACATCGTGGAGGGGATCGTCAGCGGGCGCTGGAAGCCGGGCGAGCGGATCGTGGAGCGACGGATCGCCACCGAGCTGGAGGTCAGCCAGACCCCGGTCAGGGAGGCGCTGCGCGAGCTCGAGTCACTGCGGCTGATCGAGTCGGCGCCGAACAAGGGCGTCCGGGTGCGGAATCTGACGGCCGCCGACCTGGAGGAGAGCTACCCGGTGCGAGCCGGCCTGGAGGCCATCGCGGCGGAGCTGGCCGCCGAGCGGCTGGCCGAGGACTGCTCAGCCCTTGAACCTCATGTGACGGCGCTGTACGAGGCCGACCGGCTGGCCGACGGGACCGGTCAGGTGCGGCACACCGTGGGGTTCCACCGCGAACTGGTCCGGGCTGCCGGGAACTCCGTCCTCCTGCACACCTGGGAGGGCCTGGGGATCGAGGTCTTCACGGCCCTGTCCATCCGCTGGCTCGGGACCGTGCAGCAGTCGTACGCGGAGGAGCACGAGGCCCTCGTGGACGCCTTCCGGCGGCGCGATCCGCTGATCGCCGACCTCGTGAAGGCCCATGTCCTCGGGTGCGCCCCGCGCCCGTGAGGGACGGTCGGGCGACCCCGGCGCAAGGGAGCACACCCGCGCTCAAGCGTGCTCTCACCTGCGAAAACCTTCGATTTTCACGGCACGCCGTGCCTGGCTTCAAGGCACCCCGTGCCGACTTTCCGATCTGAAGAGGTTTTCCCTCGGAATCCTTTGATCGATCATCGATCAGGGAGTTACAGTCACCGACGGGCTCCTACAAGAGCCCTCCGCCCTGTCCTGCCATAGACCAAGGGCACCCCCGAACACCCCTTGCCGATGAGGGAACCCCCCTCCGCATCCGGAAGGCGGCGCAATGACCGACCCCACCGCAATCCAGCCGAGCGAGCTCGACCAGCTCCCGGACCGCGACCCCGAGGAGACCGCCGAATGGCAGGCCTCCCTGGACGCCGTCACCCAGGCGGCCGGGCCGCACCGTGCCGCGTACCTGATGCGCCGCACGCTGGAGCGCGCCGAGGGCAACGGTCTCGCGCTGCCCAAGCTGCTCGAGACCGACTACGTCAACACCATCCCCACCGCCGCCGAGCCCACCGTGGACGGCGACGAGGCGATGGAGGCCAGGATCACCGCGTGGAACCGCTGGAACGCGGCCGCGATGGTGACCCGGGGCGCGAAGCACGGCGTCGGCGGCCACATCGCCACCTTCGCCTCCGCGGCCTGGCTCTACGAGACCGGCTTCAACCACTTCTTCAAGGGCAAGGAGGGTGACGGGTCCGGCGACCAGCTCTACATCCAGGGCCACGCCTCCCCCGGCATCTACGCCCGCGCCTTCCTCGACGGGCGGCTGACCGAGCAGCACCTGGACAACTTCCGCCAGGAGGCGGGCGGCAACGGTCTCCCGTCGTACCCGCACCCGCGCCGGCTGCCCTGGCTGTGGGAGTTCCCGACCGTCTCCATGGGCCTCGGCCCGCTGTCGGCGATCTACCAGGCCCGCTTCAACCGCTACCTCACCAACCGCGCCATCAAGGACGTCTCCGCGTCCCACGTGTGGGCGTTCCTCGGTGACGGCGAGATGGACGAGCCGGAGTCGACGGCGGCACTCGCGCTCGCCGCACGCGAGGGTCTGGACAACCTGACCTTCGTCATCAACTGCAACCTGCAGCGCCTCGACGGCCCGGTCCGCGCGAACTTCAAGATCGTGCAGGAGCTGGAGGCGCAGTTCCGCGGCGCCGGCTGGAACGTCGTGAAGTCGCTGTGGGGCTCGGCCTGGGACGAGCTGTTCCGGCTCGACACCACGGGCGCGCTCGTCCGCCGCCTGCGCCAGGTGCCCGACGCGCAGGTGCAGACGTACCAGACCCGCGACGCCGCCTACATCCGCCAGGACTTCTTCGGCGCCGACCCGGCGCTCGTAGAGATGGCGAAGCTGCTGAGCGACGACAAGATCTTCGAGTGCTTCCACCTCTCCCGCGGTGGCCACGAGGCGCGCAAGGTGTACGCCGCCTACCGCGCCGCGCTCTCCCACAAGGGCGCGCCGACGGTGATCCTGGCCCAGACGGTCAAGGGCCACACACTCGGCGAGGGCTTCGCGTCGAAGAACGCCAACCACCAGATGAAGAAGCTGTCCACGGACGAGTTCAAGCAGATGCGTGATCTGCTCGAACTGCCCATCTCCGACAGCCAGTTCGTCGACGGTGTGGTGCCCTACGGCCACCCGGGCGCCGACTCCCCCGAGGTCCGTTACCTCCAGGAGCGCCGCGCGGCCCTCGGCGGCCCGGCCCCGGCCCGCCGTACGCACGCGCTGGCCCCGCTGCCGGCCCCCGCCGACAAGACGTTCGCGTCCTTCGACAAGGGCTCCGGCACGCAGAACCTGGCGACGACGATGGCGTTCGTCCGCCTCGTCAAGGACCTGGTCCGCGACAAGCAGACCGGCCGCCGCTGGGTCCCGATCGTCCCGGACGAGGCCCGTACCTTCGGTATGGAGTCGCTCTTCCCGTCGCTGGGCATCTACTCGCCCAAGGGCCAGACGTACGAGCCGGTCGACCGCGACCAGCTGATGTACTACAAGGAGGCCAAGGACGGCCAGATCCTCAACGAGGGGATCACCGAGGCCGGTTCCATGGCGGACTTCATCGCCGCGTCCAGCGCGTACTCCACGCATGGCGAAGCGATGATCCCCTTCTACATCTTCTACTCGATGTTCGGCTGGCAGCGCACGGCCGACCAGATGTGGCAGCTCGGCGACCAGCTCGGCCGCGGTTTCCTCGTCGGCGCCACCGCCGGCCGTACGACCCTGACCGGTGAGGGCCTGCAGCACGCCGACGGCCACTCCCCCGTCATCGCGGCGACCAACCCGGCGGCGATGTCCTACGACCCCGCGTTCGCCTACGAGATCGCGGCGATCGTCAAGGACGGTCTGCGCCGGATGTACGGCGAGGCCGCCCCGGGCGAGGACCAGGACGTCTTCTACTACCTGACCGTCTACAACGAGCCGATGCCGCAGCCCGCCAAGCCGGCCGGTCCCGGTGTCGACGAGGGCATCCTCAAGGGCCTGTACCGCTTCAACACGGCGGAGTCGGCGGGCCTGAACGTGGCCGCGGCGAACGCCCCGCGCATCCAGCTCCTCGGCTCCGGCACGGCGATCCACTGGACCCTGGAGGCCCAGAAGCTGCTCGCCGAGGAGTGGGGCGTGGCCGCCGACGTGTGGTCCGCGACCTCCTGGACCGAGCTGCGCCGCGACGCGCTGGAGGCCGACGCGGCCCTGCTGCGCGGTGAGGAGCGGGTGCCGTTCGTCCGCCAGGCGCTTCAGGGCGCCGAGGGCCCGGTGCTCGCGGTCTCCGACTACATGCGCCAGGTCCCGGACCAGATCGCGCAGTGGGTCGAGCAGGACTGGTCCTCGCTCGGTGCCGACGGCTTCGGTCTCTCCGACACCCGTGCGGCGGCCCGCCGTCACTTCGGCGTGGACGCGCAGTCGATCGTCGTCGCGGCGCTGGCGCAGCTCGCCCGCCGCGGTGAGGTCAAGGCGTCCGCGGTGAAGGAGGCCCGGGAGCGCTACGGCCTGTAGTGCCCGGGGGTTGAACTCGGAGAAGGGGTACGGCGATCGCCGTACCCCTTCTTTGTGCCCCTTCTTCGCCTTCCCGGCGGTCTTTCCCGGCAGCCTTGCGCGGCACCTTGCGCCGCGGCCGGAGGCGCCTTTGCGCGGTGGCCCTGCGCGGCGCGCCTTGGTGCGGCGGCCCTGCGCGGCGGCTCCGTGAGGCTGCCCTGTGAGGTCAGCCGCTCGTCTTCTCCTCTTGTCAGTGGTGCCCGGCATCATGAACACATGCGTGCTGCTCGCCTGATCAAGATGGTGCTGCTGCTCCAGGCCCGCGCGTCGATGACCGCCGCCGAGCTGGCGCGGGAGCTGGAGGTGTCCGAGCGCACGATCACGCGGGACGCGCAGGCGCTGTCGGAGGCGGGGGTCCCGGTGTACGCGGACCGGGGGCGGGCCGGCGGCTATCGCCTGGTCGGCGGGTACCGCACGCGGCTGACGGGACTGGCGCGGAGCGAGGCGGAGGCGCTGTTCCTGAGCGGGGTGCCGGGGGCGCTGCGCGAGATGGGCCTTCAGGACACCGCGTCGGCGGCCCGGCTGAAGGTGTCGGCGGCGCTGCTGCCCTCCGTGCGGGACGCCTCGCGCACGGCGGCGCAGCGGTTCCATCTGGACGCGCCCGCCTGGTTCAGCGAGCCGCGGACGCCGGAGCTGCTGCCCTCGGTCGCGAACGCGGTGTGGGACGACCGCCCGGTCCTCGCGCGCTACCGGCGGGGCGGTTCGGAGGTCGAGCGGGCACTCGAACCGTACGGGCTCGTCCTGAAGGCGGGCGTCTGGTATCTGTGTGCGCGGGTCGCCGACGCGGAGGCCTTCCGGGTGTACCGGATCGACCGGTTCACCGCCGTCGACCTCGGAGCGGAGCGGTTCCGCCGGGACGACGGGTTCGATCTGCCCGCCTTCTGGGAGGAGCGGGCCGAGGAGTTCGCCCGGTCCGTCCTGCGGTCCGAGGTCGTCGTACGGCTGTCCCCGGAGGGCGTACGACAGCTGCCGTACGCCCTTGATCCCGTGTCCGCGAAGGAGGGGCTCGGCACGTCCGGCGCCCCTGACGGACGCGGCTGGGTGACCCTCACGCTCCCGGTCGAGTCGGAGGAGGTCGCCCGCATACAGCTGCGGGGGCTCGGGCCCGAGGTGGAGGTGCTCGCCCCGGCGGCTCTGCGGGAGCGTTGCGCCGAGGACGCGGCCGGTTCGGCGGCGCTCTACCGGTGATCGCGGGCCCTGTGGGTCCGCTTCCCGCCGCCCGCTTGAAATCCGTACGAACCCGACGGTTTTACCTTCGGCATGTGCATGCATAACAATCTGCGCCACTCCACGTGCGTCCCTCCCGCGCAGGCCCGATGCTGGACCCGTGATGGACGAGACGGAGTTCTGGCAGCTGGTGGACACGACCCGCGAGACTGCCGAGGGCGACCCCGAGGAACAGGCCGATCTGCTCGTCGAGCGGCTGGTCCAGCTGGACCCGGACTCCGTCCTGGACTTCGCCCGGCACTTCGAGTCCCGCTACAACCGCGCGTACCGCTGGGATCTGTGGGGCGCCGCCTGGGTACTGCTCGACGGGGCCAGTGACGACGCCTTCGACTTCTTCCGGTGCTGGCTGATCGGCCAGGGCAGGGAGGTCTTCGAGGGCGCGATGCACGACCCCGACACGCTCGCCGAGCTCCTGGAGGACTTCGACGAGGAGATCGACGGTGACGGCGAGGAGCTGGGCTACGCGGCCGACGAGGCCTACGAGCAGCTGACCGGTGCCGTCGCGCCCGCCCTGGGCATCCCGGCAGCGGCCGCGGAGCCCGAGGGCACCCCGCTCGAATTCGAGAACGAGTCCGTCATCGCGGAGCGCTACCCCAAGCTGTGGGAACGGTTCAGGGAGGACTGACGGGACCGACGAGATCGGCGTGCGTCTCAGACGTCGCCGGTCCGGCTCTGGGTCAAGGTCCGACTCTGGGCCACGGTCCGGATCCGGGCCGCAGTCCGGAGCTGGGCCAGGGTCCGGAGCTGGGCCGCGGGCCGCCGACGGGCCAGGTCCGAGGGGATGTACGCCTGCGGCTGTTCGGCCCGCACCGTGTGATGCATCGGGGCCGCGTTGGCCTGGTCCAGCGCGGACGCCGTGACCGCCGCCGGGCCCAGCACGACCGTCGCCACCGCGCAGACCGCCGTCCACGGCCCACGCCCGGTCTTCACCCTGCCCCCGGCCGGTTCCGCGTTCCCCGCGTCCTGCCCGCCCGCGCTGCACCCCGCGTGCGCCCCGCTCCCCGCGTGGCGCGCGGGCTCCGTCCGACTGATCCTCATGATCCCCACCTCCGGTCAGTGCGTACGACGACCGTAGGGCGCACGGATCTGGGGAGTCTGTGAGCGGCCCGGGGCGTACCTGTGACTGTCTGCGCAGGGTTCGGCCGAGCGGTCAGCGGCCCTGGTAGCGGGCCGCCAGGGCGCGGATCTCGGGGAGGCGGGCGGTGATGGCCGCGCCGGGGCAGCTCGTCATGAAGGCGGCGTCGTGGCCGGAGACGGTGGAGAGCACGGCGGCTGTGCCCGCCGCGTAGCGGCTGAGGCTGTTGCTGGAGACGAGGCGGACCGTGCCCCGGGGGTCGACGCCGCCGAGCCCGAGTTTCCAGGCCGTGAGACGGGCGATCGCGTCGGTCATCGCCCTCGGCACCGGTGCTCCCGCAGTGAAGGTGCCGATCGCGGCGATTCCGGCGGAGCGATGGTTGAAGCCCTGCGTGTGCGCCCCGGTGACGGGCCGGTCGACGCCGCCCGCGCGGCCCTCGTAGATCGTGCCGCAGCGGTCGACGAGGAAGTTGTAGCCGATGTCGTCCCACTGTTTGGCGCCGGTCTGACCCGCGTAGACGTCGCGGATGATGCGGGGCACGTCGGCGCAGTCGTAGCCGTTCGGCGAGTCGGTGTGGTGGATGAAGACCGCGACGACACGGTCGTCGTAGCGGGGCGGCGGCTGTTTGCGCGTGGTCGCCGCGTCGAGCCACTTCGAGCGCGGCACGATGGGCGGCCGGGCGACGGGGTGGGGCACGGTGAGCCGGGCCGCGACCGAGGGCGCGGTCGGGACGGAGGCGCGGGCCGCCGTGCGGTCCGCGCCGGCCGCGCACATCACCAGCGCCGAGGCGGCGAGCAGGCCGGGGACGCACCCGAGGAGGACGAGGACCGGTCTCGGCAGCCCCATCGGCGCACGCCGGCGCACACCGGAGGGCTCGGGGGCAAAAGGAGCTCGCCCCGCGCCGGTGCGACCCGCGCCGGTGCGACTCTCGCGGGCTCGGTGCGCCGGGCGCCCGTGACGCCCGTGACGCGTGGTGCGGGATGCTCGCTCCCCGCTCCGTATTCGAGGCCCCCGCGGCTTCCGGAAGACACGCATGGAGCCACCCTGACCCGGATCCACGCGGGCCGCGATGTGTGGTGTGCCACCTGGTGGAACCATCGGACGTGCCCGGGACGTTTCTACAGGTCCACGGGTGTGTGGCCGTTTCCGCGGCACCGAACGCGCGTGGCTGATCACTGGGCCCGCCCGACGCGTACTAAGGGGCCCTAGAGAAAGGCGGCTCCGTGGACGTGCTCGACCTCCTGCTGATGCTGGTGATCCTGGTCTACGCGGCGTCCGGATACCGCCGCGGCCTGGTGGCCGGCTGTGTCTCGCTGGCCGGTTTCGTGGGTGGCGCCGTCATCGGCGTATGGGCGCTTCCCTGGATGATGGAGCTGGTCACGGCGGGGACACCGGCGGCGACGGTGACGGCCGTGCTCACGGTGCTGGTGCCCGGCGTGGTGGGTCACGAGCTGGCCGGGCGGCTGGCGCTGAAGCTGCGCCGCGAGCTGGACGAGGGGCCGTTGCGGGTGGCCGACGGGATCGGCGGAGCCGCGGCGAACACGCTGGCCGTGCTGTTGGTGGCCTGGGTGGCGGCGAGCGTCCTCGGCGCGTCCTCGTCGACGGTGGTGACGCAGTCGATCCGCAACTCGGCGCTGCTCGGCGCCGTGCAGAACACGATGCCGGAAACCACGCCGACCTGGTTCTCGCGCGCGACCTCGGCGCTCACGGAGGCGGGTTTCCCGCAGGTCTTCAACCCCTTCGAGAACGAACCGACGGCCGGGGTCGCCAAGCCCTCCGGGGACAGCGTGACGCCGTCCGCGACGAACGCCGCGAAACTGAGCACCGTGAAGGTCGAGGGCGTCTCGGGCAACCAGGGCCGGGAGGGCAGCGGCTTCGTCTACGCCTCCCGGCATGTGATGACCAACGCGCACGTGGTGGCGGGCATCGACCGGCCGACCGTGCGGGTGGGCGGGGTCGGCCGCCCCTACCAGGCGCGGGTGGTGCTCTTCGATCCGCAGAAGGACGTCGCCGTCCTGTACGTGCCGGCTCTGCGGGCCCCCGTCATCCACTTCGACGGGGTCGCCTCGCGCGGCGACTCCGCGGTGGTCGCGGGCTACCCGCAGGACGGCGGTCTCGACCTCCAGGCGGCCACGGTCGCGAACCGCATCAACGCGACGGGGCAGAACATCTACAACTCCGGCACGGTCACCCGCGAGATCTACTCGATCCGCTCGACCGTCCGTCCGGGCAACTCCGGCGGTCCGCTCCTCACCACCGACGGCGAGGTGTACGGCGTGGTCTTCGCCCGTTCGACCTCGGACAGCGAGACGGGGTACGTCCTGACGGCGCACGAGGTCGCGGGCGACGCCCGCAAGGCGGCGCACGCCACCGCGCGCGTGGACACAGGTGACCTCGTCACCTCCTGACCCCGGCCGGAGCCTGACCCCAGCTGGAGCCTGACCCCGGCCGAATCCCGCTCCCCGGCCGGGGAGCACGCACCCACGACCCGCCCCGTGGCACACTTTGCCGCATCGGCGAAACACGCCCCGTACCCCTCTCCCGGCGTACGCTTTCCCCGTGAGCAGCCAGCCGTCCCCCGCGCCCGAAGCCCCCGCACTCTCGCTGACCGAGCGCCGCAAGGCGGCGACCCAGCTCGACATCGCGCGCGCGGCGGCGGAGCTCTTCACGCAGTACGGTCCGGACGGCACCACGGCGGAGGACATCGCCCGCCGGGCCGGGGTGGCGCTGCGCACCTTCTACCGCTACTTCCGCAACAAGCAGGACGCCGTGGGCCCGCTGCTCGCCGCCGGAGGCGACCACTGGCGCGCCCTGCTCGCGGCGACGGAACCGGGCACGGCGCTGCCGAAGGCCCTGGAGCGGGCTGTCCGGGAGGCCCTGTCCGCCCCGGACGCGCACGCGGCCGAGAGGCTGGAGCAGACCCGTACGCTGCTGCGGGCGGCTGTCGACGATCCGGCGCTGCGCGCCGTCTGGTACCGGGTGAATCAGGAGTCGGAGGAGCACCTGATCCCGGTGGTCGCCCGGCTCGCGGGCACCGGCGCGGACCCGCTGGAGACCCGGCTGACCGCCGCCGCGGCCACGGATGCGATCCGGATCGCTCTGGAGACCTGGGCGGCCACGGACGCGGCGGCCGACGGACCGGGTTCACCCGCCGAGCTGGCGGTCCGCTGTCTGCGTCAACTCATGGGCGGCCTGTGCCCGTTGCCCGCCGACGGCGAGAACTGATCAGAGCGAGTGCCCCATCAGGACGTCGTCCACGTACGCGCCGTCCAGCAGGAACTCCCCGGGCAGGATCCCCTCGACGACGAACCCCTCGGACTCGTACAGCGTGCGCGCCGGGGTGTTGTGGCCGAGCACGCGCAGTGTGATGCGCAGGGCGCCCTGGCGGCGGGCCTCCTCCCGCACCGCCCGCAGCAGCGCGCGGCCCACCCCGGCGCCGCGCGCCTCCTCGGCGACGGCGAGTCCGAGAATCTGCCGGACGTGCGCGTTGGAGGCGAGCGGGGTCGGAAAGCCCAGTCGGATGTACCCCACCAGCCGGCCGTCGAGCTCGGCGACGAAATGGTCCCGGGGACCGAACCGCCCGCTGTAGAAGGGTTCGTACGGCGGCAGGGGACGCGGCATGACGGCGTGCACGGTGGACCAGGTGTCGCGGTCGAGCCGGCCGAGCGCGTCCTCGTCGTCGAGGGTGGCGGTGCGTATCCGCGGAGCAGCTGACATACCGGCCACTGTACGGCCGCCGCGCTGGGGCCCGCGTTCCGTGAAGTACGCGGCGGCGCGGGCAGGATGGACCCATGAGCGACTCACCGCTGCCCCCGGGTTCCCGCATCGTGATCGCCGGCGCGTCCGGCCTGATCGGCTCCGCGCTGGCGCGCTCGCTGAGCGCCGAGGGGCACGAGGTGGTCCGGCTCGTGCGCCGTGAGCCGCGCTCGCCCGACGAGGTCCGATGGGATCCGCAGCGGCAGCGGATCGACGCGGTGGGGCTCATCGGGTGTGCCGCGGTGGTCAATCTGGCGGGTGCACCGGTCGCGGCTCGCCCCTGGACGCGGACGTACAAGCGGATGATCCGGGACAGCCGGGTACTCGGGACGGCGACGCTCGCGGAGGCGGTGGCCTCGCTCGACGAACCGCCGCGGGTCTTCGTCAACGGGAGCGCGATCGGGTTCTACGGCGACACGGACGGCCGCGCGGTGGACGAGTCGGCGCCGCCCGGGGACGGGTTCCTGCCCTCCGTCTGCGTGGAGTGGGAGGAGGCGACGGCTCCCGCGCAGGAGGCGGGGGTGCGCACGGTGCTGCCCAGGACCGGGCTCGTGGTGGCCCGCGAGGGCGGGGCCTGGGCCCGGCTGCTCCCGCTGTTCCGGGCGGGCGTCGGGGGGCGGATGGGGAACGGGCGCCAGTACTGGAGCTACATCGCGCTGCACGACGAGGTGGCCGCGATCCGGCATCTCATCGACACGGAGTCGCTGTCCGGGCCGGTGAACCTGACCGCCCCCGACCCGCTCACCAACGGCGAGATCACCGAGGCCATGGGCCGCGTCCTGCACCGCCCGACCCTGCTGACCACCCCCGCCCCACTGCTGCGCCTCGCCCTCGGCGACATGGCCGAGGACATCCTGGGCAGCCAGCGCGTCCTGCCCACCCGCCTCCTGGAATCGGGCTTCACCTTCGCGTTCCCCTCGATCGAGGGAGCATTGCGAGCGGCCCTGGGCTGAGGGCGTGCCGCCCCCGCGGGGTGTGTCGCCGCCTCACGGTGTGCCGCCGCCTCACGGTGTGCCGCCCGGGGCGCGTGTGCCGCCCCCGGTGGGTCCAACCACCCCTGCCGGGCGGGTACATGCACCCCCCGTGCCCCCGTGCACGGCCGTCGCGCCACTTCCCCCGGACGTCCGCACCTCGCACCCTCGATCCGAACTCGGGTATTCCAGAAGCGTGTTGGGGGCATGACGTCCCCACCGGCCGCGCAACCTCGAGGAGGGGCACGTGCTAGAGCCCGCACGCCAAGCCGCGCACACGGCGGAGATCGCGGAAGACGTGGACGTCGTCGTCGTGGGAGCCGGTGTCGCCGGCCTCACGGCCGCACGGCATCTGACCGGGGCGGGGCTGAGGACCACCGTCCTGGAGGCCGCACCCCATGTGGGCGGTCGTATGTCCACGGAGAAAGTCGACGGCTTCCGACTGGACCGGCTCGGCCGGCTCCTGTCCACCTCGTACCCGGAACTGCGCCACACCCCGGGCCTGGGCGCCCTGGTCCTGTGCCCGTTCTCCCCGGGCGTACTGCTGCACAGCGACGGACAGCGCCACCAGGCGGGCGCGCCCGGCACTCCCCGGAGCGCGAGGGGCGCACTCACCACAGCGCGCGCCCTCGCGAGCGCCCCCCGGCTTCCGCTGCCCCGGCCCGCGCGCGGCACCGCCCGTCCCGGACCACTCGGTGGCCCCCTCGACCAGTCCCGTCTCAACACAGCCCTCGCGCGTCTCGCCGCCACCACGCCGGAGCGCCTGCTCGCCCGCCCGGACCTCACCGCGGCGCGGGCGTTGACCGCCCGGGGCCTCCCGGCCCGCACGGTCGACACCTTTCTGCGCCCCCTCCTCGCGGCCCTGCTGTGCGACCCGGAGCTCCGGACGTCGAGCCGTTGCGCCGACCTCGCGCTGCACTCCTTCGCGACGGGTCGGCTGTGCCTGCCGGAGGGCGGCGCGGACGCGCTCCCCGAGCTGCTCGCGGCCGCCCTTCCGCCCGGCACCGTGCACACGGGTGTCGAGGTCACCGCCGTCTCCACGACCCGTGTGACGACGAAGGACCACGGCGAACTCCGCTGCCGGGCCATCCTGTTGGCGACCGGGGCCCGCGCCGCCGCCCAGTTCCTGCCCGGGCTGCACGTCCCCGCCTTCCACCCCGTGACCGTCCTGCACCACACCACGGACGAACCCCCGCTCATCGACCCGGCGTTGCTCCTGGACGCCGACCGGAGCGGCCCGGTGGCGCACACGGCGGTCGTCAGCCAGGTCGACCCGACCCGGGCACCCGCCGGACGGGCCCTGATCTCCTCGACCGTGCTGGGCACTCCGCCCGCCGCGACCCACCTGGACGCGACGGTCCGCGCCCAACTGGCCCGCCTCTACGGCACGTCGACGACCCGCTGGGAACTGCTGGCGGTCCATCACGAACCCGAGGCGGTCCCGGCGATGCCGCCACCGCACGATCCGCGCCGCCCGGTACGGCTGCTCGCGGGCCTGTACGTGTGCGGCGACCACCGGGACACCAGCACGGTGCAGGGTGCGCTGCACTCGGCCCGGCGGGCCGCCCACGCCCTTCTGACGGACCTGGACGTCCGACCGGCCCCGTTAGCGGAGCCCCTGGAATCCGCCGCGGCCTGACCCCGGGCCTCCGGGGCTCCGGCGCTCCTTGACCCCGGAGCTCTTGGGCTCCTGGCCCCCGACCTCCCAGCCGCAGGGAGGCCGGGCCGCCAGGGCCGCCAGGCGGCAGGGAGCCTCGAACGCGGCTCAGGAGGGGCCGCGGAGCGCGCTCACCGGCGGCCACGCCTCCCCGGTCGGCGAACAGGCCAACCGCCGTGGCGGGAGGACCGGCTTTCCCGGCCGGTGGCCTGGCCTCCCGCCGGACGGGCCGAGGGCCCGCAGGCGGCGGGGCGACCTTCCCGCCAGGCAAGTCGGCCCTCCTGGCGAGGGACCGAGCCCCGGCGGAAGGACCGGCCATCCCGGCGGGGAGGCCGGCCAGGCCGCACTCCCGGCGGGTGGCCCGGCCACCCGCCGGACGGACCGAGGGCCCGCGGCGGGCGGACCCCACTCCCCCGCGCGGGGAACCGAGCTTCCCGGTCTCCGGCACCCCAGGCCGGAGACCGGGGACGCCCCGGCCTTCCGCTCAGCCCAGCGCGGCCACCTTGTCGCGGTAGCCGCGGACGGGTGCGGCGTCCTTGTACGGTTCGAGCCGTTTCTCGAAGTCCCGTACGTACTCGACGGCCCGCGCCGACCGCATCTCCGCCGCCTGCCCCGCGGCCTCCGCGCCCAGCAGACAGGCCTGGTCGAGCTCTCCGAGCCCGAGCCGCGCCGAGGCGAGCACCACCCGGCAGAACAGCCGGCTGCGCGCGTAGCCGGGCGCCCGCAGCTGCAGCGAGCGTTCGGCGTGCTGCGCCGCGGCCCGGAACTGCTGAAGGTCCCGGTGGCAGTGCCCGAACTCGTCGGCGAGCTGCGCCTCGTCGAAGTACCGGGCCCAGTGCGGGACTTCGTCGCCGGTCCGGGACGTCTCCAGCGCGCGCTCGGCCCGGACCAGGGAGGCCGTGCAGGCCCGCACCTCGCCGAGCACGCCGTGGCCGCGCGCCTCGACGGCGTGCAGCAGCGCCTGCACGACGTGCGGACCCCCCGAGCCGAGGCCCTGCTGGGCGACCCGCGCGAGCTGCACGGCCTCGCGCCCGTGCCCGAGGTAGACGGCCTGCCGGCTCATCGTGATGAGCACGTAGGAGCCGTACACCCGGTCACCCGCGGCCTGCGCCAGGCGGAGCGCCTGGACGAAGTACCGCTGCGCGAGCCCGTGCGCGCCGATGTCGTACGACGTCCAGCCGGCGAGCCGGGTGAGGTCGGCGGCGGCGGCGAACAGGTGCCGGCCGGTCTGCTCCCCGTACGCGCCGCGCAGCATCGGCTCGGCCTCGTGCTCCAGATAGCGGACCAGTGCCTGGCGGGCGTGGCCGCCGCCGTAGGCGTGGTCGAGGGCGCGGAAGAGTTCGCCGACCGAGCGGAGGGCGGCGATGTCCCCGCCGCTGACCCGCTGGCCGGGGCCCCGCTCGGTCCGGCCGCGCTGCCGGGACGAGGGTCCGCCCTGCTCGGGCGGTGCCGTGAGCCTGGGCGCCGCCGGGCGGCCCTGGGCGGGCACGCGGGAGGGCTGGTCGCCGCGGGCGACCCGGTCGTCGGCCCGGCCGATCAGCCAGTCCCGGCTGGGCACGACGAGTCCGGCCGGGGTGAAGGCGATCTTGCGGAGCTCGGCGTGGCTGCCGGAGTCCTTGCGCCACAGGCCGCTGACGATGTCCACGGCCTCCTCGGGGGTCGCGGCGAACTCCAGCCCCGCGTACACGGGGGCGCAGGCGTCGAGCCCGAGGTCCTGCGCGCTCAGGCGCCGGCCGAGGCGGCGGGTGAAGACCTCGGCGATGAGCGCGGGAGTGGTCCCGCGGGGCTGCTGGCCCCGCAGCCACCGGGTCACGGATGTCTTGTCGTATCTCAGGTCCAGTCCGTGTTCGAGCCCGAGCTGGTCCACGCGACGGGCGAGACCTGCGTTGGAGAACCCCGCTTCTGCGATGAGCGCGGCGAGCTGTCGATTGGGAGTGCGCTGCGCGGGTCGTTCCGTCATCTGCGGTGCGGTCTCCTGCCTTCGGGTCCCCAAGGGGCCGCAGGGCGGCGTGGAACATGCTTGCGCCTCCCCGAGGACCCCTTGTGCCCGGATTGCCTGTGAGCAGCCCTTATGGCCTCGTGAACGGCGCGAATGTAGCGGAGCGTAAGCACGGCATCGCACACATCGACATTCATTCATCCGATCGTGTGAGGATTAGCTGTCGGGCTGACGCGGATCGGACGGACGTACAGTGGCGTGGGCGCGCCACGGACCTGACGAAAGGTTCCTCCGCGCGCCCCGCACGGGGACCACCACGTGCCCGAGGAAGCTTCGAGGGAGGCGCTTGCCGTGAGTGAGTTGCGGTTCGTCCGCATGGGATTCGGTGCCGAGGCCGTCGAGTACCAGGAGGCGTGGGACGAGCAGCGTCGCGTGCACACCGCCCGGTTCCTGGACGAGATCCCCGACACCTGTCTGCTCCTGGAGCACCCGCCGGTCTACACCGCGGGCCGGCGCACTGCGGACAGCGAGCGGCCCCTGGACGGCACGCCCGTCATCGACGTGGATCGCGGCGGCAAGATCACCTGGCACGGTCCCGGCCAGCTGGTCGGCTACCCCATTCAGAAGCTCCCGCGTCCGGTGGACGTCGTAGCACATGTACGCCGCCTGGAAGAGGCTCTTATCCGTACGTGTGCGGAGTTCGGCCTGGAGACGAGCCGGGTCGAGGGCCGCAGCGGCGTCTGGATCCTCGGTGACACCAAGGACCCCGCCGAACGGTCCTCCGCCCTCGGGGGCCTCTCCCTGGACTTCGACCCGCGACTGACGGACGAGGAGTTCGACCCGCGGCTCAACGGCCCGGAGTACGCCCCGTCCAACGCGGGCCAGCGCCGCGAGGACCGCAAGATCGCCGCGATCGGCATCCGCGTGGCCAAGGGCGTCACGATGCACGGCTTCGCCCTGAACGTGAACCCGGACAACGCCTGGTTCGACCGGATCATCCCGTGCGGCATCCGCGACGCGGGGGTCGCCTCCCTCGCGGGCGAGCTGGGCCGCGACGTGACCATCGCCGAGGTCCTCCCGGTGGCCGAGAAGCACCTCGGGGACATCCTGGCGAACGCGGACCTGAAGCCGCGCGTCGTGGAACGCACACCGGCCTAGACCCGGCGCGTCGTGGAACGCACACCGGCCCGGAGCCCGTGTTTCCACGGCTCAGACCCCTCGGGAATGCACCCCCGCTCCCGAAGGTTGCCCACCTCGGGGGCCGAGAACCGCACGGGCGTACCCTGGTGTACGCCGAAGAATCGAAGTTACAGGGAGCCGATGTGTCCGCAGTCGCACCCGACGGACGCAAGATGCTGCGCCTGGAGGTCCGGAACAGCCAGACCCCCATCGAGCGCAAGCCCGAGTGGATCAAGACCCGGGCGAAGATGGGTCCCGAGTACACGAAGATGCAGGCGCTCGTGAAGAGCGAGGGTCTGCACACGGTCTGCCAGGAGGCGGGCTGCCCCAACATCTACGAGTGCTGGGAAGACCGCGAGGCCACCTTCCTCATCGGCGGTGACCAGTGCACGCGGCGCTGCGACTTCTGCCAGATCGACACCGGCAAGCCGGAGGCCCTGGACCGGGACGAGCCGCGCCGTGTCGGTGAGTCCGTGGTCACGATGGACCTGAACTACGCCACCATCACCGGCGTCGCCCGCGACGACCTGGAGGACGGCGGAGCCTGGCTGTACGCCGAGACGGTCCGCCAGATCCACGCCCAGACGGCGGGCCGCGAGGCCGGCCGCACCAAGGTCGAACTGCTCGCCCCGGACTTCAACGCCGAGCCCGAGCACCTCGCCGAGGTCTTCTCCTCGCGCCCCGAGGTCTTCGCGCACAACGTCGAGACGGTCCCCCGGATCTTCAAGCGCATCCGTCCGGGCTTCCGCTACGAGCGCTCGCTCAAGGTCATCACCGAGGCCCGCGACTACGGTCTGGTCACGAAATCGAACCTGATCCTCGGCATGGGCGAGACCCGCGAAGAGGTCAGCGAGGCGCTCCAGCAGCTGCACGACGCCGGCTGCGAGCTCATCACGATCACGCAGTACCTGCGGCCCTCCGTGCGTCACCACCCCGTGGAGCGCTGGGTCAAGCCGCACGAGTTCGTGGAGCTCAAGGAGGAGGCCGAGGAGATCGGCTTCTCCGGCGTCATGTCGGGCCCGCTGGTCCGCTCCTCGTACCGGGCCGGGCGCCTGTACCAGATGGCCGTCGAGAAGCGGGGAGCCTACGTCGCCTCCCAGGCGGTCTGATACGCCGAACGGATCACGTTGCGAAACGAAAGCGGTGGCACTCGGTGCCACCGCTTTTGTGTGAATCCGGGCACAAGCGGCCTTGCTTTCACAAGTGGCCGTTCACATCCCCCTCGGCATCCGCGCAGTTGAAGACACCGTACGGACCAACCCAGGAAGAAGACCCGCCGCATCAAGGCTTCACTGGTGTTTGACCGGTCGGTCACGCCCTGGTAACACCAATCAGTGACCCTGGTCCTACGTCACGCACCGCCCCGTCCGAGCCGCCGATCCCGAGGGGGGACCTCCATCATGCAGGCCGCGCCCGTACGCGCCACCGCGATTCCGTCGTTCACCGATGCACTCCGTGCCGTCGAGTCGCTGCTCATGAGCAGCGGGCAGCGCACCGCTCGCCGCAACGCCTGGACCTCCGTCCTGGAGGACCGTCGCCGGGCCAAGGACCGGGTCGAGGCGCAGCGCGTGCTGGAGTCCGTCTCGCACTCCTGAGCGACGTACTCCCGACCGCCGCTCCCCCGGTGCAGCGGTCCCGACCGCCGGTACTGCCGTCGTCGGCGCTTCCCGGGCCACGTAGACTCGTGGCATGGCGAGGAAGGAACCCGCAGCGGACGCTGCGAACCCCGGGCGACTCAAGCAGATCGCTCTGACGTACAAAATGACCCGCAAGGCTGATTCCAAGATCGGTCTTGTACTCGCGACTGTCGGAATTCTCACCCTTGGTGTCTTCCTCGCGATCGGCTTCTTGATCGGTCACCCGGTCTATCTCGGGATTCTCGGGCTTCTGCTCGCCTTCCTCGCGACGGCGATCGTCTTCGGACGCAGGGCCGAGCGGGCCGCCTTCGGGCAGATGGAGGGACAGCCGGGCGCGGCCGCGGCGGTGCTCGACAACATCGGCCGGGGCTGGACCACGACCCCGGCGGTGGCGATGAACCGCAGCCAGGACGTGGTGCACCGCGCGGTCGGCAAGGCCGGCATCGTGCTGGTCGCCGAGGGCAACCCGAACCGGGTGAAGAGCCTGCTGGCCGCCGAGAAGAAGAAGATGGCGCGGATCGTCGCGGACGTCCCGGTGCACGACATTCTCGTGGGCACCGGCGAGGGCCAGGTGGAGCTGAAGAAGCTCCGCACGACGATGCTGAAGCTGCCGCGCGTGCTCGCCGGCCCTCAGGTCACCGCGACCAACGACCGGCTGCGCGCGATGGGCGACCTCATGAGCAACATGCCGCTCCCGAAGGGCCCGATGCCCAAGGGCATGCGGATGCCGCGCGGCGGCCCGAAGGGCTGACCCTCCTGATACGAGTTCCACGCGAACCAGGCAGTTCCAAGCAGCACCGACGCAGTTCTACGCCGATGGGGCGCCCGGAGATTCTCCGGGCGCCCCATCGGCGTAGCGGGATCGTTTCGCCCCGTCCCCGGGGCGAAACGAGTGTCAGATACGGACTTCGATCGTGCGGGCCAGCCGGTCGTGCAGGCCGCGGCCGTCGCGGTCCCAGATCAGCGCCGGGACGGCCACGCACAGGAGCGCGGTGCGCACCAGGACGCGCAGCGGATTCAGCCGGCCGCCGCCCTCGGGGACGACGCGCAGACCGAACAGGCGCTTGCCCGGAGTGAAGCCGACGGTACCGACCGTGAGCAGGCCGAGAACGAAGAAGACGAGCAGGGCCCAGTTGCCCGTCGCCTGGTCGTAGCCGTCGGTGAGCAGCCCGTATGCGATCAAGAGGCACAGGCCCCAGTCGACGGCGAGGGCGCCCAGACGGCGGCCGGGGCGGGAGATCGAGCCCGGTCCGTGCTCCGGGAGACCGAGCTGTTCGCCCCGGTATCCGAAGTCGACACCGGCTTCCTCCGCCGCCGCACGGG
The DNA here is from genome assembly GCF_025399795.1 of Streptomyces rhizosphaerihabitans. GTDB lineage: Bacteria > Actinomycetota > Actinomycetes > Streptomycetales > Streptomycetaceae > Streptomyces > Streptomyces rhizosphaerihabitans. The sequence goes on along the minus strand of NZ_JAODTZ010000051.1, from coordinate 59,998 downwards.
GGCCGGAGAGCCACGATCCGATTGCTTGCCTGTTGTCCACCCGCCCAAGGTACTGTGCCCGTTTTGCCATACGGACAGGAGGGGCCGGGAGGACCCGGGTCGGTTAACTTGGGCGAAACAAATGGGTCACGCTTGAGAAATCCCCCGTCCCTATGGTCGGCTCCAGCGTGTGCCACCGCACTGGCCGCACGAACGAACTACCACCCCGGTCCACTGTGGGCGGGAGTAGGAGGAGCTGGATGTTCCAGAACGCCGACGAGGCCAAGAAGTACATCGCGGACGAGGGCGTCAAGTTCGTCGATGTCCGCTTCTGCGACCTGCCGGGTGTGATGCAGCACTTCACGATCCCGGCCGAGGCCTTCGACCCGACCGAGGAACTCGCGTTCGACGGGTCCTCCATCCGCGGCTTCCAGGCCATCCACGAGTCCGACATGGCGCTCCGCGCCGACCTGTCCACCGCGCGCGTCGACCCCTTCCGCCGCGACAAGACGGTCAACATCAACTTCTTCATCCACGACCCGATCACGGGCGAGCAGTACTCCCGTGACCCGCGCAACGTGGCCAAGAAGGCCGAGGCCTACCTCGCGTCGACCGGTATCGCGGACACCGCGTACTTCGGTCCCGAGGCCGAGTTCTACGTCTTCGACAGCGTGCGCTTCAAGACCTCCGAGAACGAGGCGTTCTACCACATCGACTCCGAGGCCGGCGCCTGGAACACCGGTGCGCTCGAGGACAACCGCGGTTACAAGGTCCGCTACAAGGGCGGCTACTTCCCGACCCCGCCGGTCGACCACTTCGCCGACCTGCGTGCGGAGATCTCCCTGGAGCTGGCCGCGTCCGGCCTCCAGGTCGAGCGCCAGCACCACGAGGTGGGCACCGCCGGCCAGGCCGAGATCAACTACAAGTTCAACACGCTGCTCGCCGCGGCCGACGACCTCCAGCTCTTCAAGTACATCGTGAAGAACGTCGCCTGGCGCAACGGCAAGACCGCGACCTTCATGCCGAAGCCGATCTTCGGCGACAACGGCTCGGGCATGCACGTCCACCAGTCCCTGTGGAGCAACGGCTCCCCGCTGTTCTACGACGAGACCGGCTACGCGGGCCTCTCGGACATGGCCCGCTACTACATCGGCGGCATCCTCAAGCACGCCCCGTCGCTGCTCGCCTTCACCAACCCGACGGTGAACTCCTACCACCGCCTGGTCCCCGGCTTCGAGGCCCCGGTCAACCTGGTGTACTCGCAGCGCAACCGCTCCGCGGCCATGCGTATCCCGATCACGGGCTCGAACCCGAAGGCCAAGCGCGTCGAGTTCCGCGCGCCCGACTCCTCCGGCAACCCGTACCTGGCGTTCGCGGCCCTGCTGATGGCCGGCCTGGACGGCGTGAAGAACAAGATCGAGCCGGCCGAGCCGATCGACAAGGACCTCTACGAGCTGGCTCCCGAGGAGCACGCGGGCGTCGCCCAGGTCCCGACCTCGCTCCCGGCCGTCCTCGACCGCCTGGAGGCCGACCACGAGTTCCTGCTCGCGGGCGACGTCTTCACGTCGGACCTGATCGAGACGTGGATCGACTACAAGCGCACCAACGAGATCGCGCCGCTCCAGCTGCGTCCGCACCCGCACGAGTTCGAGCTGTACTTCGACGTGTAAGCCCGTCGCCGACGGGTGAGCCCGTCGCTCCGGCCGCACACCACCGGCCGTGCCCTTCCTCCGGGAGGGCACGGCCGGTGTGCTTTCCCCGCCGGCGAGAACTCCGAGGCCGCCCGCTCCCGTCCTGACCCGGCGCCGTAACGTCCACTCCGCATAAATAAGTGGTTCTTGACAGGGAAGTTCTTTGCCCACCGCGGGGCCGATCGGCACCTGTTCATGGGGAACCGCAGGCGCACAATGGAATGCGGGACGAGTGCCTGACTGCGGGGTGGTGCGAGATGCAGAGCCGATTCCGGAACGATCGGCAGCTGACCGTGCGGATGACGGTCACGCTGTTCCTGCTCGGATTGCTGTACGTGGCCTTCGTCGCCGCGTTGATCGTGTTGCTGAAGTCGTGGGTGCTGGTCGTGGTGATCGCGGCCGGGCTGCTCATCGCGCAGTACTGGTTCTCGGACCGGATCGCGCTCTACGCCATGCACGGGCGGATCGTGGAGCGGGAGGAGTATCCCCAGCTGCACGGCGTCGTCGACCGGCTGTGCGCCGTGGCCGACATGCCCAAGCCGCTCGTCGCCGTGTCGGACATCGACATGCCGAACGCGTTCGCCACGGGACGCAACGCCGATCACGCGGTGCTGTGCGTGACCACCGGACTGCTGCGCCGCCTGGAGCCCGCGGAGCTCGAGGGCGTCCTCGCGCACGAGCTGTCGCACGTGGCGCACAAGGATGTCGCCGTGATCACCGTGGCGTCCTTCCTCGGGGTGCTCGCCGGGCTGATCGTGCGGTTCGCGTTCTACTCGCAGCTCTTCGGCGGGCGGGGCCGCAAGGACCAGAACACCGTCGCCATCTTCATGGCGGTGATGGCGGTGTCCGCGGCCGTGTACGCCATCAGCTTCATGCTGATCAGGGCGCTCTCCCGGTACCGCGAGCTGGCCGCCGACCGTTCCGCGGCCCTGCTCACCGGCCGCCCCTCGGCACTGGCGTCCGCGCTGACCAAGGTGACCGGCGACATCGGCCGGATCCCGACGAAGGACCTGCGGACCGCGCAGGCCTTCAACGCCTTCTACTTCACCCCCGCGCTCGGCGCCCAGCCGGGCATCGCCAACCTCTTCTCCACCCACCCGAGCCTGGAGCAGCGGCTCGAACAACTGGCCCGCATCTCCGTCGAACTGGGCGAGCCCGCGGTCCCGGACGCGATCACACCGACTCCCGGAGAGGCCCTCTGACCGCATGGGGTTCCTGGACATCCTGCTCGGCCGCAGCAAGCCCGCCGCACCCGACCTCGACCAGCTCTTCGGGCTGCCGTCGGCGGCCGTGACCCTCCAGGCGGCGGCCGGGTTCACCCCGACCGGCACGGGCGCGGTGTGCTTCGCGTCCGCCGAGGGCGCGGCCTTCGCCGAGGCGCACCAGGAGGCACAGGCCCTGCTCGACGCGGACACCGGACGGACGGGCTCCCCCGTGGAAGTCGGCAAGGACGAGTACGGATACTCGTGGCTCGTCTCCCGACGCGCGCCCGACGACCTGCCGGCGCTGGTGAGCGATCTGCACGCGGTCAACAGCTCCCTGGAGAGCACCGGCTTCGGACCCCAGCTGCTCTGCTCCGTGGTGGGTTTCAAGGACAGCGGGCAGCGACGGCTCGACCTCGTCTATCTCTACAAACGAGGTTCCTTCTACCCCTTCGCGCCGCTCGGCGACGAAGGTGAGCGGCGCGACAACGCGCTGGAACTCCAGATCAAGGCGGCGCTCGTCGACGACCTGCGCATCGAGCAGGACCTCGCCCGCTGGTTCCCGATCTGGGGTGCCCCGGGACTGTGACGCCCCGGGCCGGGGCCAGAACCGGACAGGTTCTGCTTCTACTCCTGCTTCTGGCGCTCCTGGCGGCGCGTCTGGAGGGGGCGTTCGCGGCGGTAGCGGCGTTCCCACCTGGCCTGGCGGTCGCGCCGGTCGCGGTACGCCCGGTAGTTGTTGTCCGTGCGGCCCGCGGCTGCGCCCGAGCCCGGTGCGGCGGAGCCCGGGGACCCCGCGGCGGACGCGCTCCCCCCGGTGCGGCCGTAGCGGACGTACAGGAAGAGCAGGACGATCGCCGCGAGCCAGAGGGTGTGGTTGGAGAAACCCATGACGACCAGGATCGCGGTCGCGGAGAAGATCAAGGTGCCCATGACGGGACTCCTTGTATGCGTGAGTGAAAAGGCCTTGACGGCTTTCTGGATGTGCCGACGGGGCGCTGGGGGAGGCGGCCGTCCGGCGGTGCGTAGAGAGTAGCCCCGAGACCGCGAACTGATGCCTGTCCGGCGAGAAGCGGTGCGCTGCTGCTCCGGAACGCGCCTTCGGCGTAGGGAGCGTGACCGCCCGTACGCATCCGGATTTCTCCCGACTGCATCACATCCCATATCGCTATAAAGTCGAACGGAATCGACATAAGGGGTGCCCCTCATGAGCAATCTGTTCGTCATCGCCTACGACGATGTCGCGACCGCGAGCCGGGTGCGCGACAAACTGTTCGAGCTGTCGAAGCAGCATCTCGTCGAGCTGGAGGACGCGGTCGTCGTCGAGCGGAGCGAGGACGGCAGGATCAAGCTGCACCAGGCGGTCAGCCACACGGCCGTCGGCGCGGCCGGGGGCGCGCTGTGGGGCGGGGTGATCGGGCTGCTCTTCCTGGCGCCGCTGCTCGGCGCGGCGGTGGGCGCGGCGGCCGGTGCCGCCGGTGGCGCGATCACGGACACCGGGATCGACGACAAATTCATGAAGGATCTCAGCCAGAACCTGCGGCCGGGCGCCGGCGCACTGTTCGTTCTGGTCAAGCAGGCGGCCGGAGACAAGGTGATCCCTCAGATCGCCGAGTTCGGCGGCCAGTTGGTGCAGACCTCACTGAGCCAGGAGCAGGAGGACGCGCTGCGCGAAGCGGTCGCCGCGGCACAGGCGAAGGCGGCCGGCACCGCCGCGACGCCGGAAGCGGGCGGTACGGCCGCACCGGCAACGGGCGCGACAGCCACACCGGAAGCGGACGCCGCGGCCACATCCCGGACAGGCCCCGCGGCCGCGTCGGGAGCAGGCGCCGCGGTCCCGTCGCCGCCGATCAGCACCACCAAGCCGGACGCGAGCGGGGCTCCCGCATCCTCCTGAGCCGACGGTCCGACCCCGTCAACCACCCATCCCGGAAAGGGATTTCGCGCGTCACTCCCGTCACCCGGGTGACGTCCCACGCGCCGCACCCTCCTCAGGAGCGGCGCGGTCTGCCTGCGTAAATTGAGGGGATGCCCTCTCCCTTCGCACACGACCACGACGGTGAACGACTGAGCTGCGTCAGCGGCGGCGGGGACGACTCCGGTGGCGGCGCGCCCACCGCCGTCCTCCTGCACGGCGCGGGCAACGGCAGCAAGGAGCGACTGCTCCCGCTGCTCGACGACTTCGCCGCGCGAGGCTGCGCGGGGCTCGCCTTCGACTTCTCCGGACACGGTGAAAGCACCGGCGAACTGGGCGAGTTGAGCCTTCGGCGGCGTTTCGAGCAGGCCGTGTCGGTGATCGACGCGACGGTTCCGGCGGGTGCCCCGCTGATCCTCGTCGGGTTCAGCATGAGCGGCCAGACGGTGGCCGATCTCGCGCGGCACTACGGGGAACGCGCGGTGGCGCTCGTGCTGTGCGCGCCCGCGGTGTACGCCGCCGAGGCCTGGCCGGTTCCGTTCGAGGACGCGGAGGGCACCTCCCGGCAGGACGGCGCCGAAGCGGCGCAGAGCCGCTTCAGCCGGATCATCCGTACCCCGGACAGCTGGCGGCGGGCTCCCGCGCTCGACGTACTGCGGGCGTACGAGGGGCGCGCGGTACTCGCCGTACCCGCCGCGGACGCGGTCATCCCGCCCGCGGTGACGGAGGCTGTCGCGGACGCGCTCACCGCCCGCGCCCGCTTCACCCGCTTCGAACTGCCCGACGCCGATCATCTGCTGGGCCTCTGGTTCCGCGACCACGCCGAGGACCGGCAGCGGCTCGTGGACCTCGCCCTCACCGGACTCGGCGACCCGGTCCGGACAGCCGCCGGCGCCTGAACGGCCGCGCGGGGCGCGAAGGATGACGCCGTATCCGACTCCTGTCACCGTCCGGAACTCCTGTCACCGTCCGGAACTCCTGACGGCGGCAGGAGTCCGACAGGAGTTCCGAACGGGGTCTCACACGCCCGGGGCTGCCGGGACCACGCCCGCCATCACCGCCGCGCCCAGTGCCGCGTGGTCGGTGGCGTTGCGGCCCGTGTAACGTAGTGCGAACTCCGCGACGGCGCGGTCGAAGGTGTCGGCGCCGCCGAGATAGGCGGCGATCGCGATCCGGTCGCCGGAGCGGGCGTGCGCGCGGGCCAGGGCGGTGCCGCACAGCCGGGCGTAGGCGCGCAGTTCGCCCGGACTCATGCCGGCGATGTCCGCGGACCCCTTCATGTCGTGCAGTTGGCGCCAGTAGAACGCCCGCCCCTCGGGGCCGGTGGTCCAGCCGAGGAAGATGTCACCGGCGGCCTGCATCAGCCGCTGCCCCGCGACGACCCGGCGCCCGGGATGGACGTACGGGCCGCTGGGCAGATGCTCTTCGAGTACGGACCGTCCCGCCTGCTTGATCTGCAGGAACAGCGGGTCGTCGGCATCCCGCCCGGCGAGCAGCACGATGAAGCAGCGGGTGCCGACACTGCCGACCCCGACGACTTTGCGGGCCGCGTCGACGAACCGGTAGCGGTCGAGGAGCAGGCGGCGTTCCTCGGGGAGCGTGGAGCGGTAGTCACTGAAGATCTTGCGGAGCGAGGCCGTGTCGAGGGATCCGGCCGGTTCCAGCAGGGGCGGGTCGTGGACGATACGGCGGCGTCCGTCGACGGTCTCGGTGAGTTTGCCGAGCGCCTGCAGGCTGGTGCGGCGGCGGGCCCGGGTGAGTGTCGCCTCGGCCCGTCGGCGCTGTCGCCCCGAGCGGACCAGAGGCAGCAGCAGATCGGCGTCGATGTGCTGGTACCAGACGCTCAGCTCGCCCTGCCGGGCCAGCCGTCGCACCACCTCGCGGTACTGCCCGGCGGCGGCTCGTGCCGCGCCGAAGACGTGTTCCTCCTTGTGCCCGTTCTCCCGGGCCGCGACCGCGACGCTGGCCGCGAGGCGTTTGACGTCCCACTCGAAGGGGCCGGGGAAGGTCTCGTCGAAGTCGTTGAGGTCGAAGAGCAGGGAGCGTTCCGGGGAGGCGTACAGGCCGAAGTTCAGCAGGTGGGCGTCGCCGCACAGCTGGACGGTGAGCCCGGTGTGCGGCTGGGCGGCCAGGTCGGCCGCCATGACGGCGGCGGCCCCGCGCAGGAACGCGAGCGGTGACGCCGCCATCCGTGCGTACCGGATCGGCAGCAGTTCCGGAAGCCGCTCCCTGCCCTGCTGTTGCAGGAGGCCGACCGGATCGGGTCGGTCGGCGGCGGGGATCCAGGTGCCGTGCGCGGAACGGGAGACCCTCTTTCGGGCGGCCCGGCCCCGGGCGGCCCGGTCCGCCGAGGTGGCCGTGACGCTGTTGCGGAGCACGGCGGTCAGTGCCTTACTGCTCGGGCGACGGTGGTCTTGACGTCGCCGGTGAGAGAACGGTTGCTGCGGGCGGTGGCGTCCTTGGAACCGTTCCCCGCGACGTCGTTCACCGTCACGACCGTCGTGTCGAGCAGGTTGCCGCTCTGGTCGCGGAAGTCGACCTGGACGACGTACGACTTCGCCGAGGAGGTGGGATTGGTGACGGTCACCTTGACCGTGGCCCGCCCATCGGAGTCGGGGCTCGCGTTCCCGTCGAGCTTCACCTCGTCCTTGGCGTCCACGCCGCCCTTGAACTCGTCGAACTTCCGGCCGGCCTCGGCGGTCGCGGAGGCGAGGGCGTCACCCGCCTGGGTGGCGGCGGACGCGGCCTGCGAGACCGCGGACGCGGCCTTGGAGGCGGTGTCGGAGGGGCTGCTGTCGTCCGAACAGGCGGCCAGCTGCGTGGCCAGGGCCGCCACCACGAACACGGCCAGGATCAGTCGGACCGGTCCTCGTATGCCGTTCCTCTGATGCATCGTCTCTCCCCACGTGGTCCTGGTTCGCCTTTCCGGATTCCGCTTCGTCGCGGTGGCCCCAGTCAAGGCCGAGGGCAGGGCCGCCGCATGCCCGGCTACGTCGAACGGGTGAGCCTCGTCCTGTGACGGGCGGCTGTCCGAGAGGATGGGGAGCGCCGAGCAGGGAGCGCGGAGTACGAGGCGACCGGACGGAGGCGACGTGACGGGGAAGCCGCGGCACATCGGGGTGGCGGAGCGACGGGCACGGCTCGGGCTGCGGCAGCGGCTCGCGGACGCCGCTCGGGCCGCGACCCCCGAGGAGGTGGCGGACTCCCTGGTCGCGCTGCACGGCACCGACCCGGCGACGGTGTATCTGGCGGTGGGCGCACGGCTCGCGGACGCCGGGGGGACGGTGGCGCAGGTCGACCGGGCGCTGTACGAGGACCGGTCACTCGTACGGATGCACGGCATGCGGCACACCGTGTTCGTGTTCCCCACCGGGCTGGCCGCCGTCGTGCATGCCTCGACGGGGCTCGACATCGCCGCGAAGGCCCGTGCCGGGCTGGTCAAGGACATCGCCACCGGAAGCGACGGCCGGCTGACCGAGGAGTGGCTCGATGAGGTCGAGGCGTCCGCGCTCGCCGCGCTGGCCCGGCGCGGACAGGCAACGGTGAACGAACTCACCCGGGACGAGCCGCGGTTGAAGGAGCAGTTCGTCTACGGAGCCGGGAAGAGCTATGAGAGCCCGCAGACCGTGTCGTCCCGGCTGATGCGGGTGCTGGGCGTCGAGGGCCGGGTGGTGCGGGGGCGCCCGCTCGGTTCCTGGACGTCGAGCCAGTTCCGCTGGGCGGTCGCGCCGCCGCATCCTCGGCTCCCGCCCGCCGAGGCCCGGTCCGAGCTGCTGAGCCGCTGGCTCACGGCGTGCGGGCCCGCCACGGAGGCCGACCTGAAGTGGTGGACGGGGTGGAAGGTCACCGACGTACGGCGGACGCTGGCCGCGATCGGTGCGGTGGCCGTCTCGCTCGACGGCGGGGTCACGGGGTACGTGGCGGCGGGCGACGAGGGCCCGGTCGACGGGCCGGACGCGCCCTGGGCCGTGCTGCTGCCGGGCCTCGATCCGACGCCCATGAGCCGGCAGGAGCGGGACTGGTATCTCGGACCGTCCCTGCGGCCCGCCCTCTTCGACGGCAGCGGCAATGTCGGGCCGACGGTGTGGTGGGACGGACGGGTGGTCGGGGGGTGGGCGCAGCGGCCCGACGGCGAGGTCGTCTGGCGGCTGCTGGACACCGAGGCTGTCGGCCGCGAGGCACGGGCCGCGATCTCGGCGGAGGCGGAGCGCCTTCAGACCTGGGTCGGTCGGACCCGGGTCACGCCACGCTTCCGGACCCCCTTGGAACGGGAGCTGTCGGCGGGGTGACCCCCTGTGACGGGAGTTGCCAGGGGGGTGACGACCGGTACGGGAGCGGGAGTTGCCGACGGGTCCCGGTCTGCGCCGGGGCCTGTTCCGAAGGGGTGCCGGCGTCGGGTCGGGGCCGGCGTCGGGTCGGGGCCGGCGTCGGGTCGGGGCCGGTGCCGAAGTCGGGGCCGGTGCCGAAGTCGGGGGCAGGGCCAGGATCGGGGCCAAGGTCAGGGTTGGTGGCGAGGTCGGTGCCGGGTGGCTCCGCGGCGGGCGGGGTCACCCGGCACCGGTGAACCGGCGCGCTCAACTCCTCAACGCGCGTACCTCATCAGCGCACGCACCATGTGGCACGTGATGTCCGACGGCGGGTGAACGCCGATGACTTCCGCGGTGCTGCGGATCTTCTCGTTGCGGGCCTGGTTCGGCACGTACACACCGGAGTCGAGCAGAGCGATGGCGAGTCGCATCGCCTTGAGCCGGCGGTTGTGCGTGACGTACCAGTCGCGGGGGCGCCCCGGCGGCAGCGGGCGCTTCTCCACGGGCTCGTACGGCAGATCCAGCAGGACCGCCCTCTTGGATGTGGACTGAGTGGGCAGCGGCTTCAGTGCGGCAGCGGGCACAGGCATCCTCCTGTCGCGGTCAGGGCGCCGTCCGGACCGCCCGGCGACACCCTCGAACACTGCTTCTATTCTACCGCCGGGCACTGACAAAAGCCGCTGGCCACGAGGCCTTCGGGAGGGCCGTGACGGCAGCGTACGAAGGTGTCCCCCGTAACGTGTGCGGCATGGAGATCTGGATCAACCCGGCCTGTTCGAAGTGCCGCAGCGCGATCGGCCTGCTCGACGCCGAAGGCGCCGACTACACCGTCCGCCGCTATCTGGAGGACGTGCCCGGCGAGGACGAGATCCGCGACGTCCTCGCCCGCCTCGGCCTCGAACCGTGGGACATCACGCGGACCGAGGAAGCCGACGCGAAGGAACTGGGACTCAAGGAGTGGGCGCGGGACGCCGGTTCACGGGACCGGTGGATCAAGGCACTGTCCGAGCACCCGAAGCTCATCCAGCGGCCGATCATCACCGCGGACGACGGGACGGCGCTGGTGGGCCGCACGGACGAAGCGGTGCGGGACGCCCTGTCGCGGTGACGGAGCGGGGCGGAGCGCTCAACATCCCGCCACGTCACTCCCGGAACGAGGGCACCCGGCCGACGCCGGTTCCGACCAGGGGCAACGCCTGGCCGGTGTCGGTCCCGGGACCAGGGGCAACACCCGGCCGGTGTCGGTCCCGGGACCAGGGGCAACACCCGGCCGGTGTCGGTCCCGGGACCAGGGGCAACACCCGGCCCGCCTCCACTCCGGCACCCGGCCGACGCCCGGCCCCCACCCGTTCCGCCCAACTCCCGTGTGATCCAGGTTACTTAAGTGAATGTCGTAACCGTTGAGCAACTGCGTTCGGCATCTCGTACATAGCGGCGTAACGCCCCCCACCGCTCTGGAGGCGCGCATGTCGCGTAGGAGAAGGACTCTCAGCACCAAGAAGAAGATCGCTCTGCTGGTCAGCGCGGCGACCGTGGCGGGCGGCGGGGCCTTCGCCCTGGCCGCCACCTCGAACGCGGCGTCCGTGCAGACCGCTCAGACCTCGGTCGCGTGTCAGGGCCTGGCCACCGCGCTCGGCAACAATCAGAGCTTCATCGCGGACCAGAAGGCCCACCCCGACTCCCAGTCGGCGGCCAGAATCGCGAACCGCGAAGCGGTCATCGCGCAGATCAAGGTTCAGCAGCAGGCGTCGGGCTGCGCTGTCGGGGAATCGGCTCAGGGCTCCCAGACCGCTCAGCAGCCCGCCCAGTCCGCACCGGCCAAGACCGCGCCGGCCGCCTCGGCTCCGGCGCAGACCGCCCCCGCGAACAACGCCGGCGGTGCCGCCGCCACCGGCCAGCAGGTCTGCACCGGTTCGACCGTCACGCTCTCCGGCGAGGCCGGCGCACCGGCCGCGTCCAGCAACCAGTTCCCGGCCGGGACGAAGCTGAAGGTCACCAACCTGGACAACAACAAGTCCACGACCGTTCAGGTCACCTCGGTGTCCGGCAGCTGCGTCCTGCTGAACAACGCGGCCTTCGAACAGGTCCGCGAGCCGGGCAAGTTCCTGATCCGCAAGGCCCGTATCGAGAAGGTCGGATAACGGGCGGAACGTGTCGAAGGCCCTGCCGTCACCGATCCCCTCCCGGTCGGAAGCGGCAGGGCTTTCGCATGGGCGGGCAACCGTTCTCGCGGACAGGCAACCAGGACGGAACCGGGCCACATCCCCCGTACCGCTTCCACGCGCATCGCATACGAGCGGCCCCCGCCGGACCTGCCGGGCCCCGGGCGGACGACGGGTCGGCCGATCGCGGTCGCGAACAATCACGCGCGGACGACCGCGTCGGCGCAGGTCGTGTGAGACCGCGCACACACAGCCCAGGTAACACGGGGTTCACATTCGGGCAACGCTCGGGAAATCGCTGGTTGACAGGCTGCCCGGCATGTCCAGCGGCGCCCCAGTGCCGCAGCGCCGCAGCACCCGCAAGTGCGATCAAGACCCACCCCGAAGGATGTGGCCCGTGAGCTTCAAGGCTGAGTACATCTGGATCGACGGCACCGAGCCGACGGCCAAGCTCCGTTCCAAGACGAAGATCCTGGCCGACGACGCCAAGGGTGCCGAGCTGCCGATCTGGGGCTTCGACGGCTCCTCGACGAACCAGGCCGAGGGTCACGCCTCGGACCGCGTACTCAAGCCCGTGGCCAGCTTCCCGGACCCGATCCGCGGCGGCGACGACATCCTCGTCATGTGCGAGGTCCTCAACATCGACATGACGCCGCACGAGTCCAACACCCGTGCCGAGCTGGCCGGGGTCGCGGAGAAGTTCGGGGTGCAGGAGTCGATCTTCGGCATCGAGCAGGAGTACACCTTCTTCAAGGGTGCGCGCCCGCTCGGCTTCCCCGAGGGCGGCTTCCCGGCCGCGCAGGGCGGCTACTACTGCGGCGTCGGCGCGGACGAGATCTTCGGCCGTGACGTCGTCGAGGCGCACCTGGACAACTGCCTCAAGGCGGGCCTCGGCATCTCCGGCATCAACGCCGAGGTCATGCCCGGTCAGTGGGAGTTCCAGGTCGGCCCGCTGGCGCCGCTGGAGGTCTCGGACCAGCTGTGGGTCGCCCGCTGGCTGCTCTACCGCACCGCCGAGGACTTCGGCGTCTCCGCGACGCTGGACCCGAAGCCGGTGAAGGGCGACTGGAACGGCGCGGGCGCGCACACCAACTTCTCCACCAAGGCGATGCGCGAGGGCTACGACGCGATCATCACCGCGTGCGAGTCGCTCGGCGAGGGCTCGAAGCCGATGGATCACGTCAAGAACTACGGTGCCGGCATCGACGACCGCCTGACGGGCCTGCACGAGACCGCCCCGTGGAACGAGTACAGCTACGGTGTCTCCGACCGCGGCGCCTCGGTCCGCATCCCGTGGCAGGTCGAGAAGGACGGCAAGGGCTACATCGAGGACCGCCGCCCGAACGCGAACGTCGACCCGTACGTCGTGACGCGCCTCATCGTCGACACCTGCTGCACCGCGCTGGAGAAGGCCGGCCAGGTCTGATCCGCCCCCGCACCCACGAAGGGGCGCCCGCCGAATCGGCGGGCGCCCCTTCCGCGTGTCCCGCGCCGCCACGGAGGCCGTTCCGCCCGGCCCGTCGCGTTGTCAGTGGGATGTGTCAGCCTTGATCCATGCGGAGCGACGAGTCCCTCGCCATCAAGGCCGAGACGGAGAACCGGCAGAAGCACGCGCGGATTTCGGGCGGGCGGCTGCGGGAGCTGGTGCACCGGATCGGCGGTGACGACGACCACTTCCTGGTCGTGCAACGGATACCGGACGTCCCGGACGTCTTCGTCCAGGTGTGGCACAAGCACGGCGGGGAGTACCAGCTGGAGTACCGCGAAGGCCGCGCGCGTTTCTTCGGCACGGTTCTGGGCGACCGCGACCGGGTCGCGGACGCCATGACGGGGTGGGCCCGGAAGGATCCCGACTGGGATACGGGCATCACCTGGGAGCCGCTCGGCCACGACGCCCCGCAGGAGATCCCGGAACTCCCCGAGGATGTGCGGGAAGAGGTCGAGGCCCGGATCAGGGAGCTGCTGGCCTGCGGGTACGCGGACCGGGCCCAGCTCGCCGAGGACGCCGAGGAGTGTCTCGTCTCCGGCGACCACCGTCCGGTGTCCAAGGCGCAGGCCCGGGAGCTCGTGGACCTGCTGTGGACGGAGCGGCTGGCCGAGCAGGAGGCCTGGGAAGGGGGCACCGATCCCGAGCGCCTCACCGAGGTCTTCGAGGCGCTGGACGCGAGTGGCATCACCGCGCGCGAGAACTTCGCCTGCTGCCGCAACTGCGGCACCACCGAGATGGCCGAGGAGCGCGGCGAGGGAGCGCGTGGCTTCGTCTACTTCCACAGCCAGTGCACGGAGAGCGTCGTCGCGGGTCACGGACTGAGCCTGCTCTACGGCGGGTTCGACGGCTCGGCCGAGACGACGGCGGCCGTCGGACGCGAGGTCGTCGCGGCGCTCGGCGCTGCCGGGCTGTCCACACAGTGGGACGGCTCCGCCGACAGCACGATCCGCGTCACTGGGCTGACTTGGCACAAGCGCCTGGTCGGATAGGGGTTCGCACCGTCAGCTTCACACCAAGGAAGTGTCCGGCCCTCGCAAGGAGTCTGCTGCCGGGCTCGTGTTTCTGCTTCAATGGGGTCATGGCCAGCTTCCAGAAGTGCATCGCGACGGGTCGCCATGACCTCGAGCCCTTCTGGCCCTCTCGTCAGCACCACGACTTCGACCGGGTGTGTTGTCGCGCGATGAACGCGCCGGCCCTCTAAAGCCGTACACCCCGGCCTTCGGCCAGCGCGCACGACGTACGTCCTCGACGGCCCCGACCACGAACTCGCGGTCGTCGACCTTCCCGACGAACTTCTCGCGCGAAAGAGCTGACCTCTCATGGCTTCCACTCGTTCCTTCTCCTCCGTCGCGACGGCCCCCACCCCCTCGACCGCTCCGGGACGGCACCGACTCCGTGCCGTCGACCGGGACGAGGATTGGGGCCTCCCCCGCTCGAACGCAGTTGAGAGTTCGGGGAACGACGTCGCCGACTTCCTGCCGCCGGGTGCCACCTGGCTGCCCGCTCCTCAGCACGCGCTGCCGGTCCTGCCGGGGCAGCCGCCGATGATCGGCTACCTGGTCCTCGTACCGGCGGACCAGCAGCCCCTGTTCCCGCTCGCCGTGACGGACCGGGCCGAGCCCCCGGCCGCCACCGGTGGCGGCGCCGACCGTGCCGCCGACCCGCTGGTGCGCATCGACACCGTGCAGCGCACCGCCGAGGTCGACGGGCGGGTGCTGGACCTCACCTACCTGGAGTTCGAGCTGCTCGCGCATCTCGTCCGGCATCCGCACCGGGTGCACACCCGCGACCAGTTGGTCTCCACGGTGTGGGGCTACGGGCATGTCGGCGACGGACGGACCGTCGACGTCCATGTCGCCCGGCTGCGCCGCAAGCTCGGCACCCAGCACCGGCAGGCCATCCAGACGGTGCGCCGGGTGGGGTACAAGTACACCCCGCCGACCGGCCGTTGACACCTCCGATCGGACGTTCACCCACCTCCTGACGGGAGTCCACCCACGTCCGGCCGGGAATCGGTCCTCCTCCGGCCGGGCGTTCACGCACATCCGGCCCGGGTTTGATCCGTCCCACGAACCGCCTCCGGCCGGGCGTCGACCCGCCCCGCGAGTCTTCTGTCAGCAGATTCGCGTGCCACCGGGTGGCCGGTCCGTGCAGAGTCGTCCGTATGACACGGAGACTTCTGATGCTGGGCGGTACGGAGTTCGTGGGGCGCGCCGTCGTGGAGGCGGCGCTCGCCCGAGGATGGGAGGTCACCGTCTTCCACCGCGGACGCCACGAACCCCCGGCCGGGGTGCGGTCGTTGCTGGGCGACCGCACCACGCCGGACGGGCTCGCGGCGCTGGCCGGCACCGCGGACACGTGGGATGCCGTCGTCGACACCTGGTCGGCGGCGCCGCGGGCCGTCCGGGACGCGGCCCGTCTGCTGGCCGGGCGGGTGTCCCGCCATGTGTATGTGTCGAGCTGCTCGGTGTACGCGTGGCCCCGGCCGGCCGGGTACACCGAGGACGCCCCGCTGGTGGACGGGGCGTCGGCCGGCGCGGACGCGACCGACTACGCCCGGGACAAGCGGGGCGGGGAGCTGGCCGCTGTCGAAGCCTTCGGCCCGGAGCGTTCGCTGCTCGTACGGTCCGGGCTGATCCTCGGGCCGTACGAGAACATCGGGCGGCTGCCGTGGTGGCTGAACCGGATCGCGGCGGGCGGTCCCGTGCTCGCTCCCGGGCCGCGCGATCTGCCGCTCCAGTACGTCGACGTCCGCGACCTCGCCCAGTGGACGCTCGGGGCGGTGGAAGCGGAACTCGACGGGGCGTACAACCTGGCCGGCCCTCCGGGGCACAGCACGATGGGGGCGCTGCTCGACGCGTGCGCGGAGGTGACCGGGGCGCGGGCCGAGCTCCGCTGGACGGACCCCGAGGTCGTGCTCGGCGCCGGGATCGAGCCGTGGACGCAGTTGCCGGTGTGGGTGCCGGCCGGGAGCGAGCTTCATGCCGCGGTGTATTCGGGGGACGTCTCCCGGGCGGTGCGGACGGGCCTGCGGTGCCGGCCCGTCCAGGAGACCGTCGCCGGCACCTGGAGCTGGCTCAGGTCCCTCGGCGGGCCGGCACCCCGGCGCGCCGACCGGCCGACGGTGGGACTGGACCCCGCGGTGGAGGCGAAGGTCCTCGGAATCTGAAACCCCCGGGAATTCCTGGTCCCGGACGTTCCGGCCGCCGCAAGGGTGGTGTCGGCACACCCACCAGGGGATTCGGTTTCAGTGACCGGCCCCGAGGGTCGGCGGCCGTCTCCTTGTCGCCTGCCGGTCGGGGCTTGCCGCCTGCCGGTCGGGGCCGGGTGCTTCCGGCGTACGGCGTCCATATCGCCGCGCCGGTCAGGGGCAGTCCGAACTTGGCCATGCGGTCGGCCAGTTGGAGCCGGACGTGAGCACCGGTCGACGTACGGCGACGGTTCCATTCGGATCGGGCACTTACTGAATATCAGTCAAAAAAGCGTTCTCAAACCTGAATAGCGAGATCAACTCTCGTGAATTCGCGGGCTTCTGAGACCATTGTGCCTGAATTGACCTCAGGAACCTCCAAGTTTTTTTCGAGACCCCTGAACACCTCACACACCTCCTGCGTATGGAATGGAGCCGCTTCACTCCTGTCGGGCGCCTCGCTGCCCCGCAAGGAAGTCAGAGGAGTTCCATGGGACGCAACATTAGAAAACGCCGTTCGCCGCTGGTCGTTCGCGCCGTTGCCGCGTCGGCAGCGCTCGCGATCGGCGGGGGTGGGCTGGTCTGGGCGAATTTCTACGCCTCGGCGCACGAGAGCAACAACTCGGCTCACAACACCACCAAGGCCGCCGGCGCGCAGGTGGCGACCATCACCTGTCCGGATGTCGGTCAGAAGCTGACCAGCGTTCCGAACCAGGCGCGGGGCGAGGTCGACGGTGAGCTGGCGACGCTCGACCAGCAGATCACCGCCGCCTACCAGCGGCTCGCCACCACTCGTGACGCGCAGACGAGGGACGCGAGCTTCGTCCAGAACTCCATCCTCGTACCGCTGAAGCAGAACCGGTCGGTGATCATCGACCGGATCAAGCTGGAGATCAACCGCGTCGGCGGGAAGGCTCCGGGCTGGCTCGACGGTCTCTCCACCTGCACGGGACAGCCCGCTGACCAGACGAACACCGGCGGGCAGAACAACGGCGGCGCCGCCGCCAGCCCGTCCGCGAGTGCCAGCGCGAGTGCCGGCGCAGGAGCCGGTGCCGGTGCGGGTGCCGGTGCGGGTGCCGGTGCGTCCGCGAGCGCCAGTGCCCCTGCCGGTGGTGTGCAGGCGGGTGGCGGACAGGCCGGAAACGGGCCGGTCGCGGCCGACTTCGTCGACATCACGAAGGTCCAGCCGAACGTCGCCCGCAAGGCCCGGATCGGTGCGGCCGGTTCGTCCGGTGTGTTCTCGACGGCCTGCGGTGTCAACGCGAACAAGAAGTTCAACACGGACAACGTGATCGTGGCGCCCGGTGTCACCAACGGTGCGCACCACCTGCACGACTACGTCGGCAACCAGTCGAACGACGCCTTCGCCACCAACGACACGTTCGCGGCGGCCCAGACGTCCTGCGCCAACCAGGGCGACAAGTCGTCGTACTACTGGCCGGTCGTGCGTATCCAGAACGGTACGCAGGACTTCGACCAGAACAACCTGGGCGGCGGCAAGGAACTCAACGTCGGCCAGATCCAGCAGGTGAGGCAGGCGCAGATCAAGTTCGTCGGCAGCCCGACCAGCAAGGTCGTCGCGATGCCGAAGTTCCTGCGCATCATCACCGGTGACGCGAAGACCACGACCAACGGTCTCGCGAACGCCAACGCCCACTGGAGCTGCACCGGTTTCGAGAACAAGGTGCAGCTGACGGCGCAGTACCCGATCTGCCCGCGCGGCAGCACCGTGGTCCGCACCTTCGCCTTCCAGAGCTGCTGGGACGGGGTGAACGCCGACAGCGCGAACCACCGCACCCACGTGGCCTTCGCCGACGCCCAGGGCAATTGCGCGAACGGCTTCAAGGCCATCCCGCAGCTGACGATGCGCCTGGTCTACGGCTTCCGGGCCCCGACCCTCACCAACGGGCAGATCAAGAACGCCTACGCGGTGGACGGTTTCCCCGAGCAGCTCCACAAGGCCACCACCGACCACGACGACTTCATCAATGTCTTCGACGAGACGCTGATGAACAAGATGGTCACCTGCATCAACAACGGCCAGCGTTGTAAGTAGCCTCCATGAGGAAGCCGGTGGCGGGATCTCCCGCCACCGGCTTTCTTTTGTTTCCGGTATATGTGACCCGCGCGGTCGGCCCCGAGGCCCTCGCGCGGTCAGCCGCTGTGCTCGTGACCGGTGTGCGAGGTCCCTTCTTCGAGGGTCCCGCCGAGCCGGCCGCGCAGCGTCGTGACCATCTTCTGGTCCCCGACGGCGACCCACTTGGCACCCACGAGGTACGAACCGCCGTAGTCCTTGGCCCCGTTGAGCCACTCGCGCTGACCGCGGTCGGTGGCGAAGGTCGCCAGGATGAACTTGCCGGAGCTGATCTTGCAGACGCCCTGGCGGATCTCGTCCGCGTCGGTCTGGATGCTCGGTTTGCACTTCACCTCGGCCGCCAGGTCCTCCAGGCTGCCGGTCGCCGTGGGCGGGACGGTCTCCTTCGCCGCCGCGCCCTTGCCGTCCGATCCGCCGCCGCAGCCGGTCAGTGCCAGCAGAACGGCCACGGCCGCCCCGGCCAGAAGCCTCTCGCGTGTCAACCTCATACGTTCCTCCGGTACCTGTCGGCGCTCACGCCGAGAAGAGCCCCGGCGAGGGCTCTGCCTTCGATACGGCTCCGGGCCGCCCCGTGCTCAATCGGCCGTCGTCACGGGTGGGGAACCCGGTACCGCCGGAGGTACGGCTGTGCGAGGGTGACACCCGTGAACGAAGACTGGGAAGAGCGTACGACGGCGGCCTGGGCCGGCTTCGACGACTACGAGGAAGAGCGGGCGGCGGACTTCCGGGCGGTGATCGACACCCTCGTCGCAGAACTGCCCGCGGACAGCCCCCTCGGCCCCTTCGAGCAGGCCTGCGCCTGGGACTCGACCGGCCACTCCGACAAGGCCGTGCCCCTGTACCGGGAGGCGCTCGCCCGCGGCCTGAGCGGATACAAGGGCCGGCGTGCGAAGATCCAGCTCTCCAGTTCGCTGCGCAACATCGGCCAGGCGGACGAGGGCGTCAAACTCCTCACGCCCGAGCTGGTAGGGCCCTCGGACGAGTTGGACGACGCGGTGCGGGCCTGTCTGGCGCTCTGTCTCGCCGACCTCGGACGCGAACGCGAGGGCCTGTCTCTGGTGATCGGCGCCCTGGCCCCCCATCTGCCGCGCTACCAGCGATCGATGGCGAACTACGCGCGTCTGCTCGTGGAGCCCGGGGACTCCGTGGACTGAGTCCTCGGCGGGGCCGGTGACCATCCATCGATTCGCTCGTTTTGCTGAACGTGCAGTCACAGGATGTAGCCCCGCGCCCCGCACCCTCCTCCGGAGCGGTCGTCGACGTCGAGCAGGCCGAGGCCGCGCTCGTCGAGCACTACCCGCGGCTGGTCCGGCTCGCTTATCTGATGCTTCCGCCGAGCCTCGGCCGCAACCGCAGGGTGCTGACCGCGCACGCCCTCACCCAGCGCGCGCTGCCGCGGGGCCGGGCGTCGGGCGACGCGTCGGTGATCCCGGCCCAGCAGAGCGGCGGCGGCCGCGACGCCGACCCGGGCTACGCCTTCGTACGCCTCCAGGTGGTGCGTACGGCGCTGGAGGCGGGGCTGCCGCTGAAGCGGCGGGCGTGGCCCAAGCGGTCCCAGCTGCCGCCCCTGCTCCCCCACGTGTGGGGCCTGCGGCTCTTCCCGCGCTCGGGCGGCGCCGACGAACTCGCCCTGGACCAGCGGCTGTCCGCGCTCTCGGGGCCGGCCCGCGCCGCGTATGTGCTGCGCGGTCTGGAGCAGCTGCCCGACGCGCATCTGCGCAAGGTGCTGGCTGCCGCCGGTGTCGAGAACCCGGCCGCCGCGCTGCAGGAGGCCGCGGGCGTCGAGGCGCGCGACGCCCTGCTCGAGTCCCCCGAGTTCGACCCCTGTTCGCTGCACGCCCGGCCCACCGACCTGATGCGACGCCGTCGGCACATGAAGGCCGGGCTCGCCGCCACCGCCGCCGTGATCGTGTGCGGCGCGCTGCTCGGACTGCCCGGCGACGGCTGGGGCCCGGACGGCGCCGCGGCCCCCTCCTACGCGCAGAACCCGGCCGCCGAGGCCGCCCTCGACCCGGCCCGGCTGGAGCGCGTGCCGGCCGCGGCCTGGGAGTCCTCCGCGCGTACCGACTTCTCCGTGTGGCCCGCGCGCGGCAACCTCGTCAAGGACACGGCGCTGCTGCGCCGCGCGCTCGCCGTCTGGGCCAGGCCCGGCGAGTCCGTGCGGGTCGCGGCGACGCCCGGCACGCCCTCCGGGGCCCCGCCCGGACCGCCCCAGCTGCTGTACGCGGGCGATGTCGACCAGGCTCGGGTGGTGCTCCTCTACGACGGTCTGCGCATCGCGCGGTACGCCGAGCCGAGGGACGGCACGGGCGGCGCGGCACTCGACTTCGCTCGGGTCGACGGGGCGAGCGGGGCCGGGGCGAGCGCGGTGCTGCTGGGCCGGACCGACGGCAACGTCCGCTATCTGACCGCCCCGTGGGTGACCCAGGCCGCCGAGCGCGACCTGCTGAAGCCCTCCGCCGGGACGATGGACCTCACCCTGTCCGCGGACGGCGCCACCTCTCCGCTGGCAGGACCGCCGCGGACCGGCGCGTGCACGTCGTGGAACGTGCTCCAGATCAAGGACGGTTCCGGCACCCACCTGCTGACCGACCTCGGCGAGCTGGCCCCTGCCCACCTCACCTCGGGACGGCCCACCGCGCCCCGGGAGGCGGCAAGCGCCGAGAGCCTGCGGACGTGGGCGCCGTTCGCGTGCTCGCTGGCCTCCGTGCGCTCGCAGGGCGTGCGGTCCGTGAACGCCTGGCGGTACGCGCAGCAGCCGCTGCCGGACGGGAGCGGACCGGCCGCGTGGGTGTGCACGCGCGCCGACACCTGGCGAGGCGGCGGCACCCTGGCGCTGGCCCTGTTCCGCGCTCCCGGCGGGACGTACGGAGCGGTCGTCGCGAAGGCCGAGGACTCCCCGGCGTGCGGCTCCCGCGATCCGCATGTGCTGGCCGGTGTGCTGTGGAAGTCGGGTGCGGGAGCGTGGTATCTCCTCGCGGCCGGCAGCAAGGACACGGCGTCGGTCGGCGCGACGGGCGGGGTGCGCGGGTCGGCGGAGGGATCCCTGCTCGCCGTACGGACGAAGAAGGGGGCACGGGCCGAGCTGAAGGGGACCCTGACGGACGGCCGAGGGATCACCGGGCTGCGCTGAGCTCCCCCACGCTTTGCCGACGCGCTTTGCCGACGCGCAGTGCCGACAAGCAGCATCACGCGGGCGGAGTGCTCGTCCCCGGGGGACACGGCTTCGCACGCGGTGCAGGTCCGGATACGTCCGGGCAGCCGGTCCCTGATGTCCTTCAGCACCTTGGCGCGGTACCTGCCCGGAGCGAAAGCCGGGACATCCCCGCGGGAGTCAGGTGAACACCGTCGGCCCGGACCGGCCCGTTCCGGGCCGGATCCGATCGGTAAGGTATTCGCATGACAACCGGGGTACGCCGCAGGATGGGTGTCGAGGAGCGACGGCAGCAGTTGATCGGCGTCGCCCTCGAACTGTTCAGCCGACGCTCGCCCGACGAGGTCTCCATCGACGAGATAGCCGCTTCCGCCGGCATCTCGCGACCGCTGGTGTACCACTATTTCCCGGGCAAACTGAGTCTGTACGAAGCGGCGTTGCAGCGTGCCGCCGACGATCTCGCGGGCCGGTTCGTGGAGTCCCGCGAGGGGCCGCTGGGTGCGCGGCTGCTGCGGGTGATGCGCAGGTTCTTCGACTTCGTGGACGACCACGGGCCCGGTTTCGCCGCGTTGATGCGGGGCGGCCCGGCCGTCGGCTCGTCGACCACCAACGCCCTCGTCGACGCCGTACGACAGGCGGCGTACCTCCAGATCCTGTCCCATCTGGACGTCGAGACCCCGCCCGCCCGGCTGGAGCTGGTGATCCGCTCCTGGATCTCGCTCGTCGAGTCGACCGCGCTGATCTGGCTGGACGGGCGGCGGATTCCGCGCGGTGAGCTGGAGGTGCAGCTCGTGCACGACTTCGCGGCCCTGGCCGCGGTGAGCGCCGCCTACGACCCGGAGGTCGCCCAGCTGCTGCGCAAGGGCCTCAGGGACGAGCCGGGCGACGGACCGTTCACCGACCTCGTCGTCCGGCTGCTCGCGCTCGCCTCGCCGCCCACGGCGTAGGCGTCGTAGGCGTTGCGGGAACGGGCGCGGGGTTCTGCCGCGCGCCCGGCCGGGCGCGCCCCGGACCCGGCCCGGAGCCTTGGGACTACGCCTCGAACTTGCGGTACGACGGGTCGAGGTCGCGCACCTCGGCCGAGACGTGCAGCTCCAGCCCTTCGGCCTGCTTCACATGGGTCTTCAGCAGCTCGACTACGGCCTCGGTCAGCTTCACCTTGACCGCCTCGGTCCGCCCGGCGAGCAGGCCGAGGGTGACATGGACGACGGCGTGTCCGGCCGTGTCCGCGCCGACGACGGTGTCCTCGGTCCGGCGGAACTGCGTCTTGCACGCACCGATCTTCGCGGCCGCCGTCTCGACCACCTCCGCGTGCAGGGCCAGGGCGAACCCGTGCCGGTCGAATGCGTCTTCGAGCGACGCGGAGTAGTCGACGGTGATCTGCGGCATGAGCACTCCTGTTCCAGGGACAGTCGTGATCACCCTAGCCGCAGCACCGGCGGCGCAAGCCGGTGAGGGCGGCTCCGGATCCCGGCTCGAACTCCCGGTCTCCGGCTCCGCCCTCACCACGCTAGCCCGCTGTCACGGTGTCCGGGTGAACACCGCCACCGTCCGGCCCGGGACGGCGAAGGTGCCCGTTCCCTTGGCGTAGGACGAGGACTTGACGACCGGGTCCGTGCCCGCCGCCTGCGCCGGGTGCAGCGTGTATCCCGTCCCGGCCAGGGAGCCGACGGTCTGCTCCTGCTTCTCGGGGGTCGCGTTGAAGACGATCACGAGAGCACCGAGGCGCACGGTGATCACTCCAGGGGTCTCGTCCTTCCCCGACAGCGGGAAGGAGAGCTGCGACTGCACCTGACCGGCCGTGGAGAGCGAGAAGACCTTCTCGGTCGTACGGATCCGCTGCAGGTCCCGGAAGGCGGCCGACGTGCCGTCGATCTGGTTGCAGCCCACCTTGACCGAGGTCAACAGCGGTGTGGCGTAAGGCCACTTGGAGGCGCTGTCGGCGGCCATCGGCAGCCCGCGCCCAAAGCCGTTGCCGTCCTGGCAGTTCCAGTGGATGGCGTTGAACCAGTCACCGCTGTCGAAGGAGTTGCGGTCCAGGGACTTGGAGCGCAGCAGGTCGGAGCCGGCCTGGGAGAGGGACGGACCCTGCGAGAGGGTGGCCGTCGCCATCGCCAGGACCTGCATCCGGGCCCGGTCGGCGGCGCTCGTCGTCGCGGGCAGCTTGTACGTCAGCGCGTCGTACAGCGACTCGTTGTCGTGCGCGTCGGCGTAGGCGAGCGCGTCACCGGGCGCGGCCGCGTAGCCGGCGGGCTGGCCGTTGTAGTCGATCTCGGAGCCCTTGACCTCCTTGCCGGCGGAGTCGGTGAAGTGGAACGCGGCCAGGTTGCCGCTCAGGCCGACCTTGATGAGGTCCTGGTAGTGCAGCAGGCGGGCCTTCTGCTCGGCCGGAGTGCCGTTGGCGGCGGAGGAGTTGGGGTCGGTGTAGAGGCCCGAGCCGAAGCCCTGGACGCCGGGGTCGGAGTCGAAGGGGCTGCCGCCGCGGACGGCGTCACGGGCACGGTCGGAGAAGGTCGCGATGCCCGTCCCGGCCATGTTCTTCTGGGTGGCCTGGACGAACCGGGCGTCGTCGGCGACCTCGCCGAAGTTCCAGCCCTCGCCGTACAGGATGATCTTCTTGCCGTCGACGCCGTCCTTCGCGACGGTGAGCCCGTCCAGGGCCTTCCTGACCGCGAGGATGTTGGCCTTGGGCTGGTGTCCCATGAGGTCGAAGCGGAAGCCGTCGACCTTGTACTCCTTGGCCCAGGTGACGATCGAGTCCACCACCAGCTTGCCCATCATGGCGTTCTCGGTGGCCGTGTTGGAGCAGCAGGTGGAGTTGGCGACGCTGCCGTCGGCGAGGAGCCGCTGGTAGTAGCCGGGGACGATCTTGTCAAGGACGCTGGTGTCGGCCTGGCCGCTCGCGGCGGTGTGGTTGTAGACCACGTCCATGACGACCCGCAGGCCGTCCTCGTTCAGCGACTTGACCATCTTGCGGAACTCGACCGTGCGCCCGGTGCCGTCGGGGTCGGTGGCGTAGGAGCCCTCGGGAACCGTGTAGTGGTACGGGTCGTAGCCCCAGTTGTAGGCGTCCTTGGCGGCGGTCTTCGCCACGCACTCCTGCTGCTTCTGGGAGTCGGCCGCGTAGGAGGCGAGATCGCAGTCGGTGCTCTGCTGGTCCGCCTTCTTCTCGGGGATGGTGGCGATGTCGAACGCGGGCAGCAGGTGCACGTACGAGGTGCCGGACGCAGCCAGCTTCCTCAGGTGCTTCGAGCCGTCGCTGTTCTTGTCGGTGAAGGCGAGGTAGGTGCCCTTGTCCTTCGCGGGGACGGTCTTGTCCGCCACCGAGAAGTCCCGGATGTGCAGTTCCTGGATCTGCGCGTCGTTCAGCGGTACGGCCTTGGGCTTCTTCAGCGCCGACCAGCCGGACGGGGCAAGGGACTTGGCGTCGAGGTCGACGACCAGGCTGCGCTCCGAGTCGGCGGTCAGGGCCACCGAGTACGGGTCGGTCACCTTGTTGGTGACGATCTTTTGGACGGTCGGCGCCCACACCTTCACGACGTAGCGGTAGGGCTTGCCCGTCCAGGACTTCTTGCCGGTGACGGACCAGACGCCGGTGGCGTCGTCGCGCTTCATGGCGACGGTGGAGCCGTCGAGGTCGAGGGCGACCGACTGGGCGGTGGGGGCCCACACCGAGAGGGTGGGGACTCCGTGGTGGAAGACCGGTCCGAGGTTCGCCTTCGTCGCGGGGTACAGGTCGTCGAGGGCTCCGGCGATCTGCACGCCGGTCGCCGCCAGCACGGCGCCGTTCGCGGCCCGCTGCGAGGCGACGAGCTGGCCGCCGAGCGCCGAACGCACCCGGTCGCGGTCGCGCGGGTCCACGGACCAGGCGGTGTACGCCTTCAGGTACGGGAACTTCGCCTTCTGGGCGTCGGTGAGCGTGGTCTTGGACAGCCGCAGCCAGCGCTCGTCGTCGCTGGTCAGGCCGCCGTCCTTGACGGCGATCGAGCCGTCGTGGGAGGAGAGGAGCTGGGTGGACACGGCGGCGTCGGAGCCGTTCCAGGCGACCGTGTTCCGGTCGATCCAGACCGCCTTGGAGGTGGTCAGGTCGAGCGCGGCCGCGCTGCCCGCGGGCTGCGGCAGCAGGTACTTCTCCTGACCGTTCAGCAGCCACACCTCGTGGCCGTTGGCCGTGAGGTCCAGGGACTGGTCGGTGGGCAGGTCCTTGTCGTCGCCCTTGTGGAGGATGTAGCTGAGGCTGCCGGCGCCCTCGGCGAGCGGCACCTCGTAGACGGCGCCGTAGGCGTCGGTCCGCACCGGCTCCAGGGGCTTCGTCCAGTCCGTGGGCGTCGCGGCCCCGGTCCACACGTGCAGACCCCAGCCGGCGTAGTCGCCGTCGGCGCGGTGGTAGTGGATGACCGCCTTGGTCTTGTCCTGGGCGGGCAGGTCGGGCTGCTCGGTGAGGATGGTGTCCTTGCCCTGCTCGACCCAGACCTCGCCCGTCTTGGTGACGTCGATCGTGCGGTCGCTCGCGACGTCCTTGTTGCCGTCCTTGTCGATGACCAGGAAGCCCACACTGGAGGCTCCGGGCTTCAGCTTCACGTAGGCGAAGGCGCCGTAGGCGTCCCGGCCGACGAAGTCGTGGCCGGCCGGCCAGGTGGTGCCCTCACCGTCGGCGATGTCGCCCCAGGCGTACAGGCGCCAGTCGGTGTAGTCGCCGTCGGTGCGCTTGTAGTGGACGACCGCGTAGTCGCGCGAGGAGGCCGTCGGGATCTCCGCGGCGGGCGCGGTGCCGGTGGTGGACTCGGCGGTCGCGCTCGCCGTGTGTCCGGCCGAGTCGATGACGACGGCCTTGTAGCGCAGGGCGGTTCCGGCCGGTACGTCCTTGCCGATGGCCTGGGTGACCTTGTACGGGGCGTGGTCGGCGGAGCCGAGCGTGCGCCAGCTGCCGTCGCCGACCTGGGCGGCGAAGACGACACGGTCGAGCTGTCCGCCTTCGACGTCCGCAGACAGTTCGACGGTGCCGGTGGCGCCCGCGGCGGGGGCCTTCAGCGTCAGCGTCGGCTTGGCAGCGGGGGCGGCGAGCCGTCCCGCTGCCTTGAGGACGATGGCCGAGCCGGCCGGGACGGTGACGGTGACCTTCTTGTCCGCGTCGCTCTTCGCCGAGGCCGAGGTTCCGTATACGGCTCGGAAGTCCATGTTCGCCGAGCCCGTCGCGAACGTGGCCGACTTCGCGTCGTCGGCGTTGTTCACGGCGACGACGTACTCGGTGCCGGTCTTCGCGTCCGTGCGGGAGAAGGCGTACACACCGGCGCCGTCCGCGGCGTACCGCTCCGTCTGGACTCCGTCGGTGAGGGCCGGGTTGTCCTTGCGCAGCTTGGAGAGAGCGCTGATCTCGGCGTAGAGCGGCGCGCTCGTGTCGTACGCGTCGCTCGCGTGCGTACGGTCGGTGCCGATCTCGTCGTCGTCGAGGTAGTCCGCGACCTTGGAGGCGAACATCGTCTGCCGGGCGTCCTTGTCACCGCCGGAGCCGGTGAAGCCCTGCTCGTCGCCGTAGTAGACGACGGGGTTGCCGCGGCTGAGGAACATCAGCTCGTTGGCGAGCTTGTCCTTCTTCAGCAGCTGGGCGTCGGTCGCCTCGGGGTTGTCCTGGTTCAGGAAGTACCCGATGCGGCCCATGTCGTGGTTGCCGAGGAAGGTGACCTGCTCGTAGGCGTTGGCCTTGTCGGTCGTGTACTTGTAGTCGTCCGCGAACAGGGACGCCAGCTTCTGCGCGCTGCCGCCCTGCGAGGCGTACGACCGGGCCGCGTCCTGGAAGGGGAAGTCCAGGGTGGCGTCGAGGCGGCCCTGGGTGACGTACGGCGAAGTGATCGACGTGTCGGCGGAGTAGACCTCGCCGAACATGAAGAAGTTCTTGCGCCCGTGCCTGGCCGCGTACGCGTCGAGGGCGGTCGCCCACTGCGTCCAGAACTCCATGTTCACGTGCTTCACGGTGTCGATCCGGAAGCCGTCGATGCCGAAGTCCTCGACCCACTTCTCGTAGATCTTCTCCATGCCGCTGACCACTTCGGGACGCTCGGTCCACAGGTCGTCGAGGCCGGAGAAGTCTCCGTACGTGGTGGACTCACCGGCGTAGGTGGAGTCGCCGCGGTTGGAGTACATCGTCGTGTCGTTGAGCCACGACGGGACCTTGGCGTTCTTCTTCGCGGCGGGAACCGTCGGCGTACGGGGGAAGGAGCCGGTGCCCACGGACGGGAACCCGTGGGTGCCGTCCGCGTAGTCCGCGTCGTCGAAGGGCTTCCCGTCCTTGGTCAGATACGGGAAGGCACCCTTGGAGAGGTAGTTGTAGGACTGCTCCTTGTAGTCGACGACATCGGCCGTGTGGTTGGTGATGACGTCGAAGAAGACCTTCATGCCCTTGGCGTGGGCCTTGGAGATCAGGGTCTCCAGGTCCTTGTTGGTGCCGAAGTGCGGGTCGACCCGGGTGAAGTCGGTGATCCAGTATCCGTGGTAGCCGGCCGAGGCGTCCTTGCCGGTGCCCTGGACGGGCTGGTTCTTGAAGATCGGCGCCATCCAGATGGCGGTGGTGCCGAGACCCTTGATGTAGTCGAGCCTCTTGGTCAGGCCCTTGAGGTCGCCGCCCTGGTAGAAGCCCTTGTCGGTGGGGTCATAGCCGGTCGACAGCCGGGAGCCGGTCAGTCCGCCCTCGTCGTTGGACGTGTCGCCGTTGGCGAAGCGGTCCGGCATCACGAAGTAGAACTGGTCGCGGGTGGAGTCGTGTCGCGCCGGCTCGGCGGCGAGCTTCGCGTCCGACGGCGGTGCGGGCGGGGTCTGGGCCCGCGCCACGAGGGGTTGCGCAAGCGATACGGCCAATGCGGCGGCGAGGACGGCTGCGCGCAGCCTGGGGCGGTCTGTGCGACGCGCCGGCCCTCTCGGTATCAGGTCCACAGCTGTGAACTCCTAGCGATTACGGCGTACTCGGGTCCGACCCCGCGCAGCGTTTCGGCCACGATGCCGAACGCCCGCGTGACCGTATCGCTCACGCAAGGTTTACAGCAAGAGTCTTGCAACGTGCGGAAAGACTTTTCAGCAGCTGGACTTGCCCGCGTAGATGGCAAGTGCTGTGTTGGCACCCAGCGTCGCTGTGAACTGGCCGGAACTGTTCACCGTGATGCTCGTGCTGTTCTGGACGTTGCAGTAGGTTCCCGCGGTGAGCGAGGTGCTGTACGTCCGGCTCAGCGAGGAGGTCTCGTGGTTGATGGCCACGAAGCCCTTGCTGCCACGGCCGAAGGCGATGGCGTCGCCGCCGTTGTCCCACCAGTTCGTGAGGGACTGCCCGCGGGTGGCGTTACGGAAGGCGACCATCGACTTGATCTCCGGCCAGGCGTGCTGGCACTTCCAGCCGTCCTGCCAACAGGCGTTGACGGTACCGCCGTTGGGCGGTCCGGCGTCCGCGTCGGACCACTCGTAGCCGGAGTTGATGTCGGGGGCGCCGTAGGGGTACGCGAGCATGAAGACGTTGGCGAGGGTGTAGTTCGCCCCGTCCTTGTAGTTGAGCGTCGAGCCGTTGCGCTCGGTGTCGTGGTTGTCGACGAAGACGGCCGCGACCGAGCTGCTCATGTAGCCCCAGCCCTCGCCGTAGTTCTTCAGGTAGGCGAGGTTCTCGTTGTTGAAGACCCGCTTGAGGTCGTAGGCGTAGCGGAACTCCTGGACGTCGCCGTTGCCGGTGTACTCGGTGGGCTGGACGGCCTCGCCCGAGCCGTAGATGACCTCCTGCTTCCAGTAGACGGACGGATTGCTCAGCCGGGACTTGATGTTGGCGAGGTCGGCCGCCGGGATGTGCTTGGCGGCGTCGATGCGGAACCCGTCGACGCCGTAGCCGAGCAGGGTGTTCATGTAGCCGGCGATGGCCGAGCGGACGTACGTCTCGCCGGTGTCCAGGTCGGCGAGTCCGACGAGTTCGCAGTTCTGGACGTTGGCGCGGTTGGTGTAGTCGCTGATGGTGGCCGTGCAGTCGTCCATGTCGGCGGACGAGTACAGGCCCGGGTAGTTGTACTTCGTGTACGAAGAGCCGCCCGTGCCGGTGCCGGATCCGGCCGACATGTGGTTGACGACCGTGTCCGTCACGACCTTCACACCGGCCGCGTGGCAGGTGCTGACCATGTTCTTGAAGGCGGTGGCGTCGCCGAGCCGGCCGGCGATCTTGTAGCTCACGGGCTGGTACGAGGTCCACCACTGCGAGCCCTGTATGTGCTCGGCGGGCGGGGACACCTGGACGTAGCCGTATCCGGCGGGGCCCAGCGTGTTGGTGCATTCCTTGGCGACCGAGTCGAATTTCCACTCGAACAGGACGGCGGTGACGTCCTTGGTGCCCGGCGGCGAGGCCGCCGCCGAACCGGGGGGAACGGTCACCGAGACCGCCAGGCCCGCCACGAGGGCGAACGAGGCGGCAAGCGTTTTCCTTGCCATGTGTGTGTGCTCCTGCACTTCGTCGTGCGGGTGGGGGGATCGGAACGTACCGCTTGCAATCAAGTTTCAGCAAGATGTCGAAAGAACTTCCAACTCCCTTATTGACGCGCCCCCTTCGGCGGTCCCACGCTCCACATGGGTCGGCTCTCCGCGCCCCGCGGACATGCCGACCGGATCAGGAGAGGAGCCGCACCGTTCCTAAAGACCGAGCGGGAGTGAGTCCTGTTGCCAGGACTCGTGCTCGGCCGAACGCCCCGGACGGTGTTGGGCTCCCCCACTGCCTTAAGGGCGTGGGAGGTACCCCCAGGTTGCCCGCGTTCGCTCCGCGTCCGGGCGGCACGGATCGTGTCCGTGGTCCGGGAATGCGGGGGCGGCCCGCGGCCGGAGGCCGCTGATGAACAGCGCCTCACGTCCCGGGGTGGCCGGTCGGGCCTGGACGGTCCGATGCCCGTACCCATCACTCTGGTGGGTACGGGGCGGTGCCGTCCGACGCCTGACCGGATGCCCCAGGGCGCGCCTTCCGATCGCCACGGCGGCAGCGTCGTGGCGGGTGGTGGTGCGTTTGCTGGTGGTGAGGGGTTTTTGCCAGTGCTGGGCGCCCCAGCGGGAGGTGCAGGCGGGGTCGACCGCGACCAGCGGGATGCCAAGCTCGGCGGCCATGGAGACCAGCCGGGCGCGGAGCCGGGCGACTGGCATGCCGGAGATCAGTTTGCGGAAGTGTTTGCGGCGGCCGTGTTTCTCCCGGCTGGTCTCGGCGGTGAAGTCGAGGTCCTCCACCGCGATCGCCAACCGGTGCCGGGCGGCCCAGTGGAGCAGGCGGGTCAGGGCGTGGCGTACCTGGGCGTCGCGGTGGTCGGCGGTGCCGGACAGGGTGTAGTCGAAGCGGCGCGGGGCGCCGACCGGGTTGCCGTGCACGTCCAGCCGCCAGGCCGCGAGGTGATCGGCGTTCGTGTCGACACCGATCAGGCCGCCGGTCCGGACGGCGGCCAGGAGCACCGTCTGGACGGGTGGGATGGTCCAGGAGGCGGTCAGATACCAGCGGTTGCGCTGGACGTCCTCGTGGATGCGGTAGGCCACCGCCCGGTTCGCACCGACGCGGTCGCGCCATGTCTCGCCCCGGTGCGCGAACGACACCCTTGCCGCCAGGACGTAGCGCCCGTGCGGAGCATTGGCGAGGTGGGCGAGCGGGGCCGGGAGCCTGATGCTCACCTCACCGTCGGGGCTGACCCGGATCGTCTCGTTGCCGTACCGCTTCCCGGACTCGCCGTCCGCCCGCAGGAACCGACGCGACGCCTCCCACCGTGCACGCCACCGCTCCTCGGCGAGCTGGGCCTGTTCCAGGTGGTAACGGTTGTTGAACAGCCGTTTCCCTCCCCGCACCACCCGCACCCGCCCGGCCGCCCAGTCGGCCCCCGCCCGCTCCAGCCGGTCCTCCAGTACCCCCAGTCGACGCGTCTTGGCATGCCACTCCCGCCGACTCCTGTAACCACCGGGCCCCCGCTTCGAACCCTTCTCTCCGAGTGGGAGCGACAGTCGATGCCGGATAGTGTTCACGCCGGCTTCGAGCTGCTGGATGTGCGCGGCCTGGCCGCGCCGGGCCAGCGCCCACTGATCGTGCGTGGCCTTCGTCAACGACCCCGCCCACCGCGACGACGACTCCCCCGTCAGCGCACGCTTACGCGACGCCCACGCCTCGTTGCCGTGCTCCAGACCGGCCGCACACCGCGCCTTCAGGTCCCGGGACGCCAGCGAACCCAGATGGTCACCGACCAGCCGCAGCACCCTCTCGTCCTCAACCGTCAGCCCCTTGAGCCGGTCCCGGACCGCGACACCCGACGGACCGGGCACCACGAACGACGCGCCCACCACCCGCAACCCACCCAACCCGAACACCCCCAGCCCAGACCGGCCCAAGCGCCCCGCACCCCACTCAACGACCACCACCCGCACAGGTCACGCCTTCGAGACAAGAACTCCCGTTCCCACTTGCACCCTCATGCGGACCAACGTCATCGACAATCACCCATGCACGCCAGAACACCCTCACCGGCATTCAAAGAGCAGCAGTTGCCAACCCTCGATGGCCTACGACGAAGAAGGGTTCCCCGGCTGCTGGTGACCGTCGCGCTGGCGAAGGCATTCGGGTGTGGTTGGGTGGTGTTCGACGATGTGGTGCGCGCCCACCGGGCGGCCCACGCGGCCGGGCGCCCATCCCGACCACCGGGCAGCTGTCGAAGCAGCTGATCACCCAGGCGAAGACGACGCCTGAGCGGGCCCTGGCTGGGCGAGGTGTCCAGTGTGGTCCTGGAGCAGTCGCTGCGCGACACCGAGGCCGCGTACAGGAACTTCTTCGCGTGCCTCAA
The DNA here is from genome assembly GCF_025399795.1 of Streptomyces rhizosphaerihabitans. Taxonomy (GTDB): domain Bacteria; phylum Actinomycetota; class Actinomycetes; order Streptomycetales; family Streptomycetaceae; genus Streptomyces; species Streptomyces rhizosphaerihabitans. The sequence goes on along the minus strand of NZ_JAODTZ010000051.1, from coordinate 28,003 downwards.
GGGCGAACGCAATGGCGCGAGGACCGGAGCGCCCCGGCTCAAGTCCCGTAAGGACAACCGGCAGTCGATCCGCTTCACCGCTAACGCCCGCTGGTCGATCACCGGCACCGGGAAGCTTGCGAGGATGGCGCACTGCCCTCGGCGTCGTACCCGTACTGGGGCCGGCCGGTGATCGTGCCCAAGTCGACGTCGTTCACCTACAAGTACATCAAGAAGGACGCCTCGGGCGCGGTGACCTGGGAGTCCGGGGACAACCGCGGCTACACCACGGGCTCGGGCGCCGGGTACTCGGTCAGCGACACCTGGAAGTAAGGGGCCACGCACGGAAGCGGTGCTCCGGCCGTCAGGTCCCGGAGCACCGCTCTCGCACGGGTCGGGCCGGCCATCAGGTGAAGGGTGCTCCGGCGGTCAGGACCGGAGCACCACTCACGCGGAGGCCGGGACGCCCGGCAGGCGAGCGGTACTCCGGCGGTCAGGACCGGAGCACCACTCACGTGTGTGTCAGACCGCCCACCACACGGTCGTGTCGGCGGGCAGCTTCGCCTTACCGTCCTGCGACAGGGTCACCTCGCCGCTGGCCACGAGCACCCGGCCGTACGCGGGAACGGTCACGGCCTCGCTGCCGGTGTTCGCGGTGCAGACGAACTCGCCGCGCCTGAAGGCGAGAACGCCCTCCGGTGCGGTCAGCCAGCTGACGGTCTCGCCCGCGCCGAGGTCGGCACGCTCGCGCCGCACCGCGAGCGCGTCGCGGTACAGCTCCAGGGTGGAACCCTCCGCACCGGTCTGCGCCTCGACGCTCAGCTCGGCCCACTCGGCGGGCTGCGGCAGCCAGCTGCCCCCGTCGCCGAAGCCGTACGACGAGCCGGCACGGGTCCACGGGATCGGCACCCGGCAGCCGTCGCGGAAGCCGTCCTGTCCGGCGCCCCGGAAGAAGGCGGGGTCCTGGCGCGCGTCGTCCGGCAGGTCGACGACGTCGGGCAGGCCGAGCTCCTCGCCCTGGTAGACGTAGGCGGAGCCGGGCAGAGCCAGCATCAGCAGGCTCGCCGCGCGGGCCCGGCGCAGACCCAGCGCCCGGTCGCCCGCGGTGCGGATCTGGGTGCCGAGGCCGGCCTCGTTGGCGAACCGGGTGGCGTGCCGCGTCACGTCGTGGTTGGACAGCACCCAGGTGGAGGGAGCGCCGACCGGGCGCATCGCGTCGAGCGTGCGGTCGATCACCGAGCGCAGCTCGGCCGCGTCCCAATGGGTGCCCAGGTACTGGAAGTTGAAGGCCTGATGCAGCTCGTCGGGGCGCACGTAGTTGGCGGTGCGCTCGATCGTCGGGGTCCACGCCTCGGCGACGAAGATGCGCTCACCGGAGTACTCGTCGAGGATCGTGCGCCACTGCCGGTAGATGTCGTGCACGCCGTCCTGGTCGAAGAACGGCATGACATCGTTGCCCAGCAGTTTCAGCTGGTCGTGGTCGCCGAGGTCGGGCAGGCCCGCCGCCTTGACCATGCCGTGCGCGACGTCGATACGGAAGCCGTCGACGCCCATGTCCAGCCAGAACCGCAGGATCGAGCGGAACTCGTCGCCCACGGCCGGGTGTTCCCAGTTGAAGTCGGGCTGCTCGGGCGCGAAGAGGTGCAGGTACCACTCGCCGGCCGTGCCGTCCGGCTCGGTGACCCGGGTCCACGCCGGGCCGCCGAAGATGGACTCCCAGTCGTTGGGCGGCAGCTCGCCGTTCTCGCCCTTGCCCGGCTTGAAGTGGTAGCGGTCGCGCAGGGAGGAGCCGGGGCCCTCGCGCAGCGCACGCTTGAACCACTCGTGCTGGTCCGAGGAGTGGTTGGGCACGAGGTCGACGATGATCCGCAGGCCCAGGCCGTGGGCGTCGCGGATCAGGGCGTCGGCGTCCAGCAGGTTGCCGAACATGGGGTCGACTGCCCGGTAGTCCGCCACGTCGTAGCCGGCGTCGGCCTGCGGCGAGGCGTAGAAGGGGCTGAGCCACACGGCGTCCACGCCGAGGTCGCGCAGGTACGGAAGTCGGGAACGTACGCCCTCCAGGTCACCCATGCCGTCGCCGTTGCTGTCGGCGAAGCTGCGCGGATAGACCTGGTAGATCACCGCGTCGCGCCACCAGTCGCGATGCGCGGCGACGGTGGCGAGAACGGAGTTCGGGGCCTGGTCGGCGGAGTGCTGGCTCATGGCGTCCTTGATGCGATGAGGGTCCCCGCGACCGAGCGCGGTCGGGCGTGGGGAGGAATTCGGCTGTGGGGGCAGACCCCTGCTCACGCGAGGCCGGGAGCACGGGGCGAGAGGCTTCGGGGCGAGAGGTGTCGGGGCAAGGAAATGAGGCGGCCGCGGTACCGGCGGGGTCGGATGGGCACCGCGGCCGCCACCCGCGCACTTCGAGCGCGCGGGAGTCTGCGGGCGTTCTGGGGGCGTCCTTACGGATCAGCCCTTCGTGCCGCCCGCGGTGAGTCCGGTCACCAGGTTCTTCTGCACCAGGTAGAAGAAGAGGGACACGGGTATCGCGACCAGCACGGCCGTCGCGGCCGCCAGGTTGCGCTGCGCGTCGTGCTCGCTGACGAAGGTCTGGAGTCCGACGGCGAAGGTGTACTTCGAGTCGTCCAGCATGAACGTCGAGGCGAAGGCGACCTCACCGAACGCGGTGATGAAATTGTAGAACGCGGCCACCGCGAGGCCCGGCTTGGCCAGCGGCAGGATCAGCCGGAAGAAGGTGCCGAAGGGGCTCAGCCCGTCGACGCGTCCGGCCTCGTCGATCTCGAACGGAATGGTGTCGAAGTAGCCCTTGAGCAGCCAGGCGCTGTAGGGCACCGCCGTCGAGCAGTAGACGATGATCAGGCCGAGGTAGGAGTCGATGAGCTGCAGGTCCGAGAGGATCTGGTACATCGGCACGATCAGCACGGCGATCGGGAACATCTGGGTGACCAGCAGGACCCACATGAACTTCTTGTAGCCGGGGAAGCGCATGCGCGAGACGGCGTAGCCGGTGGTGGCCGCGATCATCACGCCGATGACCGTGGTGCCGAGCGACACGATGAGCGAACTCTTCATCCACTCGAAGAAGCTCGTGTGCTGGAGCACGAACGAGTAGTTGCTGAACGTCATCGTGTTCCAGATGCGTCCGGGGTGCAGATAGTCGTCCTTGTCCGGGCCGAGGGACAGGAAGACGAGCCAGGCGATCGGGAACAGCGCGGCCAGGCTCGCGACGATCAGGATGCCGTGGGAGACGAGCCTGCCGGCGAGGCCGCGCCGGCCGCGCCTGCGCGCCGGACGCGGCGCCTCCTCGTGCACGGAAGCCTGGTCGGCCGGAGGAGGCGTCTGAAGTGTGGTGGTGCTCATGGAGACTCCTGCCTCAGATCGCGAGCTGCTGGTCATTGCGGTTCAGCCAGCGGCGGTAGAAGGAGGTGAAGACGATCAGGATGGCCAGCAGCAGCATGCCGTAGGCCGCCGACTGCGCGAAGTCGCGCGGCTGCTGTCCGAAGCCGAGGTAGTAGGCCCAGGTGACGAGGATCTGCGCGTCCGGCGCGGTGTTGCCGAACAGGATGAAGATCACGGCGAACTGGTTGAAGGTCCAGATGATGCCGAGGAGCACGACCGTGGAGCTGACCGACCGCAGACCCGGCAGGGTCACGAAGCGGAACTGCTGCCAGGCGTTCGCGCCGTCCATCTCGGCGGCCTCGTACAGCGTGCCGTCGATGGACTGGAGTCCGCCGAGCAGCGAGACCATCATGAACGGCACACCGCACCAGGTATTGACCATGATCGCGGAGAAGCGCTGCCAGAAGGTGTCCTCCAGCCACGCCGGCGACGGCAGGTGCACCGCGTGGAGCATGGAGTTGATGATGCCGCCGTCGGCGAGCATGAAGCGCCAGCCGAAGACGGTGACGAAGGTCGGCACGGCCCACGGCAGCACCAGGATCAGCCGGTAGACGGTGCGGCCGCGCAGCTTCTGGTTGAGGAGCAGCGCGAGACCCAGGCCGATGCAGTAGTGCAGGGCGACACACAGAACGGTCCAGGCGATGGTCCAGATGAAGTGCGACCAGAAGCGGTCGTACGACGTCGGACCCCACAGGATGTCCTTGTAGTTGTCCAGGCCGATGAACTTGTAGGTGGCGTCGATGTGATTGACGCCGATCGTGCGGGCCGAGTTGAGGCTGTTGGCGTCCGTGAACGTCAGATAGAGGCCCCGTACCAGGGGATAGAGCACCAATCCGCCGAGTACGACGACGACCGGGGCGATCATCGCGTACGCGTACCAGTACTTCTGGTACGAGTGCTTGAGACGCTGCATCCGGCCGGGACGCGGTGCTCGGTCACCGCGGCGCTTGCCGGTCGCGCGGTCGATGGCGACTGTCATGGTTCGACACCTTCTGCAAGATCAGGAGTTGGGCGCACACAGCCGGTGGCCGCCGGTTCCGTTCCCCCTGTCGGGGTCCCCCCGGCCCGACCGAAGTCGGGCCGGGGAAGGATCCGGCGGCCACACGGGCTCACTTGCTGAAGTCCGGGACCAGCTTGGCCATCGCCAGTTCGGCGTTGCTCAGGCCCTTGTCCAGGGACTCCTTGCCACCCGCGATCTTGGGCAGCTCGATGTCGAGCGGGCCCCACAGCGAGCTGTACTCGGGCAGTGCCGGGCGCGGCTGGGCGGCGGCGAGGACACCTTGGTAGCCGGCGATGCCCGGGTTGGCGTTGACCTCGGCGGTGTAGGCGTCGTCACGCGTCGGCAGCGTGGAGTTCTTGAGCGCGATGGTCGCCTGCGACGCCGCCGAGGTCATGAACTTCACGAACTTCAGCGAGGCCTCCTGGTGGGCCTTGTCCGAACCCGCGTACACGGAGAGGTTGTGGCCGCCGGTCGGGGCGCCCGCCTTGCCGGTGGAGCCGGCCGGGACGGTGGCGACACCGAGGTTCGTCTTGTCCGCGAACGCCGAACCCTTGTAGAAGTTGGTGATCTCCCACGGGCCCTGGACGATCGCGGCGACCTTGCCGTTCACGAACGCGTCCTGGATGTGGGCGTACGCGTCGGCGGTGGTGTCCGCCTTGTGCAGGCCCTTGCCGGAGAACAGACCCTGCCAGGTGCCGTACGCCTTCTTCGCGGCGGCCGAGTTCACCGTGATCTTCTTGGCGGTGGCGTCGACGGTGTCGGTGCCCTCGCCGTAGAGGAAGTTCATCGCGTAGTAGGCCTGGGTCGAGCCCCAGTAGCCGTCGACGCCGGTCTTCTTCTTGATCGTCGCGGCGGCGGTCTTCAGGTCGGCCCAGGTCTTGGGGGCCTCGCTGATGCCGGCCTTCTTGAACAGCGCCTTGTTGTAGACGAGGGCGAGGGTGTCGGTGACCAGCGGCACACCGTACGTCTTGCCGTCGAACTTGGCCTGCTCGATCAGGTTGGACTTGAACTTGGCCTGGTCCGCGAGGGCGGCGGTGCCGTCGAGCGGCAGGAAGAAGCCCTTCTTCGCGAAGGCCGGGGTCCAGCCGACCTCGGAGCGCAGGATGTCCGGGGCGCCCTTGGAACCGGCGGCCGTGTCGAACTTGTTCTGCGCCTGGTCGAAGGGCACGTTGACGTACTTGACCTTGATGGTCGGGTTGGCCTTCTCGAACTGCTTGGCCAGGGCCTGGTACGTCGGCGCCTCATTGGTGGCGTTGGAAGTGTCCCACCATGTGATGGTGGTGGGGCCCGCAGACTTGTCGCTGCTGCTGTCACTGCCGCCGCAGGCCGTCGCCGCGAGGGCGATGGACGCCACCAGCGCGGTGGCCGCTATGCCACGCCGCATGAGATCTCCTTGAGGGTGAAAGCCCGAGTAGGTGGGGAATCGGTCCCGCCCGATCCCCTTGCCGACTTGCCGACTGCGCCGTTGCGTCCGCCGGGCGACGTGAACGTAACAGCGTTGTAAGCGGCGCGAAAGACCTTGCAGCAAAAAAGTGCAAGAACTGCCGACAGTTACGGGCCCGTGACCTCGGGGCAGCCGTCCCGAAACCCTGCTACCAGGCCGCTCAGCAGACATCCGGGCCTCTGTGCAAGACTCTGCAAGCTCTTGCCATGGGTGTCGCGTACGGGGATCATCGGCCCGTCAGCGTCTTGCAGGAGCCACCCCTTCCCGCGCGGCGCACGCACGGGACACCGAGCCGACCAGAACACGAGGGAGCGCGATGACGCAGCAGCCCGGAGCGGGCCGATCAACCGCCCGCACACGGCGTCTGGTTGGTGGGCAGGGTGAGATGCGACCGGTACAGTCCAATCCCGTGACCACACGGCTTGCCGACATCGCAGCCCAGGCGGGGGTCAGTGAGGCGACTGTCAGTCGCGTCCTGAACGGGAAGCCGGGCGTCGCCGCGACCACCCGCCAGTCCGTCCTGGCCGCTCTCGACGTACTGGGCTACGAACGCCCGGTGCGCCTGCGGCAGCGCAGCGAGGGCCTCGTCGGCCTCATAACCCCCGAGCTGGAGAACCCGATATTCCCTGCCCTCGCGCAGGTCATCGGGCAGGCCCTGACGCGCCAGGGCTACACCCCCGTCCTCGCGACCCAGACACCGGGCGGCTCGACCGAGGACGAGCTGACCGAGATGCTGGTCGACCGCGGGGTGGCCGGCATCATCTTCGTCTCCGGACTGCACGCCGACACCTCGGCCGACATGCAGCGGTACGAGCAACTGCGCGGCCGGGGTGTCCCTTTCGTCCTGGTCGACGGCTTTTCGCCGAAGGTGCAGGCGCCGTTCATCTCACCGGACGACCGCGCCGCGATGGCCCTCGCGGTCACCCACCTCGCCTCGCTCGGGCACACCAGCATCGGTCTCGCCCTCGGCCCCAAGCGGTTCGTGCCGGTGCAGCGCAAGATCGAGGGCTTCGTGCGCACGATGCAGGAGCAGCTGAACCTGAGCCCCGCGGACGTCGAGGAGCGGCTGATCCAGCACTCTCTGTACACACTGGAGGGCGGCCAGGCCGCCGCGAGCGCGCTCATGGACCGCGGCTGCACGGCGATCGTCTGCGCCAGCGACATGATGGCGCTCGGCGCGATACGGGCGGCGCGTCAGCGCGGCCTGGAGGTCCCCACGGACATCTCGGTCGTGGGCTTCGACGATTCGCCGCTGATCGCCTTCACCGACCCGCCGCTCACGACGGTCCGCAAGCCGGTGCCGGCGATGGGCCAGGCCGCGGTGCGCACGTTGCTGGAGGAGATCGGCGGGACGCCCGCGCCGCACAGTGAGTTCGTGTTCATGCCGGAACTCGTGGTGCGGGGTTCGACCGCTTCTGCCCCTGGGGACCGGAATCGTCCCTGAGAAGGACGACAAAGGGGGCGAAGCACTCCCACAGGCGTAGAAAGTGCGGCCAGGACCCGACCAGAGCATCATCGGTGAGGGAAGGCTTTTCTGGCAGACTCTGTGCCTATGGGTGATTCGACCGTGACGACACTGGAAGGCCGGGACCAGGCCACTCCACAACCCGTCGCGGAGGAGAAGGCGGGGAACAGACTCCTGCGTCGTATGCGGACCCCGCGTCGCCCCCGCCTCTGGTTCGAAGTCCTGCTCATCGCCATGAGTTACTGGACCTACTCGCTGATCCGCAACGCCGTGCCGGAGCAGAGACGCGAAGCGCTGCGCAACGCGGACTGGATCTGGCGGATGGAGCACCATCTCGGTGTCGCCATCGAGGAGTCCGTCAACCACGCGGTGAACTCCGTCGGCTGGCTGATCATCGGGATGAACTACTACTACGCGACCCTGCACTTCGTGGTGACGCTGAGTGTTCTGGTCTGGCTGTACCGCTGTCATCCCGGCCGCTACGCGGCGGCCCGTCTCACGCTCTTCGCCACCACGCTGGTGGCCCTGGTCGGCTACTACTTCTTCCCGCTCGCGCCACCGCGCCTGATGACCGGCGGCAACTTCGTCGACACGGTCACGGTCCACGAGACCTGGGGCTCGATGGCCTCCGGCGATCTCAAACACATGTCCAACCAGTACGCGGCGATGCCGTCGATGCACATCGGCTGGTCCATGTGGTGCGGACTGACCGTCTTCGCGCTGGCCTCGGCCCCCTGGGCGCGCATCCTCGGCGTCCTCTACCCGGCGGCCACCCTGCTGGTCATCGTCGCCACCGCCAACCACTTCTGGCTGGACGCGGTGGGCGGCCTGCTCTGCCTCGCCTTCGGCTTCCTGGTGGCACGCCTGTGGTACGGAGCGCTGCCGTACGCGCTGCCGCAGTGGGTACCGGGGACGCGCGGTACACCGGTCCTGCCGGTGAAGACCTGAACAACGCCCCGCGCCGTCACGTTCAGTGACCAGCGGGGTGTCCCGCGGGCGCCCTTGCCGGGCCGGTCCACAGCACGCGCGGCCGGGCCGGTCCACAGCACGCGCGGCCGGGCAGGTCCACAGCACGCGCTCCGGCGCGCGGCTCAGGCGCCGTAGAACAGTTCGTCCACCACGGCCCGGGCCCGCCGGGTGGTGCGCCGGTAGTCGTCGAGCATGTCTCCGACATGGCCCGGGTCGTACCCCAGATAGCGGCCCACGGCGGCGAGCTCGCGCCCGTCCGAGGGGAAGGTGTCGCCGGCCCTGCCCCGCACGAGCATCACCGCGTTCCGTACGCGCGTGGCCAGCACCCAGGCCTCGTCCAGTGTCGCCGCGTCCTCCGTGGACAGCAGCTCCGCGGCACACGCGGCGGCCAGCGCCTCCCGCGTCCGGGTCGTCCGCAGGCCCGGCTCGACCCAGCCGTGCCGGAGCTGGATCAGCTGGACCGTCCACTCCACGTCGGACAGCCCGCCGCGCCCGAGCTTGGTGTGCAGCGTGGGGTCGGCGCCGCGCGGCATCCGTTCCGACTCCATCCGGGCCTTCAGCCGCCGGATCTCCCGTACGGCGTCCTCGCCCAGTCCCTCCGCCGGATACCGCAGCGGATCGACCAGCTCCATGAACCGGCTCCCGAGGTCGGCGTCCCCCGCCACCACCTCCGCGCGCAGCAGCGCCTGCGACTCCCACACCAGCGACCAGCGCCGGTAGTACGCCCCGTACGACTTCAGCGTCCGTACCAGCGGCCCGGACTTCCCCTCGGGTCGCAGATCCGCGTCGATCAGCAGCGGCGGATCCGCGCTGGGGAGCTGCAGCAGCCGCCGCATCTCGGCCACCACGGCGTTCGCGGCCCGTGACGCCTCCTGCTCGTCCACACCCTCCCGCGGCTCGTGCACGAAGAGCACGTCCGCGTCGGAGCCGTAGCCGAGCTCATGGCCCCCGAAGCGGCCCATCCCGATCACCGTGAACCGGGTGGGCAGGGTGTCGCCCCAGCCGTCCCGCACCACGGCCCGCAGGGTTCCCGCGATCGTCGCCGCCGTCAGATCCGACACCGCCCCGCCGACGAGGTCGACCAGTGCCCCCTGATCGGCGACGGCGGGCGTCTCCTCGGTTCCGTACGAGGCGACGATGTCCGTCGCGGCGGTACGGAACAGCTCCCGCCGCCGCACCCCGCGCGCGGCGGTCACGGCCTGCTCGCCGTCGCCGGCCCGCCGCACCGCGGCGAGGATCTCCTGCTCCAGATGGGCACGGCCGCGCGGTTCGAGGCCGCCGCTCTCCCCGTCGCCCAGCAGGGCCACCGCCTCCGGAGCGCGCATCAGCAGGTCGGGGGCGAGCCGGCCCGCCGAGAGCACCCGTGCGAGGTTCTCGGCCGCGGCGCCCTCGTCCCTCAACAGCCGCAGATACCAAGGGGTCTTGCCGAGCGCGTCCGACACCTTCCGGAAGTTGAGCAGGCCCGCGTCGGGATCGGCGGAGTCCGCGAACCACCCCAACAGCACTGGGAGCAGCGTCCGTTGGATGGCGGCCTTGCGGCTGACCCCGGACGCCAGCGCCTCCAGATGGCGCAGCGCGCTCGCCGGGTCGGCGTACCCGAGCGCGACGAGCCGCTCCCGGGCCGCATCCGGACTCAACCGGGTCTCGCCCGGCGCCAGTTGGGCGACGGCATCGAGCAACGGCCGGTAGAACAGCTTCTCGTGCAGCCGCCGCACCATGGCCGTGTGCCGCTTCCACTCCCGGTTCAGCTCCTTGACCGGGTCGACGCGCAGCCCGAGCGACCGCCCGATCCGCCGCAGATCGGCCTCGTCCTCCGGCACCAGATGGGTGCGCCGCAGCCGGAAGAGCTGGATGCGGTGCTCCATCGACCGCAGGAAGCGGTAGGCGTCATCGAGCTGCACGGCGTCGGCGCGGCCCACGTATCCGCTCGCGGCGAGCGCCTTCAGGGCGTCCAGAGTCGTACCGCTGCGCAAGGACGTGTCGGCCCGGCCGTGCACCAACTGCAGGAGCTGTACGGCGAATTCGACGTCCCGGAGCCCTCCGGGACCGAGCTTCAGCTCCCGTTCGATCTGGGCGGCCGGAATGTTCTCGACGACCCGGCGCCGCATCTTCTGCACATCCGCGACGAAGTTCTCGCGCTCGGCGGCGTGCCACACCAGCGGGGCCAGGGTGGCGACGTACTCCTCGCCCAGTTCCAGGTCCCCGGCCACCGGGCGGGCCTTGAGCAGCGCCTGGAACTCCCAGGTCTTGGCCCATCGCTGGTAGTAGGCGAGATGGCTGCTGAGCGTCCGCACCAGGGGGCCGTTGCGGCCCTCGGGGCGCAGATTGGCGTCGACCGGCCAGATGCTGCCCTCGACGGTCGTCTCGGAGCAGATCCGCATCATGTGCGAGGCGAGCCGGGCGGCCGCCTGCACGGCCTTTCCCTCGTCGGCCCCGTCGACGCCCTCCCCCACGAAGATCACGTCGACGTCGGACACGTAGTTCAGCTCGTGTCCCCCGCACTTGCCCATCGCGACGACCGCGAGCCGGCACAGCGCCGCGTCGTCGGGCGCGGCGGCCTCGGCTATGGCGAGCGCGGCGCGCAGGGTCGCGGTGGCGAGGTCGGCGAGTTCGGCGGCGGTCTGGGCGAGGTCGGTGGTACCGCACACGTCGCGCGCGGCTATGGAGAGCAGGCAGCGGCGGTAGGCGACACGCAGCGAGACGGGGTCCGTCGCGTCCGCCAGCCCGCGTTCGAACTCCTGGACCCCGGGATGCAGGTCCCGCGCCTCGTAGGTGACGAGGGTCTGCCAGTCGTGCGGGTGCCGGGCGAGGTGGTCGGCGAGCGCGGCGGAGGCGCCGAGCACGCCGAGCAACCGGTCCCGCAGCGGTTTGGCCGCGATCAGCGTGTCGAGGAGCTCCCGCTGGGCGGGGTGCGTGTCCTGCGCCTCGACGAGCCGGACGAGCCCGAGCAGGGCGAGGTCCGGGTCGGCGGTGGCCCCCAGCGCGTCCAGGAGGACCGGGTCGGACCGTACGGGTGCCAGTTCGGGCCCTTCCAGGAGCCGCTCGGCCGCCGAAGGATCGGTGAAGCCGTGCCGCAGCAGCCGCGTGAAGGTACTGCTCCTGCGCCCCGGCGCCGTCATCCCGGCCTCCTGTCGATCGATGTCGTACGTCCGGTCCCGTCCCGCACACCTGGCCCGATCAAGGTCGTACGCGCCCGAGCCTAACCCCGGTCCGCCCGGTAGCGCCCCGCGCCGACGGCCGTGCGAGGCGGTACAAAGGACGGGGAGGCTTTAGTTCATCGGCTCTTCATCCCGCCGGTTGAGGGATGTGAGCCCGGGGAATGTTGGCGTGTGCATGCTCTGTCTGCACCGCCACCGTCGCCTCTCCCCCCACCGGAGGTCTGAAGTGTCCGGCAGAAACGTGTACATCCGCGGTCGTGCCGTCGTGGCATCCGCCCTCGCCTTCACCGCGGCCGCGGTCGGGCTGTGGACCGGGTTCGCCGGTTCGGCCCCCGCGCACGCCGCGGCCGCGGTCCCGACCCCGGACCACGTCGTGGTCGTGGTCTTCGAGAACCACGCGTACAGCCAGGTGATCGGCTCCTCGAGCGCCCCGTACATCAACTCGCTCAAGACCGGCGGGGCCAACCTCTCCCAGTCGTACGCCGAGACGCACCCGAGCCAGCCCAACTATTTCGCCCTGTTCTCCGGCTCCACCCAGGGCATCACGGACGACAGCTGCTACACGCCCGGCTTCTCCTCCGCCCCCAACCTCGCCTCCGAGCTGATCGCCGCGGGCAAGACCTGGGGCAGCTACAACGAGACGCTGCCCAGCCAGGGTTCGACCACGTGCAGCAGCGGGAACTACGCCCGCAAGCACAACCCCTGGTTCGGCTTCAGCAACGTACCGACGTCCAGCGCCAGGACGTTCGCCCAGTTCCCGACGGACTACACGACGCTTCCGCAGGTCTCCTTCGTCGTCCCGAACCTGTGCAGCGACATGCACGACTGCTCGGTGTCCACCGGTGACACCTGGCTGAAGAACAACCTGAGCGCCTACGCCACCTGGGCCAAGACCCACAACAGCCTGCTCGTCGTCACCTTCGACGAGGACAACCGGCTCGCGGGCAACAAGATCCCGACGGTTCTGTACGGCCAGCAGGTGACCGCGGGTTCCTCCTCCACCACCACCTACAACCACTACGACCTGCTGCGCACGCTGGAGGACATGCACGGCCTCACGCACGCCGGCAACGCGGCCTCCGGCAAGGACATCACGGGCATCTGGACGTCCTGACATGTACGTAGCGGACAGCCGCGCCAGTACACCCAAGACTCCGGCGGCGTCCGCGGAAAGCGCCGCCCGGCCCCGAGCCGGGCGGCGCGTCGCCGCGATCGCTCCCACGGTGCTGGCACTCGGCACGGTCAGCCTGATCACCGACGTCTCCTCGGAGATGGTGACGGCGGTCCTGCCCCTGTACCTGGTGACGGGCCTCGGCCTGTCCCCCCTCGGTTTCGGACTTCTCGACGGGATCTACAACGGCTTCTCGGCGCTGGTCCGCCTGGCCGGGGGGCATCTCGCCGACCGGGGCGGCGGCCGCCACAAGTGGGTGGCGGGTGCCGGGTACGCCCTCTCGGCCGCCTGCAAACCCCTGCTCCTGGTGGCACAGACCCTGACCCCGATCGGCCTCGTCCTCGCCGCCGACCGCACCGGCAAGGGCCTGCGCACCGCCCCGCGCGACGCCCTGATCTCCCTGTCCAGCACCCCGGAGACCCGCGGCCGGGCCTTCGGCGTCCATCGCGCGATGGACACGGCGGGCGCCCTGCTGGGACCGCTGGCCGCCTTCCTGATCCTGCGGGCGACCGTCGACGGCTACGACGCGGTGTTCATGGTGAGCTTCTGCGTGGCCGTGGTGGGCGTCCTGGTCCTGGTGCTGTTCGTGCCGGGCGGTCCGGCCGCGCGGGCCACGCGTACGGCTGTGACGGACGGCCCGGTCGCCTCCGCCGCCCCCGCCGCTCCGCGCCCCACCCTGCGCGCCGCCCTGGCCCTCCTGCGCCGGCCGGAGTTGCGCGGTATCGCGCTCTGCGCGCTGCTGCTCGGCCTCGCCACGGTCAGCGACTCGTTCGTGTTCCTGCTGCTCCAGCGCAGGCTCGGGGTGCCGGACCGCTGGTTCGCGCTGCTGCCCGTCGGCACGGCCGCTGCGTTCCTGCTGCTGGCCGTCCCGCTCGGCCGGCTCGCGGACCGGGCCGGCCGCTGGCGGGTGTTCCTGGCCGGCCACGGCGCGCTGCTCCTCGCGTACGCCCTGCTGCTCACGTCCTGGCACGACACGGCGCTGCCGTTCGCCGTCCTGTTCCTGCACGGCGGCTTCTACGCGGCGACGGACGGGGTTCTCATGGCCGCGGCCTCGGACAGCGTGCCGGAGGAACTGCGGTCGTCCGGGCTCGCGCTGGTCCAGACGGGTCAGGCGCTGGCCCGTTTCGTCTGCTCGCTCGCCTTCGGCGCGGCCTGGACGGCGTGGGGCGACCGTACGGCACTCACGGCGTCGGCCGTGGCACTCGCCCTGTGCGCCCTCTTCTCGATGAGCCTGCGCCCCGTCCGCCGCACCCCCTCAGAAGGCCCCGCATGACACTGCGAACCCGCATCCTGGTCCTGGTCTGCGCCCTGGTCGTCCTGGCGGGCGTCGCGACGGCCTCCGTGCTGCACGCCTCGGCCCGCGCGGAGCGCCGGAACCAGGCCCGGCCGGGCGGCCCGCGGATCACCGCGGGGACCGTCTCCCTGACCGACTCCCGGCGGCTGGTCTTCCGCAACATGGCGTGGGGCCCGCACCGCGACGAGCTGACGTCCGTCCCGGCGTCCGACCCGTCGGGCCCGCGCACGGCGTCCCAGGTCAAGTGCCTGCGCTTCTACGCCGCTTCGGGCACCGGGGTGTGCCTTCAGACGGTGCACGGCACGGTCCAGGACACCTACCGGGCGGTGATCCTCGACGCCACTCTGCACGTCAGGGCCCGCTACGACGTGCCCGGCATCCCGTCCCGCGCGCGCGTCTCGCCCAGCGGTCGGTACGCCGCGTGGACGGCGTTCGTGGGCGGCGACTCCTACGCGGGCACGAACTTCTCGACCCGGGCGGCGATCGTCGACACCCGCACGGGGAAGCTGACGTCGTCACTGGAGGAGTACCGCGTGCTGAAGGACGGCAGGACCTACCACGCGGCCGACGTCAACTTCTGGGGCGTGACGTTCGCGGGCGACGACCGCACGTTCTACGCGACGATGGCCACGCACGGCACGACCCACCTGGTCCGCGGCGACCTGGTCACCCGCACCGTCACCACCCTGCGCACGAACGTCGAATGCCCGTCCCTCTCCCCCGACGGCACCCGTATCGCGTTCAAGAAGCGCGTCAAGGGCCTTCCCAAGGACGCCCCTTGGCATCTTTACGTCCTCGATCTGCGCACCGGGCGCGAGACCCCGCTCACCGAGCCACGCAGCGTCGACGACCAGGTGGTCTGGCGCGACGACCACACCCTCGTCTACGCCCTCCCCGGCGACTACGGAGCCGACCTCTGGACCCTCCCGCCCGACGGCACGGGAAAGCCACGGCGCGTCAGCACCGCGGCGGTGTCTCCCGCGTACGTGCGGTAGGGACGCACCCCCGGACGATCCCGCGGACGGCGGCCAACCCCACGGCTCCGGGCCACGGCTTCGGACCACGGCTCCGCGCCAGGAGGCCGGGCCGAAAACGCCGTGGGGCCGGCCTCGGACACGGCGTCGGCGAACACGCGGAAGCCATCGCCGCTCGACTCCGAACTGTGCCTCTGACTTCGGTATATCCGAGGTGACGATCAAGGGCTCTTGCCCTATGCTGCGGCTTGCACATCCGGGGGGCGGCCGGCCGTCATGACGGCCGGCACCGTGACAAGTGCGCATCACCCACGCCATCTCAACTCGTGCTTCAGCATGCCGTCAGGCGTCCGCGCCTGTGCGCGACTGCTGCCCGAGGCTGCCCGCAAGGGACCGGATCGGCGCGTTTCCCCGGGTCCATGGTCATCGGAAGGCAGAGAACGTCATGGCAGAACGTCAGTACCTCGGACAGGGCTCCACCACCTCGGCGGAGAAGTTCTGGTACATCCTCGGTTGCATCTACTTCGGTGCCGCCTACATGCAGAAGGTCCCGGTCAAGAAGGCGCTGAGCGAGTACGGGCTGGTCGAGATGACCGGGGCCGAGAAGTTCTGGTACGTCGTCCAGTGCATATTCTTCGGCGCCGGCTACCTCGCGAAGGTCACCATCAAGAAGGCGCTGTCCGAGGTGCCGAGCGTCGGCGGAGTCCCCACCGTCTGACGACGCCAGGGCGGCGAACAGGCCGCGGGCCCGGACCGCGACGAGCGGTCCGGGCCCGCGGCCGTTCACAAAACCATCGGCACCGGCCGTGCTCGCGTCGCGCAGGGCGCCGGTCACCACGACAGGCGTGTCGCCCGCGGTGACAAGGACGCGGCCCAGGGCCGTGAAACACGCCGGGGCCGACGGTCCGCGACCGTCGGCCCCATCCGCCGAATCAGCAGGAAATCCGCTCCGACCCGCGCCTACAGCACCGGCAGGTTCTTCCGCAGCTCGAAGGCGGTGACCTCGGAGCGGTACTCCTCCCACTCCGCCTTCTTGTTGCGCAGGAAGAAGTCGAAGACGTGCTCGCCGAGGGTCTCGGCGACGAGTTCGCTGCGCTGCATGAGGGCCAGGGCCTCGCCGAGGTTCTGCGGGAGGGGCTCGATGCCCATGGCCCGGCGCTCGGCGTCGGACAGGGCCCAGACGTCGTCGTCGGCGCCCGGCGGGAGCTCGTAACCCTCCTCGATGCCCTTCAGGCCCGCGGCCAGGAGCAGCGCGTACGCGAGGTACGGGTTCGCGCCGGAGTCGATCGAGCGGACCTCGACCCGCGCCGAGCCGGTCTTGCCGGGCTTGTACATCGGCACGCGGACGAGGGCCGAGCGGTTGTTGTGGCCCCAGCAGATGTACGACGGGGCCTCGCCGCCGGCGCCCGCGGTGCGCTCCGAGCCGCCCCAGATGCGCTTGTAGGAGTTGACCCACTGGTTGGTGACGGCGGAGATCTCCGCGGCGTGCTTCAGGAGGCCGGCGATGAAGGAGCGGCCGACCTTGGAGAGCTGGTACTCCGAGCCGGACTCGTAGAACGCGTTGCGGTCGCCCTCGAAGAGCGAGAGGTGCGTGTGCATACCGCTGCCCGGGTACTCCGAGAACGGCTTCGGCATGAAGGTGGCCTGGACACCCTGCTCCAGCGCGACCTGCTTCATGATCAGCCGGAAGGTCATGATGTTGTCGGCCGTGGAGAGCGCGTCGGCGTAGCGCAGGTCGATCTCCTGCTGGCCGGGGGCGCCCTCGTGGTGGCTGAACTCGACCGAGATGCCCATCGACTCCAGCATCGTGATGGCCTGGCGCCGGAAGTCCTGGCCGACGTTCTGCGGGGTGTGGTCGAAGTAGCCGGAATTGTCGGCGGGGGTGGGCCGCGAGCCGTCCAGCGGACGGTCCTTCAGCAGGAAGAACTCGATCTCGGGGTGGGTGTAGAAGGTGAAGCCCAGATCCGAGGTCTTGGCGAGGGCGCGCTTGAGGACATAGCGCGGGTCCGCGAAGGACGGGGAGCCGTCCGGCATCAGGATGTCGCAGAACATCCGGGCCGTGCCGGGGGCCTCGGCGCGCCAGGGCAGCACCTGGAAGGTGGACGGGTCCGGCTTGGCGATCATGTCCGACTCGTATACGCGGGCGAAGCCCTCGATGGCCGAGCCGTCGAAGCCGATGCCCTCGTCGAAGGCCTGTTCCAGCTCCGCCGGGGCCACTGCCACCGACTTGAGGAAGCCGAGTACGTCCGTGAACCACAGACGTACGAACCGGATGTCACGCTCCTCCAGTGTCCGGAGCACGAACTCCTGCTGCTTGTCCATCTTCCGCTTCCACCCATCCTTGCTGGTCAGGCCGCCTGCTCCCACGCCTCGAAGACGATCGGCGCACCTGAGCATCCCACCACAACACCATTTCATGCGCGTTGCGGACCATGATCGGCCGGGCGACCTCGGTCTGAACGCCTCGCGTACGGCAGGTGTCCTGCTCTGCCGCACATACTGCCTGCTCACACGCGCACCCGTAAGAGCCGACCGGCACTCTCTCGCCACACGCTCTCGCCACAGGGGCTTTAATTTGCATCTCAGATGCAAGTTTTATTAGTGTGCGGGACAGATAGGGGGCGCAACCCTCCGTTCCCGCCCTGGCTTTGAGGAGTCTCGATGCTGTCCGAACAATCCGCCTCCACCGTGCGCGCGACCCTCCCCGTGGTCGGCGCCGCCATCGGCGAGATCACCGAGCGCTTCTACGCCGGACTGTTCACCGCCCACCCCGAACTGCTCCGTGACCTGTTCAACCGCGGCAACCAGGCCGCGGGCACCCAGCGTCAGGCCCTGGCGGGATCCATCGCCGCCTTCGCCACCTATCTGGTCGAACACCCCGACGAGCGGCCCGACGCGATGCTGAGCCGCATCGCCCACAAGCACGCCTCCCTGGGCGTCGCGCCCGAGCAGTACAAGGTCGTGCACGAGCACCTCTTCGCCGCCATCGTCGAGGTGCTCGGCGACGCGGTCACCGCGGAGGTCGCCGCCGCCTGGGACGAGGTCTACTGGCTCATGGCGAACGCCCTGATCGCCATCGAGAAGCGCCTGTACGACGAGAACGCGGACGACGGGGCCCTGCACCCCTGGGTGGTCACCGGGCGCGTCGAGGAGACCGCCGACGTCGCCACCTTCCACATCCGCCCGGCCGACGGCGGAGCCCTGCCGGACTTCCGTGCGGGCCAGTACGTCTCCGTGGGCGTGGAACTCCCGGACGGCGCCCGCCAGATACGTCAGTACAGCCTCTCCAGCGCGCCCGGTTCCCCGGTCCGCCAGATCAGCGTCAAGCGGGTGCGCGCGGACGAGAACGCCGGCATGCCGAGCCCCGAGGGCGAGGTCTCCAACCATCTGCACGCCCACGTCCGCGAGGGCAGCGTCCTGGAGGTCTCCGCGCCGTACGGCGACCTGGTCCTCGACGACACGGACGCCCCCCTCCTCCTCGCCTCCGCGGGTATCGGCGTGACTCCGGTGATCGCCATGCTGGAGCAGCTCACGATCTCCGGCCACAAGGCCCCCGTCACCGTGGTGCACGCCGACCGCTCCCCCGCCGAGCACGCGCTGCGCGCCGACCACGAGGCGTTCGCGGGCAAGCTCGCCGACGCGGAGGCCCACTTCTGGTACGAGCGGGCCGAGCCGGGCCACCCCGCCGAGCGGACCGGTCTGGTCGACCTCTCCGGAGTCACCGTGCGGCCGGGCACGCACGCCTACCTGTGCGGCCCGCTGCCCTTCATGCGCGCGGTACGGGCCCAGCTCCTCGACAAGGGCGTGCCCGCCTCCGACATCCACTACGAGGTGTTCGGACCGGACCTCTGGCTGGCCCAGGCCTAGCCAGGACCTGTCGGGCGGCCCGTCGGGGCGAGGGGGAGCGGGGTCCGGTACGCACCGGGCCCCGCTCCCCCTCGCCGAACAGGCGGCAGTACCAGGCGGCGGTACGCGGGAGCGTCGCACCCGGTCGCCGGTGCCCGCCGACAACCGTGTGCGCACGGTCACAACGAGGACGTCAGCGGCACGGCAGCGCGACGTCAGCGTGACGTGAGCGGCAGACCCAAGACTGATGCATGTCAGCAGTTCAGGGACGGCGCGCCACATGACCCGGCGTTCGCCGCACACACCTCGGGGGATCCATCGTGAGCACCATCCGTAACCGCACCACGCTCCTCACCGCCACGACCACGGCCCTGCTCGCCCTGGCCCTCACCGCCTGCGGGCCCGACGGATCCGGTACGAAGTCCTCGGGCCCGGAGACCGGCGGCACCGCGCAGGACGCCTCCGCGACGGCATCCGCGGCGAACACCGGCAGCACGACCGGCACCACGGGCGGTTCCTCCACCTCGAAGAGCTCGACCGGTTCGGGCTCGAAGTCGGCCTCGGGCTCGAAGTCGGGCTCGGGCTCCGGAACCACCACGGGTGCCGGCGGTGGCAACGCGACCAGCGACAGCTACGCATACAAGCACCCGTGCTCCGGCGGGCAGGTCTCGGTGAACGTGACCACCAGGGACGGCGCGTCCAGCCAGCGCGTGATCGCCGTACGCAACAACGGCGCGAGCTCCTGCGGGCTGAGCTACTACCCGCGGGTCTACCTCGACCAGGCGAGCGCCCAGGGCGGCAAGAACGTCAAGCCCCTGATCCCGAGCGGGCTCGGCGGGGCCCCCGCCTACCCGGTGTACGCAGGACAGACCGCCTACGCCGTCATCGACGTCGACCCCAGCGGGGCGACCACCGGCACCGTCTCCGGTATCGACGAGCTGAACGTCCTGGCCGACGGCGACCACATGCCCAACGCCGACACGCACAACTTCCCTCTCGGCTCGGGCGCGCTCGTACTGAAGCCGAAGCTGGGCCTGTACCGCAGCACGATCGCGGACGCCGTCAGCTCCATGAAAGCCGCGGACACCCAGTCCTGACCGGACGTGCCGCCCGCGCCGCGCCGCCCTCTCCATGCCCGCGCGCCGCGCCGGTATGGCGAGCACGGCCATGGAGCCCGCCCCGGGCCGGAGGCGGAGCGGGCCAGAGGAAAAACCCGCCGGAGACGGAGCCGGGCGCCGAGGCAAAACCGGGCAGGTAGCGGTGCAAGGCGCTGAGCCGGGCCGATAGCGGAGCCGGGCCGGAGGCAAACCCGGGCAGATGGCGTAGCCAGGCCCGTAGCCGAGCCAGGCCGAGCCCGGCTCGACCAACCCGGCCCGATCACCAGCCCGGCCGAGGACGGAGCGGGGCGCAGCAGCCCGCAGGGAAGCGGGAACGACCCGACCGGCAGGCCGGGCCGCTAAGGCCTGCGGCTGATGCCGAGCAGCACGGGCCCCGTCGGCTCGGCCACGACGTCGGCGATGGTCAGCGGGTCCAGAGAGGCGTAGAAGGCCTCCTGGGCCCGTCGCAGTGCACCCCGCAGCCGGCATGCGGAGATGAGCGGGCACGGCGTGGCCCCCTCGCATTCGACGACGTCGCCTTCGCCTTCGAAGGAGCGCACGATCGCGCCGACGGAGGCGCCGCGCCCCTTCCCGGTGAGCGTGAGACCGCCTCCCCTGCCGCGCCGGGCATCGAGCAGCCCGAGGTGCTGGAGTTCGGCGACGACCTTGGCGGCGTGCGTGTAGGGGACCCGCATGTCGTCCGCGACCTCGCGCGTGGTGGGCGTCGAGTCGTCGGCGACGGCCAGTCGCATCAGGACGCGAAGGGCCAGGTCGGTGGAGCGCAGCAACCGCATACCGACAGCGTAGGTAATGCGCATCTTCGGTTCAAATTTTCTGGCCGGCCCCGTCGGACACGCTCCGGCCGACCGCCGTCGGAGCGCACCCCGCCCGCGTCCGCCACCCCCTTCTTCGGCCAATCCCGTGCCCTTCTTGCCGACGACCCTCCCTTCCCGATTACGATCGGCGAACCCGACCGTCCCATCCCGATAAGGACTCACCATGGGTTCCGCCAAGAACACCAGCACCGGATCGCGCAAGGCGCGCATCGAGGAGCTGCGCCGTGCCGAGCGCGCCCGTGACCGGCGTAACCGGATCCTCGTGGTAGCGGCCAGTGCGGTCGTCGTCGCCGGTCTCGTCGCCGGTGGTGTCGTGCTTGTCCGGTCGCAGTCGGACGACGGCAAGAAGGACACGGCGAGCGACTCGAAGGCGGCGTCGGGGCACTTCGTCACGGGCACGGACGGGGTGAAGACCTGGAAGGGCACGCTGGCGCGCAACCACGTCGCGAAGACCGTGACGTACCCGATGGAGCCGCCGGTCGGCGGTGACCACAACCAGGTCTGGATGAACTGCAACGGCGACGTCTACGCCAAGGCGGTCAACAACATGAACGCCGTGCACTCCCTGGAGCACGGCGCGGTCTGGGTGACGTACAACAGCAAGGCGTCCGACGCCGATGTGAAGGCGCTCGCGGCGAAGGTCAAGAAGACCCCGTACACGCTGATGAGCCCGGTCGAGGACCAGAAGGACCCGATCATGCTGAGCGCCTGGGGCAAGCAGCGCACGGTGACCGGCGCGGGCGACAAGAACGTCGACGCGTTCTTCTCCGAGTTCGTCCAGGGCAAGCAGACGCCCGAGCCGGGCGCGGCCTGCACCAACGGTCTGTCCCAGTGAGGCACGTCGGGTGGATCGCGGGCGCCGCGGCGGCCGTGCTCGTCGCGGCCGGAACGATCACGTACGCGGTCGCCGCCGGCGACGACTCCGGGACCCGGGCGCCCGCCGCGGACTCGGCGGACGCGGGCTTCGCCCGGGACATGGCGGTCCACCACCAGCAGGCCGTCGAGATGTCGTACATCGTGCGGGACCGCACCAAGGACGTGGAGGTACGGCGTCTCGCGTACGACATCGCGCAGACGCAGGCCAATCAGCGCGGCATGCTGCTCGGCTGGCTCGACCTGTGGGAGCTGCCGAAGGTTTCCTCGGACGCGCCGATGACCTGGATGGGCATGGGTGACATGGCGTCCGGCGAGGACGGCTCGCTGATGCCGGGCATGGCCACCGACACCGAGATGAAGCGGCTCGGGGCGCTCAACGGGAAGCAGGCCGAGGTCTTCTACCTCCAGCTGATGACCGACCACCACAAGGGCGGTGTCCACATGGCCGAGGGCTGTGTCGCCAAGTGCACCGTCGGCGTGGAGAAGCGGCTCGCGCAGGGCATGGTCGCCGCCCAGCAGTCGGAGATCAAACTGATGGCGGACATGCTGAAGGAGCGGGGCGCGAAGGCGCGCGACTAGGACCCGGCCGGTCTGCGCGCCGGGATGTGGAACGGGTCCGGGGCAGCGCCCCGGACCCGTTCACCCCCTCCGCCGCATGGTCAACCGCGCCAGTCCGTACCGCACTTCAGGGTGACGCCGGTCGGTACGAGCCGTTCCATCGAGCCGGGCCGGCCGTGGGTGACGGCGAGCTGGGCCTTGTTCAGGTAGCCGATGAAGAGCTGGGTGTGGGCCGGCATGGCCGCCGGGTCGTAGATGAAGACGACGGTGCCGTCGCCGCGCCGCTCCCGCTCGACGACCTTGTCGACCCCTGGTCCGGAGCCGTGCTTGTCGACCTGTGTGTGGTCGTCCGGGCCCTTGCAGAACACCCCGGTCTTCACGAGGACGGGGAATCCCGCCGCGCGCAGCGCCTTCTGGAGTCCCGCCGGGTTCTTGAAGTACTGCTCCTTGGTCCAGGTCACCGCGACCGTGCCGTCCGAGCGCTTGGCGACGGTGAACGCGACGGCCTCGGTGTTCCCGCCCGTGGGCGGCGCGGTGGACGGGTGGCCGTAGCCCGGCGCGCCGAGCGCGAGGCCGGCGGCCGCGGTGACGCCCACGGCCGCGACGGCCACCCGGCGGCGCCGCCGCCGGGCCGCGCGGCCCTCGGCCACGATCCGCTCGACGGGCACCGCCATGGTGATGTCGTCGAGGGAGCCCCTCAGCGCGTCCAGGACGTCCCTGTCGTCGTCGGTTCCGTTCATGATCCTGCCTCCGGTGTGTCGAGGGTGACGAGGTGGCCGCGGAGTGTCCCGACGGCCCGTGCCAGATGGGCGGTGACGGTTCCGGGAGCGATCCCGAGGGTCTTCGCCGTGGTCGCCGTGTCGAGGTCGAGGAAGACCCGCAGGGCGACGACCTCCCGCTGTCTGCGCGGCAGTTCGCGCAGTACGGCCAGCAGCGCGGGGTCGAGTCCGGCGCCGCCGGACTCCATGGCCGCGCCGTCCCGGCCGTCGTGGTCGCCGAGCGCGACCTCGTGCCGTCGCCGACGCCACCACGAGATACGGGTGTTGAGCGCCGTCCTGACGATCCACGCGCGGGGGGCGGGGTGACCGCGGACCCGGGGCCAGGCCGCCCAGGCCCTGGCGAACGCCTCGGCCACGAGGTCCTCGGCCAGCTGACGGTCGCCCACCGCGGCGAGGACCGCCCGCAGGCAGACGTCCCGCCCGCTCCGGTAGAACTCTTCGAACTCCAGCTCCTTCACACCCCCAACACGCCCCGGGGACTCGATCCGCTTACAGAAGCCGGGCACCTCTTCACAGACCCCGGAACGGGATAGAGGGAAAACCCTTGACTATGCGCAAGGGTCCACTCCAAACCATCCCAAATGATCGCCAATCGCGGCCACTTGGTCTTTCCTTGGCTTTTTCATTCCCCTGGCATGAACGGTTCACCGAAAGAGTGACCCCCATCTGTGATCCATTCCTCACGCTCCGGCAGGACGTGAGGCTCTCGCGTGGATCACCGACCAACCACTACATGCGACGAACCGCATCGCAGGGGGTTCTATGAGATCCAACCGCGCCACCGCGCGCGCCGGAGTGAGCTTGGCGGCGACACTGCCTCTGCTCGCCGGTGCGCTGGCGCTCGGCATACCCGCGGCCCACGCCACGGACGGCCCGAGCCGGGACACCCTCGCGGGCACCAGGCCCGCGTGGGCGACCGCCAAGGCGGACAAGGGAGCGGCGTCCGACAGCTCCCAGGTCTCGGCCCGGGTGTACTTCGCCGGACGGGACGCCAAGGGTCTGGCCGCGTACGCCAGGTCCGTGTCCGACCCGCACTCGGCTTCGTACGGGAAATACCTCAGCGCCAAGAAGGCGCAGGCACGTTTCGGCGCCACCAAGGCCCAGGTCACCGCGGTGACCTCTTGGCTGAAGTCGGCGGGCCTGAAGGTCACCGGAACGACGCAGCACTACGTCTCGGTGACCGGCGACGTGGCCGCCGCCGAGAAGGCGTTCGCCACCCAGCTGCACAACTACACCAAGGGCAAGAAGACTTACCGGGCGCCGTCGAAGACGGCTTCCGCGCCCGCCGCCCTGAACGGCGCCGTCCTGACCGTCACCGGCCTGGACAACGCGCCGCACAAGGCACAGCACGCCGATCAACTGCCGCCTCCGGACGCGGTGTTCAAGAACTCCGGGCCGTTCTCCTCGTACTACGGCTCGAACGTCGCGAGCACCCTGCCCAACGCGTACGGGAAGAAGATCCCGTACGCCGTCCAGGGTTACACGGGCAAGCAGCTGCGCGCGGCGTACGGAGCGGGCAAGCGCACCGGCAAGAACGTACGGGTCGCCATCACCGACGCGTACGCCTCGCCGACCATCGCGTTCGACGCGGCCACCTACGCCGGGAAGCACGGCGACGCCGCGTACACCAGCGGCCAGCTGCGTCAGGTGCTGCCCAAGTCGTACACGAAGACCGAGGAGTGCGGGGCGGCGGGCTGGTACGGCGAGGAGACCCTCGACGTCGAGGCCGTGCACGCCGTCGCGCCGGACGCGAGCATCACGTACGTGGGTGCCGCCTCCTGCTACGACGACGATCTGCTCGCCTCGCTCAACAAGATCGTCGACGGGCACCTGGCCGACATCGTCTCCAACTCGTGGGGCGACATCGAGGCCAACCAGACCCCGGACCTCGCGGCGGCCTACGACCAGACCTTCCAGTTCGGCGCGGTCGAGGGCATCGGCTTCTACTTCTCCTCCGGTGACAACGGCGACGAGGTCGCCAACACCGGGACGAAGCAGGTCGACACCCCGGCCAACTCGGCGTGGGTGACGGCGGTCGGCGGTACCTCGCTGGCAGTCGGCAAGGGCGACAAGTACCTGTGGGAGACCGGCTGGGGCACCGAGAAGGCCGCGCTGTCCACGGACGGCAAGAGCTGGACCGGGTTCCCGGGCGCGTTCACCTCGGGTGCGGGCGGTGGCACCAGCAAGACCGTGGCGGAGCCCTTCTACCAGAAGGGTGTCGTCCCGAACGCGCTGGCCAAGGCCAACAACGCCGCGGGTAACCGGGTCGTCCCGGACATCTCGGCGATCGCCGACCCCAACACCGGTTTCAAGGTCGGCCAGACGCAGACCTTCCCGGACGGGACGGAGCAGTACAGCGAGTACCGGATCGGCGGCACCTCGCTGGCCGCTCCGGTGATCGCGGCCGTCCAGGCCCTCGCCCAGGAGGCGCGCGGCGGCAAGGCGATCGGTTTCGCCAACCCGTCGATCTACTCCAAGTTCGGTTCGAAGGCGTACCACGACGTCACGGACAACCCCACGGGCTCCGGACTCGCCGTGGCGCGCGTCGACTTCGCGAACGGCTTCGACGCCGCGGACGGTCAGGTCGTCTCCGTCCGCAGCCTCGGCAAGGACAGCTCCCTGAAGGCCGTGAAGGGCTACGACGACGTCACCGGTGTGGGCTCCCCCGCCCCGGGCTACGTCGACTCGTTCAGCCGCCGCTGACCGGCGTTCTCGGACGATGCGCCCGCCTCTCCAGTGGAGGCGGGCGCATCGCGCGTTCTCCGGGCCCCCTCCCGACACCCCGGGCACCCGACGTCTGCCGTGAAGGGTGGTCCGCCACGCACCCCGCACCACATCGCGTCGCTCTGACGATTACACTGGCCGGGTGCCTCCTCTGAACTTCCGGTCGCTCTATCAGCACGGCTTCGCACGCGTCGCCGCCTGCACGGGCCACACCGTCATCGCGGACCCGCACGCCAACGCCGAGGCGGTCCTGCGCCAGGCGCGCAGGTGCGCCGGGGAGGGTGTCGCCGTCGCCGTCTTCCCGGAGATGGGACTGTGCGGCTACTCGATCGAGGACCTGCTCCTCCAGGACGCGCTGCTCGACCAGGTCGAGGAGGCGCTCCGAGCGGTGGTGACGGGGTCGGCGGAACTCCTGCCGGTCCTGGTCGTGGGCGCCCCGCTGCGCCACCGCAACCGGGTCTACAACTGCGCGGTGGTCGTGCACCGCGGCCGGGTCCTCGGTGTCGTACCCAAGTCGTACCCGCCGAACTACCGGGAGTTCTACGAACGCCGTCAGATCGCCGCGGGCGACGACGAGCGCGGCGGCACGATCCGGGTCGGCGGTGAGTCCGTGCCGTTCGGCGTGGACCTTCTCTTCGCCGCCGACGACGTCCCGGGCCTCGTACTGCACGCGGAGATCTGCGAGGACATGTGGGTGCCGGTGCCGCCGAGCGCCGAGGCGGCCCTGGCGGGCGCCACCGTCCTCGCCAACCTCTCCGGCAGCCCGATCACCGTGGGCCGGGCCGAGGACCGCAAGCTGATGTGCCGTTCGGCGTCCTCACGCTGCATCGCCGCGTACGTCTACGCGGCGGCCGGACTGGGCGAGTCGACCACCGACCTGTCCTGGGACGGCCAGACCATGATCTACGAGAACGGGTCGCTGCTGGCCGAGTCGGACCGCTTCCCGCTCGACGACCAGTTCGCCGTGGCGGACGTCGACCTCGACCTGCTGCGGCAGGAGCGGAGCCGGACGGGCAGCTTCGACGACAACCGGCGTACCCACACCACCCGCACCGCCGATTTCCGGACGGTGTCGTTCCGGCTCGACCCGCCGGCCGGCGACCTGGGTCTGCGGCGCCGCATCGAGCGCTTCCCGTTCGTGCCCGCGGACCCCGACCGGCTGGCCCAGGACTGCTACGAGGCGTACAACATCCAGGTCGCGGGGCTCCAGCAGCGGCTCGCGGCGATCGGTGGCCCGAAGGTGGTCATCGGGGTGTCCGGCGGTCTCGACTCCACGCACGCGCTGATCGTCGCCGCCCGCGCGATGGACCGGGCGGGCCGCCCGCGCAGCGACATCCTCGCCTTCACCCTGCCCGGCTTCGCCACCAGCGACCACACCAAGGGCAACGCGCACGAGCTGATGCGCTCCCTCGGCGTCACGGCGGCCGAGCTGGACATCACGCCGACCGCCCGGCTGATGCTGGACGAGATGGGCCACCCCTTCGCCTCCGGCGAGCCCGTGTACGACGTCACCTTCGAGAACGTGCAGGCCGGACTGCGCACCGACTACCTGTTCCGGCTCGCCAACCAGCGCGGCGGCATCGTGCTCGGGACCGGTGACCTGTCGGAGCTGGCGCTCGGCTGGTCCACGTACGGCGTGGGCGACCAGATGAGCCACTACAACGTCAACTCGGGTGTGCCGAAGACGCTGATCCAGCATCTGATCCGCTGGGTCATCGGCAGCCACCAGTTCGGCGAGGACACCGACCGGACGCTCGCCGCGATCCTCGACACCGAGATCAGCCCGGAGCTCGTGCCGGGCGAGGAGATGCAGTCCACCGAGTCGAAGATCGGCCCGTACGCCCTGCACGACTTCACCCTCTTCCACGTGCTGCGCTACGGCTTCCGGCCGTCGAAGATCGCCTTCCTGGCCTGGCACGCGTGGCACGACCCCGACGCGGGTGCCTGGCCGCCGGGCTTCCCCGCGGCCGAACGGGTCGCGTACGACCTGCCGGAGATCCGGCGCTGGCTGGACGTGTTCTGCCGCCGCTTCTTCGGGTTCGCGCAGTTCAAGCGCTCGGCCATGCCGAACGGGCCGAAGGTCTCGGCCGGTGGTTCGCTCTCACCGCGCGGCGATTGGCGCGCGCCGTCCGACAGTTCGGCCCGCATCTGGCTGCGCGACCTGGCCCGCTTCGACCCCCCGGGGTCGGAGGGCTGACTTCCCCGGGGACGGCTGACCTCCCCGGGTCCGACGCCCCGACCGGTGCTACCGGCCGCGCGGGGCGAACCGGTGCGGCAGCCCGGCGAGGGTGCCGCACCCGGCCGGGCGGCGGCGCGCCGCCGGGGACACCGCCGTCAGGCGACGCCGTCAGGCGTCCTCACCTGTGCGCGTGTTCCGCGGGCGCGGGCAGGTGGGTGGCGACGAGGCGGCCGGGTGCCCCCGCGACCGCCG
>NZ_JAODTZ010000050.1 GCF_025399795.1 Streptomyces rhizosphaerihabitans | reverse complement strand
TCGCATCCGAGGTGAAAGTCCCTCATGTGACGTGGCTCTCAAACCCCAGGTCAGAGGGCATAACGACGCGTTCATGCCATGGGATTCGGTCTACGAAGCCGCTTCGTATGTGACCTGGGTCCTGTGGGCCGGTTCACCCCGCACCTGACGGACGGTGCGGGGGTGCCCACCCAGTGCGGCCGGGCGGTGTGACGCGGGCCGCAGCTCAGCTGGGGTCGAAGGTGACCGGGCTCTCGAAAGCGGCCCGGCGCGTGGCCCGGCGCAGTGCCTTGAGGAGGGTCGTGCCGATCGTCAGGGTCAGCACGACGGTGACGACCGCCCGGCCCAGGTCCCAGCCGAGGGAGGTGGCCAGGCAGTACGCGACGAACCGGGCGAGGTTGGCGGGGACGGCGGCGTGCGGGTCGAACGCGATGTTCGAGGCGAGCGCGTCCATGAAGGGCCAGCCGGCCAGATTCATGACGGTGCCGTACGCGAAGGCGGCGAGGAAGCCGTATCCGGCGAGCATCAGCAGTTCCCCGCGGCCGCGCAGCCGGTCCGGGCCCGGCAGCAGTCCGGCGCCCATCGTGAACCAGCCCATGGCCAGCATCTGGAAGGGCATCCAGGGCCCCACCCCGCCGGTCAGCAGCGCCGACGCGAACATGGTCACGGACCCGAGCACGTATCCGAAGCCCGGCCCGAGCACCCGCCCGCTCAGCACCATCAGGAAGAACATCGGCTCGATGCCCGCGGTCCCGGCCCCGATCGGGCGCAGCGCGGCACCGGTCGCGGCCAGTACGCCGAGCATGGCGACCGCTTTCGGGCCGAGCCCCGACTCGGAGATCGTCGCCGCGACCACCGCGACCAGCAGGACGAGAAGCCCCGCGAACAGCCACGGAGCGTCCTGGGCGTGTGCGCTGACCTGCGAGCCGGTCCCCGCGAAGAGCGGCCAGGCGAATCCGGCGGCCCCGGTGGCACTGACCAGGGCCAGGGCGGCGACGGAACGCGGGCCGAGGCGGACGGCCCTGGCCTGGCGCTGCGGCGGCTGCGGCTGCGGCTGCGGTCGGGACGGGGGACGGCGGACGGAGGCGTCGGCGGCGCTCATGCGAGGGCCTTCCTGACCTGGGCGACGGTGAGCCACGGCTCGGGGGCCAGGATCTTGGCGACCTGCGGGGCGAAGGACGGGGACGCCACGACCACCTCGGCGGTGGGGCCGTCGGCGACGACCTCACCGTCCGCGAGGATCACCACACGGTGGGCGAGCTCGGCGGCGAGTTCGACGTCGTGGGTGGCCAGCACGATGGCGTGTCCCTCGGCCGCCAGCCCGCGCAACACGGTGACCAGCCGGGCCTTGGCCGCGTAGTCGAGGCCGCGGGTCGGCTCGTCGAGGAGCAGCAGCGGGGGGCGGGCCGTAAGGACGACGGCCAGCGCCAGCGCCAGCCGCTGCCCCTCCGAGAGGTCACGGGGGTGTGTGTCGTCCGCGATGTCCGGCAGCAGCTCGGACACCAGCGCCCGGCAGGTCCCGGCCCCGGCCCCGGCGTCCTCGTCGGCCGCCGCGCACTCGGCGGCCACCGTGTCGGCGTACAGCAGATCCCGGGGCTCCTGCGGTACGAGTCCCACACGGCGTACGAGGTCGCGCGGCGCCATGCGGTGCGGTACCGCCCCGCCGACCCGCACGGAACCGGCGGCCGGCTCGACCAGCCCGACGAGCGCCCCGAGCAGCGTCGACTTCCCGGCGCCGTTGCGGCCCATCAGCGCGATGGTCTCGCCGGGCCCCGCGGTGAGGTCGACCCGGCGGAGCGCCTCGACCCGCCCGCGCCGGACGGCCAGCGCCTCGACGACGGCCACTTCGGCCGGCGAAGGGGCGGTGCCGGGGGTGCGCCTGCCGGGGAGGCGGAAGAAGCGGGAAGAGAAGGGGGAGGCCAGGGGGGAGGCGGGGTGCGGCGGTGCGGAAGGGCGGGGGAGGGCAGCGGCGGGCTGTGTGCCTCCGGTGCTCTCGATGTCTCCGGCCCGTCCGGTGCCTGCACCGAGTTCGGTCGCCGCGGGGCCGTCGCCGAGTCCGGTCGGCCCGGGGCCTTCGGTGGGTGCCATGGGACCGGGGTCTTTGGTGACCGCGGCGGATTTCGATGGCGTCGCGGAGAGCCGCTCGCGCAGTGTTCCCGCCCGGCGTCGCGCGTCGCGCACGGTCAGGGGGAGCGGGGACCAGCCGGCCAGGCGGCCCAGTTCCACCACCGGTGGGCAGACCGGGGAGACGGCCATGATCTCGGACGGGGTGCCGAGCGTCAGCGGCGCTCCCGGAGCGGGGAGAAGGGCGAGCCGGTCGGCGTACTGGACGACGCGTTCCAGGCGGTGCTCGGCCATCAGGACCGTGGTGCCGAGGTCGTGGACCAGGCGCTGCAGGACGGCGAGGACCTCCTCGGCGGCGGCGGGGTCCAGGGCCGAGGTGGGTTCGTCGAGGACCAGGACCCGGGGGTGCGGGGTGAGCACCGAGCCGATCGCGACCCGCTGCTGCTGGCCGCCGGACAGCGTGGCGATCGGACGGTCGCGCAGGTCGGCCAGGGAGAGGAGGTCCAGGGTCTCCTCGACGCGGCGCCGCATCACGGCCGGCGCCAGACCCAACGACTCCATGCCGTAGGCGAGTTCGTCCTCCACCGTGTCCGTCACGAAGTGGGACAGCGGGTCCTGGCCGACCGTGCCGACCACGTCCGCGAGTTCGCGCGGCTTGTGCGTCCGGGTGTCCCGCCCCGCGACGGTGACCCGGCCGCGCAGCGTTCCGCCCGTGAAGTGCGGGACCAGTCCGCTCACGGCACCCAGCACCGTCGACTTGCCGACCCCGGACGGGCCGACCAGCAGCACCAGTTCGCCTTCCGGGACCTCGAAGTCAACGCCCCGGACGGTGGGTTCGGCCGCCCCGGCGTACGTCACGGAGACATCCTCGAAGCGGATCACGACGACTCCTCGGGGGCCGGGGTTCGTTGGGAGGCGGGGGCCACGAAGGCGGGGAGCAGGCCCAGCAGGACCGCCGCCGCCGGCCAGAGCGGGAGGGCGGGGGCGACCAGGGGGACGACGCCGGGGCGCAGTGCGGCGGGGTCGTAGGACGCGGCGACGGTCATCAGGGCCGCGACCGCCACGCCCGACCCGGCGACCAGCCAGGCACGGACGCCCCAGGTGTCCGGCCGGTACCGGGTCCGCGGCGAGCGGCGGCCGCCCAGCCACAGGCCGCCGAGCGCCGCGCCGAGGCCGGCCAGCAGGACCGGCAGCCCGTAGGTGTCGCCGGCGGCGGTCAGCAGTCCGTACGTGCCCGCGCAGACGCCGAGCAGACCGCCCAGGGTGAGAGCTCCGGTGGTCCGGCGGACGGCGGGCGGGACCTGTGCCGTGCGCCCGTATCCTCGTGCGTCCATCGCCGCCGCCAGCGCGACCGAACGCTCCAACGCGCCCTCCAGGACCGGGAGTCCGACGTGCAGCAGGCCGCGCAGCCCCCTGTCGGGGCGGCCGCGGAGCCGGCGCGCGGCGCGCAGCCGCTGGACGTCGGCGATCAGATGCGGGGCGAACGTGAGCGCGACGACCACGGCGACGCCCGCCTCGTACAGCGCTCCCGGCAGTGACTTGAGCAGGCGTGCCGGGTTCGCGAGGGCGTTCGCCGCGCCGACGCAGACGAGGAGCGCGGCCAGCTTCAGGCCGTCGTACAGCGCGAAGAGCAGGCCCTCGGCGGTGACCCGGCCGCCGATGCGGACCCCCTGCGCCCAGTGCGGGAGGGGGATTTCGGGCAGCGTGACGATCACATGGGTGCCGGGGATGGGGGAGCCGAGGAAGACGGCGAAGGCCAGCCGGATGGCGAGGACGGCCGCGGCCAGTTTCACGAACGCGGTGTAGGAGCGGGCCCAGGGGGCCTCGCTGCGGTGGGTGGCCACCACGAAGCCCGCCACTGCGATGAGGAGCGCGAGCAGGAGGGGGTTCGTGGTGCGGGAGGCCGCCGTGCCGAGCCCCAGGGCCCAGATCCACCAGGCGCCCGGATGAAGGGCATTCGCACGGGTCGCCCCTGGTGTGCGGGAGAGGGGGAGGGCGCGGGACTTCGGCGGTCGGCCGGTCGGGGCGGCGTCCGGTGCAGGGCGTTGGGGGCCCACCGTCCCGGGTTCCCGGTCCCGCTCGGGCAGGGGGGACCCCCACCGCACCGCGGGGCGGTGGCCCGCGGCGGTGGCGGTGGGGCGTTCGGGGTCGCCCTTGGTCATGATCGGCGCCTCAGCCCTTGCGCCGGCGGGCCTGCCACACGGCCGCCGCGCCCAGCACGGCCACCGCCGCCGCGCCCGCCAGCACGCCTACCGAGGGGCCGTGGTGGGCCGGTTCCAAGGCGTGCGGGCGGGCGGTCGCGGTCGGTCCGCCGACCGCGACCGGCTCGCCGCAGCCCGTTCGCGGATAGCCCGCGATGGCGCACAGCAGGGCGTTGGTGTCGTAGCGCAGGGGTTTGGCGACCGTGGCCAGGGCCTCCGCGGTGCTCGCGTCGGGGGCGACTCGGGCACAGGCGGTACGCGGGGACGGCGGACGCTCGCCGGACGGCGCGTCGGTGGCCGTACCGGGGTCGATGACCAGGGCCACCCGCTTCTTGCCCTGCTGGGCGGGCGTCCTGGCGCATATGGCGGCGAACCCCCGCTCCCCGCGCGGCTGTACTGCGTGCTGGGAGTCCTCGCTCACCGCGAAGCGGAAGCCCTGGACATCGCCGTCGGACGGCCGCGCGGTCGACGGGCCCTGGGTGGCGTACGTCCACTTCCCGCCGGTCAGGTCCCAGAAGGACCAGTAGCGGTAGCCGACGGCTCGGGCCTGTCCTGCGCCGCCGAGGACGAGGAGCAGGAGGGCCAGCGCGAGTGCCAGGGCGGGCGCGGTCGTCCGACGGGCGGTCACAGCTGGCGCTTCTTGTTACGGCCGCTGATCAGGAAGCCGATGCCGATGCCCGCGACCAGGCCGACGCCGATGATCCACCAGACGCCGAGCCCGTTGCCGTCGTCCTTCTTCTCGTCGTTCTTCTTCTCGCTCGGGGTGGCCGAGGCTCCGGCCGTGCTCGGCGCCGGGCCCGTGGCGCCCAGCAGCGCGACCAGGTCCTTGCCGCCGAAGGCGCGCGGGTCGGTGCCGGTGGCGTGCGCGGCGAAGATCAGCTGCGCGTACGCGGCGGGACCGGACTCGGCCGCCCAGTCACCGGAGTTCTTCTCCAGCCAGGCGAGCGGCTTCTGCGCGTCCTTCGTCGCGCCGATGGCCGCGAGGGCCACGACCGCGTCCGCCGTGTTGCCGTAGTCGGGCTGGTCCTTGGCGCCCGGGAGCGCGGACTTCAGGTACGAGGTCTTCGCCATCGCCTTGGCGAGATAGTTGGCGCCGTTCCCCGCCGCGGTCGCCATGTCGGGGGCGTCGGCGATGACGCAACCCGTGAGGTGGAACGCGTAGCCGGTCGCCGCCACGAAGCCCTGGCCCATGCCGGCCGTCACGCCCGCCGCGGTCGCGTCCGCGTTCGCCGCCAGCTTGCCCTTCTTGTCGGGCTGGTAGGCGAAGGCGCCGTCGCCCTCCGCGTCGCAGGCCGTCGACAGCTTCAGCAGGGCGTCGAAGGGTGACTTGCCGTCCTTGGAGACGCCCGCGGGCTTCTTGCCGACCGCCTTCAGCGCGCCGATGACGACGGACGTCGAGTTGGTGTCGCTGGGTCCGCCGGCCATGTAGCCCCAGCCGCCGTCCTTGTTCTGCGCGGACTTCAGCCAGGTGACGGCCTTGCCGGTGGCGTCGTCGTGTCCGCCGAGCGCGCCGAGGGCCTGGACGGCGGCCGCGGTGCTGTTGGTGTCGACCTGCGTCTTGGCGTCGCACGCGGCACTCGCGTCGGCGCGGTACGCGGCGAAGGCCCCGTTCGCGCACTGCTGGCCGGTCAGCCAGTCCACGGCCTTGGCGGCGGGGCGTACGCCGACGGTGTGCTGGGCGAGCAGCGCGAGCGACTGCCGCCAGACGCCGTCGTAGGTCGGGTCGGTGGAGCCGTACAGGCCCGAGGGGAGTGCCACCGAGGGTGACGGCGAGGGGGACGAGCCGGCGGCGGAAGCGGCCGGTGCGACGACCGCCCCGATGACTGCGGTGGCGGCCAGTACCGCTGCGGTGCGGCGAACAAACATGACTCTCCCTGCGGGGAGCCGGGCAGCACCGGGCACGCTGAGGTATCCGGGCGGCTCCGGCTCCGTATCCCTCGACGGTGCCGGCCGTCGGCGGGCTGCCGAGGGCACGAGCCGGTCACGTCCCGTGCGAGGCGATCCGGCTCACCACCGAAGTGGCTCACGGTTGCGGGTCAGCGCCGGATTTGCACCGGCTTCTCCTCGTACGGGTGTGATGACGACGCGCTCACTCTACCGGCCGCCCGGAATTCCCCGAGTGCCGCCTGTGGAGCGGGTGTGGGAACGGCATGCGGGTGTCGTTCGGATCACCGATGACCCGGGGCGGGCCGAAGGACATCCGCTAGGTTCGGGCCATGCGAACGGGGAGACTGCTCGGCTCGGGGCGTTCGGCGGACGTCTACGAGATCGACGAGGCGTGGGTGCTGCGGCGGGACCGCGCGGGCTGGGGCGACGCGACGGCCGAGGCTGCGGTGATGCAGCACGTGCGCTCGCACGGCTATCCGGTGCCGGGAGTGCGGGCGGCGACCCGCGGCGACCTGGTGATGGAGCGGCTGTCCGGGCCGACCATGCTCGAAGCCTTCGGCCAGGGCCTGCTCTCCGCCCAGGAGGCCGGCCTGACCCTGGCCCGGCTGCTGCGCAAGCTGCACGCCGTGCCCGCCAGGCTCTCCGCCGACCCCGCCGTGCGCGTCCTGCACCTGGATCTGCACCCCGACAACGTGATGCTCACCCCGGACGGACCGAAGGTCATCGACTGGTCCAACACCGAGGAGGGTCCGCCCGGCCTCGACTGGGCCATGTCCGCCGTGATCCTCGCCCAGGTCGCCGTCGGCGGCGAGGCGATCGGGGACGTGGCCGAGGAGACGCTGGACGCGCTGCTCGACGGGAACGAGGACCAGGTGACCGAGGAGGGGCTCATCGAGGCTGGACGGCGCCGGGCGGCCAACCCGACGATGAGCGCGCACGAGGTCGAACTTCTGGGCGAGGCCGACGAGTTGATCCGGGCGATGCTGGGCTGAGGGCTGAGGGCTGAGTGACTGAGCGGTGGCCGGCTGACGTGGGTCCGGCACGCGCACGGCGACCCGGTCCGAGCCGCTCGGCGCCGACGTCGGTACCGGCGCCGGGGTGACGGTCACAGAACGCGCGCGGGGACCGCGGCCTCCACCGGCTGGCACAGCACCAGCGCGAGATCGTCGGACAGCGGCGCGCCGGTGTGCTGGAGCAGACGGGCGTGCAAGCTGTTCAAGGCGTCCTCGGGGAGGGGTTCGCGCAGCGCGAGAGCGGCCTCGCCGAGCAGTGGGAACGGGACGCCGTCCTGGTCGCGGCCTTCGGTCAGGCCGTCCGTGTAGAGGAGCAGACGGTCACCGGGCTGGAGCCGCACACGGTATTGGCGGGGCTCGGGGTGCAGCCCCAACGGCGGTGTGGTGAACTCGGGTTCGAGGAACTCGACGCTCCGGCCGGAGCGCAGGGGCGCCGGGTGACCGCAGTTGACCAGCCGCACCTCGCCGGGCGCGAACTCGGCGAGCAGGACGGTGACGAAGTCCTCCGGTCCCAGCTCCGGTGCGAGACGGGTGTCGAGGCCGTCGGCCAGGGCCGGGAGATCGGGCGCGGTATAGGCGAGTTCACGGAAACCGGTGATCGTCTCGGCGGTCAGCCGGAGCGCGTCGAGGCCGTGACCGCGTACATCACCCACCAGGACCCGCAGCCCGTACGGGGTCACCGCAACGTCGTACAGATCGCCGCCGACCGTCGACTCGGCGCCGGAGCAGTGGTAGCGGGTGTACACCTGAGTGCCGCCCAGTGTGCGGGAGATGGGCCGCAGGATCGCCTCCTGGGTGACCCGGGCGACCTCGCGGGCCCGCGCGAGCGCGTCGCTCAGGCGCTCGCGCCGGCCGGCCGCGTACACGGTGATAGCGCAGCCGAGCAGCAGCCCGCCGAAGTGGACGCCGAAGTCGAGGCCGGTCACATCACCGTCGGCGAGGCCCGTCGCGAGCCCGAGTGCCGCCGACCAGGAGGAGACCAGCAGGGTCCAGCGCACCCCGGACCGCGCGCACGCCAGCAACGGTCCGATCAGCAGCAGCGTGACCAGGGGAGGCACCCGGTCGTCCAGCAGATGCGGCAGGGCCACCGCCGGACAGGCGGCCGGCGGTACGAGCATCGGCCACGAGAACCCGGCTCCGACCTGCCCATCGCCTCCGTCGTCGGCGGACATCCGCTCGCTCCGTCGCTCCCTCTCGCGCATCACCCGACAATCCCCGAAAACGGTCCTCGTCGCCCACGCCGACGGAGAGTTGATCACATCTCGTCGGAACGCGCCCGGAAGTGGCGTCGCGATGTGGATCTTTTGTCCGAGTCGGGGGAGCGGGGCATCGCACGTGTGCGATCCGGTCACACTGGTGCGCGTGTCCGACAACACGACCGGTGGACGGCCCGGCAGCACGTCCGGTGGACGGCCTGGCAATCTGCCCTCATCGACGCGGAGTTTCATCGGCCGGCTGGAGGAACTCGGCCGGCTGGAGCGAGAGCTGGATCCGGGTACCGGGATCTACCGGCTGGTGAGCCTGGTCGGCGTCGGCGGAGTCGGCAAGACCCGGCTCGCGCTCCAGGCCGCAGGCCGGATCGGCGGCGCGTACCCGGACGGCGTCTGGCTGGTGGAGCTCTCCCCGCTGCACTCCGCCGGACTGGTGGGCCTCGCCGTCGTGGAGGCGCTGCGGCTCTCCGACCGGTCGACACGGCCGGTCACCGAGGTGGTCGCCGAATGGGCCGAGGGCAAAAGGCTGTTGCTGGTCCTCGACTCCTGCGAGCACGTCCTCGCGGACTGCGTGGCCTTCGTCGAGACGCTGCTGCCCCTGCTGCCGGGCCTGCGGGTCCTCGTCACCAGCCGCGAGCCGCTCGGTCTGCCGGGCGAACACGTCCTGCGCCTCGATCCGCTGCCGGTCGCGGGCGACGCGGTGGCCCTGTTCGCCGACCGCGCGGCCGACAACGGATTCACCCTTCACGACACCGACCGCCCTGCCGTGGAGGCCGTCTGCCGCCGCCTCGACGGCATTCCGCTCGCCATCGAACTCGCCGCCGTCCGGCTCGGCGAGCTCACCCTGGACCAGTTGAGCGGCCTGCTCGGCCGGCGCCTGCCGTCCCGGCTCGACCTGCTCGCCGCGCGCGAGGGCGAAGGGCCGCCGCGCCACCAGACCCTGCGCACGGCCATCGGCTGGAGCCACGAACTGTGCGCACCGCTGGAACGACTGCTGTGGGCCCGTCTGTCGGTGTTCGCGGGCGGTTTCTGCGGGAGGGCCGCCGAAGAGGTCTGCGCGGGCGGTCCGCTGCCCGCCGGCCGGATCCCCGCACTGCTCGACCGGCTCGTCGAGCAGTCCATCGTGCGCCGCCACCACGCCGACCCCGTCCGCTACCGACTCCTCGACACCGTGCGGGAGTTCGGCGCCGACTGGCTGCGGGCGCTGGGCGAGGAACACGCCCTGCGGCTGCGTCACCGCGACCACTACCGGCGGCTGGCCCACCAGGGCTGCGCCGAGTGGAACACCGGACGCCAGGCGGGCTGGTGCGAGCGCACCCTCACCGAGCACGCCAATCTCCGCGCGGCCATGGACTGCGCGCTCACCGAGCCGGACGGACGGGTCGCCCTCGCGATGGCGGCCGACATCGGCTTCCTGTGGCGGCACTGCGGCTACCTGCGCGAAGCCCAGCACTGTCTCGACCAGGCGCTGTCGAACGGCGCGCCGCCCGGCCCCGACCGCATCCGCGCGGTGTGGACACGGGGTGCGGTCGCGCTCCTCCAGGGTGATCTGGAGGCCGCGGCCAACTGGGCGGTGCGCTGCGCCGACGCGGCGAGGGAACAGGGCGACCCGGTGGCGGTGGTGGCCGCCAAGTACATCCGGGGCGGCCAACTCGCCCTGAGCGGGCGTCTGTCCGAGGCGGTCCACGTGCTGGCGGGCGCACCTCGGCTGCCTGTCCGGCGGGACTGGTTCGGGGCGGCGCAGCTCCAGGTCCGGGTGGCGCTGGCCTTCGCGTACCTGTTGAGCGGGGACCACGGGCGGGCGCGCGCGGTGGCCGAGGAGGTGCGTGCGGCGAGCGTCGCGTGCGGGGAGTCGTGGGCGGGCGCCTTCGCGGACAGCGTCGTGGCTCAGACCGATCTGGCCCGCGGGGACATCGGCGCGGCCGTCGGCAACGCCCGCACCGCGCTGGCCGGGCACGGACTGCTGCACAACACCGTGGGTGCCGCGATGGCCCTCGACGTGCTCGCGGCGGGGGTCGTCGCGGCGGGCGACGGCCATCGCGCGGCCCGCCTCCTGGGCATCGGTGAGCGCGTGTGGGAACTCACCGGGCGGGCCCAGATGGACTCGCCCGACCTGATGGCCACCCGCCGCTCGCACGAACTCCGCGTCCGCGGCGAGATCGGCGACCCGGCCTACGAGAAGGCGTACGGGGAGGGGCGCGCGATGCCGTACGAGGAGGGGCTGGACTACGCGGTCCACGGCCGATGAGGTGCGCCCCCGAGATCCGCGGCACGACCGGCACCCCGTCACTCGCGACCGGCGCCCAGCCTCGTGGCTCGCGACTGGCGCCCAGGCACTTGCGACCGGTGCCCAGGCACTGGCGCCCCGTGGCTCGCGAGCAGCGATCAGGCACCGGTGACCCGTGACCCGTGACCCGTGGCTCGCGAGCGGCGACTGGCGATCTGCGACCGGTGATTCGTGGCGAGCGGGCCGGCGCCCAGCGACTCGCTGGGCGCGAGGGCGTCACACCGCCACGTATGTCACCGGATCGCTGCCCGGCACCGCCTCCGCGCGCCCCAGCTTCACCAGTCGGCGCACATGGGCCTCGGCCTCCGAGACCGCGATGTTCCGTGATCCGTAGGGGATGTCGGCCCAGGGGCGGTTCCACTCCATGCGCTGGGCGAGCTGCCAGGGCGTGAGCGGGACGGAGAGCAGGGCCAGCAGGCCGGTGAGCCGCTCCTCGTGGTGCGTGAGCAACTCCGCCACTCGGGAAGGGGCATCGGTGAACACGTGCTGGTGGGCCGGGAGCACCTCGGCGGGGCCGAGACGGCCGACGCGCTCCAGGGAGTCGAGGTAGTCGCCGAGCGGATCGGCGATCTCCCCGAGGCTCTCCATACCGTTCGCGTAGGGAGGGCGCCCGTGGGTGCCCGGGTCCTCGTAGAGCCCGATGTGCGGAGTGATCTTCGGCAGCAGATGGTCACCGGAGAACAGGCGTCCGTTGCCGGGCAGTTGCGCCGGATGCTCCTCCTCCAGGTGGAGGCAGACGTGCCCGGGGGTGTGGCCGGGGGTCCAGACGGCGCGCAGCCGGCGGCCGGGCAGGGCGACGAATTCGCCGGGGACGATCTCGCGGTCGGGCAGCGCGGGGGAGAAGCCGGGCAGGGTGCTGGGGCGGCGGACGGACTTGTGTGCCTCGCGCAGCGGGGCGACGTGCTCCTCCGGGGCGCCGGAGGCGGCCAGCTTGGCCGCCATGTAGCCGAACCAGCGCTCGGGCCGGTTCTCCCGGGTTCGCCGGACGATCGCCGTGTCGGCGGCGTGCATCGCGATCCAGGCGCCGGACGCCTCACGGACCCGGCCCGACAGGCCGTGGTGGTCGGGGTGGTGGTGGGTGATGACCACGCCGTGGATCTCCGCGACGGAGGTTCCGCAGCCGGTGACTCCCTCGACGAGTGTGTCCCAGGAAGCGGGGTCGTCCCAGCCCGTGTCGATGAGCACGGGCCCCGCGTCGGTGTCGACCAGATACACCAGCGTATGGCCGAGCGGATTGTCCGGGATGGGGACTCTGATCGACCGTACGCCCCCGCCGTGATCGGTCACCTGCGTCATGCGCTTCCACCCATCGCCGAGTTCTCGCCACTATAACTAGAACGGGTTCCAATGGGAGCCCAAGTCGACTGTCTGGAGCCTGAGTCGACTGTCGGGAGTCCGGGTCGACCTTTGCGTCCGCGCGGACGGTCGCGTTCGCGCCGTGGACTCATCTCACTGGAACTGGTATCAGTTCTCGTATCTGATGAAGCGTCAGAAGTGGCGGCAAAGAGCGTCCTTGGAGGCAGTCGGCCATGACCGAGCTCGTGGAACACGGACAGCTGTTCATCGGCGGGGAGTTGACCGACCCCCTCGGCAAGGACGTCATCGAGGTGATCTCGCCGCACACCGAGGAGGTCATCGGCCGGGTGCCGCACGCCTCGGCGGCGGATGTCGACCGGGCCGTCGCCGCCGCGCGTCAGGCGTTCGACGAGGGCCCCTGGCCGCGTATGAGCCTCGACGAGCGGATCGCGGTCGTGGCGCGGATCAAGGACGCGATCGCCGTACGCCACGAGGAGATCGCACGCGTCATCTCCTCCGAGAACGGCTCCCCCTACTCCTGGAGCGTCCTCGCGCAGGCCCTCGGCGCGATGATGGTGTGGGACGCGGCGATCACGGTCGCGCGCGGCTACACGTACGAGGAGGCGCGCGACGGAGTCCTCGGCAAGCTCCTCGTCCGCCGTGAACCGGTGGGCGTGGTGGCGGCCGTGGTGCCGTGGAACGTCCCGCAGTTCGTGGCGGCCGCCAAGCTCGCGCCCGCGCTGCTGACCGGCTGCACCGTCGTACTGAAGCCGTCGCCCGAATCACCCCTGGACGCTTACCTGTTGGGTGAGATCGCGAAGGAGGCCGGGCTGCCCGAGGGGGTCCTGTCGATCCTCCCGGCGGACCGCGAGGTCAGTGAGTACCTGGTCGGACACCCCGGTATCGACAAGGTCTCCTTCACCGGCTCCGTCGCGGCGGGCAAACGGGTGATGGAGGTCGCCGCGCGCCATCTCACCCGCGTGACCCTGGAGTTGGGCGGCAAGTCGGCGGCCGTGGTGCTGCCGGACGCGGACCTCGGCACCTCGGTTCCCGGAATCGTGTCGGCGGCCT
The DNA here is from genome assembly GCF_025399795.1 of Streptomyces rhizosphaerihabitans. Taxonomy (GTDB): domain Bacteria; phylum Actinomycetota; class Actinomycetes; order Streptomycetales; family Streptomycetaceae; genus Streptomyces; species Streptomyces rhizosphaerihabitans. The sequence goes on along the minus strand of NZ_JAODTZ010000050.1, from coordinate 71,066 downwards.
GGATGAACAACGGCCAGGCCTGTGTGGCACAGACCCGCATCCTCGTACCGCGCTCGCGCTACGACGAGTTCGCGGACGCCTTCGCCGCGGCGGCGAACGCGCTGGTCGTCGGCGATCCCCTCGACCCGGCCACCCAGGTCGGCCCGCTGGTCGCCGAGCGGCAGCAGCGGCGCAACCTCGACTACATCCGCATCGGTCAGGAGGAGGGCGCGAAGATCCTGGCCGGCGGCGGGCGTCCGCAAGGACTCGACCGCGGCTGGTACGTCGAGCCGACCCTCTTCGGTGGCGTCGACAACTCGATGCGCATCGCCCGGGAGGAGATCTTCGGCCCGGTGATCTGTCTGCTCCCCTACGGCGACGAGACCGAGGCGGTGAAGATCGCCAACGACTCCGACTACGGGCTGAGCGGCAGCGTCTGGACGGCGGACGTCGCCCATGGCATCGACATCGCCCGCCAGGTCCGAACCGGAACCTACTCGGTCAACACCTTCAGCCTCGACATGCTGGGCCCCTTCGGCGGCTACAAGAACTCCGGCCTGGGGCGGGAATTCGGGCCGGAGGGATACAGCGAGTTCCTGGAGCACAAGATGATCCACCTGCCGGCCGGGTGGGAGGCCTGAGGATGGGCGACCGCTGGCAGGTGGAGGTCGACCGTTCCGTCTGCATCGGCTCCGCCCAGTGCGTCCACCACGCCCCGGACGCCTTCCGCCTCGACGCCGGCATGCAGTCCCACCCGGTCGAGCCGGAGACCGACGCCAACGAGAAGATCCTCGAAGCGGCCGAGGGCTGCCCGGTCGAGGCCGTCATGATCTCTCTGCTGGGCAGCGGCGAGCCGGTGTTCCCGCCGGAGGAATAGGACGGAGGGGGCGGACACGAGGACGGCGCGTTCCCCCGGATGCCTTCCGGCGGCAGTCCCGGCCCTCCGGGGCCTACCGGCCTTCCGGGTCGGTCAGGTCGATCAGGCGGCAGACCGTCTCGATGTCTATCTTGACCTGGGCGATGGACGCGCGGCCGGAGAGCCAGGTGATCAGAGCGGAGTGCCAGGTGTGCTCGATGACGCGGACGGCGGAGAGCTGGGCCGGCGTCGGGTCGTCGAGGCCCATCGCGTCCAGGATGATCACCGTGGTCTGCCGCGAGACCTGGTCGACCTCGGGACTGACACTGCGGTCCGCGAAGGTGAGCGCGCGGACCATCGCGTCGGCCAGGTGCGGTTCGCGCTGGAGGGCGCGGAACGCCCGCATCAGGGTCTCCGCCACCCGCTCCGCGGCGGTGTCCCCGGCCGGCGGCTTCTTGCGCAGCGTGCCGTGCATGTGCTCCAGCTGGTCCTGCATCGTGGCGACCAGCAGATGCACCTTCGAGGGGAAGTAGCGGTACAGCGTGCCGAGAGCCACCTGCGACGACTCCGCGACCTCGCGCATCTGCACGGCGTCGAAGCCGCCCCGGCTGGCCAGCTGCGCGCTCGCGTGCAGGATCCGGCGACGGCGCGCCTCCTGGCGCTCGGTGAGCGGGGGAGAGGCGGTATGCGACATGGGGTGCGGCCTGGAGTGCGCGGCGGTGGCGGGCGCGGCGGGCGTGCTGGCCCCCGGCGCCGGTCGCGCGTTCTTCGAGTCCGCCTTGGCTTCCGCAGGCATGGGTCCGTTCCGTGACATCAGCGAGAGGGAGCGACGAGTCGGCATGGCAGGGTGGGGCACCACCGTGCGGACCAGCCGACCCCGCCGCGCCGTCGTGGCGTGAATCACCTGATCCACCGCTCACACTGGCGCTACCTGCCGGTAGATTCAATGCTCCTTGAACGATCAAGTCTGAAACTTGTTCTAGATTAGCGTCCCGGCGTAATCTCGCGGGAAAGTGCAGGGAGAAGGGGACCGGAAGTGACCGCTGAGGCCATGGAGGCGGGCCCCGGTAAGGGTGCGGCTGCCGACGGGGACCGCCCCCTGCGCATCGCGCTCCTCACCTACAAGGGAAACCCGTTCTGTGGCGGCCAGGGTGTGTACGTACGACACCTCTCGCGCGAACTCGCCCGCCTCGGCCACCGCGTCGAGGTCATCGGATCCCAGCCCTACCCCGTCCTCGACGAGGGCCTGCCCGAGCTGAGCCTCACCGAGCTGCCCAGCCTCGACCTGTACCGCCAGCCCGACCCCTTCCGCACCCCCGCGCGAGGCGAGTACCGGGACTGGATCGACGCCCTCGAGGTCGGCACGATGTGGACCGGCGGCTTCCCCGAGCCGCTGACCTTCTCGCTGCGCGCCCGCCGTCATCTGCGGGCCCGGCGCGGCGAGTTCGACGTCATCCACGACAACCAGACGCTCGGATACGGTCTGTTGGGGGATGTCGGCGCCCCGCTGGTGACCACCATCCACCACCCCATCACCGTCGACCGGCAACTGGAGCTGGACGCCGCCGAGGGCTGGCAGCGCCGGGCCTCCGTCCGCCGCTGGTACGCCTTCACCCGCATGCAGAAGCGCGTCGCGCGCCGGCTGCCGTCCGTCCTCACGGTCTCCGGCACCTCCCGCCAGGAGATCGTCGACCACCTGCGCGTCGAGCGGGACCGCATCCACGTCGTCCACATCGGCGCGGACACCGACCTCTTCTCGCCGAATCCGTCCGTGCGCCAGGTGCCGGGGCGCATCGTCACCACGTCCAGCGCGGACGTGCCGCTCAAGGGCCTGGTGTTCCTCGTCGAGGCGCTGGCGAAGGTACGCACCGAACACCCGGGCGCGCACCTCGTCGTCGTCGGCCGGCGTGCCGAGGACGGTCCGGTCGCCCAGGCCATCGAGCGGTACGGCCTCGACGGCGCCGTCGAGTTCGTCAAGGGCATCTCCGACGCCGATCTCGTCGATCTCGTCCGCTCGGCCGAAGTCGCCTGTGTGCCCTCCCTGTACGAGGGTTTCTCGCTGCCCGCCGCCGAGGCGATGGCCACGGGAACGCCGCTGGTGGCCACCACCGGTGGAGCGATCCCGGAGGTCGCGGGCCCCGACGGCGAGACCTGCCTCGCGGTCCCGCCGGGCGACTCGGGGGCGCTGGCGGCGGCCCTCGGCCGGCTCCTCGGCGACCCGGAACTGCGGGTGCGGCTCGGCTCCGCCGGGCGTGAACGCGTCCTCGCTCGCTTCACCTGGGCCAAGGCGGCCGAGGGCACGGTGGCCCACTACCGTGAGGCGATGGCTCTTCCCGCGTCCCGGCTCCGCTCGCGCGAGGCCGCCTCCGCCACGGGCACCGAAGGGCGCGGCAGCGCGCCGGGCACCGGCTCCTTGGCGACCCCGGGCCCCGCCCGCTCCGAGGCCGCGGAAGAGACCTTCGCCGCCGAAGAACTAGTTGCAGCCAATCGCGAAAGCAGGGCCACGTGCTGACCGTCGACTTCTCCCGGTTCCCGCTCGCCCCGGGCGACCGCGTCCTGGACCTCGGATGCGGTGCCGGCCGGCACGCGTTCGAGTGCTACCGGCGCGGCGCGCAGGTCGTGGCGCTGGACCAGAACGGCGAGGAGATCCGCGAGGTCGCGAAGTGGTTCGCGGCGATGAAGGAGGCCGGGGAGGCGCCCGCCGGGGCCACCGCGACGGCCATGGAGGGTGACGCGCTCGCGCTGCCCTTCCCCGACGAGTCCTTCGACGTCGTGATCATCTCCGAGGTCATGGAGCACATCCCGGACGACAAGGGCGTCCTCGCCGAGATGGTCCGCGTGCTCAGGCCGGGCGGCCGGATCGCCATCACCGTGCCGCGCTACGGGCCGGAGAAGGTCTGCTGGTCCCTGTCGGACGCCTACCACGAGGTCGAGGGCGGCCACATCCGCATCTACAAGGCGGACGAACTGCTCGGGAAGATCCGCGAGGCCGGGCTGCGACCCTACGGCTCCCACCACGCGCACGCGCTGCACTCGCCGTACTGGTGGCTGAAGTGCGCGTTCGGCGTCGACAACGACAAGGCGCTGCCCGTGCGGGCGTACCACAAGCTGCTGGTCTGGGACATCATGAAGAAACCGCTGGCCACCCGGGTCGTCGAGCAGGCGCTGAACCCGCTGATCGGCAAGAGCTTCGTGGCGTACGCGACCAAGCCGCACCTGCCGAAGCTCGCCGGCGCGACGGAATCCGCGACGACCGCTTCCGAGACGGACGCCACGTGACCACTTCCCGGACAGAACATCTCGTCCTGCCCGGGGTCCTCACCGTCGAGGAGGCCGACGCCACGGTGCGCGGGATCCTCGGGGTGCAGCGCCCCGACGGAGCCATTCCGTGGTTCCGCGGCCACCACCTCGATCCGTGGGACCACACCGAGGCCGCCATGGCGCTCGACGCGGCCGGGGAGCACGAGGCCGCCGAGCGGGCCTACGCGTGGCTGGCACGGCATCAGAACGAGGACGGATCCTGGTACGCGGCGTACGCCGACGGGGACTTCGAGGACGTCACCGACCGCGGCCGGGAGACCAACTTCTGCGCGTACATCGCGGTGGGTGTCTGGCACCACTACCTGGCGACCGGCGACGACATGTTCCTGGACCGCATGTGGCCCACCGTCTTCGCGGCGGTGGAGTTCGTGCTGCGACTCCAGCAGCCCGGCGGGCAGATCGGCTGGAAGCGCGAGGACGACGGGACCGCGGTCGACGACGCGCTGCTGACCGGGAGTTCGTCGGTCCACCATGCGCTGCGCTGCGCGCTCGCCATCGCCGAACAGCGCGAAGAGCCGCAGCCCGACTGGGAGTTGGCGGTCGGCGCGCTGCGGCACGCGATCCGGCTCCACCCGGAGCGGTTCCTCGACAAGAACCGCTACTCCATGGACTGGTACTACCCGGTACTCGGCGGCGCGTTGACGGGCGCCGAGGCCAAGTCCCGTATCGAGGAGGGCTGGGACCGCTTCGTCGTGCCCGGTTTCGGGGTGCGCTGCGTCGTTCCCAACCCGTGGGTCACCGGTGGTGAATCGGCCGAACTCGCCCTCGCCCTGTGGGCGGTGGGCGAGTCCGACCGCGCGCTGGAGATCCTTCAGTCCATCCAGCACCTGCGCGATCCGAAGACCGGTCTGTACTGGACGGGCTATGTCTTCGAGGACCAGGCCGTCTGGCCCGAGGAGCTCACCACCTGGACGGCGGGCTCCCTGCTGCTGGCGGTCGCCGCACTGGGCGGCGACGAGCCCACCTGCGCCGTCTTCGGCGGCGAGCGCCTTCCGACCGGCCTGGACCCGGACTGCTGCACCCAGACCCGCTGAACCGTCCGGACGGTCCTGCCTTCTGGACCGTCCGGACGCTCGGGACTTGGGCGCTCCGGGCTGTCAGTGCCGGTGCATGCGGTTGGCCACAGCGTGGCCCACGAACAGGTAGACGACCGCGGCGAGACCGTAGCCGGCGACCACGCGCGCCCACTGCTCGTCGAAGGTGAACAGGTCACGCGACCAGCCGGCCAGCCAGCTCGCCATGTGGTGGATGAACTGCACGAGGTCGTTGCCACGGTTGGCGTCGAGCAGATACATCAGAATCCAGAGACCGAGGATGACGGCCATAACATCCGCGACGATCGCGATGACCGTCCCCGCCTGATTCGAGCCGTTGCGATATCGAGGGGACATGTCCAGCGGGTTGCCCGTCAATCCTGGATGAAACCCGAACGGGTTCTCTCAAGTGGCGCGGCGGATGGGGCCGGGTGAGGCTGCCGGGGAGAGCCGCGTTCCTCCGCGAACGGGAAGAACCGGCGGACCGGGAGAACCGTCCCCTCATCCGGAGGATCCCGTGCCCGTACCGATACGGCGCCTGATCGTGGCGCTGACCCTCTCCTGCGTCCTGATCGGCGGTTCCGCAGCCTGTGGCAGCGGCGGATCCGGGCAGGACACCGCCGCCGTGGTGCAGGCGGCCGCCACCCCCACCCCGACCACTTCGGCGCAGAAGCAGAAGTTCGCCAAGACCCGCTTCGTGGCGAACGCGGGGCTCGCGGCCGGCGCCACCTACCAGTGGATCGTCAAACCCTGGAAGGCGGGCACGTTCAAGAAGGGCGCGAAGGGCCGCCGGGTCGCCCTGGTCAAGGCCGGGCTCGCCGGCGCCTTCGCGTACAACCGGCTCAAGGCCGCCACGAAGAACGCCCAGGGCGATCCCGCCCTGTCCAAGGCCCTCGCCCCGCTCGCCGCGGGCATCGCCGCGCTCAAGGACCTGCCCGCCAAGCTGCGCAAGGGCGACTCCACCGACGCCGTCGCCAACTCCTTCGACGACATCATCAACAAGGTGAAGGCGGCCGGGAAGAGCGCGGGCGCCGAGGTCAAGGACAAGGTGCCGTCGGCGTCCCAGCTCAGCGGAGGCTAGGCCCGCCCGGCGGACCCGGCGGACCCGGCGAACCGGTGTGATCCGGTCGGTCTGGCCTGATTCGGCCCGCCGGCGCGGCCGGATCGGGATCGTCGGTGCGGCTAGGAGTTCAGCTCGGCCAGCACGCGCAGTGTGTGGGGGTCCGGGGACAGGACCAGCAGGTCGGTCACCGGGCCCTTGCGCCACAACTCCAGCCGCTCGGCGATGCGTTCACGTGGTCCGACAAGCGAGATCTCGTCTGCGAAGGCGTCCGGTACGGCCAGGACGGCCTCCTCCCGGCGCCCCTCCAGGAACAGCCGCTGGATCCTGCGGGCCTCCTCCTCGAAGCCCATCCGGGCCATCAGATCGGCGTGGAAGTTACGGGCCGAGTGCCCCATCCCGCCGATGTAGAAGCCGAGCATCGCCTTGACCGGCAGCAGCCCCTCGGCGACGTCGTCGCAGACGTGCGCCCGGGCCATCGGCGCCACGAGGAAGCCCTCGGGCAGGTCGGCGAGCGAGGCCTCGTACGCCTGAGGACGCGTCGGCGACCAGTACAGCGGCAGCCAGCCGTCGGCGATCCGGGTCGTCTGCGCGATGTTCTTCGGTCCCTCCGCCCCGAGCAGGAGCGGCAGTTCGGCCCGGAGCGGATGGGTGATGGGCTTCAGCGCCTTGCCGAGTCCCGTGCCGTCGGCGCCCCGGTACGGGTGGGAGTGGAAGCGTCCGTCCAGCTCGACCGGCCCCTCGCGCCGCAGAACCTGGCGTACGACGTCGACGTACTCCCGGGTCGCGGTCAGCGGCGACTTCGGGAACGGCCGCCCGTACCAGCCCTCGACGACCTGGGGTCCCGACAGACCGAGCCCCAGCATCATGCGCCCGCCGGAGAGATGGTCGAGGGTGAGCGCGTGCATCGCGGTGGTGGTGGGGGGACGGGCGGCCATCTGCGCGATCGCCGTGCCGAGTCGGATGCGCGTGGTCCGCGCGGCGATCCAGGTGAGCGGGGTGAACGCGTCCGAACCCCATGACTCGGCGGTCCACACCGAGTGGTAGCCGAGCCGCTCCGCCTCCTGGGCGAGCGGCACATGGTCCGTCGAGGGGCCGCGCCCCCAGTAGCCGAGCGCGAGACCGAGCCGCATGTCGCCTCCAGAACCAGAATTCTGACGGTCCGTCAGTCATGTGGGTGCTGCGACTGTACGACAACGGCCCCCCGCCGGAAAGGGCGAGGGGCCGTCGCTGCGACGATGGGCGGGTCAGCCGCGCTGGATCCCCGAGGTGTCCTGAAGCACACCGCGACGACCGTCCTGCGTCTGCGCCACCAGGGTCGCACCGCGCTGCTCGACGGCCAGGTACCAGGTACCCGGCGCCAGTTCGGCGATCGGCGCCTGCGCGCCGTCCTCCGAGAACAGCGGGCGCGCGACCGGCACGGCGAACCAGAACGGCGAGAAGTCCTGAGCGGGCTGCTGCGTCTGCGGGGCCGGCGGCTGACCCGGCTGCGCGCCGAACGGCTGCCCCGGCTGGGACGGCTGAGCACCGTAGGGCTGCTGACCGGGCTGGCCGGGCTGGCTCGGCTGCGAGGCTCCCGGGTACCCGTAACCACCCTGCGGCTGACCGCCGTAGGGCTGCGGGGAGGGGAGCGCGGGAGCGCCGACGAGGGCGACCTTGAGCGCGGGGACGAGCGGGCTCGCGACGGCCGCGCCGGCCAGCGCGAGGGCCGCGATGAAGCCGAGGATGGTTCCGGCGGCGGCGTCGGCGCTGTCCGGGACGTCCACGAGCGACCAGAACATGGTCCAGGCGACGAGCACCGTGAAGGCCACGCCGACCGTGCCCAGGTCGAGCCCGGCGATCTTGCGCGGCTGCGGCAAGCAGCGGTTGACGACGATCAGAGCGGCGCCGATCACCCCACCCATGTAGACGCCGAGGCCTTCGCCGAGGCTGTCCCATGCGGTCGCGTCGTAGTTGTACCCAGAAATGGAGTAGAGCTTGAGGAACGACGCGATGAACAGCAACACCGCTGCTCCGATCACCACGCCGTCGCCTCGAGTGAGGGAGCGGATATTCACTTCAGGTCCTTCGTCAGTCGTCTCGTCGTCATGGAGGCATCGCTGTTCACCGTGTCGCCGTCATGGTGTCGCCGTCGGGACTCGGTGTGAAGCGCGGGGGTGGCCCTTTTATCGTACGGACGACACTATCGCCCGGACGATCAGGGTGTCCGCCGGGTTGGGTCCGTAGATCACTACCCGTGCAGGAAACCAACGATTCCTTCAGAGATCCCCCGTGCCGCTTTCTCTCGCCACGCGCTACTGGTGAGCAGCGCAGCGTCCTTGCTATCGCGCATGTTGCCGCATTCGATGAACACCTTGGGAACCGTTGACAGATTGAGACCACCGAGATCCTTACGGACCACCAGTCCGGTTCCGTCCCCGACGTAGTTGGAGGGCGCGCTGCCCGTCTCGCGGACGAACAGACCCGCGATGCGCTCGCCCAAGTCGCGGGAGGGGGCGACGATCGGGCGGGTGTCGGCTGCGTGCGCGTGCACCGATGCCGGGAGGATGACGTGGAAGCCGCGGTTGCCGGCCGCCGATCCGTCGGCGTGGATGGAGACGACCGCGTCCGCGTGCGCCGTGTTGCCGATGCGGGCCCGCTCGTCGACGCAGGGGCCGAAGGCGCGGTCGCCGTCCTGGGTCAGCTTCACCGTGGCGCCCTGTTTTTCGAGGATCGCCCGCATCCGGTGCGCGACGTCGAGGGTGAACCGGGCTTCCGTGTAACCCGCGTTGGTGGACGTACCGGTCGTGTCGCATTCCTTCCAGTTCGTTCCGATGTTCACCTTGCGGTTGATCTCGGACGTGTGCTGGAAGTTGCTCGGGTTGTGCCCCGGGTCGATGACGATGACCTTGCCCTTGAGGGAGCCGGAGCCGGAGGCGGCGGGCGCGGAGGAGGAGGGCGCCGAGGTCGACGGCGTACCCCCCTTGGCGTCGTCCGCCGTAGAGGCGGACGCGTGCGCGGAGGGCGAGGCGGAGCCGGGCGCGGAGGACGACGACCCGGGAACGGCCCGGCCGGACCCGCCCCCCGAATCGTCTCCCACGGCGTGGTACACCAGCCAGCCGGCCAGCGCGCCCGGTACGAGCGCGGCGAGCGCGACGGTGAGCGGTCCGCGCCGGAAACGGCGCGGCTGGGGCGGATCGAAGTCAGGGCCTACGTACGACACGTCAGCGACTCTAACCGGGCGCTCAGATCCCTGCTCCGGTTCGCCGCAGGACGCGCAACGAGTCGGTCACCGCGATCTCGGTGAACGCGCCCGATTCCAGGGCCCGGAGGTAGACGCGGTACGGGGCCTGGCCGGTGAACTCGTCGGCGGGGTCCGGGAACACGTCGTGGATGACGAGAAGACCGCCCTCGGCGACATGCGGAGCCCAGCCCTCGTAGTCGCCGCTCGCGTGTTCGTCGGTGTGGCCGCCGTCGATGAAGACCAGGCCGAGGGGCGTGCGCCAGAACGCGGCGATCTGCGGCGAGCGGCCGACCAGCGCGACCACGTGGTCCTCCAGACCCGCCCGGTGGAGGGTGCGGCGGAAGGTGGGGAGCGTGTCCATCAGGCCGATCTCCGGGTCGACCGTGGACGGGTCGTGGTACTCCCAGCCCGGCTGCTGCTCCTCGCTGCCCCGGTGGTGGTCGACCGTGATCGCGGTCACCCCGGCCTCGCGCGCCGCGTCGGCGAGCAGGATCGTGGAACGGCCGCAGTAGGTGCCGACCTCCAGGAGCGGCAGCCCGAGCCGTCCGGCCTCGACGGCGGCCTCGTACAGCGCGAGTCCCTCACCCCGCGGCATGAACCCCTTCGCGGCCTCGAAGGCGGCGAGGATCTCGGGCTTGGGTGCCGCGGGCATGGGGTCTCCTCCATCGGTGCGAACAACGGGGTGCGTCAAGCGTTGCGAACGGCTGGTGCGTGGAGCGGGTGCGGAAAAGGCTACGTGGATCGGATGCGTGCGTCCGATGCGGGCGTCCGGCGCGGAACTGCGGACCGCGCGGACGTCCGGCGTGGACATCGGGCGCGTACGACCGGTGCGAACGAACCGGGCGTACGGGTCCCTGGCCGCCCCATCGTGCCCCACACCCCCGCCGCGAGGGCGACGGGGGTGGGAATGATCACTCGGGCGGGTCCGAACGTCAGGCGGTGACCTCGGCGTCCTCGCCCGGCAGTGACAGGTCGAGGGCGACAGGCCGGTCGTCGCCCAGGTGCGTCGCCGACGAGGCGAGCGGGCCGTGGCCGGTGGCCCGAGCGGCGAGCACGTACGCGCCCTGGGCCGGCACGGCCAGCGCGTAGCTGCCGTCCTCGGCGGAGTGGGTGGCGCCCGCCTGGCGGCCGCGCCGGTCGATCAGGGTGACCTTGGCGCGGGGAACCGGGCCGCCCTCGACGTTCAGGACCCGGCCGCGGAAACCGCCGAGCACCTCGTGCGCCCGCTCCAGCGCGGCGTCCTCCTCGCTGCTGGCGACCAGCTGAGGCTTGGTGGCCGGGGGACGGCCCGGCAGGAACAGCGCCATGAGCAGGCCGACCGCGACCGCGCCGGTGGCGATCAGGAAGGACACGCGGAAGCCGTGCATGGTCGGGACCGCGACCCCGCCGACGTGGTTCGCCGTGTTGGCGAGCACCATGCCGATGACGGCGCTCGACACGGACGTGCCGATGGAACGCATCAGGGTGTTCAGACCGTTGGCGGCTCCGGTCTCCGAGGCCGGGACGGAGCCGACGATCAGGGCGGGCAGCGAGGAGTAGGCGAGGCCGATGCCCGCGCCGAGGACCACCGCGATGACCAGGGACTGCCAGGCGGCGTTCATCAGGCCGAGGCCCGCGCCGTAGCCGATGCCGATGATCACCATGCCGATGATCAGCGTGACCTTCGGGCCGTACTTCGCCGACAGGCGGGCGTACACGGGCGCGGTGAACATCATCGTCAGGCCGAGCGGCGCGACGAGCAGACCCGCCTTCACCATCGACTGGCCGAGGCCGTAGCCGGTGGACGTCGGCAGCTGGAGCAGCTGCGGCAGGACGAGGGAGACGACGTAGAAGGAGACGCCGACCATGATCGAGGCGAGGTTGGTGAAGAGGACCGCGGGGCGGGCCGTGGTGCGCAGGTCGACCAGCGGAGCCTTCAGGCGCAGCTCCATCACGCCCCACAGGAGGAGCACGGCGAGCGACGCGCCGAACAGGCCGAGCGTGGTGGGCGCGGTCCAGCCCCAGTCGCTGCCCTTGGTGATCGGCAGCAGGAAGAGCACGAGTCCGACGGAGAGCCCTATCGCGCCCAGCACGTCGAAGGTGCCCTCGGCGCGCATCGGGGACTCCGGTACGACGAGGAGGGTGAGGACGATGGAGAGGACGCCGAGGCCGGCGGCGCCGTAGAAGAGGGCGTGCCAGTCGGTGTGCTGCGCGACGAGGGCCGCGGCGGGCAGCGCGAGTCCGCCGCCGACGCCGATCGAGGAGCTCATCAGGGCCATCGCGGAGCCGAGCTTCTCGCGGGGCAGCATGTCGCGCATCAGGCCGATGCCCAGCGGGATCGCGCCCATCGCGAAGCCCTGGAGCGAACGGCCCACGATCATCGGCACCAGGGCGCTGGTCAGCGCGCTGACCAGGGCGCCGACCACCATCACGGCCAGGCTGGTGAGCAGCATGCGCCGCTTGCCGAAGAGGTCGCCGAGGCGGCCCATGATCGGCGTGGCCACGGCGCCCGAGAGCAGGGTCGAGGTCAGGACCCAGGTGGCGTTGCTGGGCGCGGTGCCCAGCAGCGTCGGCAGGTCCTTGATGACCGGGACGAGCAGGGTCTGCATCACCGCGACAACGATGCCCGCGAAGGCGAGCACGGGCACGGTCGCGCCGCTCGGCCTCCGCGCGGGCTGGTCGGTCGTCGTGTGCGTCATTGCGGGGGGCCTCCAGGCCGTAAGAAAGGAGCACTCAAGAGAGCGGCGAGCGGGGGGTGATCCGTGCGGATGCGGGGACGGTCGGTCGGGTGATCCATGGGGACACGGGGACGTCGGTCGGGTGATCCGCGCGGGATACGTGCAGGGGGAACCCGGTGCGCCTGGGCAACTATTCCGATGCTTCGGCGTACTAACGAATTCTTGACCGATCCATGGGTATCTGACCTACCGTCAGAATGAAACGTGTTCTAGTCTGGCGCGGATCCACGCACCTTGGGCCTTTGGGGAGGCACGCATGGGCATCGCGATCACGCCGGAGCAGCGGGAGCTGGCCGAGGCCGTACGCGGCTGGATCGCGCGCGCCGTACCGCCCGAGGAGGTCCGCAAACTCCTGGACGCCCCGGGCGGCGGCAGACCGCCGTTCTGGGACGCGCTCGCGGCGCAGGGGCTCCTCGCCGTGCACCTGTCCGAGGCGTACGGCGGTGGCGGCGGCGACCTCGTCGACCTCGCCGTCGTCGTGGAGGAGGCCGCGCGGGCAGCGCTGCCGGGACCGTTCGCCGCGCACGTCCTGGCGTCGGCGGTACTGCGGTCGGCCGACGCGGACAGGGCGGCCCGGGAAGGGGCGGGCGGTGACCCCGTACAAGCCGCGGGGCGAGGCGATCCCGGACAGGCCGCGGGGCGAGGCGATCCCGGACGGGCCGGAGGGCTCCCTGATCTCTTACGGGCGCTGGGGTGCGGGGAGCGCGTCGGCGCCGTCGCGTTCGGCGCCGGCTCCCTGACGGCCCTGGCGGTGGACGGCGGATACGTGCTCGACGGGACCGCGCCGCCCGTGCTCTCCGGCGCCGACGCGGACGTGCTCGTGCTGGCGGCGGCGGTCGCGGGCGCGGGCGACGGGCGGACGACGTCCGGCGACGAGCCGGCGGCGGGGCGGGACGCTCCGTCCAGTGGCGGTCAGGGAGCGGAGACGGAGGCACCGCCGGGCGGCGATATCGCGCCGGGTGGGGCGGCCGGCTTCGATGGGGGTGCCGCGTCCGGTGGTGGTACCGCGCTGGGTGGGGCCGCTGATTCCGGTAGAGGCGTCGGGTCCGGCGGCACTGTCTGGCTGGTCGTGGACGCCGCCGATCTCGTCGTCCGGCCGCACGAGAGCGCCGATCCGACACGGGCGACCGCCGAGATCCGGGCGGAAGGGGTGCGGGTCCCCGCCGACCGCGTCCTCGCGGTCGACCCGTCCCTGGTCCGGGACCTCGCCGCCGTCGTCCTCGCCGCGGACGCCTGCGGCACCGCGGCATGGGCGCTGGACACGGCCGCCGGACACGCCAGGGTCCGCGAGCAGTTCGGCCGTCCCATCGGACACTTCCAGGGCGTGAAGCACCTGTGCGCCGACATGCTCGTACGACTGGAACAGGCACGGGCGCTCACCTGGGACGCGGCACGTGCCGGCCAGGAGTCGTCCGGCGCAAGGGAGTTGGCGGCCTGCCTCGCGGCCGGTGCCGCCCTCGACGCCGCCTGCTCCTGCGCCAAGGACTGCGTCCAGATACTCGGCGGCATCGGGTTCACCTGGGAGCACGACGCCCATCTCTATCTGCGCCGAGCCCTGGTGGCACGGCAGTTGCTCGGGGCCGGGAGCGGACACCTGCGGCGGGCCGCGCGGCTCGCGCGCGGCGGCGTACGACGGGAACTGCGCCTGGAGCTGCCGCCGGAGGCGGACGGGTACCGGGCCGGGGCCCGTCAGGTGATCGACCGGGTGCGCGGGCTGGGCCCGGCGCCCGCCCGCCGGGCGCTGGCACCCACCGGATACGCCGCCCCGCATCTGCCCCCGCCGTACGGACTCGGCGCCGGCCCCGTCCAGCAACTCGCCATACAACAGGAGTTGGCGGCGGCAGAGGTGCGGATCAGCGACCTGGGGATCGCGACCTGGGTCGTACCGTCCCTCATCGCGTACGGGACCGGGGCGCAGCAGGAGCGCTATCTGCTGCCCACCCTGAGCGGCGACCTCCTGTGGTGCCAGCTCTTCTCGGAACCGGGCGCCGGATCCGACCTCGCCTCACTGCGGACCCGCGCCGAGCGCACGGCCGACGGCCGGTGGCGGATCAACGGGCAGAAGGTGTGGACGAGCGCGGCACAGTGGGCCGACCACGGGATCCTCCTCGCCCGGACGAACCCGGCCGCGCCCAAGCACAAGGGGCTCACCTACTTCGTCGTCGACATGAAGAACACCGACGGCATCGACATCCGCCCCCTGAAGGAGATCACTGGGGACTCCCTCTTCAACGACGTCTACTTCGACGACGCGCTGCTGCCCGCGGACGCGGTCGTCGGCGAGGTGGACGACGGCTGGCGGGTCGCCCGCAACACGCTCGGCAACGAACGCGTCCACATGGCCGACCAGTTGACCTTCGACACCGGCCTCGAGGCGCTGATACCGGCCGGCGTCGAGGGCTCCCGGCTCGGAGCGCTGCTCGCCGAGGCACACGCCCTGGCCTGCATCACGCTGCGCACCACCCTGCGCCAGGTCTCCGGCGTGGAACCGGGCGCGGGCGCCTCCGTCCGGAAACTGGTGCAGACCGCGCACCAGCAGAAGGTCGCCGAACTCGGACTCGAACTCCTCGGCCCCGAAGGCGCGTTGTGCGAAGGCCCGGGGGCGCGGGCCGTGCACGGATTCCTGCTCTCCCGCTGCCTGACCATCGCGGGCGGCACCACCCAGGTCCAGCTCAATGTCGTGGCCGAGCGCATCCTCGGCCTGCCACGAGACTAGGAGCGCGACATGAAGACGTACGTCGTCGGTGTCGGTATGACCAAGTTCGAGAAGCCCGAGACCCGGGAGTGGCAGTACTGGGACATGGTCCGGGAGGCCGGCTCGGGCGCCCTCGCCGACGCGGGGATCTCGTACACGGACGTGGAACAGGTGCCCGTCGGCTACTGCTTCCAGGCCTCCACCGCCGGTCAGCGCGCCGCCTACGAACTCGGCCTGACCGGCGTCCCCGTGTACAACGTCAACAACAACTGCGCCACCGGGGCGAGCGCGTTGATGCTGGCCCGGCAGTTCGTGGCGGGCGGGATCTGCGACTGTGTCCTCGCGCTGGGCTTCGAGAAGATGAAACGGGGGGTGCTCGGATCGGGCGCCGACGGCGGGGACTTCTCGACGTCGCCCGTCGCCCGTCACTACGGAATCATGGCCGCCCGGCACGGCTTCGAGATGTCCCCGCCCACCGCGCAGATCTTCGGCGACGCGGCCCGCGAGCACATGGAGCGGTACGGCACGACACAGGCCCAGCTCGCCGCCGTCGGCGCCAAGAACCACCGCCACTCGGCGCACAACCCGTACGCCCAGTTCCGGGACGTGTACTCCGTCGACGAGATCCTCGCCGCCAAGGCCGTGCACCGGCCGCTGACCAGACTCCAGTGCTCGCCCACCTCGGACGGAGCGGCCGCGGCCGTCGTCGTGTCCGAACGGTTCGCCGAGCGGCACGCGTTGGAGGACAGGGCGGTCGAAATCGTCGCCCAGTCGATGACCACCGACACCGAGGAGTCCTTCGCCTCCGGCTCCTGCATCGACGTCGTCGGACAGCCGATGTCGCGGGAAGCCGCGCGCCAGGTGTACGAACGCTCCGGACTCGGCATCGAGGACGTGGACGTCGTGGAACTCCACGACTGCTTCTCGATCAACGAACTGCTGACCTACGAGGCGCTCGGCATGTGCGGGGAGGGGGAGTCGGGCAAACTCGTCGAGTCGGGGGCCACGACGTACGGCGGACGCTGGGTGGTGAACCCCTCGGGCGGGCTGATCTCCAAGGGGCATCCGCTGGGGGCGACCGGAATCGCCCAAGTCGCCGAACTCGTATGGCAGTTGAGGGGAGAGGCTGAAGCGCGGCAGGTGCCGGGGGCGCGGGTCGGGCTCGCCCACAACATCGGGCTGGGCGGCGCGGCGGTGGTCACGCTGCTGCGCGCGGGGGCCTGAGCAGCACGGGCACCGAGCGCCGTGCCGCAGCCGGCCCGGCACCTGACTGTCGTACCCCTGACCCGCGTGGGTCCCCGGTCTGGTGACGCACGCCCGTCTGCGTCGAAATCCTGATGCAAGGACCGTAAGCCGGTTGAGAGCATGACACCCATGCTCCGAGCCGCTGAAGACACCCGGATATCAGCCCGTATCGCGCCACCCACCTGGGTGGTGATCGCGCTCGCGTGTGCCGGACAGTTCCTGGTCGTCCTGGACGTGTCCGTCGTCAACGTGGCCCTGCCCTCCATGCGGACCGACCTGGGGCTGAGCGGCCCGGGGCTGCAGTGGGTGGTGAACGCCTACTCGATCGCCTTCGCCGGATTCATGCTCCTCGGCGGGCGGGCCGGCGACCTGTACGGGCGCAAGCGGATGTTCCTGGTGGGCCTCGCGCTCTTCACGCTCGCCTCGGTCGGCGGCGGCCTCGCCCAGGAAGGCACCCAACTGCTTCTCGCGCGGGCCGCACAGGGCCTGGGGGCCGCGGTGCTCGCGCCCTCGACACTGACGATCCTGACGTCGGCCGTCCCGGAGGGCGCCGCCCGCGCGCGGGCCATCGCGACCTGGACCGCCGTCGGCGCCGGTGGCGGCGCGGCGGGCGGACTCGTCGGCGGACTGCTGGTCGACGGGCTGTCGTGGCGCTGGGTACTTCTCATCAACGTGCCCATCGGCGCGGTGGTGCTGGCCGGCGCGGCGCACTGGCTGGTGGAGAGCCGGGCCGGGGACGGGCGGCGGCTCGACCTGCCCGGCGCGCTCCTGGTGACGGCCGGCCTCGCGACGCTGGCCTACGGGATCGTGCAGACGGAGGCCGAGGGGTGGACGGCGGCGGCGACGCTGGTGCCCCTGTGCGCGGGAGCGGCGCTCATCGGGGTCTTCCTGGTCGTCGAAGCGCGGACCACGGCGCCGCTGATGCCGCTGAAACTGCTGCGGCTGCGGTCGGTGTCCTCGGCCAACGCGGCCATGTTCGTCTCCGGCTCCGCGATGTTCTGCATGTGGTTCTTCATGACGCTGTACGCGCAGAACGTGCTCGGCTACTCGCCGCTGGGCGCGGGTCTCGCGCTGGTGCCGAGCTCGCTCGCGGTGGTCATCGGCTCGAAGTCGGCACCGCGCCTCATGCCGGTCGTCGGGGCGCGCAACGTGGCGGTCCTCGGCACACTCCTGGCCGCGGCCGGCTTCGGCTGGCAGTCGACCATGACAGCGGACGGCCCGTACCTCACCGCGATCATGCTCCCCGGCATCCTGATGATGGCCGGCGCGGGCCTGGCCGCGACACCGCTGGCCGCGCTCGCGACCTCGGGCGCCGCGCCCCAGGACGCGGGGCTGGTGTCGGGCCTGGTCAACACCTCACGGGTGATGGGCGGTTCGCTGGGACTCGCGATCATGTTCACGATCGCGGCGGCCCGTACGGGAGGAAGCACCTCCGGGGAAGCCCTGACCGCCGGGTACGCGCTGGCGTTCCGCGTCAGCGGGGTGCTGCTGCTGGCCGGCGCGGTCCTGATGCTCGTATGGCTGCCGCGGAGAATCTCGCGGCGGTGAGGCAACGAAATCCGATGCTCGCGGACTCCTTCAAACATCTAGGAGGTGCTCATGGGGGATCGGAAACAGGCTCGGGACGAGGAGTTCCAGAGTTTCGTCGTCGGCCGCTGGCCGCGGCTGATGCGTACGGCATTTCTCCTGACGGGGGAGCAGCACGCGGCGGAGGACCTGGTCCAGGCGACGCTGGAGCAGGTGTACGTGGCATGGCGCAGGGTCGGCGCGGCCGATGAACCGGAGGCGTATGTGCGGCGCGTGATGATCAACGCGCACGCTCGCAAACACCGCAGAAAACTCAAGGAGTTCCTCGCGCCGAAGGACGACTCGGGCCTGGCGCGCGAGCTGCCCGACAGCGGTGACCCGATCGCCCGCGCCGACGACCGAGGCGCCCTGATCACCGCGCTCGCCCAACTGCCTCCGCGCCAGCGCCAGGCGGTGGTTCTTCGCTACTGGGAGGACCTGAGCGAGAGCCAGGCGGCGGAGGCGATGGGCTGCTCGGTGGGCGCGGTGAAGAGCAACGCGGCCAAGGGGATCGCGAAACTCCGCGTCATACCGGGCCTGGCGGACACGGTGACGCACGGAGGGCGGAAATGATGAGCGGGAACCGGGAGACGAATCACAGCATGGCGACGGAAACGGACATCGCCTTCCTGCTGGCCGAGGCGGCGGACGAGGTCGAGATCGGCATAGCCCCCTACGCGGCGGTCGTCCGCGGCGGCCGACGCCGGCGGGCCCGCCGCTGGGCGATCGCGACGGCCACCGCCCTGGTGATCGCCGGCACGACGGGGACGCTGGCACTGGCCGGGATGCCGGGCGGGAGCGGGGGCCGGGTGGAGCCGGCCGTGACGGCGCCGTCGCAGACCGGGACACCGGATCTGTTCGGGCATCGGACGGTACTGGCGAGCGGAACCGACCAGGGCAAGCCGTGGAAGGTCTTCGTCGACGTGTGGGCGGCGCCGCGTGACGCGGCGGAGGCACAGGGCCAGCTGTCGGCGATGATCGAGCAAGAGGAGGTGCCGACGGGCGTGAGCAAGGCGTCCGACCTGATCGGCAAGACCTCGTTCTTCGTGTACCGGGGCTCTCAGAAGGGGAAATCCTGGAGCGTGCAGAACACGTTCGACGCGAAGGACGTCCAGGCGGGCACGGACCTGGAGAGCGCCGCACTCCCGCTGCAACCCGGCTCCAAGGGACCGCAGCGCCTGGTCGTCGGCCATGTCGCCAAGACCGCCCGGAGTGTGACCTGCACCTGGAAGGACGGGACGACGACCGTGCTGGGCAGGGACACCTCGGACGGCGAGGGGGGCGCGCCCGGCACGTTCGCGATCCGGGCGGTCGAGGGCTCCCCGAACAGCTGGTTCGTGTGCCTGGCTCCGCAGGGTACGTCCTTCAAGTCGACGGAGGTGACGCGGTAGGAAGGCGGGAACGGGGCGGCGGGTGAGGCGAATTGGGGGAGGGCGACCCCGGAGGTGCCGCCGGCGTGGTGCGTGACGCAGCCTCGACGGACCCGAGACGGGGGCGGCCGGAGTCTGCTCCCACCAGCGGTTTCCTCTCACCGCCGGACTGACGCCCTCCACGCCCCGTCCCGGCCACGCGCCGGACGGGGCGCGGGGGCGTGGGCGTTCGGCGGTGGTTACAGCCACCCCTGCTGCCGGGCCTCCCGCATCGCCTCCATGCGGTTGCGGGTGGCCGTCTTGCCGATGGCGGAGGAGAGGTAGTTGCGGACGGTCGACTCGGAGAGGTGCAGTTTGCCGGCGATGTCGGCGACGGTGGCGCCGTCCACCGAGGCCTTCAGCACGTCGCACTCGCGGGCGGTGAGCGGATTGGGCCCGGCGCTCAGCGCGGCGGCGGCGAGCGCCGGATCGATGACGGTCTCTCCGGTCAGCACCCGCCGGATCGCCTCGGCCAGTTCCTCCACGGGCCCGTCCTTGACCAGGAACCCGGCGGCTCCCGCCTCCATGGCCCGCCGCAGATATCCGGGGCGGCCGAAGGTGGTGAGGATCAGCACCCGGCAGTCGGGCGCCTGCTCGCGCAGTTCGGCGGCGGCGTCCAGCCCGCTCTTCCCCGGCAACTCGATGTCCAGCAACGCCACATCGGGCCGGCTGATCAGCGCCGTGTCCACGATCTCGTCGCCCGCGGACACCTGCGCGACCACCTCGATGTCCGGCTCCATGCCGAGCAGCAGAGCGAGCGCCCCGCGCATCATTCCCTGGTCCTCGGCGAGCAGGACACGGATGGACTTGGCGGGCCGGTGGTCCTGGGGCATCTCGTTCACGGGGCAAGCGTAAGGCGGACAGGTCCCGGCCGGTCGCGGTATGCGCGTCGGGGGCCGCGTCGGGGGCCGATAAAAAAATCGTCCTCGTTCGAGTCCGCGAGTCTTGACGGTCCACTGCTCCGGGCAAATAATCGCCTCGGAATTCAGCGCTCCCCTTTGTAATTCCTGAGCCGATCCGGTTTTCGCAAACGTTCGGCATTTCGACCGGGAATTGGTTCGGTATTTCGATCGAACGATGTCCGGTATTTCGACCGGGCACCCGCACTGTCCTACCAGGAACGGAAGAGGTGCACCGTGTTGTCATCCTTCGTGCGCTTGCAGCGCCTCAGAAGCGCGGCCCTGGCCGTGCTGTCGGTGATGGTGGCCGTCGTTGCGCTCGCCGTGGGCGCGCCGCGGGCCACCGCCGCGGGTTCGCTCCCGTGTGACGTCTACGCCTCCGCGGGCACGCCCTGCGTCGCCGCGCACAGCCTCGTCAGGGCGCTCTACGCGTCGTACAACGGCTCGCTCTACCAGGTGCAGCGCGCTTCCGACAGCGCCACCGCGAACATCGGTCTCCTGACGGCCGGCGGGTACGCGAACGCGGCGGCCCAGGACTCCTTCTGTACCGGTACCACCTGCATCATCACAAAGATCTACGACCAGTCCGCGCGCCACAACGACCTCACGGTCGAGGGCGCCGGCGGGGCGGGCGCGGCCGATGTCGGGGCGCCCGCGGACGCGCTGCCGGTGACCGCCGGCGGCCACCAGGTCTACGGTCTGGAGATCTCGGCCGGCATGGGCTACCGGGACAACTCCACCTCGGGCGTGGCCACCAACGGGGCAGCCGAGGGGATGTACATGGTGACCTCGGGCACCCACGTCAACGGCAGCTGCTGCTTCGACTACGGCAACGCCGAGACGAACAACAAGGACACCGGCAACGGCCACATGGACGCGATCAACTTCGGCACCGAGTGCTGGTTCTCGCCCTGCTACGGCCAGGGCCCCTGGGTGCAGGCCGACCTGGAGAACGGGCTGTTCCAGTCGGACTCCGGATACAGCAAGAACACGTCGAACACCGGCACCGGGGCGATGCCGTTCGTGACCGCTTTGCTGAAAAACAACGGTCAGGACCATTTCGCGCTGAAATACGGCAACGCCCAATCGGGCAGTCTCACGACCACCTATTCCGGGGGTGAACCCACCACCAGCGGCTACTCGCCCATGCATCAGGAGGGCGCGATCGTCCTGGGCACCGGCGGAGACAACAGCAACGGCTCCATAGGGTCCTTCTTCGAGGGCGTCATGACCTCCGGTATCCCGACGGACGCCGCCGACAACCTGGTGCAGACGAACATCGTCTCCGTCGGTTACGGCGGCTCGACCGGGATCACCGGTTCGCTGACGGCCGGGTCGGAGATCTCGCTGCGCGCGACCACCTCGTGCTGCACGACCGACTACATCCGCCACCAGGCCAACGCGGCGGTCGTCTCGGCGATCACGTCGAGCAGTTCGGCGCTCGACAAGAGCGACGCCACCTGGATCGTCCGCAGGGGCCTCGCCGACAGCTCGTGCTACTCCTTCGAGTCGCGGAACTACCCGGGTGACTTCCTGCGGCACTACAACTACCAGCTCCTCCGGCAACCCATGGTCGGCACAGCGCAGTTCAGACAGGACGCCACGTTTTGCGCCGGGACCGGCAAGAGCGGAACGGGGACCTCGTTCGCGTCGTACAACTACCCGACGAGATACATCCGGCACTACAACTACAACGTCTATACAGCGAGTAATGGCGGTTCGAACGCCTTCGACAGCACCACCTCGTGGACGGACGACGTGAGCTGGGTGGTCACGGCTCCCTGGGCGCCCTAAGGGCTGTCCCGTAATCCCCGGTGGATCAGCGCGCGGCGTCAGATGCTGGGGGCCCCTCCCACGCCTTTCGGGCTGTGGGGGAGCATCGCAAGGCGGAGGGTCGTCCTCATACTGGGCGTATTCGGGCGATCCGACAACGCGGCGTGGGGGTCCCCCCTGCTCGAAGAGCTTGGGGGAGTGCCGTAGCTGTCGTCGTGCGCCCGCCGGGGATTACGGGACAGCCCTTAGCCCTGGACGGACACGCCAAGTCCGCTGATTTTTCGGAGTGGTTCGGCGGCTACCGTGCAGTCGCCGTGCGACGACGGGCCGGCCCGTGGGGGCCTGCCCGCCGCCGCGCGGTGTTCCGTCGGACCCTTCGGGCCGTGCCCCCGGCGGGGGTCGGGTCAGCGGCCCGTCGGCAGGGTCGGCTCCGCCGGTGCGAACGACGGCCCGTAGGTACCGCAGCGGCCGTCGCTCAGATCGACGCCTCCGTCAAGTCGGCTGCCTCCACCGGCAGTTCGGCCCGCACCTCGAAGCCGCCGCGCGGAGTCCGTCCGGCCCGCAGGGAGCCGCCGGCCGTGGCGAGGCGTTCGGTGAGGCCCTTGAGGCCGGTGCCGCCGATGCCCGGCTCGGGATCGGCCGGGGAGGCGTCGGTGCCGTTGTCCGAGACGGTCAGACGGACGAGGTCCGGGGTGCCGTCGACGGTGATCTCGCAGCGCGTCGCGTCACTGTGGCGTACGACGTTGGTGACGGCCTCGCGGAGCACCCAGCCGAGCAGGGCCTCGGTCTGCGGGACGAGGGGCGGCCCCGACTGCCGTACGACCGGCTCCACCCGGGCGGCGGACAGCGCCGAGCGGGCGCGGTCCAGCTCCGTGGCGAGGCTGCCCTCGCGATAGCCGGTGACCGCCTCGCGGATCTCCGTCAGGGCCTGCCGGCCGACCGACTCGATGTCCGTGACCTGCACAAGTGCCGCGTCCAGATCGCGGGGGGCCAGTCGGCGGGCCGCCTCCGACTTCACCACGATGACGGAGAGCGTGTGCCCGAGCAGGTCGTGCAGGTCGCGGGAGAAACGCATCCGTTCCTTCTCGACCGCCCGGCGCGCCAACTCCTCCCGGGCTTGGCGCAGTTCACGTACCGCCTCGGAGAGGGAGAGGATCGCGGCCGTCACCATCGTGGACAGGAAGGTGCCGTAGGCGACGTTCACCGCGTCCCAGCCCGCCCGGACGACGGAGACCGTCGCGGCGAGTGCCGTCAGACCGAGGCCGATCTTCCCGAGCCAGGGGCCGCGCACCACCGCCCCGGTGGCCAGCCCGAGCAAGGGGAAGAAGTACAGCCAGCTTCCGCCGTACCCGAGGGCCAGCGCGCAGGTGATCACGCCCATCAGGACGAGCGCCACCCGGGTCGAGCGGGCCTCCCGCTTCGTCCTCACGAACGCGCGGAACGTCACGTAGATGTACAGGGAGTTGAAGACGAACAGGCCCAGGCCGCCGATCCAGGGCTGCGCCGTCCTGCCCTGGAGGAGATTGGAGAAGGAGCCCATCCCCAGCAGCAGCCACGGCAGCAGCGCGAAGCCGGTCGGCGGCGGGCCCGGGTTCTCGGGCATCTCGCCGCCGCTCTTGCGCGCGGCCCGCTGCTCGGCCTTGAACCGTTCCATGTCGGCCTTCCAGCGGATCCGTTCGGCCCGCCACCCGCGGACCTGGCAGCCGATGCTCTTCATCAAGGGCATGTCCCGTTCCCCGTTCAGACGGTTCGTGCGGATCGACGGTACGAGACCACAGCGTACGAACCGAACACCAGGAGCCAGGCGGTCAGCACCGCCACCGCCCCGAGGCCCGGCGCCCGGCCCTCGGTGACCGACACACCCAGCTGCGCGAAGCGGTTCGTGGGCGTGTAGGGCGATATCGAGCGCAGCCAGCCGGGGAAGAGGGCGAGCGGGAACCACAGGCCGCCGACCACCGCGAGCCCCAGATTGCACACCATGTTCGCGACACCCGCGGTCTGCGCGGTCATCCGGTAGCCGTTGCCGAGGCCCAGCAGGGTGAAGGGCACCGAGCCGAGCCACAGCAGCACTGCCGTCGCGGCCCACTGCCAGGCCTCCAGCCGCACACCGTTGACCAGCCCGCCGGCCGCCAGCACCGTGACGATCGCGGGCAGCACGGTCACCGAACCGGTCAGCGCGCGCCCGAGCACCACCTCGCGCGGTGTCATCGGTGTCACCCGCAGCTGCCGCAGCCAGCCGGTCACCTTGTCCTCGGCGACCCCGCCGCCGGTGTTCAGCGCCGAGCCGACCGCGCCGTACGCGGCCATGCCGACCATCGACGCCGTCTTCCACCCGCCGTCGTCGCCACCGCCGAGGTTGGTGAACAGCAGGTACATCATCACCGGCATCGCGACACCGCCGATCACGAAGCCGGTGTCGCGCAGCGTCCGGCGCACTTCGAGCCGCAGATAGTCGAACATCAGATCTTCTCCTGAGCATGCGAGGTGAGTGCCATGAACGCGTCGTCCAGGGACGCGGGGACGACCTCCAGGCCGCGTATCGCACCCCGTTCGGCCAGCGCGACCACCGTCGCGTCCGAGTCGTCCGTGCGCAGCCGGGCCCGCTCCCCGAGCACCTCCACGGCCACCACGCCGGGCAGCAGCGCCAGGCCCTCCGCGCCGCGCCCCGCCAGGTCGAAGGAGACCCGATGGCCGCCAGCCGACCGCTTGAGCTCCTCCCCGGTCCCGTTCGCGACGATCCGCCCCCGGTCCATGACGACGATCCGGTCGGCGTGAGCGTCGGCCTCCTCCAGATAGTGCGTGGAGAAGAGCACGGTGTGGCCGCGCCGGGCGTAGGCCCGCATCGACTCCCAGAACGCGTGCCGTGCCTCCACGTCGAGCGCGGCGGTCGGCTCGTCGAGCACGATCAGCGCGGGGTTCCCGGCGAGTGCCACCGCGAACCGCACCCGCTGCGCCTGCCCGCCGGACAGCCGGTCGACGCGCCGCCCGGCCAGTTCCGGGATGCCCGCGAGCCGCAGGGCCTCGGCCACCGGAAGCGGCGCGGGATAGCGTCCCGCCACGAAGGAGACCAGTTCCTGGACGGTGACCCTCGGCACCGGCCGGGTGTCCTGGAGCATCGCGCCGACCCGTCCGGCGCGCACCGATTCCTCCGGGCGGCCGCCGAAGAGCGCGACCGATCCCTCGTCCGGCTCGTCCAGACCCAGCAGCAGCGAGATGGCCGTCGACTTGCCCGCGCCGTTGCGGCCCAGCAGCGCCACCGTCTCGCCGCACGCCACGTCGAGGTCGAGACCGGCCGCGGCGCGCACGTCGCCGAAGGTCTTGACCACGCCCCTGAAGGACACGGCCGATGGCGTCGCCGTCCCCGTCGT
Source organism: Streptomyces rhizosphaerihabitans (assembly GCF_025399795.1). GTDB lineage: Bacteria > Actinomycetota > Actinomycetes > Streptomycetales > Streptomycetaceae > Streptomyces > Streptomyces rhizosphaerihabitans. The sequence goes on along the minus strand of NZ_JAODTZ010000050.1, from coordinate 45,921 downwards.
CCGTGTCCCCGCCGACGTTTCCGCCGACCTTTCCGCCCTCGGTCCCGCCGTGCTCCCCGCGGTCGTCCCCGTCGTCCGTGTCATGAGAACGACGCTAGAGGTCCGTGGCCGTGCCCCGGCAGATGCACTTGTCGGCGATCGGCCGGGACAAATGTCACGGCCCCCCGCCGCGACGCGTTCCCGCGAAGGCCGCCGTGACGGCTTGATCTGACATGGCGTCAGTAGTCTTCACAAGTAATGGGCGCTGGGCTATACAAGGGTTCGCCGGACTGGAACGCGTTCTAGAACGAGCGGGTTCCACGGCCCAGTGTCGACCTCGGTGCGGCCGACGGTGCGGACGGCCGCACCGAGGTCTTTCGCGCAGTCGAGTCAGGAGCCCCATGCCCATTGACGCCGCCAAGGCCGTCGCAGCGGAACCGCGGACCGGAGAGATCACCTGGACCCCCAAGGACGTCCAGCTCTACCACCTGGGTCTGGGCGCGGGTATCCCCGCGACCGACCCCGACGAGCTGCGCTACACCCTCGAATCCAGGCTGCACGTCCTGCCGAGCTTCGCCACCGTGGCGGGCGCCGGCTCACCGGGCGTGATCAGCGGCCTCTCCATGCCCGGCGTCGACGTCGACCTCGCCCGCGTCCTGCACGGCGGACAGACCGTCCGGCTGCACCGCCCGATCCCCGCCGAGGGTACGGCGACCGCCACCGGGCGCATCGCCGCGGTCTACGACAAGGGCAAGGCCGCCGTCCTCGTCATGCGCACCGAAGTGGCCGACGCGGACGGCCCGTTGTGGACGAACGACGCCCAGATCTTCGTACGGGGCGAAGGCGGCTGGGGCGGTGACCGGGGCCCCAGCACCCGCCTCGAAGCGCCGGCGGGCCCACCGGACCGAACCGTCGAGCGGCCGATCCGCGAGGACCAGGCCCTGCTCTACCGGCTCTCCGGAGACCGGAACCCGCTGCACGCCGACCCCGAGTTCGCCAAGCTCGCCGGATTCGACCGGCCGATCCTGCACGGGCTGTGCACGTACGGCATGACGCTCAAGGCCGTCGTCGACACCCTGCTCGGCGGCGATGTGACCCGCGTCCGCTCGTACACCACCCGCTTCGCCGGAGTCGTCTTTCCCGGCGAGACCCTGCGCATCCGGATGTGGCGGCGTGACGACGGGGTCCGGGTGGCGGTGAGCGCGGTCGAAAGGGACGACGCGCCGGTCCTCGCCGACACCGTCGTCGATCACGCCTGACATTTGCACGAACCGTCCTGAGGGGAGCCGCACCATGCGCGCAGCCGTACAGCACGAGATAGGCCAGGACAAACTCGAAGTCCTCGACGACGTCGAGGCGGTGGGCTTCGGACCCGGCAAAGTGCGCATCCGGGTGCGGGCCACCGGGCTGTGTCACTCGGACCTGTCCGCGATGAACGGAGTCCTGCCGCAGCCCGCGCCGTTCGTGCCCGGGCACGAGGGCGCCGGCGAGATCACCGAAGTCGGCGAGGGCGTCACCCACGTGAAGCCCGGTGACCGGGTCGTCATCTGCTGGCTGCCTGCCTGCGGCGTCTGTCCCGCCTGCAAGCGTGGCCAGACCGAACTGTGCCTGGCCGGATTCATGAACGCGGGCACCCCCAACTTCAAGCGTCCCGGCGGTGACGTCTTCGGCTTCGCGGGCACCGGCACCTTCGCCGAGGAGGTGGTCGTCGCCGCGGGCTGCGCGGTCCCCATCCCCGACGACGTGCCCTTCGACATCGCCGCCCTGATCGGCTGCGGCGTCACCACCGGACTCGGCGCCGCCCTCAACACCGCTGACGTGGAAGCCGGTTCATCGGTCGCGGTCATCGGCTGCGGAGGCGTCGGCATCTCCGCGATCCAGGGCGCCCGGCTCAGGGGAGCCGCCGAGATCGTCGCCGTCGACCCGGTCGCCTCGCGTCGGGAGGCCGCGCTCGGGTTCGGTGCCACCAAGGCCGTCTCGCCCGACGAACTGGCCGACGCCAAACAGTCTTTGACCGCGGGCGAGGGCTTCGACTACGTCTTCGAGGTCGTCGGCAGGTCCGCCACCGCACGCACCGCCTACGACCACACCCGCCGCGGCGGCACCCTCGTCGTCGTCGGGGCCGGCGCCATGGACGACTTCCTCCAGCTCAACATGTTCGAGTTGTTCTTCGACGAGAAGCGCATCCTGCCCTCCATGTACGGCGGCGGGGACGTCCTTCGGTCGTACGAGCGCACGATCGCCCTGTGGCGTGCGGGCCGCATCGACCTCGAAGGCCTGATCACCCACCGGGTGCCGCTGGCCGAGATCAACGAGGCGCTCGACCAGATGCGTTCGGGCACCGCCCTGCGGACGTGCATCGAGATCTGACGCCCCACGACGGTCCATGACGCCCAGGGACGCCCTACGACCGCCGAGGACCTCCACGACAACCGCTAAGGACCTTGATGTCACTGCCACTTGAAGGGCTCACCGCGATCGTCACCGGCGCGGGGCGCGGGCTCGGCCGGGCCGAGGCGCTGGAACTCGGCCGGCTGGGTGCGGCCGTAGTCGTCAACGACTACGGGCAGCCCGGATGGGACGGCTCGGGCGAGGCCTCGGCCACCCCGGCCGAGGAGGTCGCCGCCGAGATCCGTGCGGCGGGCGGCCGGGCGATCGCCCACACCGGGGACGTCGCCGATCACGAACAAGCGCGCGAACTCGTCGAGTCGGCGGTCGCCGAGTTCGGGAAACTGGACGTCCTCGTCAACAACGCGGGCATCCTGCGGGACCGGATGGTCTTCTCGATGACCGAGGACGAGTGGGACTCGGTCATCCGGGTGCACCTCAAAGGCCACTTCAACACAACCCACTTCGCGTCCGTGCACTGGCGGGCCCGTTCCAAGGCGGTCGGCGGCCCCGTCTACGGACGCATCGTGAACACCTCCTCGGAGGCGTTCCTCGCCGGCTCCGCCGGACAGCCCAACTACGCGGCCGCGAAAGGCGGGATCGTCGGTCTGACCACCTCGACGGCGCTGGCGCTCGCCAAGTACGGCGTCACGGCGAACGTCATCTGCCCGCGCGCCCGGACCCGTATGACGGAGGACGTCTTCGCCGGATTCGGACTGCCCGGCGACCGTCTCGACCCATTGGCCCCCGAGCATGTCGCCCCGCTCGTAGGCTACTTGGCCTCACCTGCCGCCGCGCAGGTCAACGGCCAGCTCCTCGTCGTCCACGGTGGCATGGTCGCGGTCGTCGAACGACCGCGGGTGGCCGCGAAGTTCGACAGCAAGCAGGACACGTTCAGCCACGACGAACTCGACGCGCTGCTCACCCCGTACTACGCGGACCGGCCGAGCGGCGAGACGTTCGCGGCGGCGGAGGTGCTGGGGCTCAAGCGGGACGGGGCGGGCTCTCCCCGCTGAGCAGCCGGGCGCGCCACCCGCTACGTGATGCTGGTGCACCTGCCCGACGGCCGGGGCACCGAACTCAACGGCCGCCCACGCAAAACGCTCGGCTGGGAAACCCCAGCCGAGCGACTGCATGACCTGCTCACGGCCTGATCAACACGACCATGTGTTGCGCGACCCCCGGAAAGCGTCTGGTGCGAGCGGGGCCGTATGCCGGTTCGGCGTGCCGTGGGGTCCGTCGGGCCGTCGTGTGGGTCGGCCGTCCCGTCCTTGGGCGTCGTGCCTGTTGTTCGTGCCGTTCCTGTCGGGCGATGTCCTGCCCGACCTGTCCTGCGGCCCTCAGGCCTTCGTGGCCGACTGGCCGGACGGCTTGCGGTGGCGGCCCTGAGGGGTCGCCTCGTCGTCGTGGCCGGAGACCGGGCCGCGGTGTCTGCCGTGGCCTTCGGACCGGGTCGCCGACGTCTCGTGGACGTCCGTGCCCGGTGCTTCCATGGTGCTGAAGTCGTTCATTGAAGTGTTCACCCCGTATGCAAGATCCTTCTTTACAGCCGGGGGATTCTAACGTGCGGTCATCGAGCGGGAGTCGGAGGGTGACGTTTCTTCGCCCGTGTCGTCCCTTTCCTCCCTGTCCGTGCGGGATGCCGCCCCCGCACTCCCGGCGGGCGGGGCGGCCGCGTCCCCTGGCACCGGACCGGTCGGCTGGAGCGGACCGGTGCCGGCGCTGGTGGGACCCGCGTCGGCCGGACCCGCGTGGAGAGCCCGGCGGACGGGCAGTGCGGTCCGGGGTCCGGCCTCCTCCTGGAACTCCGCGGGCTCCTTCGATACGGCGGCGAGCGCCGAGGCCGGTTCGGCCTCGAACCCCGGACGGCTCACCGCGGTCCTCAGGGCCACCTGGCCCCGGAACTCCCCGAAGGCCGACGGCGCGTTCCCGTTCCCGTACCCGCCCCCGAGACCCGTGTCGGCGGGGAGTGTTCCACCCGCCCTGGTGCCGAGACTCATGCCGGGTGGCGGAGTTTCGGCGACCTTGGTCCAGAGGTTGGGCTCGGTTGTGGGTGTTTCGGCGGCCCTGGTCCAGAAGTGCTCCGCGGGCGGGGGCGGTTCGGCGGGCGCGGAGCCGGGGATCGCGACGGCCGGGAGTCGTTGGCCGGTCCTGTGAGCGGGGCCTGCGACGGCCGGGAGTGGTCCGGTGGTCCTGTGAGCGGGGCTTGCGACGGCCGGGAGGGGTTCGGCGGTCCGGGCGCCATGGCCCGTGACGGGCGGGAGCGGCCCGGCGGGCGCGATCCTGCCGGCACTGGCACCAGCACCAGTGCCGGCACCAACTCCAGCACCAGTGCCTGAACCGGTGCCTGAACCGGTGCCTGAACCAACTCCAGCACCGGCGCCTGAACCGGCTTCGGCACCCGCACCGCCGCCGATTCTCATGACCGGCGGAAGTGGTTCGGTCGTTTCGATGCTGAGGGTCATGCCGCCCGGGAGTGTTCCGTCGGCCCTGGACCTGAGACTCATGCCGGGTGGGGGTGTTTCGGCGACCTTGGTCCAGAGGCCGGGCTCGGTCGTGGGGGTTTCGGTGACCTTGGTCCGGGGCTTCGGCTCGGTCATGGGTGTTTCGGACACCCTGATCCAGCGGCTCGGCTGGGGCGGGACCGGCTCGGTGGTCCCGGTGATGGGGCGCGGGTCGGGCCGGAGCGGTTCGGCCTTCTGGGTGGCGAGCCGTACGGCGGGCGGGAGTGCCCCGGCCGGCTCGTCGCCCGGGTTCGTGTCGGCCCGCCGCGCTTCGGCGGGTGCGGTCCTGGTGGTGAGGCTCGTCACCGTCGACAGCGTCTCCGGGCCCTCGGGCGCGTGGCCCGCAGTGGCGTGCGACGCTCCGGCGCCGTCGGCGGCGCGGGTCGCTTCGGCTCCCGGGGCACGAGCGGTGTGCGTGCTCAGGGCCAGGTGGACCGGAGGCGTCCGGGCCGGGCCGGTTCTCGGGGCCGGGTGGGGCGGACCGGCCGGCCGGCCGATCTTCAGGGGCGCCTGCTGGAGGGGGACCGGGTGACGCGCGGGGCGTGCCGGGGGAGCCGGATCCCCTGTGTCCGGCTCCCCCGTCCCCCCGGGTGCTCCCAGCCGTGCGACACCGCACGGGACGACCCCCGTGGCGTACGGCAGCCGGAGGACCCCCTCCGGGGTCCACAGCCCGGCGCCGGGCAACCAGCCCTCGGGTGCCGGGCGATGGTGGATCCGGCGCTCGGACGGGCGCCACAGGCCCACCCAGGTGCCGCCCGGTCCGTCGATGCGCAGGGCGACGCCGCAGGACTCCGGCATCAGTACCTGGCCCGGCTGGATCGCGAACGGGGTGATCGAACAGCCCGTCGCGGTCAGGCAGTCCGGGAAGCGGACGGGCAGGGCGCTGCCGAGCACGCCCCAGCCGAGACGGTCCCGGCCGGGGGACGGCGCGTCGGAGCGGATGAGCAGAAGTCCGCTGTCCGCGTCCGCGAGGAGCAGCCGGTCGTTGCTGTGGTCGGCGATCTGGAGGAGCGGCGACACCTCTCCGCCGCGCTCCAGGTCGACGACCACGGTCTTGGTGCGGCCGTTCTGGAAGCGGTCCAGCGCGAGCAGGCGCCCCGTGCGGTCCAGCCACACGCCTCCCGAGCAGTGGCCCGGCACCTCGGCCAGATGCTCGGGGCCGAACGCCCCGCCCGCCACCAGCCACACCGCCGTCGACCCCCGGCCCACCGCGAGGGCGTACGCGCGTTCCCCGTCCGGCGCGGGCGGCAGCAGCCGCAGCACGGTGCCGACGTCGGGGCACTCCACCGCACCGAGCGGGAGCTCGCCGGTGCCCGGCCCGGTCGGGTAGAGGAGGGAGAAGGCGTGGCGCCCGTCGTCCGCGCGATGGATCAGCACCCTGCCGTCGGTCAGCGGCTGCACTTCGGTGCCGGGCTCCTCCGGCTGCGGGCCGGGCAGCGGTACGGCGTACGGCTCGGGGCCGTCCAGCGTCCAGCGCTCCGGGTACCAGGACTCGCCGTCGCGGGCGAGCCGTGCCCCGTAGGTGCCGTCGGCGGTGATCACACAGACGGGACGCGCGGCCCACCGGCTCGCGTCGTCGCCGTACTCAGCGCCGTTCTCGCGCTCGCTCTGCACCACGGGTTTTGTCGCACCGGCCGTCATCGTTCGGTCACCTCCGGCGACGAAGGTAGTTTTCGCACGCACAGACGGGGGAGCGACGGGCTGCTGCTTCACACATAAGGGTGGCCATGTCGTGATTCGCCTGAGGGAACGGGGTGGATGTGCTGAACGATGGTGGAGAGACGGGGCCGGGGCGACGGGAACCGCGTTCCGCCCGCCGCCCGAGCGCCGGCCCCGTGGCCCGCGACCGGTCGGACAGGGACATAAGACAGGTAGCCTTTCCCCGTGCCCCGTCTGTCTGAAGTCATCGCCGCGCTCGACGCCCTCTGGCCCCCGGAGCGGGCCGAGGGGTGGGACGCGGTCGGCACCGTCTGCGGCGACCCCGACCAGGAGGTCACGCGCGTTCTGTTCGCCGTCGACCCCGTCCAGGACATCGTCGACGAGGCGGTGAAGCTGGACGCCGACCTGCTCGTCACCCACCATCCGCTCTATCTGCGCGGTACGACGACCGTCGCGGCCGGCACCTTCAAGGGCCGTGTCGTGCACACGCTGATCAAGAACGACATCGCGCTGCACGTCGCCCACACCAACGCCGACCGCGCCGATCCGGGAGTCAGCGACGCCCTGGCCGGGGCGCTGGACCTGCGGGTCGTACGTCCGCTCGTGCCGGACCCCACCGACCCCGAGGGCCGCCGTGGCCTCGGCCGCGTCTGTGAGCTGGACCACCCGCTGACCCTGCGCGAGCTCGCCGCGCGGGCCGCCGAGCGGCTGCCCGCCACCGCGCAGGGCATCCGCGTCGCGGGCGACCCCGAGGCGATGGTGCGGACCGTGGCGGTCAGCGGCGGCTCCGGGGACAGCCTCTTCGACGACGTGCGCGCCGCCGGCGTGGACGCCTTCCTCACCGCGGACCTGCGGCACCACCCGGTGTCCGAGGCCCGCGCCCACAGCCCTCTCGCGCTGCTCGACGCGGCGCACTGGGCCACCGAGTGGCCCTGGTGCGAGCTGGCAGCCGCCCAGCTCGACGAGATCTCCGACCGGAAGGGATGGGGACTGCGCGTCCACGTCTCCCGGACGGTCACCGACCCCTGGACCGCCCACGCGGCCTCACACACCGACACATCAGGAGCCCCCAACTGAACGCCGCGCCCGCCGACCAGATCCGACTTCTCGACGTCCAGACCCTCGACGCCCGCCTGCAGCAGCTCGCGCACAAGCGGAGGTCGCTGCCCGAGCACGCCGAGATCGAGTCGCTGAACAAGGACCTCACCCAGCTGCGCGACCTGCTCGTGGCCGCGCAGACCGAGGAGAGCGACTGCGCCCGCGAGCAGACCAAGGCCGAGCAGGACGTCGACCAGGTGCGTCAGCGCGCCGTCCGCGACCAGCAGCGCCTCGACTCGGGTGCCGTCACCTCCCCCAAGGACCTGGAGAACCTCCAGCGCGAGATCGTCTCCCTCGCCAAGCGCCAGGGCGACCTGGAGGACGTCGTCCTCGAGGTCATGGAGCGCCGCGAGTCCGCCCAGGAGCGGGTCGCCGAGCTGACCGAGCGCGACGCCTCCGTCCAGGCGAAGATCGACGACGCGACCGGGCGCCGTGACGCCGCCTTCGAGGAGTTCGACGGCGAGGCGGCCACGGTCACCAAGGAGCGCGAGGTCATCGCCGCCACCGTGCCCGCCGATCTCCTCAAGCTGTACACCAAGCTGCGTGACCAGCAGGGTGGCGTCGGCGCCGCCCGGCTCTACCAGCGCCGCTGCGAGGGCTGCCGCCTGGAGCTCAACATCACCGAGGTGAACGACGTGAAGGCGGCCTCCCCCGACACCGTGCTGCGCTGCGAGAACTGCCACCGCATCCTCGTGCGTACGTCCGAGTCCGGCCTGTAGGGAGTTCGGCTCGTGCGGGAGTTCATCGTCGAGGCGGACGGGGGTTCCCGGGGCAACCCGGGGCCCGCGGGCTACGGCTCCGTGGTCATCGACGCGGCCACGGGGGAGACGCTGGCGGAGCGCGCCGAGTACATCGGCGTCGCCACCAACAACGTCGCGGAGTACCGGGGCCTGGTCGCCGGTCTTGAGGCGGCCCGCGACCTCGACGCGACCGCACGGGTCCGGGTCCGGATGGACTCCAAGCTCGTCGTCGAGCAGATGTCCGGACGCTGGAAGATCAAGCACCCGGACATGAAGCCGCTGGCGGCGCGGGCGGCCCGGGTTCTCCCGCCCTCCCAGGTCGCGTACGAGTGGATGCCGCGCGAGCGGAACAAGCACGCGGACCGGCTGGCCAACGAGGCGATGGACGCCGGCAAGCGGGGCGAGGCCTGGTCGCCGTCGGCGTCGACGGCGGAACTGGACGCGCGGGCGGCGCGGTCCGCGGCGCCCGAGCCGACGGGCCCGCCCGGGGACGCGACGGCCGGCGCGGCGAAGGCGAGGGCGGCACTGTCCGGCACCCGCGGTGCCGCGGAGACGCCCCCTTCGGCAGCGCCCCGAGAGGGGCGCGGGGAACTGCGTGACCAGCCACTGGCGGGCGGCACTCGGACGACGGTCACGGGTCCTGCCCCGTCCGCCGACGGCGAGGCCGCGAGGTCGGTGAGCGACGAGGCGCCCGGAGGGGGGCGCGGGGAACTGCGTGACCAGCCGCGGACGGGCGGCACTCGGACGACGGTCACGGGTCCCACCCCGTCATCCGCATCCGGCGGCGAAGCCGCGAAAACGGCAGACGCCGGGCGGGCCGCGAAGTCGGCGACCGACGGGCGGGCCGTGAAGTCGGAGAACGATGTGCGGGCCGCGCAGAACGTGGCCACCACCGCACCCACCACCGGCTGGAGCGCCGCCCCCGACATGGGCGCCCCCGCCACCTTCGTCCTGCTGCGGCACGGCGAGACCGCGCTGACCCCGCAGAAGCGGTTCTCGGGCAGCGGCGGCAGCGATCCGTCGCTGTCCGACGCGGGCCGGGAGCAGGCGGAGCGGGTCGCCGCCGCGCTGGCGGCGCGCGGCACCATCCAGGAGATCGTGTCCTCCCCGCTGGCCCGGACCCGGCAGACCGCGGGGGCCGTCGCCGCCCGGCTCGGCCTCGACGTCGTCATCGAGGACGGCCTGCGCGAGACGGACTTCGGTGCCTGGGAGGGGCTGACCTTCGACGAGGTGCGCGAACGCCACCCGGACGACCTGAACGCCTGGCTCGCCTCGCCGGAGGCCGAACCGACCGGCGGCGGCGAGAGCTTCGCCGCGACCGCGCACCGCATGGCGGCCACCCGCGACAAGCTGATCGCCTCCTACGCGGGCCGCACGGTCCTGCTCGTCACCCACGTCACCCCGATCAAGACACTCGTACGACTGGCTCTCGGCGCCCCGCCGGAGTCCCTGTTCCGGATGGAACTGTCGGCGGCGTCCATCTCGGCGGTGGCGTACTACGCGGACGGCAACGCGAGCGTCCGGTTGTTCAACGACACCTCACATCTGCGCTGAGCGGGATGCTGGTCAGCCGCGCCGGGCGGCGCGGTCGCGAAGGATCCCGGCGGTCTCCCGGTCCGCCGGGAGGAACGCCTCCAGATGGAGCTCGGCGAGCGTGACGTCCACCGCGGTCGCGAACGACGTGAGCGTGGTGAGCAGTCTCAACTCGCCCTCCGGGCACCGCAGTCGCAGCGGCACGGCGAATCCGAGGTAGTCCGCGCCGGGCTCGCTCGCCGGAACGTACTCCGCCAACTCCTCCACCAGCGCGTCGAGATGTGGATCGGGGCTGCGCAGGGACCGGGCCCGCAGGTTCTCCACGATGTGCTGTCCCCAGGCGTCCAGGTTCACCACCCGTGACGCCATCCCGCGCGGATGCAGGGCCAGCCGCAGCACGTTCACCGGTGGCTCCAGCAGCTCGGGAGCGGCCCCCTCGGTCAGGACGTCGAACGCCGCGTTGGCCGCGACGAGTTCACCGCGCGGTCCCGCCACCACTGCCGGATACGGCAGATGCCCTTCGAGGATGCTGTCCAGCGCCTCCCGTACGGGCTTCAGCGCGGCCGCGTCGAGCGACGACTCGGTGAACGCGGGCGCGTAACCGGCCGCCAGGAGCAGCGCGTTGCGCTCCCGCAGGGTCAGGCCCAGCGACTCGGCGAGCCGGATCACGATCTCTCTGCCGGGCACCGAACGCCCGCGCTCGATGAAACTGACGTACCGCTGCGTCGTGCCCGCGCGGGAGGCGAGCTCCAGCTGGCTCACCCGGCGCGCGTGCCGCCAGCGCAGCAGCTCCCGGGCGAAGGGAGGGGGTTCGGTGGAGGTACCCGTCGTCATGCGATCAGTTGTACGTCACGGGTACGACAGCGGCACGCGAGCACTCGTCATACCTTGCCGGGAATTGAGCGGAGCTCCCGCTGCGAACAGCATGGGCGCATCCACTCGGGAGCCCACTCAGGGAGCGGACATGCGCGCCTACCACCTCGAAACGCCCGGCACCGTCGACGGGATCGTCCCGCGCGAGTCGGCCCGGCCCGAACCGGGACCCCGCGAGATCCTCGTCCGGGTCCGTGCGGTCTCCCTCAACAAGCGTGACCTGCTGATTCTGCAGGGGACCTACCCGCTGAAGGCCGTGCCGGACGTGATCCCGCTGAGCGACGGAGCGGGGGAGGTCGTGGCGGTGGGGGCGGAGGTGACCCGGTTCGCGGTGGGCGACCGGGTGGCTGGCACGTACTTCCCGAACTGGCTGGACGGCCGGATCACCCCCGACCGGTTCGACCAGCCAGGCGCCACCCTCGACGGCATGCTGACCGAGTACGCCTGCCTGGGCCAGGAGGCCGCGGTGCGCGTTCCGGGCCATCTGACCTGGGAGGAGGCGGCCTGTCTGCCCTGCGTCGGGGTGACCGCCTGGCAGTCCCTGACGGGCGGCGAGCCGCTGACCCCCGGCCAGACCGTGCTCACCCTCGGCGCCGGCGCGCTGTCCCTGTTCGTCGTGCAGTTCGCCAAGATGCTGGGCGCCGAGGTCATCGCGACGACATCGAGCGAGGTCAAGGCGGACCGCCTCAAGGCCCTCGGAGCCGATCACGTCGTCAACTACGCCGAGAACCCGGAATGGGGCCTCGCCGTAAGGGAGTTGACCGGCGGTCGCGGCGCAGACCTCGTCGTCGAGACGAACGGGCCCGACACCATCGAGCAGTCGATGCGCGCCGCCGCGCTCTACGGCCAGGTCGTGCTCCTGATCACCGGCAACCCTCGCAGGAACGGTATCGAGATCTCCAACGCGGCCTACGCGGCGAGTCTGGCCACGATCCGCCGGGTCTTCGTGGGCAGCCGCGCGCACTTCGAGTCCATGAACAGGGCGCTGGAGCTGCACGGGACGCGCCCGGTCGTGGACCGTGTCCTCGGTTTCGACGAGGTGCGGGAGGCCTTCCGGTACTACGAGAGCGGCGCGGCCTTCGGCAAGGTGGTCATCCGCGTGAACTGAGCGGGAGCGGGAGCGGGTGTGGGAGTGAGAGCGGGTGTGGGAGTGGGCTGCGGCTAACGTCGCAGTGCCGACGCTTCCCGTGCCAGGTCCTCCACCCGGCGCCAGTCCCGTGCGGCGATCGCGTCGGCCGGAAGCATCCAACTGCCGCCTACACAGCCTACGTTGGGAAGTGCGAGGTAGTCCGGCGCACACTCGGGGCCGATGCCTCCCGTCGGGCAGAACCGCGCCTGCGGGAGGGGCCCCGCCAGTGATTTCAGGTAGGCCGTGCCGCCCGCGGCCTGCGCGGGGAAGAACTTCATCTCGCGTATCCCGCGCTCCAGCAGCGCCACCACCTCCGAGGTGGTGGACACCCCCGGCAGGAACGGCACTCCGGACGCCTTCATCGCGTCGAGCAGTACGTCCGTCCAGCCGGGGCTGACCAGGAAGCGGGCGCCCGCCGCCACCGACTCGGCCACGTGCTCCGGCGTCAGGACCGTGCCCGCGCCCACCACCGCGTCCGGCACCTCGGCCGCGATGGCCCGGATCGCGCCGAGCGCCGCCGGGGTCCGCAGTGTCACCTCGATCGCGGGCAGTCCGCCGGCGACCAGCGCCCGCGCCAGCGGCACCGCGTCAGCGGCGTCCGCGATCACGAGGACGGGGACGACGGGCGCGAGATCCAGGACGGAGGCATGCGGAGACGAGGGCGATGACGAAGCCATGCCCACATCCTGCCCGGGGTATGCAACATGCGCAAAGGTCGTTGCGCATGTTGCAACGTCACGGGTGGCTCAGTGGATCTCCTTCACCACCACGTCGAGCGCCCACGGCCTGCCCGCCTTGCCGGGGGCTTCCGCCTCCACCGTGTACCGGAGGTCCCGCAGCGCCTCCACCAGCTCCGCCGGGTTCTTCGGCGTCGCACTCGCGGTGAGCAGGCTGCGGACGATCTTGCCCTTCGTCGCCTTGTTGAAGTGGCTGACGACGGAACGCTTCTCGACCCCGTTCACCATCTGCGCGTGCAGCACCCGTACGGTCGCCGTCCGTTCCGCGACCTCGCCCTTGGGCTTCCACGCCGCCGTGTACGCCGAGGACCGCAGGTCCAGCACGAGCCCGTCGCCCGCGGCCTCGGGGAGCGCGGCGGCCATCGGCGTACGCCAGTGCGCGCCCAGCGCCCCGAGGCCCGGCAGCTTCACGCCCATGGAGCAGCGGTACGAGGGGATCCGGTCGGTCACCCGTACCGCGCCCCACAGCCCGGAGAAGACAAGCAGCGAACGGCCCGCGCGCCGCTTGGCCGGGGTGTCCAGCGAGGCCAGGTCCAGGGCGTCGTACAGGACCCCCGTGTAGATCTCCCCGGCCGGGCGGGTACCGGCGGTCCGCAGTTCCGTGTTCTTCGCGATCTCGCCGCGCAGGCCCTCGCTCAGTCCGAGGACCTCACGTGCCTTCTCCTCGTCGGCCACGCACAGCTCGACCAGCTCGTCGAGGACCGCCAGGCGCGCCTCCGTGAGACCCGGCAGGGACAGCGACTCCGGCTTGAGCGCGGTTCCCCGGCCGGAGGGCGCCTTGCCTTCGGAGGGCGGCAGCAGCACGAGCACGGTTGGTTCTCCTCACGGTGGATATGGCCGGGCGCCAGCCTACGGGGTACGACCGAGCCGCTTTCGCCGCCCGGTTCCGCTGCTCGGCTCGGCGTGCTCAACGGTCGGCCCCGGCCTACGCTCGACCCATGCCTCGCCGTCACGTCCGCGTCACCGGAGCACCGGAGGCTCCGCTGCGAGCCGCCCTCGGCGCGTTGCGGACCGAACTCGGTGTGCCCGAGAGCTTCCCGGCCGAGGTCCTCGCGGAGGCCGGGCGGCCACCCCGCCTGCCCTCGGACGACGCGACGGACATCCCCCTCTTCACCATCGACCCGCCCACGTCCGACGACCTCGACCAGGCGATGCACCTGTCACGCCGCGAAAAGGGCGGTTACCGCGTCCAGTACGCCATCGCCGACGTCGCCGCCTTCGTGGCGCCCGGCGGAGCCCTGGACGCCGAGGCGCACCGGCGCGTGGTGACCCTCTACTTCCCTGACGGCAAGGTCCCCGTCCACCCGCCCCAGCTCTCGGAGGGCACCGCGAGCCTCCTCCCGGACCAGACCTGCCCGGCCGTCCTGTGGACGATCGACCTCGACCCGGACGGCCGTACGGAGACGACCGGCGTCCGCCGCGCCCTGGTCCGCAGTCGCGCCAAGCTGGACTACACGGGGGTACAGGGGCAGATCGACGCGGGCACGGCGGAGGAACCGCTCGCCCTGCTCAAGGTCATCGGCAGACTGCGCGAGGCCCTGGAGGTCGAGCGCGGCGGTATCTCGCTCAACGTGCCCGAACAGGAGATCGTCGAGAAGGACGGGACGTACGAACTCGTCTACCGGGCCCCGCTGCCCGCCGACGGCTGGAACGCGCAGATCTCCCTGCTCACCGGGATGGCGGCGGCCGACCTGATGCTCGCGCACGGCACGGGAGTGCTGCGGACGCTGCCCGCCGCGCCGGACGGGGCGGTCGGACGGCTGCGCCGTACCGCGCGGGCCCTGCGCATCGACTGGCCGCACCACGTCTCGTACGCGCAGCTCATCCGCTCCCTCGACCCGCACCGGCCGCACCACGCCGCCTTCCTCCAGGAATGCACGACGCTGCTGCGCGGCGCCGGGTACACCGTCTTCCGGGACGGGGCGCTCCCCGAGGTCACCGCGCACGCCGCCGTCGCCGCGCCCTACGCCCATTGCACGGCCCCGCTGCGCCGGCTCGTCGACCGCTACACCTCGGAGATCTGCCTCGCGGCCGCCGCCGGTCGGCCGTCTCCCGAGTGGGTCCTCGCGGCCCTCGACGCCCTGCCCAAGGAGATGGCGCAGGGCAGCAGGCGCGCGGGCACCGTCGAGCGCGAGTGCGTCGACATCGTCGAGGCCGCGCTGCTCAAGGACCGGGTCGGTGACCTCTTCGAGGCCTGCGTGGTGGACGTACAGGAGCACGAACCGACGGTCGGCACCGTGCAGTTGGAGTCCCCGGCGGTCTTCGCCCGGATCGCGGGCGGCACGACGGAGCTGCCCCTGGGCGAACGCCTGAGGGTCCGGCTCACCCAGGCGGACCCCGGAACGGCGAAGGTGCAGTTCGCACCCGCTTGATCCCGGGAACGAACGCAGGCATGGAAACGGGGGACGCGCGTGTTCACCTCCTGGGAGCGACCGCACAAACGCGGCGGCGAGGGGGAGAGGCGGCCATGGCCGGACGGGGAGAGGCGACCGGGACCGTACGGCGGGGGCCGACGGTGCCCGTACTGCGTGGAGCGACCGCGTCCGTGAAGGAATCCGCAACGGGATCCGTAACGGGCCCCGCGAAGGGCCTTGCGAAAGAAGAGGCCCGTTGGACCCGGGCCTTCCTCGGTCGGGACGGCCGGCCCCTGGATCTGCTGACCGCCCGCTTCGACCAGCACCGCTACGCCCCGCACGCCCACGACGAGTTCACCATCGGCGTCTGCGTCGGCGGCTCGGAGATCATCGACTACCGGGGTGGCCACATCCGGACCGGCCCGGGGTCCATCGTCGTGCTGGCCCCCGGCGAGATGCACACCGGCGGTCCGGCCGCCTGCGACGGCTACGCCTACCGGGCCCTGTACGCGGAGCCGTCCCTGCTCTCCGAGGGCGCCGTCGGCGGCCTCCCGCACTTCCGTGAACCCCTCCTCGACGACCCCCGACTCGCCGCCGCGCTACGCGCCGCGCACACCGAACTGAGCGCCTGCCCCGACCCGTTGGAGGCCGAGTCCCGCTTCCCGTGGCTGCTGGCCGCGCTGGCCCGGCGCCACTCCACGGCACGCCCGGACCGCGACGAGATCCCGGGCGCCGCGCACATAGCCGACGCCGTACGGGACCGCCTCGCCGACGAACTCCAGGACCCGCCCTCCCTCGCCTCCCTCGCCACGGACCTCGGCCTGTCCCGCTACCAGCTCCTGCGCGCCTTCCGTACGACGATGGGGATACCGCCGTACGCCTGGCTGGCCCAGCACCGGGTGAACCGGGCCCGCCGCCTCCTGGAGTCCGGACTGCGGCCCGCCGAGGTCGCCGGGATCGTGGGCTTCGCGGACCAGGCGCATCTGACACGCTGGTTCCGCCGGGTGCTGGGGGTGACACCGGCGGCGTACCGCGCGAGCGTGTTCCCGTCGCCGTAAGGCAGACGGTCACGTCACCGGCGCCGGAGCGCAACAGCGTTCAAGACGCCCCACCGCGCGGTGACCGAGACTGCCGCCATGACTGCACGCGGCTGGTTTCTGTTCTCCCTGATGGGAGTGGTCTGGGGCATCCCCTACCTGATGATCAAAGTGGCGGTGGACGAGGTGTCCCCGTCGGTGGTGGTGTTCACGCGCTGCGCGGTCGGCGCCGCGCTGCTGCTCCCCTTCGCGATCCGTCAGGGCGGCCTGACACGGACCGTACGGGCCCACTGGCGCCCGATGCTGGCCTTCGCGATCATCGAGATCATGGTCCCCTGGTGGACCCTGACGGACGCCGAACGCCATCTGTCCAGCTCCACCGCGGGCCTGCTGATCGCCGGGGTGCCGATCATCGGCGTGGCCGCTGCCCGCCTCTTCGGCGACACGGAACGGCTCGGCGCGCGGCGGATCGCGGGCCTCGCGCTCGGCCTGACCGGCGTCGCGGTCCTCACGGCCCCGCACCTGACCGGCGGCGACGCCCGCTCGCTCGTCGAGGTGCTGCTGACGGTCGTCGGCTACGCCACCGCGCCGGTCATCGTGGCCCGCCACCTCAAGGACGTGCCGTCGCTCCACCTCACCGCCCCCTGCCTGGCCCTGGCGGCGCTGGTCTACGCCCCGGCGGCGGCGGCCACCCGGCCGGACGCGATACCTTCCGGACAGGTCCTGGCCGCCCTCGCGGGCCTGGGCGTCATCTGCACGGCCGTCGCCTTCGTGGCCTTCCTGGAACTGATCAAGGAGGCGGGCCCGACCCGGGCGACGGTGATCACGTACGTCAATCCGGCGGTCGCGGTCGCGGCGGGAGCCGTCTTCCTGGACGAACGCCTGACCTCCGGAATCCTCGCCGCCTTCGCCCTCATCCTGGCGGGCTCGGTCCTGGCCACGGCGACTGCCGGTCCTCGGCGTCCGGTCCGCCCGGTACCATGGTCGACACGGCAGACGAGCCGGGCGGACGGCCGCGTGGAGGTTCTTGTGGACCTTCCCGAGGAACGTCCGGGCTCCACAGGGCAGGGTGGTGGCTAACGGCCACCCGGGGTGACCCGCGGGACAGTGCCACAGAAAGTAAACCGCCGAGAACTCCGGTTCCCGGTAAGGGTGAAACGGTGGTGTAAGAGACCACCAGCGCCTGAGGCGACTCAGGCGGCTAGGTAAACCCCACCCGGAGCAAGGTCAAGAGGGGCCGCTTTCCCGGAAGAGAAGGCGGCTCTGCGCGGACGTTCGAGGGCTGCCCGCCCGAGTCCGCGGGTAGACCGCACGAGGCCGGCGGCAACGCCGGCCCTAGATGGATGGCCGTCTCCCCGGCCGCCGCGAGGCAGCCGGGCGACAGAACCCGGCGTACAGCCCGACTCGTCTGCCGCTCAGGGTTTCTGACCAGAAGGAACGCAGGTCAGAGCAATGCCGGTGATTTAGTGCATTAGCGCTGGTGGGCGCCGTACTGGTGGTGGTTTTTGGGTGCGTAGGGCCCTGGGGTGCATGGGGAGATTCGCCCCGTTCTGATGATGCGCCAGATGATCTCGGGACATGGCAACGGGGCTCCCGGTAGGACAGAAGATCTCCACAGTCCGAGGGGATTGACACCAGGCGTCGCGCCTGCCGGCGGGGAGACGGCTTCGTCACCCTGTGAAGGTGATGAGTTCGTCCAGTAGCCGCTCCGACAGGCTGTTGTCGCCGAGGAAGCTCTTTACCGAGGCGTCCTCGTTGCGCCGAGGGTCCAGGGTCGACCAGTTCAGGTCGTAGCCCGCGTCGGTGCTGAGCTGGGTCAGGAACGCCCGCTGGGTGCGGCCGTTGCCTTCGCGGAACGGGTGGAGGACGTTCAAGTCGCCGTACAGCGCGGCAAGTCGGATGACGAATTCTCGCCGGGGGAGATCCCGTAGGTGACCGGACGAGGCGAGACGGCCGAAGACCTCTCCGGCGTAGGGCACCAGGTTTCTCGCCGGGCAGAACGGTGTGCGCTTGGCGATGTTCACGGTGCGTAACTCGCCTGCCCACGGATAGATGTCACCGAAGACCGCGGCATGGAACGCTTGGAGATGGCCGAGGTCGTACGCGCCTGGTAGGGGGCGTTCGGCGAGCATGGCGAGGCGTGCCCGGGTGATGTCCGCCTCCGCTGCCGCGAGCAGCTGATGGTCGGTGATACCGAGCTTGTTGCGCAGCACGCCGTTGGGCATGGCGTACGGATCGTTCACCCTGCCCGTCGCTCCGAAGTCTGTCGGTGGCGGGCGATCGCGCGGGCGACAAGAGTGTCCGCGTCGAGATCGCCCTTCACGTACGCCTCGGTGTCGCGATCGGAGGCATCGGAGGCATGGAGCCCCTCAGCCTCGATGGAGCCGGTGGCCGAGGCGACGGCCGCACGCCGTGCCGCTCGGCCGCTCAGCGCCTCGAAGGCATCGACGGACAGGAGGACGCCCTGGGGCTTGCGGTGGGCGCCGATCAGGACCGGGTCGGCATCCGCGCCGGACTCTGACAGGTCAGTCAGGATTCGCGACAGTCTCGCGCGCGCATCGCTGACGGTCACGACCTGAGGGATCTCCATACTGTCACCGTACCCATATAGAGGCTCGATTCTGTACAGATTCTAGTACAGATTCCGGTGAATGTCCCGTCCCGGCTTGGCTGAGGTTCGATTTCCGGGGCGGGGCGGGGCGGGGCGGGGGACCTGGGGACGTGCGGCGAGGGCGGCGGAGCCGGGCATTGCGTCGATGGCGTACTTGTCCCATGCAGGCCGAGGACTGCGGAGTGGCGGCCGAAAGCCTCGGTGATCGGCTCGACGACCTTGCGGGACAACGTCGTTTCCAGGGTGGACCGTTTGACGCGGGGGAAAGCGACCCGCGCACCGTTGACCGGGCGTCAGGCAATAGGTGAGTCAGGCGGCTTGGTCCTGAGCAACTGGGCGAATATGTAACGGAGTTGGCCGGGGCGGCGAGAACTGGGGACGTGTAAGCCGGCGCTGGCGCGCTACCATCCCCCTGAGCCTGGCTCGGTGTGGTGGCAGGCGGTTCGGGGGAGTGGATGACATTCGCACAACCAAGGCGGGTAAATTTCCCGTCTTCGGCGCGATCGCCGCGGCTGGCGATTCTGCGCCCTGACAGTGACTTACTTCGTCTGCTCGATGCCGACCACACCAAGGAAAGGTCCTACTCCCAACCCTGTCGTGACTGGCCCGAGGCCAAGTCGCACCTCGCGATCCTGCTTGCTCCTGCCGAACAGCAGGGTGGAGAAGGTGGCGAGGAGCAGCCGGAACGGATCTGGGGGCTGGGTGTCGTACGCCCTGCTCATGAGACCGACCGAGACCGGAAGGTCATCGTCACCCGTGCGCGAAGGCTTCAAGGCCTGGTGCCTGTCTCAGGGCTCTGGTGCGCCGGCGGTGAGCGAGACGTCGCACTCTTCAAGTCGTTACCGGAAAGCGGTCCTGTCACGGTCGGCGCAGACACCGTGTTCGCCAATCTCCGGCAGATCTCCCCTGATGCCGAGGCCGAAGTCCAAAGGCTGATGCCTTTGCTCGACGAATCCGAAGGCTGGAGCGAGGGGGAGCTCCGCTGGCGTGATGAGCGTGACGCTCTTCTGCTCTTCGCCAAGATATCCGGGATGGCTACCCCTGACGACTTCTCGGCGGTACGTCTCTGGGACAGGACAGCCGCCCGGGCAGCCTTTATCAGAGGGCTTGTCGGGACTGCGGTCCAGCCGATGCTCGACGACATCCGCGGGCGGGCGGCGACGAGGTTCAGCGGCATCGGTGAGACCGTCGTTCGAGCGTTCGCGAGTCGCGGAGGCAACCGAAGTTATGACTTCGAAGCCACGTCGATAACCGATCGGTGGGTGGTGGACGGTGGGGAGGGCTCCCTCGACGCCTACTACTACCACGTCGGCACCGGGACGCTCGTCATGCTGCGCTACGTGCGTCCCGGCCCGAACGGGCTCTTCTCGCCCGACGCCCGGCACGGTCTGGACGAGTTCCACAGCCGTGTTCACCGCCTGCCGAGGCGCGACCGGCGGACCGCTGACGATTACAGCTTGCTGTACGACCCTCTCTTTCTCCGTATTCATGAGCAGGTGCCCTTCACCGCTGCTCTGCACCGGACGAGCCCTGGTGCGATCTACCCCTACGACCAGGTCGCCGCAGCGATCTCGGCCGCGGCGGAACCAGGTCTCCCAGGCCCTTCCGCGGGCGCGCTCACCCGCCACCTGGTACCGACCCACTTCGCCCAACTGGTGCGCGACGGTTGGTTCGGCGCGAGCGGGGTGCCCTTCGAAGCGGCCCTGGACTGGGTGGAGGCCACGATCGAGACGGCCGGTGTTGCTTTGGTGGTCGTGGACTTCAGCCTCCGGCAGCGCGGCAACGGCTCAGGGATCTAGACGCGGGCGTAGGCCATCAACAGGACACCACCAATAGGAAGGCAACCATCCATGGCCACCTCGGGGGCGGACACACCTCGCCCGGTCACGCAGGTCCGCGAGCAGCTGCACGAGACATTCGACGGGGTGATAGACGACAGCGACATCGCCCACTTCCGAGGCGACAACTACGAACAGCGTTTCCTCTCCCGAGCCCTCGCAGCCCTCGCGGTACGACGCGTGGCCAAATGCAGCGTGGCCGAGGCGGCCCGGTTCGTCACGGACGGCATCGCGGACCAGGGAATGGACGCCATCGCCCCCCTGCCGGAGAGCCGACAGGCTCTGCTCGTCCAGGCGAAGTGGAGCGACAAGGGCACGGCGACCCTCGACGTGGGCGCCGCCAAGGCGATGGTGGACGGCCTGAACCGTATCGAGAACGAGTTGTACGACCAGTTCAACCAGCGTGCTGGCGCGCTCGCCCTGGAGGCCAGGCCGTTCATCATCAACGAGAGAGCCACTCTGGTCATCGCGCTGATGGGCACTGTGGAGCCCTCTCCGCCCGCACGCGAGGTTCTCGACAACGCTCTCGACGAGTTCAACAAGCACGGCGCCCGCATGAGCGTCGAAGTGCTGTATGCCGCAGACTTCCATGACCAGATCCACGCGGATCTCCGGCCGAAGCCGATCCGTCTGGACGTACGCCTTGACGACTGGTACCAGCAGAAGGGACCGCTCGAGGCCTACCAGGGCACGGTCTCCGCCGAGAGTGTCGCCGAGTGGTACGAGACGCACGGTACCGGCCTGTTCGAGCAGAATCTCCGGGCCCCGCTCGGGACCACCGTCACGAACGCGGAGATCGGTCAGACCCTTACGTCCGATCCCACGAGATTCTGGCACCTGAACAACGGCATCACCATGATCTGCAACTCGCTCACGGCGAAGCACGACAGCGCCAAGGCACCGCAGAGCAGGCCGACCACTCTCACCGTGACGGGGGCGAGCATCGTCAACGGCGCTCAGACGGTACGGGCTGTCGCCAGGGCCATGCACGACGACGGCGAGGCCGCGGCCCACGCCACCCTGAGCATCAAGGTCATCAACACGCACGAAGACCGGAAATTCGGCGTGCAGGTCTCGCAGGCGGCGAACCGGCAGAACGCCATCGAGCAGCGCGATCACATCGCGCTGGAACCCGTGCACCAGGCGATCAAGGCCAACCTGCGCGCCGAACTGCGCAAGCAGTACGTGATCAAGCGCGGCGAGCCGGTCGCCGCGCCCGAGACCGGTTGTTCACTGGACGAACTCGCTCTCGCACTAGCGTGCCTGCACCCGGACGCGGAACAGGCCGCCCGGGCCGCCAGTTCCACGGAGAACCTCTGGGAGCAGGGCCCCACGGGCAGTCACACCCTGCTGTTCAAACGCGAACCCTCGCCGCAGAAGGTGTGGCGCTCCGTGCTCACGCTGCGCGCGGCACGGAGCGCGGTCTACGAACTGGGCAGTGGGCAGAACAGCCGGGAGGCTGCGACCACCGAGCACGGTGGCTTTCTCGTCACCCACCTGCTCTTCCAGCATCTTGGTGCCACGAGTATCGACGACCCCGACTTCGACTGGGACAGCGAGGTCATGGAGAAGATCCCCGCCCTCGTACCGGATCTGGTGCGTCGCCTGACGCACCAGATCGTCACTCGTCATGGGCCGCGTCCCCAGATCAGGACCGCCTTCCAGAGAGCGGAGACATGCCGGGAGCTCGCGAAACATGTCCTCGGTGACCTGGCCGATGGCGTCGCCGTTCCCGCACCTCCCGCGAAGGAGCGCAAGCCGCGTCGCCCGAACACCGTGCCGCTCCTGGTCGACCGCCGGGCCATCAAGGACGGAGCTCCCCTCCAGTACGTAGCTCTGAACGAGCCCGAACGTGACGCCATGGAAGAGTGGCTCGTCGAAGACGAAAGGCGACGTCAGGCGACCTGGGTCAATCACCGGACCAAACCGATCCTGTGGGCGTACGACGAGCAGCAGTACTCGCCGTCCGGACTGGTGTCGAAGATGTGGGCGGACGCAGACTGGGACGAGCGGCCCGTGGCCAACCAGGGAACGGCTCGCTGGTTCCAGTCGGATGGCCTGAGCCTGTGGGATCTGGCTCAGCGCATCCACAGCGAAGAGGCCGAGGACGAGGACGAGGCCTGACGGCGTGCGCACGGCACCCGCAGGACGTCAGTGAAGGCGTGGTCCCTCCGGGCCGCGCAGCCGGGCGAGGAGGTCGGCGATCTCGCGGGTCTCCTCGTGGTCCTCGCCGAGGAGGACGCACATGTCCTCGTGGAGGGCGTCGAGGACGCCCTCGGCCTCGGTGCGGCGACCCTCGGAAAAGAGGAGAATGCCGATGCTGCGCCGCAGGTCGAGAGCGGTCTCGGAGGCGTCCCCGTCCGCGTCGGACACGACCTCCAGAACCTCCTGGAACTCCCGCAGGGCGGCGGTGGCCTGGCCGAGGTTGGCCCGGCAGTGGGCGGCGTGCCGACGGCACTCCAGCGTGCTTTCGTCGGCCGGTCCCGCCGTACGGGCGTAGACGGCGGCCAGTGCGTCGAACTCCGGCAAGGCACGCCGGAAGTCCTCGCCGGCCATGAGGACCGCCGCGCGCTGTCGCCGCAGACCGAGTACACGGGGGTTGTGTGCACCGAGGGCGGTGGCCGCCGTGGCGATCACCGCCTTGAGGATGTCCGCGGCCTGGGCGAACCGCCCGCTCCCGGCCAGGTCCGCGGACCTGGCGTAGGCGTCCCGGATCGCATCCCGCAGCGCAGTGTCGACGCGCGCCGGGACCGGTACGGGAGCCACCAGCCCGGGCGAGGGTGCGGGCGTCGTGGTCCGTCGCAGGGGTGCGTTCGGCTGCCGGTAGACCACTGTCGGGTCGGGAACCACCGAAGGGGAGCCGGCCTCGGTGAGTGTCACGGGGACAGCCGCCGATCCCGGCTGCGGCAGGTGCGGCGATAAACGCTCGTACACCGCGTACGCGTCGGCCGGACGCTGCTCGGGCACTTTGGCCAGCAGGTCCAGGGCCAGCGCCTCCAGGTCCTCAGGCACCTCGGGCCGCAGGGTGCGGAGCGGCTTCGGCG
This sequence comes from Streptomyces rhizosphaerihabitans, assembly GCF_025399795.1. Taxonomy (GTDB): domain Bacteria; phylum Actinomycetota; class Actinomycetes; order Streptomycetales; family Streptomycetaceae; genus Streptomyces; species Streptomyces rhizosphaerihabitans. The sequence goes on along the minus strand of NZ_JAODTZ010000050.1, from coordinate 22,397 downwards.
GTACGTCCATGTGCTGGTACAGGAGCTGGTATTCGTTGTCGCCACTGAAGACCGGCTCTCCGGCGAGGAGTTCGTGCAGCACGCAGCCGAGCGCGTAGAGGTCGCTGAGTGGTGTGATCTGCGCGTTGTCGATCTGCTCGGGCGGCATGTAACGGCTGGTGCCGATCCGGTCGCCGGCGGCTGTGAGCCGGGTGACGTCCGTGCCCAGCAGTTTCGCGATGCCGAAATCCAGCACTTTGACCGTGCCGTCCGTGGCGATCAGGACGTTGTCCGGCTTCAGGTCGCGGTGCACGACCGGGATGGCGTGCGCGTACGACAGGACGGTGCAGATCTGTGCCGCGATCGACGCGGCCCAACTCACCGGGAGCCGCGCGGTCGTTCCGTCCTCCGCACTCGTGAGCAGCCTGCGCAGGGAGATCCCGCGCACGTACTCCATCACCAGGTACAGCCGGTCGTACGACGCCTCGTCCAATACCGCGTCAAATACCTGGGGCACTCCGTGATGCCCGATTCTTGCGGTGACGCGCGCCTCGCGTTCGAAGCGGCGGGTGAACTCCTTCGCCTGCGCGGGCGACGAGATGACGTCGGGCCGGATGAGCTTGACCGCGATCTCCCGGTCGAGGACAGCGTCATAGCCGCGCCAGACCGTGCCCATACCGCCGGACTCGATCACCTCGATCAGCTCGTAGCGGCCCTGCTCGCCGATTCTCCTTGCCTGCGACACGCGTTGCGCCCCCGTCGTCCTGATGCCATGTCAGTCGATCGCTGTACACGGTACCTATTGGCGGGGCGCGCGGCAGGGGTTACAGCAGGTGGTCGGCCTTGCCGGCCTTGATGTCGGTGATGAGGGTGCGCAGGGCTTCGAGGGAGTCGGTGAGATATCGGTCCTCCTGGCCGTTGACGGCTATGTAGCCGTTGCCGTCGGCGTCGGTTCCGAGGCGGAAGCAGGAGCTTCCCTCGGCGCAGAAGGGGTTTTCCCAGGTGATGTCGGGCACTGGTGCTCCTCACAGTTGGCGTGCGAGTTCACGAATGAAATCTCGGGACTGCTCTGGCGGCAGTGCCAGACCTTCCAACAGATCGAGTTGTGCCCGGTATTTCGCCAACTGCCCTTCGGCGTGAAGGAAGGTGGGTCCGTGGGAGCTGTCCACCTGCACTGTATCGAGCTGCGATACGGGTCCTTCGATGTAGACGACGGTCTGTCCGGCTCCAGGGAAGGCGCCGTGGGCGAAGGGGAGGACGAGCACGGTGACGCTGTCCCGCTCGGAGACCTCCAGCAGGTACCCCAACTGGGCACGGGCCACGTCGGTACCGCCGAACTGCATCCGCAGTGCGGCCTCGTGGATGACAGCGACGTACGGGATCGCGGTGTCGCCGGTGATCACCTGCTGGCGTTCCGAACGCAGCGCGAGTCGCAGGGCAACCTCGTGCTCGGGCAGGGCAGGGACCGCGGCTCGGAAGATGGCCATCGCCTGTTCCGATGTCTGGAGCATGCCCGGCACGTGCACGGTGTTGGCACCGCGCATGCGTGCGGCGTTGCTTTCCGTTTCTGCGATGTCCAGCAGGCCTTGAGGCAGGATGCCTCGATAGCGCTCCCACCAGCCTGTACTCACCTGGGCCATCGTGATGAGCGCCTCGACGTATGCCTCATCGGTCACATCGCAGTTGCAGGCCAGTGTGCGCAGGCGGTCGGCGTTGATACCCCGGACTCCTGACTCGATGTTGGAGATCTTGCCTCGGTCCACACCCAGTAGGCCCGCCGCGAACTCTGCGGACATGCCTGCCACGGTACGGATGCGCCGCAGCTCACTTCCCAGTCGCTTTTGCTGTTCCGTGGGGGTCGTCCTCGGGGGCATGGGGTTCTCTCCATCCGGCGGGGGCCGCCCGGTCGCACTTGGGGCCGCCTCACCTCTCCGTGGTGAATTCTCTTGAGTGCGTGGAAAATTTACCACCGCCTGCTCTACTGTCAGTATCGCGCAAGTTACACACCGCAACGCCGGAAGCGCACCGTGCGAGCATGCCCGTCCGCCCTGGGGCGGGTGTGCCCGCGACCAGGGCGGTAGGCCACCGGCAACCCCAAACCCCTCACACAGCCGTGGAGTTCGCTATGCCCGAGATCCCCCTCGTACCTGTCCACTGGCGCTTTCCTGCCCACCCCACCTCTGTGCGACGGGCCCGGCACGCCGTCGCCGAATCGCTGCCGTACGTCCTTCGCCCCCACCTGGGCGACGACCTCTGTCTGTTGACCTCCGAGCTGGTCACCAACGCCATCCGTCACGGTGCCTGCGGGGAGGACGAGAACCTCATCGAACTCGTCCTCTGGCCCGCCGACGGACACTATTGGCTCGCCGTCTCCGACCCGGGTGTCGGCAAACCCGAACTGGCCCGCCCGGAAACGGACTCCGAGAGCGGTCGGGGTCTGATCCTCGTCGACAGTCTCGCCGCCGCCTGGACCGTCTGGCCCCGCCACACGCGCGGGACGTCCGTGGTCGCGGGCCTCGCTTTCCAACAGGGTGGTTGATCCTGCGGACGGACGGACGGGCGGGTCAGGCCGCCTCGTCGTCGATGTTCTCCTCCCGGCGGATCATCCGCCAGGCAGCCCGGCGCGCACTCTGGTTGAGCGACTGCTTGAAGCTGTCGTCGTGGCTGAAGTACTGCCGTCCCATGTCGGCGATGGTGTCGATGTGTTCGGCCATCTTGTCCTCGAAGACCTCGTCGAAGACGAGACCGAAGTTCTCCTCGTCGTTGACGGCGGCGGCGCGGACCTTCGGGTCCGCCTTCGCCTCCGAGAACGGTGTGATCACGTCCTGATCGGTGAAGTCGGTGCCGAACTTGTCGTTGAACTTCTCGATCAGCTCCGACAGCAGTGACTTCTCCTGCTCCTTGGCACCGCCCCCACCTTCGCCGAAGCCGCGCAGCTCCGCCGCTCCCTCGGCGGTCAGCGCGAGGTCGTGCTCGCCGGTCTTCTGGATGCGCAGGTGACTGAGGTCGACGTCCCCTATGTCCACGCCGCCGTCTCCGCGTCGCGGCAGGCGGTTGAGCAGGTGGCGGCCGTAGAGGTAGAGGCATTCGAGGTCGGCGTCGCGGTAGGGCACGATCTGCGAGAGGAAGCCGTACTTCCGTACGTAGTCGTTGAGATCCGCGCGGAACTGCTCGGCGGCCTCGGCGGCTTCCTCGTCGGGGTCGCCTGCCTCGTCCTTGCGGTCCAGCAGTTCGGTGAACCGCTCGACGGCGGGGCCGAGATGCCGGTACAGCTCGGCGTGCAGCTTCTCCCAACGGGCCACCGAGCCTGCCGCCTTCGCCTCGGCCGCCAGATAGGCGTCCGCGAACTCCCGCATCTCCTCCTCGACGAGAATGTCGGGCTGCATGACCTGGCTCTGCGCGATGTAGAGGAGGTTGGGGTCGGAGGGAAGGGTGTTCGCCTCCTCGAAGTACGGGCGGAAGGACTCCTTGATGTCCTCGGCGTCGTTGACGAAGTCCAGTACGGCCAGGTCCGTCTGCGACTTGCGGTCAGCGGTGCGGTTCAGACGGGAGAGGGTCTGGACGGCGCTGATGCCCGCGAGCTTCTTGTTCACGTACATCGTGGTGAGCAGCGGCTGGTCGAAGCCGGTCTGGTACTTCTCGGCGACGACCAGGATGCGGTACTCGCGCTGAGTCGCCGTCCCGCCGGTGCGTACGGCCTTGTCGTCCTTGCGCGTGTACGCGAACGCCTTCGGCAGCGCGGACTCGGCGAGGCCGCCGTTCTCCTTCGGCTCGGTGATCTCCTCGCCGTCGTACGTCAGGCTCCCGGAGAACGCGACCAGGACGCCGGGGTCGGCGTACGCCTGGTCGCCGACGTACTTCCTGATCTGACGGGCCATCTGCACGGCGCTGTGCCGGGAGGCCGTCACCACCATGGCCTTGGCGCGCCCGCCGAGCCGGCCGGCGGTGTGCGTGCGGAAGTGCTCGACGATCACCTGCGCCTGCTGCGTCACGGTGGAGTCGTGCGTGAGCGCGTACCGGGCGAGCAGGGGATTCGCCTTGGACGGGTCCACCTCGCGCTCGGCCGGGTTCTTGTTCACCAGCTTCCAGTAAGTGTCGTACGTGACGTAGGTGCGCAGGGGGTCGAGGATGAAGCCTTCCTCGATGGCCTGGCGCATCGAGTACGTGTGGAAGGGGACGTACGTCGGCTTGCCGTTGACGGTGTCCACGGTGCCGAAGAGTTCGAGCGTCTTGGCCTTGGGCGTGGCCGTGAACGCGAAGTAGGAGAGGTTGGAGGCCTTGCTGCGCTGGGTGGCCTTGCGGATGAGCCTGGCTTCGGTGGTGGCAGCCGCCGCTTCCACCTCGGTTGCCCCGGCCTCGTCGGAGTCCGAGTCCAGGCCCAGGTCACGCAGTGCCGCCCGCACGGCCGTGGCGGCGTCACCGGACTGCGAGGAGTGCGCCTCGTCCACGATGATCGCGAAGTTGTGGCCCTGGATCTCGGTCGGGTTGCGGCGCAGGTAGTCGATGAGGGCGGGGAAGGTGTGCAGCGTGACGGTGATGATCTTTCCGGTCTCGCGGGACAGCGCCTTGGCGAGCTGGTCGGACTTCGCGCCGTGCTTCTCGTCGATCTTCACGACCAGACCGGCCGTCTTCTCGAAACTGCCGACGGTCTCGCGCAGTTGGGCGTCGAGATTGCGGCGGTCAGTGATGATCACGACCTTGTCGAAGACGGGCGCACCGGGCTTGAGTCCGGCGGCCAGGGCGTCGGGGTCGATCTCGTCGGGGTCGATGGGCGTGTGCAGTGACGACAGGCGGTGCGCCAGCCACCCGATGGTGTTCGACTTGCCGGAGCCGGCGGAGGCCATGCCGAGGTAGTTGTGACCGGCGCCGTGACGGGCCGCATGGCCGGCGAGCTTCTTGACGATGTCCCACTGGTGATAGCGCGGGAAGATCAGCTTCTTGCGTGTCCGCCCGTCCGGGCCCTTCTCCTTATTGAGGTGTACGAACCGCTCGATCAGGTCAAGCCAGGTGTCCCGCTCCCAGATCTGTTCCCAGAGGTAGGAAGTCGCGTACGTCCCGGGGACGGTGGGCGCCGGATTTGCCGCGCCGCCGGGCTTCCCCGGGCCCTCCGATCCCGTGTTGAACGGTAGGAACCGCGTCAGCTTGCCGCGCAGTTCGGGCGCCACGTAGACGACGTCCGTGTCCACGGCGAAGTTCGCGATGACGCGTCGTGCGAAGATCAGCTCAGTGGGGTCCCGCTTGAGTCGGTACTGCTCCTTGGCGTGCTCCGCCCCCTGACGGGTCAGGCCATTCTTCAACTCGGCGGTGGCGAGCGGAATTCCGTTGAGGAAAAGGGTGAGGTCCAGCTCGTTGCCCTTGTCTGCCTGCTTCGTCGCGTACTGCAACTCCTTCACGAAGGTCAGGCGGTTCGCCCGGTAGTCGTCCAGGACCGCGTCCGATGCGACGAGCGACGGCTTGAAGTACGCGAGCCTGATCAGGACGCCGTGGTCCTTCACTCCCTTGCGGAGTACGTCCAGCACACCGTCGGTTCCGATCGCCTGGTCCACGCGCTTGGCGAACCCGGCCTGGGCGGTGTTGGCGTCCCCTCCATAGACGGCGATCAGCTCGGCCCAGTCGTCGGCTTGGGTCTTGCCGATGAAATCGAAGAGCTGGGCGGTGTCCAGGCCGAGTTGGGGTTGGTAGTGCGACCGGCTTCCTTCGCTCCAACCGCGCTCCAGCAGGGCGGCGACTATGGCGTTCCCGAATGCTGCTTCGTCGTGGACGGACATGAGCGGCTATTCCCCCCGTTTTCCGGTGACCAGATAGGTGATGTCGCGGCAGAACTTGTCGAAGGACGGTGAGTTGGCGCGGGCCAGGTCGAGATCCATGTCCTGGGTCAGGGCAGGCTGGTCCACACGTGGGCGGTACCGCACCCCGTCCCGCCGGTGCTGGGTCAGCCAGCCCTTGCAGTCGCGTAACGTCTCGCTGTTGGCCGGGACCTCCAACTCCTGAGCGAGCCCCGCCCGGCCACCGAGGGAGGAAGCCGACGCGAGGAACCATGCCTCGAACTCCCGGTTCGCCAGCACGACGGCTGTGCGGCGGTCCGGGCGGGCCGCCTCGGCGCGGGCCAGCAGCGAGGGCCCGAGGCTTGCCGGGCAGTCGTCGTCGGCGTCGATCACGACCAGGATGCCGCCCGGGTGGTCGGCGGGTACGCGTCGAGCCTGGGCCTCCACAGCGGCTTCCAGACCGCCCGGCCGGACGAGTCGGCCACGGTCGACCAGGAAGGGCGGCTGGATGTCCGCGTCCCAGATCTCCGCCTCGTACATCAGCCGCCGGAGGAGTACGGGCAGCGCGCTGATCTCGCCCTCGCCCTCGACGACGGAGGCGATCGTGACCCTCGGGTGGTTCACTCCTCGCCCTCCGGCTGCTCGTCCGGTCGGGCTGGGGGTTCGATGACGGGGCGCAACTGGTCGGAGCGCAGCAGTTCGGCCGTGGTGGCCAGGCCGTCGGCCACGATCGACCGGCTCACTGGGTCCACTTCGCCGATCACCGTGACCCCGTGCTCGGCGGCGACCACGCGGATGGCCGACAGATCGGCCTCCTTGCGGTCGAACAGCTCCGCGCTCTGCGTGGTGGCGAGGACCTGCACGTATTCGCTGGCTTCCGTAAGCGCGTCGTAGAGGGCTCCTGCCGCGAGCGGGTGCAGTGCCAACTCGGGCTCTTCGACGGCGATGAGAGGCATCCAGCCTTCACGGGCGTCGGGCTGGAAGAGTGCGGTCAGCAGACCGATGGCCCGGATAGTGCCTTCCGACATGGACTCGGCCCGGAAGACGTGCGGTTCGGTCTCGCCGTCGGTGGCGAAGCTGATCCGCGCCGCGATGTAGTCGGCGGAGGGGTCCGTGGGACCGGCCTCCACGACACCGGGCACGATCACCCCCAGGTACTGCGAGATACGGTCACGCTCCTGATCCCCGAGCGCGGCCAGGGCAGGGCCGAGATCGCTGCCGTCTTCGCCGAGTGCTCCGGCGGTCGGGGTGTTGGGGCGGGCCTCACGGAGGCTGGACAGGTCGGGGCTGTAGAAGAACATCTCCGTGAGAGCCTCGTGTAGTTCACCGAACGGCTCTGTGTCAGCCCTTCGTGAAAGCTCCAGCAGCTTCTGACGACGTCCCGTTCCGGCGCGGTCTCGCACCAGGAATCGCTCGGCGTCAATCCCGCCCTTGGCGCCGGGGTGACGCATTTCGCAGAACTCACGCTGGATACGGACACCAGACCCCGCATCTCGCCCAGCCCTGGTGGCGGTCGCCGGCGCGAGGGTGATCTCGTACCGCCCCACCCAGGGCCTCCTGTCGTGGGTAATTGCCAGCAGGTGAAACTCCAGACCAATCGTGCAGGAGGTCGTCGGTTCAGGGACCCGGCGCAGCACCCCTTCCCACCCACCGTGCGTCAACACGGCCACGTCCGGGCCGTTCACCAGCACGTCGCGGACGAAGCGCAAGGCGTCCAGGAAGTTCGACTTGCCTGCCGCGTTCAGCCCGAGCAGTACGGTGAACTGGCCGAGAGTCACGTCGCAATGAGCGATGGACTTGTAGTTCTCAATTCGGACACGGGTGATGAACGGCATCGTGCGATGGGCCGCGGCGAAACTCATGGCGCGATCATTCCCCGATCCCTCGTCCGCTGGCAGTGGACACGTCGATCTGGCCGGTGACGGCAGCGGTGATCAGGGCTTGACGCCGCTCGGCGAGGACCGCGGATTGCTTTGCCAAAAGTCGGTCCATGATGACTCCTGGCGCTGCAGAGCGATGCAATTCTGCAAGAATTTCTTTTTGTTCATCAATCGATGGTACAGGCACCATGAAGTCGACGACGTGAGATACGTTGATTTGTTCTTGCGCGGCGCCGTAGCGAACAGAGTCGACATACGCAGTGCCTAGTGCGCTGTTGAAGTATGCTGCGAGATAGCCGGGAAGCAGGGTTTCGCCTTTTTTGAGAACAAGAACCGAAGCGCAATTAGCACCGTTAAGTTCACGGGTTACGACTGCCGCTCGGCCCGGGTCTCCTGCGCGGACCACGACAACGTCACCCTCGAATAGCTGGGAACGCCAAAGCCTCCGACTGTCCGATAGTGAAATGCGCTTAACGTCCGCAAGGTGAAATTTTTCCGGGAGGACATTTGCGCCGTGGAGAAAGGGAACCCCTTCGTCTGCGAAATATGACGATGGGTCAACGACTACTCCTACGCCGATCCGCGGAACCAGCCTCCTAAGAGGGAGAACCTTCCATTCGTCTGGCAAGTCGCCGAGCATTGGATGGATGCGTCTTCCCCCGAGTTTGTGACCGCCTCGAAGAATCAGTGCCCTGTGTGCAGACTTGCGTTCGCGCAGAACTGCGCGCATGCGTTGAGCAGTTGCAATTGTTTTGTCCATGCGGGCGGTTTCGGCGTCGAGGAAGTCGGCGATGCGGCGCTGCTCTTCTATGGAGGGCGCAGGTAGGTGGATCTCGCGTGCCACCTGAAGGTTAATTCGGGAACGAGTCGATCCTCGGGTCGAGGCTGAAACCTGATCCGAGACAGCTGAGGATCCGAGTGCCCATGCGGCAAATCGATGTGTGAGTCGGGTCTCATCCAGTCGAACTCTGTAACAATCCGCTTTAACGATGGCGGGCCCTAGGTGGGGAGGTGCAATACAGGCGCGCCCCACGGGATGCCGATCGTCGCCGAGCCCTGCGATGAGCAAATCTCCAGCCTTTACCTCATGGCGTCGCAATTCTTGAAAATAGGACATCGGGATGAATGCTGCATCGGCATCCTTGAAGTGAGCTGATCCAATATTTCCGAGGCGGATGACGCGTGCGCCTTCATCGGAATAATGACTACTCGTCAGAGCACTTCCGAAGGGTCCATCGGTCATCTCGTGGATGAAACGCCGAAGCGGAAACTGCGGGTAGGCGTAAGGTGTCCTGTTGCTCATTCGGTCACTTCCCCAAGCAGCGCCTGGATCTCGCCCTCTAGAGCCTTCAACTCCGCGTCGATCTCCGCCAACGGCCGCGGTGGCTTGTACACGTAGAAATGCCGCGTGAACGGGATCTCGTACCCCACCTTCGTCTTGCCGTGGTCGATCCACGCGTCCGGAACATGCGGCAGAACCTCCCGCCGCAGGTATTCCTCCACGTCCTCCTCCAGTGGAACGTTTTCGTAGTCCCGCAGCTCCGGATCGGGTTCCGGCTCGCCCTTAATGCGCTGAACCTCGCCTTCCGGATCGCGGACGCCGACCACCTCCCGTAGCGCCTTGCCGAACGGCGCGCCCGTCGGCCACAGCAGGCCGGCCGCGACGATCGCGTCCTTGAGGTCGATCCAGGCGTCGGACTTCGCCGTCCAGGACTTGCCGACCAGCGGGCGCAGCGCCGCCGCGAACGCCTCGGCGTTCGTGGCCCGTGCGATCGGTTTCGACGCGGTGATCGAGGTGAGCGTCTCCTCCGTCACCTCGAAGCGGAGCTTCAATGGCCGTTCGACGGTGATCCGGTGATACCCGAAGTCCTCGTTGCGGAAGACCTTGATCTTCCCGGCCCGGTCGGCCAGGTCGTGACCGCCGCCCCGCTCCGCCGCGTCGACGACGGCCAGCGCCTCCGTGTAGAGCCTCGTGATCTCGGAGATGTGCTGCTCGCCCAGTTCCTTGCGCTTGTCGCCGAGCGACTTCCGCATCTTGCGCCAGTAGTCGCGCGCGTCCAGCAGGACGACCTTGCCGCGCCGGTCCCTGGCCTTGCGGTTGCTGAGCACCCAGAAGTACGTGGAGATACCGGTGTTGTAGAAGAGCTGGTCGGGAAGGGCGACGATGCCCTCCAGCCAGTCCTCCTCCAGGATCCACTGCCGGATCTTGGACTCACCCGACTCCGCCGCGCCCGTGAACAGCGGGGAGCCGTTGAAGACGATCGCGATGCGGCTGCCGCCCGCCCCCGACACGTCCACGGGCTTCATCTTCGAGATCATGTGCTGGAGGAAGAGCAGCGAGCCGTCGTTGATGCGCGGCAGGCCGGCCCCGAACCGCCCGCTCTCACCGAGGCGTTCGTGTTCGTCCTCGACGGTGTCCTTGACCTTCTTCCATTCCACGCCGAACGGCGGGTTGGCCAGCAGGTAGTCGAAAGTGGTGGGCGTGTTCTTGTCCCTCTTGGAGTCGTCGCTGCTGAAGCCGTCGTCGCTGAAGGAGTTGCCGAACTTGATGTTCTCCGGGTCCTGGCCCTTGATCATCATGTCCGACCGGCAGATGGCCCAGGACTCGGGGTTGAGTTCCTGGCCGAAGACCTTGACGGTGGCGTCCGGGTTGTGAGCTGTGATGTGCTCCTCGGCCGCGCTGAGCATGCCGCCGGTTCCGCAGGCCGGGTCCATGACCGTGCGGACGGTGCCCGGCAGGGCCAGCGCGTCGCTGTCCGGTGCGACGAGCAGGTTGACCATCAGCCGGATGACTTCCCGCGGCGTGAAGTGCTCACCGGCCGTCTCGTTGGACTGCTCGGCGAAGCGCCGGATCAGCTCCTCGAAGACGTAGCCCATCTGGTGGTTGGTGACGATCTCGATCGGCTTGCCGTCCTCGCCGAGCACGAGATTGCCGTCTTCGTCCCGCTTCACCGGCCGAAGGTCGAGATCGGCGAACCGCCCGACCACCTGGTACAGCAGGTCCGCCGCGTCCAGCCGCTTGATCTGCTGGGCGAAGTCGTACCGCTCCAGGACTTCCCGGGCGTTGGGGGAGAAGGCACCGTAGTACTCGTTGAGGTACTTCGCCGCGTGGGAGGCGTCGCCCGCGATGGCCTTCAGCGTGTAGGTGCTGGTGTTGTAGAAGCTGTGGCCGGACGCCTTGCGCAGGAAGCGGTCGGGGTTGATGTCCTGGTTCTCGTGGCGGGCGGCGACCTCCAGGACCTTGTCCTTGGTCGGAGCGAGGACGCACTCCAGGCGCCGCAGCACGGTGAACGGCAGGATCACCTTGCCGTAGTCGGACTGCTTGTAGTCGCCGCGCAGGAGGTCGGCGACCGACCACGCATGGTTTGCCAGTTCCGTGTGCTTACTGCTGTTCAACGCTGTCCTTCCGGAGTTTCGCCGTCCCGAGGGACGGAGAGGTCAAGTCTGGCCGTTCGCGGTGCCGGGCCGCAGGTTTCACGCCGATCCGTGGCCGTGCGGAAACAGCGCGCCGCCCGTGAGTCCGGTGCTGAGGAGGCGTGTGACGTCCTCGGCGGCCCGGTCGGCACGGCGGGCAGCGGTACGCAGCTCGTGCAGGCGGCGGAACGCGGCGCCGTAGCGCTGCTGTTCGGCGAGTGGGAGCAAGGGAACGCGTAGTCGTCGAGGGTCCACTCGAACGATGGATGTGCCGGTGGCTGCGGCGTTGACGTTCTGCTCCGCTGCGAGGAACCCGGCCAGGAACCAGGGGTCGAGCCGACGTTGGTCCGGACGGAAGAGCAGCAGGTGGGGCCCTAGGAAGCAGCCTGTCTCGCCCGGCTCGACGACCCGGGCCACGGCGCCACGCCCCACGCGGAGCGTCTCTGTGAGCAGCACGTCACTTCCCTGGATCAAGGGGAGGGCGGCGCCGGTGGGAAGATCTGCTTCCGTTCCGGAGGCGGGTCGGTTCTGCACGACGTCGGTTGCTGTGAGCGTGGGTCGTCCGCCGAGTTCTGGTTCGGGCCGCGGTAGTGGTTCGCCGCTACGGGTCCGGCGGCCTGGGGGCGCGGTACGGAGCAAACTGAGAGCGCCGCCGCGCAGGAGATCCGAGACCGTCGCCGTGCGCCAGTCGCGGGGGTGGTCGTCGGCCGGTGGCCAGTCGCCTTCAGTGCTGAGGCCGGTCAGGTCCCTTGCGGCTTGGTGGAGTTGGCCGTACAGCTCCGATGCCTGCCGGGCCAGAAGGACGGGGCGCAGAGCTTGTCGGGAAGCCGTTCGGATGTGGCGGGCCGGGGTCAGATCGACGGCCTCGTTGAGGAGGTCCGTGATCGGTACGACGCCGGCAATGCCCGGGGCTCCGGTGAAGCCGTCCCGGTCGGCGAGGTACGGCCGCCACGCCGAGAGCACGGTGTCGTCGATGGTGGCCCAGTCGAGATCCCGGTTCTCGGAAGCGGCGGCATCGACGAGCAGAACCGTCCCCGGGGCTTCAGCCCCCGGATCGGGCCGTTCGAGCACCCACAGGTGCAGGCCGATGTGGAGCGGGGTGGCCGCGCCCTGGGGAAGCGAGATGACCGCGCGGAGGGCTCCGTCGCGTACGAGCTGCGCCCGGATACGCCGGCCAGCGGTGCGCTCCGCGACGGCGGGCGGCATGAGAAGCACGGCACGGCCCCCGGGCGTGAGGTGGGCCAGACAGTGCTGGACCCAGGCGAGTTCGGGCTCGCCCTTGGGCGGCACGCCGTAGGCCCAGCGTTGGTCGTACGCCAGATCCTCGTGCCCCCAGTCACGGACTCCGTACGGAGGATTGCACAGGACGGCGTCCGCGGTGAGGCCCTTGAAGGCGTCGGAGCGCAGGCTGTCCCCGGTACGTACGGAGATCACCGCCTCGGGGGTGCTCAGCCGGAGCCGCACGGCGGCCTGGGCGGCCTGGGCGACCAGGATGTCCTGGCCGTGCAGTTCGGCCGCCCCTGCGGATGCCGCCGCGGCGAGCAGCGACCCGGTGCCGCACGCGGGGTCGAGAACGCTCACGGGGAAGGCGCCCGCGCTGTCGGTCAGAAGTCGGGCCATGAGGTCGGCCAAAGGGCGCGGTGTGAGATAGGTGCCGGTACCCCCAGTGTCCTCAAGCAGTCGTTCGGCCAGGACATCAGTCGTGGCCTCCGCGCCGTCCACGACGACGCATCGAACCAAGGCCCTCAGTGGCCCGGCCACTTCGGCGCCGTATGCGGGGTTCTCGATTCCCGGAATGTCGTCCGCTCCGTCGTCTGCGGCTGACCGGATCCATTGCAGCAGTGCGTCGTCACCCAGTTCGGGAAGGGCTTCGCGCTTCCTCCGGTCCAGCCGGGCGGCTGCGAGTACCGCGGGGAGCAGGTACAGGGCCGGTTCGCCGTCGCCGGGGTGGCTGCGCAGGGCGGTGCGGAGTTCGTCCGCCGGTGTGTCGTCGGGGAGTTGGCCACGGGCGGAGAGCCAGGCGCGCACGGCGTCGACGTCGTAGGTGGGGCTGGTGTCCGTGCCTCCGGTCGGGGCGGGAAAGTCCGGATGCCGACGGCGCCAGTTGCTCACCGTGGCGCGGGTGACCCCGGCCAGCCGGGAGATGTCGGCGGCGGTCACGAGGGCGCTGGCCTGCTGGTTCATGGGCTCCTGCCGGTGACGTAGGGCGGGCGGGCTGGACTACCCCACTCTATACCGGCATCCCACTGCTGTGAACTATTTGACAGTGCTTTCAGTTGACGCTCTACTGGGTGTGCTTTCACTCGGCCTCCCGGCTTCCCCGGGGCTCCCAGGCCTCCCCCTGCCCGCAACACCTTTGGACGGAGCGGCGCCATGGCAACCAGGACCTCCAGTACCTCCAAGCGCACCCTGTACCGGCTCACGGGCGTCGCTCCCACGGTCGACGCGATGTTCGACGTTCTTGCCCCCGAGCGGCTCGAAGCCGTCGACGCGGAACTGCACTTCCCGGAGGAGCGGCTGGGAGTTCCGGCACTGCTGGTCACGGGCAGCTTCGAGCAGTCGGTCGCGAGTTGGTGCGGCGAGATCAACCGCACGACCGGGTGCGAGGTGTCGCGGCCGGTGAACCGGTCGGCCGGGCTGCTGATGCTCGCGGTCGACGGCGAGGTGTACGCCATCGGCTACGACCAGGGATTCCGCCTGGTGCCCGATCGCGTCAAGGACCGGCGGTTCGGACTGAGTTTCGTGATCCGCAGGGTGGACCCCGCCCAGATCCGCGACCTGGTCTCCCATACGCCGGGCGGCGGACGGACCGACATCACCCTCGTGCCCGGCGGCACTCCGGTCTGGAGCCTGGGTGTCCAGGAGCACGCGCAGATCGTGCGTCGGCTGGGCGGCCAACTGGACGGGATGCAGCTCACGATCGGTCAGGACAACCGTACGAAGATCTCCAGCGTCGAGGGCGGTACAGGGCTGCGGATGCGGCTCGGCGTCGACGCCGCGGACCTGGTCGCGGACATCCGGGCCATCGCCCGTGTCCTCCGGGACGAGGTCCCGAGCCCGGCACTGGAATTCGTCGAGCACATCGTCCCGATCAAGGACGACGACCTCGTCACGCGGCTGGAGAAGCGGCTCGACGACATGCTCGGCGAGCAGCCGGACGGACGTATCGCGGTCGCCGTCCCCTCCGACCACTGGGACGACTACGCGGCCGCCCAGGCGTTCGCCACCAAGGTGCACAGCACGGAGGCGTACCTCACCGACGACTTCAGCCTGGAGTACGTCCTCAACCGGGCCCGCGTGCAGAGGCCCGGAACGCGCTTCGCCGCGCTCCGGGACGGCGCGGTCACCCTCTACTCGCACACCCGGGCAGCGAAGGACGACGTCATCTGGACGTCGTACGTGCTGCGCTGGATCGAAGCGGAGGTGGCGCTCGGCGCCCGCCGTTTCTTCCTGCTGGACGGGCAGTGGTACGAGATCGGCGAGGCGTACCTGGAGGCGATCCGTTCGCAGGTCGAGAGGCTCATCACCGGCACGCCGTCGGTCGACCTTCCGGCCTGGGTGCTCGGGGACACGGAGCGGAGGTACAACGAGTCGGTGCCCGACCTGCGGCCCGGGTACGTCTGCTTCGACCGTGACAACGTCCGGACGGCGCTGCACCGGGGCAACGGCGTGGAGATCTGCGATCTGCTGAGCCCGGACGACGTCCTGGTCATGGTGAAGCGGGCCAAGGGCTCAGATGCGCTGAGCCATCTGTTCGGCCAGGCCGTGGTCGCCGTTCAGACCCTGCTGCACTCGCCGGAGGCCATGGACGGGTTCGCCCGAAAGGTGGCCACGGCCCGGCCCGGCCGGGCCCTGCCGGAGGGTTTCCGGCCGTCGAGGGTCGTCTTCGCGATCATGCTGAAGAACGGAACCGACCTCACCGCCGACACGCTGTTCCCCTTCTCCCAGGTCACCCTCGTGCAGACGGCCAAGAACCTTGAGGCGTGGGGCGTCGCAGTCGAGGTCACCGGGATCGAGGCTGCGACGGTGACTCCGAGCCGGGCGGGAATCCGCCACCTGGCCGCGTAGCGGGCCCGCCCGCACCCGGCCGCCCGCACCCGGCCGCCCGCACCCGGCCGCCCGCACCCGGCCGTCGGTCAGGATGCGGGCGGCCGGTGCGGGCCCGGGTCAGGATACGGGCGGCAGCCGTTTTCCTCGGGTGCCCTCGGTCCCGCAGCCTCAGTTCGTGACCGTGAACCAGGTGGCGCGGGACTTCTTCCACTCGGCGTGGGTGAGGTCCTTGGCCTCCGTGCCGTCGCCGTACAGGTCGGCGGAACCGTCGTCGGTGATCAGCTGGGCGCGGGCGCCGGACACGGTGAGGTCGGGGACGTCGACGATCGCCTCCCAGCCGCCGGGGTCCGAAGTGGGCAGGTCCAGGCGCTTGACCGGCGCGTGCGCCGGGTCGCCGTCCCAGGAGTAGAGGGCGTACGGGTCCGAGTTGTCGTCGGCGGCCCAGGAGCCGGCCACGATCAGGTACTGGTTCGAGGCGTTCTTGCGGATGTCGCGGATCGCCAGACCGCCGAGGTCGAGCTCGATCGGAGTGCCGAAGGCGGCCGACGCGCCGCTGCTCAGCACCTTGTCGAAGTTGGTGACCGGCACGATGAGGGCCTTGCCGCCGGGCACCGCGGGGGCGAGCGGGGCGCGGAAGCCGACGTAGGCCGTGGTCGTCGAGCCCGGAGCGAACTCCAGGCCCTCCACGTTGAATCCGTCGATCTCCTTGGGAATCTGGCCGTCCGCGGTGCCCGCCGCGAAGCCGTAGCGGTTGTTGTTCGCCTTGTCCCAGGCGACGAGGTTGTCCCGCAGCTTCTTGTACGAACGGCCGTACGTCAGGGCGGTCGAGGCACCGGAGCCTGTCACCGTCGTGGTGAAGACCGTGTTGCGGTCCGCCTTGTACTCGCCGTCCTTGTTGTTGCCGAGCGAGCCCGTCCAGTAGATCGTGTTGCCGACCCGGGTGGCGGCCTCGATGTCGATCTCCTTGGAGGCACCGATGTTCGAGGAGAAGTCCCAGGTCTTGATCGGAGCGCCCGACACCGAACGGTCGTACAGACGCAGGACGTTGGACTCGTCGTCCGCGACGACCGTGTAGCCGCCGCCCGCGTCGACGGCCGCCGAGGCGTCACTTGATCCCGTGAAGTACCGGCTGTCGGAGGCGAGTTGGACGGCGGCCGACGCGGCGTAGTGCAGCGTCTTGGTGGCCGTCTGGCCGTCGACCCCGGTCACCTTCACGGTGAGGTCGGTGTAGCCCTCGCCGCGTGCGGCGACGACGACCTTGCGGGTGGCGCCCGTGCCGGTGACGCTGACGTCCGCCGTGGTCGCCACCGCGGTCTTGCTGCTCTTGGTGACCGTGACGGTGAGCGCGCCGGCGTCGGCCCCGCTCTGCGCGACGGTCACGTTCACGGCCGGATCGGCGGTCGCGCCCACCGCGCCCGACAGATACGTGGCCGACAGCGAAAGGCTCGGCGTGCCGTAACTCGCCGCCTGCGCCTGGCTTCCCAGACCCACGGCCGTGAGAGTCAGCACGCCACCGATCATGGCGACTGTCCTGCGGCCTGTGGAGAAAACGTAGTCCTGCACGGGGACCCTTTCGTCGGCTCTGCGTCGACGAGAAGGCTGAGCTGTGATCGCCAACTCCACACCGCGCGCACGCGTCCGTGGAGTGAACACTTCCGGTCACCGCAGGCAGGGTGCCGAACCGGTCCGACGATTCCCTTTTCTCGTCAGGGAGTTGGGGGAGTCGGAGGAGTCGGAGGAGTCGGGGCCGCGCCGAGCGAACGGTCGGCGACCGACGCCAGATGGGCGGCGAAGACCTCGCGCGCGTCCGGCGCGAGCGTGCGCAGCGCCACCATCGCCGTGATCATGACGTCGCACAGCTCCGACCGGACGTCGTCCCAGGTGTGGCTCACGCCCTTGCGCGGGTTCTGGCCCGTCGCGCCGATCACCGCCTGGGCGACCTCGCCGACCTCCTCCGACAGCTTCAGCACGCGCAGCAGCAGGCCCTCCCGGCCACCGTGCGCCCGGTTGGCGTCCAGCCAGGCGTGCAGACGGTCGATCGTGTCCCAGACGTCTTCGACGTCTTCGTCGGCGGCGCGCTCGACCGGGGTGTCGGCGGCGCGTTCGACCGGGGTGTCGGCGGCGCGTTCGACCGTGGTGTCGGCGGCGGGCCCGACCGGGGTGTCGGCCGTGCGCCCGGCCGGGTCGTCGGCGGCAGACATCGCGATGTCGGCGTCGGCGGTACGCCCCGCCGTGTCGGCGTCGGTGTGCTCGGCCGGGTCATCCGCGGCGTGATCAGCCATGGGGCCAGCCTCCCCCGCGTCAGGAGGGCCGACTCCTACTCGTCGAACAGGGTTTCCTGTTCGCCCTCCCGCGCCTTGCGTACCCGCTTGTTCCGGGCGCCCACGACGACCGCGGTGACCGCCGCCGTCGTACCGAGGGCGATCGGCACCATCCAGCCGCGGTTCACCGCATGTCCCATCAGATGGTCGAGGGACAGCCGGCCCGGACCCGTCACGGCCAGGCCTGCCGCCGCCAGGCCGAGCGACGCCGTGTACTCGTAGCCGCCGTTCATTGCGAAGAACCCGTTCGGTACGTGCACCGCCGCCGCGCCCGCCATCGCGCCGGCCGCCGCGGCGCCGGCCGCGGGTGTGGCGAGCCCCAGCGCCAGCAGGGTGCCACCGCCCGCCTCCGCGAGGCCCGCCGCCTTGGCGCTCGCCTTCCCGGGCGAGTAGCCCATGGCCTCCATGGCCGCCCCGGTGCCTTCGATGCCGCCTCCGCCGAACCAGCCGAACAGCTTCTGTGCTCCGTGCGCGGCCAGTACGCCGCCCGTGCTCAGACGGAGCAGCAGCAGTCCCAGATCACGCCGGTCGATACAGGTCACGGTGACTCCCAGTGCAGGCAGCGGCAACGGTTCCCTCCCGGGTGACCACCGTCGCACCGATCGGACGGACCCGGCGTGCCCGCGCAGCCGTTCGGGTGGCGGCCGCCCGGGACCGGTGTGACTCTGGCTGCCATGACGATTCAGGTAGCGAAGCTCAGCGACCCGGCCGTCCGGGCCTTCGTCTCCGCGGTGAACGCCCATGACCGGAACGCCTTCGAGGCGCTTCTCGCGCCCGGCGCCACCATGTCCGACGACGGCTCCGACCGGGACCTCGACGACTGGACCGACCGGGAGATCTTCTCCTCCCGCGGTCACATGGACGTCGACAACGAGTCCAACGGCGGGCGTTCCCTCCGCGTGCGGTACAGCAACGACACCTGGGGCGAGATGAAGACGAAGTGGACCTTCATCGTCGACGACGGCGGCAGGATCAGCCGCTTCGAGACCGGCCAGGCGTAACTGTCCGCCGTACCGGCGAGGCACCGGTCCCGGCTTCCGCCCGGTTGCATGGTCGCCCGGTCGCCGGGCCGAGGAGAACGCGGGGGCGAGCGCCAAGGGCCGCTCACCGCCGCGCGGTCGACCGAGGTCGACGGCGTGCTCGGACGGTGAGCGGCCCGGGGGCGTACGGAGGACGCGTGGGGCGTACGGGGAGGCGCGAGGGGCGTACAGGAGGCGCGTGCCGGAGGTGCACGACGGCGGCCGGGGCTCCGGCGGGCTCGGTGACCCTGGGCCGGCCGCTGCCCCCGGGGTCAGTAGCCCTGAGCGGCACCGAACTGCTGCGCGTACTGCTGCTGTTCCGGCGCCTGGGCGGACGGTCCGGGGGTGGCCCGACGGGCGCCGCCCTGCTCGGTCAGGCTGATCTGACCGGCCTTGATAGTCGCGAGGCGCGGTGCGCGACGGGCGATGGACGAGTCGTGGGTGACCATGATGAAGGTCAGCCCGTACTCGTGCCACAGGCCTTCGAGCAGGCCCACGATGTCGTCGCGGGTGCCTTCGTCGAGGTTGCCGGTCGGCTCGTCGGCGAGCAGCACCTTGGGCTTCTTGACCAGCGCTCGGGCGATGGCGACGCGCTGCTGCTGACCGCCGGACAGCTCGGTCGGGACGTGCGTGAGCCGTTCGCCGAGGCCGACCGAGCGGAGCGCCTCGGCTGCCCGCTCGCGCCGCTCGGCGGGCTTCACCCCGAGGGGGACGAGGGCGGTCTCGACGTTCTCCTGAGCGGTCAGCGTCGGGATGAGGTTGAACGACTGGAAGATGATGCCGATCTTCTCGGCCCGCAGCCGGGTCAGCTTGGCCTCGCTGATGGAGGCGAGGTCCACGCCGTCCAGCTCGACGCTGCCGGAGGTCGGCCGGTCGAGACCGCCGATCATCTGGAGCAGCGTCGACTTGCCGCCGCCGGTGGGGCCCTGGATGACGAGCTGGTCGCCGTCCTCGATGGTGAGGTCGACGCCGCGCAGCGCCTCGACCGTCTCCTTGCCCCGCGTGTAGCGCTTGGTGACGCCGGTGAGCTTGTACATGAGGTTCTCCGAGGATGAAGGGGTGGGGGCGCCGCGGCCCGGGGGGAGTGGACGCGGCGCCCCGGCTCAGGGGGTGTGGCCCAAGGGGCGGGTCAGGAGACGCTGCGGAGCGCGTCCGCAGGGCGCATCCGGGAGGCGCGCCAGCCGCCCATCGCGCCGGCGATCAGACCGCCGGTGATGGCCAGGCCCGCGGCGAGCGCGATGGTGGTCACCGAGACCGGCGCGGTGAGCGCGATGTCGATGGTGTTCTTGGCCGCGGAGGCCGCCTGCTGACCGGGCCCGCCGCCGCCGGGGCCGCCCCCCATGCCGCCACCGCCGCCGGTGGAGCCGAGCTCCGCCGTCAGCTTCGGGCTGATCGCGGTGACGGTGTAGGCCGCGCCGAGACCGAGGGCGATGCCGAGCACGCCGCCGAGCAGTCCGTTCACGATCGACTCGCCGACGACCTGCCGGGTGACCTTGCGGGACGGCCAGCCGAGCGCCTTCAGGGTGCCGAACTCGCGCACCCGGCGGGAGACCGCGGAGGAGGTGAGCAGCGCCGCCACCAGGAACGCGGCGATCAGGACCGCGATCGACAGCCACTTGCCGACGCTCGTCGCGAGGTTCGAGGCGGTGGACAGCGAACCGGAGACGGTGTCCGCGAGGTCGGCGGAGGTGGTGACCGTCGTCCCGGAGATGTTCTTCTGGATCGTCGCCTTGACCGTGGCGATCTGCTTCGAGTCGGTCGCCTTGACGTAGATCGTGGTGACCTTGTTCTTGGCGTCACCGAGCGTCTGGGCCTGCTTCAGCGGCAGGTAGACGTCGGTGGTCGACTCGCTGCTGTCGGGCGTCGCGATGCCGATGACCGTGTACTTGGTGCCGGAGATCTTGAAGGTCTTGCCGACCGTGTACTTGTTCTGCTTGGCGTACGACTTGCTGAGCACCGCGACCTTCGCGGAGGTCTGCGCGGCCGTGAACGTCTTGCCCGTGGTGATCTTCGAGGTGGCCAGCGGGCCGAGGTCCTGGTGGGTCACGTCGACGCCCGCGACGGAGTACGAGTTCACGTCGAAGGAGGCGCCGCCGCCCTGCACCTGCGGCGCGCCGGTGCTGCCGCCGCCGTTCTGGCCGCCGGGTCCGCCCTGCTGGCCGGAGTTCGACGTCGAGGACTTCGCCTTGCCCTGGGTGAAGGAGCCGTCGACCTTGGTGACGTTCAGGCTCAGCGCGCCCACGGCGCTCGCGACGCCCTTCTGCGCGGCGACCTCGGTGACGAGCGAGGACTTCAGGGACTGTCCGCCCTGGGTCATCACCCGGTCCGAGCTCTGTGTCGTGCTGCTGTCCGACTTGGCGTCGAAGTCGAACTTCGGGCGCCCCGAGGAGCTGCTCGTCGGTGCCGTCCGGGCCTTGGTGACCGTCATGTCCGTGCCGAGCCCGTACAGCGACTTCAGGACCTTGCCCTGGGCCTGCTGCATGCCGGCCGACACCGAGTTGACGGTGATGACCAGCGCGATTCCGAGCGCCAGACCCATGGCGATCACCAGCGCCGCCTTCTTGCGCCGGCTCAGCTCACGCTTGAGATAGATGCCAAACATCCCGTTCCTCAAAGGTTCTTGGCGCCCCAGTGGGCGCGGCCACAAGCTATGGAGGAACCTTTGAGCCGGGCTGAGTAAGAGATGTGTGAAGGCTGAGAATCCGGACCTCGGAATCAATATTGGGTCAGACAGCCCATTCCCAGGTTTTCAAGGGCTCATTGCCAGGAAACGCCTGTTGAGTGGCCCCCGCGGTGAAGATCGGCGGGCCCGCCGCACGCGCATCCCCGGTGGGACGGTGGACGGTGCCGACGGGGCGGGCCCGCGCCCGCGCGCCCTGTTTTGCCCCCACTTTGGAATCGGCGTTCCTTCTCTTTGACACCCCGCTGTCAATCTTCTCGGAGAGACTTTGTACGGTCCCGGGATGCGTGATTCTTCCGGGCTCTCCCGCCGTGCCGCTCTGGGCCTCGCCGCCGCCGTACCCCTGGCCGCCGCGACGGCCACGACCGCGTACGCCACGACGACGATCGGCGGTGCGAGACTGGCCCGCCCCGGGATCCAGGCGGGCGGCGGGTCGGGGCTGCCCAAGCGGCTCACCGCCCGCTCCTGGCTGGTCGCGGACCACACCAGCGGCGAGGTGCTCGCCTCGTACAACGCGCACCTGCGTCTCCCGCCCGCCTCCACCCTGAAGATGCTCTTCGCGGACACCGTGCTGAAGAAGTTCGAGCGGGCCCGGACGTACAAGGTGGTCGACGCCGACCTGGCCGACGTCCCCTCGGGCTCCAGCATGGTCGGCGTGAAGCCCGGCATCACCTACACCGTCGAGCAGCTGTGGCAGGGCGTCTTCCTGCGCTCCGGCAACGACGCGGTGCATGTGCTCAGCCACATGAACGGCGGCATCGCGGCCACGATCGCCGAGATGCAGGCCCTGGCGAAGGATCTGCAGGCCCTGGACACCCATGTGGTCAGCCCCGACGGCTTCGACCACAAGGGCCAGCTGTCGTCCGCGTACGACCTGACGCTCTTCGCCCGGCACGGCCTCGCGGACGCCGACTTCCGCGGCTACTGCTCGACGAAGACCGCGGACTTCCCGGCCGGAGGCAAGAAGACCTTCCAGATACAGAACACCGACCGCCTGCTGACGGGCGCGTGGGGTGTGCGGCCGTACGACGGCCTGATCGGGGTGAAGAACGGCTACACCAGCCACGCCGGCAACACCTTCACCGGCGCGGCGACCCGCGACGGACGGACCCTGCTCGTCACGGTGATGCACCCGAAGAGCGGCGGCAGCGGCGTCTACGAGGAGACGGCCCAGCTGCTCGACTGGGGTTTCGGGAAGGGGGCGCACGCCGAGCCGGTCGGCACGCTGGTCGATCCGCTCAGCGAGGGCGGCGCGAGCGCGGCGCCCACGCGGAAGGCGGCCAAGGCCG
>NZ_JAODTZ010000049.1 GCF_025399795.1 Streptomyces rhizosphaerihabitans | reverse complement strand
ACCCCACCCAACGACCACCATCCGCAAAGGTCACCCTTTCGAGACAAGAACTCTCGTTCCCGCTTGCGCCCTTATGCGGACGAACGTCACCGGCACTCACCCATGCACGCCCAAACACCCTCACACGCAGTCAAAGGGCAGCAGTTGCCAACCCTCCCGGCGGCCGCGCCCGTGCCGGTGGCGTCCCGGTGACCTCGGCGGCGCCGGTGACCGGCCCGGCGGCCGCGCCGACGCGGGTGGCCGTCCGGAGCCGTGCCGCCGACCGGTCGCCCGAACACCTGTCCGCCCCCGGCCTCGACGATTCCGTGCCGACGGCGCCGGGCACCATCAGGTGTCCGGCCGCTTCGGGCCGCTTCCGGCGTCTGTCCCACGTCGGCCGCACTCCCCGCCCAGAGGTCACGGGGCGGGACATGCGGGAGCCGCGAAGTGCCGGGAGTGCCGGTTTCGTACGGCAGACTTGGGGCTTGAAGACCGATGCGAAGGATGGGTATGCCGATCACACCTGCCACCGCGACGCACAGTTCGTCGAACGGCACCGTTGAAGCGATCTTGCTGGAACTGGTCGACGAGGACGGCAACACGATCGGTACGGCGGAGAAGCTCGCGGCCCACCAGGCGCCGGGGCAGTTGCACAGAGCGTTCTCGGTGTTCCTCTTCGACGAACAGGGCCGGCTGCTGCTGCAGCAGCGCGCCCTCGGCAAGTACCACTCCCCGGGCGTCTGGTCGAACACCTGCTGCGGCCACCCCTACCCGGGCGAGGGCCCCTTCGCCGCGGCGGCCCGGCGGACGTACGAGGAGCTCGGGGTGTCGCCGACCCTGCTCGCCGAGGCGGGCACGGTCCGCTACAACCACCCGGACCCGGACTCGGGCCTGGTGGAGCAGGAGTACAACCACCTGTTCGTCGGGATGGTGCAGTCGGCGCTGCGGCCCGACCCGGAGGAGGTCGGCTCGACGGCCTTCGTGACCGCCGCCGAGCTGGCGGAGCGGCACGCGAAGGACCCCTTCTCGGCGTGGTTCATGACCGTGCTGGACGCGGCCCGTCCGGCGGTCCGGGAACTGACGGGTCCGTCCGCGGGCTGGTAGCCGGTCCGCCGAGGGCTGTCCCGTAGGGCCCAGTAGATCAGCGCGCGGTGCCGGATGTCGGGGCCCCTCCCACGCCTTTCGGACTGTGGGGGAGCATCCCGAGGCGGAGCGTCGTCCTCGTACTGGGCCTGTTCGGGCGATCCGGCACGCGGCGTGGGGGCCCCTGCTCGAAGAGCTTGGGGGAGTGCCGCGGCTGTCGTCGTGCGCCCGCCGGGGACGGGGATTACGGGACAGTCCTTACACGCCCGGAACGAGCGGCAGGGCGGCCCAGATCACCTTGCCGCCGTCCGCGGTGTGCTCGACGTCGCACCCTCCGCCGAACTCCCTGGTCACCTCACGCACCAACAGCAGGCCCCGGCCCCCGGTCTGCCCATGGTCGGCCTCAAGCGCCGTCGGACGGTAGGGGTGGTTGTCCTCGACGGACACCCGGACCCAGTCGGCGCCGACCGCGACCTCCACCGCGAGCATCGGCGACAGAAGTGCCGCGTGCTTGACGGCGTTCGTGACCAGTTCGGAGACGATCAACAGCAGTCCATGAACGACATCGCCCGAGACCGGCACCCCCTGGCGGACCAGCAGATCACGGACGGCGTGCCGCGCCTGCGGCACCGAGGCGTCGACGGCGGCGGCGGTGAACCGCCACACCCCCTCGTACGGCAGCGGTACCGGCGATCTGACGCCGGGAGTCGCGCCTGCGCCTTCGGGGCTCGGGTCGGACCCCCGCCCGAGGTTCTCCATCGTCCGGTCGCCACCCTTGCGCTCGATTGTCACCACACGTCGAGTGTTGGTAATGCGCCGGTCCGTACCGGTTGACTGAACAGAAGTCAGCAATTATCGACGATTTATGATCACTGCCGCACGGCACAGTCGGTTCTATGACAACTCCTGCTCCTTTTGCATCGACTTCCGAAACTATTCGGGTTGTACGGGTTTGCCCCTCGACTGACCCGATTCGTTCCCCCGCGGTTCCATCGCCCGCGAGAGGGCCCAAAACGGCCCGAGACCATGATCACGATCCGGCCGGCGGGTGCGGATAGCATCCGGCGTATGGAGCCGCAGCTGTTGCATCACGTCGGCGACGGGGTCGCCACCGTCGTCATCCATCACCCCGCCAAGCGGAACGCCATGACGACGCGGATGTGGCGGGCGCTGCCGCCTCTGCTGGACGAGTTGGGCGTTCGCACCGATGTGCACGCGCTCGTGCTCACCGGCGAGGGCGGCACGTTCTGCGCCGGGGCCGACATCTCGACGCTGCGTGAGTCCTCGGACGAGGCCCAGGGCCTCGCCGTGCTCGCCGAGGAGGCCCTCGCCGCGTTCCCGAAGCCGACGCTGGCCGTGATTCGCGGCTACTGCGTGGGCGGCGGTTCCCAGCTCGCCGCCGCCTGCGATCTGCGATTCGCACAGGAGGGATCGTTGTTCGGGGTGACTCCGGCGAAACTCGGCATCGTCTATCCGGCCTCCTCCACACGGAGGTTGACGGCACTGGTGGGTCCGTCCACCGCCAAGTACCTGCTCTTCTCCGGCGAGTTGATCGACACTGAACGCGCGCTGCGCACCGGCCTGGTGGACGAGGTGCTGCCCGAGGGCGAACTCGACAAGCGGGTCTCGGAGTTCACCCGCGTCCTGGCCGCGCGCTCCCTGCTGACGCAGGCGGCCGCGAAGGAGTTCACGAACGGGTACACCGACCGTGACGCGTACTGGGCGGACCAGGCACGCCGCGGCGGCGACACCGCGGAGGGGGTCGCCGCCTTCCTGGAGCGCAGACAGCCGCATTTCACGTGGACCCCGTGAGATCCCGTCCCCCGCTGAAGGGGTGTGACACCGGCGGTCTCGGCGGCTAGGGCCTGTCGTTTGGATCAGGTCGCAGGGAATCCCGGTGGCCGATGAGTGCCGGTGAGCGGGGTCTGGTGCGTGCGGCTGCAAGGCGGAGGAGGGAGTCGACGCGATGGGGGTCCCCCCGTTCGAGCGAAGCCGAGAGTGGGGGAGTCGGCGAGTGACGACAACGCCGCTGAGGGTCCCCCTGCTCGAAGAGCTTGAGGGAGTGCGTGCCAGACCCCGCGCCTGTGGCCTGATCCAAACGACAGGCCCTAGGTGAGCAGGAAACGGCTCTTGCTCCGGAACTCCTCGACGAGGTGCGCGGGTGCCTTGTCCGGGGAGCCGGCGTCGTAGGGCGGCTGCGGGTCGTACTCGGTCAGCAGCTGGACGGCCTGGGCGTGCTCGTCTCCGGCGATCCGGCCGAGCAGGGTGAGCCCCATGTCGATGCCGGAGGAGACTCCGGCCGCGGTCACGTACTTGCCGTCGAACACGACCCGCTCCCCCGTCGGCTCGGCGCCGAACCGCTCCAGTTGGTCGAGGGCGAGCCAGTGGGAGGTGGCCCGGCGTCCGTCCAGTAGCCCCGCCGCGGCGAGCAGCAGGGAGCCGGTGCACACCGAGGTCGTCCAGACGCTGGTGGCGTCCGCGGCCCGCAGCCAGTCGAGGAGGACCCGGTTGTCCATCTGGGCACTCTGGCCCGGCCCTCCCGGTACCACCACGATGTCCGGGTGCGGCACCTCCGCGAGGCTCTTGTCCGCGGTCAGCGCGAGCCGGCCGGTGTCGGAACGGACCGGTCCGGTGCGCTCGCCGACGAAGACGGTGTCCGCGTCCGGCAGGCGGCCGAGCGTCTCGTACGGGCCGACGGCGTCCAGGGCGGTGAAGCGGTCGTAGAGGACGATGGCGATCTGCATCGGGTTCCTTTCGGCGCAGGGGCACGGTGCGGGCCCCCGAGTGACCGGGCGGCGGGAGTCGTGGCGGACGGGGTGACCATCGGTGGGAGTCGCGGCGGACAGCGTGCCCGCCTGCGGGAGTCATGGCGGGCGGGGTGCCCGTCGGCGGGAGTCGTGGCGGGCGAGGCGCCCTCTCATGGAAGCCTCGGCGGACGGTGAGCCCGTCCGGGTGAGTCGCGGCGGGGGGTGCTCGTCGGTGGGAGTCGGCCGCCGGGACAGGGGACGCGCGGGCCGGCCTTCCGGGGCCGCCCGTGAGAGTGAAACGGCTCGGTACCGGCCTGCGGGACGACGAACGCGGGGCGAAGCGGCCGGACCGCGCGGGGCAGTGGGTGGATCCGCCCCGCACGCGGGCGCGAAGGGTGGAGTGGGCTGTCAGCCCGTGAGGGCGGGCCGGAAGCGGCGCCGGTACTCCGCGGGCGCCGAGCCGAGGATCTTTATGAAGGCACGGCGCATGGCTTCGGGCGTTCCGTAGCCACAGGTGCGGGAGATCTCCTCGATGCCGTCGCCGGTGTCCTCCAGGAGTCTGCGGGCGTGTTCGAGACGGACCCGCTCGACGTACCGGCCGGGCGTCGTGCCCGTCTCGGTCTGGAAGGCGCGGGCGAAGTGACGGGGCGAGAGCCGGGCGCGGGCCGCGAGCGACTCGACGCTCAGGTCGTCGCCCGGATGCTCGGAGATCCACTGCTGGACCTCGCGCAGCGGTTCGCGCTGCGCGGTCTGGGCGGCGAGCTGGGCGCTGAACTGCGCCTGGTTGCCCGGGCGCCGGAGGAAGACGACGAGGTGGCGGGCGATGGTGAGGGCGGCGTCGCGGCCCAGGTCCTCCTCCACGAGGGCGAGGGCCAGGTCGATGCCGGAGGTGACGCCGGCCGAGGTGGACACGTTGCCGTCGCGGACGTAGATGGGGTCGGGATCGACCGTGACCGCCGGGTGGTCGTGGGCGAGCTGGTCGCAGTAGGCCCAGTGGGTGGTCGCTCGGCGGCCGTCGAGCAGGCCCGCCGCCGCGAGGAGTGCGGCGCCGGTGCACACCGACACCAGACGCTCGGCGCGCGGACCGCGGGCGCGCAGCCAGCCGATCAGGAGGGGATCCGGGCGCCGGGTTCCGCTGCCGCCGGGAACCAGCAGGATGTGCGTGTCCAGCGCGTCGGTGAGCGTCCCGTCCGGGACCAGGACAAGGCCGCTGGAGGAGCGCACCGGGGCGCCGTCCAGGGAGGCCGTGCGTATGCGGTACGAGCCGCCACGGTAGGTCTCGGCGCCCGCGAACACCTCCAGGGGGCCGGTGACGTCGAGGCTCTGCACACCGTCGAAGAGGACGATCAGGACCGTTCGCATGTCTCGATTCTCGACCGGCGTGCTCATGGCCGCAATGACGTGGACCCCACCTTTCCTGCCATCGCGGGTCTCACCGTTCACGGCATACCAACCAGTCGGTAATGTGCGGGGTATGACTCCCCAACTGCCGGAGCGCGCCGGGCGGCGCTGCCACAACGTCCTCAACCCGCTGCACTCGACGCACTACTTCTCGCCCGATCTGGGCCGTGAGCTGGCCGCGGTCGGCATCGAGAACGACCGGACCGCGTACTTCGCCGTGCGGGCCGCCGCGATGGGCGCCGTCGGCGCGGGCACGGTGACGGCGACGTTCTTCAACTTCCGGCACGAACTGGTGGCCCAGCATGTGCCCGCCGTCTGGCGGACGGCCTCTCCGGAGACGGTGCTCACGGCACGCGTGCGTGCGGTGGACGCGACGCTCAGGCGGCTGCTCGGCGAGGACGTCATCGCCTCCAAGGAGGTGGCCGAGGCCGCGGAGCTCGCCCTGCGCGCGGCCGAGGCCTGCGGCTCGACCGCCCGCCCGCTGTACGCGGCGCACGCGGACCTCCCCGTCCCCGAGGCACCGCACCTGGCGCTCTGGCACGCCGCCACCCTGCTGCGCGAGCACCGCGGCGACGGTCACCTCGCCGCGCTGCTCGACGCGGAGCTCGACCCGGTGGAGGCCCTGGTGAGCCACACCGCGACCGGAAAGGGCATGGCCCCCCGGTGGGTACTGGGCACGCGCGGCTGGTCCCGGCAGGACTGGGAGGCGGCGTCCGGGCGGCTGCGCGAGCGCGGGCTGCTCGACGCGGACGGCGAGCTGACGCCGGCCGGTACGGCCCTGCGCCAGGACATCGAGACCCGGACGGACCGCCTCGACCGCGCCCCCTACGAGCACCTGGGCGCCGCCGGGGTGGAGCGCCTCACCGAGATCGCGAAGGGCCTGCTGATGACGGCGTTCGCCGCCGGCGCGTTCCCGGAGGGAATGATCGGAAAGGACTGAGGAGTCCGGACCGCTCCCGGCTCCGCGAGCCGGGAGCGCGAAACGGTCCCGTCCCGCGGCACGCGACCCGGTCGAGTGCCGCCCTGAGCCCCCGTTGTCGGTGTCACCTGCCACAATTGCCGCGCAACCTCAGTGGAGAAGGCGGTACGGGATCGTGACGACACCCCTCGTAGGGTCCATCGAAGGCAGGATCGCCGAGGAACTCGGCGTACGGGAGCGGCAGGTCAAGGCCGCCGTCGACTTGCTCGACGGCGGTTCGACGGTGCCCTTCATCGCCCGCTACCGCAAGGAAGCGACCGAGATGCTCGACGATGCGCAGCTGCGCACCCTCGAGGAGCGGCTGCGCTATCTGCGGGAGCTGGAGGACCGGCGGGCCGCGATCCTCGACTCGGTGCGTGAGCAGGGCAAGCTCAGTGCGGAGCTCGAGGCGCAGATCAGGGCCGCCGAGACGAAGGCGCGCCTTGAGGACATCTATCTGCCCTTCAAGCCCAAGCGGCGCACCAAGGCGCAGATCGCGCGCGAGGCGGGTCTCGAGCCGCTGGCCGAGGGCCTGCTCGGCGATCCGTCGGTCGACCCGCTCGCCGCGGCGGCGGCCTTCGTCGACGCCGACAAGGGCGTCGCCGACCCGCAGGCCGCCCTGGACGGCGCCCGGTCGATCCTCACCGAGCGGTTCTCCGAGGACGCCGACCTGATCGGCGAGCTGCGCGAGCGCATGTGGGTGCGCGGGCGGCTCGCCGCCAAGGTGCGCGAGGGCAAGGAGGAGGCCGGCGCCAAGTTCGCCGACTACTTCGACTTCGCCGAGCCCTTCAAGGCGCTGCCCTCGCACCGGATCCTCGCCATGCTGCGCGGCGAGAAGGAGGACGTCCTCGATCTCGTCCTGGAGCCGGAGGAGCCCACCGAGGGGCCTTCGTCGTACGAGGGGATCGTCGCCCACCGCTTCGGGATCGCCGACCGCGGCCGCCCCGGCGACAAGTGGCTCACGGACACCGCCCGTTGGGCCTGGCGCACCCGCATTCTCGTGCACCTCGGCATCGACATGCGCCTGAGGCTGCGCACCGCCGCCGAGGACGAGGCGGTGAACGTCTTCGCGGCGAACCTGCGGGACCTGCTGCTCGCCGCCCCCGCGGGCACGCGCGCGACACTGGGCCTGGACCCCGGTTTCCGTACGGGTGTGAAGGTCGCCGTCGTCGACGCGACCGGCAAGGTCGTCGCCACGGACGTGATCTACCCGCACGTCCCGGCCAACAAGTGGGACGAGGCCATCGCCAAGCTCGCCCGGCTCTCCAAGGAGCACGCGGTCGACCTGATCGCGATCGGCAACGGCACCGCCTCGCGCGAGACCGACAAGCTCGCCGGTGAGCTCATCACCAAGCACCCGGAGCTGAACCTCACCAAGGTGATGGTGTCGGAGGCGGGCGCGTCGGTGTACTCGGCGTCCGCGTTCGCCTCCCAGGAACTGCCCGACATGGACGTGTCGCTGCGCGGCGCCGTCTCCATCGCGCGCCGGCTCCAGGACCCGCTGGCCGAGCTGGTGAAGATCGACCCGAAGTCGATCGGTGTCGGGCAGTACCAGCACGACCTGTCCGAGGTGAAGCTGTCCCGCTCGCTGGACGCGGTGGTCGAGGACTGTGTGAACGGCGTGGGCGTGGACGTGAACACCGCCTCCGCCCCGCTGCTGGCCCGGGTCTCCGGCATCACCTCAGGGCTCGCGGAGAACATCGTGGCGCACCGCGACGCCAACGGCCCCTTCACCTCCCGTACGGCTCTCAAAGCTGTGGCCCGGCTCGGCCCCAAGGCGTACGAGCAGTGCGCGGGCTTCCTGCGGATCCGGGGCGGCAGCGACCCGCTGGACGCGTCCAGCGTGCACCCCGAGGCGTACCCCGTGGTGCGGCGGATGGTGAAGACGGCGGGCAGCGAGGTCGCGTCGCTGGTCGGCAACACGAGTGTGCTGCGCTCGCTGAAGCCGACCGACTTCGTCGACGAGACCTTCGGTCTGCCGACCGTCACGGACATCCTCCGTGAGCTGGAGAAGCCGGGACGCGACCCGCGGCCCGCCTTCAAGACGGCCACCTTCAAGGACGGAGTGGAGAAGATCTCCGACGTGGTGTCCGGGATGGTCCTGGAGGGGGTCGTCACGAACGTGGCCGCGTTCGGCGCCTTCGTGGACATCGGCGTGCACCAGGACGGGCTCGTGCACGTCTCCGCGATGTCCAAGACCTTCGTCAAGGACCCGCGGGACGTCGTGAAGTCCGGCGACATCGTCAAGGTGAAGGTCCTGGAGATCGACATCCCGCGCAAGCGGATCTCGCTGACGCTCCGGCTGGACGACGAGGCGGCGGCCCCGGAGGCCGAGGCCGGCGGTCGTCCCCAGCGGGGCGGGCGGCCGCCTCAGCAGCGTGGCCAGCAGCGACAGGGCCGCGGCGGCGGTGCGGGCGCGGGCGGTGGCGCCGGGGGCGGCTCCCGGCAGGCTCCACCGCCGGCGAACAGCGCCATGGCGGACGCGCTGCGGCGCGCGGGTCTGACGGACCCCAAGCGGGGCGGCCGGGGCTGACACAGCAGGGGTCGCTCCCCTCGGCGAAAGCCGACGGGAGCGGCTGCCCTCTCTGAAAGCTTGCGGAAGCGGCTGCCCTCGGTGAGAGCCCATGGGAGCGACTGCCCTCGGTGAAAGCTTGCGGTGGTGCCGCTCCTCGGGCGAGCCCACGGAGGCGGCGCCGACCTCGCCGAAAGCCCGCGAAGGGGCGGCTGCCCGCAACGGCAGCCGCCCCTTCGCGGTTCGTCTCAGCGCTCTGTCACCTTGCCGTCCGCCACTTCCAGGCGGCGGGTCGTGCGGACCGCGTCCAGCATGCGACGGTCGTGGGTGACCAGCAGAAGCGTGCCCTCGTAGGAGTCCAGGGCCGATTCCAGCTGCTCGATGGCCTGGAGGTCGAGGTGGTTGGTCGGCTCGTCCAGGACCAGCAGGTTGACGCCCCGGCCCTGGAGGAGAGCCAGCGCGGAGCGGGTGCGTTCTCCCGGGGAGAGGGTGGCCGCCGGGCGCAGGACGTGGTCCGCCTTCAGGCCGAACTTGGCCAGCAGGGTGCGGACCTCGGCGGGTTCCGTGTCCGGGACGGCCGCGCCGAACGCGTCCATCAGTGACTCGGGGCCGTGGAAGAGCTTGCGGGCCTGGTCGACCTCGCCGACGATCACGCCGGAACCGAGGGTGGCGTGCCCGGCGGACAGCGGGACCCGGCCGAGCAGCGCGCCCAGCAGGGTCGACTTGCCGGCGCCGTTCGCGCCGGTGACGGCCACCCGGTCCGCCCAGTCGATCTGGAGGGTCGCCGGACCGAAGGTGAAGCCACCGCGCAGCACCTCCGCGTCCCGCAGAGTGGCGACGACCGCGCCCGATCGCGGGGCCGCCGCGATCTCCATGCGCAGCTCCCACTCCTTGCGCGGCTCCTCGACGACGTCCAGCCGCTCGATCATGCGCTGCGTCTGCCGGGCCTTCGAGGCCTGCTTCTCGCTGGCCTCGCTGCGGAACTTGCGGCCGATCTTGTCGTTGTCGTTGTTCGCCTTGCGCCGCGCGTTCTTGACGCCCTTGTCCATCCAGCCCCGCTGCATCTGGGCCCGGCCTTCGAGTGCGGACCGCTTGTCGGCGTACTCCTCGAAGTCGTCGCGGGCGTGTCTGCGGGCCGTGTCGCGCTCTTCGAGATAGGCCTCGTAGCCACCGCCGTACAGCGTGATCTGCTGCTGCACGAGGTCGAGTTCGAGGACCTTGGTGACCGTGCGGGTGAGGAACTCGCGGTCGTGGCTGACGACGACGGTCCCGGCGCGCAGACCGGAGACGAAGCGCTCGAGGCGCTCCAGACCGTCCAGGTCGAGGTCGTTGGTCGGCTCGTCGAGCAGGAAGACGTCGTAGCGGGAGAGGAGCAGGGAGGCGAGTCCGGCGCGGGCCGCCTGGCCGCCGGACAGGGACGTCATCAGCTGGTCGAGTCCGACGCCGAGCCCCAGGGAGTCGGCGACCTCCTCGGCACGCTCGTCGAGGTCGGCGCCGCCGAGGTCGAGCCAGCGCTCCAGGCTGTTCGCGTACGCGTCGTCCGCGCCCGGCGCTCCGTCGACGAGGGCCTGCGTCGCCTCGTCCATGATCCGCTGGGCCTCGTCGACACCTGTACGGCGTGCGAGGAAGTCCCGTACGGTCTCGCCCTCCCGGCGCTCCGGCTCCTGGGGCAGGTGCCCGACGGTCGCGGACGGCGGCGAGAGCCGCAGCTCGCCCTCCTCCGGAGCGAGGAGGCCGGCGAGCAGCCGCAGCAGCGTGGACTTGCCCGCGCCGTTGGCGCCGACGAGTCCGATCACGTCGCCGGGGGCGACGACGAGGTCGAGTCCGGCGAAGAGCGCGCGGTCGCCGTGTCCGGCGGTGAGATTCTTGGCGACGAGAGTGGCAGTCATCAGGGAGCCGATTTTAACGGCCCGCCGGGTCACCCCGCGCCGCCGATCCCCGGGGCCCGCCGCACCCTCGACCGCCGGGTTGTCCCCGGCTCCCCCGACCGCCGGTCCCGCCGATCCACCGACCATCAAGGCCACGGATCCCCGACCACCAGGCCCCCGATCCACCGACCACCAAGCCCACAGCCCCCCGACCGCCAGGCCCCGATCCACTGACCACCGGCCCGCCCCCTCGGACCGCCGGGCGTGTCACTCCCCTGGAACACTCCCCCAGGAACCAGGCCCACGGAGTGCCGGACGGCCGATCCCGTTGGCCCTCGGCCAGCCATGACATCCGCTCCCCCGGTACCGGGCCCGCGGCTTGCCGGAGAGCCGGGCCCGCTGCTCACGCGACCACCGTGCCAACCGGTTGCCGGACTGTCGGAACCGCCGCTCGCCGGACCGCCGGTTCGTCGGTTCGTCGTTCAGTGCGGCATCGCCGCCACCAGCACGCTCCCGGATGTCCGGGCCACGATGAACGACTCTCCCTTCACCGCCCTGGCCGCCAGCGGGATCCGGTGGTGGCCGGGCTCCAGGGTTCCGTCGAACACGTCGTGCGCGTGCGTGCGCGAGAGGCGGTCCAGGCGGTAGGCGGTCAGCCGGACCCGGCAGGTGGAGGTGATCTCGACTCCGGCCTCGTCGTCGGCGGCGACCAGGCGGGTGAGCCGGCGCAGCTCCTGGGGGCTGCGGTCCAGGGCGTGCTCGATCTGCGCGACCAGCAGCGGAACGATGGGGGCGAGGCCCTCGACATGGGCGACGTCGACGCCCGCGCCGCGGAACGACTCCCTTACGGCCGCCCGTTCCACCTCGGGGACGGCCCGGCCGAACACCACCGCGCCGTAGGTGCGCAGTTCACCCGCCGCGACCCCCGCGACCTCCGCGGCGTCGCGGGCGACGTCGGCGCCGATACCGACGGCGCGCAGGGCGGCGGCCGGCTTCGCGAGGAGGGCGCCCCGGGCTCCGATCAGCAGGACGCGGCGGCGGGAGCCCGCGTCGCCGTCGAGCAGGGAGTTCAGCGCGCTGCGGTATTCGGGGCCGTGGAAGCGGAAGGGCCCTGTGCCGTGGTAGCCGTTGCGTTCCACGTCGGCCCGCTCACCGGTCTGCCAGGCGAAGTCCCGCCAGACGTAGTCGTCGCCGTCCCTCTCGATCAGCGCGGTGACGGCACCGCACTCGATGCTCTCGCACTCGGGACAGCCGTAGATGACGTATCTGCCCCCGTCGAGCGGGGCGTCGGCCTCCAGGAGAAGGCAGCGCACCTGCGCGGTGAAGATCGCGGGCGGTACGTCGGAGGCGAGCGGGGACACCGCGTCGAGATCGGAGAGCTGGAACAGCAGCGGGCGTCCGTCGACGATGAAGTCGAGGAAGTCCCGGTGCACTTGGTAGTCACCGTTGGCGAGGATTCCACCGGCACGCATCGCCGGTGCCAGGCCGAACGTGGCGTACTCGGCAGACATAGTGTGAGTATCCCCGGACGGAGAGTGACACGACCACGGCATGACATATTCCGCTAACGTCCCGGCATGGAGAAGCCCGGGGGCAGCGATGTGATCGTGGTCGGCAGCGGAGTCGTCGGCCTGACGACGGCCGTGGTGCTGGCCGAGGCCGGCAGGCGGGTCCGGGTGTGGACGCGGGAGCCCGCCGAGCGGACCACCTCGGCGGTTGCGGGGGCGCTGTGGTGGCCGTACCGCATCGAGCCGAAGGCGCTCGCCCGCGCGTGGGCGCTCGTGTCCCTCTCCGTGTACGAGGAGTTGGCGTCGCGGCCCGAGGAGAGTGGCGTACGCCTGGTCGAGGGGGTCATGGGCGAGACGCGGCTGGACGAGCTGGGGTCGTGGGCGGCCCGGGTGCCCGGACTTCGCGCGGCGACGGCCAGGGAGTATCCGGGGACCGCGTTGCGGGCGCGGCTGCCGTTGATCGACATGCCCGCGCATCTGCGCCATCTGCGTGAGCGGTTCCTGCGGGCGGGCGGGACGGTCGAGGAGCGTACGGTGACGGACCTCGCGGAGCCGGACGCGCCGGTCGTCGTGAACTGCTCGGGCCTCGGCGCCCGCGACCTCGTGCCGGATCCGGCCGTACGGCCTGTGCGCGGGCAGCTCGTGCTCGTCGAGAACCCCGGAATCCATGAGTGGCTCGTCTCGACGGATCCGGCGGCGGGGACGACCACGTATGTCTTCCCGCAGCCGGACCGGCTGGTCCTGGGCGGCACCACGGACGACGACGACTGGTCGCAGGTCCCCGACCCGAAGGTGGCGGCGGAGATCGTCGGGCGGTGCGCGGCACTGCGCCCCCAGATCGCCGGGGCGCGCGTGCTCGGCCATCGGGTGGGGCTGCGGCCGGTGCGCGACACGGTCCGGCTGGAACGCGAAGTCCTGCCGGACGGAAGGGTGTTGGTGCACAACTACGGGCACGGGGGTGCCGGCGTCACCGTGGCGTGGGGTTGCGCGCGGGAGGCGGCCGAACTCGCCGGTCCGACCGCCTCCGTCTGATCGAAGGGGCTCAGCGGATCTCCGGTGGCCCCCCGATCGGAGACTCTCCGGTCTGAGGCTCTCCGGTCAGCGGCTTTCCCCCGGGACGCGCGTGGTGCGGGGGTCGCGTACTCCGTCGAGGACGGACGTGGCCGGGGCCGCCGTGGAACCCGCCGTCGCCCGCGAGAACGCTTCGGCTCCGCCCACCAGGGGGACACGGGCCGAGGTGCGGGACAGGTCGAGGGTCAGGGTCGGCGTGGTGGAGGGAGGGTCGATGAGATCCTTGTCGGTGCCCGCGACGATCAGCGCGAGCCGGTGGCCCTTCGGGACGACGTGGTCGGTGGCCGCCAGGTCCAGCGTGATGGTGTACGCCGTGCCCGGAGTGAGCGGCACGCCCTGGTCCGAGGCGTGGTTGCCGAGGTCGGCCCAGCCGCGGCTGAGGACCGTGTAACCGACGTCGGTCCTGGCCGCCTCGGCCACCTTGTAGCAGGAGCTGTCGCCGGCCGTGCTCGCGCCCCAGCAGGTGCGGTCGGTGAGTGTGGCGATGCCCTCGCCGGAGCCGGCGTAGTCGCGGATGGTGTCCGGACCGAGGTCGACGAGTACGGCCGAGAGATGGGCCGTCGAGGTGGTCGGCGTGGCGGTGACGGTCACCTTGGAGGAGCCGGAGAGCCGCAGGTCGTGGGTGAGCGGTCCGGTGGCGAAGCCGGCCTTGTCGGGGGTCGGCCGGTCGATGTGCGCGGCCCAGTCGGTCTCGCTCAGCCGCGGGTCGTCGGTGAAGGTCTCGGTTCCGGACCTGCCGTGGAGTCCGAGGATGCCGACGCCCGGCTGCGCGCCGGTGCCCGGACGCAGGGTCGTGGTACTGGTGGTGCGGGGCGGCCAGACCGCCGAGGTGGCCCACTGGTCGGGGTGGCGTTCGATGTCGGCCATGGGCTCGTGGTCGATGCCGTTGTCGTAGCCGAGGAGTTCGTGGTCGAACCAGCGGTGCAGGGTGTCGACCCAGGCGGCGCGGCGGAAGTCGAAGGGGTCGACATGACCGGTCTGGGAGAGCCAGATCTTGCGCTCGACACCGTGCTTGGAGAGCGCGTCCCACCACTGGCCGAAGTTCTTGGTGCGGACGTTGAGGTCCTGCATGCCGTGGACGAGGAAGACGCTGGCCTTCACCTTCCCGGCGTCCTTGACGTAGTCGCGCTCGGTCCACAGCGACGTCCAGTCGCCGGTGCGCGGCGCCTCGTCGACCAGCTTCCGCTGGGCGGCCGCGCACTTGGTGCGGGCGTCGGGGCTGTCGACGTAGTCGGAGAGCCAGTCGGGGCCGGAGTCGTAGAGCGGGGCGCCCTTGGCGAAGTAGTAGTCGTACCAGGAGGAGATGGCACTGATCGGCACGATGGTCTTCAGACCCTTGACGCCAGTGGCGGCTACGCCGTTGGCGATGGTGCCGTCCCAGCTCTTGCCGATCATGCCGGTCCTGCCGTTGGTCCAGCCGGCCCTGGCCGTCGCGGCGCCGGTGCGGGTGGTGTAGCCCTTGGCACGGCCGTTCAGCCAGTCGACGACCGCCTTGGCGGACTGGATGTCGGAGCGGCCGCCCACGTCGACGCAGCCGTCGGAGCGGTTGGTGCCGGCGAGGTCGACGCCGACGAAGGCGTAGCCGCGCGGCACGAAGTAGTTGTCGTAGAACAGCGGCATCTGGACGACGTGGCCGTTCGCGTCGTACGTCTTCTTCTGGCTCTCGTTGCCGCGCCCGCAGCAGGAGTAGTACGGGCTCGCGTCCATGATCACGGGGATCTTGCGGCCCTGCCGGGCGAGTTCGCGGGGCCGGACGATGTCGACGGCGACGCGGTCGTTCTTCCCGTCGCTGTCGCCGTCGAGGCCGGTGTCGACCCAGACGGACTCACGGATCGCGTTCTCGTACGAATAGACCGGGGCGCTCTCCCGCGGGGCGCCGTGTGCGGCGACCGGGGCGAGGAAGGCGGCCATCAGGGCGGCAACGGCCGCCGTCGCGAGCGATCTCCAGGTCATGAAGCGCGTGCGGCGCACTGGTATCGGCATGCGTCGGAACGTACCCCGGTCAACTCCCGTACAAAAGAGGGTAGATGAAAGGCCTGTGGGGCTGGATGACTCATGTCGGCCGAATGGCGATCGTGTGACAGGGGTGCCCGTGGACATGACTGGGGCCACCGGGACTGAATAGGCTCCGGACCGACTTCACGCCCCCACGACTTGGAGCTTGACGTGCACCGCAGACTCATCGCCCCGGGCGCCCTCGCCGCCTCCTTACTGCTGGCGATCCCGGCATCGGCGGCCGACTACACACCGGGAGCACCGGGCATCGGCGACCCCTACTACCCGGCCTACGGCAACGGCGGATACGACGTCTCGCACTACGACCTGCGGCTCACCTACCAGCCGCGGACGGACGAACTGGAGGGCACGGCCACCCTCCTGGCGACCACCACGCAGGACCTGTCCCGGTTCGATCTGGACTTTCTGCTCGATGTGAGCGAGGTCCGGGTCAACGGCGCGAAGGCGTCGTTCGCCACCTCGGGCCAGCACGAGCTGGAGATCACTCCGGCCAGACAACTGGCCAAGGGCACGCCGATCACCGTCGTGGTCCGCTACAGCGGGGTGCCGTCCACGAAGAGCGCGTACGGCTTCTCGACCTGGCACCGCACCCCGGACGGGGCGGTCGCGGCGGACGAGCCCGAATCGGCGTGGTGGTGGTACCCGAGCAACGACCACCCGCTCGACAAGGCGACGTACGACGTGTCGGTGGCCGTCCCGGACGGCACCCAGGCGATCTCCAACGGCACACTGCAGTCGACGAGTTCACGGCTGGGCTGGACCCGCTACAACTGGAGGTCCAACAAGCCGCAGGCCACGTATCTGACCACGCTCGCGGTCGGGAAGTTCGACATCACGACCAGCACGTCCGAGGGCGGCGTCCCGGTCGTCAACGCCTACAGCAAGGACCTCGGCGACAACGACGGGGCGGCACGCGCCAGTGTCGAGCGGACAGGGGAACTGGTCGACTGGCTGAGCGGCTACTTCGGGCCGTATCCCTTCAGCTCCGCCGGCGGATACGTCCCCAACACCACCACCGGGTACGCGCTGGAGACCCAGACCCGGGTGTACTACAGCCCCAAGCAGTTCGCGAACGGCTCCAACACCTCCGTGGTCGTGCACGAGTTGGCGCACCAGTGGTACGGCGACGACGTGTCGCTGAAGGGCTGGAAGGACATCTGGATCAACGAGGGATTCGCGCGCTACGCGCAGTGGCTGTGGTCGGAACACGAGGGTGAGGGCACCGCGCAGGAGCTCGCGGACTACGTGTACGCCTCGCATCCGGCGGACGACACCTTCTGGACGGTGGCGCCCGGCGACCCGGGGCCGGACAACCAGTTCGACATCGCGGTCTACGACCGGGGCGCGCTGGCGGTGCAGGCACTGCGCAACCAGGTCGGGGACGATGCCTTCTTCGCCATTCTGAAGGGGTGGCCGAAGGAACACGCGTACGGGAACGCGTCGGTCGGCGACTTCCAGAAGTACGCGGAGCAGGTGTCCGGCACGTCGCTCGCGGCGCTCTTCGACACCTGGCTGTTCCAGCCGTCGAAGCCGACGGCGCCCGCGGCGCGGAGCGCGGGAGTCGCCCCCGCCCCGGCGGCGAAGGGTGTCGCGGCCCGGCCGAAGTCGTGGAAGAAGATCGCCGCCACTGACGCGGTGCACTCCGGCTGAGGCGCCGGGCCCCCGTCCTTCGGGGCCTTGCCCGCCCGCCGGTGCCCGTCCGTCCCCGGGGACGGACGGGCACCGGCCGGGAGAGGGCGAGTACCGCCCGGGCGACGGGCGGGAGCAGGCGGCGGCTCGGACACCGGCTGCGCGCTGGTGACAAGTGGGCGTCAGCCGCGAGCAACCGACGGGCGGGCGTTGGCCGTTGGCGCCGTCAGCTGACGGCCGACGGCTGACGGGTGGTTCAGTGGCGGGTGGCTTTCTCGTCCAACTCGGCTACCTGGGACAGGAGTTCGTCGCGGCTGATGGCGTCGGCCCGGGTCGCGGGCACGGTGCAGGCGTAGGCGCCGGCCACCGCGCCGTACAGGGCGCAGCGCCGGACCGGTTCGCCGGTCAGCCGGCCGTAGAGGAAGCCCGCGGCGAAGGAGTCCCCGGCGCCGTTCGAGTCGACGACGGGCGTACGGGGCGGGACCGCCGGGACGTGGGTCAGTTCGCCGTCGGTCAGCAGGTACGCGCCCTCGGCGCCGGCCGTGGCGACGACCACCTCGGCCCGGCCCCGTTCCACGATCCGCCGCATGGTGCGCTCGGGGTCGGCGAGGGCGGTGGTGGACACGAACACGACGTCGGCGGCGTAGGCGAACGGCTCGTGGTAGGGGTTCTCGCCGTCCCAGTTGTGCAGGTCGGTCGACAGGGTCACCCCGGCCTCCCGCAGGGCCTGCAGGGCGAAGGCGCACGGGTAGGTGATGGAGACATGGGCATGCCGGCTCGCCGCGGCCAGGTCCCGTACCGTCTTCTCGGGCAGCCGGTCCCCTTCGCGCGAGCGGCTGTCGTCGTACAGGGACAGCCTGCGCCCGTCGGGGCCGACGAGATTGACCGCGCGCTTGGTGCCCGCGGGCTGGGGCACCTCGGTGAGCGCGATGCCCCGGTCGCGGTGCAGGGCTCGCACGAGGTCGCCCTCGGGGTCGTCGCCGAGCATGTCGAGGTGGTGCGTGCGCAGGCCGAGCTCGTGCAGGCCCAGCGCGACGAAGTCACCGGTCTGCCCGGCACGGCTCTCGATGCCTGGACGGATCATGTAGCTGTCGGCGTAGGGAAGCGGCAGCTCGGGGACGTGGACGATGGTGTCCACACCCGCACCGCCCAGGACGAGGACGTCGATGTCGCGGCTCATGACTCTCCCTCTCGGACGCGAGCAGCGAGTCAAGCAGTCCCCGACGGCCACGGCAAGGAGTTGCAGAAACTTTCGCAAGTCGCTTCTTGCGCACGCCGATCGGCACCGGCGGCCGGGCTGACGTGAACCGGTCTCGTCCGGCCGGTCTCGTCGAGCCGGTCTCGTCGAGCCGGTCTCGTCGCCCCTGCCTCGTCGTGCCGGTCACCCCGTGGCGGGACGCGCGCCGGGTCGACAGCAGCCCGCCCGGAGCACCGCTGTGTCGCCACACCGGTCAGCCCCCGTGGTCGTACACCGTCACCGCCAGGCCGCGGCGCACCAGCCGCTCGGCGACGAGGGGTTCCACGCGTGACCAGTCGCCGCCGGCCAGACCGCACCCGATGCGTGGCATGTGTACGGACGCGCCGAGTTCGACGGCCTTGTCGGCGAGCAGTCCGAGTGAGGCGTCGATGGCCTCGTAGCGCACGGGCACGCCCTTGCTGCCGGGGCGTATCCCCCGCTGGCCCACCAGGTTCGCCACCCACACATACGGCTCGACCTGGACGAACTGGGCGGCTCCCAGGCCGAAGTCGTTGCCCGCGCGGCCGCG
The DNA here is from genome assembly GCF_025399795.1 of Streptomyces rhizosphaerihabitans. Classification (GTDB taxonomy): domain Bacteria; phylum Actinomycetota; class Actinomycetes; order Streptomycetales; family Streptomycetaceae; genus Streptomyces; species Streptomyces rhizosphaerihabitans. Next base: position 67,624 of record NZ_JAODTZ010000049.1, on the reverse strand, counting down.
GTGCCAGGCGCGGTACGCGGCCTCCGGCTCCGGCCAGCGGCGGGAGAGGGCCAGCACGAAACCGTTCCTAGAGACTGAGCGGTAGTGGGTCCTGTTGCCAGGACTCGTGCTCGGCCGAACGCCCCGGACGGTGTTGGGCGTTCTGGTTGCCCGCGTTCGCTCCGCGTCCGGGCGGCACGGATCGTGTCCGTGGTCCGGGGATGCGGGGGCGGGTTTCCTCACGTCCCGGGGTGGCCGGTCGGGCCTGGACGGTCCGATGCCCGTACCCATCGCTCTGGTGGGTACGGGGCGGTGCCGTCCGTCGCCGGATCGGATGCCCCAGGGCGCGCCTTCCGATCGCGATGCTGGCTGCATCGTGCCGGGTGGTGGTGCGTCTGCTGGTGGTGAGGGGTTTTTGCCAGTGCTGGGCGCCCCACTTCGAGGTGTAGGCGGGGTCGACCGCGACCAGCGGGATGCCGAGTTCGGTGGCCATCGACACCAGGCGGGCGCGGAGCCGGGCGACGGGCATGCCGGAGATCAGCTGGCGGAACTTCTTGTGGCGGCCGTGTTTCTCCCGGCTGGTCTCGGCGGTGAAGTCGAGGTCCTCGACGGCGATCGCCAGGCGGTGGCGGGTGGCCCAGTGCAGCAGGCGGGTCAGCGCGTGGCGTACCTGGGCGTCGCGGTGCTGCGTGGTGCCGGACAGGTCGTAGTCGAAGCGACGCGGGACGCCGACCGGATTGCCGTGCACATCCAGCCGCCAGGCCGCCAGGTGATCGGCATTGGTGTCCACACCGATCAGGCCACCGGCCCGGATGGCGGTCAGGGGCACGATGGGGGCGGGTGGGATGGTCCAGGAGGCGGTCAGGTACCAGCGGTTGCGCTGGACGTCTTCGTGGATGCGGTAGGCCACCGCCCGGTTCGCCCCGACCCGATCCCGCCACATTTCGCCCCGGTGCGCGAATGCGACGCGGGCGGTGAGGACGTAACGGCCGTGCGGGGCGTTGGCGAGGTGGGCGAGCGGGGCCGGGAGCCTGATGCTCACCTGCCCGTCGGGGCTGATGCGGATGGTCTCGTTGCCGTACCGCTTCCCGCTCTCGCCGTCCGCCCGCAGGAAACGGCGCGACGCTTCCCACCGGGCTCGCCATTCCGGCTCGGTGAGCTGGGCCTCTTCCAGGTGGTGGCGGGTGTTCAGCAGCCGTTTTCCGCCCCGCACCACCCGCACCCGCCCGGCCGCCCAGTCGGCCCTGGCGGCAGCCAGCCGGTCCTCCAACACCCGCAGCCGACGCGTCTTGGCATGCCACTCCCGCCGACTGCGATAACCACCAGCCGCCCGCTTCGAACCCTTCTCCCCGAGCGGCAATGACAGCCGGTGCCGGATCGTGTTCACCCCGGCCTCGAGCTGCCGGATGTGCGCGGCCTGGCCGCGCCGGGCCAGCGCCCACAGGTCATGCGTGGCCTTCGTCAACGCTCCCGCCCACCGCGACGACGACAGCCCGGTCAGCACCCGCTTGCGCGACGCCCACGCCTCGTTGTCGTGCTCCAGACCGGCCGCACACCGCGCCTTCAGGTCCCCCGATGCCAGCGAACCCAGATGGTCACCGACCAGCCGCAGCACCGTCTCGTCCCCGACCGTCAGGGCCTTGAGCCGGTCCCGGACCGCCACACCCGACGGACCGGGCACCACGAACGACGCCCCCACCACCCGCAACCCGCCCGCACCACCCAACCCGCTCACCCCCGACCCGAACACCCCGCGAACATCCCCTCACCCCACCCAACGACCACCATCCGCAAAGGTCACCCTTTCGAGACAAGAACACTCGTTCCTACTTGCGCCCTTATGCGGATGAACGTCGTCGACACTCACCCATGCACGCCAGAACACCCTCACGCGCAGTCAAAGGGCAGCAGTTGCCAACCCTTTCCCCAGCCCCCGATGTCATTGCAGACGTGCGCGATCACCTTGACGCCCTTGACCGACGGAACGGTGGCATCACCCCGGGTGTACGTGATCTCCGACATGACACCACCCTAGAAGCCGCCACCGACAACGGCCGCCGCCGCTGTCCTGGGTGCCGATGACCCGCGAGCCGTTCCTCGCCGGGCCGGACCGCCGTCGCGCGGAAGCTTTCACAACACTGGTGGGACAGCAATACTGTTGCACCGCGCCGCCACCCGTCGCCATGGGCGCGCGCCGCACGACGCGAGAGGCGAGGACCTGGCATGACGACGGACACCGAGGAGCCGACTCTCACGGTCGACGAGCTGGCCGCGCGGGCGGGCGTCACGGTCCGTACGGTCCGCTTCTACAGCGCCCGGGGCCTGCTGCCGCCGCCCGTCATCGGCCCCCGTCGCGTGGGCCACTACAGCCAGGAGCATCTGGCCCGGCTCGCGCTCATCGAGGAGTTGCAGCACCAGGGCATGACACTGGCCGCGATCGAGCGGCATCTGACGCAGTTGCCGCCAGGTCTGAGCGCGCACGACCTCGCCATCCACCGTGCCGTGGTGGCCTCCTGGGCGCCCGACGCGATGGAGGACGTGACCCGGGAGGAGCTGGAGCGCCGGGCCGGGCGCACGCTCGGCGACGCGGACCTGGAGCGGCTCGCCGCGATGAGCGTCATCGAGCGGACAGGGGACTCCGTCCGGCTGGACCCCGGGCTGCTGAAGCTCGGCCTGGAGCTCCTGGACGTACCGATCGCGGACGAGACGATCCTCGCCGCGCGGACGGTCCTGCTGGACCACTCGCGCGCGGCGGCCCACGAACTGTCCGTCCTGCTGCGCGACGCCGTGGGTGAACGGGAGTCCGTGGCGGCGGTGAAGTCGCTGTCGGCGCACATGCAGCCGCTGGTCGTGCAGGCGCTTCTCACCGCGTTCCAGCGCTCGTTGAAGGACGAGCTGCGGGAGTGGCTCAAGGAATCCTGATCCGGGGCCGGCTCTCCCGCCGGGGGCCGGGGCACGGCCGGGCCCGCCCGACGGTACCGGCGCTCACAAGTAGGCCGATCCGCCTGCCACGTTGAGGGTCTGGCCGGTCAGGAACCCGCTGCCCTCGTCGACCACGTAGAGGAGGGTGGAGACGAGGTCGCGCGGCCGCTGGGTGTGCGGCACGGCCTGCTGGGCGCGGACGCGCTCGAAGCCGCCGTCCGCGCCGACTGTCCGTTCGGCGGTGGCGGTGCGCACCATGCTCGGCGCTATCGCGTTGACGGTGATGTCGTACGGTCCGAGCGCCGAAGCCAACGTCCGCGTGAGGCCGATCAGTCCGGCCTTCGAGGAGACGTACGCGACCATCGTGGGCGGTGCCGTGAGGACGGCCGCGGACGTGATGTTCACGATCCGGCCCCAGCCCGCCGCCTTCAGATACGGCAGTACGGCACGGGCCATCAGGAACGGCGCCTCCAGGTTGACACGCATGACCCGCCGCCACTCCTCGGGCGTGGTGTCCTCGAAGGCCGACTCCGGGTATACACCGGCATTGTTGACGAGCACGTGCAGGGTCCCGAACCGCTCGATGACGTGCTCCAGCGCCGACGCGATCTGCGCCTCGTCTGTGACGTCGGCAATCAACTCCACATAGTCCAGTACGCGTTTCGCCGTCTCGGGCTGCGGAACCAGGTCCAGGCCCGCGACCCGGTAGCCGTGCCCGGCGAGCGCCACGGCGAACTCCTGCCCGAGGCCCTGTGCCGCTCCGGTCACCAGTGCGGTACGTGTCTCCATGCGCCGAGTGTGAGGAGCCGCCGGGCACCGGGCAAGAGCGCGTTCCACTCGCCGGAACCGTGCCGGGCCGAAGCGCCCCCTCCGTGCCCGAACCGTGCTGGGCAGAGGCGCATTCCACTTGCCGGAACGGCCCTGTTGCCGCGGGCGTTCGCCGGGCCCACGCTGCGGGGCGACCCGCCCAGCGTCAGCCGTACGTACGGAGCCGTGCCCGATGACCGAGACCGAGCGTGCCGTGGACGACGCCGAGCACGCCCGCGAACAGGGCGGCGAGCGGCGGCGGTTGGGCATATTGTCCCGCCGGCTGGTCCGCGACGAGCTGGGCGTGCTCGTCGTGCTCGGACTGCTGGTCGCGGGAATCGGCATACCTTACCCGGACTTCCTCGCCGGCGACAACCTGCTCACCACCGCGCACAACTCCGTCTACATCTCGCTGATGGCCTGCGGAATGGTCTTCGCGCTCGCCATGCGGGAAGTGGATCTGTCGGTGGGCGGCACCTACGCGATGTGCCTGGTCGTCGGGGCGCTGCTGGTGCGCGACGGTACGCCTCCCTGGCTGGCGGTCCCGGTGATGCTGGCCACCGGCATCGCCCTCGGCGTCTTCAACGCGCTGGTCACGACGCTGCTCGCACTGCCCTCGTTCATCGTGACGCTCGGCACGCTGATGCTGTACCGCGGGGTCGGGCTCGCGCTCGCCGACGGCAGGCAGATCACCGATCTGCCGCTCGACGACTCGTTCTTCACGCTGGCGGGCGGTGACGCGGCGGGGGTTCCGTTCGCGCTGTGGGTCCTGCTCGCCGTGGTCGTCGTGCTGACGGTGGTGCTGACGCGGACGCGCTACGGGGCGCGGGTTCGGGCGATCGGATCCAACCCCGACGCGGCCGAGTTCAGCGGTATCCCGGTCGTCCGCACCCGTGTGCAGGCGCTCGCCCTGTCCGGTCTGACCACGGCCTGCGCGGCGGCGCTCGCGCTCGCGTTCTACGGGGCCGGCGACCCGACGCTCGGCCAGGGTTACGAGTTGCAGGCCATCGCCGCATGCATCATCGGCGGCACTCCGCTCGCCGGCGGGCGCGGTTCGGTGGTCGGCGCGGTGGCCGGGGCGATGATCCTGGCCGTGGTGGCCTCCGGACTCGTCTTCTTCGAAGTACCCATCAACTGGACGTCGTTCGCGACCGGTGGCGTGATCCTCGTCGCGGTCGCGGCGGACAGCGCGCTGCGCAGAACCGGTCGCCGACGGCGCTGAAGTCCCCGCTGGAAGTCCCCCGGTCCGAAGGCCTCCCCCTTCGGACCTCAGAGCCCGTCCGGAGCCGCTTGGAGGCCGTGATGCACCCCCGATCGCGTATGTTGCTCGCCGTGCCCGCCGCGCTGGCCCTGCTCGCCGTCGCGGGGTGTGGCGGCGGCAGCGGCTCCGACGGCAAGAACGGCCGGCTCGACATGGGTATCGCCGTGGCCAACATAAGCCTGAACTTCGCCCATGAGATGGTCCTCGGCGCGGAGAGCGCCGCGAGCCACCAGGGCAACGTGAACTTCAAGACGGTCGGACCGCCCAACACGGACGGGCCCGCCGAGGTGCAGCTCTTCCAGAACCTGACCGCCCGTGCCAAGGACGGCATCGTCCTGGAGAACCTCGACCCGCCGATCTTCACCCGGCCCGCCGCGCGCGCCGTGGACCAGGGCATCCCGATCGTCGCCCTGGACACCTCGCCGACCGACGGCAGCAAGGTCGGCTTCTACGTGGGCAACGACAACTACGGGCTGGGCGAGTTGATGGCGAAGGAAGCCCTCAAGCGGCTGGGCACGGATCCCAGGGGCCAGATCGTGATCGGGGTGCCCAACCCCGGGACACCGGTGCTGGACAACCGGGCCAAGGGCATCGCCGACACGTTCAGGAAGCAGGCCCCGAACGTCAAGATCCTCGGCCCGTTCCAGACCTACAGCGACCCCGGGCAGAACTACAGTTCCTGGTCGGCGCAGGTCAACGCGCACCCCAAGGCGCTCGCCTTCCTCGGCGTCGGCGACGCCGACAGCTACAACCTCGCGAAGATCAAGAAGGCCGAGCACGGCAGCTGGCTCACCGCGGGCTTCGACGTCGACCCCAAGACCCTCGACGCCGTGAAGGACGGCTCGAACTTCGTCACCATCGACCCGCAGCACTTCCTCAAGGGCTATCTGTCCACGTCGATGCTGATCGAGGCGGTCCGCGATCACAAGGGCAAGCTCCTCAAGGGCTGGTTCCTGTCCCCCGGCGGAGTGGTCGACCGGTCCAACATCGACGAGATCATCGCGCGCCAGAAAACCGCGAAGGCCGCCTACGACTGGTACAAGCCGACGATCGACAGGCTGCTGGGCGACCAGAAGTCCCAGTTGAGGCCCCTGAAGGACGCGCGCTGACATGGACGGTGGCGAGCTGCTGGTCGCGTGCGACCTGGTCAAGTCCTACGGCGGGGTCAGAGCCCTCGACGGCGCGGGCATCAGCCTGCGCGGCGGAGAGGTGCACGCGCTGGTCGGCGAGAACGGCGCGGGCAAGTCGACACTCGTGGGCATCCTGTCCGGCACGGTGGCGCCCGACGAAGGCACGGTGCGAACGGCTCGGGAGACTCGGTCGGGTGGAATCGCCGTCGTGTCGCAGGAGTTGAGCCTCTTCCCCGACCTGACCGTCCGCGAGAACCTCTATCCCCACCTCCCACCACGCCGGTTCGGCCTGCTCGACCGGGGCGCGATGGACCGCGCGGCCCGGCCGGTGCTCGCCGAGCTCGGTCTCGACGTCGACCCCGGCACGCCCCTCGCCGAACTCACCCTTGCCGATCAGCAGTTGACCGAGATCGCGCGGGCGCTGCTGCGACGCCCCCAGGTGCTGGTGCTCGACGAACCGACTTCCGCGCTGCCCGCCGCCGCGGTGCACCGTCTGGAGGGCGTGCTGCGCGCCCTCACCGCGCGGGGCATCGCCGTCCTGTACGTCACCCACTTCCTGGAGGAGGTGATGCGCTTCGCGCAGCGCGTCACGGTGCTGCGGGACGGGCGGGTCGCGCTGGCGGGGGCGGACCGCGGCGACGTCGATGTGCCGGAGCTGGTGACGGCCATGCTCGGTGGCGCTCCGCCGGGACCCGTACGCCGTTCACGCAGCGTAGGTGACGGGCCGCCGCCTGTGGTGCTGTCCCAGGTGAGGGTGCCGGGACAGCTCACCGACGTCACGTTCACGGTGCGGGCGGGCGAGGTGGTGGGGGTGGCCGGGCTCCAGGGAGCGGGTCATCTCACCGCGCTTGAGGTGGTGTGCGGGCGTACGGCGATCTCGGCGGGGCGCGTCGATGTGGGCGGGCAGGGGCTGCCGCGATCCCTGCGGGCGGCGGTCCGCGCGGGGGTGGCCTTCGTGCCGAGCGACCGCAAACGCTATGGGCTGATGACCGATCGCACGGTCTGGGAGAACGCCACCGCGGTGAGCCGACTGGCGCTGGGGCGCGGCGGAATGCTGCCCTCGCGCGCCAGGCTGATCCGGAGTACGGAGGATCTCACCGGCCGGTTGCGGCTGCGTGGCGCTCCGGACGACATCGTGGCCCGGCTGTCCGGCGGCAATCAGCAGAAGGTCGTCTTCGCCAAGTGGCTCGCCACCGATCCGCGGATCGTCGTCCTGGATGACCCGACCCGTGGTGTGGACGTCGGCGTGCGCGCCGAAATGCACCGGATCGTCGGTGAGTTGGCCGCTTCGGGGGCGGCGGTGCTGACGGCCTCGACCGATCCGGCGGAACTGACCGAGCTGTGCGACCGGGTGCTGGTGTTCGTGCGGGGGCGGCTCGTGGGCGAGGTGCACGGCGAGCAACTCACGGAGCACGCACTGGCGGTGGCGATGCAGTCGGGGGTGAGCTGGGCCAGGTGACGGGGGCGGTCCGACGGCTCGTCGTCGGTGCCGGAGGCCGAAGCGTCCTCAACCGTCAGCGTTCCGGCCGTCAACCGACCTGAAACCGGCCTTGAACCGGCCTTCGCCATGCCTGAGTTCGATCTGCCCGTCGGCGATCTGCCGCTCTGTTACGGGCGGGACGGAACCACTGATCTCCCGGCGGTCACGCGGACAGCGCGCGCGTCAGTGCGCGGGCCGCGGCGCAGACCCGTGCGCCGACCCGGTCCATGTCCAGGCGGCGGGTGCTGCCGGTGACGGACAGCGCGGCGATCGGACGCGGGCCCCCGGGGCCCTGTTCGTAGACGGGGGCCGCGACGGCCGAGACACCGATCTCGGCCTCCTCCAGGTTGACGCCGTAGCCACGGGCCCGCGTCGCGGCGAGGTCGCGGGCGAGCTGGCCGGGCAGGACGAGGGTGCGCGGGGTCAGCCGGGGCAGGGACCGGTGCGGTGGCCGGGGGGCATGGGCGAGGAAGATCTTGCCGGTGGCCGTGCAGTGTGCGGGCAGCCGGCCGCCGGTGCGCGAGACGATCGGGGTGGCGCGGCGGCCGGTGACCTTCTCCAGGAAGAGGGTGTCGGGCCCGTCGGGAACGGCGAGATGCACGTTCTCGTGGGTCTCCTCGTGCAGATCGCCGAGGTAGGGCAGGGCGATGTCCCGCAACTCCCGGGCGGACGGCGCCGACTGGCCGAGGACGAAGAGGGCGAGCCCGATGCGGTAGCGGCCCTCGGAGGTGCGTTCGAGGAGTCCCAGCCGGACCAGCTCGCCGATCAGCCGGTGCGCGCTCGGCTTGGGCAGCCCGGTACGCAGGGCCAGTTCGGCGAGGCTCAGTGCGTCCTTCGACTCTCCGCAGGCACGCAGCAGCGCCGCACCGCGGGCGAGCACCGACTTCGGGACCGCCGCGTCCGTCATGGACCGATCGTCGGGCGCCCGGCGCCGGATGACAAGGTCCGGGTCACCGTGAATCGCCCGCGCCGCCTCCGAAGGCATCGGCCTCCCGCCGTACGAGGGCAGGCCCGAGTCCTTCCCCACTCCCGGACACGCTGGTTCGCCGATTGGACCCGGGTGGACAACTTCGTTCCCTGGGAGGCTTGTCCATGCTCTTCGTCGACTATCTCAACGGCACGTCGATGAGCATCGGGCGCGTCAGATCGCCCGCCCCCGCGACGATCTCCCGTACGTGGTCGGCGCTGTCGGCCCGGACGGCGTCGATCCCGAAGAACCCCGCCGCCCGGGTGAAGTCGAGTGCGCCGAGCTCCGTCCCGGGACAGGGACCTCGGCCGCCCATCGCCTCGTAGGTGTCCTGAAGGGTGCGGTAGGCGCCGTTGCTCATCACCACGAACAGCACCGGTACCCCGGACCGTGCCGCGCTCCACAGCCCTTGCAGTCCGAACAGGGCGCAGCCGTCCCCGAGTACGGCGACCACCGGCCGCCCCGGCTCGGCGAGCGCCCGCCCGACGGCGGCGCCGATCCCCCAGCCGAGCCCGCCGCCGACGGTGTGGGTGTAGCTGCCGGGACGGTCCAGACGTATCAGCTTGCGCAGCAACAGGCCTACGGTGATGGCCTCTTCGACGACCACGGCGCCGGACGGCAGTCCGTGCGCCACGGCGTGGGCGGCGGCCCAGGGTGCGAGGGGTGCCGACGAGTACGCGGCGCGGGCGGCGGCCTCCGCGCGGCCCCGTTCGGCCGTGTGCCGCTCACCGGCGCGCAGCACTCTGGCCTTGGCGGTGTGCGCGGGCACCTGGTCGCGCAGCAGGTCGGCCAGCCGGTCGAGGGAGGGGGCGAGGGCGCCGACCAGCCCGAGGTCGGCGGTGAAGTTGCGGCCGACCTCGTCCGGGTCGGAGTCGAGCTGGACGACGCCGATGTCCGGCGGCAGCGCGGGGCCGGTGCTGTAGTGGTGCGGGGTGAACGCGTGCGCTCCGGCGATCAGGACGGTGTCGTACGGCGCGAGCGCCCCGCGGATGGCTTCGTGGCGCGGGGGCAGCATGCCCGCGTACAGCGGGTGCGTGGTCGGGAAGTCGAGGCAGTCGGCCATCGGCTGGTGGTGGACGGGGGCGCCGCAGGCCTCGGCGACGCGCACGAGCGCCGCGACGGCGTCGTCGCGGCCCACCCCGTCGCCGGCCACGACGGCGGGGCGGGCGGCGCCGCCGAGCAGCACGGCGGCGCGGTCGAGGCCGACGGCGGGACCCGTCCGGGGAGTCGGCGTGCGGGGCGGGACCTCGACCTCGGTGTCCTCGGCGAGCAGGTCCATCGGCACGGACAGGAACACCGGCCCGGCGGGCGGCCGCACGGCGAGGGCGAAGGCGCGGCGCACGGCGAGCGGCAGGTCTCGGGCGTGCTGGACGTCGACGGCCGCCTTGACGGCGGGGCGGGCCAGTCCGACGAGGTCGCCCGACAGCATCGGGTCCTGCTGGAGATGGCGGCGGTCCTGCTGGCCCGCCATCACCACCAACGGGGTGCGGGAGCGACGGGCGTTGAGCAGGCCGATGAGCCCGTTCGCGAGCCCGGCGGCGATGTGCAGGCTGACGAAGGCGGGCCGCCCGGTCGCGCGGGCGTATCCGTCGGCCATGGAGACGACGGCGCCCTCGTGGATGCCGAGGACGTACTCCGGTGCGTCCTCGGCCTCCGCGAGGGCGGCCAGGAAGGGCAGTTCGGTGGTGCCGGGGTTGCCGAAGACGCGGTCCACGCCCTCGCCGCGCAGGATGTCCAGCAGAGCGAGGGCGGGACGGCGACCCATGGGGGCTCCTCGGTGTGGACGGGTACCGGTTCGCCGGTCAGCGTCCGGTGCCCGCCCCCGTGGAGCAAGTCCCTCATACCACTCAGCGACACGTCACCCCGGTGCTGCCGTTCGGACCGCGCCGGCAAGGCACGGTCCGAACCCTGCAACACGCTTCGGACGACCGCCCCTTGGCGCGTTCCCGGGTCAGGCCGCGTCGGTGAACCGCTCGCCCTTCTCCGCCTTCTCGACGAGCAGCGCGGGCGGGAGGAAGCGGTCCCCGTAGCGCTCGGCGAGTTCCCGCGCGCGGGCCACGAACCCGGCCGGTCCGGTGCCGTCCGTGCCCTCGTAGCCGTTGATGTACTGCAGGACACCGCCGGTCCAGCCGGGGAAGCCGATCCCGAAGACGGAGCCGATGTTGGCGTCGGCGACGGAGGTCAGGACGCCTTCCTCCAGGAGCCGGACGGTGTCCAGCGCCTCGGAGAAGAGCATGCGCTCCTTCATGTCCTCGAACGGGATCTCGTGCCCCGCCTTGGTGCTGTGCTTGCCCGGGGGGCGACCCCCGGAACCCCCGAAATGCTCGCGCAGCCCCGGCCACAGTTTGCCGCGCCTGCCGTCCTCGCCGTACTCGTAGAAGCCCGCGCCACCGCTGCGTCCGGGGCGCCCGAACTCGTCGACCATGCGGTCGATGACGGCCTCGGCGGGGTGGGTCTCCCAGGTGCCGCCGGCCTCCTCGACGGCCTGCTTCGACTCCTTGCGGATCTTGCGCGGCAGGGTGAGCGTCAGCTCGTCCATGAGGGAGAGGACCTTGGCCGGGTAGCCGGCCTGGGCGGCGGCCTGCTCGACGGAGGCGGGCTCGATGCCCTCGCCGACCATCGCGACGCCTTCGTTGATGAAGTGGCCGATGACGCGGGAGGTGAAGAAGCCGCGCGAGTCGTTGACGACGATCGGGGTCTTCTTGATCTGCCGTACGAGGTCGAAGGCGCGGGCCAGTGCCTCGTCGCCGGTGCGCTCGCCCTTGATGATCTCGACGAGCGGCATCTTGTCGACGGGCGAGAAGAAGTGCAGCCCGATGAAGTCGTCCTGCCGCTCGACGCCCTCGGCGAGTGCGGTGATGGGCAGCGTCGAGGTGTTGGAGCAGAGCAGCGCGTCGGGCTCGACGATGCTCTGGATCTCCTGGAACACCTTGTGCTTGAGCGCGGTGTCCTCGAAGACGGCCTCGATGACGGCGTCGCAGCCCGCGAGGTCGTTCGGGTCTGCGGTGGGCGTGATGCGGGCGAGCAGCGCGTCGGCCTTCGCCTGGGTCGTACGTCCCCGGGAGACGGCCTTGGCGCAGAGCTTCTCGGAGTACGCCTTGCCCTTGGCCGCGGCCTCCGCCGTCACGTCCTTCAGGACGACGTCGATGCCCGCGCGGGCGCACGAGTAGGCGATGCCCGCGCCCATCATCCCGGCGCCGAGAACCGCGGCCTTGCGGACCGGGCGCGGCTCGATGCCCTTGGGGCGGTTGGCGCCGGAGTTGACGGCCTGGAGGTCGAAGAAGAAGGCCTGGATCATGTTCTTCGAGGTCTGGCCCGCGGCCAGCTCGACGAAGTAGCGGGCCTCGATGACCTGGGCCGTCTCGAAGTCGACCTGGGAGCCCTCGACGGCGGCCGCGAGGATGTTGCGCGGGGCCGGGTAGGGCGCGCCGTTGGTCTGCTTGCGCAGGCTGGCCGGGAAGGCGGGCAGGTTGGCCGCGAACTTCGGGTTGGCCGGGGTGCCGCCCGGGATGCGGTAGCCCGGCTTGTCCCAGGGCTGCTGGGACTCGGGGTTGGCGTCGATGAAGGCGCGGGCCTTGGAGAGCAGCTCCTCGGGCGTGGCGGCCACCTCGTGGACGAGGCCGTTCTCCTGTGCGCGCGTCGCGTTGTACTGCGTGCCCTGGAGGAGGACCTTCAGCAGGGCGTCGGCGATGCCCAGCAGCCGTACGGTGCGGACGACTCCGCCGCCTCCGGGGAGCAGGCCGAGGGTGACCTCGGGGCAGCCGATCTTGGTGCCGGAGGTGTCGAGGGCGACCCGGTGGTGGCAGGCGAGGGCGAGCTCGAAGCCGCCGCCCAGGGCCGCGCCGTTGATCGCGGCGACGACCGGCTTGCCCAGGGTCTCGATGCGGCGCAGGTCGCGCTTGATGGCGAGGCCGCCGTCGAAGAGGTCCTGGGCGGTCTCGGGGGTGACCCGGATGAGGTCGCGCAGGTCACCGCCTGCGAAGAAGGTCTTCTTGGCGGAGGTGAAGATGACGCCCCGGACCGAGTCCTTCTCGGCTTCCAGGCGGTCGGTGATCGCGGCGAGGGAGGCGCGGAACGCCTGGTTCATCGTATTCGCGGACTGGTTGGGGTCGTCGAGGACGAGGGTGACGACGCCGGTCTCGTCCTGTTCCCAGCGGATGGTGGTGGGCTCAGTGCTCATCAGGGGATGCTCCGTAGATCCTTGATCCGTTGGGAAGGTCAGACGCGCTCGACGATCGTGGCGATGCCCATGCCGCCGCCCACGCACAGGGTGGCGAGGCCGTACCGCTTGTCCTGGCGCTCCAGCTCGTCGACGAGGGTGCCGAGGATCATCGCGCCGGTGGCGCCGAGGGGGTGGCCGAGCGCGATGGCGCCGCCGTTGACGTTGACCTTGTCCAGCGACAGGCCCATGTCCTTCACGAAGCGCAGGACGACGGCCGCGAAGGCCTCGTTGATCTCGACGAGGTCGATGTCGTCGATGGTCAGGCCGGCCTTGGCGAGCGCCTTGCGGGTCGCGGGCGCGGGCCCGGTCAGCATGATGGTGGGCTCGGAGCCGGAGACGGCGGCGGAGACGATCCGCGCGCGCGGGGTGAGGCCGTAGCGCTCGCCGACCTCGCGGGAGCCGATGGCGACGAGCGAGGCGCCGTCGACGATGCCGGAGGAGTTGCCCGCGTGGTGGACGTGGTCGATCTGCTCGACCCAGTGGTACTTCTGCAGCGCCACGGCGTCGAAGCCGCCCAGTTCGCCGATGTCGGCGAACGACGGCTTCAGCCTGGCGAGCGAGTCGGCGGTGGTGCCCGGACGCAGGAACTCGTCGTGGTCGAGGATCGTGAGACCGCTGCGGTCCTTGACGGGGACGACGGACTTCTCGAAGCGGCCGTCCTTCACGGCCGCGGCGGCACGTTCCTGGGAGAGGGCCGCGTACTCGTCGACGTCACGGCGGGAGAAGCCCTCGATGGTGGCGATGAGGTCGGCGCCGATGCCCTGCGGCACGAAGTTGGTGGCCAGGTTGGTCATCGGGTCGGCGAACCACGCGCCGCCGTCCGAGGCCATCGGTACCCGCGACATCGACTCGACGCCGCCCGCGAGGACCAGGTCCTCCCAGCCCGAACGGATCTTCATCGCGGCCAGGTTGACGGCTTCCAGGCCCGAGGCACAGAAGCGGTTCTCCTGGACACCGGCCACCGTGTCGGGCAGTCCGGCGGCGATCGCCGAGATACGGGCGATGTCGGAGCCCTGGTCGCCGACCGGGCCCACGACACCGAGGACGATGTCGTCGATGGCGGCCGGGTCGAGGCCCGGGAAGCGCCGCTGCACCTCGTGGATGAGCCCGACGACCAGGTCGATGGGCTTGGTGCCGTGCAGGGCGCCGTTCTGCTTGCCGCGGCCGCGCGGGGTGCGGATCGCGTCGTACACGTACGCTTCGGTGCTCACTGGTAAGCCTTTCGGGGAGGGTTAGCCGAGCAGGGAACGGCCGATGATCTCCTTCATGATCTCGGTCGTCCCGCCGTAGATGGTCTGGATGCGCCCGTCGGTGAAGGCCCGTGCGACCCGGTACTCCGTCATGTAGCCGTATCCGCCGTGCAGTTGCAGGCACCGGTCGGCGACCCGCTTCTGCAGTTCGGTGGCCCACCACTTCGCCATGGAGGCGTGCACCGCGTCGAGTTCGCCGTCGGAATGGTCGACGATGCAGCGGTCGAGGAAGGTGCGGGTGACAGCGCACTCGGTGGCCATCTCGGCTATCTCGAAGCGGATGTGCTGGAGTTTCGCGAGCGGCCGCCCGAACGCCTCGCGCTCCTTCACGTACTGGGTGGTGATCTCCAGCAGGTGTTCGGCGCCGGCGATGGCGGCGACGGCGATGCCCATGCGCTCCTGCGCGAGGTTCGTCATCAGGTGGACGAACGCGCCGTTCGGTTCGCCGAGCAGGTTCTCCTTGGGCACGCGCACGTCGTTGAAGAACAACTCGGCGGTGTCCTGCGACTTCTGGCCGATCTTGTCCAGGTTGCGGCCGCGCTCGAAGCCCTCCGCGCCGCGCTCGACGACGAGCAGCGAGAGTCCGTGTGCGCCGCCTTCGGGGGTGGTCTTCGCGACGACGATCACCAGGTCGGCGAGGATGCCGTTGGAGATGAAGGTCTTGGAGCCGTTGAGCAGGAAGTGGTCGCCCTTGTCCTCGGCGTGGGTCGTGATGCCCTGGAGGTCGGATCCGGCACCGGGTTCGGTCATCGCGATCGCCGTGATGATCGAACCGTCGCAGAAACCGGGCAGCCAGCGCCGCTTCTGCTCCTCGGTGGCGAGATCCGTCAGATACGGCCCGATGATGTCGTTGTGCAGTCCGAGGGCGAGACCCGCCGCTCCCGCGCGCGTGAACTCCTCGGCGAGTACGGCGCTGTAGCGGAAGTCGGTGGTGCCGCCGCCTCCGTACTCCTCGGGCACGGCGAATCCGAGCAGTCCCTGCTTGCCGGCCGCCCGCCAGGCGTCGCGCGAGACGATGCCGTCCTTCTCCCACTGCTCGTAGTGGGGCAGCACCTCCTTCGCGAGGAAGGTGCGCACGGTCTCGCGGAACGCGTCGTGCTCGGCGGTGAAGATCTGCCGCTTCATGCGGGAAACGCCTTCCTGAAGGTCGTACGGAGGAAACCCGTGCAGAGGGCGGTCCTGGGACTCGCCGGGCCGCGTACGGCCGCCGCGGCCCCGCCGGTGACGAGCGGTCGGAAGCGTTCCATCAGCCGCCGTCCTTCGTCAGCCGGGGTACGTCCCAGTCGCGGGCCACGTCCGCGGTGTCGGCGCCCGGCAGGGCGGGACCGCCGCGGACCGAGGTGGGGGTGGCCGAGAAGCGCGGCGCGGGGGCCGGCTGGATGATGCCGCCGTGGTCCACGAAGGTGCCCCGGGCGGCGAGGTGCGGGTGCTCGGGTGCCTCGCGCAGCGACAGGACCGGCGCCACGCACGCGTCGGAGCCCTCGAAGACAGCGGCCCACTCGTCTCGCGTACGGGTCCTGAAGCGGGCGGCGACGCTCTCGCGCAGCTCCTCCCAGCGGGCCGGGTCCTTGCGGGCGGGGCCGAGTTCGGGGACGCCGAGCAGTTCGACGAACTCGCCGTAGAACTGCTGCTCCAGGGGTCCTACCGCCATGTACCGGCCGTCGGCCGTCTCGTAGGTCCCGTAGTAGGGGCAGCCGCCGTCGAGGAGGTTCGCGCGGCGCCGGTCCTGCCAGGCGCCCGCGGCCATCATGCCGTGGATCATCGTGGAGAGGTGTGCGGTGCCGTCGACGATGGCCGCGTCCACGACCTGCCCGGCGCCGGTCGCGCGCGCGTGCTGAAGGGCCGCCAGGACGCCGACGACGAGGTAGAGGGAGCCACCGGCGTAGTCGCCGAGGAGGTTCGCGGGGACCGCCGGCGGCTCGCCCGGCTCGCCGATCATGCCGAGGGTGCCGGTGAGCGCGATGTAGGCGATGTCGTGCCCGGCGCGGTGGGCGAGCGGGCCTTCCTGGCCCCACCCGGTCATCCGGCCGTAGACGAGCTCCGGGTTGCGGGCACGGCAGGCCTCGGGGCCGACGCCCAGACGCTCGGCGACCCCGGGGCGGTAGCCCTCGATCAGGATGTCGGCCCGTTCGGCCAGGTCGAGGACGCTCGACGCGCCGCCCTCGGCCTTGAGGTCGATGATCACGGACCGCTTGTTGCGGTTGGTGATGTCGTAGGCCGGATCGACCCCGATCCCGGCGCCGCCGGGCCGGTCCACCCGGACGACGTCCGCTCCGAGGTCGGCGAGCAGCATGGCGGCGAACGGGCCGGGGCCGATGCCCGCCAGCTCGACCACGCGCACCCCGGCGAGGGGGCCGTGTCCCGGTGTTCCTGCCGTTGTCATCAAGCCCCCAGCACTGTGACACCACTGATGTGACATCAGTGATGTTAAGAACGTGTTCCACTTCGGGCAAGCCCCTGACGAGCAAGCGCTTAGTCAAATTCCCGGACCGTGATCGGCGCGGCCCGGTTCCGTGATCACCGTTGGTCCAGCTGCGCGATCAGCGTTGGTCCAGCTCAGCGATCAGCTTCTTGGGCCCTATGACGCGATAGCTCTCCTCGACCCAGTCGCACAGCAGCTCCGCCGCGGGGGCCCCTTGCTCCTCCAGTGGTACGCGCACCCAGCCGGCCTTGCCCAGGCCGTATCCGGCGGGCTCCGCACCGGGTGAGGTGAGCGCGTGGGCGTGCGCCGCCTCGTCCTTGAGCTTCACCGTGATGGCCGGCGGGTAGCTGCCGTCGTCGAGGCCGAGGAAGACGAAGACCTTCTTGTTGACCTTCGCGACCGTCTCGCCCCAGGGGAACTCCTCCGTGGCGCCGGGCAGGCCGAGCGCGAACTCACGTACCTTCTGCCACTTTTTCAGCGCGTTTTTCGACACGGCCACGGCTGCCTCCGGCCTGTTCGTGCGACCTCGTCGTCCGACTGTTCGTACCTCACGCTAGCCTCAGCCACCGACAACGGCGCTTCGCGCACGACGTGGCGCGGACCGCACGTTCGAGCGCAGCCCACAGTGCGGAGGGTGTCATGAGCAGGCTGAACGAGTCGGACCGCGCGTACGACATCGTGCTCTTCGGAGCCACAGGGTTCGTCGGGGAACTCACCGCGGAGTATCTGGCCGCCCACGCGCCCGAAGGGCTGCGGTGGGCGATCGCCGGACGCAGCGCGGAGAAGCTGGAACGGCTGCGGGAGCGGCTCGGCGGCGCACCCGGTGTGCTGCGCGCGGATGTGACGGACCCGGACTCGGTCCGTGAGCTCGCCCGTCACGCGCGCGTGGTGGCCACGACGGTGGGGCCGTACATCACCTACGGGGAGGACCTGGTGGCCGCCTGCGCGGATGCCGGGACCGACTATCTGGACCTGACCGGCGAGCCCGAGTTCGTGGACCTGATGTACGTCCGGCACGACACGCGCGCGCGGGAGACAGGCGCGCGGCTCGTGCACGCCTGCGGCTTCGACTCGATCCCGCACGACCTGGGTGCCTACTTCACCGTGCGGCAGCTCCCGGAGGACGTGCCGCTGCGGGTGGACGGATTCGTGCGCTCGCAGGCGATGTTCTCGGGCGGCACCTTCGCCTCCGCGCTCAACCAGTTCGCGCGCGGCCGGCACATGCTCGCCGCGGCGCGGGAGCGCAGGCACCACGAACCGCGCCTGATGGGGCGGCGGGTCGAGGCCCCGCTGGGAGCGCCGCGGTTCGCCCCTGAGGTCGGCGCGTGGGCGCTCCCGCTGCCCACGATCGACGCCCAGGTGGTGCAGCGCTCGGCGCGGGCCCTGGCGCGGTACGGGCCGGACTTCCGCTACCGCCACTACGCGGCCGTCGAGCGGCTGCCCATCGCCCTCGGTGGTGTCGCCGGGGTGAGCGCGGTCTTCGCCGCCGCCCAGCTGCCGCCCGCGCGCCGCTGGCTGTCCGACCGGATCAAGCCCGGCGAGGGGCCGAGCGCCGCACGCCGTGCGAAGAGCTGGTTCTCGGTGCGCTTCGTGGGCGAGGGCGGCGGCCGGCGCGTGTTCACCGAGGTCTCGGGTGGCGACCCCGGCTACGACGAGACCGCGAAGATGCTCGCGGAGTCCGCGCTGTCCCTGGCCCTCGACGAGCTGCCGAAGACGTCCGGCCAGGTCACGCCGGCGGTGGCGATGGGCGACGCGCTGCTGGAACGGCTCGGCGCGGCGGGGATCACCTTCCGGGTGGCGGCTGTTCGGTAGGGACGGGAAGTCAGGTGGGACCCGGAAGAATCCCGAAGGGCCGGGTACTCCGGTGGGTGCGACGCGGGCGTGAGGGTTGGGTGACCCTCACGACGCCCAGGCCATGACCGTGTAGATCATCCCGCCCATCCAGGCGAGTCCGACCGGAACGGCGAGGACCAGTGCGGCCGTCACGGCGCGTTCGACGGGCCGGGCGGGGTCGGCGGCGGGCTTCGGGGCACGGTGCGTCGTCATACGGATCAGCTTGCCGATCATGGCGGCTTCATACATCCGTACGAGTACTCAGAACACGTACTCAGACCGTCCCGGCCACCGCGTGGGAGGCACCCGGCGGGCCGGGGCGAGGGACGCCGGACCGGCCAACAGTCCGAGGACGTCAGGCGGTTGCCTCCTGGAGGGCCCGCCTGCACAGCGAGTCCGCGCGTCGGGTGGATTCCGGCAGGCGGTACTTCGGGGTGAGCGCGAGGGTGTGCGCGCAGGCGTTGCCGAGGTCCACGCGATGGCCGACGGACACGAACACGGGCTTGATGCCGTCCTGGGTGCGCAGGGCGCGGCCCACCTCGTCGGATCCGGCGAGGAGCGGTGACGCGCTGCCGCGCCGGACGCCCGGCTCCTCGTAGGAGAAGGTGAACGGGTTCTTGGCGACCCCGATCACGGGGAGCCCGGTGAGGACGCCGAGGTGACTGGCGAGGCCGAAACGGCGCGGGTGGGCGAGTCCGTACCCGTCGCAGACGACCAGTCCGGGCGGGCAGGGCAGGGCGTCCAGTGCGGCCAGGACGGTCGGGATCTCGCGGAAGGCGAGCAGTCCGGGAACGTACGGAAAGGAGACCCGGCCGACGGCGGTGGCCTCCGCCACGACCTCCAGGGTCGCCGCGTCTAGGACGACGGCCGCGGCGACCACGACGTCCCGCTCGTCGTCGTAGGCGACGTCGACGCCCGTCACCCGGCCGGTGCCGGGCGGCGGGCCCGGCTCGTCGAGCACCACCCGCTCGCGCAACTCGTCCTGCACGAGGCGGGCTTGTTCCTCGGTGGCGGGCCAGCCCGCGGGAATCCTCACGGTCGTCATGATGGGGACGAGCCTAATGACTGATCGACATCCCCGATGACGGGGTCCACGGCCCTCCACTCCGCGGCCCTCCTCGCCGCGGGCCCGCGGACGAGCCGACCGGGGCCGGCTCAAACCGTTCCGGCTGGGCCTGAACCAGCCCGGCAGCTCTACGGGCCCGCCTGAAGACACCTGCGAGTGCGCGCGCTCCGGCAAGCCGGCCGGTCCCGATCACCCGCCGTCGATGCGCTCGGCGAGGATGCGCCGGACGGCGTCCGGGTCGTCGGGCGTGATCGTGGGACGTACACGGTGTCCGACGTCTATCACGAGCGCCATGTTCTTACGGGGCCGCCGCGCGTCGAGGTTCCACCAGTGGACGAGGTCTCCCGACCCCCAGATGCGCCACTTCCGGACCGAGTTCGCGCCGGTCAGGGGGAGTCGGCTGACGCCTCTGATCGAGGTGTAGGGGATCCACTTCGTCCCCCACGGGTAGTAGCGCCGGATGGCGAGGCCCCGCTCGTCGCAGCGGATGCCGCCGTCGTCATAGGGAGTCGTGCTCTCGTGGCTCAACTGCGTCTCCTCGTGTTCGCTGCGGGCCGACCGCCCGCTGCTGTCGGCGCGTCAGCGGATCCGCGTCCTGGCCGCGGACGCACGTGGACGAATAGGAACGGATATGGACGCGCACGTCACGGGGTCTCGGGCGCGAGGACGAAGATTCCGGCGGCCTTCTCGTCGGAGTCGAACGCGACCCGGGCCTTCATGTCACCGGCCTCGTAGCGCAGGGGGATGTCGACGACGGTGTGGTCGCCGACGCGCCGGACGAACGGCTCGCCTTCCGCGAAGCCCTCGAACGCGCCGACGAGTCCGGCGACCGTGGCCAGGCCATCGGCCCGGACCTTGTCGGTGAAGGCCTCGAGGACCTGCGCGTTGAACGACGGCCGGGCGTCGTCCATGCGGTCCTCCAGGACGGCCGTGACGATGGTGAGGGCGCGTTCCGCGGCGTCGGTCATGCGCACCGTCTTGTCCATGGGTTCTCCGGTTCGGGGGTCGATGGGCTTGCCGAACCGCTGGAAGGCGGCCTGGCGGGTGACTCCGAGCAGGTCCCCGATCTCCTGCCAGGTGTGACCGGCGTCGCGTGACTGCTGGACGCACAGCTTGAGCACCTGTTCGCCCAGGGCATCGATGCCCTGGGCGCGTCCGACCAGGTCGAGGTAGGCGGGAGGGGTCACCGGGCTGCCCAGAGAGGCGGCCAGGGCCGATGCCTGCTCGGCGAGCTGGACACAGACGGCCGTGAGGGACGGCGAAGAATCGGTCACACGTAAAGGATGCCTTTACACGATCGAACGTGTCAAGGATTCCTTTACACCTTTACCGGCGGGAGTGCGGGCCGCCCCGGGCGTCGGGCGTGCCGGGTGTGGGGGCGTGCCGGGCGCCCGCGGCCGAGCGTCCGCCGGAACTGTTCCTCGTTCAGGCCCGAGCACCCCGAGCCGTGCGCCCCCGCGGTCCGCGCGGAGGCCGAACTTCCTTGCGAGCAAAGGCATTTGATACTGATGGGCGATTCCTATACTGACCGAATGATCACTGTTCCGCTCAGCGCGCTCGAAGTGGCCATGGTCCAGACGGGCACCCGGGCCGCAGACACGTTGCGCGACACCGCCGCGTTCGCCCGGCGCGTCGAGGACCTCGGATTTCTGCGTCTCTGGTACGCCGAACACCATCACTCTCCGGCCATCGGAGCGTTCCCGCCCGTCGTTCTGACCGCCCACGCAGCCGCGTTGACGTCGTCCATACGGCTCGGCTCCGGGGGTGTCCTCGCCCCCAACCACGCCCCGATCATGCTGGCCGAGCAGTTCGGCACGCTGTCCGCACTGCACGAGGGACGGATCGACCTGGGCATCGGCCGTGGCCCGGGAACCTTCGACGAGTCCACGGCGCGGGCCCTGCGCCGCGGGGCCGGGCCGACGACGGACGACGAGTACCGCGACGATGTCTCCTCGACGCTGCGCCACTTGGTGGACGAGGTCGCGCTCGGTCCGCTCCCGGAGCCGTGGCTGCTGGCTTCGAGCACAGCCGGTGCCGCGCTCGCCGGGGAGCTCGGACTGCCGATCGCCTTCGCCCATCACATTCGCCCGGACAACACCCTGGCCGCGCTCAGCCACTACCGCCGGTGTTTCTCCCCCTCCCCCTGGTGCGCGCGCCCGCGCGTGCTGATCTGCGTGGAGACGGTATGCGCCGAGACGGAGAAGGAGGCTTCCTGGCTCGCCGGCCCCATGGATGTCGTCAAGGCCGGACTCCTCAAGGGGCGAGGCGACATCCCCTTCCCCACACCCGCGGAAGCAGCGGCTCACTCCTTCACCGCGGAAGAGGCGCAGGCGCTGGCGAGCTTCCGTGCACACCAGGCACACGGCGCACCCGAGACCGTCGCGCGGCATCTGACGCACCTGGTCGACCTGACAGGGGCGGACGAGCTCATGCTGGTGACCCCCGTCTACGCGCTGACCGACCGATTGAGGTCGTACGAACTCGTCAGGCAGCACGTCACGATGCCGACACCGCCCTAGGACATGATCACCAAGGGGTGGACGCGGGCGGACAGCGCATCCGCGGGACGGAGCAGGGGTGGTTGGCCCCGACCCGGGTTCTGAACGCGGAAGGGGGCCGACCTGCGCGTTCGTCGTCGGCAGGCGTTCGCTACGCTCTCGAACCATGTCAGATACGCCGGACTTCCGTGGCGAGACCGTCGACGCGATAATCGGCCATGCCGGCCGCGCGACGCTGCCCTTCAAACGAGCCAACCGCGACGAACAGCACGCCACCGCCTTCTGGTTCAACGACCTCGTGGACACCACCTCCGAGGGGGAGTTCGTCCGGCAGTTCCTCGTGACCGCGAGTGAGCCGACGAAGGTCGAGACGGCCGAGTTCACCCTCCGGCACGACCTGTGCGCACCCGTGCCGAGCTCGGAGAACTTGCTGATGCTCGACTTCGCCGGGGGGTGGACCCATCTCGACGGCCTGGGAGTCGCGGTCATGCCCACCGGCGGGCTGCACGCGCACGGCGCTCGCAAGGGGTGGCACTGGACGACCGACGAGATCACCGACGGCATCGCAGCCGGGCCGGAGGACATCGCGGGCCTCGGTCCGAACCCGGTCACGGCCTATCTGCTGGGCCACGACGTCGGTACCGGGAAGCGGCCCGCACGCGATCAGGCTGTCGTCCTCGGCGAGGTCACCCGCACCGGCGACGGCAGCGTCCATTGGACGGGAACCCTGCCGCAAGGCTGCGTCGGCGCACCGGTGTTCATCGACGTCCCCCTCGACGGGAACAGCTTCAAGCTGGTCTGCGTCGGGGTGGCACTGCCCGGAGAAGACGGCCACCACACGATCGCGCCCTTCGACCGGATCCGTACCGCCCTGCGCGCCCTCGGCCAGGACACCGCACCCGTCCTCGCGGTGACCGAACCCTCTGCCCAGCCGCGCGAACCGAAGCGTCGCTGGTGGCAGCGGCGTGGCTGATCAGCCCCCTCGTCGAAGGACGGACGACCACGGGTGACCTGGCCGAGCGCCCTTCGCGGGAATTCGCGGGAAACGGCCGTGAACACGGCTCGCCGGGGCTGATCGTCGCCGTCCGCTCGCGGTGCACATGCCCCAACGGCACGGCAGGGGACAGGAGAAGCCCGCAAGAGACGGCACGGGACAGCAGGAGACCGCACGGGACGGCACGGCTCAGCCCTCCAGCCGCGCGACCCGTCCCTTCTCGCCGGAGGCCCAGCAGCCCAGGTCCGGGGTGCAGTCCACGGTGTCGTACGAGCCGGTGTCGAGGGTGCGCCAGGTGCGGCCGCCGTCGGTCGTCAGGTCGGTGCCGGTCGGGCCGACCGCGAGGGCGGATGTACGGCTGTGCGGAAGCCAGGTGACGCCGGAGCGGTAGGCGGGCGGGGGCCGGTCCGCGGTGGTCCAGGTGCGGCCTCCGTCGGCGGTGACCGCGGCGGCCTGCGGTGAGGCCTGGTCGGCGCGGTAGTCGCCCCCCACCGCGAGTCCGTGGACGCGGTCGCGGAAGGCGAGGGCGAAGACACCGCGCGCCGGATCGCCTGCGGGTACCGGAGTGTCGACGGCGGTCCAGGTCAGCCCGCGGTCCGCGGAGTGCAGCACACGCGCGTGTGTGCCTCCTCCCGTGGCCAGCCACACATCCCGGGGCCCCGAACCCACCAGGCACTGGCCGCTCGCGGCGAAGCCGGCCTCGCCGTCCTGCGCGGCGGGCATCCCGCCGCTGGGCAGCACCTTCCAGGAGCGGCCGCCGTCGCTGGTCGACAGGATGCGGAACCGGCCGTCCACCGGGTCGCTCATCGCCAGTCCGTGGCGCCGGTCGAGGAAGGTGAGGCAGTCGTAGAAGGCCTTGGCGTCGGTGTTGCGGAAGGACTCGGTCCAGGTGGCGCCGCCGTCCTCGGTCCGGTAGACGCGGGAGGCCTCGCCCTCGCCGATGGCCAGGACCACCGCACGCCGCGCGTCGAACGCCTCGATGTCGCGGAACTCCAGGTCCGCCGCCCCGGGCGGCGACACGTTCCGCCAGAGCGCGCCGCCGTCGGTGGTGCGCAGCACGGTGCCCTTCGAACCGGCCACCCACGCGGTGTTCCTGCTGACGGCCGACAGCCCGCGGAACCGGACGTCCACGCCACTGTTCTTGAGCGCCCAGTGCGGGGTCCGTGCCGCCTTCTGCGCAACCTCGTGCGCCTGCGCGGGTACCGCCACCGCGAGTGCCGCGGCGAGTGCGGCCGCCCCCATTCCCACGCCGATCGTCCGGCTCGTACGTCTCGTCTTCCCCAAGCCCCTCATGGCGGGCGAAGCTAGTCCACTCCCCCGATGGCGTCTATATGGCCTCCCGCGGGAACCTCGGGGCCTGCCCGGGTGTCCTCTTCGGTGTCGGGTGAGTGCGGAACGGAAAGGAATCACCACGGCCGGGGAAAGTGGATCTCCCCGGCATGACTTCGGTGACAGAGGTCACTCGGCTCAGAGGTGCACGCGCCGGGTCATTCTTCCGTCTCTTCAATTGACCGGCTTCATCCGCCCGGAGTTCGTTCAGCCGTCACAAGGGAGCAAGGCGTTGTCCACCGTCATCGAGCAGCCCGTAGAGGCCCGCCTCGTCGCCGCCGCGCCGCGGATGCCGAGCATTCCGGCCACGCTCCACTACGACCGGACCGACCCGTTCGCCGTCCGCATGACCTTCCCCGCACCCGCCACGCTCGAAGGCGTGGAGGTCTGCTGGACCTTCGCCCGTGAGCTGCTCGTGTCGGGCCTCGACGACTCGGTGGGGTACGGAGACGTACGGGTGCGGCCGTACGGCTACGACCGCACCGTCCTGGAGTTCCACGCCCCCGAGGGCACCGCCGTGGTGCACGTCCGCTCGGGCGAGGTGCGGAACTTCCTGCAGCAGACCACGGAGCTCGTGCCGGTCGGCCTGGAGCACCTCCAGGTGGACCTGGACCACGATCTGGCGGAGCTCATGCGGGGCACCTGCTGAAACGGCGCAGGTACGTTCAGCGCCTTCAACCGCCGTGGCCCATCAGCGTGTTGAGCCCGGCGTAGTCGAGCCCGCCGGCCAGGGTCCCGTAGGTCCCCGTACCCAGCAGCTCCCGCGCGGCGCGCCGGACCAGGCCGTACGCCGCCACCGCGATGCTCGAACCCGCGCTGATCCGGGCCACCCCGAGGGCGGCCAGCTCGTCGACGGACGGCGCTCCGGGACCCACCAGGATGTTCAGGGGGCCCTCGATGCCCTCGACGAGCGCCTTCACGGTCACCGGGTCGACGGCTCCGGGGACGAAGACGCCGTCGGCTCCCGCGGCAAGGAAGGCGGCGGCCCTCTCCAGGGTCTCCTTCACCCCGCCCGCGCCGCGCAGGAACGTGTCGATGCGGGCGTTGACGAACAGCGGTACGTCCGCCGCGTCGGCGGCCGCGCGGGCCGCCGCGATGCGCTCCGCCTGTTCGTCCACCGGGCGCAGCGGCCCGGCGCCCTCCGTGTGGAGGGCGTCCTCGATGTTCACGCCCACGGCGCCCGTCGCGAGCACCGCGCGGACGGTGTCCCCCACGCCCTGGGCGTCGGGCGCGTACCCGCTCTCGATGTCCGCGCTGACCGGCACCCCGACCGCGGCGGCGATCCGTGCGATTGCCGCGAGCGCACCCTCCCTGTCCAGCCGGCCCCCGTCCGCCGCGCCCAGGGCCCAGGCCAGCCCCGCGCTGGTCGTCGCCACCGCCGCCGCGCCGGCCTCTTCGACGATCCGGGCGCTCGCCGCGTCCCAGGCGTTCGGCAGGACGAGGGGGTGGCCGGGTACATGCAGTGCACGGAAGGCGAGGGCGGTTTCGCGGAGCTGCTCGGTGTCGGTCATGACCAGAACCCAAACACGTGCCGCACGACGGGGCTGGCAGGAATCCGACATGTACGCAGGAGGCGCCGAAACCGTCCGGGAACCCGCGTACCCGGGACCGCGCCGCCGTCCGCGAGTCCGCCCGGCCGGAGGCGCACCGCCGTCCAGGGGCCCGTGGCCTGAGACGGGCGCCGGGAACTCGCGTTCTCTGGGGCTGCCTCGGACCGCGTCCGGTCAGTTCGCCGTGGTCGCGGCCGTGGCCGACGCCGTCGTGGCCGCCACGATCACGGCCGTACGGACCTCCTGGATGACCTTCCTCAGGGCCGGAGCCGCCGCGCCGCTGCGTTCGGTGAGTTCGTCGATGCGGGCCTTGTGGAGCTTGCGCTCCTTGGGCGACGCGAGGGTGCGGAGCTCGGCCGCGGTGGCGAGGGCCACGAGGGCCGCGTCGCGGTCACAGACCTCGGCGACGGGCACCGGCCCCTCCATCACCTGTCGCGCCTCCGCGCGCAGGGCCTGCACGGCGGGCACCCGGTCCAGCTCGTACTCCACGGAGGGGAAGAGCCCGAGGACCCGCTTCTTCTCCGCCCGCAGATATCCCTCGGCGGCGAGCTGGGCACGTACGGCGTCCAGGGTGACCCTGGCCCACGACGTGACCCATGGCTTCCACCTGCGGGGCCGGGACTCCGCGACGAGCTCCAGGAGCCCGTCGAGAACGAGGTCCCCCGTCCGGGAGTCGGCGTCCACAGGAGTGACGATGCCGTCGTCGTCGACGAGCAGCCCGCGCTGGGCGAGCTCGGTGAGGGCTCCGGCCCGCACCAGGTGATGGAGGTGGGTGGACCCGGTGATCTTCCCTTTCGTGGTGTCCCAGGCCAGGAGGTAGAGCCGGGCGGGCAACGTGAGCGAGCCGTTCGGCACGAGGTCTCCTTGGTTCGTCTTGGTCGTCTTGGTCGTCTTGGTTCGTCGGGGAGCGTTAATCCTTTGACAGCCCACGGGGCCGCCCCTACGGTGTATAGCGGTTCTGTTGCCGTCGAATGGAGAAGGACGTTGCTCGTCTGAGGTCTGAGACACCGCGTCACACAGCCGGATCTGTGATCAGTCCGGCCCGCGTGTGCGCTGCGTGCGACCTCGGCGTTCGAGCCGTCCTTGGGTGCGGAGCCTCCTTCTAGCTCTCCTCCGAACTGGATCGTCGTCGCCTCGCGGTGTCCCGTACGCGTACCCCCGACCGCATCCAGCAACCGCGAGGCACTCATGTCAGCGTCCCCCACCTCCATCACCTGCACCTCCCTGTCCTTCGCCTGGCCGGACGGCACCGAGGTCTTCGACGACCTCCAGATCGCCTTCGGACCCGGCACCACCGGGCTCGTCGGCGTCAACGGATCAGGAAAGTCGACCCTGTTGAAGCTGATCGCCGGAGAACTCACCCCGGCGGACGGCACCGTCCGGGTCGCGGGCGAGGTAGGCCATCTGCCGCAGAACGTCACCCTCGACACCGCCCTGCGGGTCGACGAGGCACTCGGCATCGCCGCTGTCCGCGCCGCCCTGCACGCGATCGAGGCGGGCGACGTGGCCGAGGAGCACTTCGACGCCGTCGGCGACGACTGGGACGTCGAGGAGCGGGCCCGCGCGACCCTCGGCGAACTCGGGCTCGGCCACATCGAGTTGGACCGAACGATCGGCGAGGTGTCCGGCGGCGAATCGGTGCTCCTGCGGCTGGCCTCGCTCCTGCTGCGCCGGCCCGACGTCCTCCTCCTCGACGAACCCACCAACAACCTCGACCTGTACGCGCGACAGCGCCTGTACACCGCGGTGGAGGCCTGGTCCGGGGTCATGATCGTGGTCAGCCACGACCGCGAACTGCTGGACCTGGTCGACCAGATCGCCGATCTGCGGTCCGGTGAGGTCACCTGGTACGGCGGGAACTTCTCCGCGTACGAGGAGGCGCTCGCCGGCGAACAGGAGGCGGCGGAGCGCATGGTGCGCGTCGCCGAGTCCGATCTGAAGAAACAGAAACGCGAACTGGTCGACGCGCAGGTCAAGTTGGCCCGGCGCAAGCGGTACGGCCAGAAGATGTTCGAGCAGAAGCGCGAGCCGAAGATCGTCATGGGTGCGCGCAAGCGGGCGGCCCAGGAGTCCGCGGGCAAGCACCGCACCATGCACGAGGAGAAGCTCAGCGAGGCGAAGGAGCGTCTCGACGAGGCGGCGGAGGCCGTACGGGACGACGACGAGATCCGGATCGACCTGCCGTACACGGCCGTACCGCCGGGGCGCACCGTCCTGACCCTCGACCGGCTGGAGCTGAGGTACGGCGCGCGGGTGGACGGCGTGTTCGATCTGCGCGGACCCGAACGCATCGCGCTGATCGGGCGCAACGGAGCGGGAAAGACGACGCTGCTGCGGACGATCGCCGGGGAGCTGGACGCCGTGTCCGGTGAGGCCCGCGCCCATGTGCCCCTGCGCTTCCTGCCGCAGCGGCTCGACGTGCTCGACGACGCGCGGACCGTCGCCGAGAACGTGGCCCGGTACGCGCCCGCCGCCACCAACAACCGGATCCGGGCGCGTCTGGCCCGCTTCCTGTTCAAGGGCGCGAAGGCCGACCAGCGGGCGGCGACGCTCTCCGGCGGCGAACGCTTCCGCGCGGCGCTCGCGGCCCTGATGCTGGCCGACCCCGCGCCGCAGCTCCTGATGCTCGACGAGCCCACGAACAACCTCGACATGGCGAGCGTCCGCCAGCTCACCACGGCCCTGGAGTCGTACGAGGGGGCACTGATCGTCGCCAGCCACGACATGCCCTTCCTGGAGTCGATCGGCATCACGCGCCGACTGCTGCTGGAAGGAGGAGAACTGAAAGAAATCACCCCGGAAACTGTCGGGTATTCCTCCTAGTGCGGGCAGCGGAGGCGGCCTAGCGTCGGGGGTGGGTGGTGCCCGGCGTCAGGCCGGGGGCTTTTGCGCGCGCGAACCGCGCTGCATGATGTTGCGCCGACACCCCCTGCCGATTCGGAGACCGACCCGTGCCCAGTCAGAAAGCGCTCGTACGCCGGCCCAGCCCCCGCCTCGCCGAGGGGCTGGTGACGCACGTGGAGCGCACGACGGTGGACGTCGACCTCGCGGTCGAGCAGTGGGAGGCGTACACCGAGGCGCTGCGCACGCACGGCTGGGAGACCGTGGAGGTGGACCCGGCCGAGGACTGCCCGGACTCCGTGTTCGTCGAGGACGCCGTCGTCGTCTTCCGCAACGTCGCCCTCATCGCCCGCCCCGGCGCCGAGTCCCGGCGCGCCGAGACTCCGGGGGTCGAGGAGGCCGTGGCGCGCCTCGGCTGCTCGGTGAACTGGATCTGGGAGCCGGGCACCCTCGACGGCGGCGACATCCTGAAGGTGGGCGACACGATCTACGTGGGCCGTGGCGGCCGTACGAACGCGGCCGGGGTCCAGCAGCTGCGGGCGGTCTTCGAACCGCTCGGGGCGCGGGTCGTCGCCGTACCCGTCAGCAAGGTGCTGCATCTGAAGTCGGCGGTCACCGCGCTGCCCGACGGGACGGTGATCGGGCACGAGCCGCTCGTGGACACCCCCTCGCTGTTCCCGCGCTTCCTGGCGGTACCGGAGGAGTCCGGGGCGCACGTGGTGCTCCTGGGCGGCGGCAAGCTGCTGATGTCGGCGAGCGCCCCGAAGACCGCGGAACTGCTCACCGACCTCGGCCACGAACCGGTTCTGGTGGACATCGGCGAGTTCGAGAAGCTCGAAGGCTGTGTGACATGCCTCTCGGTACGACTTCGGGAGCTGTACGTCTGAACGAGTGACCGAGACATCCGTCCGGCCCTGGGACCTCGACGTCAGGGGCTCCTCCGGCACGGCCAGGACGTACGGGTCCTCGCCTGTAACACCGCTGATCAGCGGCCTTTACAGGGTCCTTAACCTACGGTGTCGTAACCTACGGAGACGTAGCCTACGATGCCGTAGGTTAGCTTTTCCGCTCGTTGTCCCGTCCCTCCCTGGAGCACCCGTGACGATCACTTCTCCCGACCTCGGCAGCCCGGCAGCCGCCTGGACCGACGCTCGTCTGCTGTACGCGCTGGAGGAAGTGGTCGAGACAGAGCTGAACCGCCACCTGAAGGTGGCCAAGGACTGGATGCCGCACGAGTACGTGCCCTTCAGCGACGGCCGCAACTTCCCCGGGATCTTCGAGGACGGCGAGGCCTGGGACAAGGAGCAGTCCAAGGTCACCGAGATCGGCCGCATCGCGCTGGTCGTCAACCTCCTGACCGAGGACAACCTCCCGAGCTACCACCACGAGATCGCCTCCCTCTTCGGCCGTGACGGCGCCTGGGGCACCTGGGTGCACCGCTGGACGGCGGAGGAGGGCCGGCACGGCATCGTGATGCGCGACTACCTGCTCGCCTCGCGCGCCGTGGACCCGGACAAGCTCGAAGCGTTCCGTATGCAGCACATGTGCGAGGGCTTCGAGTCGGACAACCGCCACTCGATGCTGCACTCGGTCGCGTACGTCGCCTTCCAGGAGCTGGCGACCCGCATCTCGCACCGCAACACCGGTCACCAGTCGGGCGACCCGGTCTGCGACCGCATGCTGGCGCGCATCGCGACCGACGAGAACCTTCACATGGTCTTCTACCGCAACCTCCTGAAGGCCGCGTTCGAGCTCGCCCCCGACCTGACCATGCAGGCCGTCCGCGATGTCGTCGTCAACTTCCGGATGCCCGGTCACGGCATGCCCGGCTTCGAGCGCATGGCCGCGCAGATGGCCATCGGCGAGGTCTACAACATGCGTATCCACCACGACGACGTGCTCCAGCCCGTGCTGCGCCACCTCAAGGTCCTGGAGATGGACGGCCTCGGCCCCGAGGGCCTCAAGGCCCAGGAGGAGCTCGGCTTCTTCATGGGCGGTCTCGACTCGGAGGCCTCCAAGTTCGACGAGAAGCTCGCCACCCGCAAGGCCCGTATGGCGGCCCGCGCGAACGCGTAGCTCCGACCGCGAGCACGCGGGCTCCGGCCTCCGGGTCGCCGGTCCCTGGGTCTGGGTCTGGGTCTGGACCAGGCTTCGCGGGCACGCGGCCCCGCACTTCGCCCCCGGCTCACGCCGCCCCGCCTCGCGCGGGGACGTGAGCCGGGGGCTCGCGCGTGTCCGGACCCGCGCCGGCCGGCGAGGTGTCCGGCGGCCGCTCACTCCTGTGCGGTCAGGTGGTCCAGCGCGGCATCCCTGACGTCGGGCACCGGGTGGCGGCGCAGTGTTCTCAGGTGCTCCCGCCAGGGGGCGGCCCAGCCCGTACGGGTGCCGGTCGCGACCGTCACGGCCACGGCGAGGAGCCCTTCGGCGTGGCCGCCGTGCGCCGCGAGGTGACGTGCGGCGTCGAGCAGGGCGCCGGGGTCGCCGCCCTGTGCCCCGAGACGGGACTCCAGCCGTGCGGCCGTCCGTACGGCGAGCGCCGGGCGGCCGGCGGTCAGGGCGGCCAGCCGCGCCAGCTGCCGCGGGTCCCCTTCCAGGTCCAGATGCGTCACGGCGACGGCGGCGGCCTGCGGTACGAAGGCGTCGTAACCGGCCAGCAGCTCCACGGCGGCCAGGGCGGCGGGACGTACCGTCGCCGGGTCCGTGTCGGCGCGCCGGGCCAGACAGTCGACGAGATGCGTGAGCCGCTGCCGGGCCGGCCGGTCCCTCCGCTCGTCCGCGTCGGCGCGGCCGGTGGCGGCGGCCGCTTCGGCGCGCTCCGCTGTCCCCGCCTCTGCCTCCGCCTCCGCCAGTGTCCTCAGGGCGTGCTCGAATCCGTCGACGCCGTTCGGTGCGGCCGCCGCGACGGTGACCAGTCCCTGGGCCGCCGCGCGCCAGCTCACGCGGTCCGTGAGATCGGTGGTGGCCGCGGCGAGGACCGTGGGGGCGTCCGGGGACCACGGCGCCCAGCGGGCGAGGGCGGCGAACGCGAGAGTCGCGGTCTCCGGGTCGTCGCTGGTGGTCGCGTCCCGGACCAGGCGGGCGTAGCGCTCGCGATGCGGCTCGGGCAGATCGAGGGCGCCGGCCCGCAGGACCGCGGCGCGCAGCACCGGCTCGGCGCCCGCGGCGTCGCGCAACACGCCCCAGACCTGTTCCTCGTCGAGCAGATGGCCGGTGAAGGCCACGACGGCGGCGCGCACATCCACATGGGCGCCCGGCGCCGCGTACGCCTCGGTCAGCAATTCGGCCGCCCGCCGGCTCGGGAGCCGGACGGCGGCGAGCCGGGCGGCCTCCTTGCGGCTGGTCACCTTGGTGTCCGACGCGAGCAGCACCGCGCGCAGCCGGCCGGCGAGGCGTGACGGCGGGGCGAACCGGGAGGCGCGCGTGGCCGCGTAGACGGCGACGCGCGCCCGGTCGCCACCGGCGTGGGCCAGCAGCTCCGGCAGCGCGTCGGCGGGCCGGTCGGTGCGGACGAGCGCGGCCAGGGCCGCTTCGGCGAGCACCACGTCCGGGGCCGCCGCCCAGCGCCGTACGAGATCGGTGCCGCGGCCCGGAACGAGAGCGGCCCGCGCCAGGGCCGCGGCCCGCTCGTGCAGGGGAGACCGGGCGTCCTCGACCTGATCGGTCAACTGCCGCATGACGGACTGCTGTTGGCGCTCGGTCCAACGGCGTACGTCGCGGTCCACCGGTACGGTCCAGGGGGCGCCCTTGGTCAGAAAACGCCCGTACGGCGGGACCTGCGCGAGCAACGGGTCGAGCAGGTCGGTGCGGCGCCGGGTGACGACCTGGCGGACGGACCACAGGGCGCCGGCCGAGGGTTCCAGGGCGAGGATGCGGCCCACCCGCTCGTCCCGGGTCGCGGGCGGCTCCAGCCACAGATCGACCGCGGTCCGCACGGTGACGTCATTGCCGTACCGGATCGCCTGCCACAGGAGCTCCTGGAGTTCGGGCATGCCGGCGGCGCGGCGGCCCACCGAGCGGGCCACGGCGAAGGCAAGACTGTAGTCGGCCTTCTCGGCGCCCGCCTCGATCCAGGGCCGCAGCGCCTCGTACACCTGGTGCTCCTGGCCCCGGCGCAGCTTCGCGTCCAGGCGGCCGAGGTCGGCGCCACCGGTGCTGCCCGAGATCCGGACCAGGGTGCGCAGTGCCCAGTTCACCAACTCCCTCGATCCGCCCGCCGCGTGCTCGCGCAGTACGGACAGTGCGAGCCGGCTGAGGTGACGCCGTGTCGCCTGGGAGGAGTCGCGGGCCTCGACCGCGTCCGCGGTGATCCGGTCGAGGCCCGGCTCGGCGTCCTCGGTGAACAGGAGGGGCCGCACCGCGGACAGCGCTCCGAGCGCGGCCGAGCGCACCGGGTCCTGTTCGTTGCGCAGCCGCGACATGTCCTCCAGTACGGCGGTGACGGCGGCGCCGTCCCCGGAGCGTGCGGCGTTGCGGATGAGCAACGGCCAGGCCTGCGCCCGGTCTTCGGCGGCGGGCCGCCGGGTGGCCGCGTCGAGTCGGCCCCGCACCTCGGCGACGGGCAGGTAGGAGTCGGCGAGCAGCAGGGTGTGCCAGGCGGCGCCGCGTTGGCGCGCGTCGGCCGCCATCCGCCGGGCCTCCTCGGCGACGCAACTGCGGGGCAGCGCATCGAGGATGAGCGCGTCCACGGTGCCGTGTCCGGCGCCGCGGCCCTCCTGGGCGGCCCGGTGGAAGGCGTGGCGCCGCGCGGGCGGCAGTGCTCTCAGGAGCGGTGCGAGGTCGCCGGACTCGGCCAGGGCACGGCCGTAGGCGGCGAGTTCGGGCGCGCCGGAACGGGCGAGTCTGCGCAGGACGTCCGGCTCCGGGGTTCTGCCGCGGCGTGCGGCGAACTCGGAGGGCGCGAGCAGCAGCCGCAGCAGGCGGCTCGGGTCGGCGGTCGCGAACCTCGGCAGGTGGACCCGCAGTTGATGGGGAAGGGTGGCCGGCCCGAAGCGTTCCAGCAGGTCGAGCACCCGGAGCGGGTCCGCTTCGACCGAGGCGGCGACGCCCACCGTGCACCGGCGCCACCAGGTGGCGCGCAGGGCCTCGGGCAGCGCGGCCAACTGCGTTGCGGCGACGTCGAGGAGGAAGCCGGGATGCCGCTTGGCGAGCGTCTTCCAGCCGGTGACGGCGTGGAAGAGTCCGGGCAGCAGTCTGCCGACCGTCTCCGCCGTGCAGCCGGGGAGCAGTCGCGCCGCCTCCGCGTCGCCCCACCGGCGCCGCAGTTCGTCCACCAGCCGGTCGGCGAGCGCGGTGCGCCGGCCCGCCACGATCGCGCGCAGCAGTTCTCGGCGCACCACCTCCGGTGCGTCGTCGAGCGCCGACTCGAAGGCGGAGTCGGGCACCTGAAGGCTCTCGGCGGCCCGCAGGGCGTGTCCGCGCACGAAGGCGTCCGGGTCGGCTATGCGGTCCGCGATCCACCCGGCGTCGCGTCCGACGGACGCCGCCACGACGCCGATCCCCCGCTCGTAGGGGCCGCGCGCGTCGAGTTCCTCCAGCACCGGGCGCAGCTCGTCCGTCGCCCGCACGAAACGGGCGAGTTCGCGCATGCGCTGCGGGTACGGCAGCGGATCGAGCGCGCCGAGCAGGTTCTCGGCGATCTGCCGCGGGGTCCGGTCCATGCGGGAAGTGTGCCTGTTCACGGCGGGGCGGCGAACCGATTTACCTGTGCGGGCGACAGATGCCCCGGCATCGTGCGGCCACCGGCGACCGGGCCCACGCCATGGGCCCACGTCATTCCATGGCGCGTCGCAGGCCCAGGCGCTCCTTCTCGGAGAGACCGCCCCACACGCCGAAGCGTTCGTCGTTGCTCAGCGCGTAGTCGAGGCACGCGGAACGCATCGCGCACATCCCGCAGATGCGCTTCGCCTCGCGCACCGAGCTGCCCGGCTCGGGAAAGAAGAAGTCCGCCCCCGTCTGCGCGCACAACGCCTGCTCCTGCCAGGCGAGGTCGGACGGAGTGATGGTTTCCAAGTACATGGTCAAGATCGTGCCTTGCGGCGAAAAACGTTCGATCAACACAGGATCAACGCCACGTTCCAAGGCTCCCGGCGGCCTCGATGATGGCCCCGCGGGAGGGTGCCGGGCACGGCGGCGCGCGGGCAGGACGAGGACAATACGAATCGCGGTGGCCACCGAGGGTAATGGCGACTGTCGCTCCGGGGCGGTTTGCGCGTCTCGACGGCGATTGTCAGTGGGCGGTGGAAGACTCGGCACCAAAGGCAACGGGACCCCCCAAAGGAGGGCAATCATGCTCACCACCCGCTTCGTCAACGGCGCTCCGAACTGGCTGGATGTCGGCACGGCCGACATCGAGGGCGCCACCACCTTCTACGGAGGCCTCTTCGGCTGGCAGTTCCAGTCGGCAGGGCCCGACGCCGGCGGCTACGGCTTCTTCCAGGTCGACGGAAAGACCGTGGCCGGCGGTATGCAGATCACCGCCGAACAGGGCCCGCCGTCCTGGAACGTCTATTTCCAGACCGAGGACGCCGAGGCCACGGCCAAGGCGGTCGAGCAGGCCAAGGGCACGGTGCTCATGCCGCCCATGGACGTGATGGG
The DNA here is from genome assembly GCF_025399795.1 of Streptomyces rhizosphaerihabitans. Lineage (GTDB taxonomy): Bacteria > Actinomycetota > Actinomycetes > Streptomycetales > Streptomycetaceae > Streptomyces > Streptomyces rhizosphaerihabitans. The sequence goes on along the minus strand of NZ_JAODTZ010000049.1, from coordinate 32,479 downwards.
CGAAGGCCACATGGCCATGCTCGCCGACGAGGCGGGCGTGACCTTCGGTATCTGGCAGCCGGGCCGGACCAAGGGGCTGGGCATGGCCGGTGATCCGGGCTCGCTGTGCTGGGTCGAGCTCTACACCCCGGACATCGCGGCGGCCGCCGCGTTCTACAACTCGGTCTTCGGATGGAACACTTCTGCGATGCCGTTCCCCGGCGGCACCTACACCTGCATCAACCCCGCGGGGACCGAGGAGGAGAGCATGTTCGGCGGCGTCATGGCGCTCGCCGACGACCCGGTCGAGGCGAAGACCGGTGCGTACTGGCTGCCGTACGTCGAGGTCCCCGACACGGACGCCGTGGTCGCCAAGGCCCAGGAGCTCGGCGGCACGGTCCGTATGCCCGCGACGGACATGGAGGGCGTCGGCCGCATGGCCAAGCTCGCCGATCCGTACGGGGCGCGCTTCGCGGTGATCAAGAGCGCACCGCAGCAGAGCTGACGTCCCCGGTCGGCCGGACCCCGACGCCCGGGGCCCCGCCGACCGCCGTCGCCCTCATCCGTCGCCGGCACGGACGGCTCACGTACGGACGGCTCACGCACGGGGACCGTCCACGCGCACGACCGAAGACCCGGCCTCCACGCGCACGACCGCAGGACCGGACCTCCATACGCACGACCGGAGTTCCGTGGGCACTGTGCTGCGCCGGGGCACGAACAGGGTTCCCGAGGCGCCTGTCAGACCTACGCGGAGGCCCGTCGGACCACGGTCGTCGGCAGGACCACGCCGGAGGTCTCCGGCACCGGGCCGTCCGGCGCCGCGCGCCCCTCCAGGCCACGGATCAGCAGACGGGCCATCAACCGGCCCATTTCCTCTATGTCCTGACGAACCGTCGTCAGCGGCGGATCCATCTGCTCGGCGATCGGCAGCATGTCGTCGAACCCGATCACGGCGACGTCGTCGGGCACCCGTCGCCCGTGCTCACGCAGCACACGCAGCACGCCGAGGGCCGACAGGTCGTTCGCCACGAAAACGGCGTCCAGGTCGGGGCGGCGCTCCAGCAGTTCCCGCATCGCGCGTTCGCCGCCGGCGGGTGTGAAGTCGCCCTGCGCGACGAGCGCCGGATCGATGTCGGGCAGGACGTCCCGGAAGCCGTCCAGCCGGTCGACCGCGGACGTCTGGTCGAGGGCACCGGTGATGTGGGCGACGCGTGTCCGCCCGAGACCGAGGAGATACCGAACGGCCTGCCGCGCGCCGCCCCGGTTGTCGCAGTCCACGTAGACCGCCTCGCGGGTGCCCGCGCCCCAGCCGGGACGCCCGCCGAACACGGTCGGCACGCCCGCGCCGTGGATCAGGCCGGGCAGCGGATCGTCGAGGTGCAGCGAGAAGACGAGGGCGCCGTCGACATGGCCGCCGGCGAGATAGCGGGCGACGCGGACGTGGTCGTCGCGGCCCTCCGTGAGCAGCAGCACGAGCTGCGAGTCGTTCGCCGTCAGTTCCTTGCTGATGCCCCGGAGTTGGAGTGCGAAGAAGGGGTCGGCGAAGACCCTGGTCTCCGGCTCGGCGATCACGACGGCCACCGCGTCGTGGCGTCGGGTGACGAGACTGCGGGCGGCCTGGTTCGGCACGTACCCGAGTTCTTCGACGGCCCGGCGCACCCGTTCGACGAGCGGCTCACGGACCCCGTCCCCGCCGTTCACGACCCGCGACACGGTGGCCCGGGAGACCCCGGCCCGCGCGGCCACGGCCTCCAGCGTGGGGCGTGACGCTGTCTCGGTCACCTCAGGGCACCTCCTCGGCGGATGCGGATCAGGATAGCCGCGCGGCCGCCCGCTTCGTGAACTCGAACCGATCACGTCGCGAGGGGCCCGGCAGCCGCGACCGCGCTCCACCTGGGAGTGGTCGGACTCCGTGAGTGATCAGGACACCACTGATCCGGCCTCCGGAGATCCGTCCGCCGGCGATCCCTCTCCGGCAGAGATCCAGCGGGGATCCGACCGGGAGCGACCCAGCGAGGGCGATCCGGCCAAGGGTGATCAACCGCTCGGCGGCTGAGCTTCCTCGTGTTTGGCGCGGCTCGGCTGTACGCGCTTGGGCTCGCCCGGCATCTTCGGATACTCGGGCGGGTACGGGAGGTCGCCGAGGCCGTGGTCGTGCTCGTCGCGGCTGGCGAGCTCCAGCAGGGCCTCCAGGGAGAAGGCATGCTCGTCCATGTCGGCGTGCACATCGCCTAGTTCGGCGAAGCGCCCCGGCATGGTCGCCAGGTCGAAGTCCCGGGGTCTGGCGTCCTCCACCTCGTCCCAGCGCAGCGGCGCGGAGACGGGGGCGTGCGGGCGGGGGCGTACGGAGTAGGCGGAGGCCATGGTGCGGTCTCGCGCGGCCTGGTTGTAGTCCACGAAGATCTTTTCACCTCTCTCCTCCTTCCACCACGCGGTGGTGACCCGGTCGGGCATACGGCGTTCGAGCTCGCGCCCGACGGCGATGGCGGCCCGGCGCACCTGGGTGAAGGTCCAGCGCGGCTCGATCGGCACGAAGACGTGCAGCCCGCGGCCCCCGGAGGTCTTGGGCCAGCCCCGCAGATCGCCGTACTCGTGGAGGACCTCGCGCAGTTCGTGGGCGGCGTGCACCGCGTCGGCGTAGTCCGTGCCGGGCTGCGGGTCGAGGTCGATGCGCAGCTCGTCCGGGCGGTCGACATCGTCGCGGCGGACCGGCCACGGGTGGAACGTGAGCGTGCCGTACTGCGCGGCCCAGAGCACGGCGGCGGGCTCGGTGGGGCACATCTCGTCGGCGCTGCGGCCGCTGGGGAAGGTGATGTGGGCGGTCGGGATCCAGTCGGGCATGTTCTTGGGGGCCCGCTTCTGGAAGAAGGACTCGCCGGTCACTCCGTCCGGATAGCGCTCCAGGGTGGTGGGACGGTTGCGGAGGACGCGCATGATGCCGTCGCCGACGGCGAGGTAGTACTGGGCGAGATCCAGCTTCGTGAAGCCGCGCTCCGGGAAGAAGACCTTGTCCGGGCTGGACAGTCGTACGCTCCTGCCGGCCGCTTCGAGTTCCACCGCATCGCCCATGCGAGCCACGGTAGGCGCAGCGCGCAGCGCGCGCACACCGGGCGGATGCCCGCGCCGCCACGCAGAATCAAGCATGAACCTGCGGGAAGTGGTCGAGAAGTCGATGCTGCAGCTCGGCATGCGGAACCCACAGACGTACGCCCCATACAGGCGCTAACAACGGGCGTCCGGCCATCACCCCACGGTGGCCGGACGCAGTTGCGTGTAGCAAGCCGGTGCCAGATTCTCAGCCGCCGCCCTGTGTGCCGCTCGGCGCTACGGTCGGCACCGCTATGGCCTGCGATGTTGGATTGCACGGGGGTAGCATCGCGCTTCTCAACCGGAAGGGGACTTCTTATGACTGTCGCTGACCTTGAGGCGCTGCGAGCGGCGTACCTGACTGCGCTCGACGCCTACACCAGCACCGCGGAGAAGGCGAGGGCGGAGCTCGGGGAGGTGCGCCCCATTGGGGAGGGACCCGTCCCGACGATCTCTCCCGCATGGATTCAGGCGATGGAGGCGGAGCACGAGGCTCAGGCTGTCTACGAAGCGGCCCGAGATGCCTACTGGAAGGCCGTGAAGGCCGAGTAGCGCTAGACGCTCGGGTCAGCTCTGGCTTGCCTCGATCTTGTCGAGAAGTCGCATCAGCAGGTCGGCAAGGAGAACGACCTCGGCCGCCTCGGTGGGGTCACTGTAGTCGACTCGCCGGTGGCTGGCCGGGTTCTTGAAGAGCCCGATGGCGCCCTTGAAGAGCTCCATCAGAGCAACAGCTTCACCACTCTCCGCCTCCGGGTCTGAGAGCGGACCGCCCTGCTGTCCGTCCTTTCCCTGCCGGAATGCCTCCTGCATCAGGGGTCTGCCCACCAGCCCGGTAGACAGGCCCGAGAGCTCGCGAACCCGGACCTCGACCTCTTTCATCGCCATGAGGGCGGCAGCCTCAAAGTCGCCGCGCAGGTATTGAGGGCGAGCCGCACCTTCAAGAACCGGGACCATCTGAACGTCGAGCCGCTGAACGGCGCGGATCCACGGAAGCCCACGGGTAAGAGCTTCGTGTCCCTGCCTGCTGATGAAGAAGGCCCCGATGCTGTTCTGGTCGACGTCGGGGACAACGAGTCCGCGGTTCACGAGCCAGGCCCATGCTTCGCCGAGTGCCGCGACGGCGTCCTTGCGAGTGACGTAGGCGCGGTGGGCAGCGGCAAGTAGCCAGTTCCGGTAGTTCCACTCGTTGTTCTGCAGGGCGTCTCGCAGCACCCGAAGCGCGAGATCGTCGATGGGAAGGGCAACGACGTCGTCGGCCTCAAGGGTCCAGTCAGCGGTTGGCATGTCTCTCCAGTCGGACGAGCGTGAGCGGCAGAATACGCGTATCGATCGATAGCGGATCCCGGGCTGCGGCCGGGCCCCGGGGCAACGAGCCCGCCCGCCCTCGTACTGCTGGGGTGCTGAGGACGGGCGGACGATCGTGTGGGCCTGACCCACGCAGAGGGCTACGCGCGGGCCTGGACGATGAGCGTGCCGACCTTGCGCCTGCCGGGCGGTGCGTCGAGCACCGAGGCCCGTACATCCGTGTAGCCGTGCTCCTTCAACAGGCGCTCCCAGCCCTCCGGCTCGTAGTCCCAGCGCTTCACGACGAGCGGGTCCTCGCCCTCACCTCGCGGGATGTACGAGGCCTGGCACCCGTAGCAGCCCTCCACAGCGGGCCGCTGCGAGAACGCCAGCACCCCGCCCGGCCTAAGCCGCTCGCGAATGGCAGGCAGGGTGACCGAGGGATCGGAGAACCACACGACCCCGTACACCGAGTACACCGCCGCGAAGGGCTCGCCGCCCTCCCGCAGGTACGCCACCGCATCCGCCCGGCGTAGTTGGAGGCCAGGGGTGTCGCCCCAGCGTTCCTCGGCGGCACGCAGCTGCACCGGAGAGATGTCCACCCCCACGGCGGCCATACCCTGCGCGGCGATATGCGCGGCGTTCCCGCCCTTCCCGCACCCCAGGTCCAGCACGCGGTCACCGGGCCCAAGGTCAAGGAGATCGGTGTCGGGCCCGTGGTCGGTGTACTGGGTCCAGTTGAACCAGGTGGCTTCACCGGCCGCGTTCACCGGCCGCCGCTCGGGCCGCTGGCTTGAGTACGTGTTCCAGGCCGTCGCCGTGTCTGTCACTGCCTGCTCCGCTCATAGGGCCAGCCGCCCGGCAGCATCGCCGGACGGCTGGAGTCTCTTACAGGTTGCGCCGGTTCGTCAGGTGTTCGGGCTGTCCGTACAGCCGGCGTGGCATTGGGTGCACTCCGCCACGTCCGGCCACAGCTCCCGGTCGATGGAGAACCCGGCCGCCGCGATGGCCGCGAGCGTGCGCTCCCTGGCCTGCTGCGCCTCTTCGGCCGGCGCGTCGTCGGTCGGGACGTGATGGACGAACCGGCCGACGACCTTCTCGCAGAAGATCGCGTAGTCGACGGTGTGCAGGACGAACGCGTGCCAGCCGACGTCGACCAGGGCGCTCGGAGCCAAGTTCTGGAAGGGCTGCTGGCCGGACGTCGCGATGAACGCGGCGGCCTGGCCGACGATCCGGCGCGCGGTGTCGGCGCTGATCTCCGGGTGGTCGGTGGTGACTCGGTTGGTGAGCCGCTCAGCCACCTCGGCGCTGAGGAGAGTCATCGGGTCGGTGGTGCCCACGGGACGTTCTAACGCGATGGTCACGTCTTTCCTCCTGTTGTGGACGGATGCCCCGGATCCGGGGCTGGTGACCCGCCCGCCCTCTGTTGAGACTGGGGTACGAGGACAGGCGGGCCAGCCGTCACCGGCCCACCCCGCTGCATACACGGGGCGGACCGGCCCCTACTCGCAGCCAGCCACGGGGCTGGCCACGAGAGCTCATGATCTGTTCGCAGCCCGGTACGTCTCCCACAGCTCCCCCGCTGTCGGGCAGGCTGTGCTGTCCACCGCGCACGTCGCACACCCGCCGCCATGGTCGATGTACGCCCGGTACGCCCGCTGAACCTTGTTGAACTGACCGGCCGCGGCGACCCGCTGCAAGTGGCCGTAGCCGATCCCGGTGTCGACGAACTCGAAGCGGCTGCTCACGAGGATCGCCGCCGACGATGGGGTGAACTGTGGCCGCGGATCTCGATGTTGCAGTCGCTCACCTTGGACCAGTCGCCCTGCGCCTCGGCTGTGGCGCGTTGCCGGGCCAGAGCTGCGCACACCTGGCAGTCGGCTGCTGGCTCCGGCTGGTCGAGGGGTAGGGACAGGTCGATGGGGCCGTCGTCCATAGTGGTCTGCTGCTTCATCCGAAAGCCTCTGTGGAGAGTCGAGGACCGCCGCCCGGGCCGAGCGCTGCGCCGAGCAGGACGGGATCTGTCAGGCGCCCGGAGCCGTCCGGCCGTTCGATCCACACGCGGCCGCGCACCGGGTACAGCACGGGAGGGCAGCGCAGAAGCCAGCCCCGGGGCCGGACGGTGATCGTGCAGACGTCGTCGAGTTCGTCGGTGAGGGTTGGTGGAAGCAGCCACCAGGCGATCCCCTGGTTACAGTCGGCCAGCACTGGGCCCCGCCGAGCCGGCGGGATGCTCTTGACCGCGTCCATGGTCCGGGCGAGGGACGTCTCGCCCGCGGTCCAGTGGCCACCGGTCGGGAAGGCGCCGAGTTCGTCCGCATCCCACAGGGACCGCGTCTCAGCGGGCGTGTCGGCGCAGGAGAGGAGCCAGTCCTGTCCTGCCTGTCGTACGTACGGGGCAGGTTGTAAGGCCATGACCAGAACCGTAGGAACTCAGGCCACATGCGTGGGGGCCGATTGCGCGGGATTGTGCACGCAGTCAGAGCGGTTGCCGCCGATTGCTCACGCGAGGTTGAACTGGGCCCGCGCTCGCACGATCAGGCGGTGTGCCTGGTGGCCGAAGACCGCGGACTCGCGCATCAGATACCACACCTTACGGTAGAACGCGACGTCGTCCGCGGCGTCGAGCCACAGCTCAGCGTTCCACGTGTCCGCGACGACGAGACGCTCGTCAATGATCCAGAACCCATGCTTCGGGGAGAACGGCGTACGTACACCGAACGGGATCACGCCGAGCGTGACGGTGTCGAGGCCGATCAGCGCGCCGAGCCTGTCGAGCTGCGCCGTCATGGCCTCCGGAGCGCAGCGCACAACGTGCAGAGCGCCCTCCCAGATGAGGGCGTGGAAGTGGTGACCCGGCTCGTACAGCGCCTCCTGGCGCTTCATGCGGGCCCGTACGCCTTCCTCGATGTCTCGGGGCGTACCAAGGCGCGTAGACACGTCGGTGAGAACCCCTCGCGCGTACTCGGGGGTCTGGAAGACGCCGGGGATGATGCCCGACTCGAAGAGGTGGATCGTCTCGGCCTGCGCCTCCTGGACGACGTGACCCTCCTGCACGGCGCGATGGCCGGCCGCGAGCTGCCGCTTCCAACTCCGGTACGCCGTCTCCAGTCCGCGCAGGCTGTGCTTCAACTCGTCGACGACGTCCGACTGTCCGGCTGCGTGTGCCCACGCTTCGACGTCGGCTTCGGCCGCGGTCTGCTTGCCGTTCTCCAGGCGGCTGACCTTGGAGCGCTGCCAGCCGAGACGTGCGGCGAACTCCTTGCCGTTGACCCCGCTCCCGGTGCGCAGCTCACGCAGCCGCGCACCGAGAGCTTCACGGGCCTGTTGGTAGTCGGTGCTCACATCGTCGAAGCTACCTGCGCCGCGAACTCCTCGCGCCGGATCGCGAAGTGCCAGGCGACATCCCGGATCTGGCAGAACCTCACGATGCGCTCAGGGTCCTCGACGAGCTCGGCGCCGAGGTACTCGTCGGCGTCGTCGAAGTGGAGGACCAGGGCGCGGCGGGCGTCGAAGAGCCAGAAGTCCACCGTGGGCAGCCCGGCCTTGTCCGCGTCCGTGCGCCACAAGTTGCGGATGTCCTCCCCTGCCGCGTTGTTGGCGGCCGCAGAGGCGAGCAGGAACAACTGCTCTTGGGTGGGCGGGTTGTCGACGATCCGTACGCGCTCGATGCGCTTGCCCTGACCGGTCTGCGCCCGGACGTTGACGCACCATGGGCGCTGCGAGTCGTCGGGAACGGCACCGGTCTCGAGGTATCGGCGGTACTTCTCGCCGGCCCGGTCGGAGCCGTAACCGCGGCGGGACTCCAGCCGCCACGCGGTGTGCTCGAACTCCTCGAAGTACGAGCCGAACGTGTCGTCGTCGATGAACTGCGGCACGCGCGCTACTCCTTGGGGGCGAATCGGGTGAGCAGCTCGCGCGGGATACGGACGAACGACTCGCCCTCGAGGACGTTCGCCAGCTGCGCGACGTCCTCGGGATCGGTGACGGTGTACCCCTGCACGACGATGTCCCCGCTCGCGACGTCCTCGTACAGGGTCGGGCACTTTCCGTCGTCGCTAGTGGTGCCGAGCATGCGGAGCTGTAGGGCCATGGCCGGTCTCCATTCTCGTCCCTGGGTGGGGCCTCAGAATGCGACGGATAGCGAGTGCCCGCAGGCGGATTGCTGCGGATTGCGCGAAGGCCTGCGGAAAGTTGACCGATTGCGAGCAACGGACGCAAGCCTGGCCAGTCCACGGCCGAGGTACCCGGGAACCCGCGTGCAAGTGGAGGAAGCCCCTGCACGACCGTTACAACCGTGCAGGGGGCGCGGTGAGTTGGTGGAGTACGAGCGCTTCGAGGAGTTCGTCGCCACGCCGCGGCTGAAAGGGCTTGGCGTCTCACTGGATCTCGGGCAAACCCTCGTTCGTGATGATCCGCTGGCTCTGGTATCTGTTCGACCAGGCGACTCAGGCCAGGCATGGAGTGACCGGTCGTCAAGGCCATCGAAGCCCTGCGCTGACCCCGGACGTCGGTCTGCGGACCGCCGACGCCCCTCACGTGCCGCGGAGTCCGTCGACCGGGGTAGGAACGGAGATCACTTCTCGGGGATGTCCCAGACGCCAGGCGGCTCCCGGAACTCCAGGTACTCCACGGGGATGCCCATCTCTTCCGCGATGATCGGCAGCCCGTCGTCCAGGAGGCCGAAGCCTCGTACGACGACCGCCCCGGTCCGTGTGTCGACGACGTGGCGGAACTCGGCTGCACCGGCGACGGTGACGCTCTGGCTGCGCAGCTCGTAGCCGAAGCGCTCCGCTATGGCCGTCGTCCTGCTCATGCACTCCTGCTGAAACCCGCTGCTCGGGGAGTCGGTGCCCTCATGGAAAGAGGCCTCCACCCAGCCCTTTGCTTCCTCATCGAGGCCGACCCGGTCCGGGCCGGTACGACGGGCTGCGATGGAGCTGGTCGCGAAGGCCTTGAGTAGATCAGTCCTAGCTTCGCGCGGACCGGACAGCGTGATCGTGAATGCGCCCTTGACTGACATCCCACCAGGCTAACGACCAGCGCTGACAACACGTCCCGTCCATCGGGCAGCCCAGTGCGCCGCAGTGACAGGGGCGCCGCGACGTCTGCCAGCCACGGGCGCCCCCGTCCTCTCAGGTGTGCGGGCTACTGCTGGCCTGCCTCGTTGGCCAACTGCCCCGCCAACGCGTTGAACGCGGTGACGTACTGGTTTGCTGCACGCAGTGTGGCGTTCTCGGGCGTCACGTTGTACGTCTGTACAGCCCCGTTGCCGAACGTGACGTTGATGACGGCAGCGCCCTTGTTCTTCCGGCCGGCGGCAAGCGAGGCGCCGCCGGTAAGGACGCTTCCAGCGAGTCGCGTGGCGGTCCATGCCTTGTGCGCACCGGCGTCAACGAACTCGGCGTGCCCGCCACGGATGGGGCCTTGAGCTGTCTCCCCGAATTTGGACGCGGGCCAGGCGCGCAGCATGCAGGCAGTGTTCAGCGCCCTCTCGGCCGGGTGGGTGCTGCGCCATTCAGCGAGGGCTTCCTTCTCTGCTTGCCTCTGGGCGGCCCGTTCTTCGCGCTGCTGGCGCTTCTCTGCCCTCTGGGCCTCTCGCTGCGCGGCCTTCTCTGGGTCCCGCTTGAACATGGTGCCCCCCCCTGGACGGTTGCTCAGGGAGGCATCATGCGCCGCGTGGAGGTTGCGTGGCGATCATGTGGCCATGTCGTAACACGCGGAAGTCCCAGCCGGGCGGATTGGCTGGGACTTCGTGTGCGTCAGCCCCTGCCATGTTCGCCTCCCTGCACGCGCAGGCCTGGCCGCGCTGTGCACGACCGGGCCGATGAGCGGGTGGGTCAGAAGTCGGGGCAGATGTTCTTGTGCGCCACGTCGAGGATCTTTGCGGCCTTGGCAAGGCCGTGGCCCTCCGGGTGGGTGGGGCTGCTCCACCGCTGGTTGGTCTGATCGATCTGCTTGGTCTCGTCACCGGGGAATCGCTTGAGGAGGCCGCACGTGTCCATGCCGCGGCTCACCGCCTTGTCGTCCTTGCCGTGGACGATGTCGGTGTCGATGGCGTTCAGACCCTTGAGGAAAGCCTGGCGTTGCGCGGCCTTGGGCGTGGCCGGGAGGCCGGCGGCTTCGAGCGCCTTGTCGAGGTCCGCCTGGCTGATCTTGCTCGGCGCCGCGGACGGCTTGGGCTTGGCGGGCTTGCTGCTAGCAGCAGCCTTGGGCTCGGGGTCGCTGGAGTCGTTGCCGCCGCAGGCATCGACGATGCCGCCGAGGATGAACATCACGAAGACGACGCCGAAGATCTTCTTGTTGCGGCGGCGGCGCTGTGCCTCTTCGGCAGTGAGCTGTGTGTGCATGATCCCCCCTGGGATGTTGTGCTTGAGGGACATCATGCGGCATGTGAGGGATTGGTAAAGACGCAGGTCGTGCGGCGTCACGCATTGTGCGCCCGTCGGCCGAGGCGCAGCCTCACGGCAAATCGGAGTCGCAGCGTGCAGTCGTCGATGGCGCCGGGATCCGGCCCCCCGGATTGGTCATGATCCGGCGGAGGGCATCGGCCCAAGGGCCAGGCTCCGGCTCCGGGGCCGCGTCCACGCAGGCGTCGATGTGGGCGATGACGTCGTCGCCGAGGAGCGCCCGCCAGCGTGCTGCGGCCGGGGACTCGGCGGTCATGCGAGGGCCTCGCCGGAGGCCGCCTGCGCGCGGCGGCGCACGATCTCCGCTTCGATCGCGTCGACCGTCACCAGCGGGTGGCCCGGATACCAGGCGGCGACGGCCGCCTCCAGGGGCGTGCGAGCGGCGCGCTCACGGACCGCGTCGATCAGCGCCTCGGCCGCAGCACGAATCGCCTGCTCGCGACACGGCCGGACTGCTGGGCTCGATAGCTCTGTGGAGTTCATGCGGGTCCACTGCCCTACATCATGCAATCCCTGCCGGTCTTGATCTTGTCTTTGCCTGATGCCGAAGATCACGTGGAACAAGAGATGCGTATGCACGCCGGAGAGTGAAGAGAGAATCCCCAGTACGCCCTGTCGCGGACGTACTGGGGGCTGCGCTTTCGGAGCCGGTCATGCCGATAAGGTCAGGCGCCCTTGGCGCAGGTCGCTTCGTTGCCGTCGGCGTCGTGGTGCACGGACTTGCCCTCGACGCCGGGGCGAGCCGGAGTGCTGATGAAGTAGCCGCCGCAGGCGCAAGCCTGGACGATGTTGGCGGAGTCGGTCATGGATCCTCCTAGTGGTTGGGCGCTTTCACCCCCTACGGCCCCGGGTGAGCACTCAGACAGTGGGAGATCCCAAATTTTCTTCGAGAGCCACGGCACGCGGCTCTGGACGTTGGTGGAGCGGCCCAAGCAAACGAGCCACCTCACCGCTCAGAAGCCGACGAACTTCCGGGAACGGCCCTGGCCCTCGGGCGGATCCAACTCCCTGGCTGCCGCAAGCGCGTCATCCATCATGTGTCGCTCGTTGCTGGCCCCGACAGGGTTGACCCCGCTGTCTTCGAGAGCTTGGGCCAAGTCCCGCAGCAGACGGGCGAGCCGCTTGGGGTCATCGGCGTACGACATGAACTTCTCCTTCAGGAAGGCACGGTCGACTCAGCGGATAATGACGCAGTCAACGCCCCTGCGTGGAACACTCCAGCCGTGAAATTCCTGCGTAACTACCGGATCTTGACGACTGTCACGACTCTGGCGACGGTCGCAGTCGGCACGGTCATTGTCCTCGGAGCCACTCTCGGCGGCTGGAAGCTGGGGCTGCACACCGACGACCGAGCGATCATCGTGAACACCGCGCTGGTGATCGACACCTGCATTCTGACCGCTGTGGCCGCATTCCTGGCGCTGCTCGCCTACAGGGCGGCCACCGGCCTCCCCTCACTGGATGTCGCGATCACCTTCAACTTCAGCTTCCCGAACGAACCCGTCTTCGTAGCGGCGTCGGGCGACGATGACGAAGCGAGCAGCGGCGAGTGGCGCAGGATCGCCAACTTCAAACAGAGTCTCGCAACCGTGACGCTGACGAACTCGAGCACCTACGCGGCGAAGAACCCGGGCGTGCGGATCGAACTCGAAGGCCTCGGCGGCCTGGGTGAACAGCAGGGCTGGGAGCAGATCGCTTTCGTCACCAGCGTCGGGATGACACAGATTCAGTGGGACGGCGGCACGGACAGCATCGTTCACGGCCAGTGGTCCCGCACTCTTCCGTCCCTGACCTTCGACAACGTGCAGGAGTTGCAGCCCGGAGCGACCGCGCTTGTCGTAACGATCGTGGCCGATGGCATTACGCCGATCGTCAAGCGGCTCCCTGTCCGCATCCTGAGCTCTGACGAGTACGACGTCTACACAGAGGACCGGGCTCGGCGGTTCGCGCTGACCTGAGCGGTCTGCGAGTCGCCGCCGGGCCCGGCCTCTGGCGTCACCCGCTGGCTCACCGAATGCCAGCGTCGTGAGTGCGGCGCCAGGCGTTGTGGGCTCGCCGGCCGAGGCGCAGCCGGAGATTGTGGCCACGGCAGCGGGGGCAGGTGCGCACCTTCCTGAACCGCTCGACCTCCCCGGTGCCCGCGCACTTCCGGCATGGGGCAAACGGCTTGACCGCGCACAACACTGCGTAACAGCCGAGCGTCAGGACGAGCAGTGAGCATGAGGGCGGATTCCTCTCCGAAGTGGGCGTTCCCCTGCCTTCAGGAGTGGCGATGCTCCACGCCTTCAGCGCGGGGTCGAAGCGGGCGCCGCCCTTGCTGACCGGGTGGATGTGGTCGGCGGTGTCGCTGGCGCCGTGGCCGCAGACGATGCAGACGTCGGAGACGGCGAGGGTGCGGGCTCGGAGCTGGCGCCACTCGTAGGACGTGAGCTCACTGCGGTCGGTGGCCACCCATACCCCCAGACGTGCCAAGGTCCGGCCACTCGGTGAGGGCCGAGCCGGTTCGGGGAGATCAGCGGCGACGGAACAGGCAAACGAGCGCAGTGCGGTCGCCTGTGAGTGCCTTGCCTTCGGCGCCGGACATACGGTCGAGAGCCCACCCCTGTGCCTCGATGGCTTCGATCTGCTCGCCGACTCCGGACATGACGCCGGTCGAGCGATGCGTGGAGTTCGCTTCGATGATCTTGAAGACGAGGACCTGTCGGCCGTTGGTGAAGGCCTCGGTCGCGACTCTGGTTGCCTCGTTGGCCTTGGCGTTGTTGATGAACCCCATGTGTCCCCCTCGTGTACGGCTACGTCAGGGGCTCAGGTTGGCACCGGAACGTCAGTGGACGCCAGGCTGTGGCTGTCCTGTGACACGACGAAGCCCCAGCCGGGGGGACCGTAACTGGGGCTTCGTCGTGCGTTAAGGCGACCCGGCCGCTCCCACGACGAGCGTTTTAGCGCCGGGCCGAAGCTTGGCCCAGTTGTCTGCAAGTCGTGGTGGCAGACGGTGGGACCTCTGTTGCTCGGGCTCGCCGAGCGGCTTGTGGTGCCGGTTGAGGGCACAGTTGTACACGCAGATCGTGACACCGCGCTGACCTGCGGTCAAGCGGCGTCGGTGGCGGCGCGTTTGGCGACCAGGGCAGTGATGTCGGCGGCGGGGTACCAGGCCTGCCGCGGGCTGCCGCCGGAGCGGGTGAGCTTGCTGCGGCGGACGAGCTGGCGGACGCCGTCGAGGCTGATGCCGAGGGCGCGGGCGGTCTGGTGGGCGGTGAGGTGGCCGAGCCGGATGATCTGCGACTCCATGAGGCCAGTGTGCCCCCAGATGCGGGCTGCTTCGGCCGGTGGTGGAGTTGATGAAACGTCTGCTCGAACACGCGAGGTGTTGCGATGGCTGACGGTGAACGACGGCGTGGGCCAGTGCGGCGACGCTGGAGGGCCATGGGCCTGTGGGCCAAGGTGGCAATCGCGGTGGTTGGCCTGGTGATCGGGTTCGCGGTGCTCGGCGGTCTGCTGGAGGCATGCGACGCGGGGGGTGAGGGGCCGCAGCAGCTTCCAACGAGCAGCAGCAGTGCCGAGTCTTCTTCCTCGACGACCGACGTTCCCGCCTCACCGACGCCGAAGAAGGAGGAGCCGGAGCGGCCGGCGGTCACGGTCACGGAGACTGCCACGGCGTCGGAAGAGCCGGTAGAGCCGACGACGTCTGCTCCCGAGGAAGGCGCCTACTACGAGAACTGTGATGCTGCTCGGGCTGCTGGCGCGGCACCTCTGCATCGGGGCGATCCGGGTTACCGGGATGAGCTGGACCGTGATGGTGACGGCGTGGCGTGCGAGCCGTACCGCTGACACGGGCAGCGGGGCGGGAGATTTCGTCACGGGCGGTCATGCCGACCCCTCTGCAGGGGCGGAAACGGCGCCCTCGGCGGTGGGACCCGAAACTCGAAACTTCGCAGCTGGGGGCCGATATCGGGGGCGAAACCGGTTTCGGATCAAGGTGAAACCACGGGCTTGATCCGAAACCGGTTCGAGGGCTACTCGGCGTCCTCAGTGGCAGGCAGATCGACGTACCGGAGGCCCTTCGCGCCGCCGCAGCACTCCCGGATCGTGAGCTGCCGGGTGGACACCCGGAACGGCTTCAGAGCGGCGCTCAACGCGGTCGAGGCACCGGCGGCGTCCATCTCGGTCCACGGCCGGTACAGGTCGGCCCGGTACGCGGCGAGGGCCTCGACGAGCCGGTGCGAGTGGACCGTCTCGACCCCGTCCGGCCAGATAGCGCGCAGGTGGTCGAGGACCGTCTCGACGTCCTGCTCCTCGACCTGCGCGCCGACCGCCTGCCTGGTTAGCGTGCCGGCCGCGGTGCGCAGCGCGAGGGCGCGCTTGCCGATGTCCTCGGCCTCCGTCTGGCGGATGAACGCGGCGCGCACGGTGATGCCTTCGCAGCCGCGGGCGAGGATGCCGGTGCCCTGCTCGTCGATGCTGATGTCGGTGGCCCGGAGGCCGCGGTCGTAGGCGCCGGTGCCGAGCACGTTGTTGTTGGCGCGCCAGTCCATGACGGCGAGGCACAGCCGGGTGCCGACGCTGCTGGATACGGACGACGGCAGGGACGGCGCGTCGGGGTTCTGGGTGAGCAGGATGAGGATGATCCCGTAGGCACGGCCCTTCTTGATGAGGCGGGTCGCCAGGGCCGCGGCCTCCTCCTTGTACTCGGCGTGCGTGAACAGCTCCTGCACCTCGTCGATGACGATGACGCGCGGGCCGAGCTGCTGCTCCGGGTACTTCTCGGCGAGCGCCCGGGTGACGCGCCGCCCGTCGGGCACCTCGGACGCGGGCAGCCCCTTGATGAACTTGGCGCGCCGCTGGTACTCGGCGATCCCGGACCGCATCCCGCCGAGGGCGGCCTCCAGGTCCTCGTCCTCGTCACCACTGACACCGCGCCCCCGCAGGTGTTTCAGGTGAAACATTTGGTTCACCTGCGGAGGACGGAAGGGCAGGTCAGCCCCTGCGGGAGCTGGTCCACATCGACTTCAGGACCAGGACGCAGATCGTGAGGGCGACGACGACCAGGCCGAGGACGGCGGCGAGGATGGCGAACCCGAACACCAGGAACGCGACCAGGACGGCGACGACCGTCAGGGCGAGGACGCCGAGGCAACCAGCCGCGATGTACGCGCCCCACGGGTGCGCCTGGATCGGCTGCAGCGGTGCGGTCGGGGGATTTGCGGCACCGTCCGGCGGTGTCGCAAAGGGCACCGGTCCGTACATCGGGTTACCGGCGAGGTCGTACCCGATCTGCTCTCGGTAGACGGGCTCGTTCATGACGTCCACCTCCGCAGCCGGGGCAGGTGTACGCGGACCGCGAGGCCGAGACCGAACGCCGTGAGGACGGGCTTGGACAGGACCGCGACGACGACCGCGACGGCCATGGCGAGGAGCGGCGGGAAGGCGATCAGGAGCCCGAGCAGGGCACCGAGGAGAAGCCACTTCATGACCACTACCGCCCCTCTGTCGCGACCACTGAGGAAGTTCCATCGTGATTCATGCAGGTCAACGGTCCTGGTGTGATGAGTCGTTGGGGTGCTCGCGCAGCTCATCACGGTGATCATTGGGGGGAGATCATCGGTCACCGAGCCACCTGGTGGTGCGTCAGCACCAGAAGGGCCCGCACCAACGCGGTCGCGTGCCGCGGATGCATGCGCACCTTGGTCAGGAGAGAACTGGTTGCAGGGCAGTAGTCGCCGGAGCCGCTCTCCGATAACGTACCGACCAGACGGTACGGCTAGGTGTGCCCCACGCGCCGTCGTGTGCTCGATGAACAGCAACGTTTCATCCGCCACAGGACGGAGAGCCCCTCATGACGCAGAACACGGACCGCGACAGCCTGGCCCTCGCGCGCCAGACCTGGAGAACTCTCGAGCCCTACCATGGGGCTGTCTACTTCTCGCCCGAAGCCGCAGGCCAGTACGCCGAGTTGGGCGTGGACGTCAGGACGGGGTACTTCGCGTCCCGCTCCGCCGCGCTCGGCGCCGCTCCGGCGGATCTGGTCATCGCCACGTTCTACAACTTCAATCCCCAACTGGTGCGCCGAGCCATACCCGCGGCATGGGAAGCCGCCACGCCGCAGCGGTTCGCCGCCGCCCGGCTCACCGGGATCGATACCACGCTCCGTCGGATCCTCGGCGCGGACGTCTCCTCACCGGCGCTGGCCCGCGCAGCGGAATTGGCCCGTACCGCGGCTGAAGTGACCGTGCGCCATCCACAAGGCCGCCCCCTCTTCGCCGCGCACGCCGCACTGCCGTGGCCGAGCGCACCCCACCTCGTGCTCTGGCACGCGCAGACTCTGCTGCGGGAGTTCCGTGGCGACGGTCACGTGGCGGCACTACTGACTGCCGGACTGAGCGGGCTCGAGGCTCTCGTCACGCACGCCGCCACAGGCGACATCGACGCAGGGGTGCTGCGCGACTCGCGGGCATGGACGCCGGAGCAGTGGGGACAGGCCGTGCAGAACCTGCATGAGCGTGGATGGCTCGACGACGGACCCCACCTGACCTTGACCGAGGACGGTACGCGGCGCAGGGCGGAGATCGAGCACACCACCGACAGGCTGGCTGCCCTCCCTTACATCACGCTCGGTCCTGCCGCCTGCGCCGAACTTCGTTCGCTGGTGAGGCCGTTCAGCCTTGCGGTGGCCAAGGAGCTCCTGCCGTGGGCAGTCGACCGCCTCAGCGAAGAGAGCGCATGAGAGAAGAGAGCGAGGTCGGGAATTCTCGATGGCGGGTCCATCTCGACGCCCCCCGAAGCAGCCGAGGTGCTCGCGGCACTGCCCCGGCGCACATCGCCTGGCCTGTGGAGTTGAGGCGCCTCGACCGGCACAGGCTTCTCACCTGACTGGAGTCGCCTCCCTGACCGACCCGCATGCGGTGCGCTCGGGTGTGGACGGACAGGTCGGCGCT
Source organism: Streptomyces rhizosphaerihabitans (assembly GCF_025399795.1). Classification (GTDB taxonomy): domain Bacteria; phylum Actinomycetota; class Actinomycetes; order Streptomycetales; family Streptomycetaceae; genus Streptomyces; species Streptomyces rhizosphaerihabitans. The sequence continues at coordinate 14,784 of NZ_JAODTZ010000049.1, read as the reverse complement.
ATGGGGAAGGCACTGAGGAAGTTTCATCGTGGATCGACAGGTCAACGGCCCTCGTGTGACGGGCGGTTGGGCTGTTCGCGCATGTCACGAGCGTGATCGCGTCGGGGAGATCATCTGTCGGCCCGCTTCGGGTCGTCTTCCTCGGATCTCCTGCACGCTGCGCACTGGTGCCCCTACCGTGCGGGCAGGGTCGCGACGGAGAGCCCGCGAAGGGAGGGGACATGGCCCAGAACCTGATGGTGTGGCTGATAGAGCGCCGGGTGGTGCTGGAAGAACGCACCGCGCAGCTGCGCAAGCAGTTGGCCGACACCGAGGCCGAAGTGGCCCGGCTCGGGGCCGCCGAGGTCGTCTACCAGCAGTACCAGGAGGAGGATGCCGAGGCCGGGCACCCTGACGCCGCGGCCTGGCAGCAGGCCCTGGAAGAGGCCACCGGCGGCACGCCCGCGGCGCCCCCGCGTCCCGTCGGCACGCCCGGAGCCGCCGGCCAGCTGCTGATTCCCCACCGCGGCCCCGGCACCGGCACGGACGACCTGCCCGCCGACTACCAGAAGATCATGGAGATCGTCGCGGGCGGCGACAGCCCGCTGCAGGCCAAGGACGTGGCCCGCGAGCTGGGATTGGATGCGGCGCCGGCGAAGGTGGAGCCGGTGCGCGGGAAGCTGCGCAAGCTGGCCGAGCGCGGCTGGATCACCCGCACCCCCGCCGGACGCTACCTGCCCCGGTAGCCTGCGGCCGACCTGCCACAACGGCCGATTCCTGCCGCAACGCAAGCGCCCCCGGCGGGTGTTGGCCCATGCGTGAACAAGAACACCAGTCCCACCGAGGGCGACACCGGCCTTGTCTACTCCGTCCGCCTGCCGCTGTCCAGCGCGACCGTCAACCGCGTGGCCGGCCTGATCCGCGCCCACCGCAGACAGATCCGCTCCCGGTGGCGCAAGCTCGACGCCGGGCAGATAGCGCTGATCGTGCTGGCCCACCTGCGCAACGACGAGCGCCTGGCCGACCTGGCTGGCGGGAACGCGGTCTCGGCCTCCACAGTGCGGCGCTGGGTACTGGAGGTGCTCGGCCTGCTGGCCGCACGTTCCCCCCGCCTGGACCGCGCGCTGGCCAAGGTGGCCAAGGACAGCGGCTGCGTGGTCTTGTTGGACGGGACGCTGATCCGCACCCGGCGGCGCAGTGGGCGGGCGAACCGGAAGAACTACTCGGGGAAGCACAAGGCGCATGGCCTGCTGTTTCTCGCCCTGACCGATGCGAAGGGGCGGCTTTTGTGGATCTCCTCGGCCCGCCGCGGCGCCTGCAGCGAGATCACGGCGGCCCGCTACGAGAAGCTGTGCGCGCGACTGCGCGAGCTGGAGCTTGCAGCGGTGGCCGACCTGGGGTTCGTCGGTCTGGACGAGGGGGCCGAAGAGCAGCCGGCGGTCATCACGGGGTTCAAGGCGAGCGGCGGCAAGCACCTGTCTTCACCGAAGAAGGTCGTGAACCGGCTGATCAGCAGCCTGCGGGCGCCGGCCGAGCACGGCTTCGCGAGCCTGAAGACCTTCCGGATCCTGACCAAGGTGCGCATGCATCCGCGGCACGCGACCGCGTTGGTGCGGGCCCTTCTGGTGCTGACGCACCACCAGGTGGCTCGGTGACCGATGATCTCCCCCCAATGATCACCGTGATGAGCTGCGCGAGCACCCCAACGACTCATCACACCAGGACCGTTGACCTGCATGAATCACGATGGAACTTCCTCACTTGGCGGCGCAGCTCGGTCGCCTCGCGGCGGCTGAGTCCGAACTCGTCCTGCAACTGGGAGATGGTCACCCGGCGGCCGGTGGCAGATGACCGGTCGCGGTCGAGGCGTTGTGCCCTTTTCAGCAGCTCACCCGGGGTGATCGTGACCACCTCGGTGACCACCTGGCGGGAGGTCTGCACGGGTACGGCAGCGGTCATCTTCGAAGCGTCGCCACGCTCCAGGCCGGTTCCGCCGCTGACGTCCTTCCAGTGCCACGGCAACGACTCCGGGATGACCACCTCCGGGTCGGTGACCAGGCGTCCGCGGATGTTGTCCCACCGGTACAGCGGCGGACCCGAGTTGATGACGGGCCGGGCCGTGAGCGGCAGCAGGCGCACACCCGCGGGCACAACGGGCGGTCGCACGGGAGGCAGTTCTTTCCGCTCCTCCGGTACCTGCTCGACGGTCACCTCGACGGCGTCCTCCCACGGCGAGGCAAGGTCGATGGTGGCCAGCGAGGCGGCGTGGCGGCGGGCGGCGAGCAGGTCGAGGAGCTTGTGCCGCTGCTCCTCGCTCGCGCCGGCCTGCGCCTTGCCCACCACGACGGACAGGCGCCGGGACAGCCGGGCACGGCCGCGGCCCTGCGGCGGGGTGTCGGCGAGCTTCGCGGCCAGGCCGACCGCCTTCACGGTCCACCGGTCGCGGGAGATCTGCTCGGCGGTGCGGTCGCGGACTGCGAGGCCGAGGCGGGACAGGAGCCGCTCGCGCAGCTCCCGGGCCAGCAGCGCGGGCAGACTGCCCGAGTCGGTGCCGGGCTTGGCGTGCCGCAGTTCGATCCCCATGGCCAGGTGCCACAGCAGTCCGGCCAGCACGGGGCCGACAATGGCGCGGACGGTGCCGCCCACGAACCCGGACTCCGAGTAGGCGGGGATGACCTGCACGCCGGTGATGAACCAGACCAGGACCCCCGGGGTGCCGGGCGCGCCCTGCGTGTTCAGGTTCTGCCGGGCCATCAGGGCGCAGGAGAACAGGGCCAGTTCCGCGGCGCCGAACATCGCGCCCCGCTCGGCGGTCGACGTCACGTGGAGGCGGTGCTCAGCGAATCCCCACGACGTGTCGGCGCTGTAGGCGGTGCACGCCATCGCGGCGACGGAGGCGACCACGACGGCGGCCGAGGTGCGGCGCACGGTCCGGCGGCCGGCTCGGGCGAGCAGAGAGACCGCGACCAGGAGCAGGACCGCGGCAGCCATGGCGGGAAGCGGGTGGGCTTGTGCCCACATCAGGAGGGAGCTCATCGCTTCCCGTCCTCTCGGAAGGTGGCGTAGTCGCCGGGCGGATAGACGTAGTTGGAGAGGGCGCCCTCGGCCGCCACCGCGGCGGCACCGAGGGCGGCGACGACAGCCGCGGTTCCGGTGTGGCCGTGCTGCGCGGCCGCGTTCGCCGCTACGGAGGCGACCTGGGTCGCGCGGCGGGCGGAGGCGGGCGACCCGTCGGCGGTGTTCATGGCGCCGTACAGGGCGTCGCGGGCACGGTCTCGGAGGCTCACTGGCCACCCCTGAGCGCGTCAAGCTGGTCGCCGAGGTCGCGCAGGGCGTCGGCGTAGGTGTCGAGTACCGCAGCCAGTTCGTACAGGTCGACCGGGCCGAGAGTCCTGCCGACCGGGTGGACGGAGACGCCGGGCGTCCGGCCGCCGAGGTGCGGGGCGGAGGGACTGGCGTGCGGCGACTGGACCAAGCCGGCGGCGAGCAGGACGACGGACCGGAAGGTGAGGCTGGTCTCCGGGCCGCTGTGGATGATGTCGACGTATTCGGTCTCGGGGTCGTGGGGGCTGTGTCCGGCGCACCACGCGGGCTCGGGGATCGTCACGGTGCCGCGGTCGGCGGTGGCGAGAGTGACGGTGCGGGGCTCGGTGCTCACTGGCCCTCACCCCTGGCACGGGCTTCGGCGCGGCTGAGCTGCTCGTCGCGGGTGCGCGCGCTGTTGACCCAGATGAACGGGCGGGTGGTGTCGGCCGTGGTGAAGACGCGGATCGCTGCGCCCTCGGGGGCGTCAGGCAGGGGGTAGACGCGGCCGCCGTCGAGGGAGGCGAGGAGCCGGGCGCCGTGGTGCTCGCATCCGTCGGCGCCGGCGTTGGCCACGTCGAGGACAGTGACGACGGGCGGGCCGTCGCACGGGGTCGGGTCGTCGGGGTGGGCGGCCGGGCAGCGAGGGGCCGGGACCGGTCGTGGGCCAACCGTTGCGGTATCCCCACGGTTGGTGCCGACGGCGCGGAGCAGGATGCGGATGGCCTCGGCGAGGGCGCCATGGGCACGGTTGACGGCGAAGAGGTCGCGGTGGTCGACGTGCTCGTGTTCGGCGAGGAGCAGCTGCGCGACGCGGGCGGCAGCGAGGGTGCTCGGCTCGGCGGGGTTATCCACATTGTGGAAAGGGGTGTGGATCATCGGGTCACCTGCTTGGCGATGACTCCGGTTACGCCGACCTCGGTGACGCGCACGGTGATCGTGCGGTCGGGGGTACGGCGGATGCTGCCCGCGGCGACGAGTCGTCGCCCGGGGGCGGCCCACTAGGGGCGGGCCGCCTTCGGGGTCTCGGTCATCAGGCAGCCGCTCCGACGAGGGTCTCGTCGACGACCGGGGCGGCGGTCTCGACCAGCTCGACCTTGAGGCTCGGGGCGCAGGGCTTCATGGGGACGGGGCCGAGGTTGTTGGCCTTGAAGATGCGGGTGATCTCGGCGAGGTCCGGGGTCTGCCGGGACGACGGGGTGCGGAACACCTTCCCCGTGCCGTAGATGCCGGCGGGCAGCTTGTCGAGGACCTTCTTCGCGGCGCGCTTGCCGCGGTCGGCGCGGCGGGCCTGGTCGGCTGCGCGCTCGTACTCGCGGGCCTCGGCCTCGATGGCCTCGACCGTGGGGAGCTCGTCGACGATGAGGACGTCTGCCGGGTCCGGGGCCTCGACGACACACGACACCCCGACCGATCCGGGTGCCGGATCCGCTGTGGCAGGCGTACGGCCGGGTGTGCGAACAGCTCGGGACGGATCGCACGAATGACGTCCTCGAGCCATGAGAGCCCGCGTCCTGGAGCACGGCACCGACGAGGACCGGGCCGACCTCGAGAAGGCCGACAAGGAACTCACGGAGCGCCGGTCCCGCAAGGGCGGCCGACCGAAGCAGGACCCGACCGCCAGCGCCTGAGGATCGCGGCGGCTCCGTCTCACACTCGTCTCACAGACCGACCGCGAAACAGCGGCAAAACCCCAGGACAGCCGGACCTGGGCGGCCGAAAGACGCAACAGGCAGACACTATGGACGGCTCTTAGAGTCGAAGCATGGACCTGCCGGTGATGCCGCCCGTGAAGCCGATGCTCGCCAAGTCCGTGGCGAAGATCCCGCCGGACATGCACTACGAGGCGAAGTGGGACGGCTTCCGGGCCATCGTGTTCCGCGACGGCGACGAGATGGAGATCGGCAGTCGCACCGGCAAGCCGCTGAACAGGTATTTCCCCGAGCTGGTCGAGGCGTTGCGGGAGCGGCTGCCGGAGCGCTGTGTGATGGACGGGGAGATCGTGATCGCCAGGGACGGGCGGCTCGACTTCGACGCGCTCTCGGAGCGGATCCACCCGGCGGACTCACGGGTGCGGATGCTGGCCGAGAAGACCCCCGCCTCTTTCGTGGCCTTCGACATGCTGGCGCTGGCCGACGAATCGCTGCTCGACGTTCCGCTGGGCGACCGGCGCGCGCTGCTCGTGACGGCGCTGTCCGGGGTGACGGCGCCGGTGCACGTGGCGTCGGCGACCACGGACCGCGAGGTGGCGCAGCGCTGGTTCGAGCAGTACGAGGGGGCGGGGCTCGACGGCGTCATGGCGAAGCCGCTCACGCTGCCGTATCTGCGGGACGAGCGGGCCATGTACAAGATCAAGCACGAGCGGACGGCGGATGTCGTCGTCGCCGGTTACCGCTTCCACAAGAGCGGACCGGTCGTGGGGTCGCTGCTGCTCGGCCTGTACGACGACGGGGGCACGCTCCAGCACGTCGGCGTGAGCGCCGCGTTCCCGATGAAGCGGCGTGCGGAGCTGGTGGAGGAACTGGAGCCCTTGCGGCTGGAGGACGCCACCGAGCACCCGTGGGCGGCCTGGGCGCAGGAGTCGGCGCACGAGACGGCGCGGCTGCCGGGCGCGCCCAGCAGATGGTCGGCGAAAAAGGACCCGTCCTGGATCCCGATCAGGCCCGAGCGGGTGGCCGAGGTGGCGTACGACCACATGGAGAACGGCGTACGGTTCCGCCACACGGCCCGCTTCCGCCGTTGGCGCCCCGACCGCACCGCCGAGAGCTGCACGTACGGACAACTGGACGAGCCGGTCGGCTATGACCTCGCGGAGATCTTGGGCCCGCCGGACTGACGCGCCGGACGCGGAACGGCCCCCCTCCGGAGTTCCGCTTCGACCTGCCCGGATCATCCCGGTGAGCCGATCAGTTCAGTCGACGCGCGCAATCAGAAACGATCGGGTATGGCCACCGATGAACTGATGAGCGCACAATCGATGGCACGGGACAGGTGGCACGGTGGGCATGCGAGAAATGGTGCGGCTGAGGCGTGGCGCATGGACGGCGGCGCTGCTGGCCGTCACGGTGACGGGCTCCCTGATGACGGGCTGCACCTCGGGGGGCGGACCGACCGACGACGGCCGGAGCCAGAGCCCGAGCGAGAGCGGTCGGCCGAACGTCGGCTCGGTGCTCGCGGTGAAGATCGACAATGTGCCCGGGGCACGCCCCCAGACGGGGCTCGACGCGGCGGACGTGGTGTACGCGGAGCAGGTCGAGGGCGGTCTGAGCCGGCTGATGGCGGTCTTCGCGAGCACACTGCCCAAGGCCGTCGGACCCGTGCGCAGTGCCCGCGAGTCGGATCTGGAGCTGCTGAGACAGTTCCACGAGCCGACGCTCGCCTTCTCCGGGGCCCAGCGCAGACTGCTGCCGCTGATCGACAACGCGCCATTGAATCCCGAGCTGCCGGGGAAGGTGTCCGGCGCCTGGTACCGGGGCGCGGGCAAGGCCGCGCCGCACAATCTGTATCTGCATCCGCAGCGACTGGTGGGCTCCGCACCGGGCGAGGCCGCGCTGACCACCGGATTCCGTTTCGGGGCGGCGCCCGCGGGCGGCACCCCCGAGACCTCCCGCACGGTCCGCTTCCCGTCCGCCCGTTTCACCTTCACCTGGTCCGCCGAGCGCGAGCGCTGGCTGGTGGCCATGGACGGAACACCGACGGTGACGACCGACGGCACCTCGGTGGCTCCGGCGACGGTCGTCATCCAGCACGTGAAGATACGCAAATCCAAGTACCACGACGTCCTCGGCAACAACTCGCCGTACACGGAGTCGGTGGGCTCGGGCACGGCGCAGGTGCTGCGCGACGGCCGCGCCTTCGACGCGAACTGGACGCGGCCCGACGCGGCCGGGGGCACACGGTTCACGGCCCCGGACGGAACGCCGATGAACTTCGCGCAGGGCCAGGTGTGGGTGGTCTTCGCCAAGGCGTGACACGGCAGGCGGGCCCCCCACCACCGGGGGTCCTGGCCAAGGCCTGCGACAGCAGGCGGGCACCGGCCCCGCGTCCGCGCCACGCCCCAGGCCACCCCATGTCCGGGGCCGTGCCCGCCTCGCCGCCCCGCCTCACCTCGCCCCGCCGGGCAGCCCCTGGTGCTGCGCGCCGAGGGGCTCCGCAGGGTTGCGGAGCCCCTCGGCGGCGTCCGAGACGCGCTGGATGAGGTCGAAGAAGACGGTCTGCTCCTCGGCGGAGAGGGGGGCCAGGAAGACCTGGTTCATACGCGCGGTGCGGACGGTCAGCTTGCGGTGGACGCGCAGCCCGTCGTCCGTGAGGCGGAGCAGGAAGCGCCGCCCGTCCTGCGGATCGCGCACCTTGTCCAGCAGTGCGCGGCGCCCGAGCCGACTGATGACCTCGGCGATCGTGGACCGGTCGAGCCCGACCCGCTCCCCCACCGTGCGCTGGTCGAGGCCCGGCTCGGCGACGAGCGCGTTCAAGACCGCGAACTGGGGCGAGGTGATCTCCTCGGAGACCATCGTGTTCCACAGCAGGTAATGCGCCTGCTGCAGTCGCCGGGCCAGGTGCCCGGGGTGGGTGGAGAGGTCCACCGCGGCCATGTGCACTCCTCGGGTCCGGTACGCGCTGGTGACCGCGCCGCACCAGGGTCGTATGCGTTGATGCCGAAATCGATGCGCTGAAGTTGCTGCACTGAAGTTGCTGCACTGAATTCGTTGGTGCACTGAACGATACCCGCCCTCCCAGCCGACCGTCCCGACCTCCGCCAACGTCTACGACTCCTCGAATCAGTCCCTCATCTGGGGTCTTGACGGACCGAAGTCCGGGTGGCAGCGTGTTGGACACCTCGAAGAATTAATCAGTGCCCTGATTAATTCGGGCGCTGGACACTCGGGAGAGATGAGGCTTCACGCATGGACAAGGTGGTCGCCACGGCACTGGAGGCGGTGGCCGATGTACCGGACGGTGCGACGCTGGCGGTCGGCGGATTCGGCCTCAGCGGTGTACCGAACGTGCTGATCGAGGCGCTCCACGAGCGTGGCGTCCAGGGGCTCGGGGTGGTCTCCAACAACTGCGGGGCCATGGACTCCGGGCTGGCGGTCCTGCTCGCCGCCGGACGCATCGCCCGGGTCACCGGCTCGTACATCGGCGGGAACAAGGAGTTCGCCCGGCAGTACCTGGCCGGCGAGCTGGAGGTCGAGATGATCCCGCAGGGCACACTGGCCGAGCGGCTGCGCGCGGGCGGCGCCGGGATCCCCGCCTTCTACACGCCCGCCGGGGTCGGTACGCAGGTCGCCGACGGCGGACTGCCGTGGCACTACGACGGCCGGGGCGGTGTCACGCTGGCCTCTCCGCCGAAGGAGGTGCGCGAGTTCGACGGCACCGCGTACGTGCTGGAGCGCGGCATCCGCACCGACTTCGCGCTGGTACGGGCCGCGAAGGGCGACCGGCACGGCAACCTCGTCTTCAACAAGTCCTCCCGGAACTTCAACCCGCTCGCCGCGATGGCCGGCCGGGTGACGATCGCCGAGGTGGAAGAACTCGTGGAGCCGGGCGGGATCGATCCGGACGCGGTGCATCTGCCGGGCATCTTCGTACAGCGCGTCGTGGCTCTGACCCGCGAGCAGGCGAACGTCAAGATGATCGAGAAGCGGACGGTCTCGGCGTCCGCGGCGGACGGAACGGTGAACGGGTAATGGCCTGGAGCAGGGAAGAGATGGCGGCCCGCGCCGCGCGTGAACTGGAGGACGGCCAGTACGTGAACCTCGGCATCGGCCTGCCGACGCTGATCCCCAATCACCTCCCCGCGGGCGTCGAGGTGATCCTGGAGTCGGAGAACGGCATCCTGGGCACCGGCCCCTACCCGGCCGAGGACCAGGTCGACCCCGACCTCATCAACGCGGGCAAGGAGACCGTCACGGTTCTGCCGGGCGCCTCGTACTTCGACTCCGCGCTGTCCTTCGGGATGATCCGCGGCGGGCACATCGACGTCGCCGTGCTCGGCGCGATGCAGGTCTCGGCCGGCGGCGACCTCGCCAACTGGGCCGTCCCGGGCAAGATGATCACCGGCATCGGCGGCGCGATGGACCTCGTCCACGGGGCCCGTACGGTCATCGTCGTGATGACCCACACCGCCAAGGACGGCTCGCCCAAGATCCTCGGGGAGTGCGAACTGCCGCTCACCGGCAAGGCGTGCGTGAACCGGATCATCACCGACCTGGGGGTCCTCGACATCACCGCCGACGGCCTGCTGCTGGTGGAGACCGCGCCGGGCGTCACAGCGGAGGAGATCGCGGCGAAGACCGCCGCAGAGGTCCGTGTCGCGGAGGGGATCCCGTCGTGAAGGACGTCTACGTCGTCGATGCCGTCCGGACACCGATCGGCAAGTACAACGGGTCACTGGCCCCCGTCCGCCCGGACGACCTGGCGGCCCACGCCATCCGCGAACTCCTCGGCCGGACCCCGGACCTGGACCCGGCGCGGATCGAGGACGTCTACTTCGGCAACGCCAACGGCGCGGGCGAGGAGAACCGGAACGTGGGCCGGATGGCCGCCCTCCTCGCCGGGCTGCCCACCTCCGTGCCCGGCGTGACCGTCAACCGGCTGTGCGCCTCCGGGCTCGAAGCCGTCATCCAGGCGGCCCGAGCCATCGCGCTCGGCGACGCCTCGATCGCCCTGGCCGGCGGCGTCGAGTCCATGACGCGCGCACCGTACGTCCTGCCCAAGAGCGACCGGCCGTTCCCCGCCGGCCACGCCGAGCTGTACTCCACGACCCTCGGCTGGCGCATGGTCAATCCGCGGATGGACCCGCAGTGGACCATTCCGCTGGGCGAGTCCGCCGAACTCATCGCAGACAAGCACAAGATCACCCGTGAGCGGCAGGACGAGTTCGCCCTCGCCAGCCACCGGAAGGCTGCCCGAGCCCAAGCGGAAGGCCTGTTCGACGCCGAGATCGCTCCGCTGTCGCTCCCCCGGCGCAAGGGCGAACCGCTCGTGTTCGACGCGGACGAGTGCGTACGCGCCGACGCGTCCCTCGACGCCATGGCCCGGCTGAAGCCGTCCTTCCGCACCGAGCGGGGGACTGTGACCGCGGGCAACGCCTCACCCCTGAACGACGGCGCCGCGGCCCTGCTGCTGGTCGACGCGGAGGGACTCGCAGCCACCGGCCGCGAACCCCTCGCCCGCGTCTCCGCGACCGGCGTGTCCGCGGTCGACCCGCGGTACTTCGGGCTCGCCCCCGTCGAGGCCGTGAACCGCGCACTCGCCAAGTCGGGCAAGAGATTTGACGATCTGTCGACTCTGGAACTGAACGAGGCCTTCGCCGCCCAGGTCCTCGGCTGCGTGGCCGAATGGCCCGAGTTCGACACCGGGATCCTCAACCCGCAGGGCGGCGCCATCGCCCTCGGCCACCCCCTCGGCGCCTCCGGTGCCCGGCTCGCCGGCACCGTCGCCCACCAACTCGCCCGCAAGGGCAGTGGAGTTGGTGTCGCCACCCTCTGTATCGGCGTGGGCCAGGGCCTCGCCCTCGTCCTCGAACGCTAGGAAGTCGGCCATGGCTCTGACCCAGTCGGACATCGACGTCGAGATCACGGATCTCCAGGACGCGTACGACAAGGCGGTGGCCGGCGGCGCGCCCGTACGCAACCACCCCGCGCGCGACTACCCCCCGTACCGCAGTTCCCGGCTCCGCCACCCGAAGCAGCCGCTGGTCGCGGTGAGCGGCGGCGACCCGGAGACGGTCGAACTGTCGGGCCCGGTCTTCGGGGTCACCGACATCACCGAGATCGACAACGACCTCACCCTGCAGCACCGGGGCGAGCCGATCGGCGAGCGGATGACCGTCTCGGGCCGGCTGCTCGACCGCGACGGCCGTCCGGTGCGCGGCCAGCTCGTCGAGATCTGGCAGGCCAACGCCGCGGGACGGTACGCCCATCTGCGCGAGCAGCACCCGGCACCGCTCGACCCCAACTTCACCGGCGTGGGACGTACCCTGACGGACGGTCAGGGCCGGTACGCCTTCACCACGATCAAGCCGGGACCGTACCCGTGGGGCAATCACACCAACGCGTGGCGGCCCGCGCACATCCACTTCTCGGTGTTCGGCACGGCGTTCACCCAGCGGCTGGTGACCCAGATGTACTTCCCTGGCGACCCGCTGTTCCCGTACGACCCGATCCTGCGGTCCGTCACGGACACGGCGGCCCGCGACCGGCTGATCGCCGCCTACAACCATGATCTCTCGCGGCCCGAGTTCTCCATGGGCTACGAGTGGGACATCGTCCTCGACGGTCCCTCCGCCACCTGGATCGAGGAAGGCCGTTGAGCATGACCGAGCGGTTGCTCCCCACCCCCTCCCACACCATCGGCCCCTTCTACGGCCACGCGCTGCCCTTCCCTGGCGGCGGCGACATCGCACCCCAGGGCCACCCCGACACGATCACCCTGCACGGCTACGTCTTCGACGGCGCGGGCGTGCCGGTCCCCGACACCCTGCTGGACTTCTGGCAGGCCGCGCCCGACGGCTCCCTCGCGGGCGCCCCCGGCTCGCTGCGCCGCGACCCCTCCACGGGCGGCTTCCTCGGCCGCAACGGCGTCGACTTCACGGGCTTCGGCCGCGTCGCCACCGACGCCGACGGCCACTACGCGCTGCGCACACTGCCGCCGGGGAACGCCGGGCCGCCGTACATCGGCGTGTGCGTGTTCGCGCGCGGTCTGACGCACCACCTGTTCACCCGCGCCTATCTGGCCGACGGCACGGACCCGCTGCTCGACGGGCTGCCGGCCGAGCGGCGCGCCACGCTGATCGCGGCCGAGGGCGCACGGCGGACGTACCGTTTCGACATCCGCCTTCAGGGCGAAGGCGAAACGGTCTTCCTGGAGTTCCAGTGACAGCTGCCGGCCCCGACGCGTCCGACACCGGCCTGCTCGCCCCCGGCCGGGCGGGTTCCCCGGCGTCGGCCGCGACGAGCGACACCGCGTATCTGCGGGCCCTGCTCGACGCGGAGGCCGCGCTCACCCGGGCCCAGGCGTCCCTGGGGCTGGCCCCGGCCGGGGCCGCGACGGCGGTGTCGGACGCGGCCGACGGCGCGGACTTCGACCTCGCCTCGATCGCGCTGCGCGCCAGGGGCGGCGGCAACCCGGTGATTCCCCTGGTCGCGGACCTGACAGCCGCCGTCGCCGGGGAGTTCGGCCCGTACGTCCACCGGGGCGCGACGAGCCAGGACATCCTGGACTCGGCCACCATGCTCGTCGCGGCCCGCACCCTGGACCTGGTCCTGAGCGACCTGGAGCGGACCGGGCGTGCGCTGGCCCGGCTCGCGGAGGAGCACCGGAGCACAGTGCTGCCGGGCCGCACGCTCACCCAGCACGCGGTGCCGACGACCTTCGGGCTGAAGGCGGCGGGGTGGCGGTCGCTGGTGCTCGACGCCAGGGACCGGGTACACGCCGTACGGCTCTCCCTGCCCGCCCAACTCGGCGGCGCGGCAGGCACCTTGGCCGCCTTCACCGCCTTCGGTACGGAGGACACCAAGGCCCTGACCGCCGCGTTCGCCCGCGAACTGGACCTGGCCGAACCAGAATTGCCCTGGCACACTCTGCGCACGCCGATCGCGGACCTGGCCGGAGCACTGGCGTTCACCGCCGGCGCGCTCGGCAAGACCGCCGTCGACGTACTCACCCTCTCGCGCACCGAGATCGCCGAGCTGGCCGAGGGGTCCGGCGGCGGTTCGTCCGCGATGCCGCACAAGGCGAACCCGGTGCGGGCCACGCTCGTGGCCGCCGCCGCCCGGCGTGCTCCCCTGCTCGCGGCCACCCTGTACGGCGCGATGGCGGCCGAGGACGAGCGGCCGGCCGGGGCCTGGCACGCCGAGTGGGAACCCCTGCGCGATCTGCTCCGACTGGTGGGCGGGGCGGCCCGCGACGCGGCCGAACTGACCGAGGGGCTACGGGTGAACGCCGAGGCCATGCGCGAACACCTGGGTCTCACGCACGGGTTGATCGTCTCCGAACGGCTGGCCGTCGAACTCGCCCCGGTGCTCGGCCGGGCGCGTGCGAGGGAGCTGCTGACCCGAGCCGCCGAGCGGGCCGTCGCCGAGCGGCGGCCCCTCGCGGACGTGCTCGGCGAAGAACCCGGCCTCAAGGACCTCCCGGGCGTCGACCTCGCCGAACTCACCGACCCGACCCGCTACACGGGCTCCGCCGGAGTCCTCACCGACCGTGCTCTGGAGCGACGTTGACCGTGAAACTGCTCACCCACCGCACCGAGGGATCGACCACCGCTCCCCCGCTGCTCCTCGGCCCCTCGCTCGGGACGTCGTACGCCCTGTGGGACAAGATCGCGCCCGAACTGTCCGTCACCCACCGGGTGGTGCGCTGGAACCTTCCCGGGCACGGAGGCTCACCGGCCGACCTGATCGGCCCCGGGGCGACGGTCGCCGACCTGGCCGCGCTCGTTCTGGAGCTGGCCGACTCCCTGGGCATCGAGCGTTTCTCGTACGCCGGTGTGTCGCTGGGCGGCGCGGTGGGCCTGCATCTGGCGGTCCACCACCCCGAGCGGCTCTCGTCCCTCGCCGTCATCTGTTCCTCGGCCCACTTCAACGGGTCGAAGCCGTGGGAGGAGCGGGCCGAGCTGGTGCGCCGCGAAGGCCTCGCACCCGTCGCCGCGACCGCCGACACCCGCTGGTTCACCGCCGGTTTCACCGTGCCGGAGCTGGTCGAGGACCTCCGGGGCGCCGACCCGGAGGCGTACGCCGCCTGTTGCGACGCCCTGGCCGCGTTCGACATCCGGGACCGGCTGGCGTCGATCACCGTACCGACGCTGCTGATCGCCGGGCGCGAGGACCCCGCGACACCGCCCGCGCATCTGCGGGAGATCGCGGACGCGGTGCAGGGCGCGGCGCTCGTGGAGATCCCGGGCGCCTCGCACCTGGCGCCCGCACAGTGCCCGGAAGCCGTGCTGACGGCCCTGCGGGCGCACTTCTCGGCAGGAGGTGCCCGGCGCGGCATGGAGGTACGCCGTCAGGTTCTCGGCGACGAGCACGTGGACCACGCGCAGGCGCGCCAGAGCCCGTTCACGGCCCGCTTCCAGGACTTCATCTCGCGCTACGCCTGGGGCGAGATCTGGACCGATACGACGCTGACGCGCCGCGAACGCAGCATGATCACGCTGACCGCGCTGGTGGCGCACGGCCACCACGACGAGCTGGCGATGCATGTCCGCGCGGCACGGCGCAACGGGCTCACGCCCGAGGAGATCGGCGCGGTGCTGCTGCAGACAGCGGTCTACTGCGGTGTCCCGGCCGCGAATTCGGCGTTCGCGGTGGCCCAGCGGGTGCTGGCGGAGGAAGCCGCGGAGGACGGCCCCCGCTCGGACTGACGTCGGCAGGCGGGGGGGCGCCCCGCGGCCGGATGGGATGGCTTGCGGGCGAGGCGACGGCGGCTCGCGGGCGAGGCTCCGGACCGCCGCCACACCCCTCCGGACCGGCTTGGGCTGCGCCCCAGGCCCCGCTCCTC